>NZ_JBSSGR010000001.1:0-1497279 GCF_054063855.1 Williamsia sp. R60
CGGCTGGGTCGTGTCCTGGCCGCAGCGCATGACAGGGCCGGCGACAGCGCACTCGGACCGCTCTACACCGCCCTGGGCCAGCGTGTGCACCACCAGAGTGCCGACGTCACCACAGCAATGGTGGCCGAAGCGCTCTCCGAGTGCGGCCTCGATCCCCAGCTCGCCGACAGTCTCGACGACTCCACCTACGACAGTGCAGTGCGCGTAGCTCACCAGGAAAGCCAAGACAGTCTCGGTGACTCTGGTGGTAGCCCGATCATGTGCATCGACGGCCAGTGCTTCTTCGGGCCCGTAATGACTGCCATCCCCGACGACGGCGAGGGCGTCGAGCTGTTCGACGCCCTACAGACACTGTCGGCAACGAGTGCCTTCGCGCAGTTCCAACGACCACACAGCGGACCGCCAACGTTCAGTTCCTAAGAACGTTCCCCAGAGTCAGGGGCTGGAAGATCAGCGCGTGACGCTGCAGGTCGTCGAGGGTTGACCCGGTCAGGGTCCGTTCGAGTAGCGTTCGGCGTATGGCTCTCGATCACGGTGACCCCGGCGACGCTCCTTCTGTGCCACCTCCACTGGCAGACATCGCCGACACCACGCGGCCGTCTGCGGCAGAGGAAGCGCGAACGCTTGTCGCGTCGACGAACATCGGCACGCTCGCCAGCCTCACCGCAGAGGGCGACCCGTGGGCCTCGTTCATCACCTACGGTCTGCTCGACGGGTCGCCGGTTCTGTGCGTCTCGCACATGGCCGAACACGGACGCAATCTCGCGGGCAATCCCCGGGCCAGCATCGCGGTGGTGACGCCGAACGCCGAGGCGGACCCGTTGGCCAGCGCCCGCATCACGCTGGCCGGTCATGTGGAGAAGCCGAGCGAGGCCGAGTACGCGGCAGCGCGCCAGGCGCACCTGGACGGAGTGCCCGCTGCGAAGTACTACGTCGATTACAGCGATTTCTCCCTCTGGGTGTTGCGCGTCGAGCGCGTGCGGTGGGTAGGCGGGTACGGCCGCATGGACTCGGCATCCGCCGAGGCCTATGCCGCAGCGTCACCTGACCCGGTGATCCCCAACGCGGCCGGCGCGATCGACCACCTCAACAACGACCACCGCGACTCCCTGCTCGCCATGGCCCAGACACTCGGTGGTTTCCCCGACACCACCGAGGTGACCTGCACCGGCGCCGACCGCTACGGACTCGATCTACGCGTCACCACGCCGCGAGGCGTGGCCTACACCCGTGCGGGGTACGCATCGCCGATCAACTCGATCGACGAATTACGTTCGGCCACGGTGGAACTCGCACGCCGCGCACGTACTGCTCACTAGTTGATGAGCTGTGGATAGAGCGTCTCGATGCCGGCCGACAGGCCGGCCTTGACGTTCGCGCTGATCTCGTCGGCGATCACCTCGTAGTCGCCCGCCGCGAGCCCGTCGTACGCGAGCCGGACGATGTCGGCGGGATCGTTCTTCTCCGCGTCTACCGCGGCGGTCATCGGGGTGTCGGTGTAGCCGAGGTGCAGCCCATCACGTGCGTTCCCTGCGCCGCGAGTTCGATCCGGAACGAGTTGGTCGCCGACCAGAACGCGGCCTTGGACGCGCTGTAGTCCGCGGCGAGTCCGATCCAGCTCAGCACCGAGTGCACGTCGAGGAATGCTCCTCCGCCGTTCGCTGCCAGAACCGGCGCGAATGTTCGCACCACCTGGATGGCGCCGAAGAAGTTGACCTCGAAGGTCGCGCGGATGGTCTCGATCGATGTGGTGCTCAGATTGTCGCCGCCCAGGATTCCGGCGTTGTTGATCACGATCGTGGTGTCGCCTGCGAGTTCGGCGGCAGCTCGGATGGACCGGGCGTCGGTGACGCCGAGTGCAAAGGTTCAGTCCCCTCTTACCTTCGTGGACCACACTGGGATCGTGATCGTCAGTCCGTTGCGTCGCCTCCAGCGTCGAACCGCCGTGCGTCGTCGCGGCGCCGGGCGCGCGCCGCGACGTTCGTTGCGCTGGCAGATAACCGTGCTGGCAGGGGCGGTTGTGGCGGTGGCCGCCGCGGTGATGGCCCTGGCCGCTTATCTGGTGGTCAGCGACGGGCTGAACGAACGTGTCGACGACAACCTGAAGTCGCGGGCTCTGTCGGTGACGACCTGGGTGAACCAGGGGATCGAGGTCGAGGACCAGGCATCACTGGAGATGGTCGCGCAGACGATCCGGTACGGCGACAACGGCATCTACTTCGGACTCGTGCTGCAGAACGGGCTGACCGTTCGCACCGGTCCCATTCCGATCGGGCCCGGTCAACGGGATGTGATCGAGGGCAAACAGGAATCGTCGCTGTCGAATGTCGACGGTCATCGCGTTCTCGCCCAGAGGCTCACCGATGGGGTCACGCTGGTCCTCTCCAAAGACCTGACCTCCACGCAGGCAGTGCTGACCCGGCTCGCCTGGGTGTTCGGCATCATCGGAGGGTGCGGCGCCATCCTGGCGGGGGTGGCGGGTACAACGGTCGCGCAGGCAGGCCTTCGCCCGGTCGACCGATTGATACGAGCATCTGAACGGGTTGCCCGAACCGATGATCTCCGCCCGATCCAGGTGGCCGGGAACGATGAACTGGCCGGGCTGGCCTCCACGTTCAACACGATGCTGGCCGCGTTGTCGGATTCGCGTGATCGGCAGTCGCAGCTGATCGCCGACGCCGGCCACGAGCTCCGGACCCCGCTCACCTCGTTGCGGACAAACCTCGAGTTGCTGATCGCCGCGAGCAAGCCCGGTGCGTCGGCGATGTCCGAAGAAGACATGGCAGAACTGCGGTCGGATGTGATCGATCAGATCGAGGAGTTCTCTGCGCTGGTCGCTGACCTGGTGGACGTGGCACGGCCGCCGTCGATGGGGCGTTCCTAGGGTGGTCGCGGCTACTTAGGGCGCCCTAAAATTTTCGGCAGGGGAGTCGCTCGGGCGCCCGAAGGTAGGATAGCCTAATCATGTGTTGAACTCTGGGCGGTCCGATCGGCTCACGATCGACACCGGCTCGCGGCTCCCGGTGTTCTTCGTGCCGCCCGCAGAGCCGGTGCGCAGCAAGCAGATCCGAGTCGATGCCGACACCACACCGAAAACGTTGGTCATCCGCACCATCTTCGGGGCCGGGAAGTACACAGTGCCGGGCATGATCCTGATGGTCGGGCACTTCGTCGGTGAAGCGCTGGTGCCGGTGGTCATGGGATTGGCGATCGACCGCGCGGTGTCCACCGGCGATGTCGGGTCGCTCATCGCCTGGGTTGTCGCACTGGCTGCCGTATTCCTCCTCCTGTCGCACACCTGGCGGTTCGGTGAGCGTCTGACGATGTACGCGCACGCTCTGGTGGAGCACCAGTTCCGGATGCGGGTCACCGATCGTCTTCTCGACCCTCGGGGGATGGCCGGCCCGGCACGACTGCCGGGCGTCTCCCTCAACATCGCCACCTCCGACGTGATGCGATTGTCGAGCGCTGTGTTCATCGCCGTCTTCCCCATCGGGGAACTCGCCGCGGTCATCGTGGCGGGCGCCGTCCTGCTGTTCATCTCCTGGCCGCTCGGGCTGGCGATCCTTCTCGGGGCGCCGACCCTCCTGTGGATTCTCGACCTGGCGGGTGGACCGTTGCGGGCGCGGACCGAGCACGAACAAGAACTCGCCGGCGACGCAGCGGGCACGGCCGCAGATCTGGTCGCCGGATTGCGGATCGTCAAGGGACTGGGTGCCGAACCCGAGGCCGGCCGGCGGTACCGGGTGGCCAGCAGTCGGGCGCGCGTCGGTGCAATCCGCGCTGCCGGATCGCAGGGCACCTACATCGGCGTGATGCAGATGGTCTCCGCGTTGTTCGTTGTGGGAGTGGGGATCGCGGCGGGCCTGATGGCAGTCGAAGGGCAGATCAGCTTCGGCGAATTGATTACGGTCGTCGGACTCACCCAATTCGTGATGGGGCCGCTGAACGCACTGGGGACCAACTTCGGCGCCCTCTGGAACAGTGCGGTTCCCTGCGCCAAACGGGTGCTGTCGGTGTTGCAGGCCGAATCGGCGATCGAGTCGGGGTCCGTCCGGAACGCCGAAGGTCCGTTATCCTTCGACGATATGACGGCCGGGCCGGTCGCCGGATTGACCCTCGAACTGCCCCCGGCGGGACTGGTCGCGATTGTCTGCGCCCCTGAGGAAACCGAAGCACTCGTCGCCGTTCTCGCACGCAAGAAGGCACCCGAGTCCGGCGTCGTGAGGCTCGGTGATGTGGACCTGTTCGACCTCGGCCACGACGTCGTACATCAGCTGGTGCGAGCAGTGCCGCACTCTGCGGATCTCTTCGAGGGTTCGGTGCTCGAGAACATCGAGGCCGGTGTGGACGACGATGCCGCTGACCGTGATTCCCGCGTCACCCGCGCGATCTTCGCGGCCGCCTGCGACGACGTCGTCGAGGTGTTGCCCGCGGGCCTCGACACCCCGGTGGGCGAGGCCGGCCGCATGCTCTCGGGCGGGCAGCGCCAACGTGTGGGTCTGGCCCGCGCGTTGGCCGCGGAGTCGAAGGTACTGATCCTCAACGACCCCACCACAGCAGTGGATTCGGTCACCGAGGCCACCGTCGCGCGGCGGCTCCATCTCACCCGTGAGGGTCTGAGCACGGTGGTGTTCACCAACTCGCCGGCGTTCCTTGAAGCGGCCGAACACGTGGTGATCATCTCCGGTGGGTCACTGGTCTACCAGGGCGATCTGGCCGGCGCGGGCCTGCTGCCCGCCGGATCGACCGGGGCCGGCCGATGAGCGCCGCGACCGGGGATGTGACACCTGAGGTCTCGACGGAGAAACTCGCCATTGCGAACTTTCGCGTCACGATGGGCTACCTGGGCGTCGAGGTGCGCAAACAGATCTGGCCCCTCGTGCTGCTCGCCGGGATCATGACGGCTGCAGCAGCACTGGGGCTCGTCACGCCGAGAGCTCTCGGGGAGATCGTCGACATCGCCGACGAAGGTGGCGCCACCGGCGAGATATGGCGCCTGGCCGGGGTCATGGCCGCTTCGGCGGTGGGTGCCGCGGTGCTCGCCGGACTCGGAGTCCGTTTGTCCGCGAAGATCTTCGAGACGATTCTGGCGCATCTGCGAGAGACCATGCTGGCCGCCTCGCTGCGGCTGCCGCTTGCGCGCGTGGAGGCCGCCGGCAGTGGTGACCTGGTGTCGAGGGCCACCGACGATGTCAGCACCGTGAGCCAGGCCATTGGATCGGTGGTACCCGCCCTTCTCACAGCCACTTTCACCATCGTCGTGACGTTTGTCGGCCTGGCGCTGCTGGATTGGCGTTTCCTGTTGGTTCTCGTGGTGGTCATGCCGGTCTATGTGAACGGTGTGCGGATGTTCCTGAAGAAGGCGCCCGCGATGTTTGCCGCGGAACGGGCTGCCACCGCCGAGCGGGCCCATCACGTACTCGGCTCGATCCGCGGGTTGGACACCGTGCACGCATTCGAGTTGTCGCGGTCGCTGAACGGCCGGATCGAGCGTCATTCCTGGTCGGTGGTCCGCTGGTTCATGCGTGCGATCGTGCTGCAGAACCGACTCGGCGCCCGCATCAACCTGGGCGAGTTCGTCGGCATGACAACCATTTTGATCATCGGGTTCGTGCTGGTCGGGGCGGACTCGCTCACCGTCGGCGCAGTGACCGCAGCCATGCTCTATTTCCTGTTGTTGTTCGACCCGATCGGACGGGTCATGTTGCTGGTGAACGACCTGCAGTCCGGCGCAGCCGCTCTCGGTCGCATCGTGGGCGTGATCGAGGAGGCGGACTGCGCGGCGACCACCACGACGGCCGTCGACACCCGGCCGGCCCGGCCTGCGCCGGGGGTACCGCTGGTGGAGATCCGCAACGTCAGTTATTCGTATTCGCCGGAGCACGAGGTGCTGCACGACATCTCGCTGTCGATCGCGGCGGGAGAACACATCGCCGTGGTGGGATCGTCGGGCGCCGGGAAGACAACACTGGCCACCATCGTCGCCGGTATCCACATGCCGTCCGAGGGACGTGTGCTGTTGGGTGGCAGGGACATCACGTCCATCGACCGCACCGAACTGGCGCGTTCGACAGCGCTGGTCACCCAGGAGGTACACGTCTTCAGCGGAACGCTGGCCTCGGACCTTCGAATCGCCGCGCCGGACGCCGACGATGATCAGCTCTGGGCCGCACTGGATCTTGTCGATGCATGTCAGTGGGTACGTGCGTTGCCCGATGGCATCGAGACGGTTGTCGGCGAGCAAGGGCACCACCTCACACCGATGCAGTCGCAACAACTCGCCCTGGCCCGGATCGTTCTGCTCGACCCCGAGATGGCGATACTCGACGAGGCGACCGCCGACGCCGGCAGCGCAGGTGCGGGTGTCCTCGAGGCCTCGGCGGAAGCGGCCCTTCGTGGACGCTCGGCACTCATTGTGGCGCATCGCCTGAGCCAGGCGGCTCGCGCCGACCGCATCGTCTTCATGGAACGCGGACGGATCGTCGAAGTGGGTACACACGCCGAACTCGTCTCGCTCGGAGGCCGTTACGGCAACCTCTGGAGGGCTTGGTCTCGGGGCCGCACGCAGAGCTGAGCTTGGCCCACCTCACATTTCGCACGCTTCCATAACTCGCCAGATAAGTATAGGCTTAGTTGTAAGCGCGGCGGTACGATGTGTCGCCCCATCGTCGGAGTCGATTGCGACTTCTCGCGCCTGACATGGCGGCAATGCCGTTGTCCCGGTGGCGTTTCGCCCCGACATTGCGAGTGAGGAGCTGCAGTTGAGTCAGCAAGGTGTGTTCACGAGTTTGTCGGAGGAGCAGATCGTTGCCGACATCGCGGGAGCTCTCGGCATGGCTCCCGCCGAGGTCACGCACGACCTGGATCTCCTTGACGCCGGTCTTGATTCGATTCGGTTGATGTCGTTGGTGGAGAAGTGGCGCAGCGCGGGCTCGGCCCACGTCGACTTTCCCGTGCTCGCCTCCGATCCGGTGGTCGGCACGTGGATCGAGGTCCTGCTGTCGGGTCTCGTGTCGGCGGAAGCCGAGACGAGTGCTGACGACGCCGGCCAGGGCGTTGTCTCATGAAGATGTGCATGGCAACGGTGTCTCTCGGCGGCGGCCTCGAGGAGAAGATCGATGCGATTGCCGCCGCCGGGTTCGACGGTATCGAGTTGTTGGATGCCGACCTTCGGGAGTCGGCGATGTCCCCGGGCGAATGTGCTCGCCGCTGTGCGGACCTCGGATTGACCATCGACCTCTATCAGCCGTTCCGGCGAGCCGAAGGCGTGCCGCACGACGAGTTCGGTGCTGTGCAAGCTCGTTTTCGACGCGAGCTGGAGGTGATGCGGGAGATCGGTGCCGACTCCATACTCGTGGTCTCCAACACCGATGATGACGCCGACAGCAGCCGTGACCTGTCGGTGGCACAGCTGGCGGCGCTGGGCGACGTGGCCGCCGAGCACGGCGTGACGGTGATGTTCGAAGCTCTGGCGTGGGGTACCCACATCAGCCGGGTCGCAGATGCTTGGGAAGTGCTGCAGCGCGCCGATCATCCGAACCTGACCCTGGTGGTCGACACGTTCCACCTGATCGCCCGGGGTGAGGACATCGGCATCTTGTCCGAACTCCCAGCCGGCTCGGTGGGATTTCTCCAACTGGCCGATGCGCCTTTGCTTTCCACGGACCTCATGCAATGGAGCCGTGGGCATCGCTGTTTCCCCGGTGAGGGGCAGATGGATCTCCTCGCCCCGATCGGCACCGTCCTGGCATCGGGGTATGACGGGCCCCTCTCGCTCGAGATCTTCAATCCTGGCTATCGCGAACGCGATACGCACGAGGTGGCCAGGGCCGGGGCAATAGCGCTCGGCGAGTTCATCGATGAGCTGGGGACAAAGGCGAACACCCCGTCCTCCACGTGGACAGACGATGGCGTGCAACGCCTTTCGGCACAGGTGGGTTCGCTGTGAGCGGGCTGCGACCGTTGGAACTGGACGGGGTCGTGCCATATCCTGCCGACTTTGCCGCCCGGTACCGCGACGAGGGTTACTGGACCGATCAGACGCTGTCCGAGATGTTGTTCGAGACGATCGAACGGTCGCCCGATCAGATCGCGATCATCGCCGGAGACACCCGGATGACCTATCGCGAGCTCGGGGAGCGGACACTGGCGTTCGCGGCGGGTTTCGAAGCTCTCGGTGTCGGTCGTGGCGACCGTGTGGTGGTGCACCTGCCGAACGTGCCCGACTACCTGCCGATCCTGTTCTCTCTGTTCGAGCTGGGGGCGGTTCCCGTCCTTGCCCTTGCCGCGCTGCGCAGGCATGAGATCGAGTACTTCG
Organism: Williamsia sp. R60; assembly: GCF_054063855.1. NCBI lineage: Bacteria > Bacillati > Actinomycetota > Actinomycetes > Mycobacteriales > Nocardiaceae > Williamsia > Williamsia sp. R60. The sequence goes on from NZ_JBSSGR010000001.1 coordinate 8,321, forward strand.
TGGGGTTCACCGAGGCGGTCGCCTATGTCACCGTCGAATCCCACGCCGGCAACGACTTCGGGTCACTGGCGAGGGAGCTGAGACAGTCGTCGGCGGGCCGGCTCCACACCGTCGTCTTGTCCGAGGACGGCGCGGGTGGCGACGCGGAGCAATTGCTTTCAAGCGGCCTCGCGGCACACCGACGCAGATCCCTGCCGTCGGACGTCGCCTTCTTGCAGTTGTCGGGCGGTACCACCGGTCAGCCCAAGGTGATTCCCCACACCCACGAGGACTACCTGGCCTCCGTCCGGGCCAGTGCGGACATCGGCGGGATCACCGATGGCACCGTCCAACTGGTGGTCCTGCCGATGTGCCACAGCTTTGCGATGCGCTCGCCGGGGTTCCTCGGGGTGCTCTACAAAGGCGGCACCGTGGTGCCCGCCCCGAACGGAAGTCCCGACGTCACGTTCCCTCTGATCGAGCAGCACGGCGTGACCGACGTGTCGGTGGTCCCACCGCTCGCGCTCGTGTGGCTCAATTCGTCGCTCAAACGCCGGTATGACCTGCGAACTCTGAAGGTCCTACGGGTGGGTGGGGCCAAGTTCAGTGCAGAGGCCGCCCGCCGGGTGCGTTCGGAGCTCGGTGCGACCGTGCAGCAGAGCTTCGGGATGGCCGAAGGGCTCACCACCTTCACCGGGCTCGACGAGGACGAAGAGACGATCACCACCCGGCAAGGCCGCCCGACGCTGGAGGCCGATGAGGTGCTGGTGGTGGACGACGAGGGACATGAGGTGCCCCTCGGCACCTCCGGCCATCTGCTGACGCGCGGACCGTCGACCATCCGCGGTTACTACCGCGCGCCCGAGCACAACGCCGTCAACTTCACCGCCGACGGGTTCTATCGAACGGGCGACATAGTCCGCGCGGACGAGCGCGGCTACCTCACGGTGGTGGGGCGGTCCAAGGACCAGATCAACCGGGGCGGAGAGAAGATCGCACCCGAGGAGGTCGAAAACGTCCTTCTGACATCGGAATCGGTTCACGATGTGTCGGTGGTCGGAGTGCCCGACGAGCTGCTCGGGGAGCGCACCAAAGCGTTTGTCATCCCACGGGAGGGAAGCGACAGGTCGGCGCTGTCGCTCGCGGCAATAAGGAGATTTCTCACCGACAAAGGTCTTGCCGCGTACAAGATCCCGGACGTCGTGGAACTGGTCGACGAGTTCGAACGGACCGCGGTGGGCAAGGTCAGCAAACGCCACCAACGTGCACGCTGACTTCACATTGTACTTAAGTTAGCCTATACTTACCCGAGTGAGATGTGAGGTCGTGAACCCAATGATCGTTCGAGTTGTCGGTTCCGCTGGGAGCCCGGCAGGAGGAGTCGCTTCATGACCACCGATGAGAGTGCTCCGTTCGACGTGGTGGGCGTCGGTTTCGGACCGGCGAACCTCGCGCTGGCGATCGCGATCGAGGAGTACAACGACCGGGCCCGTCCGGCAGACCGCCTGACGGCGAAGTTCGTGGAGAAACAGCAGCGGTTCGGCTGGCACCGGGGCATGTTGATCCCCGGCACCACCATGCAGATCTCCTTCCTCAAAGACCTTGCCACCCAACGGGACGTCTGCAGTCCCTACTCATTCCTGAAGTACCTGTCCGAGCGTGGCAGGCTGACGGACTTCATCAACCAGCAGAGCTTCTTTCCCACCCGGCTCGAGTTCCACGACTACCTCGAATGGGCGGCCGCCAAGGTGTCGCTGCCCATCGCCTACGGGATCGAGGTCAGCTCGGTGAACTGGACCGGCGACGTGTTCGAGGTCCAGGTGCCGGGTTCGGTCCCGGTGCGCGGGCACAACGTGGTTCTCGCGGGCGGCCTGCGTTCCAAGGTGCCCGCGGGTGTCACGCAGAGCGCGCGTGTGTTCCACAACCACCGCTTGCTCGAGCACCTCCGGGAACTGCCGCGCATGCGCCACCAGAGACTGATCGTGGTGGGTGCCGGACAGAGTGCTGCAGAGGTGGCCGCCTATCTGCACGAGACGTATCCGGAATCCGAGATCCACGCGGTCTTCGGCAAATACGGGTACACACCTGCCGACGACAGTCCCTACGCCAACCGGATCTTCGATCCGGACGCTGTTGTCGACTTCCATCAGTCGTCCGACGAACTCCGCGCGCAACTGCTCAGCTATCACCGTGGAACCAACTATTCGGCAGTGGATCCACCGCTGATCGAGGAGCTGTACCGCCGCGAGTACGGGGAGAGGGTGTCGGGGCGCCGGAGGTTGTTCGTACGTGGTGCGTCGGAGGTCAGCTCACTGGTCGAGACGGATGACGGAGTATCCGTGCAGATCCGCCATCGACCGTCCCAGGGCGTCGACGAGTTCAGCTGCGACGCAGTCATCTTCGCGACAGGTTTCGAACCGGTCAGTCTTGCCGAGCTGCTCGGGCCCCTGGCGGCGGCCTGCGATGTGGACGACCAGGGCCGCCCCGTCGTGGACCGTGAATACCGGGTGACCACCAGCGGACGCATCAAGGGCGGGATCTACCTGCAAGGCAACACCGAGCACACCCACGGCCTCACGTCGACCCTCTTGTCGAACCTGGCAGTGCGTTCGGGGGAGCTGGTGGACTCGATCGTTGCCTCGGTCAGGCGAACCGAGGCGGAGGCCACCGTCCACATCACTTCTGAATCGAGCGAGCAGAGAGAAGGCGACTTTGTCTACCAACCCCTTTGATGATGACGAGGGCACGTTCTATGTGCTCGTGAACGATGAAGAACAGTACTCACTGTGGCCGACGTTCGCGGAGGTACCGCAGGGCTGGCGGATCGTCCACGGAGCGGACGGCCACGCCGGCCGGCAGGAGTGCCTCGACTACGTCGACGAGCATTGGACGGACATGCGGCCGAAGAGCCTGCGTGACGCCATGGATGCGGACGCCACGGATTCGCGGGCACGCCACAGCGTTTCTCACTGAACAACTCACAGCATCTGACGAACCGAGGACAGAAACATGCTCCGCACTCTGGTGAACGGTAAGATCCACCGTGCCACAGTCACTCAGGCCGACCTGCATTACGTCGGCTCCATCACGGTCGACGAGACGTTGATGAAGGCCGCCGATCTCGTGGAAGGCGAAAAGGTTCAGGTCGTCGACGTCACGAACGGCGCGAGACTGGAGACCTACGTGATCACCGGCGCCGCCGGTTCAGGGGTCATCTGCATCAACGGGGCAGCGGCTCATCTGGTGAACCCGGGTGACCTGGTGATCATCATGTCGTTCCTGCAACTCGACGAGGCCGAGGTCATCGTGCACGAACCCAAGGTCGTCCACGTCGACTCGGACAACGCGATCGTGGCTCTGGGAAATGATCCAGCGCAACCGGTTCCGGGTGCGACCGATCAACTGTCGAGCCGTTAGACACGATCGACGGCCGTCTCGCATCGGCGAGCGCAAGGGAATGTGGTTTGGCGATGGGACGTGGCATGAGGCTCTCGGGTGCGCAGTGGGGCGTGTGGTTCGCTCAGGAATTGGCGCCTCGCTCGCCGGTGTTCTCGATCGGGCAGCTCCTGTGGCTGCCTGCGGGGTGCGATGGCGAAACCCTGGCTCGCGCCGTGGGCATCGCCGTTCACGACGCCGACGTTCTGTGGTGCCGTTTCGACACCGGGCCGCAGGGACCGCTGCAGTCGGTCCAGGTGCCGGCCACCCCGCCGTCGATCGAGGTGCGCAACCACGTGGGCACCGCCGATTCACTTCGGGCACAAGCTCGCACGCGGATGTCCGAGGCGCTGCCCCTCGCTGACGGTCCCTTGTTCGCCGCCACGGTGTGGTCGCTCGACGATGGGCGGATCGTCTGGGAGTTCAAGGCGCACCACATACTGCTCGATGCGTACGGGCTGTCGTTGCTGACCCGTCGGGTGGCGCAGGTGTACACCGCGCTGTCGCGAGGTGCGGCCGTACCGGAGTCGACGTTCGGCACCGTGGCCGAGATGATCACGGCGGAGGACGAATACGAGCGCAGTGATGTCGCCGAGCGCGATGGTGAGTACTGGAGTGCCTTCGCCGAATCGCTGGCGGACTCCGCAGCATCGCTGGTGCCGGCGTCGCCGAGCGCGAACATGCCCATCGGCGTCTCCGTGTCGATCGACCGGGAGGTCATCGACAGGGTCGATCAACTGGCTCGATCGGTCGGCGCCACCTGGGGTGAGGCGATGATCGCCCTCTGGGCCTGGTATGACTCTCATCGGTCGGGCAGTACCAAGGCGACAATCGGAATTCCGATGATGGCGCGGCGCGGGGTGGGCCTGCGTACCCCAATGATGCAGGTGAACGTTTTGCCCGTGTCGCTGGAGATCGATCCACACGACAACGTGGGCGAGTGGATCACCCGTGCGGCGGCCGCACTCGGCGGCGTGCGCCGGCATCAGCGATACCGGGGTGAGCGCCTCACTCAGGTGTCCGACGGCGTCAAACCTGCTCTCTCGCAGATCAATCTGCATGTGTTCGACTACCACGCCGATTTCGCGGGAACGGTCGCGGTCACCGAGGAACTCGGCACCGGGCCGGCCGACGACCTCAATCTGTTCGTCTACAACGACAAGGTGAAGGGGTTCGCGCTCGAACTCAAGGCCGACCCCACCCGATACGACGAATCAGAACTGCGGGTGCATCTGCGACGGATCGAGAGCGCGGTCCGCAGGCTGTCGTCGCTGTCGGCCGACGATCGTCTGCGCGCGCTGGCACCTGCGGACCCGGTCGACACCGACCTGTTGTCGGAGTGGTTGTCGGGGCAACCCGAGGTCAGCCGCGAGGTGACGATCGACGAGCTGTTGCAGACTGCAGCCAGGAAGCATCCGGAGCGTGTCGCGGTGGCCGTCGATGATCGGCACCTCACCTATGCGCAGTTCGATTCGCGGGTGAACCGCATTGCCCGGCACCTTCTCTCATCGGGTGTGCGCACCGGCGACCGCATCGCGGTGATGGCCGCGCGCGACGAGTGGCTGCCCGTCATGCTCGCGGCAGTCATGCGCGCGGGCGCTGTGTACGTTCCGGTGGACCCCGATTATCCAGACGGCCGGATCGAGTTCTTGCTGCAGGACGCCGCACCGAGTGCAGTGCTGACCAACTGTGGCGACGCTCTCGACATCGGGCGGTTCGTCGAAATCGTGGGGACGCCGATCATCGACGTCGCGGACCCTTCGGTGGAACGTGACCTCGACACCGTGTCGCCGGAACCGGTCGGCGACGCCGACCGCACTCGCAGACTGCTCCCCGCAGATGCGGCGTATCTGATCTACACCTCGGGCACGACCGGTCGTCCCAAGGGCGTCATGGTCAGTCACGCGAACGTCGTCGCATTGTTCGACGCCACCACACACTTCGACTTCCGCGCCGACGACGTATGGATCTTGCTGCACTCGTACGCCTTTGACTTCTCCGTCTGGGAACAGTGGATGCCCCTGACCACCGGGGCGGCGCTTGTAGTCGTCGGCCAGGATGTCCTGCGCGATCCGGTCCTCATCGGAGATGCGATCCGCTGGCACCGGGTCACCGTCCTAAATCAGACACCGTCAGCGTTCTATGCGTTGATCGACACCGAACAGCACCGGACGGATAGCCCAGACCTCGCACTGCGAACGGTCATATTCGGCGGCGAGGCACTGAATGCGGCCAGACTCGCGCCATGGCTGGATCGCCACCCGACCACGCCGACGTTGATCAACATGTACGGCATCACCGAGACCACGGTGCACGTCACGCACACCGTGGTTCCGCCGCGCGGCGATGTCGCAGGACCGTCGGTCATCGGGCGGGCGCTGCCCGGCCTCCGTACCGACGTCCTCACCCCTCATCTGCAGACGACGCCGATCGGCGTCGTCGGAGAACTGTATGTGGCCGGACCGCAGGTCGGTCTCGGATACCGCGGTCGTCCCTCACTGACCGCAACAAGATTCGTCGCTGACCCGAACGGGTCCGGAACCCGGATGTACCGCACCGGCGATCTTGCGAGGTGGAACGTCGCGGGCGAGCTGGAGTATCTGGGCCGCATCGACGACCAGGTCGAGATCCGCGGATTCCGTATCGAACCGGGTGAGGTCGCCGCCGCTGTGCAATCGCATCCGGATGTGACGGCAGCTGCCGTGGTCGCCGTCGATCGGGGTGCCGAATCGAGTGGCGCCGCGAACCCACATGCCGCAGCAGGAACGGTTCTCGCTGCCTACTATTGCGCGGCGGTCGAGTCCGACTCCGAAAGACAGCCACTCGATGCCGCACTGCGCGTCTGGGCCGAGACTGCGCTGCCCGCCCACATGGTGCCGTCGGTGTTCGTCCGGGTGGACGCATTGCCGATGACAGCGAACGGCAAACTCGATCGCCGAGCGCTTCCCGCAATAGATCTCGGCGCGCGCAGCGGCCAGGGGCGCGAACTCGGCACTGCCGCAGAGCACATCATCGCCGCGGTCTTCCTCGACGTACTCGGCCTCGATCCGGCGACCCAGCTGTCGGCCGACGACGACTTCTTTGCCCTCGGTGGCGACAGCATCGTCTCCATCCAGGTGGTGTCGCGAGCCAGGCGCGCAGGACTGGTGACCACAGCGAAGATGGTGTTCGAGCAACGCACGGTTGCGGCGATCGCGGCCTCGGCTGTTCCTGCGGTTGATGGCCGTGAGATCTTCGGACGGGACCAGGCGGCGGGAGGCGGCCACGGCGGCCTCGCTCCGTTGATGCCGATCGCCCACCGTCTGATCGATGTACCCGGATTCGATTCTTTCGCACAGACATTTGTGTTCGTGACCCCCGAGGACCTGACGTGGGAACTCCTCCGCGACGCGCTCGACCGAGTGGTCGGACGACACGGGGCATTGCGCGCGCGGGTCGTCGGATCGGGCGAAGCACGCCAACTCGAGGTCGGTGCCGTCGGCGCGAATGCGGCAGACAGGCTCGATCGTGACGAGCGCATCGATGGACAGCTCAATCGGTGGAGCACCGAGAAGTGGCAGCAGCACCTGAGAGAAGTCGCGACCGACCTCGCGGGCGCGCTGGATCCAGCAGCAGGCGTGGTGTGGCGAGCGCGATGGATCACCGATTCGGCGAGCACCACAGGGCGCCTCGTCATGGTGATCCATCACCTCGTCGTGGACGGGGTCTCCTGGCGGATTCTCGCCGACGACCTGGCTGCCGCGTCGTCCTCCGATGCGCGCACGCCTGATGCAGGCCTTTCGAACGCAGGCACCGGGCTGGTGGCGTGGGCCCAAGCACTGACTAGACGGGCCGCCGCAGGCGCTTTCGATCATCAGAGACCGCTGTGGCTGGCGATGGCCGGGCAGACCGAGGCCGTCCTCGGGCATCGGCAACTCGATCCGCAGCGTGACACCTGTGCCCATATGCGGCGCGTGAATGTGACGATACCTGCGCTCACCGCGTCCGCGGTACTGACCGACGTCCCGCGGATCGCTGCGGGAACCGTCGACGACGTCTTGATCGGCGCGCTGTCCGCGGCGCTGAGCCAGTTGTTCACCGATCGTGATGAGTTGTCGCACGACGGGATGGTCATCGGACTGGAGGGTCACGGCCGCGAAGAGGGAGTCGTCGACGGCGCGGATCTGTCGACAACAGTCGGATGGTTCACATCGTGGTACCCGGTGCGGCTTCCGCTACCTAGCAGCGAGTTCGGACGATCCGAAGCCGACGGGTTGCACGGAAAGCGCGCGCTGGATGCAGTCCTGACCGTGAAGGAGACGCTTTCCTCGATACCCGACAAGGGCATCGGTTACGGAGTTCTTCGCCACCTCGCCACCGGACCGGCGACTGGGCTCACCGCCCTGGACCACCCGCAGATCGCGTTCAACTACCTCGGCCAGTTCCGAGGTGCCGATGTTGGTGGCGTCGACAGTGAATTGCCATGGCAATCCGCCCCGGAGACAGCGGGATTGGGTCTGCATGCGGCCGACGAGATGCCGGCCCCGGCGGTCGTCGACATCACCGCCAGGGCAGTCGTCTCCGATTCCGGAGTCGAGCTGCACGCAGATTTCGCCTACGTCGAGTCGGTCATAGATGAAGCCGCAGTGCGTGCACTTGCCGACCGATGGACGACGGCGCTGGCGGCACTCGCGGAGTACGCCACCTCACCGCAAGCGGTTGTGGCACACTCGCCCAGCGACTTTCCCCTGGTCGACGTGTCGGCGGACGACATCTCGACCTGGGAGCGCGATCACGGGGAACTTCTCGGGGTGCACCCACTGACGCCGGCCCAGCGCGGTGTCCTTTTCCACTCAGCCCTCAATGCGTCCGGCGGCGTCGATCTGTATACGGCGCAACACGTTCGCGACGTTGCCGGCCGGGTGCAGCCTGACAGGCTCCGCGCCGCATGGCGAGCGGTGTTGACGAGGTACCCGCAGCTGACGACGGCTGTGCGGACCGCTCACGACGGCACTCCCGTCGCCGTCATCCCGGTGACCGTGGACGAGCCGTTGACGGTGATCGACCTCCGGGCGAGTGCCGATCCGGAACACGATGCCGCCACGTTCATCGAGGACGACCGGGCACGGGGCTTCGATGTCGAGCATGGCTCACCCATTCGTCTGACACTGCTGCTCACCGCCGACGAAGCGGGTGTTCTTGTCCTCACGTCGCACCATGCGGTACTCGACGGTTGGTCCACTCCGCTGCTCGTCCAAGACCTGCTGCGGGCCTACCAAGCGCCCGAAACCGTTGCCTCGCAGGTGGACGACACGTTCTTCCGTTTCGTGCGCCGGATGGCCGAGTCGGACGCGCAGCACGCCATCGACGTCTGGCAGGGCCCGCTGTCCGCAGTCACCGAACCGACCCTGGTGGCCGGTGGCTGGCAACCGGACGACACGTCTTTCCCCGACACTGCCGAGATGGTTCTCTCCGCGCCCGTGACCGCCGAACTCGCAAACCTCGCCAAGCGCAGATCGATCACACTGAATACCGTCGTCCAGGCTGCGTGGGCGCTGACACTGCAGATCCATACGCGTTCGGCGACAACGGTCTTCGGATCGGTGGTCTCCGGGCGGTCCGTGGACATCGACGGCATCGACACCGCCGTCGGAATGTTCGTCAACACCATTCCCACGGTCGTGACCGTGTCACCCGACATGACAATCGATGCAGTGCTCGACACCGTGCACGCCTTCAACGTGGCGGTGCTCGAGGGTCATCAGGTCTCGCTCACCGACATCCACCGTCTCAGCGCGATGCCGGCATTGTTCGACACGCTCGTGGTGATGGAGAACTACGTCAACGACGACACCGTGCTGGGTGAACTGCAACGCGCAACCGGACTCTCTCTCGAGCTACGGCAGTGGCGCGATTCGACGAACTATCCGCTCACGCTGCGCGTCGTTCCCGCCGCCGAATTGTCTGTCGAGTTGTCCTACCACCCCGCCGGCGTTGACGCCGATTCCGCCCGCAGGATCCTGGACATCTTCACCCGTGTTCTCGAGGCATTCGGAGCGGGGACTGACACACAGATCGCGCGACTGAACACCGTGGGCGCCTCGGAAGCTTCGGTGATCAAGCAGGTCTCGGCTGGACCCGCGTTGCAGGTACCTCCGGACACGACGGTCGATTCGCTGCTGGTCGCGTCTGCACAGTCCCATCATGACCAGACCGCGGTGGTCCACCGAAATGTGGAGATGACCTACGCGCAGTTCGACGCGCAGGTGAACCGGCTGGCCCGGCATTTGCTCGTCTCCGGTGTCCAGGTCGGTGACCGAGTGGCCCTGATCGGTGGTCGCGATGAATGGTTACCCATCTGCGTTGCGGCCATCATCCGCGCGGGTGCGGTCTACGTCCCGGTGGATCCCGAGCATCCCCGGCGACGCCGGGACCACATCCTGGCCGAGTGCACACCGACCGCCATCCTGAGCACGGTGGCCCCCGACTCCCTGGGCCCCGACTTCCCGGGTGCCGAGGACGATCTGTTCGGGGGCGGGCGACTCGTGAACCTCCGGGATGAGTTGACCCTCAACATGATCGCTGCGGTGTCCGGCGAACCGATCAGGGAATCGGAACGAAACCGGCCGTTGCTGGCCGGTGACCTGGTGTACGTGATCTACACCTCGGGTACCACGGGTGCACCCAAGGGTGTGGAAGTGACGCATCATTCCCTGGTGAACCGCCTGTCCTGGGGCGCGCATCTCATCGGCGACAGCGACGACGTGGTCGGCGTTGCCAAATCCGGTCTCGGCTTCATCGACGCACTCACCGAGATGCTGCACATCGTTGTGGTCGGAGGTCGCCTGATCGTCGCGACCGCAGACGTGGCGAAAGACCCCGCACAACTGTCGGAGCTGTGCGCGCGGGCGGGTGTCACCGATGTGGTGATGGTCCCGTCCCTGGCTCGCAACATCGCGGCGTCCGGCGTCTCACCGGCCAGCCTGCGCCGATTGACGGTGTCGGGTGAGCGACTCGATGTCCCGACAGTCGAGCAGCTCACGTCTGCGTGGCCGGATGCGGCGGTGACGAACTTCTACGGCTCCACTGAGGTCACCGGTGACGTGACCACTCATTTGTTGTCGCCGGACGGGCACGGTTCGGTGCCCATCGGCCTTCCCGTGGCCAATTCGGCTGTGCTGGTGCTCGATCCGATGCTGCGACCGACACCCGTCGGTGTCGTCGGTGAGTTGTACGTATCGGGTGTCCAGGTGGCTCGCGGCTATCGTGGGCAATCCGGTCTGACGGCATCCCGGTTTGTCGCCGACCCCGCGGGCTCGGGCGAGAGGATCTATCGGACAGGCGATCTCGTCCGGTGGACCACCACCGGCGTCCTGGAGTATTCGGGCCGTGCCGACGACCAGGTGAAGATTCGGGGCCAGCGTGTGGAACCCGGCGAGGTCACTGCGGTACTCGGCGCGCACCCACACATCTCGTCCGCGGCCGTGGTGGCGGTCGAACACCCGGTGTCGGGCACGGTACTCGCCGCCTACTACACAGAAGCCGGCACCGAGACGTCCGACGCCCACGCTGTCGCGTCGGTGGCCGACGGGTTCGACGACGAACTGCGCGAGTGGGCAGCGTCGCGATTGCCCACCCACATGGTCCCCTCTGCGTTCGTTCGGCTCGATGAGCTCCCGGTGACCGTGAACGGGAAGCTGGATCGAAGTGCGCTGCCGGCAATCGATCTGGGGGCAGGCGGTGGACGTGGCCGTCCATTGTCGACGGAGACCGAACACACCGTTGCCGCGCTGGTGGCCGACGTCCTCGGGCTCGGGGAAGTCCAGTTGTCGGCCGAGGATGACTTCTTCGTCCTGGGCGGGCACTCGCTGCTGGCAACCCGGCTGATCGCGTTGCTCAACGCGCGATGCGACCGGGGATTGACGTTGCGCTCGGTGTTCGATCACCCCACCATCGCTGGCCTGGCCGGGGCGATGGATGCGGCGGGTGGCCCCGATGATTCTTCGGCTTTGCCTCGGCTCGTGGCCGTGAACCGGCCGGAGCACATACCGGCTTCCTCGGGCCAGCAGGCTCTCTGGGCCATCGAGGGCCTCTCGGAAGCGAGCGGCCGGTACGTCGTACCGGTGAAGTGGTACGTGGAGGGGCGTTTCGACCAGGCGGCCTGGGAACGAGCCCTCGAAGTGGTCGTCCGCCGCCACGAGGCGCTGAGGACCCGGTTGGTGGAGGCCGGAGAACACGGTCTTGTCCAGATCGTGGAACCCGCAGACTCCGTGGGCCGGTGGCTGACCACCGACCATCTGCACCTGGAGGGGTCCGATGACAGCGTCGACTGGGACACGGTGGAGAACTGGGTGCAGAGTCCGATCTCCCTCGATACGGACATGCCGATCCGCTCGCTCGTCGCACCGCGTGACAATGGCGGCCACATCCTCGCGGTTGCGATACATCATGCGTTTGTCGACGAGTGGTCGATGTCCACGGTCGCGAGCGAGCTCTGGGCAGCGTACGGCGCCCTGAGCGAGAATCGGGAACCGGCTCTGCCGCCGGTTGTGTTGCAGTATGCGGACTTCGCGGTGTGGCAGCAGCAGCTCGTCGACACCGTTGCCTTCGAGCGAGGCACTCAGTACTGGGCCGATACCCTGGCTGGGGCGCCCGAGTTGTCCACCCTCCCGCCCGATCGGCCGCGGCCGGCAACCCCCACCTTCCAGGGCGGTTACACCGGACTTGTCGTCGACGAGGTGACAACCGCTGTCCTGCAACAGCTCTCCGCTGACACCGATGCCTCGATGTTCGTGGTCGTCCACGCCGCGGTCGCTCTGACCTTGCACAGGCTGGGGGCCGATTCGGACATGGTGCTCAGCTCGCCGACCGCGGGACGTCCGGACGCGGCAGTCATGTCCACGGTCGGCTACTTCATCAACACCGTGGCCGTCCGGCACCGCCTGCAACCGATGTGGACGCCGAGAGAGTTCTTGAGCGCCACCCGGGAAACAGTGCTCGGAGCTCTCGACCACCAGTTGATCCCTTTCGACAGGGTTGTGGCGGCATCACGCGTCGGCCGGATTCCGGGAGTGAACCCGCTGTGTCAGGTGCTGCTGAACTTCGTGACCGAGCACGAACAGATCAGAGACGACACCCTCCAGCCCGCCGGCCTGTCCCATTTCGAGAGGGTCGGCGGTGTCCTGAAGACCGTGAAGGCCGACCTCGAACTCGAGTTCCAAGTGCTGAACGGCGTTCTGACGGGCGGTGTCTCGTACGCCACCGAGCTGTACACACCGGCCTCCATCGACCGTTTCGTCGACGTGTTCACCGCCGTCCTCGACGTGATGGTCCACGCTCCTGACAAGCCGCTGAGCGCCGTCGAGTTCGGCCCCGTGCCGCTGCAGGATGCCGGACGCAGCGAAAACCTGGCTGCCGAGCACCCGACCGTGGACGCCATGCTCCAGGCCGCCGCCAGTGAGCGTCCGTCGGAACCTGCGCTGGTCTTCGGAAACCAGACCTACACCTCGGCGCAGTTCGATCAGCGTGTCAACCGGCTGGCCCGCCACCTGATCCGATCCGGCGTCGAGGTCGGGGACCGTGTGGCGGTCCTGATCCACCGGCGCCCGGAGCTGCCTCTTGCCATGGCCGCGGTGGTGCGTGCCGGCGCCGCGTTTGTCCCCATCGACCCCGCCTACCCACTCGATCGAATCCGGTTTCTGATCGAAGACAGCGGCGCTGCGGTGTTGATCACCGCCGGTCGCGACGACGATGGCTCGATGTACGGCCACACCAACACATTTGATCTGGCCGATCCAGCGGTGGCGTCGCGGATCGACATCATGGACCCGGCGCCCGTCGGCGATGACGAACGCTCGCGTCGATTACATGCCGACGACTCGGTCTACGTGGTGTACACCTCGGGCACCACCGGGCGACCCAAAGGGGTCGACATCACGCACCGGGCATTCGGTGAGCTGATCCGTCGCCGCCAAGACCTCTGCGAACTGGCTCCGGGTGATGTCGTGATGGCCAGAACGGCAATCGGTTTCGATCCGGCGGCGGCAGAGTTGTTCTGGCCGCTGGCCTTCGGCGGTGTTGTGCACTATCTGGATGACACCCAGTTCGCAGACCCGGCGTATATCGCTGAGCTGTTGAACAACAACCACTTCGCCTGGATCGACTTCACCCCGTCGCTCATGGAGGAGGTGCTGCGGCAGGGCACCCTGACGGAGCTGGCGCCCAATGTCCTGTCGCTGGGTGGCGAAGCGGTGCCGTTGTCGCTTGCCCGTGACCTCCACACGAGATTTGGTGTGCGGGCATGGAACATCTACGGGCCGGCCGAAGCGACGATCGAGGTTGTACTCGGCCAGTTCGATCCCGGCGCCGACTACTCGGACGGGACCCTTCCGATCGGGCGTCCGCTCACCAACACCACTGCCGTCGTGCTGGATTCGTGGTTGCGGAGAGTGCCGGCAGGTGTCATTGGCGAACTGTACGTGTCGGGCGTGCAATTGGCGCGTGGTTACCACCGCCGCCCCGGCCTGACGGCCGGGAGCTTTGTCGCCGACCCACGGGGCTCTGGTGGTCGCATGTACCGGACGGGCGATCTGGCCCGATGGAATGCCGATGGCCTTCTCGAGTATCTGGGACGTGTCGACGATCAGGTGAAGATTCGGGGCCAGCGGGTGGAACCCGGCGAGGTCGCCGCGGTGGTGGGCGGCCACCACTGGGTCGGATCCGCCGCAGTGGTGCCGGTCGAACATCCGGTCGCCGGAGTGACTTTGGCAGGGTACGTGACCGCACTCGGCGATGGCGCCCATCTGTCCGACGACCTGTTCGCGGAACAACTACGCGAGTGGGTCGGCGCCAGGTTGCCGGCACACATGGTGCCGTCCGTCTTCATGCGTCTGGACGTGCTGCCGACGACTGCCAACGGCAAGGTGGACCGCCGGTCCCTTCCCGCCGTGGACGTGGGTGTCTCGAGCGGCCGGGGACGCGAGCTGGAAACCGATACAGAACGTGTGGTCGCGACGACGGTCGCCGGGGTTCTCGGGGTGGACGCCGACGTCGTGATGGCCGCCGGCGACGACTTCTTCGCCCTCGGTGGGCACTCGCTGACGGCAACACGGCTGGTCGCGCTGCTCAACGACCGGTGTGGATCTGATCTGACGTTGCGGTCGGTGTTCGATCACCCGACCATTGCCGAGCTCAGCGCCGCGGTGGACGCAACGATGAAGACCGCCGCACCGGCCGCGCATCCGCAGCCAGGCAAGATCGAACGGCCGGCGCATATCCCGGCTTCGTATGGCCAGCAGGCGCTCTGGGCGATCGGCCAGGCAACCGGGCCGAGCAGCCAGTACGTCATCGGTGATGCGTTACAGGTGGACCCGGGTCTTGATGCGGAGACCCTGCGACGGGCTGTGGTGTCGGTGGTGCGGCGCCACGAAGCGCTGAGGACTCACTTCGACTGGCGTGCGGGAGATCTGGTCCAGGTCATCCGTGACGCACGCGACGCCGACGGTGTTCCGTACGACATCGTCGACGTAGCGGAGGCTGATGTTGCGCGCACGGCCGGCGAGCGCCTCGGACGGCCACGGGACGGCTCGGAGGAGTGGCTTGTCGAGTTCGTGCATCTGCGCAGTGCCGGTCGTCAGTGGCTGCTGGTGGCGGGACACCACATCGTGTTCGACGAGACGTCTTTCGACGTCTTCCTGTCCGATCTCGACCTCGCTCTGCGGGCTGAGAGTGGCGATGACCCTGCGCGACAACAGCTTGCAGACGGCCAGGGACGTCTGCGGCAGTTCGCCGACTGGGCGATCCAGGAACGGTCCGTGCTCGACTCGGCAGCGGGCGGGCGCTCCGCCCTCATCGAGCGGATCACGACGCGGCTCGCGGACCACGTGGTGTACCCGTACCTGCCCTACGACCACGCGGGCCCCGGCCGGCCAGCGGCATCGACGGCGGCGGAAGCCGAATGTGTTGTGCCGAAACAACTCGTCGAACAGGTACAACAATTCGCCGCCCGGAGTCGTGTCACGCCGCTGATGCTCCTCAACGCCGCACTGTCTGCGGCGTTGGCATCGCACGGCGCCGCGAACAGGTCCGTCTTCGGTACGCCGGCGACCCTGCGCCAGGGTCCTGATGCCGAGCAGTCGATCGGGTACTACCTCAACACCGTTCCGGTGCCGGTGTCGACCGAACCATCCGCGAGCTTTTCCGACAACGTAGCCGAATCGCGTCGGCTTCTGCTCGAATCCCTCGACGCCCGAGACGTGCCGTTCGAGTTCGTGGCATCGTCACCGAGTCTGCGCGTGAGTGCCGAGAGCACATCGCCGGTCTTTCAGGTGTTGACCGCGTACCGCGCAGCGGCACCTGACGAGTCCCACCGATATCTCAGTCGCGCGATCGATGTCCTCGATGCCGGGCGCTCCGAGTCGGTTGCGAAGTTCGATCTCACCGTTGCCATCATCGACAACGACGGCGCCTGGACTCTGTGGTTCAGCTACGCATCGGCCCTGTTCGAGCCCGCAACCATCGAGAACCTGATGGCGACCACCGCATTCCTGCTGATCGCCGGCAGTCAGTCGCCGACGGCGACAGTGCAGCAATTGTGCTCGGAGTACATCGCACCCGAGCGGTCGCGACTCGGCGGGATGCCAACCGGTGACCATAAGGCGGAAGCCGTTCTCTCTGAGAGTGTCCGGCTGGCCGGCTCCCGGTTCACCGTCAGCGACGTACGCGTGGCCGCGTTGCGGCTCCTCGGCTGGGGCCTGACCGGGTCCGGTGTGGTGCAGATGCCGCTTGCCGTGGATCGGGACGGACCGCGACCGGCAGCGACAACTCCGTTGATCGTGTGTTCGACCTCCGACGGCGTGCACGCCGACGACTTCGAGATCCGCGTGCCCGGTGACGGCCGCTTCGACCTCGAATCGGCCGGCGTGATCAAGACTCTTCTGTTTGCGGTACTGCAAGTCCCTGATGCGGATCGGTTGCAGATCGATCTACCACCGGCCGGCCTTATCGACACCGAGCGTGACGCCGCGGGCGAGCGCGTCGACGACCACAGTGACCGATGGCTGGCCTTCGCCGATGATGTCGACATCGCCGATCCGATCACCCTGGCCTTCGATGACCGAGATCCGCGCATGGGACGCAGTGTCGTGAATGTTGGTGCCGCAACCGGACCGGTCGACCTGGCAGACCTGCGTGCGTCGGTGGTGTCGTCGACGGTGCAGGCTCTTTGCTCCATCGATGTCCTGACCCCTGCGGACCTCGTCTCCGAAGGTGTCATCATCGACATCGAAGAACCGTCGCGCGAAGACATACGGCAGTACATCATCGGGCGAGCGCGGCGGACGTTCCCCGTGTTGGTCCGATGGGCCTCGGAAACAGGCGATCTCGCCGACGAGACCCACGACGCTCTGGCGATGACCCCTGCCGAGGCAGAGGGCTATCTGATCCTGCGCGACCACAGTCCTGCGACCATCGGCGTCTTCGATGACCTTCCCGAGGCGCAGATCCTGATACGGCTCCATCACGCGGGTTCTCCTGTGGCGCCGGGCATCACCGCATCACCGGGAGACCATGCGCTGGTGCTCGATGTGGTCGTGGCCGGTACGGAGAGTTCCGGGGTGGCCGTGGCCGTGGACGTCGTGACAACGCTGCCGATTGATGCGGTGGTCCTGGCAGAACGAGTTGCGGCCGCCCTGACAGCGACCGGATCGGTGGTCGGCCTTCTGACCTCACCCGATCCGTGGGCCGACGGTGTTGTGTACGACCAGATCGCGGCCCCGCAACTGGTGGAGGTCGGTGCGAACCTCACCGAAGAACTGTCGGCCACGTTCGGCCAGGTCGCCGAGATCCTTCCGGTCAGTCCGCTCCAAGAGGGTCTGCTCTTCCACCTGCTGACGGCGGAGGCTGCCGACTCGACGGACGTCTATTCGTCACAGTTCGTGATCGACTTCGTCGGCGCCGTCGATCCGGACCGGTTCCACGCCGCGGTCACGGCATTGCTGTACCGCTACCCGAACCTGCGGGCCGGATTCCATGTGCACGGTGAATCCACCTTCCAGATCGTCCAGGCCAAGGTGGAGGTGCCCTGGACCTGGTATCGGCAGGCAGATACCGCCCGGCTCGGGCGCGACTCGATCCTGCAGGACGAACGTCGCCGGCCGTTTGCCGCGGACGCTCCGCCTCTGATGCGGTTCGCCCTGTTGCAGAACGACTCCGAGAGGTGGACGTTGTCCGTCGTCTTCGAGCATCTGCTCATGGACGGCTGGTCGAGCGGCCTGATGTTGGAGGCGTTGTTCAGGCTGTACAACGAGATCGATGTCGCCGCCGATGTGGTGCCCGATCGGATCACCCCCGCAGAGCCGTCGTTCCGGGACTATCTGCAATGGCTCCAGACCCGTGACACTCCAACAGGTTACGCAGTGTGGGCCCGCGAATTGGGCGGCATCGAATCGCCTACCCTGATCCGTCCTGGCGTCACCGAGCCCGCTCGCGCCTCGCATGCGCGGGACCACGAGATGGATCTCGACGAGACGCTGTCGGCTTCGATACGCGCCGTGGCAGCTGACGCCGGCGTCACTGTTGCGACACTGCTCTATACAGCGTGGGGTGTGCTGCTGAGCAAGCTCGTGGGCCAGAACGACGTGGTGTTCGGCACGGTGGCCTCAGGCCGAAGCCCGGATCTGCAGGACTCCGACCAGATCATCGGTCTGCTGTTCAACACGGTTCCGGTGCGCACCACGGTGCGCCCGGGAAACACGGTCCGTGAACACCTACGCGCTCAGCAGCACAGCCAGCTCGAGACGATCGAACACCCCTATGTGCAGCTGTCGCAACTGCACAGCGCGGTGGGCGTGGACCAGCTGTTCGACACGCTGTTCGTGATGCAGAACCACCAGTGGATCGACACCGACGCGCAATGGTCGCAGATCGGTCCGGACGGCTCGGTCTCGGTGGACGATGTGTCACTGCAGGACGCGACGCACTACCCGGTGTCGATCGCCTGTCATCCCGGCCGAACCATTCATCTCCGATGTGCCTATCGCAGTGACCTTCTCACCGCAGACGAGGTCACCACCCTGATGGCACGGTTCGTGCGAGTCGTGCGCGGGTTCGTCGACGATGTGGATGCGCCGATGGCCAGGATCTCGGTTCTGTCCGAGGACGAGGCTGTTGCCGGTGTCACCGCCGGTCTGGTGCGCCAGGACATCCCGACGGAGTCCATAGCGTCGCTGCTGGCCCGTCAGGTGCAGGCACATCCCGACCGGACTGCGTTGGTGTCGGGCCGGACTCGCCTCACGTTCGAGGAGATGTCGGCGCACGTCCGCACGTTGGCGGCCGAACTGGTCCGACGGGGCATCGGATCGGAGGACCGGGTCGCCCTGTACCTCGAGCGCGACCACAACATGGCCATCGCGATGTTCGCGGTCTTCGAGATCGGCGCTGCCTACGTGCCGATCGACCCCGAATTGCCGCCTGCCCGGGTGGGATACATCCTCGAT
The DNA here is from genome assembly GCF_054063855.1 of Williamsia sp. R60. Classification (NCBI taxonomy): domain Bacteria; kingdom Bacillati; phylum Actinomycetota; class Actinomycetes; order Mycobacteriales; family Nocardiaceae; genus Williamsia; species Williamsia sp. R60. The sequence continues at coordinate 27,208 of NZ_JBSSGR010000001.1, forward strand.
GACTCGGAGTCCTCGATCGTGTGCACCTCGGCGATGCTGGCGTCATCCCTTCCCGCGACCGCACGCGAACTGCTGCTCGTGGGTGAGACCTTGTCCGGGGCCGATACACCGGTGCCCGAGACGGTGCAGCGCGCTGTCGATCCAGCCGGCCTGGCGTACATCATCTACACGTCGGGCTCCACCGGTACGCCGAAAGGTGTTGCGGTCCCGTACGGCGGATTGATCAACATGTTCTACAACCACGTCGAGCGCATCTTCCGCCCGGCCACCGAAGGCCGGGGCGGCGAACCGATGAAGATCGCGCACACCACGTCGTTCTCGTTTGATGCCTCGTGGGAGCAGTTGTTCTGGCTGCTGGACGGACATTCGGTGTACGTCATCAGTGAGAGCATGCGCAAAGATCCTGCTGCGCTGCTGTCCTACTACGCGCAGAACCGCATCGACGGATTCGACGTCACGCCCTCCTACGGTGAACTCCTGGTCGAATCAGGCCTGTTCACCCCGACCGAACCCGGCTACGACGGCATCTCGTTCTTCTCGCTCGGAGGAGAGGCGGTCCCGGAGACGTTGTGGGCGACGCTGCGTGAGCGACCCGGTCTGTGGTCGTACAACCTCTACGGCCCAACGGAATACACGATCAACGCGCTCGGCGCGAATCTCGCCGACAGTGACCGCCCGAATGTCGGCGAGCCGATCTTCAACACGATGGCACTGTTGCTCGACCGGTCGCTCACCCCGGTGCTCGACGGCGTGGCGGGCGAGTTGTATCTCAGCGGTGCCGGAATGGGCCGGGGCTACCAGGGTCGGCCTGATCTGACGGCCGCGTCGTTCATCGCCCACCCGTGGCGGTCGGGCGAACGGATGTACCGCACCGGCGACCTGATGAGGCGTCAGCCAGATGGGTCGCTGGAGTACCTGGGGCGCTCGGACGATCAGATCAAGATCCGTGGGTTCCGCATCGAACCGGCGGAGATCGCCAGTGCCCTCGTCGATCGTGACGACGTGTCGCGCGCCACGGTTGTGGTCCGCAAGAGTTCGTCCGGTAAGGCGTTGCACGCCTACGTCGTTGCTGCGGGGGAGGCGACGATCGAGGTCTCCGACCTCCGTGATCATCTCGCGGCCCGGCTGCCCGACTACATGGTTCCCTCGGCTATCGGGGTTGTCGAGAACATCCCGCTGACGGTGAACGGCAAGGTCGACGTACGCGCTCTACCCGAGATCGAACTGGCAGAAGAGGTTGCGCGCGAGCCCCAGACGGAGTTGGAGAAGACGATCGCTGTCGCGGTCGCAGACACCCTCGGGATATCCCAGGTGTCGACTGATGCGGACTTCTTCAACATGGGTGGTCATTCGCTGCTCGCGATGCGTCTGGCCGGACGCTTGAGCAACACACTGGGTCAACCGATCTCCGTTCGTGCGATCTTCGATCACCCGACAGTGGCGGAGATGGCGGCCGCCATCGACGGCCACGACAGTCCTGGCGACGTCGAGAAGGCACCCGGACTGCCGCGGATCGGCGAGATCGAGCGGCCGGACCAGATCCCGGCTTCCTATGGGCAGCAGGCACTGTGGGTGATCGACGAGATGGCGGGTGCGGGGTCGACCTACACGGTGACCATCCTGTGGCACGTCTCCGGCCGTCTCGAACCCATCGCGTGGTCCGCCGCCCTGCGTGACCTCGTCGTCCGCCATGAGCCGCTGCGGACACGACTGTCAGAGGCCGACGACGGCTCGATCGTGCAGGTCATCACGCCGCCGGATTCGGTCGAGCGGTGGCTGCAGATCGACCACGTCGACGCAGTCGGATGCAGCGACGACGAGACCGCCTCGCTCATCGAGCAGTGGGGCAGCAGGCCACTGTCCGTTGCTGCGGACTCGACCTTGCGAGGCGTGATCATGCGCCGCAGCGACGACCAGTTCGTCGTGGGCTTGGCGTTGCACCATGCTTTTGTCGACGAGGGATCCATCGGCTCGGTGTCCGGGGATCTCTGGAATGCCTACTGCGCACGTCGCAGCGGTGAGGCACCTGTCTTCGAGCCTCTCGCAGTGCAATTCGCCGACTATGCGGTGTGGCAGCGATCGCTGTTCGACCAGGGTCGATTCGACGAGTCGGTGCGCTACTGGAACGACCAGTTGGCCGGTGCACCGGAACTGTCCACCCTGCCTCCGGATCGCAGCCGGCCGAGCAGGCAGAGCTTCAAGGGGATCGACCTCGAGATCTCGCTGGACGACGGACTGGTGTCGCGCGTCCGCGAGACCGCGGCGAGGCTGGACGTCTCGATGTTCATGACCTTGCACGCGGCGGTCGCCGTGGCGATGAACCGGCTGGGTTCGGGCACCGACCTCGTGCTGGGATCGCCGACGGGCGGCCGATCGGAGGAGACCGTCGCCGATACGGTCGGCTATCTCGTCAACACGGTGCCGATACGGCATCGCTTGCTTCCACAGGACACCTTCCGAACCGTGCTGCAGCGCACCAGGAACAACGTGCTGACCGCGTTCGAACACCAGCGGGTACCGTTCGACCAGATCGTCGCCGCGGGGAACGGCGCTCACGTCGCCGGCGCGAACCCGTTGGTGCAGGTGCTGGTGAGCTATGTCGCCCAGTCCAGCGGATCGCACGAGCGTGACCTCCTTGCGAAAGCCGGCCTGGGCCTGCTCGATCCACTGGGTGGCAGTCTCGGAGTGGTCAAGGCCGATCTCGACGTCTTCTTCGTCGACGACGGCGAGCGGATCGATGCCAACCTGGCATACGCGGTCGACCTCTATGAGGAATCGACGATCAGGCGTTTCATCGAGACACTGGTGCAGGTACTCGAAGTGGTGGCCGAGGATCTCGACACCTCGCTCGCGCAGTTGGTACCTGTCGAGTACGTCGACATCACCCGATCCGCTCAGGCCCCTGGGGCAACGACCGTCCACGAGGAAGTCACGGTCGACGGGTTGTTGCGGAGCGCTGCAGCTGAATTCGCCTCGAGCATCGCAGTTGTACACGGCGCGATCGAGTGGTCGTTCGCAGAGCTCGACGGCCGCGTGAACCGGTTGGCCCGCCATTTGATCGGAGCGGGCGTACACGTCGGCGACCACGTCGCCGTGGTCGCGCAACGGGACGAATGGCTGCCGGTGATGATGGCTGCGGTGTTGCGCGCCGGCGGCGTTTACCTGCCGATCGATCCCTCCTACCCCGAAGAGCGGATCACCTACCTGCTCGAGGACTCTTCTCCGACTGTGGTGGTGACCAATTCGCCGGACTGGAACGGTTCACCCGGTACCGCCGACATCCCGGTGATCGACGTCCTGGCAATCGGCAGCAGCCCCGCGGAATCGGATGCGCCGATCACCGACGACGACCGGAGCCGACCTCTGTTCGCCGATGACGCCGCCTACCTGATCTACACCTCGGGGACAACCGGGCAGCCCAAGGGCGTTGTTGTCTCGCACCGGGCGCTGGCCAACCGGTTGCAATGGGGCCGCAGGCGGTACCCGTTGACCGGGCCGATTCTTGTCAAGACGCCGATCGGGTTCGATGTGTCGCTGCCCGAACTGCTCTCGCCGCTGGTGGAGGGGCACGCCGTGGTGGTTCTCGCGCCCGGCGATCATCGCGATCCGTGGAAGATCGTCGACGCGGTGACCCGCCACGACATCGAACGCGTGAACTTCGTGCCGTCGATGGCCGACATCCTCGTGGAGAACGTCGACGCGGACGCCGGGGCCCAGGTGGCCGAGGTCCTGCTCGCCGGTGAGGCACTTCGCTGGAGTCTGGCCGACTCGATCGAGTCGTCACTGGGCGCCAACGTCCTCAACATCTACGGGCCGACGGAATCGGGCGAGGTGATGTACTTCGACTGTGGAGCGGTACCCGGTGAACAACGTGAAGGTTATGTCCCGATCGGATGGCCGGTGGCCAATTGCGGTGTGCACGTGCTCGATCCATGGCTACGACGGGTCCCGGCAGGTGTGGTGGGCGAACTGTACCTGTCAGGCGCGCAGTTGGCCCGTGGTTACCACGATCGTTTCGGGCTGACTGCATCGCGGTTCATCGCAGATCCGACCGGACGCGGTGGACGGCTCTATCGCACAGGGGATCTGGTGCGAGCCGACGGCAATGGTGTGCTGGAGTACGTCGGACGCGTGGACGACCAGGTGAAGATCCGAGGCCAACGTGTGGAACCCGGCGAGGTCGCTGCAATCCTGGACGGCCACCCCCGGGTGTCATCGGCCGCCGTGATCGCAGTCGACCACCCATCGTCGGGAAAGACGCTGGCCGCGTACTACACAACGGGCGAGGTCACTGACGACCCGGCTGCGTTCGACGATGATCTGCGCGACTGGTGCGGTTCTCGACTGCCGGCCCACATGGTGCCCACGGCGTTCACCATGCTCGACGTTCTGCCGGTGACGGCCAACGGAAAGCTCGACCGTTCCGCTCTTCCCGCGGTGGAGGTGAGCGGGCACGGCCGTGACGGACGGACCCTGTCCCCCGGAACCGAAAGGGCCGTCGGGGAACTGGTGGCGCAGGTGCTGGGACTCGGTGACGTCGAACTGTCGGCCGACGACAACTTCTTCGATCTCGGAGGGCATTCGTTCACCGCCGTGCGGCTGGCATCGCGAATAGCTGCGGAGTTCGGTGTGAAGGTGGGTGTTCGCAACATCTTCGAGAGCCCGGTGGTGTCGTCGATAGCGAACCTGATCGACCGGTCCACCGATCACTCGGATACCGATCATCTGCGGGACTCTGTGCTGCTGAGGCTTTCTCCGACGGCCGGGGCCGCGTACACCGAGCACCTGTTCTGTGCCTATCCCGCGTCGGGATCAGCCGTGATGTACGACCGCTTGGTGGCCCACGTACCGGACGGCGTGGCCGTGTACGGGCTGCAGAACGTGTCGCTGTTCGATCCCGAGATGGACATGGGCGATCTGGATGCGACGGCGCGCTGGTACTTCGACCTCATCGACCGTGTGGCCGATGGTGGCGACATCCATCTGCTCGGCTGGTCGTACGGCGCGCACCTCGCATTTGCACTCGCCAAACTGATCGAGAAGCAGAGCGACTCGAGACTGATCAGCCTGACGCTGCTCGACTCGGGCCCGACACCGGAGCCGGGTTACATCACGGGAGCGATGTCGCTACAAGAGTCGATCGACGACTTCTGCTACGCATTCAGCATCAACCACCCTGGAGGTTTCTCGACGGTGGACGAGCTCGTCGATCACGCCGTGGATGTGGCGCCGCTGTGGCCGGGGATCCAAAAGTCCGACGTACGAGGCATGTTGAAGTCGGGCGCGACCGCCACCGAGCATCTTGCGAGCCCGACGCAAGGACAGGTACACGCGGATGCTTTGCTGTTGCAGGCAGGGGTGGACGGCAATCTAGACACCTTTAACTGGCGTCATCACATCGTTGGAAAGGTGGAATATTCATCGACCATAAAGGGGCATCGAGAGATGCTTGACGACGACGTCGTTGCGGATTGGGGAGATCGGTTGCGCCGGTTCATCTCTGATACCCGAAGCTGAAATACCTTTTGATAAACACTCCGGAACATTTCCGGAGCAAGAATGGAGAACTGACAATGAAGAAGTCTCGAAGACTGCGGCTGTGGTCGTTGTTGGCCGCGCTGCCACTGCTTTTTGTGGTCCTGCTGACCGGATGCTCGGACGATTCCGACAAGGATTCGGCCTCGGGCGAGACCCGGACGGTGGAAACTGTCGACGGTCCTGTCGAGATCCCGACCGACCCCCAGCGCATCGTGGCGCTGCGTGGCTCGGCAGAAGCACTGCTCAGCCTCGGTAGCGACAAGGTCGTCGGCGTACCGGATCTCTACACGGCCGACTACTTCGGCACCGACACGGCCGCTTGGGACAAGTACCAGAGCCTGCCCAAGGTCGGCACCATCGCGCAACCGGATTATGAGGCGATTCTCGCGCTCGAGCCCGACCTCATCGTCGGCAACGTTCTCGAAAAGCATTGGGAAGCAATCGACAAGGAGAAGCTGAAGGCCATCGCGCCGGTCGTGAACCTCGAGGGCGGGTCATTGCTGGTCACCGACTGGTACGAGACCTTCGACGAGGCGGCCGACATCGCGGGCATGAAGACCGAGGCCGAGGAGCAGAAGCAGCAGTTCCACGCACGCGCCGACGAGATCCACCAGAAGTACGCCGACAAGATCGACGGCACCAAGTTCGTCGCGGTCGCGTCGTGGTCACCGGGCACTTTCTGGGACCAGAACGCCGGAACGTATGTGCCACACAAGCTCGAGGCCGCGGGTCTGACCTTCCCCACGGGCGAGGGACAGGAACGTTCGTATGAGCAGCTGGGAATGCTCGCCGACTACGACGTGATCGTCTACCCGACACGCGCAGACGGAACCACCACACCAGAGGTGCAGGCGATGCTCGACTCCGAGCTCTTCAAGAGTCTGCCCGCAGTACAGGCCGGACGGGTTCTGGCTGTGGCATACACGGATCCGTTCACCTACGCATCCGGAATGGCCAGCCTGGACAGCCTGGAAGCGCAGTTGGAGAAGCTCCCGCAGAAGTGAGTACCTGACTCAGATCGATGATGGCGCCGGCGTTTGCCGGCGCCATCATTGCGTAGCGTGCCCTGCCGCCGTCGGAAACAGCGGTGCGGGAGTCGGTCAGGCCCGGTAGGACGCGAACAGATCCCGGTACGCCGGGTAGTGGTCCTCCAGTACGCCGAGTTCCGTGGCCCGGACGAAGTTCGGATGGTCCCGGTACTTGCCGATGTCGGCGAGTTGCTTCATCCCGTAATAGCCTGCGGGAGCAGAGGAGTGGTTCGCGGAGGCCGGCGCCGGGCTTCGATCGAGGGAATCGATGTTGTCGACGAAGATGTCGTGGCAAGCCTGCGTCACCTCCATCGACAGTTCCTCCAGCGTCACGGACTCGGTGAGGGCGATAGCCCGTCTGTCGATGACGTCGCCGGTGTCGATCCCCGCGTCGACGCGATGGAGCGTGACACCGAATTCTTTCTCACCGTTCAGGATTGCGAATACTGCGGCGGCAATGGGCAGGCCCCGATACCGCGGAAGCGGTCCGCCGTGAATGTTCACGATGGTCACGCCGAGTTCCAGGATCGGCTCACGAAAGATGAAGGGATTGCCGGTCGAACACACCAACCCGTCCGTACAGAACTCGTCGATGCCGTCGGCCAACTCGTTGACGTCGTCGGTGCCGGCGCATTCGAGATCGGACGCCCACGCGGGGACGGCTTCGCCCTCTGGGTGGATGACAACGTCGACCGGTGTGCCCACCGAGGCGGCATGACCTGCGGCACGCCACAGCAGAGCTCCTGAGCCGACCAGAATCACGAGAACTTCCCTTCGCCCGCGGTCTTCGAACCCAATTGAACCTAGGGTAGCCTAAACTTCATGACGACTTTCGGGCACCCTGGGGACTCGGCCACGATCCAGGTGGACATTTCGGAGCTGCACGAGCGATGGAATGACCGAACGACACCAACGACCACGGCAACCGTTCCGGAGTTGTTCGCTGCTGCAGCCCGATCGACGCCCGATGCCCTTGCTCTCGTCGATGGGCGTACCCGACTCACGTACCGCGAATTGTCGGTCAAGGTGGGCGAATTGGCGCAACGTCTACGTCAGTCGGGGCTACCCGCCGAAGGTGTGGTCGCCATCGGTATGTCTCGCTCGGCCGAGATGGTCGTTTCCGTACTGGCCACGATGGCAGCCGGCGGCGCGTTTGTTCCTGTCGACCCGCACTGGCCCGAGACCCGTCGGCGACAGGTGAGCGCCGACGCATCGGTGAACATCGCACTGACAGCTGCGGACGACCGCACGGACTGGGGCACCGAGACGATCTCGGTGAGCCTCGCCGACTGGCGGTTCGGTGATTGTGTGCCGGACGCGTCCCCGCTGCGCGTGCAGGGGAACCAGTTGGCCTACGTGATCTTCACCTCCGGGTCCACCGGGACTCCCAAGGGGGCGATGATCCGGCACGAGGCGATCTGCGAACGACTTGTGTGGCAGCGTGATCAGATACTGATGTTCGGACGAGACGATGCCTCACTGTTCAAAGCGCCTCTCGCCTTCGACATCTCGATCAACGAGATACTGCTGCCACTTGTCTCGGGTGGGTACGTGGTGGTGGCGGCGCCCGGAAGTGAGAAGGATCCTGACTACCTACTGGATCTGATTGCCTCGGAACGGGTCACCTACCTGTATCTGGTGTCCTCGATGCTCGACACCCTGTTGGCACTGGATCGCGATCGGTCGACCCGGTCGGGATCCGCGCTGGCTTCGGTCAGACACATCTGGTGTGGCGGAGAGGTTCTGACACCCGATCTCTTCATGCGATTCCGGCAGCAGTTGTCCACCACGCTCTATCACGGCTACGGACCGGCTGAAGCGACGATCGGCGTATCGCACGTCATCTACCGCGACGAGGCCGAGAGAATCGCCACGTCGATCGGTCGTCCCAATCCGCACACCCAGTTGTACGTGCTGGACGAGCAGCTCGAGCCGGTTCCGGTGGGTGTGGGCGGTGAGCTCTATGCTGCCGGATTCCTGCTCGGCCGTGGATATGTCGGCAACGCCGCGATGACTGCGTCGAAGTTCGTATCCAATCCGTTCGACCCCGACGGCTCACGGATGTACCGCACGGGCGACCTCGCCCGCTGGTGCGACAACGGTTCGCTGGAGTTCCTCGGCCGGGCGGACAACCAGGTGAAGATCCGCGGGAGGCGGGTCGAACTCGAAGAGATCGAGGTGATCATCTCCGGCCACCCGCAGGTGCGACAAGCGGTGGTGACACTGACGGGCAATACCGCCGGCGCCGACAGTCTGTCGGCCTATGTGACCGAAAACCCGGGCGCCACGGTGGATGTGGAGAACCTACAGTCCTGGTGCGTCGACAATCTTCCCGACTACATGGTGCCGTCGAACCTGATGGTCCTGGACGCTTTCCCCGTCACCGCCAACGGCAAGGTGGACCGCCGCGGACTGCCTGCGATGACCCCCACCCGGCAAGGCGCGTTCATCGCGCCGCGTACACCCCACGAACAGCTCCTGTGCGACATCTTCGCGACCATTCTCGGGGTGGAGAAGGTCAGCGTCGACGACGACTTCTTCGCTCTGGGCGGAGACAGCATCGTGGCGGTCAAGGTTGCCCTGGCGCTGCGGCCGGAGGGATTCAGGCTCCGCTCACAGGACATCGTCTCTCACCGCACGCCCGAACATCTGGCCACGGCACTCACAGCGTCGGGGCCGGCGACGACAGTCCCGACACCCGACGCGCCTCTTGTCGAACTCGAGGACGACGAGTCGGACGAGATCCATTCCCAGGTCGATGGTTTGCGTGAGGTGCTGCCACTGACGGCCGTCCAATCCGGCATCTACTTCCATTCGATCGCGGTGGATGACCACGACCCCTACATGGTTCAGCAGATCGTCGAGTTGTCCGGGCCACTCGATGTCGACAGGCTCGCCGAGGCCGCAGGCGTGGTGATCCGCCAACATACGGCACTGGCGGCGGGCTTTCGCACCACGCGGTCGGGCCGGGTCATCTCAACCGTGGGGTCGACGCCCGCACCAGAGTTTCGGACGTTGAGTTTTGTTGATGAATCGACGCTGGAGGCAGCGCAATTCGTGGACAGGGTTGCATTTGAGGAACGCAGCCGCAAGTTCGATCTCACTCGGCCGCCGCTGATGCGCTACACCCTGATCACCATCGGGGAGGGGCGGTACCGGCTCATCCAGACGGTGCACCATCTGATCGCCGACGGTTGGTCGGTGGCACTGATCTGGAACGACATCATGGCTGCATATCGCGGCGAGCCGTTCGACTCCAGCGCACCGCAATTCAGCGACTTCCTGAGGTGGTGGACGCAGGGGCGAACCCCACAGAGCGAGGTGGAAGCGTGGAAGAACCACCTCGCCGACATCGGAGATCCGACACTGATCTCCGACCACCTGCCGCGCAGTGCGGGCAATGGCTTCGGTCGGCGCCGTCGTACGCTGGGGCCCGATCACCGGCAGGCACTGACGGCGTACGCCCGATCGCGATCGGTCAGCGAGGGTGCCGTGATGACCGCGGCATGGGGTGTTCTGCTGGGCTGCGTCATGGGGCGGACCGATGTGGTGTTCGGTTCCACCACAGCGGGTCGTGGCGAAGATGTGGACGGCATCGACCGGATCGTCGGGATGCTGCTGAACACCGTGCCAACCAGGGTGCGCTGGACCAAGCGGGACACCATGGACGACGTGGTCCACAACTTCGTCCGCGCGGAGACCGAAGTGCTCGACCACCAACACGTTCCGCTCCTGGATCTCCATTCGGCGTTGGGTGTACGCGAGTTGTTCGACACCCTGTTCTCGATCGAGAACCTCGAACGTCCCGAAGATGTCGGCGATCTGCGACTCGGGGCCATCGAGTACATCCAGGCCCCTCACTACCGGTTGACTGCGCTGGTCACGCTGCACGAGTCGGTGTCGGTGGCGTTGACCAACGACCGGGCGGCAATCGACGACGCGGTGGCGGACCGGCTCGCGGATCTCTACCTCGGTGTCGTAGAGCTGATCGTCACCGGATCCGATCGGGGTACCAACGCCTTTCGCGCGATCACCGCGACGTCCCCGGTTGACCATCGCACCGTGGTGGACACCTGGAACCCGCCGTCGAAGCCTGCGGAACTGCCAGACTCGGTGGCTGAGCTCATCGCACGTCGGATGGCCGAATCGACGGAGCTGGTGGCTCTGGTTCAGGGTGACGTCACCCTGACTTACGGTCAGCTGGGAGAGCGAATCAATCGATTGGCCCGCTTGCTGATCGAGTCGGGCGTAGGCCCCGAGTCCCGGGTGGCGTTGCTCCTTCCGCGCTCGCCAGATCTGGTCACCGCGCTGCTCGCCGTGATCGTTGCCGGTGGCGCGTATGTCCCGATCGATCCACGTCATCCGACCGAGCGGATCAGCCACCACCTGTCCGACTCGTCCCCGACCGTGGTTCTGGCCACCGAGGCAATTGCGGTAACGCTCCGGAGGGCCGGCGTCGACGTCCCGGGTGAGCTGATCTGTCTGGACGATGCCGCGATCAACGGCCGGATGTCAGCATTGCCGGCAGGGCCAGTCGGCGCCGCCGAGAGGCAGACCGAGCTGCGCGGGGATCACGCCGCCTACGTCATCTACACCTCGGGGTCGACCGGTAACGCCAAGGCCGTGGTGGGATCTCACACCGGGTTGGTCAATCGCCTCGAATGGTCCACTGCGAGTTGGACCGACGGCAACAGTCCCCTCGGAGGTGCCCGGCTCGCCAAGAGTTCGATCGGCTTCATCGACGGGTCCACGGAGATCTTGGGTGCGCTGTTGGCCGGGTGTCGGTTGGTGATCGCCGACGAATCCGAGTCGAACGACGCGGATCGTCTGGCGGACCTGGTGCAGAGTCACGGCATCACCCAACTCACCGGGGTGCCGACCCTGCTGCGGGCCGTCGCCGAAGTGGGAGCGGAACGGGTCGGTGTTGTCCGGCAGTGGATCTGCAGCGGTGAGGCGCTGTCCTCGGCTGTCGTCGACGAGATCAACCGGGCATCACCGGGTACAACGGTGATCAACTCCTACGGTTCCTCCGAGGTGGCCGGTGACGTCGCATTCTCCTCGCGATCCGCTGCGGTCGCCGAACCCATCACCATCGGCGCACCTGTGCCGGGGAGCCAGATCTATCTGCTCGACCCCTGGCTACGTCCGGTGTCACCTGGAGTCACCGGGGAGTTGTACGTCGGCGGGGCGCAGGTGGCCCGAGGTTATGCCGATCGGCAGGCCCTGACTGCTGCCACGTTCGTGGCAGACCCTTTCGGCCCAGCAGGCACCCGTCTGTACCGAACCGGCGATCTGGCCCGCTGGACCTCAGACGGCTCGCTGCAGTATCTGGGCCGCCGCGACTTCCAGGTGAAGGTGAACGGCGTCCGCGTCGAACTCGAGGAGGTCGAGGCCGCGCTCGCCGCTGTACCCGGTGTGGCCGCGGCCGCTGCCACGGTTCACGAATCGGGCGAGTCGAGCCGGCTGGTGGGCTATGTGACGGCGGCAGAGGGCGCGCACCTGGACGGCCGGACGGTTCGCGACGCGGTGACCGCTGTTCTGCCCGTGCACGTTGTACCGATCGTGCTCGTCGTCGACGCCCTACCTCTCACGCCTACCGGGAAGGTCGACCGAAAGGCGCTGCCGACGCCCGATTTCAGTTCACTGACCACAGCATCGCGAGAGCCCCGTGGCGCCGCCGAGGAGATCTTGGTGTCGGCATTCGCAGAGGCGCTGGGGCTGCCCGCGGTAGGTGTCGACGACGACTTCTTCGACCTGGGAGGCGACAGCATCTCCTCGATCGCGGTGGTTCGGCGGGCCGGGCAGCGCGGTCTGGACCTCACCATCCAGGACGTGTTCGCGCTGCGCGCGCCGGCGCGATTGGCAGAGGGTCGAACCGTGGCGCCCGACGATTCGGCCGAGTCGTCCGTGCGACCAGAGCCCCTGCCGGTGGTTCCCCCGGTTGAGCAACATCGGCTCCGTCAGTCCGGTCTCGACATCGAGCAGCACGTGCTCACCGAGGTCGTCGATCTGCCGCACCCTGTGGAGTCCGAGCAGTTGGCGTCGGCGGTCGACACGGTGCTGCGCGAGTTCGAGTGCCTGCGGTGGCGGGTGAACCCTCGTCACCGATTGCTGTGGAACACCGACGTACCCCCGTACGCAGACCGTCTGGCGTCGGAAAGTGTTGCAACACTGGATCAGTCCGGTACGGATGCCGAAGGCGCCGTCAGGGCAGCGCGTGACCAGGTGGTCAAACGGGTGGACATCACAGCAGGACGGCCACTGCATGTCGCGCTCCTGCGGTCTTCGCAGGGCACCCACCTCATCGTGGCCGTACACGGGGTGGTCGCAGACCGGTACACCGTCCACCAGGTGACAAATCGCTTGACCGCACTGCTCGACGGATCCGACTCCGGTGCGCCGACCGTGGGGTCCACCGCGGACGCAGCGGCCGCGTTGGCCGAACGTGCGCAGTCTGCCGATGCCGATGCCGCACTGGCTGATTCCATCGATCTGCTGCTCGGCATGCCGTCAGTCGACGAGGTGGACGGACACGTGGACGGAGACGCCGGACTCGTCGTACGTGTCGAGAAGCTGTCCGGTCACATGGACAGGTCTGCCGAAGCAGTGGAGGCCGCCTTCGTCGCCGCCATCGCGCATGGATCATCCGCCGTACGCACGGTTGACCTCGAATGGAACCTGCGAAACCATCTGTACGGGAACGACGTTAATCCCAGCGCACGCGACGGCCTACCGGGTGCATTCACCGCCGTGTACCCGGTGCGGCCGGGGGTCAACGGGTTCGAACGGCCACCGTATGCGCCCTGGTACGACTTGTGGCGCTTCCAGCACAGCGTCGGACGCAAGAAGTTGCGGCGGGCACCCACTGCAGGAGTGCTGCTGACCCGAATCTTCGGCCCGCTCGCCGATCCCGCTCGGCGGGAGGGTTTCGAGGCGCTCTACGGGGTGGTCGGCCGGTATGCGATCCACGGGGATCGCGTGGAATTACATGTTCTGGCCCCGGACGCCGCCGAGATGGCGGACCGTTGGGCCGCCGCCCTGAACCCGTGAGTGTGGCACGACCGACGAAGGAGGAGCCGTGGCCGGTTCGGTGCGCGATCTGACAGTGAGCCCGATCTGTTTGCGCGAGTTCGATGTTCTGCGTGTGTGGGACGTGACGCCCGGGATGCGACGTGTGGTTCTCGGAGGTCCGGCCATCGGCGAGCACACACGCGACGGTGTTGTCCTACCCCCGGTGCAGACCAGCGGATTCGACGACGACGTGAAGATCATGCCTCCCGACCCGGTCACCGGAGGCTTCCCCTTCGAGGTGCCCCGTAACACCGGTGCGGGCCTGATCGACTGGACGCCGGGCAGTTTCGAATACACCCGTACCTACACCGTGCGCGCCTTCGACGCTGGTGCAGGCGAGTTGACCATCGACTTCGCCCTCCACGAGACCGGACTCGCCTCGACGTGGGCCCGTCGTGTGGTGCCGGGGGAGAAGATCCTGGTCGCCGGCCCCAAGCACTCGGCCGGACTACCGACTGCAGCCGATTGGATGCTGATCGGAGGGGACGAGACGGCGTTGCCTGCGATCGGGCACTGCCTCGAGATGCTGCCGCCATCGCTACCGGCGACGGTGGTGATCGAAGTGGCCGACCCCTCTCATCATCAGGAATTACCCAGCGCCGCAGAGGTTCACATCACCTGGCTGTATCGCAGTGAGGCCGAGGGCAGGTCGCGGCTGGCCGAGACACTCCAGTCGATCCCGTGGCGTGACGGTCAGCCATACCTGTGGGTCGCGGGGGAAGCCATGGTGGTCAAGCCGCTCCGCAGATGGGCCAAGCGAGAGAAGGGGATACCGAAGGAGTTCACCGACATCGCCGGCTACTGGCGTGAGCACGCGGTCGCCACCGTCGCGGGCGATCCCGAGGTCATCGACGTCGCCACACAGGCCCCGGACCCCTTCGAACGCGTCCACGAGTATTCGGAGCTGTTGCCCGCGTGTGCGTTACGCGCAGCAGTCACGCTGGGGGTGTTCGCAGAAATCGACGCGGGTGCGGTCACCGTGCAGGACATCGCCGCTGCTTGCGGGGCACGTCCCGGCCCGCTGCACAAGCTGGTGCGTCACCTCGTGGTGATGGGTCTGCTGGTCCGAGAGGGAAACATCTACTCACTCAGCGAGGTGGGCGCGGTGCTCGCCGACCCCGACACCCCGTGGGTCGAGGGATTGCGGATGGACTCCGCCGAGACGCAGATGCAGCTGTCATTCCTCCGACTCCTCGACGTGGTGCGAACCGGTGATCCGGTCGGAATCGGGGGTCTGTCGGTCGAGGATTGGGCGAATGACCCCGACCGGGCCGATGGCTATCACGGTGAGATGGTCGAATGGCCGACGTATCTCGCGCCGGCCTTGACCGAGGCCATCTCGTTCGAGGGCGTACGCACTGTCGCGGTCGTCGGCGAAGGCGGTGGACCCTACGTGGACGCGATGCTGCGCGCGTATCCGTCGCTCGAGATCAGTGTTGTGGGCATGCCGTCGCTCACCGAGCGCATGCTCGGGGACGTGACCACCGAGAGGCGGCCTCTGGTCAGGCGCGTCGCAGGTAGTCACGTCGCGCCGCTGCAGACGAAGGTCGACCTCCTCGTGGCGGCAGGCGTCGTGGAGACCCTGCCCGACGGTGACGTGGCGGTTGCACTGACGGCGTACGCGGAGTCTGCCGGCCGGGTGGTGATCCCGACTCGGCTGATGGACCCGGAAACGACAAACGACTACGAGACGGAAGAAGATCTTCTCCGGATGTGTGTGTTCGGGTCGGGCTCTCGCACGGAGGCCGAAATGCACGCCCTCATCAACTCGGTCGGCGTCGGCGCACCGCACGTCGGGCCCCTGGGGTGGGGCGCGTACGTCGTCGAATACCGAGCGAATTGATAACCCGTCTAGACTTTTGAACTCTTCCAAGGCTAGCCTTACCTCAATTGTGGGTGGAGGCCCACGTAAGCCGGGTGAATGCAGGCCATTTCCGACTCGGCTTCGAATTGAGCTTTGCGAAGCTACTTGGAAGAGGGGTGTATCCAATGGGTGCGGCGCAGCTGAACACATTTCTCGACAACACCGTTGCTCGCCATTTCGGCCGCCCGGCCGTGGCGTGCGGTGAGCACGAAGCCGACTTCGAGCGTTTCGATGAATCAGTGCAGTGGCTCGGCGAAGACCTGGCGTCGCGAGGTATCGGCGCACGTCAAAGGGTTGGTGTCTGTGTAGGCGGCGGATGGGAGTTCCTGCTCGCATTCCACGCATTGGTGCGGTTGAACGCCGTGGTGGTGCCGATCGATCCCTATGACGAAACGTCGGTGACCGCTGCTGCCGGACTGGACCTGCATTTTGTTCTCACGCATTGCGCCGAGGACTTTCTTCACGAAGAGAATGTCGGGCTCATGTGCGGGGACCGAATACCCCCGACATTTGATGTGGCAGAAGAGTTCCGTTTGATCGCAATTTCGCCACGGTCGCCCCTGCAGGCCGAAGGCGGTCTGATCCTCAACGACCTGGGGTTCCGATTCTGGGGTAACGGAGAAGTGGCCGAACGTATCGGGGGCCTGCAAACCGATCTCGACCTGGATGAGGACGCTCGTGCCGTGGTCTGTGGCCCGTGGAGTTGCCCCTCCGCAGTGATGCTGGTGCTCGCCTGCGCAGCATCGGGTTCCTGCGTGCATGTTGTCGACCACGTGCATGACTCCGTGACGGTGCACGATGCGCTGGGTGAGGGTGACGTGTCGGTGGTCTTCGCCCCGCCGCTGGTCATGCACGACCTGATGCGTGCAGCAGACCCCTGGACCTGGGGCCCGAGGCGCCCGCGGATGGTCCTGCCCGACGGTGAGGTGCTTCCCGATGTGCTGCTGCGCCGCCGGGGTCTGACCCGTCAGACCTGCGATGACCCGCCGGTCTACCGGTTTGGTCTTGCCGACCGGCATCCTGCGGTTCATGCCGGCTACGGCCGGAGATCAGCAGAATTGCGCCCGGTCTCCTGAAGACCCCGCCGAATTGTCAACCACGCAGAACCGTCAGCTCAGAGCTGCGGTGACGAGTGCGGCCAGTTCGACCTCTTTGCGGTGCTCCAGTGTGGAGATGACGGTTGCCGCATCCGCGTCGTCGGGCAGGAAGAGCGACGTGGCAATTGCCGCGATGAGGTCGTCGCGATCAGCCGGCGCAGGGTTCCGGTGGCCCAGCAGAGCAAAGATCTGATCGACCGGCTCTGCCGACACGCTTACCGAGCGACGTACGACGTCGAACCCGTCCGGTGAGAACTCGAGGAAGATCTCGTCGCCCAGGGCCAGGCCCAGGTCGCTGACGAAGCGTTTGATGGTTCCCACTCGGGCCTGCACGGACACCCACATCAGCGACTGTGGCCCCAGTCGCGACGGCAGCTTCAACGGATTCCCCGGGCCTACTCCGACCAGGCCCGCGAGGGCTGACGGGATGTTGAATGCCGACCCTTTGAGGTGCGCGCCGGACACCGTTGTGGCCCAACGGATGACATCACCATCGCAATAGAGACATCGGGTCTTTGCTGGCGACTTCCTGTGGACGTAGCGTTCGCTGCGCCGGGTCACCACATCATCTCGCGTCACGAACTCGCCGGCCCCCGCGTACGCGCGGATGCTCGATTCGGTGACGTCGTACTTCTCGCTGATCTGCGACACCAGATCCTTGATGCCGATACTGCCGCCCGCAGCGTCGAGGATGTGGCCGATCTGCCGATGGACCGGCTGGTACTGATCACCGCCCCATCGACGCAGTCCATAGGTGGTGCGATCGGTCTTGACGATCCGATCGTCGGTGACCAACGCATTGCGGACGCTCGACCGGGAGCGTGGCTTGCCGGCGAGTCCGGTCAGGATCTCCTCGAATGTGCGGGGCGCTCCGGCGATCGACAAGACCGCGCACACCAGATCCGCAGTGGACGTCGAGCCTTTGACCACATGGTCGTCGAGCACGGTGAATCCGCTGCTGTTCAACCATCTCGTCGCCTCGGACTCCGACAGGTTCAGTTTCGCGGCCACGATGCCGACCGGGACCAGCGCCTCCTCACCCGCGTGCGCATCGAGGACGTCTTCGACAAGGTCGGCGATCTGCGCGGGGGGTCGGCTGATGATCCATCCGTCCACGCAGGCAAGGTCGTTCGATCCGGCGATGAGCAGCTGTCCCACGGAGACCCCGAGCGCGGGTATCGCGGTGGCGAAGAGTGGCAGGGTCTCGGCCACCCGGGCAGAGTCCGCCACCGGATCGGCCAGTGCCACCGTCTCGGCGAGAAGCCGGCGCAGGTCCACCGAACTCTCCACGGTCTCCGACAGTTGCAGCCGCAGACTTCGGTCGAGCTGGTTCACTCGCTCGCGCGACAACCCGAGTTCCTTGGCCAGGTCGGCCTGGGTGCGGGGCTTGGCCGCGAATATGCGCTCGTGGAGGATCACGCGGTCGCGTTCATCGACGGACTCGATGAACTCGAGCAGGTGAGGATCTGCCAGTACCCGGCCGCCGCTCCGGTTGTCCTCACCGTGCGGTGCCCGGGTCGCCTCGGCCACCAGGGCTGCGACGACGTCGATGACAATGGCACGGCCGACCCCAGGCAAGTGCAAGAGGTGGCCGGCCGAGTGTGTAAGGACATTCGAAACGTCTCGAATCCTGTTGTCGTGCAACGCTGAGACGGCGTCCGGCTCCAACTCGAGCGCGGCCACGGGCGTGCCTCCGGAGACAGTCGGGAAGTCGTCGGCAAGCGTGATGTCCGCCCGGTCGGTCACATGCCGCAGCGCGACGAGTTCGCAGAAGCGGCGGAAGTTGTTGGCGTTCAGTGCCTCTGCTGGGCTCCCGTCCAGCCAGGCGTTGGGGATCAGCTCGTCGCTGGCGAGGATCGATGGCCCAGACCGGTACTCCTCGAGCCACGGCAGGAGCATAGGCCAAGCCGTCTTCGAGAACGGCCGTGCCGTGGTCGAGTCGGGCATCAGCAGTGGGCCTTTCGTGGGCTGCGGTCACGGCACGAAGTGGCCGGGAGAGATGGGCGGTAACGGAAGATTAGCCTATCTGTAAACCTGGTTAGTTGCCGCAAAGTTGCCGAACGGGAGGCTCCGGCGCGACGCTTCAAAAGCCGCCCGAACTGCGACGATGCCGACAACGGGCGGGCTGCGGTATGGGACCCTGCTATTGGCACTAAGGTGAGCATTACCTACTGATAGATGGGGCTGAGATGCAGGACAACGCGTGCCGGGCTCGGACGTGACTGTCGGTGCCGACCCCGGCCTCCGGGTGGACCTGACAAAGAGCGAAGATGGTTCGGCGGCGCGCCGTCGTGCTCAGGGACTGGCGCAGACCAACACCAGGCGGATGCTCGGCTGGGTTGCCGGGGTCGTCGTCCTGGCTGCGGTCTGCATGCTCAGCATCGCCATCGGCGCCAAGGACGTGCCGTTCTCGACGGTGTGGGATGCGCTGTGGTCGTACGACAACTCCGGGGACCACATCATCGTTCGCGACCTGCGTATCCCGCGCACCATCCTCGGCCTGATCGTCGGGGTCGCGTTGGGGATCGGTGGAGCCCTCATCCAGGCGATCACGCGAAACCCGTTGGCAGATCCCGGGATTCTCGGCGTCAACGCCGGCGCCGCGTTCGCCGTCGCCCTGGCGGTCGGGGTGTTCGGAGTGGCGAGCATCTGGTCATACATCTGGTTCGCATTCGCGGGTGCGGTGGTGGTGATGGTCTTCGTGTACGCGCTGGGGTCGATCGGTAGAGGGGGCGCTACGCCGATCCGTCTCACGTTGGCCGGAGTTGCCATCGGTGCCGTACTCACCGGCATCACGTCGGGACTCATCCTGCTCGACCCGGAAGCCTTCGACCAGATGCGGTTCTGGAATGCGGGGTCGATCGCGGGACGCGGACTCGAGGTGTCGGGTGCGGTCGCGCCGTTTGTTGTGGTCGGGCTGGTGCTCGCGTTTGTCATCGCCCGGCCGCTCAACGCTGTCGCCATGGGTGACGACCTCGCGCGGTCACTCGGGGCGAACGTGGCCCGCACCCGGGTCATCGGAGTCATCGCGGTGACGTTGCTCTGCGGCGCCGCCACCGCGGCCGCCGGCCCGATCAGCTTTCTGGGGCTGATGGTTCCGCATGTGGCCCGGTGGATCGTCGGGCCCGATCAACGCTGGATCCTGGCGTACACGCTGGTGGGTGGGCCGATCGTGCTCCTGCTGTCCGACGTGATCGGGCGTGTGATCATCCGGCCGGGTGAGATGCAGGTCGGGATCGTCACCGCGTTTGTCGGTGCACCCGTCCTCATCTTCCTGGTTCGACGAGGCAAGGCGAGCGGCCTGTGAGCGTCGACGCACAGAACCAGGACAAGCCGGCGCTTCCTGGAGATATCGACTTCGGACGTAAGGTCGCCGTGCTGCGCGTGCAGGGTGGCACGCTGTCGGGGCGGATCGACGTTCGCGCCGTGGCCGTGATCGTCATGCTGGTGGCCGCTGCGCTGGTGGTTGCGGTCTTTGCGCTCGGCACCGGGGACTACCCGGTGTCCCCGGACCGGGTGGTTCAGGCGATCTTCGGTAATGGATCCCGGATCGAAGAGCTCGTGGTGATGGAATGGCGGATGCCGAGGGTGCTGCTGGCGCTGATCCTCGGGGCCGCACTGGGCGTCAGCGGGGCGGTGTTCCAGTCGATCACCCGAAACCCGTTGGGCAGCCCCGACATCATCGGCTTCAACACGGGCGCCTATACGGGCGCACTGGTGGTTCTGCTGATCATCGGTGGCGGCGGCTATTACGACACCGCGGTGGGCGCACTGGTCGGAGGCATGATCACCGCACTCCTGGTGTACCTCCTGGCCTTCAAGCGTGGTGTCCAGGGATTTCGGCTCATCATCGTGGGAATCGCCATCAGCGCGGTCCTGTCGTCGGTGAACGCCTGGCTGATCCTGCGAGCGGACCTCGAGGATGCGATGTCTGCGGCGGTGTGGGGTGCCGGATCGCTCAACGGACTGGGTTGGACGCAGGCCCGCCCTGCCCTCATCCTGTTGGCGGTCCTCACCCCGCTGCTGGTTCTGGCGTCCTACCGGATGCCGATGCTCGATCTGGGCGATGACGCCGCCAAGGCGTTGGGCATCCGCGCGGAACCGACGCGATTGGTGCTGATCGTCCTCGGTGTCGCGCTCACCGCCGTTGCGACCGCAGCGGCGGGCCCCATCGCCTTCGTGTCGCTGGCCGCACCACAATTGGCCCGGAGGCTGACCCGCACGCCGGGCGTGGCCATGCTCCCGGCGGCGGTCATGGGCGCATTGCTATTGGTGGCCAGTGACCTCATCGCCCAGCGCGCGTTCACACCTACCCAGCTTCCGGTGGGAGTTGTCACGGTGTCGGTGGGTGGCCTCTACCTGGTGTGGCTGCTCGCCCGAGAGGCGCGTCGCCAATGACCCAACAATCTCGAGACGTCCGATGACGAGGTGCGAACAGTGGACATGAGCAAATTCGCGGACCAAGAAGTACCGTCCGCGACCCCTCGCGGCGACGGGGTGCACACCCGGTTGCAGGCTCAGGACGTCACCATCGGCTACGACAAGCGGGTGATCAGCGAGTCGTTGAGCGTCGACATCCCAGACGGTGCCTTCACCGTGATCGTCGGACCCAACGCCTGCGGCAAATCGACTCTGCTGCGCGCCCTTTCGCGACTTCTGGCCCCCACCAAGGGCTCGGTGCTGCTGGACGGTAAGGCGATCAGCTCTTATCCGGCCAAAGAGGTGGCGCGCAGGCTCGGTCTCCTGCCGCAGTCATCCATCGCGCCCGACGGCATCAGGGTCGCCGACCTCGTCGCCCGCGGACGTTATCCCCACCAGAAGTTGATCCGGCAGTGGTCGGCCGATGACGAATCTGCCGTGATCGAGGCGATGACGGCGACCGGCGTGACCGAGCTGTCGGGGCGACTGGTCGATGAACTCTCCGGCGGGCAGCGTCAAAGGGTGTGGGTGGCAATGGTGTTGGCACAGCAGACTCCGCTGATGCTGCTCGACGAGCCGACCACGTTCCTGGACATCGCCTACCAGATCGACCTGCTCGAGTTGTGTGCTGAGCTCAACAAGACGGGCGGTCGAACGCTTGTCGCGGTGTTGCACGACCTCAACCATGCGTGCCGCTACGCCGACCACATCATCGCCATGAAGGCCGGTGCCATTGTGGCGGAGGGTCGACCGGCTGACATCATCACGGCCGATCTTGTCCGCGATGTGTTCGGCCTCCCGTGCCGGATCATCGACGACCCGGAATCGCATACGCCCCTTGTGATCCCGCTCGTCAGACGCTAACTGTTGCAGGAAAGGACGGCCGAGCGCTGCATCACTGCACGCGCTCGGCGATCAGGGGCACGACCGTGTCCAGCGCGTACTGGATCGACAGCACCGAGTTCGTCGAGTAGGCCCGCGAGATCGTGAGGTCGTCGAAGACGAGGTAGCGGCCGACGGCGACGGCGGGCACCGACTTGAACAACGGGTCGCCTTCCACCTCGGCGGCCGTGCGCTGGATCGGGAAGACCACCACCATGTCGGCATCGAGCAACCGCAGGTTCTCGTCCGCGATGGGGACCGAGAACCCTTTGGCGTCAGCAGGATCGATGGCGGGATTGGGTGAGAAGCCCAGTTTGACGAGGAACTCGACCCGTTCGGTGTCGGGCGAGTAAGCGCCCCACCCTGTTCCGGAACGAGCTGCCACGGTGACCGTCTTGCCGCGGAACTCGGGGTTCTGCCCGGCAACTTCGGTGAACCGGCCATTGAGCTGCTCGACCAGTTCGGTTCCCTTCTCCGGGACTCCCAGTGCTTGCGACACCATCGTCACCTGTTGTTCGAGGGTGGTCTTGTAGCTGTCGGCGCCGGCGGGCAACGCAACGGTCGGGGCGATCTCGGCCAACGTGTCGTATCTCTTTTGGTCTCCCGAGCTCTTGGTGTCGAGGATCAGATCCGGTTCGAGTGCGAGGATCTGCTCGAACGACGGTTCCCGGGTTCCGATGATCTCGGGCGGGTTGTCGTAGAGTCCCTCGGCCCATGGGCCCACACCCTCGCCGCCGAAGTCGAGCCAGTCGCTTGCTCCCACCGGCTGCACACCGAGGGCAAGCGCGGTCTCGGCGTCGCCCCATCCGAGAGCGACCACCCGGGTCGGCGGCTTCTCGATCGTCACCGGGCCGAACTTGGTGGCCACGGTGACCGGGTACGCGCCGGTTGACGTACCGGATGTCGGGGATTGCTCCTGATCGCTCTCATCGGAACAGGCGGCCACGAACAGAAGGGCAAAGATGCTGAACACAGCTAGGACTCGGCGGAACATGGAATGAGGCTAGCCTATGCTTAGCGAGGCTCAGCAATGGGCTGTGCGCCTGGTGAAGAGACCGTCCGGCGCGGCCTTACGCAAACACTTGAACCGAGCAAGCGCTCGGTCGTAGGCTGCGTCCGTGGATATCAATGGAGCAAGTGCAGTAGTTACCGGTGGCGCATCGGGGATCGGCGCCGCAGTCGCGCGCCAGCTCGCCGGACTGGGAGCCAAGGTTGTCATCGCCGACCTTCAGGCGGACAAGGGTGAGGCCCTCGCCAAGGAGATCGACGGGGTGTTCGTCAGCGTCGACGTGACCAAGACCGAGCAGATCGAGGCCGCCGTGAACAAGGCGACCGAGCTGGGACCGCTTCGGGCCCTGGTGAACTCGGCGGGCATCGGCTCGGCGCAGCGCACCATCGGGCGTGACGGCGAGTTCTCGTCGGCCCACGACCTGGACGCATTCCGAAAGGTCATCAACATCAACCTGATCGGCAGTTTCGACGCGACCCGCCTGGCCGCGACCGCGATGAGTCGCAATGAGGCCACCGAAACCGGTGACAAGGGCGCGATCGTGTCGATGGCCAGCGTTGCGGCGTTCGACGGCCAGATCGGCCAGGCCGCGTACTCGGCATCCAAGGGCGGCATCGTGAGCCTGACCCTCACCGTGGCACGTGACCTCGCTGCCGCCGGCATCCGGAACAACACCGTTGCCCCCGGCCTCATCGAGACCCCGATCTACGGAACGGGTCCCGAATCGGAGGCATTCAAGGCCAAGCTGGGAGAGAACGTCCTGTTCCCGAAGCGGCTCGGTACTCCGGACGAACTGGCGTCGATGGTCATCGAACTGATCACCAACTCCTACATGAACGGAGAGGTCATCCGCGTCGACGGCGGCATCCGGATGCCACCGAAGTAACTCGTTCGCTAGAGATCGGTCAACTTCGTCCCCCTGGACGGCCATCGAGGGAATAGCTCCCTCGGTGCGCTGTCAGGGGGACGATTTCTGTGTGTCAGCTGGTGTATTCGGCGGCAAGTCGCGCGATCTTCTCGGCCCGCTTGAGGCGGGGCGGATCGCTGCCGTCGCGTACCACCCGGCCGCGGGCCTCGAACTCCGACAGGAAGTCGGTGGCCCAGGCGGTGTCTTCCGAGCTGGGGCTGGCGACGCGATTGATGACCGCCGGCTGCGAGGCGTTGAGGCACAGCTTTCCGGTGAGTCCGAACGCGACCGATGTCGCTGTCTTCGCCTCCAGGACGGCTACGTCGTCGGTGACCGCCGGACCGTCGATGGGGCCTGGCAATTCGGCGACCCGGCTGGCCACCACCAGCCGCGACCGCGGGTACGCCATCACGGCGTCGTCTGCAGCGGTGCCGGTGTCGTGGCGATAGTCGCCGCTGCCGAACGCGAGGCGCAGGACGCCGCGGGCGCGGGCGATCTCGACGGCGTTCTCCACCCCGACCGCCGACTCGATGAGTGCGATGACAGGGGTGTGGCCGCCGAGGCGGTCGAATGTCTCGCTCACCTGCGCGGCAGTCTCGGCCTTGGCCAGCATCACACCGGCCAGACCGGGTGCTCCGCGTAGCCGGTCGATGTCGTCGGACCAGAACCGCGTGGTCCTGTCGTTGATCCGTACCCAGGCCGTGGCGGTGTCGAGCCAGGTACACACCCGTTCGCGCGCTGCGCCCTTCCCGCGCGGGTCGACGGCGTCTTCGAGATCGAGGATCACCTGGTCGGCGTCCGATCTGGCGGCGGCGTCGAAGTCGCCCTGGGCGGCGTTGACCAGCATCCACGAGCGGGACAGTTCGGGGGTGACGGATCGGGCGATCGTAGAGGGCATGCCCCTAGTGTGCGACCAGTCGCAGAAGCGGGCGCCCTTTGAGTTCATTACGTTCACCCGTGAGCGGAGGGTTGGGCCGCGTGCGATGCAGGAAGGAGCGAGGGAGCGCAGCGACTGAGTGACGACCGAAGAGCGCGCAATAAGGCCCAGCCCGTAGCGAACAATTGGGTGCAGCGACTGAGTGACGACCGAAGAGCACGCAACAAGGCCCAACCAGGTAGCGAACAATCAAACAAAGAGTGGGCCGCCCCCTGACGGTGCGGCCCACTCTTTTCAACGCTTCGGACTAGAAGGAGGCTTCGTCGAGCTCCATCACGTCGTTGTCGATGTTCTCGATGATGCCGCGTGCGGCGGTCAGTTCGGGCAGGACGTTCTTGGCGAAGAAGCTGGCGACGCCGATCTTGCCGTTGTAGAACGCGGTGTCTGCTTCGGATGCACCGTTGTCGAGTGCGGCGAGGGCGACCTCGGCCTGGCGCAGCAGCAGCCAGCCGATCATGAGGTCACCGACGGCCATGAGGAAGCGAACGCTGCCCAGTCCGACCTTGTACAGCTCGGTCGGCTGCTCCTGGGCTCCCATGAGGAAGCCGGTGAGGGTGGCGGCCATGCTCTGGACGTCGTCGAGTGCGGTCTTGAGCAGAGCGCGCTCGGCCTTGAGCCGGCCGTTACCCGCTTCGGACTCGATGAACGAGCTGATCTGTCCGGCGACGTGGGCCAGTGCCTGGCCCTTGTCGCGGATGATCTTGCGGAAGAAGAAGTCCTGCGCCTGGATGGCGGTGGTGCCTTCGTACAGCGAGTCGATCTTCGCGTCGCGGATGTACTGCTCGATCGGGTAGTCCTGCAGGAAGCCGGAGCCACCGAGGGTCTGCAGCGATCCGATGAGCTGCTCGGATGCCTTCTCGGAGCCGACGCCCTTGACGATCGGCAGCAGGAGGTCGTTGACGCGGAATGCCATCTCTTTGTCAGCACCTGAGACGAGCTGTGCGGCAACCACATCCTGGTGCGATGCGGTGTAGAGGTATACCGCGCGCAGGCCTTCGGAGTAGGCCTTCTGCAGCATCAGCGATCGGCGAACATCCGGGTGGTGCGTGATGGCCACGCGCGGTGCGGCCTTGTCGGTCATCTGGGTCATATCGGCGCCCTGGATACGCTCCTTGGCGTATTCGAGTGCGTTCAGGTAACCGGTGGACAGAGTCGCGATTGCCTTGGTGCCGACCATCATTCGTGCGTGCTCGATGACGTCGAACATCTGCGCGATGCCGTCGTGCACCTCGCCGACGAGCCAGCCCTTGGCGGGGACGCCGTGCTGACCGAAGGTGAGTTCACAGGTGGCCGATACCTTGAGGCCCATCTTGTGCTCGACGTTGGTGACGTAGACGCCGTTGCGTTCGCCCAGTTCGCCGGTCTCGTGGTCGAAGTGGAACTTGGGCACGAAGAACAGTGAGAGTCCCTTGGTGCCGGGCCGTGCGCCCTCGGGGCGGGCCAGCACCAGGTGGATGATGTTCTCGGTCATGTCCTGGTCGGCGGAGGTGATGAAGCGCTTCACACCGTCGATGTGCCAGGTGCCGTCGTCCTGCTTGACGGCCTTGGTGCGGGCGGCGCCGACATCGGAACCGGCGTCGGGCTCGGTCAGCACCATGGTGGCGCCCCAGCCGCGCTCGGAGCTGATGGCAGCCCACTTCTTCTGCTCTTCGGTGCCGTTGTTGTAGAAGATGTTGGAGAAGCCGGCGCCGGCGGCGTACATGAACGTGGCCGGGTTGGCGCCGAGGATCAGTTCGCCGATGGCCCAGTACAGCGACCGCGGGGTCGGCAGGCCGCCGAGTTCTTCGTCGATGCCGAGCTTGTCCCAGCCGCCGTCGGTCAGGGCCTTGTACGACTTCTTGAAGGCCTCTGGAACGGTGACCGAGTGGGTCTCGGGATCGAAGACCGGTGGGTTGCGGTCGGACTCGGTGAACGAGTCGGCCAGCGGGCCTTGTGCGAGGTTGTTCACCTCCCGCAGCATGTCGATGGCGGTCTCGCGATCTAGATCGCCGAACTCACCACTCGCGAGGACCTCGTCGAGTTTCAACATCTCGAAGAGGTTGAACTGGAGGTCGCGGAGATTGCTCTTGTAATGCCCCATTGCAGAATCCTTTGCAATCGTAAAACTGCCGTTGAGAGTGGCGAGTGAGCGCCCATGGGCTCGTTGCACGCTAAGTTACTCACCAGTAACAACTCAAATATACATCTGCATACCACGACGCACAAACGCTGTGTCGAAGAGAAATGATGATTTGCGCCACTGCGCGGGCGATCAGTGATCTGCGGTTGACCGGCGGCGGAGCAGGCGCAGCCCATAGAGCGCGGCGCCGATGGCGAGAACGCCCACCCCCGCGATCACCGAGGTGGCCGGCAGGCTGAATCCGAGCACCAGACAGCCGATCAGCCCGGCCACCGGAACGGCTTTACGCCACCACTCCCGTGGCCCCTCGAGAGTGAGAGCGCTCAGATTTGCGATGGCGTAGTAGATGAGGACGGCGAACGCGGAGAATCCGATGGCGTCGCGTACGTCGAACGTCGCGGCCAGCACCGCGACAACGATGCCGACGACCACCTCGGCGCGATGAGGGACGTGAAAGCGGGGATGGACCGCGGCGAGGGCACGGGGCAGATTGCCGTCGCGAGCCATCGCGAGCGTGGTCCGCGAGACCCCGAGGATCAAGGTGAGCAACGCGCCGAGCGCAGCCAGGGCCGCACCGATGGTGACCACCGGGACCAGGGCCGGCGCGCCCGCAGCGCGCACCACGTCTACAAGCGGGGCGTTCGAGTCGCTGAGCGCATCGGCGCCCATGACGGCCAGCGCCCCCACCGCCACGAGCGCATAGATCACCACCACCACCGCCAGCGCGATCGTGATCGCCCTCGAGATGGTGCGGACCGGATCGCGCACCTCCTCGCCAAGGGTGGCGATGCGGGCGTAACCGGCGAACGCGAAGAACCACAAGCCCGCGGCCTCGAGGAGACCGGTCGCCGACAGGCCCGATGTGGGATCGAGGCGTGCGGCGTCGACATCAGGCGAGGCCGCGACTGCGACCACCACGGACACGAGCACGATCAGCACAACCGCAACGAGTAGCCGGATCACCCACGCCGACTTCTGGATTCCGACGTAGTTGATCGCGGTCAGTGCCAGCGTCACCGCGACCGCAACGGCGTGTGCGTGCTCGGGCCACAGATAAAAACCGGCGGTCAGCGCCATCGCCGCGCATGACGCGGTCTTACCGACGACAAAACCCCAGCCGGCGAGGTAACCCCAGAACATGCCGAGGCGCTCACGGCCGTACACGTAGGTCCCGCCTGCAGACGGGTACTTGGCAGCCAGTCGCGCCGACGAGTTCGCATTGCAGTAGGCGACAACGGCTGCGATGGCCAGCGCAATCAGCAGGCCGGATCCGGCAGCACCCGCGGTTGGGGCGAGGGTGACGAAGATACCCGCGCCGAGCATCGCGCCGAGTCCTGTGACAACCGCGTCGCCGAGTCCGAGTTCGCGACGCAGTTCCGGAGATTGCGGTGTGACGGTCATGGTGCCGGATCCTCCCCGAGCCGCATGTGGGTCAGTATGCCGCACGGCTCAGGCACGATGGACACATGACCGACCTGACCGACCGCACTGATCTGCCCCGAACTGATCTGCCCGGACGCGATGAGCCAGGCCACGCGAACACACCGCTGGTCCGATGGCTCACCGCCGAAGGCGTGGAGCGTGATCTGGCGCCGGCTGATCTCATCGAGATCGGTCACGGTCTGCGAAAGTTCATGCTGCCGTTCCAGTTTGCGATCAACGAGATCGTCACGAAGATCGAGATCCTGCGCGACGAGTTCGCCTACCTCAACGACTACAACCCGATCGAGCACATCAGCTCGCGGGTCAAGACCCCCGAGAGCCTGCTGGCCAAGGCCCGACGCCGCGACATCCCGGTGGACCCCGAATCGCTGGCCAACCGTCTCGACGACATCGCCGGCGTGCGTGTGACCTGCAGCTTCATCTCTGATGCGTACCGGCTCACCGAGCTGCTCTGCGCGCAGCCCGACGTGCGGACGCTACAGACCAAGGACTACATCGCAGAGCCCAAGCCGAATGGCTACCGCGGCCTGCACACCATCGTCGAGACGCCCGTGAACCTCAGCACCGGCCAGTTGCCGGTGAAGGTGGAACTACAGGTTCGGACCATCGCCATGGACTTCTGGGCGAGCCTCGAGCACAAGATCTACTACAAGTACGACCGCACCGTGCCGGCCCACCTGCTCGACGAACTGACCGTCGCGGCCGGCACCGCCAACGTGCTCGATCAGCGGATGCAGGCCATCCGCAACGAGATCCACGGTGTGACCGGTGAGCGTTGAATCCTCAGCTGAGGGCTTCGCGTAGGTATTGCACGTCGTCGGCGAGACCCTCTTCGGGGGTCTCCAGGATCACCGGCGCGTCGGCGGCCCTGGCGACGGCCACCAGAACGTCGGGATCGATGTGACCGGACGTGAGGTTGGCGTGCCGGTCGCGGGCCGAGTCGAACTCGTCGCGGGAGTTGTTCAGGTGGAGCAGGTCGATGCGGCCGGTGATCGCCCTGACCCGTTCGACGATGTCCACGAGGTCCTCGCCCCCGGCCCATGCGTGGCAGGTGTCGAGGCAGAAGCCGGCGTTGTCGAAATCGCCGACGGCCTCCCACAGGCGCTCGATGTTCTCGAGGCTGCGGGCCAAGGCGTTGTCACCACCGGCGGTGTTCTCGATGAGGATTGGGACGGGGAAGCCACCCTTGTCGGCGGCCCGCTCAAAGAGCTTGCGCCAGTTCTCGTATCCGGTCGCCGCGTCTTCGTCGTCGCGGAGGTGTCCACCGTGCACGACCAGCCCGAAGGCGCCGAGGTCGGCGGCCGCCTGGGCCTGATTGATGACCGCCTGCCGCGATGGCATCCGCAGCCTGTTGTTGAGGCTGGCGACGTTGATGCGGTACGAACTGTGCACCACGACGTCGATCGGGGAGTCCCGGATCTGCTGGGCCAGGGGGTGCGGATGAGGCTTACCCCACTCCTGTGGATCGGTGACGAACATCTGCAACACCTCGGCGCCGAGTTCTTCGGCTCTGCCGATGGGATCGTTGTCTTGTCGTACGTGGGCACCAATGCGCATGCGTCCACCTTATGGCGTCTGCCCTTATCGCTGAACCACAGGTATTTCTCTGCCGGTGCGAGCAGAGTGGGACTGGTCAATGGGGTGGAGCAACTTTTCTTCGAAAGGTGTTAGACGTGGAACGGTTGAGTGGTCTTGACGCGTCCTTCCTGTATCTGGAGACGCGGTCGCAGTTGATGCACATCATCGGGTTGATCGAGCTGGATCCCGAGACGGTGCAAGGGGGCTATTCGTTCGCGAAGATGCGCGACGAGCTGGAGCGACGGATCGGGGCGTTGCCGACGTTCCGTCGAAAGGTGCGGGACTCGATCCTGAACCTCGACCATCCGGTGTGGGTCGAGGACCGCAATTTCGACATCGAACGGCATGTGCACCGGGTGGCGGTGCCTGCGCCCGGTGGTCAGCAGGAGCTCGCCGATTTCTGCGCGCACATCGCTGGGGTCCCACTGGACCGCAGCAAGCCGTTGTGGGAGATGTGGGTCATCGAGGGGCTGGCCGACGGCAAGATCGCGGTGTTGCTCCGGATGCACCACGCCGGCGTCGATGGCGTGACCGCCTCGGACCTGCTGGCCCAATTGTGCACTCTCACACCGGAACCACCGGAACTCGACGACGTTTCGCTGTCCCGCACCGCGGGCGACTCCTCGCTCCTCGGCCTCGCCGCCGACGGCGCTCTCCAGATCGCCAGGCGGCCGCTGAGTTTCGCGCGGCTGCTGCCCAAGACGGCGCAGGTTCCGTTCGAGTGGGTGTCGCGAGCGTTGCGTGGTGAGGCCATGCCGGCCCCGTTCCGGGCTCCACGGACACCGTTCAACAGGTCGATCACGCCGCATCGCAGCATCGCCTACACACAGGTGTCGCTCACCGACCTCAAGCGGATCAAGGATCACTTCGGCGTCAAACTCAACGACGTGGTGCTCAGCGTGTGTGCCGGTGCGCTGCGCAACTACCTCGACGACCGAGGTGAACTGCCGGAACAGCCGCTGGTGGCGATGGTCCCGGTGTCGGTGCACGGCGACAACGACGACGACCTCGTCACGCAGGGAACCAACAAGGTGACCGGCATGTTCACCAAGCTGGCCACCGACGTGGCCGATCCGGTGGAGCGCATCACGACGATCGGTGAGCAGGTACGCAAGTCAAAGGACCATCACGGCTCGATGGACTCGAACCTGTTGCGTGGCTGGGCGCAGTTCATCCCACCTGCCACGATGGGTCTGGCGATGAAGCTGTACTCGTCGAACGAGTTGGCCGAACATCATCCGCCTGTCTTCAACCTGGTCATCTCCAACGTTCCCGGGCCCGACTTCCCGCTGTATTACCTCGGCGCCAAGATCGACGCGATGTACCCGCTCGGGCCGGTGTTCCACGGTTCGGGCGTCAACATCACCGTCTTTTCGCAGAACGGACACCTCAACATCGGAGCCATCGCCTGCAAAGAGCACGTGCCCGACCCGTGGCCGCTGATGCACGCGTTCGAACACGAGGTGAAGGCGCTGCTCGAAGCGTGCGATCCGTGACCCCCTGATGCCGCGGGGCTAGACCGGGGCGGTCTCTCTCACGTGTGCGGTGACGCGCCGTGCTGCGTCCAGGAACTTCGGGATGAACTCGTCGGCTTCGAGCACGCAGCACGCATGTCCGCCGTTCACCTCGACGGTGAGTACACCGGGGATGTTGTCGGTCAGCAGTCGTTGGCGCCACAGCGGGATCACCCGATCCTTCAGCGAGAGCAGGACTGCGGTGGGCACATCGATCTCGCCCAGCCACGGCTGAGAGTCGAAGTAGCTCATGCCGTCTCCGAGGGTGCCCAGCCGCGACACCGGGGTCGAAAGGAATTGGCGTAGCGCCCACACGGTGTCGGGCACCGAACGGTCGTCGAGTTTCGCGGCCTCGGGTTGCACGTGTGGCGGATGGATCACCTTCATCAACCTGCCGATGTTCGACATGTTGGTCTGCCGCTGTGGGTCGTGGCTGCCGAAGAATGGTCCGGTGGAGCACAGCACCATTGATGTGACCCGGCCCGGATGCCGTCGCCAGACCAACTGCGCGATACCGCCTCCCATCGAGAATCCGGCGACCGTGAAGGTGTTGATGCCCAGGACGTCGGCAAGCGCGGCGACGTCGTCTGCGCAGTCGTCGAGGTCGAAAGGCTTGTTGCGGATACCGCGGCCGTGCCAGCGTTGGTCGAGGGTGATCACCCGGAACTCCTGGTTCAGCTGGGGGATCAGCGGATACCAGCACAGCAGGCCGGTGGTGAGGACCGAATGCAGCAGGAAGACTGCCGGCGCGTCCCTGGGTCCGGAGTCGGTGACAAACGTGGAGCCACGCCCCGGCAGGTGAATCATGTGGCCGTGGGGGAGGTCGTGTACGGGGTACGGCTCGATCATCTTGTCGACGCGCGACAGGACCTGATTGCGGACCGACTGCAGCACATTTCGCACCGCACCGACGTTACGGGAAAACGGTCGCAGCGGTCGGCCGGTCAGGTCTTCTCGACCAGATAAAGGTGCTCGGTGACGTGGGTGTTGCGTCCGCCGAGGTTTCGGCTGCCACGGAAAGTGTTGTAGCGCTGCGTGATCTCGGTGACCGGACCGACGTCGGCGAGGATCTCACGCATTTGTTCCGGCGAGATGTATCCCTCGTCGTTGTAGGAGATCAGGACAAACCTGGTGTCGAGGTCGTCGATGAGACGTGCCAGCAACGGGCCGGCGGTGGACCGCACGTTGTACCCCGAGCGATTCCAGTCGCGGGGGATGCCCGATACGCGGCTCATCTGCGCGGGCTCCCGGTTCTCGGCGATCAGGTTGAGCATGAAGTAGTTGGAACCGTAGGGGTGCTGGTTGTACGGGGGATCGAGATACGCCACGTCCAGCGGCCCGATGAGGTCGGGCAGATCGCCGGCGTCGGCCTGCAGGATCTGGCGTTCGGCGTGGTGAACACTCAAGACCGGTGGGGTCAGGACGATCTGTCGGGTGATGCGGCCCAAGGCGTCGGCGGCGGTACCGCCGAACCTCCCGATGCCCGTTCCGCGATCTTTGTAGAAGCCTTTGAACACCCCGGAAGTGTTGGCGTGCACCGACGCAGCCGAGAGCAGCGGTCCGAGGAGCAGCGACCGCATCGGCTGCGGCCGGGCATGGATCAGCGCGACGTACGCGTCGAGTCGACGGGCGTTGTCCGTGGTGTAGAAGACCCGCTCACCCTGCGCAATTCGGCTGTCGTCGGCGGGTGCGTAGTGACGGGCGATGAAACCGTCTGTGCGGAAACCTGATTCGACCTCGGCGTTGATCTCGGCGACGGCAGAACGGACCGCCCCGTCGTCGATCTCGCTCGTGTTGGTCAAATAACATTCGCTGATGACGCGCGCGTAGCTCTCGAGGTCGTTGCTGATCACGACGTCCGACCGGGCTTTGGCGAGCCGGGACACCACGCCGCTGCCCGAGAACGCGTCGAGTGTCACCAACGGCCGGCCGAGCCGCTGTTGTACGGAGGCCAGTGCGTCATCGACCATGCCGAGCAGCTGACGTTTGTTGCCGAGGTAGGTGATCAGCTGGGTGGTCCGGTAGATGACCTCGTCATCTGCAGAAGGGGCCACGGACACAGCCCGAAGCCTATCGCTCACGTGTGGGGGATCCGGCGATGTCTCGGTGCGGCGGTGTCTTGGTGCGCAGCTGTGTCTCGGTGTGGGGGTTTGCCGGTGTGTCAGTCGTCGAGGCAGAGTTCGGTTTCGATGCTGATGGGCACGCCCGTGGCGATCAGCAGTCGGCAGGGGGCCTCGGAGTCGCGGTAGAGGCTCAGCCATTGGTGCCCACGGCTGCCATCGGCGTAGACCGCCTCGAGTGTGCGGTTGAGCCGCGCCTCGGCCTCGTTGTTGATGATGTAGCGCTGGTCGCCGTATCGCAGATACTTGTTGGGCACGCGGGTAACCTCCACCGGCTTGATCTGTTCCGTCCACGTTCAGTGTGACTCAGACCACGAAATGTGTTCACCGGTTTCATCCGGCAAGATCCGGCAGACTTCGCCTAGGTTGTTGGTGGGAACATTCTGCGAATTCTGGGCGAACAGCGGGTATCGAATGCGTATGCGGGGGCCTCGACAATGAGCACACAGGAGGTCGAGCGGTCCGACGTGGCGTCGGAAAGCGCTGTGGACCGGTTGCCGATGCCTTGGTGGCGCAATCTGCGGGTGTGGCGCTGGGTTGCGACAACCCTGTGGCTGGGCGTCGTCGTGGCGCACCTGATCTTCCTCGGCCTCGCGTTCGACCGGACGCGCTTGATCTTGCTGATGTGCCTGGGTCTGGCCGCAGCGAGTATCGGGCGGCGACGGGTCACCACGGTGATCATCGATTGGCTGCCATTTGCCGGGATACTCCTGCTCTACGACTTCACCCGGAACATCGCCCAGTGGATGGGGATGCCGACGCACTGGTCGCTCGCCGCAGACTTCGACCACATGTTGTTCGGGGTGAATCCGACGGTGTGGTTGCAAGAACGCCTGAAGCAACCCGACACGCCCTGGTGGGAAGTCTTCACCAGCGTCGTCTACATGTCGTACTTCATCATCCCGTATGCGGCTGCCGCAGTGTTGTGGCTGCGCAATCGCCACGCGTGGCGACGGTACGCGGCCGGCTTCCTGATCATGACGTTTGTGGCGCTGGTGGGATACACCCTGCTGCCCGCAGCGCCGCCGTGGGCAGCCGCCCGGTGCACCTCGGAGCAGGTCGCGGACTATCCGCGCGCACCCGAATGTATGAATCAGCTCTATGCCGATGATGGTGGACTGCTCGGGGAGCTGGAGCCGCAGAACGCGGGCGCCCAGCCCTACGTCGAACGCATCTCCGCGCGCGGGTGGGAAGTGCTCGACATCCACGCCGCTTCCAACCTGCTCCAGTTGGGTCAGGCGAAAGCCAATCTTGTTGCCGCAATCCCGTCGTTGCATGCGGGGTTGACGATGTTCCTGGCGCTGTTCATGTGGCCACGCGTGCGTGCACTCGGGCGAACGTTGTTCCTCGGCTACGCCGTTGCGATGGCCTTCACGTTGGTCTACACGGCCGAACACTATGTGCTCGACATCCTCCTCGGATGGGGGCTCGCTGCTGCTGTGGTGGTGGGCGTCGATGTTGTGGACAAGCGGTTGATCGCCAGAAGGAATCGATCGCCGGTCCCGCAGTCGGTGTGAGTGGCTCGGCCGTTCGACAGCTCGGGGCGGCGGCCTCATGTGGCCACTGAATCGATCACCGCGCGGACGGCCTCTTCGAGTTGGGTCAATCCGGGTTCCTCGATGGGATAGTGCCCGCAATTGGTCAGTCGGACAACGGTGTTCGGGCCCGGTACCTTTGCCAGGAACCGTTCGCTGAGCGCGGCCGGGGTCCAGCGGTCGGCTCCCGGGTGTACCAGGGTGATCGCTGGGCCGCCGTACTGCGCCGGTGCGGTGTGTCGGTAGGTGAACCAGTCGGAAAGGAATCCGAGCGGTACGCGACCGCCACCTCCTCGGGGGTCTGCCGCGCACAGCCGGGTCAGTCCAGGGTTGTTGCTCATGGCGCTCATCCGGGCCGGCCATCGAATCGGCACCATCACGTCGCCCGCCCATCGCGACAACAGGGGGAGAGTATGTGGAGCGGCCATGCCGAGAGGCGCCCAGCGGGATGCGGCTCCTCGAGCGGAGCTGTCCGACGTGTCGAGCAGACAGGTTGCAACCACAGCTGCGGCAGTGCCTGTACGACTGGCTGTTTCGTAGGCCAGCATGCCGCCCATGCTTGCGCCGAACAGAACCAGGGGTCTCGGGTCGGTCCGGGTCTCCTCCGTCACGAAGTCGCACAGCAGATCAACCCAGTCGCGGTAGCGGACCTTCGCCGGGTCGACGGTCTCGGTGCGTCCGTAGAGCGGAAGGTCAAGTGCCAGTAGGTCTGCGTCGCCGGGGGTCGCTACCGCGGTGAATGGCCACAGCGCACCCGAATGGCCGCCGGCTCCGTGGATGATCAGCACTCGCGCCGGCGCAGACGGATTCTCAGCCCTTGCCACGTGAACGCGGTGACGACCCCACGGCCACCAGGTGGCGACCGGTGCCTGCATCGCGGTTCGGTAGCGCTGCGGAAGGAATCGGGCGTATTCGGCGACGTCGCTATATTCGACTTCGTTCATCTTTTGAGCATCAACGGAGGTCGAGGGCATGACAACTCGCATTGAGGTCTCATGAGCCGTGCCCGGAAAACGCCTGTTCAGGACCGATCTCGCTTCATGGTCGACGTGATCCTGGAGGCAGCTACTCGCGTTTTCGACAGCGAAGGTGCAGCCGGGACGACCAACCGCATCGCCGATGTGGCCGGAGTGTCGATCGGATCGCTGTACCAGTACTTCCCGAACAAGCACGCGATCATGGCGGCGCTGGCGTGGAGGCATGTCGAGGAGTCGCGGGCAGCCCTCACGAAGTTGTGCGACCGCTTCGACACGACGGCGCCGAATCGCGTCGAGATGGTGACCACAATGGTCGAGACGGTGGTGTGGCTCAACGGCAGTCATCCCCGCACTTTTGCGGTCCTGCGTGAACACACGCCGCGAACTCCCGAGTTGGTCGACGCGTTCACCGCCCTCGCCGCTGATATGACCGCGCGACTCGTGCCGCACCTCATCCGTACCGGCACGCCATCTGCGGACGCCCCACTGCAAGCCCGCCTGCTGGCGGCTTCCATCGACGGGCAAGTACATCAGTTGATCGCGACCGCCATCACTGCCGACGATCGAGAACGATTGTGCGCCGCCATCATTGCAGGTCTGATGGCGACCGAACAGCCGTTGTGACGCCGGCCCGCAGCGGCTGGACAGCACGCCCGAACGACTCTGGAGATTGACTTTCGCCCACATGAAGGTTGGACGTCGGTCGGGTGTCGGAAGGATTCACCCAAACGATCTACATACGAACAGGTGTTCGAGTCAGTAGAGTGATGACACGCTGATCGTCCGCAAGACCTGACTCTGAGATACGTGTGACTACGCCACCATTGTGATCGGCTGTCCCAATTCTGTTGTCTCAGTGTTGTTGTCTTGGAGGGGGTGTGGTGATGGCTGTTCTCGATGTGGTTGATGAGGTCATCAGGGTGGAGTTTCCGGATGATCCGGCCGGGGTGGTGGCGGTGGTGAAAGATCTGATCACCCTGCGTAATGCTGTCGAGGCGCGGTTGGCGGCCGGCGCGGCGATCATCGACCGCCTCGGTGTCGCCAAATCTATGGGGTCGACACCCTCGAAGGTGGTGCAGGCCAACGGTGCCGCCCCAGCGGCGGCGGCACGATGGCTACGCATCGGGACCGGCCTGGCGGGGTTGGAGCGTACAGCCGGATACTTTCGGGACGGGTTCCTCTCCGCTGAGCACGTCGACGCAATTGTCCGGGGCATCAGTCATGTGCGCGGCCGCATGGTGGGTGTGATGAGCGACGACTTCCGGTGTGAGGTCGAGCGGAAACTCGTGGCTCATGCGATCTCTGGTGCACCACCCGCCGAGATCGGAAGGATTGCCCGGGCGATAGGTAACGAGGTCGCCGGGGAGTCGGGTGGGGTGCCGGCCGCCGAAGACGTTTCGTTGAACACTCTGGACTACGTCATCACTGACGATGGCCGGCTATCGGGCAGGTTTGATGTGGATGCGGTGACCGCAGAGAAGATGATGTCCACGCTCGACGTATGGTCCAGACCCCGACCTGAACCGGACGGCAGCGCCGATACCCGCACACCGACGCAACGACGCGCTGACGCCCTGCACCAACTCCTCGACTGCGGTGGCGGCGGGCAGGGTTTGGTGTCAGCGCCGAGAACGGAAGTGATGGTGACTGTTCCGGCTGATCATCCCGACCTTGCGTCACTGCGGTGGATGGGTCCGGTCACCGAAGCCACCGCAGCAGCAGCCGCGTGTGATGCAGTGATCACCTCGATCACCCTGGACGGGCAGCAGGTGCCGATCGATTTGAGTCCACCCAAGCGTTTGTTCACCGGACCAGTGCGTAAAGCAATCTTGCTTCGCGATACCTGCTGCATCAAGTGTGGGGCGCCGGCGACCTGGTCGGACTGCCATCACATCGTGCATTGGGCCGACGGCGGACCCACCACCCTCGGTAATGGGTGTCTGTTGTGCCGCACCTGCCATCGGGCCGTGCACCACACCGACTGGGACATCACCATGGGCACCGACGGACATCCCTGGCTCATCCCACCCGCCGACATCGACCCCACCCGACAACCACTACCGGCCTACAACCGCCGAACCCTCACCCTTGCAGCCTGACTCAGGCTGCCTGACTGACACAAACCAGCACCGCACCGCGAAACACCGCACCCGACACATCGCCGGGACCGCGGACGCACCCTGACAACTCCATAGTGTGAACGGCCTGCCGCGTAACTGATCTGACGCGTGAACGTCGCTGCCGCGTGGGGACGTACCGTGTTCAAGGTCGGGCAGTGGAAGGTTCGGACGCGGGTCAGGTGGTCCGTCGGCTGCGTTGACTGTGCGACCGATCTGGCCGATTCGACTGATTCGGCGGGTTGCCTTGATCTGGTCTGTCCGTTGGAGCGGTCGTCGGCGAGGTGTGAGAGTCGCCCTTGCCCAAGTCGTCCCCGGTGCCGAGGCTGTCCGCGTTGCCACGTTTGCGCAGCCGCCAGCCGCCGTTGTCCGTGTCGGATTCGCCGAAGTGGTCGGCGTCCACGGAGCTGTACAACGCAACCAGGACTGCACCCACCACCGCGCCGATGAACCCGATGACGGCAAGCCAGCCAAGGCCGGGCTTTGCGCTGTCGTTGAGGAAGACCACGCCGATGATGCCGGGGCCGGCCGTCTCGCCGACCACGAGCACGGCGGTGACGCCGTTGACCTGCCCGAGCTGCAAGGCGACGGTGTGGACGTAGAAGCCGACTGCGCCGGCGATGGCGATGGTCCACGCTGCGGGGTCGGTGAGCAGGGTGACGATGTCGAACGGATCGATTCCGCGCAGGATGCGGACCGAGATCGCGATGACACCGAACAGCAGGCCGGCGGCAGCACCGCCGACAATCGCGCCACGCTTGCCGAGCTTGTAGACAGCGAGCAGCGCCAGTCCGGCCAGAACGCAGGTGGCGAAAAGCAGGCCGTAGTGGAAGCTGCGTTGTTCGCCGCCGCCGCCTTCATGCGACGACGACAACCCGAGCGCACACAGTGACGCCACCACCACGCACATCGCGACCCAGTCGCGACCGTGCAGTCGAATCCCCAGTACAGCGGTGCCGACGAGGGCGGTGACGATGAGGTTGGCCGAGACGATGGTCTGCGACAGAAAGAGAGGAAGGAACCGAGCGGCCACCGCGCCGGCGCCGAAGCCGATCACCACCAGTGACGTGCCGAGGATGAACTCGCGGGTCTTGAATGTGTCGACCGTCGAGGAGACCGACGGGCCACCTTCAGTGGTCAGCTGGTGTTCTCTGTCGTGCTCGCGAGCCGCGACTGCCGCCTTGCGGGCCCCGAGGGCGCGCAGCACAGTCGACAGACCGTAGGCCACGGCAGCCGCACTGGCGAACAAGACACCGATCAGGAACACCCCGACACCCTCCGTCGCCGCCCGGAATATTCGAGGCCCACCCGGCGCCTGTCCGACGGCGAATATAAGCTACCATGTCGCTGGTGAAAGCCATTCTTCGGTTCGGCAGCGAGGCACGATGACCACTCGCAGCGGAAAAAATGTTCTCATCACTTTCGGGCGTTCATTTCTCACCCTCGATCTCGCCAGATTGATGAATGCCGGCGGGCACAATGTATTCATCGCCGATTCGATTCCATTTCCCATCACACGGTTCTCGAATTCCGTACAAAAGGTGTTCCGCGTTCCGCGGCCCAAGTTCGAGCCACGCGAATATGTGGACGAAATCGCGCGCATTGTCAGGGCCGAATCGATCGACCTCGTCATACCGATTCACGAAGAGACCGACATCCTTGCGATGGCGCAGGATCAGTTCCCGCCCGAGTGTCGCCTGCTGCTCTCCGATTTCCTGACGGAAAACCGGCTGCACAACAAATACG
The DNA here is from genome assembly GCF_054063855.1 of Williamsia sp. R60. Taxonomy (NCBI): domain Bacteria; kingdom Bacillati; phylum Actinomycetota; class Actinomycetes; order Mycobacteriales; family Nocardiaceae; genus Williamsia; species Williamsia sp. R60. The sequence goes on from NZ_JBSSGR010000001.1 coordinate 67,109, forward strand.
AGTACCAGGTGCTGCTGGAGACCTTGGGCGTGCCCACCCTGAAGTACGCACAGGTTCGCGATGAGGCCGAGTTGGCCGCGCTTGATTTTGAAAGTCCGTTCGCGCTGAAGCAGGTTTACTCGCGAGGTTCACAGCAGGTTTATAAAGTGAATCCCGGAGAAATACCCGACGGTCTCACATTTGATCCTCTTAATCCGTGGCTGGCGCAGGAGTGGCTCAAAGGTGATAAGTACTGCACATATTCGGTGTGCCACGAGGGCAGGGTCTACGCGCATGCAATCTACCCTGTGCGATATGCAATCAATGGTCAGTCGTGCCTCAGTTACGAGCCGGTTGAACATTCGGGAATCACCGACTGGGTGACCGAACGGGTGAAAGAAATCAATTTCACCGGTCAAATCGGGTTCGATTTCATCGAACACCCGGAGCGGGGTTTGTTCACCATTGAATGCAACCCGCGTTCTACAAGTGGCATTCTGATGTTCGAACCCCATAACAGAGTCGACCGCGCATTCTTCGGCGAGAATGACGACGTGATCACCCCCGATCCCGACGCCCGCAAAATGGTTGGGCCGGGAATGCTCCTCTACGGCTGGCGCAAATCTGCACTCGAGGGCAACACGCTGCGCGGGTTCGCTCGGGATTTCCGCCATACCGACGAGATCATCACCCGACGCGACGACATCGGTCCTTTTCTGGGCATCCCCTTCGCCTTGAGCAATATCCTCACGAACTCACTCAAGTATCGCGTGGGTTTGGCGGAAGGTTTCATGCACGACCACGAATGGGACGGCGAGCAGATCTGATCGGGCCGTCAGCCTGCGTGCTGACGGCAGAACTCGACGATTAGCTCGACGCTGTCGCCGGGGCCGGTGAACAACCCGCCGTGGCCCGCGCCGTCGATCTGGACGAACGCCGAACCGGGGATGCGGGCCGCAGTGGCTCGGGACAGCTCGGGCGGGAAGAACAGGTCGTGTTCGAACGCCAACACCAGGGTCGGCACATCGATGGCGGCCAGGTGCTCGGGCAGCGGCTCGCCGGACTTGATCCACTCGTAGGACGCGGTCAGCTGGCCGGTGAAGCCGTCCGGGCTCGCCCAGCCTCCATCGGAACCGCTGAGCATGTCCCGCCAGCCAGACACGGTGGCCGGGTCCTGCAGCAACGTGGTGTGCAACGTGGTCATCAGTTGCTCGAAAACCAGTACTGCTCGGGGTATCTCGCCGATCTGCTCGATGAGGCTCAGCTCCATCTCGCCGACGAGTGCACCGATCGGGCTGGGCTGTAGCCCGGCGAAAAGGACTGCAGCCTTGACCAATTCGGGACGGCTGCGCAGCATGGCCTGAGTTGTGTAGCAGCCCATCGAGTATCCGACGACGAGTGCGTCGTCAACGTCGAAATGTTCGAGCAGTGCCGCGGCGTCGTCGGCGAGGTCGGCCACCGAGTAAGGCGAAGGCGGCGCCGAGGACGGAGCCAGGCCGCGCGCGTTGTAACTGATCACGGTGAATCCGGCGTCCGCGAGGGCCGGGGCGAGGCCGCAGATGTCCCACACCATCGACGGCATCCCCAGGCCGCCGTTGAGTAGCGCAACCGGTCCTTCTCCGACCTTGGTGACGCCCAGCACGGTCCCGTTCGGCAGCGTCGTCGCGTCCATGATCAGCCCTTTCCCAGTGCGCCCCAGGACATGGTTTATACCAAGCGAGACTTGCTGGAGAAGTCGATCTGCGCAGCCGGGTTGCTGACCGCGGTCACAATCCCGGTCCCGTACGGACCCTTCCGGTCGTACAGGGTGGCGGTTCCCACCGAGATCCCGTCGGCGGTGATGTGGCTGTCCGCCTCGATGCCGAGCTCGGCACCCTCGGGCATGCGCGACAACGCCATGGTGAGGTCGCAGTTGATGTAGCCGATTCCGTCGGTGCCCAGGTTGGTGACAAGACTGGTCGACTCCGCGGACTGCACCGCGTGGACAAACGGTGAGGCGGGTTCGTTCGGCAGCACCGGCATCGCGGTGCTCCACGCTCGTTTGCGCGAGGCGTTCTGGTGGCTACCGATATCCCGCGTCCAGTCGGCGTCGCCTGACTGCAGCCACGGGTGTCGTAGCGTGATGTCCTCCGCCTCGTCGGTCGGCGGGCTGAAGGTGCCCGACGGTTGCCATTCGGCGCCGGGGGGCGGCGCCGAACGCCGCAGGAACACAGCCGTGGCACGTGCAACGGTGACGTCGTCCTGCCGGACCTCGGCGTCGGCGACGATGATGCGTCGGCCCGAGCGGACCAGCGCCGTGGTGACCACCGTGGGCCGGTTCCGGGCCGCCTTGAACAGGTCGATCGTGATCCGGGCGGGCACGAAGTCCGGATCGGCGAACTCACGCTCGATGGCGCGGGCCGCCACAGCACAGACGGCCGGACCGTTCAGCTGATCCGGGCCCCAGGCACTGCCGGACCACTTGGTGGGGATCAGCGTGCTGTCGTCGTCACCGGGAACAAAAAAACTACGAGGTTCGGGCACGAGATCGATAGTGTCAGAGCTGGGCTGATGCGAGCGGGGCGGGTGCGGACGACGCGGACGGCAGGTCGCGGCGCGACCGACGACTGATCATCGCGAGTGTGGCTGCGGCAGCGACGGCACCGAACCCGAACATCCAGGGATAGGTGACCCCGGGGATGTAGTCGTGCAGATATGCCAGCGTGGCCGGGACCGCGAACCCGAGATAGGTGAGGGCGTAGTACACCGCTGTCAGGCCGGCAAGATCGCCCGGCTGCGCGATCCGCTGCACCTCGGACAGTCCCGCGACGAGGGCGATCCCGTAACCGGCGCCGAGCACAACAGCGGCGACCAGCACCGCCCAGATGGTCAGGATCGAGGAGGCGAGCGCTGCCAACGCCATGCCTGCCACGAGCAGGAGCAAAGCCACCTGACTGGCCCGCGCCGAGTCGGGACGGTCGATGCGGCGGGCGAGGGCCTGGATGCCGAACCCGCAGCTGAGTGTCACCACGGAGATCAGCGCTGCGAACGCCATGGGGGCGCCGCCGACCTTCGGTGCCATCAGGGTGGGCAGGATGGCCTGGCATCCGATTGCTGCGCCGAAGACCCACGGCGCCACAGGGACAACGACGTACAGGAACCGGCGATGGCCCAGCGAAGGAATCTTCAGATCATCCCGTAGGCGGGTCGGTGCGGTGGCTCGCTGACGGGTTTCGGGAACATTCCACACCCACGCCGCGCCGAGCAGGCACACGCCGGCGTTGAGGACATAGGACAGCACGTGAGGCCAGGGCCCCCACTCCGCCAGTACTCCCGCCAGCCCGGCGCCGACGCCGAACCCCGCGGTCAAGCTCATCGCGGCCCGCTTGGCGCCGTTGTCGACGGACAGTTCCTTGATCCAGCTCGTCCCCACCGCCATCGCCAGGCCGATCGCGATGCCACACAGAATGCGGCCCACGGCGAGGAGGGCGACCTGGTCGGCTGCGGCGGCCAGCACCAGCGATCCGGCTGCGGCGATGAGCGCGGCGGGGCGCATGATCGGCCGGCGTCCGAACCGATCTGACAATGGCCCACCGATCAGGAGCGCCGGGATCATCCCGAGGACGTAGGCGAACAGCAACACATCGACGGTGGGACCGGACAGCTCGTACTCGCTCTTGTAGAACACGAGCAGGGGAGTGAACTCGTTTCCGCCCCAGGCGATGGCGAACATCGCGGCGCTCACGCCGCGCCAATTCCTCATGCCGGAGGCCTGCGCAGATCGTGCACTGCCGCCAGGTGTGCTGCCAGCGAGGCGGCGAACCCGTCGGTGTCACCCGCCTCGATCAGATCGGTCAGTTCGTTGTGATGCTTGATGATTCGCTCCATCTGGGCCTTGTCGCGCAACACCGACGTGCTGGTCATCCGGAGTTGGCGATCGTGCAGGGTGTCGTAGAAGCCGGACAGCAGCGGATTGTTCGCGGCCTGCACGAACAAGCGGTGGAAACCGGCGTCCTCGATGGTGAACTGGTCCACCTCGGCTGCCTCGGCGAGGCTCTCGAGCCGGGCGATTCTCTGGCGAAGCGACTCGACGATCGCGCTCCGATCGGTGTGCGCCAACGCCCGGACCGCGGCGGTCTCGACCGCGTGGCGCGCCCCGATCACGTGTTCTGCCTCGTCTGCAGGGACCGGCACGATCAATGCCCCTCGTTTGGGGTAGAGCCGCATCCACCCCTGGGTCTCGAGCCGCAGGAAGGCCTCTCGAACCGGTGTCCGCGAGATGCCCAGGGCTGCGGCGACCTCGCCCTCGCTGATGAGTTCGCCACCGGCCAGCGAACCGGAGAGAATCCGGCCCTTGACGTCGCGGTAGGCGCGCTCGGCGGCCGATAGATTCATGGACACAACTTGTATCTAAGCAGTCGGCGTGCGGACAGACCAGGGATGCGAAGTGTGATCTTGGTCAGCCGTGCGATCAGGGCCGGGCGGTGGGGGCGCCTGCCAAGGCGGCTGCGGCTGCGTCGCGCATACCGAGAGCTTTCCGGTGCTGACCTGCAGCAGCGAGGGCGTCCGCGGTGCGGCCGTACAGCTCGGCGGCTTCGGTGTGCCGACCGAGGCCGGACAATGTGGTGGCCATGTGCCCGACAACGTCGACGGTGTCGGGGTCGGCGGGGCCGTGGGTGAACATGTATTTGGCGAGCAGGTCCCGGCACAGCGGTTCGCACGCCTCCCACTTGCCCAGATGCACCAGACAGCGGATGACATCATGCAGGTTGGACAGGCACATCAGCGAGTAGGGACCTTCGCGCCGCGCGCGGATCTCACGCAGTACCGAGAACTCCGCGAGCGCATGGGTGTACTCGCCTGCCTGGAACAGTTCGGTGGCCTCACGCTGCATCTCGTCGAGCACCCATTCAGTTTGCCGTCCGAACCGGCTGTGCTGGGCGGAAACGGGCAAGACGGGGCGAAACGGGGATCCGGGCACACCGCACCTCGTAGGGCCCAGCGCTGGTTTCCGCCTAAGGTGACCGGGTGACGCAGCCACAAGACCCCGGCGATTCCCATCGGCACCATCACCACGGTCTCGCGGCCGTCGACCTGCATCCGGCGGTCGCCAAACTCGTGGTGGGGTTGTTGACGGCGTGTGCGATCGCAGTCGTCGCGGGTCTGGTGATGCTCTGGCCGAGCGACCGCGACCACGACATACCGGTGCAATTCCAGTCGTCGGGCGGCGGCTCGGTGGAGATCGAGACCGGGCAGGTGGTCTCACAGGCGATGGCTGACTGCCTGAACTCACAGGCGGGTCAGGTTTTTGCGGGTGCCGCGACGGTGACGACCGTCAAAGACGGCCCGTGCATCCAGAACACGGTGGAACTGACGTCCGGGCCCAACAAAGGTGCCAACACGCTGATCGAGGTCCCGACCAACCGGGTGCAGGCCGGACTGCAACAGGACTCCGGTAGCGACGACCTCAGTGACGCCCAGCTGGGCAAGCCCCAACCCGGCCAGCCCGACCTTGCTGTCGGCGACTCGATCAAGCTGTCTCGAGCGGCCAGTGTGGACGGTTCGGAGAACTACTCGTTCTTCGACTTCGCCCGGTCCACGTCGATATGGGTGTGGGCGGCGGTGTTCGTCCTGGCCATCGTTGCGGTCGCGGCATGGCGCGGCCTTCGGTCGGTCATCGGCCTGGTGTTCGCATTCGTGGTGCTGTTCGGGTTCACCCTGCCGGCCATGCTGGACGGGGAATCGCCGGTGGCGGTGGCCATCGTCTCGTCGGCGGCCATCCTCTTCGTGGTGATCTATCTGGCGCACGGGGTGAGTCTGCGCACCAGTGCGGCATTGCTGGGCACCCTCGCGTCGCTCATGGTGGCGGCGTTCTTGTCCTGGCTGTCCATCGAGACCATGCACATCTCCGGCCTGTCTCAGGAACAGACCACCAATCTGCAGATCTACAACAACGCCATCTCGCTGAACGGTCTGCTACTCGCAGGATTCATCATCGGTGCGCTCGGCGTGCTCAACGATGTCACGATCACCCAGGCTTCCGCGGTGTTCGAGCTGTCGGCAGTGGACCAGACCGGGCCCCTGCACACGTTCAAGGCTGCGATGCGGGTGGGCCGCGATCACATCGCCAGCACGGTGTACACCATCGTATTCGCCTATGCGGGTAGCACTTTGCCGCTGCTGCTGTTGTTCTCGGTGTCGGGGCAGTCGTTCTCGACGCTCATCACCACCGACATGGTGGCCGTGGAACTGGCGCGCTCGTTCGTCGGCGGGATCGCGATTGCGTTGTCTGTTCCGCTGACCACGGCGGTCGCCGTGCTGCTCTCGACACCGGGGGCGCGTCAGGAGAAGGAGACGCTTGCGCGGCCGATCGAACGGCCGGCCGAACAGCCACCGGCGCACGGCAGGCACTGGCTACCGGAGTGAGCTCAGGCGGGCTCTGACACCGTGTTGGTCACCGAACCGATGCGGTCGATGGTGAGGGTGACCTCGTCGCCCGGCGCGATCCAGCGGTCCAATTCCAGGCCGCACCCCATCGGCAGGGTGCCAGACGTGATCAGCTCACCCGAGTGCAGATTCTCTGACTGACTCGCGTAGGCGATCACTTCGCCTGGGCTGTAACGCAATCCGTGGGTACTGGTGGACGACCACACCTCGCCGTTCACCGAAACGGTCGCCTCGAGTTGGTCGATCTCGGACAGCACCTCATCGGCCGTGACCACCACGGACCCGATGGAACTACCGAATGTCTTGGTCTTCACCACGGGTCCGAAGACGCCGCGACGTTGCTCGTCCCACTGCACGTCACGCGCACTGAAGTCGTTGAACACCACGAACCCCCCGATGGCTGCCGCAGCCTTTTCCGGGGTGGCGTCGCGCACCGGGTGGGCGATGATCATGCCGAACTCCAGCTCGAAGTCGAGCTCGCTGCTGTATGCCGGCCACGGCATCGGTTCACCATCACCGATCACCGTGAGGTGATTGCCGGTGTAGTAGACGGGATGGTCGTAGAAAGCGGAATTGGGTCGCAGCGGCGGAAACACCCTGTGTGTCAACCGTTCATAGCCGCGGATCAGAGGGCGGGTCGCGGGCAGGTTGCGTTGCACCAAGCCGTGGGCGGCCTTGGTCCAGTGTTCCTCCCAGCCGAGGAAACATCGCAGCGAACTCGGGTAATACGGGATCGACGGCGCTGGGTCGACGGCCACGCCGACCCCCTTACGTGCGGCACGGTCGACGATGTCGATGACGGTGGCCCGAGACCGTTCGCCGGTGGCGAGCAGGGCGAGCAGATTTGCGGGCAGGTGGGACAGCTCGTCGAGTCGGCCGCGGGAATCGAGCGCGGCCCGCAGGCTGATCCACGTCTCGGTGGGCTCATGCAAGATGGCAAGCGATGCGGGGTCGGTGAGGCGGCGGATCTTCATCGGCTGCGTTCGCGTAACAATTTCCCGGCATCCGCGAAGGCGTGGGCGCGGCGCCCGAAGGTGGGTGGAGCTGGTGCCTCGCCCTTCCACAGCCGGTAGAGGGTGCTCAGGTTCGGGACGATGCGCTCCGGGGAGTCCCAGTGCGCATACGGCCGAAAGTCGCTGCTGGTCAAGAGTATTCGCGCGGCCTGGATGGGGGACCGGCCCGCGTCGAACTGAGCACGCCCCTCTCGATCGAGCCACGACCAGTAGTCGCGGAGCAGCTCGATCTCGGTACGCCCGCAGATGGGGCCGTGGCCGGGAACGTACGTCGCCGCGTCCAGACCGAGCAGATGGTCGAGGGCGTCTTGCCAATTGCTCAGTGGGCCATGCCAAATCACCGGTGTGGCCCCGATGAACAGCAGGTCGCCCGTGAACACCACCCCTGAATCGGGCACATGTGCGATGACGTCACCGGGCGTGTGGGCGGGACCCAGATCCCGCAGCAACACGGTGCGTCCCCCGACGGTGATGGTGTCGGTGTCGGTGAATGTGTGATCCGGGAGCCGGGGTACCCGGGTGGGAAGCGATGCTCCTCCGGTGACCCGGCTTAAGTAGGAACCCAGTGCTCCGGCCGGCCCGGGCAGCGCCGACGCCACCGACCCGAGCTTCGAGAATCGCGCCACCGCCGCGGGTGGGGTGTCTTCCTTCATGGCGTGTAGAGCCGACGCCGAGGTGGTGATGCGCGCCGACGCCGGCAACGTGTCGTTTCCCCACCAGTGGTCACCGTCGGAATGGGTGTTGACTGCCTCTGTGATGGCCGCCGATCCGACCAGATCCGGCCAGGCCTGCGCGATCGACTCCGCGCGTGCGGTGTCCCAGACCGTGTCGATCACCATCGACGCATCGTCGCCCACCACCAGGCCCGTGTTGGTCTGGCCCCAGCCGCCGGGGAGATGCATGAAAGCATAAGTGCCACCGTCGATCTGGGTGAGGCTGTCTTGCCGAACTGGCATCGGTGGTCCTTGTGAGAGGCGGTGGTGGAGGCGGCAGTGCAATGACTCGACTGTACCGATCAGACCCCGGATCGCGCTGGTACTCGGCGACTACCCGAGCTCCGCCGGGCGATCGATGAGATGAGACCTTCCACCGGACCGCGACCGTACCGGGCAATCCATACGGTCGAGAATGCGACCGCGACCAGTACGAAGACGATCCAGGTGAGCAACCCCTGCCATGGGTACACGCCGCCGCGACCGCGCTCGGAGAACTGGCACAGGACGAAGATGCCCACGATGTGCGCGCTGTACACGGTGAGCACCATGGACCCGGTGGCGCGCAGCGGGAAACTGAACCGTCCGGGCCGTCGGCAGAGCAACAGGCACAGCCCGATGACCAGCATGCTGATCCCCGCCGAACCGAACACGTCGAACGGGGTGCCCGAATGTGGTTCGGCGCCCAGCATCGCCTGCAGGTCGGCCCATTCCCACAGGAAGCCTCCACCCGGGTTCTCTGAGGGTGCGTAGAACTGGGACGGCGTTTGGTGTGTTCCGTCGTCGAAACCCGACAACGCTGCGGAAAGCAGATAGGAGGCCACGGCGATGCCGGCACCGAAGCCGGCAAGTCGCCGGGCGACCATCGGCGACCGGAGGTCCAACCGTCCGATGCCCAGTCCCAGAAGCAGATAGGCCGCCCAGATCAGCCCCGGGTATCCGCCGCTGATGAGGATGTCGGTCAACGCGTTGAACGGAGACCCCCACGCCCCGAGTGCGGCGTGGATGAGCGGCACCAGAAACGGCATGACCACTGCCACCACACCGGCCGCGACGAACAGCGTGGGCGGCGAGACCCGCAGCAACGGCAGCGAGACGACAAACAGGAAGCTGTACATCACCAGGATGATCAGGACGGGGGTGCCCAGCATCTGGAGCAATCCGCCCAGCAAGAAGATGCAACACGCCCGAACCAGGAGCTGATGGCGCGCGACCACAAGCTGTTCGGCGCCGAGAGGGGCGGTGCCGCCGGTCACCAGGGCGATCGAGACCCCGGCCAACACCGCGAAGGTGACGGCCGAGTGGCCGTTGACCACCGAACCCCACGTCTCCGGTTGCGTCCACCGCAGATCGCCGAGGTCGAGGATGTGCGCTGCGAACATGCCCAGTACCGCCAGCGCCCGCGCGATGTCGACGCCAGGTATGCGCGCCGATCGATTGGCCGTCATCCAATCATCTTCACTTACTACGCGTGTCCGTGGTTTTCCGTGGACACCTAGCTGGGCCACTGTTAGCGTCCGCTGTCATGAGTAGCGACGCGCAGGACATTGCCGACCTCAGGCGGCAGGTGCAGCGACAGGGTGAACTGATCGACGACCTATACCGCAGGCTGGGCCTGGACGGGCCGCCGGCACCAGCGGCTCCGACCGCCGAGAACATTCCCCCTGAGATCGCCGATGCAATCAAGGCGGGGAAGATGCCACTGGCTCTGAAGCTCTGGCATCAGCGGACCGGGGTCAGTCTCTCGGAGGCCAAGGAACAGATCGACGCGTTTGCGCGCTCGATGGGCTGAATCGGCGGAGAAAGTCTGCGTTGTTTCGCATGTGGATGCGGACACCTGCGCCGGGACGCGCCGGAGTTGTAAGTTCTCCCCATGACCAACGCCACGGGCCCCACGTCGCCCCGCACCAACGCCTTTGTCCCTCAGTCCTTTCCCGATCAACTCCGCAACGCCGTGCGGGCGGGGCTGATTGCGAGCGCAATCATCGGCATCATCGTCGGGATCGTGGCGCTGGTGTGGCCGGAACCGACGTTGCTGGTTGTCGCCCTGCTGTTCGGGATCACGCTCATCTTCACCGGCGTGTACCGGCTGACCGTGGCGTTTTCGGCCAAGCTGCTGCCGACCTCGATGCGGGTGTTCTTCGGCATCATGGGCGCGATCGTCCTGATTGCGGGCATCATCTGCCTGTTCAACCCCGGTGAGTCGCTGGTGCTGCTGGCCATCGTGATCGGTGTGGGCTGGATCTTCCAGGGAGCGCAGGAAATTGCGGCCGGTCTGGCGGGTGCGCACTACGCGCCGAAGTGGTTCCTGATCGGGTCAGGTGTGTTCTCGGTGGTCGCAGGGATCATCGTGCTGTTCCTGCCGGGCGCCGCGATCGCGACGTTCCTCATCGTGGGTGCGATCCTGCTCGTCGTGGTCAGCGTGGTGACGCTGTTGACACTGCCGCGAGCGGCCCAGACCCCGGCCCAGGCTCAGTAGCCCGCTGCCCAGCCCCGCACGTCGGACACGTATTCCATCGAGTTGTTGTACCTGAGCACTGCGGCGACCTGCTGCTCGGGATCACGGAGATCGAGTCCGCCGTCGCACAGGTAACGGCCGGTGGTCAGGGCGGCATCGAACAGGTTCTGGGGATCGATCACGCCGTCGCCGTTGCCGTCCGCTGCGTACCTTTTCCAGGTCTCGGGAAGGAACTGCATCGGCCCGACCGCGCGGTCGTAGTTGGGGTCGCCGTCGAGTTGACCGCCATCGGTGTCGTGGATGACGTTGTTCCCGGCCAGGCTGCCGTCGAGTACCGGGCCGAGGATGGGCGCGAGGAGCTCGCCGTCGTCGCCGACCTTGCCGTTGTTCGCGTGGGTCGACTCGACCCGTCCGATTCCGGCGATCAGCTGCCAGGAGATACCGCAACCCGGTAGTTCCTGCGCCAGCTTCGACCCGGCTGCAAAATAGGCCTCGTAGTTGACCCGGGGGATCTGACCACTGGTGACGCTTGCGGGCACGACCTCGGGGGCCGGTGCCGGTGCGGGCGCAGGCGCGGCAACTTGGGCAACCGGCTCGACCACCGGAGCGGGAGCGGGAGCCGGCGTCGACGACTGCGGGGCCTGACGGGTGTCGGCCACCTGCTTGGTGGTGTCGGTCAGCTGGTGATCGGCCTCGGCGGTTGCTGCTGCGGTGACCAATCCGATGGGTACGAGAGCTGCCAGAGCGAAAGGTGAACGCGACTTTCTCTTCGGCGCTGAATGCTTACCCAATCGGGGACCTCCTGATATGGCCTTTGTCTAGGCCTTTTACGACCGCGCCGACGGTACCCGAAACACGGCGTTAACCGTTATCGATCCGTGACCAATTGGCCGTGACGCCGGGGCGTGAGCCCGGGTCTTCGCAGGTAAGCCGTTAGCAAATCGAAGTTTGTGATCCTCGCCATACGATCGGGCGGACGTACTTGTCGAACCGCGGTCGGTCAGAAGCCGCCGAAGTCCCCGCCGCCGAAGTCGCCGCCCCCGAAGTCGCTGTTGCCGTAGTCGCCGCCGCCGAAGTTGTCACCGCCGAAGTCGTCCCCGGACGCGCTGTAGTCGGTACCCGCATCGCCGGAGTCGCCTGGGTCGCCGGGGTCGGTACCGCCGTCACCTGCGTCGAGACCGTCCTGATACCCGTCGCCATAACCGCCCTCGAAGGCCTGGGCGTCGTATCCGACGCCGGCCATGCCGCTGAACATGGCATTGAACAGCAGCACTGATCCCAGGCCCCAGGCGCCGGCGACCAGGGCCGGCTTCCACCACGGTTCGGAGTACCAGCCGGCGGGGACGGGTCGGCCGGCGACGCGTCCGCCGGGGAAGTAGTTCGGTGTCTGGTCCGACGGCTGGGGTGACGCGGCAACCCGGCGGCCTTCGTACTCGATCTCCCGCTTCTCGCTGACTTCACCCGAACTCTTCTGGCCCACCAGCGTGCCGATATCGGGTCCCGGGTCCATGTTCATCGCGATCCGGGCGGCTCGTACGTAGTAAAGGCCTTCCAGCGCAGTCTGTTTGGCGAGCTCGGCTTGTCTGGGGGTGGCCGCCTGCTCGATCTGGGACCCGGCCGCGTTGAAACGTTCGGACGCGTCGGCAAGGGCGGACTTGGCCGGTTCATTGGACCCCACGAGGTTGAAGACCTGGCCGCCGAGCCGCTCGATCGCTTGTCTCGCATCGGCTTTCGCGTCGGCGAGAATGGTTTCGTCGGCGCGACGACGAGTCGAGCCCTGGTTGCGGGCAAGCACGACGATGCCGATCACCACAACGATCACCGCGATCAGCAGGATCAATTCCATCGGGGGCCTCTCGATCGTGACGAACCAACGGCAGTACTTCCAGGCTATTGATGTCAGTTGTTCCCACTGCCGGCACGAATTACTCTCCGATTCGCTACCTTGAGGTCCATGTCGGTAGCGGAGCAGATGATCAGGGACGAGCGCGCGACAACCGAGGAGGCCCTCGCGGTGTTCGACGCGGCCGAGCCCGTCGAGACAGATTTCATGATCGGCACCTGGCGCGGGGCGGAAGTGCAGACCGGTCACCCGATGGACGGCATGCTCGTCGCCAGTGGCTGGTGGGGCAAGCAGTTCGTCGACGGGGAGACCGTGCACCCGTTGTTGTTCCCGACCGTGGACGGCAGGGCTCTGTGGGCGCTGGACCCCAAGCGTCTCCCGGTTGGCGTGTTGCTCAACGCTCCGTTGCCGTCGCTGGAGAACTGCTCACTCGGCGGACTGGTGAACGCCGCACGCCCGTTGTTGCAGACCAAGAAACCGAAGGCCAGGTTGCGGACCACGCAGTACCGCGGTGTCGACACCGCGACGATGGTCTATGACGCGCAGCCGATCAACGACATCTTCCGTCGCGTCTCCGACGACACGGTGCTCGGGCTGATGGACCTGCGTGGCTCGGCCAAGCCCTATTTCTTCTCGCTACGCCGAGACGGTTCGCTGCCCGTCCGCGCGAACCGCCGCTGAGTGGACCTCAGAGTCGGTCGAGATCGGTTCTGAGCAGCATCACGTTGTAGTCCGACCAGCGTGAGGCCGTGAAGTAGAGGTACCGGCCATTGGACGCCGGGTGGATGTACGGCGCGTAGATGCCACCTGTGGTCTGCGCGAGGTTGAGAAGGGTCCTCGCGTCGCTCCAGGGTCCTTCGGGTCGATCAGCGGTTCGAAGCACCAGTCGCCCCTGCGATTCGATGCCGTGCAGCATCACGTACTTCTTCAGGTGTTCGTTCCATGCCACCGACATCTCGCTGACGGGTGCGGGAGCGATCGCCTTCAGATCACCCATCGTGTCCGGCCAGTGATCGGCCGGATTGTTGGAGTAGTACTCGTACTTCGTCAGGTCGAGGATGTCGGCGGCCTTCACCCGGGCCAGGTACACAGCTCCGTAGCGGCCGTTGGGAGTTCCGTACTGGTAGATGAAACCGTCGTTGCCGCGCAGGTAGGCGCCCATCTGGAACTTGCTGTTGTCTGCGTGGAGTTGTTCGACACCCTCGATGGTGACCCCGGAGTTCACCCTTACGGTCCCGAGTTCGGGAGTCCAGGTCTGGCCGTTGTCCCGCGAGACCGCGATCGCCGAGTAGTTGGTGTCCCAGCGACCGGGGTTTCCCCACGCCCGGACGGACATGTAGTTGATGTACTGCGTGTCCCCGACCGAGATCGCAGCGGTCGGGATGGTCGTGATCTCCACGGCGGGCAGGTCAAGGGCATCGATGATCTGCTGCGAGAACCGCGGGCGTTCGGCGGTGACAACCGAACCCGACCGCCGGTTGCCGGGTGCGGGGTCCGGGACCGAGATCCCGTCGGCGAGGTTGACATCGTCCGAACGCAGGAGCACGTTGTGCCGCCATTCCTGACCTGCGGCGCCGCAATTGCCGAAGGTGTCACCGAAGGCCATCAGCGTCTGTCCTGACCCGTTGTCCCAGCTGATCCCGAGGTCGGTGCCGGAGATGCCGAAGCGGTCGAGGGTGCGGTTGTCGCTGCGAGGGCCGGTGACCCAGGAGACGGACTGCGTGTTGCCACCGACGACGGTCGGGAGCGGTCCCTGCGGCCCGGCGTCGACGTTCCCCGTTCCGCTACTGCTGCCGAAGTCACCGATCCCCGGGATCAGGCTAGAACCGTTCCCACCTTGGTTCCCGCACGGTGCCGCAGTTGCCGGCGAAGCCAGCGCCACTGTCGCGGCCGCGGTGAGCGCCACCACGATCGACCCGATCGTTGTCGAGCGAAGGGTGGGCATGACTGCTCCTCGCGTGTAACTGAAGTGACGTAAGTGACTGATGTGGTCACGAAGACTCACTGTTCCACACGTCCACCCGATGTCGCGTCTCGCTTCCGCAACGATTTGCCCGAGCCGTCAGATCAGCTCGGCGGCCACCCTCAGGTCTGCGACCAGCGCATCAAAACCTTGTGCGCGGTCCTCGGATGGCCCCCGCAACAGCGCGGACGGGTGAATGGTGGCGACAACTCGCGTCGTCGCGGTGATACCCGGGAGTGCACCGTCGGTACCCAGATCGAACACCTTGCCGCGGTGCTCGGTGAGCCGAAAGCTGGTGCCCAGCAACGTTTGGGCGGCCGTGGCACCGAGGCAGACCAGTACCTCGGGCCGCACGGTCTCGATCTCGGCCGTGAGCCACGGTGTGCAGGCGACGATCTCGGTTCGTCCCGGCTTCTTGTGGATCCGGCGTTTGCCGCCGTCGGCGCGGGTGAACTTGAAGTGCTTCACCGCGTTGGTGACGTAGGTGGTCGTCCGGTCGATGTGCGCTGCGGCCAGCGCCTTGTCGAGCAACTTGCCTGCTGGACCCACAAAAGGTGCGCCGGCCCGGTCTTCTTGATCCCCGGGTTGCTCGCCGACGAACATGATGCGGGCTCGGGCCGATCCGGCACCGAACACGGTTTGATCGGCGTCCTGATAGAGGTGGCATCCGCGACAGCCGCGTGCGGCGTCCGCTAGTACCTTCAGGTCGTGGGTGTCTGGGACGAACTCCTGAGCACCTGGCGCTTTCACCGCAGCCGAATACCCACATCAATCGGAAGGAACACGTCGTGATCACCGACATCGCAGACCTGCTGGCTCGTGTGGCGCGTCTGCGTGAGGGGCGTGAACGGATCATGATCGGTGTGGTCGGGGAGCCGGGCAGCGGTAAGAGCACCGTTTCCCAGGCGCTGATCGACCGGCTGGATGCAGCGGCGGTCACTGTGCCGATGGACGGCTTCCATCTGGCGAACAACGAATTGCAGCGTCTCGGGCGGGCCGACCGGAAAGGTGCCATCGACACCTTCGACGCACACGGATTCGTCAACCTCGTGCAGCGCCTGCGGGCACGAGCGGAGTCCGTGGTCTACGCGCCCGACTACGTCCGCGACATCGAGGAAGCCATCGCCGGGGCCATCGCAATCCCCAGCGATACGCCGGTGATCATCACCGAGGGTAACTACCTGCTGGCGAAGGACGAACCGTGGAGCCGTCTTCGCGAACTCGTCGACGAGATCTGGTATCTCGACACACCCGCGGACGTCCGGGTGGAACGACTCATTAAGCGGCACATCCATTTCGGGAAGACTCCGGAGCACGCGAGGCGGTGGGCACTCGGGCCGGACGAGACCAACGCGCAGTTCATCCGAGGGACCCGGGACGTCGCGGATCAGACGATCGACGTGCTCGCGTTCAGTCGCTCTCTGTGAGCGATCGGGCGCGGGGACGGGTCAGCGAGTAGTCCGCCAGGTCCGGGGTACCGAGATAACTCTTGAGGGTGGCCAGATCGAACGGCCACAGATCGACACTGCCGTCCTCTTTGAAGTACCAGCTCTGGCACCCGGTGTTCCACACCGTCGGTTCCAGCGCCTTGCGCACCTCGACGTTGAATCGTTCGGTGGCCGAGGTGGTCACCTCGACGGTGGCCATCTCACCGCGGGCATGCTTTTCGACCCACGCCACGATGTGGTCGCACGTCAATTCCGCGGCCGTCTGCAGGTGGATACTGCCCACCGGACTGTTGGGTCCCAGGATGGTGAAGAAGTTCGGGAAGCCGGGAATGCTTGTCATCGCGAACGCGTGCGGGCCCGAGTCCCAGGCTTGATCGATGGTGATGCCGTCGCGGCCGGTGACCGACATCGGCCGCATGTAGTTGTGGGCTCGGAATCCGGTGGCCAGAACGATCACATCGAGATCGTGATGCCTGCCGTCGACGGTGACGATTCCGGTGGCGTCGACGTGGTCGATCTTGTCGGTGATCACCTCGACATCGGGACGCTGGATGGCCCGGAAGTAGTTGCCGGACAACACTTGGCGTTTGCACAGCGGCTGAAAGTCGGGCCGGAGGCGCTCGCGGAGTTCCTTGTCGCGGATGAGGTGGAGGCAGAGCCGCGCATAGGTCTGCACAGCGGTGCGTTTGAACCCCGGATGGATGGTGAGGTCGGTGAACAATGCGCTGGCCCGGACGGAAGCTCGAAATGAGGCTTGCGCAGCGGATGGATATCGCTTGAACAGAGCCGTCAGGATTCTCGGCTGACGCACTGTGGTGGGCGCCCACAACACCCACTGAGGTGTGCGCTGGAAGACCGCGAGCGATCGGACGGACGGGGCCAACGCACCGGTGATCTGCACGCCGGTGGACCCGCCGCCGATGACGGCAACCCGCTTGTTGTCGGTCTCGAGGTCTGGGTCCCACCGTGCGGTGTGCACCACCTCGCCGGTGAAGTCGTCGAGACCTGGGATGTCGGGTGTGTTCGGATGATGGAGAACGCCGGTGGCGGCAACGACGAAGTCGGCGGTGAGCCGGTCACCGGCAGCGGTCTCGACATGCCATCGACCGTCACGGAAGCAGGCGCCGGTGACCTCGGTGTTCAGGCGGATGTGCGGCCAGAGGTCGTGGGTGTCTGCGACTCCGCAGTGGTAGCGCTGGATGTCGTCTCGCGCCGAGAAGACCTTCGGCCAGTCGGTCTTGTTCTGGAACGAATAGCGATACAGCAGTGACGGCACGTCGCACGCCAGCCCTGGATAGCGGTTCCAAAACCACACCCCGCCAACGTCGCTGCCCTTTTCCAGGATGGTGAAGTCGTCGAAACCGGCTGCCTTGAGCTTGACTCCCATGGCGAGTCCGGACATGCCCGCACCGATCACCACGACGCGGGGATTGCTCACCCCACCGCGCATCTACGTGCCATCGATCTGGAAACCCACCTTGCGAAAGTACTCTTCGAAACCCTCGATGTGGTCACCGAGGTGATGCAGCAGCTTCGCGGTGTCGTGTTCCCACTGCGTGGTCTTGAGACCTTGGATCTCCACCGCCCATGGCAGCACGGCCCGGCCACCATCGGCCACCACGTAGGTGAACCGGTCGACGAGAGCGCCGCACCAGAAGAAGTCGGCGAAGGCGAGACGAACCCGGCTGTCCGACAGCACCTTCGACCATTCGTATGTTCGGTCGTGCGCGCGTTCGCCGTGGTGTTCGAAGTCCAGGCTCATGCCCCAGCCCACCGTGAGGCTGATGTCGGGCTTGTACGACGCCGTGGCGTAGTGGGTGTTGACTTCGAGGCGGTAACCGTCTTTCGAGACGGTCCCGGCGAGCCAATCGTGATAGCTCGGGCCCTGGTGTTTGATCACGTACCAGTCGTCGGGGTCGGAGGCCTGGACGATGCGCCGGAACTCATCGAGTCTCACTGCGCGTTGCCGCTCTACTTTCCCTCGTCCGACAGTCGGGCGAGGTTGCTCTTGGCTTCCTCGAGTACCTGATTCGCCTCGGCGTCGGGCTCGGACAGGGCGTTGCCCTTCTCGCGCAGGTCATCGATGAAGCGTTGTGTCTGATCGGCCAGTTCGGTACTCCCGTGGTCGAGCGCACGCTGCCGCGTCCGTTCCGCCTCTTCGATGAGAGCTGTGATCTCTGGATGCAAAGTCATGTTCACGATGGTTCCACAGAGCGTGCACCTGTTCCGGCGGATCGCCGAATAGGTTATCGATCCATCGCGCTGGGTAGTCGGAGGCAAGGCAACGGTGTCACCGCGGAGGCGTCGTTGATCAGGCGCCCCCGGTTTCACAACATATGGCGGGGGCGCCGCCTTGTGCCCCCGGAGTTCGTCATCGGGCGCCGGATGGATGGTCGTTCTCGACCAATTGCCGTGCGATGTCATACAGACGGATGTTCGATTCCTGAGACAGCTTGCGTAACAGGTCGAATGCCTGGATCGCGTTGACGCTGTAGCGCTCCATGATCATGCCTTTGGCCTGCCCGATGGTGTCGCGGCTGGCCAATGCGCTGCGGAACTGTTCGCCCCGTTGCAAGGCGCCCCAGACCGTCGCGGCGTGTGCGGCGAAGATGTACCCGAGATCCCGTGAATCTTGGTCGAACGCGCCAGGGATCTCCGAGTACAGATTGAGGGCGCCGACTGCGTCTCGCGTGGTGAAGAGTTGGAATGCCGCGATCGATTGGATCGGCGTCTGCTCGATGGCGTCCGCGCAGAACCTGGGCCATCGTTTCTCGCCGTACAGGTTGCTGATGTAGTAGCTGTCGTGTTCCACCGCCGCGTCGAAGCAAGGTCCCTCGCGGTGCTTCTGCTGCAGGGCGTCGAGTGTCCGGGGGACCTCGTGGGTGGCCGCCGGCGTGGCGACGTCTCTGTTCTGCCTGGAGACGACCGTGATCCCGGCATAGCTTGCACCCGGGATGTGGTCCACGGCGTTGTGGATGAGCTCACCGAGAGCGGTCGCTGAATCGTTGGGCAGATGCTCGCTCATGTCGCGGGCCAGTTCGGCTATCCGCTTGTATGCATCGTTGTTCTCGGTGCTCATTGCTTGAGCTCCATCCGCTTGCCACCGAGCAAGATGCACGATATGGAACAAACTGTAGTCCTGTCGGCTACTCCGTGACCGCGATCGCGACTTCACCAACATCGTCCCCGTGGGCGTGCCTCGAGGGCATATATCCCTTGGTTGGCGCTATCGGGGATGAAGTTGGTGCTCAGCCGCTTTTCTGAAGGTCCTCGCGTACGAGACAGATGTTCGCCAGATCGTCGAGGGGTAGGGCCAGTACCCGGGCCAGTGCGGCGATGGTGGTGAACGCCGGTGTCGGCATCCGGCCGGTCTCGATCTTGCGGAGTGTTTCCGGCGATATGGCCGCCTCTTGGGCGACTTCGATGAGAGTGCGCTCGCCTCTGGCCTGGCGCAGGTATGCACCCAGGCGCTGGCCGGTGGCGACTTGGGCAGGAGTCAACGGGAGACGAACCATGTGGCGAGTCTACCTGGCGCGGTATGAAAATACCGGGTCGACGGCTACGCTGGTATTTAAATACCGGACTTGGGTTTGTGAAAGGGATATCTGTGCTGGAACTGAAGACGCCGCGGGAGATCGAGGCGATGCGTGTCACAGGGTTGTTCATCGCCGAACTGCTCGACGACCTCGCCGGGCGCGCTGCCCCGGGGGTGAACCTCCTCGACCTCGAACACCGTGCCCGTCACCTGATCGACGAGCGCGGCGCCACGTCGTGCTACTGGGACTACTCGCCGTCGTTCGGCCGCGGACCGTTCCGCAACGTCATCTGCTTGTCGGTCAATGATGCTGTGCTGCATGGGTTACCGCATGACTACGTGCTGCGCGATGGCGATCTGCTGAGCATGGACATCGCGGTGTCGATCGACGGGTGGGTTGCCGATTCGGCGCGGAGCCTGATCGTCGGTACTCCGCGTCCTGAGGACGAGCGGCTCATCGAAGCCACCGAAACGGCTCTCGCCGCAGGTATCGCCGCTGCGGTCACCGGCAACCGTCTGGGCGACATCTCAGCAGCAATCGGCGGCGTGGCAACAGATTTCGGATATCTCGTGAACACCGAGTTCGGTGGGCACGGCCTCGGGCGCACCATGCATGAAGACCCGCATGTATCGAATGTGGGACGGGCAGGACGGGGTCTCAAGCTGAAGCCCGGCCTTACCCTCGCCCTCGAACCGTGGCTGGCGCAGGGCACCGACAAGATCGTCTACGACAAAGACGGCTGGACCATTCGTTCGGCCGATGGGTCGCGCACCGCTCACAGTGAACACACGATTGCCGTGACCGACGATGGGCCGGTGATTTTGACGAGCTTGGGTCGGGACAGAGCGACTGCGAAGTAGAGCGACTGGGCGCTTGCCCCTCGGTGGAGCCGATGACGGGAATCGAACCCGCGTATGCAGCTTGGGAAGCTGCCGTTCTGCCATTGAACTACATCGGCGTGCGGCGTTGGCCGCGAGAGCGATGTTAACAGGCATGCCCGGCAGTGGTGGTCAGCGCTCGGTCTGACGGATTGTCAGACCTCGAACGTATGATCGAATCATGAGTTGGGCGGGGGCCACTACGATGGACGCTGAGGCGTCAGAGTTGTTGTCGCGGATGCGATCTGGGATTCACGAGGTGAATCGGGCGTGGGCTCAGCGGCTGGATGACGACCTCGAGTACTACCGGTACGTCTCCAGCAACGACGACGAGAACGGCACTCGGGCGGCTGCGTGCGAGATCGCGGTCGCCTGGCGATGCACCACCGGGCAGGCCGACCATCTGCTGCGGTGCCAGCGATTGCTCGACCATCTCCCGTCGCTGGCGGACGCATTTGCCTGTGGCGAGCTGAGCATCGAGAAACTCAAGGCGCTGTATCACCGCGCTTCCCGCGGTTATCGGGACGCCCTGATGGATCTGGACGGCGTACTCGCCGAAGACGCAATGCTCTTGGGCGACTACGTCTTCGCCGAGGAACTGGACCGGCATCTGATGCCATTCGAGCCGGACGTGGCCAACGATGGTGACTTCGTGGATCCGGCCCGCCGGGTGGTGGTGCGCCGGCGAGCAGGCGGGATGGCGAGTCTGATCACGGCCTGCACTGCGGAGGAAGCAGTGCGCGCCAAGGCTCAGCTCGAGGAGATTGCAGCCGATGATCGTGCGGCGCAGGTGGATGCGGTGCTCGATGCAATCGCCGACGCCGCCGCGCCTGCCGACACGGCTGAGCCCGCCGACACGGCGCCGACCCCGACCTCCACCGATCGACACAAACGCGCATGGACCGAGCTGGTGGTGGATCTGCCGACGGTCTTGGGGCTGTCGACGAACCCCGGTTACCTGATGGGATATGGGCCGCTGGATTGCGAGCAGTCGCGGTCATTGGCGGGCCGATCGCGGTGGAAGGGCCTGGTGACGATCGGGGAGAACGCGCTCACCGCCGTTCTCGAACTCATCAACTCTGCCGGCGATGCGCCGGTAACCAGCGAAGACCTCACGGCCGCCTTGATGAACTCGGTCGACGGCGGAGATCGAATAGTTCTGGGAGAGAGAAACCTTGGCCCACCACCGCCAATCAAGGCGCCGCCGACCCCCGACGGGCACGGCGGTTGGAGCACGCCGCCGCCCGGCGCCTTGCGATACAGACCCGGATCGAAGCTCGCCCGAATAGTTCGCGCCCTCGACGGGCACTGCCGCTATCCGGGTTGCACCGTGCCCGCTGACAAGTGCGAACTCGACCATGTCGTCCCGTTCAACCATGCCAACCCGTCGGCCGGTGGATGGACCATCGAGGCGAACCTCGAATGCCTGTGCAAGGAGCATCACGACATGAAGACCCGC
The DNA here is from genome assembly GCF_054063855.1 of Williamsia sp. R60. NCBI lineage: Bacteria > Bacillati > Actinomycetota > Actinomycetes > Mycobacteriales > Nocardiaceae > Williamsia > Williamsia sp. R60. The sequence continues at coordinate 88,825 of NZ_JBSSGR010000001.1, forward strand.
GGGATCATCCGGGTGGTCCTGCACAACAACCGGACGATCTGGTTCAGCACCCGCGGCGGACAACGGGTCGTGACCAAAGCTGCGGTCCGCTAGATGACGCCCGAGAAATCGAGCTGCGCCAACCGCTCTGGATCGGCCACGATATTCATCGCCACCACACGGCCATCGGACACCGTGAACGCGGCGATCGACGACACCGTGTCGCCAGAGAAGGCCAGCACACCGATGCCGCCGTTCATGCGCACCATCTGCGTGCGCTCGGTGAACCGCTGGAACGTAATCGCGCCCCGGGCCGCAGCCTCGGCGCCCAACACCTCAACAGGTGCGCGGTCCGCGGCCACGTCGGTACGGATGACGATGTTCGGATTCAGCACAGCCATCAGCGCCTCCAGGTCGCCACCCCGAGCCGCAGCCGTGAAGGCCTCCACCACCCGCCGCTGCTCGGCCAGACCCTGCGACCGCGGCGTCGCCCCCTGCACCCGAGAACGCGCACGACTGGCCAACTTGCGGGCCGCCGCCGGCGTCTTGCCCACAATCGGCGCCACTTCATCGAATGGCATCGCGAACAGATCATGCAGAACAAACGCCAAACGCTCACTCGGGCTCAGGGTCTCCAACACCACCAACAACGCAACACTCACCGAATCGGCCAGTACCGCCTGGCCTTCCGGATCGTCGGCCGCATCGAGTCGGAGCAAGGATCGGGTCGGGCACGTGCGCAATCTCCAGCGGCTCCTCCTGGCGAGTCCGCCTCGACCGCAACATGTTCAAACACACCCGCGACGTGATCGTGGTGAACCAGCCCCCGATGTTCGAGATCTCATCGGTGTCGGCGCCGACCACCTTCAGCCAGGTTTCCTGAACAGCATCCTCGGCCTCGCTGAGCGAACCCAGCATCCGATAGGCCACCGCTCGCAGATGCCCGCGATTCGCCTCGAACTCGGTGAGCAGAAAATCGTTTGTCTCCATCGGTCACATTCCCCTTCTCCGTCGTGTCAGAGCTATGAACCGCCCGACACGGCCGATGTGACACAACATCGCCGCCCCGATGAAGGAGTCCTCAATGACCGCACGCATGACCAACCCCGCCACCGTTCTGCCGCAGGCAACCAAGGCCATCCCACACCTGTTCGGAGCAATGGACCAAGGCGGTCTGTCGGCCTCACTCCGCGAAATCCTCGCACTGCGGGTCAGCCAGATCAACGGCTGCGCCGCCTGCGTCCACGCCCACGCCAAGAACCTGAAGGCGGAAGAGGAAAGCGACGACCGCATCTCCACCGTGGCCGTCTGGCGCGAATCGCCCTTCTTCACCGAACCCGAACGCGCCGCGCTCAATCTCGCCGAGTACGCCACCCGCCTGGCCGACTCCCGCGGCCACGCAATACCCGACACCGTCTGGGACGAAGCTGCCGACAACTTCGACGAGAAGGAACTGTCGGCGATCATCTTGCTGATCGCCACCACGAACTTCTTCAACCGCATCAACGTGACGATCCAGGAACCAGCAGGCACCACCTGGTGAGCGCACCCTGGCAGCTAACCTCTTCGTGTGCTGCTCTCCGACCGCGACATCCGCGCCCAGATCGCTGATGGCCGCCTGGCCATCGAGCCCTTCGACCCCGTGCTGGTGCAACCCTCCAGCATCGACGTCCGGCTCGATGGCCTGTTCCGGGTGTTCAACAACACCCGGTACACCCACATCGACCCCGCCCAACGCCAGGACGATCTGACCACGCTGGTCGAGCGTGAAGAAGGGGAGCCGTTTGTCCTGCACCCCGGCGAGTTCGTCCTCGGATCCACCCTCGAGGTCTGCACCCTGCCCGACGACCTCGCGGGCCGCCTCGAGGGAAAGTCGTCGCTCGGCCGCCTCGGACTGCTGACCCACTCGACCGCCGGGTTCATCGACCCGGGCTTCACCGGCCACATCACTCTGGAACTGTCGAATGTGGCCAACCTGCCGATCACCCTCTGGCCGGGCATGAAGATCGGCCAGCTGTGTCTCATCAAGCTGTCCAGCCCGGCAGAGTTCCCCTACGGAAGCGCCTCGGTCGGATCGAAATACCAGGGTCAACGCGGACCGACTCCGTCGAAGGCCTACCTCAACTTTTCGCACGACTGACCCCGACTCGTCACCTCGACCACCCCGGCCAGACAGACATAGTCCGTACGCAGATGGGTATGACCGAACGTATGAAGGTGACAGTTTTTGGTTGCGGCTATCTCGGCGCCACCCACGCAGCATGTATGGCCGAACTCGGACACGAAGTCCTCGGTGTGGACGTCGACGAGGCGAAGATCGCGACCCTCGTTGCCGGTGACCTGCCCTTCTACGAACCCGGACTCGTCGAGGTCCTGCGCCGCAACCTCGACAACGGACGCCTGCGCTTCACCACCGACTATGACGAAGCGGCAGACTTCGCCGCCATCCACTTCCTCGGAGTCGGAACTCCCCAGAAGAAGGGCGAGTACGCCGCCGACCTCCGGCACGTCCACAGCATGCTCGACGAGCTCGTCCCGCGACTGCGTGGCGAGCACCTCATCATCGGTAAGTCGACGGTGCCCGTGGGAACCGCCGCCGATCTGCAACGCCGCGCCACCGCGGGAGCGCATGAGGCGGCAACCATCGAGGTGGCCTGGAACCCTGAGTTCCTACGCGAGGGTTTCGCGATCCAGGACACCCTGCACCCCGACCGCATCGTGCTGGGCACAGATCGCGCCAATGCTGAGAGCCATGCCGAGAAGCTGGTGCGCGAACTCTACGCAGACCTGCTCGCCGAGGAGATCCCTTTCCTGCACACCGACCTGGCGACCGCCGAATTGGTCAAGGTCTCGGCGAACGCCTTTCTCGCAACCAAGATCTCATTCATCAACGCCATCAGTGAGGTGTGTGAGGCAAGTGGGGCCGACGTCTCGATGCTGGCCGACGCGATCGGCTACGACAACCGCATCGGCCGCCGATTCCTCAACGCCGGATTGGGTTTCGGCGGAGGTTGCCTCCCCAAGGACATCAGGGCATTCATGGCCAGAGCCGGCGAACTCGGTGCCGACCAGGCGCTGACCTTCCTGCGCGAAGTGGACTCGATCAACATGCGCCGTCGCACAGCCATGGTGGAACTGACCACCAAAGTGTGTGGCGGAAGCCTTCTCGGCGCCAACATCGCCGTTCTCGGCGCGGCATTCAAGCCCGAGAGCGATGACGTCCGAGACTCGCCGGCGTTGAACGTCGCCGGTCAACTCCAATTGCAGGGCGCGACCGTCAACGTCTTCGACCCCAAGGCAATCGCCAACTCTCGCAAGATGTTTCCCACCCTCACCTACGCCTCATCCGCCCGCGAGGCCTGCGAGCACGCCGACGCCGTGCTCGTCCTCACCGAGTGGGCCGAGTTCGTGCACATGGAACCCGATGAGCTCGCACCCGTGGTGCGAAAGACCAACATCGTCGACGGCAGACGATGCCTGAACGCCGGCCAGTGGATCGCCGCCGGATGGCAGTACTACGCGCTCGGCGGCAATTCGACCACCGGAGTTGCAGAACTGGTCAGTCCGTAGCCTTGCGGAGGTAGTCGTCGAGCTGATGGGCGAGGTCGCGATCGAGGGCGCGGTCGAGGGCGCTGTGAGCTGAGATGGTCGCGGTGCGGCGCATCTCGCCGATCAACTCTGCGGCCCAGTCGCTTTCGGAACCCTCCGAGGGAACCCAGCCCTCACCGCGTTCGGATTCGACCACGTCGCGGCCGGCTGAAATGAGGGTGGAGGCGACGGCGGCCATCTCCTTCTCGACCTTGCCGTGCACGTCTAGGATCTTCGACAGCGTCAGACCCAGTTTGGTGAGCCGTCCGAAGGCGTATACGGTCTCGCGGTCGCGCAACACGTAGTCGTCACCGTCGGCCTCGATCAGACCGAAGTCTTCGAGACTCTTGTAGTGAGACGGGTTGCGGGAGTTGAGCAATGACTTGAGGGCCTCGGCCGAGATGGTCTCCGATCGCGCCTTCGACCACGGTTCGGTGACCACCTCCCGGATCCCGAGGACGTCGACGAGGTCGTCGCCGCGTTGCACACCCAGGAGGAAGTCGGCGATGTGCCGGATCGTGAAACCGCGGTGCAGCAGGTCGTTGATCACCTTGAGCCGGGCGAGATGGGTGTCGGTGTAGATCGCGATCCGTCCGCGACGCGTGGGGCGGGGCAGCAGCCCGCGGTCCTGATACCCACGCACATTGCGCGTGGTGGTTCCCGCGGCGCGTGCGAGGTCGTCGATCCGGTACTCGGTCACCCCGAGATTCTAAACCGGCTGGCACGATGCCAGTTCTAAACGTGACATTGACAAATGACACAATTGTTGATGACACTCGGGTCGCTGCGATGGCGGCTGAACAAGACATACAGGACAGTCCCGTGCAGAATGGCCATCGAACGGTTGCTACTGGTGAATGACTGCTACTGGTGAACGACTGCTAATGGTGAACGACGACGAGGAGGTCGGGAGCAGTGATCTGGCTCGACCCATCGCTTCTGCGCACGGTTCGTGACCTTCTGCACTCAGCATCCGGCCAGGTCGGACCGGCCTTCGCCCTGATCGATCTCGACGACGGCGGTCTGCGTGGTGCCGCGGTCGACTCCGCAACCGGACAATGCCTGATGCAGCTCGACGACCATGACCTGCAGGGCAGGGCATTCGACCGTTCGGTGGCCGACTACCTGGTTCGCACCGGCAAGGCCCCGATGCCCGAGAACGCCGAGTGGGCGCGTGAACTGCTCGACCTCATGACCAAGGCCCGCTCGGCGCTCAGCCGTTCGGACGGGACATTCGTGATGGGTCACGAGTACGTCGGCATGCTGCGGGTGACCCGGACCGACCTCGACGACGCCCTGGCTCCCGCGGTGGCGCGCGCGGTCAGCGTGGCACGATCGATTGCCGCCGGCTCACCTGCCCCGGTCACGGCCGTGGTCCTGATGCCCGACCACGTGATCTGGCCCGGTCTGCAAGCGGCATTGACAACCGGACTGCATGACCTGCCCGTCCTGGCGATGCATGCGGACGTACCCCTGGCGGTACCGGGACGGCATACGCGGCCGGCACCGGTCGTCGAACCGGAATCGGAACCCCAGCTCGTGCAGGAACCCGAACCGGCGCCACCGCCCGTGGACAACCGGCGCCAGAACCGGCTTGTGCTGATCGGTGCGGCGCTGATCGCCGGCCTGATTGTTGTCGGCGGCGCCACCCTGGTGGTCGCGCCGTGGAGCGAAGATACCGGTCAACCGCAGTCTCAGCGGTATCTGCGCACCCCGGAGACGAGCACTGCGGTGTCGGCAACGCCTGCCCCCGCGCAGTCGCCGACCGCGTCATCGGCCCCGACCACGACCCCGCCGCCCCTGCCGCCGATCAACACCGAAGCCGCGCTTGCCCCGGTGATGCGCTACACCGCACCCCCGCCGCCTCCGCCGCCGACGACAACACGGCGACCGGCACGGCCTGCGCCGAACACGATCCCCAACCCCATTCCGGGATTGCCTCCGATTCTGCTGCCCTGAGTCAGGGTGCGACGCCTCGGCTGATCAGATCGAGGGTCTGGGTGTAGATGAACTCCCAGTGGTTGGTGGTGTCGGGAGGCCCGGCTCCATCGAGCTCCAGGCTCACGGCACCGTGCACACAGGACCAGATCTGCAGCGTGAGGTCCATCGGCTCCCCGGCCCGGATGGTGCCCGCGGCCTGTCCGTAACGAACGATCTCGGTGAGCGCACCGAGGGCTGCTTCTCCGACTTCGCCTTCGGGCGCGCACTGGCCCGAGAACATGAGCCGGTAGAGCGTCGGTGACTTGTGTGCGAAGGCGCGATAGGTGTGACCGGCGCGGTTCAACCGGACGTCGGCGTCGGAGTCGACGACGCTGCCGATCATCTTTCGAAGTTGCGAAAAGCCCTCCGTGACAAGGGCATTGATCAAACCATCCTTGCCGTCGAAGTGGTTGTAGACGCCCATCGGCGCGACCTTGGCCTCTGACGCCACCGCACGCACCGTCAGACCACGCACGCCGTGGGTGTCCAGCACGCGCAGGGCGGCATCGAGGAGCAATCCTCGGACATCTCCGGCAGGGGTCCGCGATGCCGTCCTTGGCGATTTCGATGCCACGTCGTCAATCCTTTCACACCACTTGCACGATCCCTCTTGACATCGCAGTAGCACGCTGTTCTTCTTGTATAGAACAATGTACTACAACACTAGAACAGCATCCTACTTCAGGAGAGAGTCGATGAGAAAGACAGAGCTGGTCGAACCCAAGACCGCCGCCCGGTCGCGCAATCGCTGGTGGGGCCTGGTCGCCCTCTGTGGCGCCGTGCTCCTGGTGATGATCGACAACACCATCGTCAACGTCGCGCTGCCGACCATCAGTCGGGATCTCGGCGCGAGCAACTCGGGACTGCAGTGGGTGGTGGACGCCTACACCCTCACCTTTGCCGGGCTACTGCTCACCGCAGGCCATTTCGCCGACCGATTCGGCCGTCGCAAGGTACTGGTCATAGGAATCCTCGGCTTCGCGGCGGTGTCGGTGCTCGCTGCCGAATCGAGCTCGCTCGGACAGCTCATCGCCACGCGTGCGGGGCTCGGATTGTTTGCCTCACTGGTCTTTCCGGCCACTCTGGCCATCCTGATCGGCATCTTCCCCGATCTCAAGGAGCGGGCCATCGCAGTGGGCATCTGGGCCGGCACCACCGGTATCGCCGTGGCCATCGGTCCCGTGCTCGGAGGTTGGCTGCTCGAGCACTACTCGTGGTCGTCGGTGTTCTGGGTCAATCTGCCGATCGCCGCAGCAGTGCTCGTCGGTGTTTACCTCGCGGTACCCAGCGGCGGCAAAGCTCAGCCGGGTCCGTTCGACCTCGCCGGCGCAGCGACGTCCATCGCGGGCGTGACCCTGCTGGTCTACACGCTGATCGAGGGGCCGAATCACGGGTGGGGATCGCTGCAGACCATCGGTGGATTCATCGGTGCGGCAGCGTTTTTGATCGGATTCGTGTACATCGAACTGTGCTCGCGCCATCCCATCCTGGATGTGCGCCTGTTCAACAATCGGCCGTTCGCCGTGGCCTCGGGGCTGATCGCGGTCGCATTCTTCAGCCTGTTCGGGTTCATCTTTCTGATCACCCAGTACTTCCAGGCCGTCAAGGCCTACGGCCCGCTGGAGGCAGGACTGCGCACCCTGCCGTTCGCGATCGTGATGGCCGCATTCTCGCCGCTCGCCATGGTGTTCGCCCGCAAGCTGGGGCCCGGGCGGGTTGCGGCACTGGGATCATTGACGATGGCCGCAGGGTTCGCGTTGGTTCTCCTCGCAGGCAAGGACGCCTCCTACTGGGGGCTGATCATCTGGTCGATGAGCCTGATGGCGGCGGGCCTTGCCCTGGTGCAGGGGCCGGCCACCAACATCATCACCAATTCCCTTGCACCGCAGCAGGCAGGCGCGGGCTCGGCGGTCAACGACGTGACGCGTGAAATCGGCGGCACCCTCGGGGTTGCCGTGCTCGGCTCGGTGCTGTCATCGGTCTACACATCGGGGATCGGTGACAAGCTCGATGGCAGCGGTCTGCCCCCGGAAGCCCTTGCCGCGTCCAAGGAATCGGTGATGGCCGGTGTGCAGGTTGCCTCGGCCATCCCGGGTCCCGGCGGTCAGCAGATGCTCGAGGTCATCCGTGACGCGTTTGTCGACGGGCTGCACGGTTCGGTGGTGGTGGCCGCCGTTGCTGCGGGCCTCGCCGCGCCGATCGCCTGGATCACGCTGCGCACCAGACAACTCGGTGCAGCGGTGGTGGTGGAGGACGATGCGCGTCAGGTGGAGTACTCGTAGCCGTCCTTGAGGGCTTTGCGCAGAGACAGGATCGACTCCACCCGGCTGGTCGGTCGGAGGTAGGGCGAATCACCTTGAGCGTTGATGTAGTAGGTGTTCGACCCGGCGCAGCGCGGACTCGCAAAGACCGTGCTGCGCACCTTCTTGCGCATCTTCTCGACGAACTCTTCGGTCTGCTCATCGGTTGCGCTCACCCGGCCCGCGCCGGACTCGACGGCTTTGGCGACAACCCGCACCGCGTGGGTGACACAGAGTTCGATGGTGTCGAACCACGAGAACCCGATCACGCCGTAGGGTCCCGGCGCCAGGAACAGGTTGGGGAAGTCCGGGACGGTGATGCCCTCATAGGCATGCATACGTTCCGAATCCCAGGTGTCTCCGAGATCCTGGCCGCCGATTCCGCGGATGGTGTACGGGAGATCGAAGATCTTGAAGCCGGTTGCGAGGATGAGCGCATCGATCTCCAGACGTCGGCCGTCTGCGAAAACAATTCCGCCGCCGGTGATCTCGGTGATGGGCGACGTCTCCAGGTCGACGTTGTCGCGGTTGAACGTGGGGAAGTAGTCGTTGGAGAACGACGGACGTTTGCAGGCGTAGCCGTAGCGCGGGGTGAGCTTGGTGCGCAGCTCTGGGTCTTTGACCTGACCCCGCAGGTGACGCAGGCAGAGCTTCTCCATTCCCCGAGTGATGGCGGGCAACTGCTTGTTGTAGACCACGCCGAGCGTCTCGGCGATCTCGAACGTCGAGTCGATCAGGAAACGCGGCAGCAACTGCAGTTTCGGTGCGAACCGGTACACACCGCGCAGGCGGTCGGGGATCGGCGCGTTCGGTTTGGGCAACACCCAGATGGCCGTGCGCTGCACCACGGTCAAATGCTCGACGTCGGGGGCGATGGTGGGGATGATCTGGATACCGGTGGCTCCGGTGCCGATGATCGCGACCCGCTTGCCCGTCAGGTCGTAATCGTGGTCCCAGGATGCTGATCGCAGAACCTTCCCCGAGAAGTTCTCCAGACCGGGCAGCGCGGGTGTGGCCGGGGTGGACAGCGCGCCATGGCAACTGATCAGGAACCGGGCGGTGACGGTCTCGCCGGATGCGGTGGTGACGGTCCACAGATCGGTGGTCTCGTCGAAATCGGCCGCGGTCACCGCGGTGCCGAACCGGATGTGCTCGCGAATCCCGAACCGCTCGGCGATGTCGCGGGCGTACTGCAGCAGTTCAGATCCCGGCGCGAACACCGCGGACCAATCCGGATTGAGTGCGAACTTGTAGGAGTAGGTGACCGACGGGATGTCCACCTCGACACCGGGGTATTGGTTGGCCAGCCAGGTGCCGCCGACATCGTCGTTGCGGTCGAAGATCACGTAGTCGTCGATTCCGCGCTCTTGCAACTTGATCCCGGCAGCGAGCCCGCCGAATCCGGCGCCCACGATGGCGACGGTGAATTGAGGTTCGGGCACGATGATGTCTCCGTTGCTGTTCGGGTTCAGAGGTCGAGACGAAGGTGGTCACCCTCGGCCCGCGAGACGCAGGTGAGCATCACACCGGCGTCGCGTTCTGGTTCGGTGAGGATGTTGTCGCGGTGTTCGACCTGGCCTTCGAGCACCCGGACCTTGCAGGTGCCGCAGAAGCCCTGCTGGCACGAGTACGGCACCGACGGCAGAACCCGGCGAACCGCCGCCAGTGTCGACTCGGTGGCACCGACCGCAACGTCACCGCCGGTGCTGTCCAGGGTCACCCGGAATGGCCGACCGTCGAGAACCGGTGGCGGAGAGAACCTCTCGAAGTGCAGTTCGATGTCGGCTCTGCCCGCCAGCGCGGCACGGATCGAGTTCAGCATGGGGACGGGGCCGCAGCAGTACACGGACGTTCCGGGAAGCCCCGGTGAGTCGGCGTCGTCCCCACCGAGAAGATCATGCGCGGTGGGGATGCCGTCGGTGTCGTCGGTGCGCACCGTGATCCGGTCCCCGTAGCGGGCCAGTTCGTCGACGAAGGGCAGAGAGTCGACGCTGCGGCCGGTGTACACCATCGACCAGTCCAGGCCCAGCCGCTCGGCGGCCTGCAACATCGGCAGAATCGGGGTGATGCCGATCCCGCCGGCGATGAATCGCAGTCTGCGGGCCGGCGACCCATGACCGGGCAGCGCAAGGGGAAAGGCGTTGCGCGGCCCTTTGATCCGCAGCAGGTCGCCAACCCGGAGCTGGTCATGGACCTCCACAGATCCGCCACCACCGTCCGGTATCCGCCGCACGGCGATCCGGTAGTGGTCACGATCGGCGGGGTCACCACACAGCGAGTACTCCCGCATGCGACCGGACGGCAGCAGCAGGTCGAGGTGAGCGCCGGCGTACCACGGTGTGAGCTCGCCGCCGTCGGGGTCGGCGAGGGTCAGGGCCACCACGTTCTCGTCCTCGGCCACCACCTCGCGGCCGACGATCCGCACCGTGGTGACGCGGTGGACCTCTTTCGGCACAGGCGTTTTGGTGAGAGTGCTCCACAGCGGGAACCACACCTTGCCGAGCAGTGTCGCGATCCGCATCGCCGGGTCGTGCTGATACCGGTTGTACAGATGCGGCGGCGGCGCCGTCATCGACGTCGTGTGCGGGTGGTGGCGCTGATTCATGGGTGCGCGGTCCGGGCCGCAGGTGACGTCGCGAGGTAGGCGACGGCCTGGGCCGTCGACCCCACCTCCATCGGGGAGAAGTCGCGCCGGAAGTAACTGAAGGTCGCGAAGACGATGGACCGGAGGGTGGGCAGCAGCCCGTTTCGGGCGCCGGAGAACCATCCCAGCCACAACCGGGGGTAGCTCACCTTGCCTGCCGGGTCGCCGTGGGCGATGAAGCGGATGCCGCGGTGGATGACAAAGAGCAACGCCGGCAGGGCGACCAGCATGGCCCGGCCACGTTTGAGGTAGCTGTCGCCGAAGTATGTGGCCACATCATGTGCCACACAACGATGTTCGACCTCTTCGGCGCCGTGCCACCGGAAGAGGTCGGCCATCATGGGGTCGGCGCCGTGCTCGTCCCACTTGTTGTTCAGGGCGAAGTCACCGAGTACCGCGGTGTAGTGCTCGATGGCGGCGATCAGCCAGAGCCGCTCGACGAGGTGCTTGTACCGTGCCTTCGCAGTGCCCTTCTCGGAGGGGCCGAGGATCTTTCGGAAGATCCACTCCATCTGGCGCTGGAACGGCCGGGGGTCGAGACCGTTCTCGTCGAGGAACTCCCACAGAACCCGGTCGTGGGCTTCGGCGTGCATCGCCTCCTGCCCGATGAAGCCGCGCATCGCAGCCGCGAGCACCTCGTCCTTCACCAGGGGCAGTGCCTCGTTGTATGTCTGCACGAACCAGCGTTCACCCTCTGGCAGCAGCAGATTGAGCATGCTGATCACATTGGACGACACCGGATGGTTCGGGATCCAGTGCAGCGGGGTGTTCTTCCACTCGAACTCGACGTTGCGGGCATGCAGTTCGACTGGTCCCGGATCAAAAGCGTGGGTCATCGCGGTCTCCTGTTCAGAACAACTTTGCGCGGGCCATCAGACGCGAGAGCCCGGGTGTGAAGCGGTAGATGCGGTACCAGGCGTGCGCCTCAGGGGTCACCGGTACCACCGCCTTGTTGTTCTCGATCGCGCCGAGAATCGCGGTCGCCACCTTGTCCGGCGTGTAGCCGCGGCGGCGGTACATCCCACTCATCTTGTCGCGCAACTGTTGTTGCGTGTCCGCGGTGGATCCGGCGAACTCGGTGGCCGCGACGATGTTGGTGTCGACGATGCCGGGGCAGATGGCCGAGACCCCGATGTGATGTTCGGCCAGTTCGGCTCGGAGGGATTCGCTGAACATCAGCACCCCGGCCTTGGTGGCCGCGTAGCTGCCGAGGCCCTGCTGTGGTGTGAATGCAGCTGCCGAGGCCAGGTTGACGATCTGGCCGCCGAGACCGCGTTCCACCATCGCCCGGCCGAAGACCCGGCTGCCGGTGATGACCCCGAGCAGGTTGATGTCGATCAGGCGCCGGATCTGTTCGTCGGTGGCGTCGAGGGCGTGTCCGGCGAAACCGATACCGGCGTTGTTGATCACGATGTCGGCAACTCCGTGGCGCTTGGTGACGTCGTCGGCGAATGCGGCGAACGCGTCCTGATCGGCCACGTCGAGCCGGTAGGCGGTGGCCAGGCCTCCGCTGGAAGTGATTGCGGCAGCGGTCGACTCGGCCGCGTCGAGGTTGATGTCCGCGACGATGACCTCGGCCCCGTTGCGGGCGAGCAGAATCGCCGTCTCTTTGCCGATTCCGCTACCCGCGCCGGTGATGACCGCGAGCTTGCCGGACACAGAGGTGTTCTCGCCCCGCCGGCGCGCACGCTGGATGACGGGAGACACCTCGCCCCCGCGCATCGTCTCGATGAAATCACCGGCGATCTCGGCGAGGTATCCGGGGTTCGTGTAGGGCAGCCAGTGGCCGGTCTCGGTGTCGCGACGCCAGTGCTTGTCCGTGTAGCGAGGGGTATTGGCGAAGATTGCACTGCGCAGAGCGATGTCGCGCGTGTTCACCACCTCGAACACCGGAACCGTGGTGCTGCGTGGGTTCGGATTCGCCAGTCGCGGACGGATGTTGGCGCGGTAGTACCGCAGTCCCGACACCGCGTCGGCACGGAAAGTCGGTGCGAAGGTGAGGTTCGCCGGGTCTGTGCCCTCGACGGCGGTGAGCAGCCGTTGCCACGTCGCGGGGTGCATGGCGGCGCCGAACAGCGCTTTGGGTACCACCGGGAGCTGGAACACAGCCGTGTAACTCGACGACAGCACCTGAGACAGCGCTTGTCCCAGGGACTTCGGGGTCGGGTGACGCAAACGCTCGCGAGACCATTCGCCGAGGTGGTCGAGGTTCGGTCCCGACACCGAGATGAACGAGGCGATCCGGTCGTCGGCGCCGGGAGTGCACACGGCTTCCCATGTCTGGACCGAACCCCAGTCGTGCGCGAGGACGTGAACTGCCTCGCCTGGGCTGACCTCGTCGATCACCGCGAAGAGATCGGCTGCCAACTCGGGGAGCCGGTAGGCGGCGTCGCCGTCGGGCTTGGCGCTCTCGCCGTAGCCGCGGGTGTCATAGGCAACCACGTGATAGCGCTCGGCGAGGATCGGCGCCACCGAGTGCCACAGGTGGTGGGTGTCGGGCCATCCGTGCACAAGCACCACGGTCGGGTTGTCAGATGACCGCTCGCCCAGCTCGAACACGGCCAGCTCCACGCCGCTGCGGATCACGGTGCGTGACCGCCAGGCGGGCTCGGCGGCCCTCTGAGTGCTGTCGATAGCAGTCATCAACTCCCCCTTGAGTGATTGAGTGAGTTAGACGTTACCAGTCGTCACACTTAAATCAAGAGGTGCTGAGCTGCGGTTATGTGGTTCTACTGCTTGTAACTCGCCAAGAAGTTGCCCATTCGCTGCACCGCGTCACCCAGATCGCGCGACCACGGGAGCGTGACGATGCGGAAATGGTCGGGGTTGGGCCAGTTGAATCCGGTGCCGTGCACAACAAGGATTTTCTCGCGGACCAGGAGGTCGAGGACAAACTTCTCGTCGTCGTGGATGTCGTGCACCTCGGGGTCCAGGCGTGGGAACGCGTAGAGCGCACCCATCGGCTTCACACAGCTCACGCCGGGGATCTCGTTGAGCTTCTCCCACGTGATGTCGCGTTGTTCCAGGAGCCGACCGCCGGGCAGGACAAGATCCTCGATGCTCTGGTACCCGCCGAGCGCGACCTGGATGGCGTGCTGACCCGGAACGTTTGAACACAGGCGGGTCGACGCCAGCATCTTCATGCCGTCGATGAAACCCTTCGCGTGGTCTTTCGGCCCGGTGATGGCCACCCACCCGGCCCGGTAACCGCACACCCGGTACGCCTTGGACAGGCCGTTGAACGTGAGGCACAGCAGGTCCGGCGCCAGCGACGCGAGATTGATGTGCTCGGCATCGTCGTACAGGATCTTGTCGTAGATCTCGTCGGCCAGGAGCAGCAGCGAGTGCTTGCGGGCCAATTCGACCAGCTGCGTGAGAACTTCCCGTTTGTAGACCGCGCCGGTCGGATTGTTCGGGTTGATCACCAGCAGCGCCTTGGTGCGCGGGGTGATCTTCGACTCGATGTCCGCGATGTCGGGGTTCCAGTCGTTTTCCTCGTCGCAGAGGTAGTGGATCGCCTTACCCCCGGACAACGCCGTCATCGCGGTCCACAGCGGGTAGTCGGGGGAGGGGATCAGCACCTCGTCGCCGTCGTCGAGCAACGCCTGCATGGTCATGGTGATCAACTCGGATACACCGTTGCCCAAGATCACGTCGTCGACGTCGAAGTACGGGAAGTCCGGGATCAGTTCGTAGCGGGTGACCACCGCGCGACGAGCCGGCAGCACCCCCAAGGATTCGCTGTACCCCTGGGAGTACGGCAACGCGTGGATCATGTCGCGCATGATCACGTCCGGCGCCTCGAAACCGAACTGGGCGGGATTGCCGATGTTCAGCTTCAGGATCCGATGCCCCTCCGCCTCCAGGCGAGCGGCGTGGGCCGTCACCGGTCCGCGGATCTCGTAGGCGACATTGCGGAGCTTCGCCGATTGCTCGAGTGGTTTGAGGTCGCGGTACACCGTCGACACGTGTGGTCTGCTCACCTGCTTATGGTGCCAGCCTTTCGCAAATCGTTTTCGGGTTCAGCGTTTACCAGGACGCTTCTTGCCTGCTGCGATGCCGAATCCCTTGGCCTTGGAGGGGCCTGATTCGGCCAGCGTCCGGCTGTCGGCCGGTGCGTCACCGTTGGTGGCAGCTGCGCCGTTGGTGCTCTCCGTGGCTGCTGGTGCGGCTTCTGTCACCTCAGCGGTTTCGGTTGCCTCGGCGGTCTCCTGTGCCTCAGCCGGCTCAGGCTGGGTTTCGGGCTCAGGGGTCGGCTCGGGCTGGGTTTCGGGCTCCGGGGCGGGAGCGGCCTTCGCCGCACCTGGCTTCTTCGCGCCCGGCCTCCTAGCGCTGCCGCCGATGGCTAAGCCCTTGACGGGAACGGCGGGCGACGGTTCTGATGCCCCGCCCTCCGCAGTACCCTCCGCGGCCGGTTCACTGACCTCCGGCTCGTCCACCTTCGACGGCTCGTCGGCCACCGGTGCGGGTGCGACATCCTCGTCGGGCTTGCCTGCTCCCGGCTTCGGGGCCCCGGGACGCTTGGCTCCGGGACGCTTGGCACCTCCGCCGATGGCCAGGCCCTTGACCTGAGCGGCCGGCGGCTTCTCGCCGGCCTGGCCGGTGGTGGCCGGCTCTTCGGTGACCGATGTCGCCTCGGACTCGGTCTCGGCGGTCGCCTCCGCGGCTTCGGGGGCCTCGGCTGCCGGCTTCGCCGAACCCGGCTTCTTGGCTGCGCCACCGGGCTTGGGTGCTCCCGGCCTCTTGGCGCCCCCACCGATCGACAGCCCCTTGACGGGTGCGGCCTTGGTCTCGGTGGTCTCGGCCGACTCGGTGCCTGCGGTCGCCTCCGCGGCTTCGGGGGCCTTGGCTGCCGGCTTCGCCGAACCCGGCTTCTTGGCTGCGCCACCGGGTTTCGGAGCTCCCGGCCTCTTGGCGCCGCCACCGATCGAAAGGCCCTTGGCGCCTTCGGCTGCGGGCGCGGTCGCCTTCTCGTCGGACGTCGGCTTTGCTGCGCCGCCCGGCTTCTTGGCCGCGCCACCGGGCTTGGGAGCACCGCCGCCCGGCTTCTTGGCGCCGCCGCCGATGCCCAGTCCGCCGCCGACTTTCGGCTTTTCCTTGGTGTCGGTGGCTGTGGCCGCTGCCGCCTTGGCGGGCTCGGCTGCCGGTTCCTTCTTCTCGACCGGCTTGGCCTCTGGTTCGGCGACCGGCGCCGACAATCCCAGCGACGCTGCGCCGAGGAAACGGCCGCCGCGCTTGATCTCGGGGGCGCCGCGCCTGACGGAGTCGAGGATCAGCTGCGCGACGTCGAGTACCTCGACCTTGTTCTCGAGCTCGGTGCCCGAGGTCTTCGCGGTCACGCCGTCGGTCAGCATCACGCGGCAGAACGGGCAGCCGGTGGCCACCTTCTCCGGTGAGGTGCCGAGTGCCTCGTCGACCCGGTCGAGGTTGATGCGCTTGCCGATGGTCTCTTCCATCCACATGCGGGCACCGCCGGCGCCACAGCACATCGAGCGCTCGCCGTGACGGGGCATCTCGGTCAGGTTGGCTCCGGAGGCGTCCATCAGCTCACGCGGGGCGTCGTAGACCTTGTTGTGGCGGCCCAGGAAGCAGGGGTCGTGGTAGGTGATGTCCTTGTTGACCGGGGCCACCGGGATGAGCCGCTTGTCGCGGACCAGTCGGTTGAGCAGCTGGGTGTGGTGGACCACCTCGTACTTGCCGCCGACCTGCGGGTACTCGTTGCCCAGGGTGTTGAAGCAGTGCGGGCAGGTCACAACGATCTTCTTGGCCTGCGCGGGAGCGGTGCCGAACATCTCGTCGAGGGTCTCGATGTTCTGCTGCGCCAGCATCTGGAACAGGAACTCGTTGCCTGCTCGGCGGGCGGAGTCACCGTTACAGGTTTCGCCTTCACCCAGGACGAGGAAGTCCACGGCGGCGATGTCGAGCAGTTCGGCAACGGCCTTGGTGGTCTTCTTCGCGCGGTCCTCGTAGGCGCCGGCGCAACCGACCCAGAACAGGTACTCAAAGCCTTCGAAGCTCTCGACATCCTGGCCGTACACCGGGATCTCGATGTCCATCTCGTCGATCCACTTGGTGCGGTCCTTGGAGTTCTGGCCCCACGGATTGCCCTTGTTCTCCAGGTTCTTGAACAGGCCCGCGAGTTCGGACGGGAAGTCCGACTCGATGAGCACCTGGTAGCGGCGCATGTCGATGATGTGGTCGACGTGCTCGATGTCGACCGGGCACTGTTCGACGCATGCACCGCAGTTGGTGCAGCTCCACAGGGTCTCGGTGTCGATGACCGCGCCCGTGGTGCCTTCGCTCTCGCCGACCAGCTTGCGCTCGGCCTCGTTGCGGGCGGCCTCGGGGATCGCATCGAGCTTGTCCTGCAGGACGTTTCCGTCGGCGTCGACCAGACCGATCTCGTCGCCGCTGATGTCTTTCTTGCCGCCGGCGAGGAGGTAGGGCGCCTTGGCGTAACCGTGGTCACGCAGTGAGGTGATGAGGAGCTTGGGGGAGAGCGGCTTGCCCGTATTCCATGCCGGGCACTGGCTCTGGCAGCGACCACACTCGGTACAGGTGGTGAAGTCGAGCCAGCCCTTCCAGGTGAAGTCCTCGATCTTGCCGGCACCGAATGCGTCCACGTCGGGGTCGGCGGTCTCCATGTCGAGGACCTTGCCGCCCGATGTCATCGGCCTGGCCGCGCCGAGCGCGACCCCGCCGTCGTCCTCACGCTTGAAGTAGATGTTGAAGAAGGCCGAGAAGCGGTGCCACGCCACGCCCCACGTGATGTTGCGGCCGATGACGGCGAGCCAGATCATGCCCGACATCAGTTTGATGAGCGCGAAGACCGAGACCATGGTCGGGCTGGCCGGGAGCAGCTTGGCGACCTGCATGGTGAAGAAGTCCGAGCCGGCATGTGCGTGGCCGTAGGTGGCGATCTTGCCGGCCTTCACCATGATCATGCCCAGGCCCTCGAGCAGCACGACCACCTCGACGAAGTACGCGGCGCCGAAGCGCGAGCCGGAGAACCGGGAGAGCCGCTCGGGAACCCGCGGGTGGTTGAGCTGACGGATGATGATCAGGGTGACGATGCCGACCACGGTGCCGATGCCCAGGAGCTCATCGAGTAGATGCCAGGCGAAGGTGTCGCCGAAGTACGGCCAGTGGAACTTGGCGTCGAACGTCTGGCCATAGGCCTCGAACCACAGCAGTGAACCGAGCAGGAACCCGATCATCACCAGCCAGTGGGCCCAGCCGACGGTTCGGAACTTCGCCATCCGCGTGTGGGCGATGAACTCGATCATCATCTGTTTGAAGCGAGGGAGCACCGGCGTGAACCGGGTGTTGTCCTTCTGCCCCTTGGCGATGGTGCGGAGCATCGTCCACACTCCGCGGAAAAACAGTGCCCAGCACACCAGGCTTGCCAGAGCAGCAATGGTGCCGATGGTGATCGTCGCGGTATTCACGGCGTCACGGCCTTTCTCTCTCGAACCGCCCGCCCGATATACGTCTGTTTACGCATCGCGGTCGAATGGTTCACCCGGTCGGCCTGATGGCCCCAGATGGGGCCTGGCCCTATCGCAAGCTGTGTGGCGCTCACGGCGTCGCGTTGAATCGCTCCAGCGCACGCAGTGTTCTCCACTAGGTACGTTAAGGCCTGGCTGTGCCAAGGTTTTGCGCAGGTTGTCCTAAGTTACTGATCGGTAAGGTATTTGTGATGTCCGCCATAAGTCGTTACCGAATTCTACTGCTGATCGGCGCCGGGCTGGCAGGCGTCGAGCTTGTCGTGACCATCGCCAGCACCTGGGTGTACGTGCAGGCCCATGGCCGGACGTCCGAGGCCGCCGAAGCCCCCTCGGCATCCGTGGCGCTCGTGCTGGGGGCAAAGGTGATCGACGGCGAACCCGATTCGTACGTTCGTGGCCGGCTGGACACGGCACTCGCGCTGTATCGCGACGGCCGGGTGCAGCAAGTCCTCAACTCCGGGAACGGCCGCGCGGTGGCGGGCAACGAGCCGGCGGTGATGCGCGCTTATCTCGAGCGGAACGGGGTGCCCTCGTCGGACATCATCGACGACCCCGAGGGATACGACACCGCGGCATCATGCCGTCGTGCGCACGACCTGTTCGGGGTGCGGTCGGCGCTGGTGGTCACCCAGGGTTTCCACCTCGGTCGTGCGGTGGCGCTGTGCCGCGACGCCGGTGTCGAAGCCCACGGCGTACTCGCCGAATGTGATTGTCCGACATGGACAATCGCGCGCAATCACCTGCGTGAGACAGTGCTGGCCCGACCGCGGGCATTGCTGACGGTACTGATGAGCTGAGCGACGTCGAACTTGTCTGGCATCGGCAACCGGGGCCGACCGGTCAGATACGCCGACCCGGGCATCCGGCGCAGGGCCTCCACCACAAGCAGCGAGCCGGCAAGGGTGCCGAGATACACGACGATGGTCGCCCACGGCGCGCCCATCACGTCCACCACCCACGCGACGTTGTTGCGTTGCGGGTAGAGGATGAAGAAGATCAGCAGCGCATGGAGCAGGAAGACGCTGAACGAGCGGTTCGAGGCGTACTTCACCATGCGGTCGAAACGAGGGGTGTTGCGCCGGTGATGGTCGGCCCAGTGCTGGCCGACCGCGTACAGGCACGCCACCGCGGCGACGAGGAACGGGAACAACGTGGGCTGAAAAGCGGCGCTCGCATCGATCGCACGCTGATCATCACCCCACACCCGCCACCAGAAGTTGCCGAGCGCGAACAACCCGGTCACCACCAGTGCGCTGAACAACCACCAGCCCTTGCCCTGTAGCCACAGCCGGATGTCGTCGAGATGGACCGCCGTCACCGCTCCCGCGAACACGAAGAACTGATACGGCACGAAAGTCGCGTAGTAGTGCCACCACACCCCGGCGATGCTCGCAGGTGGTTGCCAGTGCGTGATGACCACAAAACATGCCCACTGCACTGCGGCACTGACGGCGAGCAGCGCCAGATGGCGGCCACGCGTGCGGCGCACCAGCCACAGCACCAGCGGGAACAGCAGGTACACCTGCAGCATCACGAACAAGAAGTACATGTGGAACCCGGATAGGCCCCACTTGAGCAGATCCCAGAACTCCCCGAGGCTGCCGGGGATGTCACCGGTGCGCCCGTGCGCCCACATGTCCTCGACGGCCCAATACACAAAAGACCAGATCACAAACGGGAAGATGACCAGTTTCATCCGCCGGCGCCAGAAGTCCACCGACCGGAAGTCGACCCGCTCGAAGTTCTGGTACATCAGCACGAAGCCGCTGAGCGCAAAGAACATGTTGCGGGTGAAGTGGAGCAGCAGGGTGGTCGAGTTGACCGGAACGCTGTCCCATTCGTCGGTTGTCGCGGTCAGGCAGTGCACGAAGATGACCAGCGAGAAGGTGGTCGCCCGGATCAGGTCGACGTGATGTAGATACGCCCGCTTCGCGGTCGGCCGGGACCTGCTGGTGACGGTCCCAGCGCCTGCGGAATCGGCGGGGGTGGTGGCGGTCATCGTCGTACAGCATGCCGCATCCACCTGTGATTACCCTCCTCGGTGTCTGAGGGATTTGTCACGTCCACCTACTGTCCATGTGGTGTGGAAAGGCTGTGCGAGATGATTCCCGACTGGGATGTGTTGACGTTGTTGCTGGTCGCAGCCCTTGCGGCGGGCTGGATCGACGCGGTGATCGGTGGTGGCGGCCTCGTGCTGATCCCGGCGATGCTCATCGCGTTCCCCACCGTGGCACCGGCGACTGCGTTGGGCACCAACAAGCTCGCGGCGATCTGGGGCACCGGCGCGGCCGCCATCGCGTTCACCCGGGTGACCGCCGTCCCGCGACGCCTCGCCCTGATCTCCGTACCGATCGCCGGGGTGTGTGCGGCCGCCGGTGCCACCGCGGCGTCGCTGGTGTCGGCGGGAGTGATCAGGCCGCTGGTGATCGTGCTGATGCTGGCCGTCGGGATCTTCGTGGCATGCAGGCCCTCCTTCGGCCGGAGCACCGGGTCGGGCGGCCCGCTGAGCCGCCGGCAGATGATCGCCGGATGTGTCGCGTTTGCGGTGATCGGTTTCTACGACGGCATCTTCGGCCCCGGTACCGGGATGTTCCTCATCATCGCGCTCACCGTGGTGCTCTCTCGCAGCTTCATCGAGAGTGCGGCACTGGCCAAGATCGCCAACACCGCGACGAACTTCGGTGCCCTTGTGGTGTTCGCGATCCAGGGGCATGTGTGGTGGCAGCTCGGGCTGCTACTCGCGGTGGCCAATGTCGCGGGATCACTGCTGGGATCGAAGACAGTGCTGAAGCGAGGGTCAGGGGTGATCCGGGTCGCCCTGCTCGTGGTGGTCGTGGTCATGTCGGCCAAACTCGGCTGGGATCAGTTCGGGTAGTTCTTTAGGCTCTGTCCGTGGTGATGAGTCCCGGTGAGGATCAGAATCGACGGTTGCTGCGCGCCCGCGACGCGATGGATCGCGACTACGCACAGCCACTCGACGTTCCCCGTTTGGCAAAAGTGGCACACATGTCCGCCGCCCACTTCACCCGTACGTTCTGGGCCACGTTCGGGGAGACACCGCACCGGTATCTGCAGCGCCGACGCATCGAGCGAGCGATGATGTTGCTGCGCGATCCCCTGTTGCCCGTCACCGACATCGCGGCGATGGTGGGCTTCGAAAGCCTCGGGACATTCAGCCGGACGTTCCGAGCCGTGGTCGGGGAGTCGCCCAGCGGATTCCGGGCCACCGCCACGCCGGTGAAGGTGCCGGGATGCTTTGTCAGAACGTGGTCGAGACCGAGCAGTTTTGGATAAGCGGCGCGGTCACCCCTGCCCCTAACGTTGAGACATGTTCAAAAACATCAGCATTCACTCGGTCATGGTTCTCGATCAGGACGAAGCACTCGACTTCTACGTCGGGAAACTGGGCTTCGAAGTCAAAGACGACGTCGACATGGGTTTCATGCGGTGGCTCACCATCGCCCTCCCGGGAGACCCGGATCGTCAGATCCTCCTCGAGGTCCCGGGGCCGCCGGCCCACAGCGAAGAGGTGGCCGCATCGGTCCGCGACCTCGTCACCAAGGGTGCGCTGGGTGCCGCTGCCATGCTGACCACGGACGACTGCCGGAAGACCTACGACGAACTGTCCGCACTCGGTGTCGAGTTCACCGAGGAACCGACGGAGCAGCCCTACGGAATCGACTGTGCACTGAGGGATCCCTTCGGCAACCACATCCGGATCACCCAACCGGCCACGGGCCCGGTGGAGATCACCGATGACGACATCGCCCGCTGGAAGAGTGAGGCGTAGGCGGTCTCACCACCAGCCGGGTAGAGCCGTCTGCATGTCGGCGGTGAGTGCCGGGACGAGGCTGCGGACAAACGTCGCACTGAGATGGTGGAAGTCGTGCCATAGGAGGATGTTTCCGACCACCGCAGGACAGTATGTGTCGCTGCACATCGCGTCGGTGTAGTCGAGGAAACTCATGTTCGGGAACTGGGGCGCGATGTCCAGTGCGGGGTCGGTCGGTGACATCACCAGTGACCTTTCGACCCCGCACACCGACGGCTTTTTGCCCAGCGCAAGGCATTCCGGTGGACTCTCCTGGCCGACGGCCCAGGGGTTGTCGCGTACGGCGATCACCTTTTGTCCGCGGTCGCGGAACTCGGTGAAGATGTCGAGGTAGTCCTTGGGGACGAAGTCGCCGGTGACCTGACCTTCCACCGGGCGAGTGCTGTTGGTGAACACCACGTCTGGTCTGTCCACGGCCAGGCGTGCCATCACGTCACGCGACCACTCGTTGCATTGGTAGTACTTCTGGCCGAACCAGGTGAACACGTAGTCCGTGGTCAGCGGGCACCCCACCTTGAGGTAGGTGGTCACCTTGAACCCGTGCTGCAAGCCGATCGCATCGAGAGCGGTGATCCAGTACTCCGCGTGGGAGCCGCCCACCAGAGCCACAGTGCGCGTGGCGTTCACGTCGCCGTACACGCCGACTCTGATCGATCCGTCCTTCCAGCCGG
This sequence comes from Williamsia sp. R60, assembly GCF_054063855.1. Lineage (NCBI taxonomy): Bacteria > Bacillati > Actinomycetota > Actinomycetes > Mycobacteriales > Nocardiaceae > Williamsia > Williamsia sp. R60. The sequence goes on from NZ_JBSSGR010000001.1 coordinate 111,327, forward strand.
AGATCACCGAGTCGTACGACGTGATGGGCCAATCTTTTTCGACCACCTGCGGACTGGGTTCGGGCTCCACCCGTGGCACCGGCACGCTGTCGAGGAACGCGCGTGCGCCGGGATACAGACGCGGATCGAGATTCTGGGTGTCCACCGTCATGTTCTGCACGTGCCGGTTCCAGCTGACGATGCCCGCCCCGGCGACCACGGTGAGTACCAGGAGAACTGCCGTCAGCACCGTCGCCGACCGTCGCCACGGCGTCTTTCCGGCCCGGATCGGGGACTCGACGTATCTGGCTGTGGCCCAGGCCAAGAGCAGTGAGACCGCAATGATCCCGGCGCCCTCGATGATGTTCGCGCTGTCTTTGTATCGCCAGGTCAGATAGAAGATCAGCAGCGGCCAGTGCCACAGATACAAGGCGTAGGCGATGGAGCCCAGCCAGACGATGGACGGGTGGGCGAGCCACGAACTGACCGCGCCGGGATCGGTGCGCTCACCGGGCGCGGTCTGGCGCGAGCCACTCCAGATCAGCAACAGGGTCGCGCCGACGGGCACCAATGCGAGCGTCGACGGATACTGCTGCACCCCGACGATCCACCAGCCGCAACTGATGATGAGCGCCAAAGCGATCAGTCCCAACAGGTTTCGCATCCACTGCGCCATCTTGAGCCGGGGCATCCACACGGCAAGGAGACCGCCGGCTATCGGTTCCCAGCAACGGGCGATGGTGTCGTAGTAGTTGAAGGGCTGGTTGATGCCGTGCCGGTGGTGGGCCCACGCAAAGGAGATCGCCGCGACACCGAGCAGGGCGGCGAACACGATCCCGCGGATGACCTTCGGTCGGCCGAAGACATCGAATCTGAGTGCGAGCCCTCTCAGGACGCCGCCGAGCGCCAATGCGGCCAGCAACGTGACCACAAAGAACTGTCCCTGCACCGACATCGACCACAGATGCTGCATCGGACTGTTCGCCGAATCGGCGGCCTGGTAGTCCTGCGATGCCAGGGCCAGGTGCCAATTCTGGTAGTAGAGCGCCGAGGCGATGGCCTCGTCGCCCAGCGGCGACCATCGGGTTCGAGGCATCAGCCACAGCGACAGCACCACGATGAACAGCAGCACCGTGAGAAGCGCGGGGAGGAGTCGTCGCGCGAGCCGCCAGAGGCGTGGCCCAGGATTGATCGCCGTCGACCACCGAGCAGCGGGAGAGCTGGTGGCCAGCACATGTTTGAGGAGCGACGCCACGAAGAAGTAGCCGGACAGGGTCAGGAAGACGTCGACTCCACCGGACACGCGGCCGAACCAGATGTGGAAGACGGCCACCAGGGTGATGGCGATGCCGCGCAGTCCGTCGAGGTCGTGGCGGTACTCGGTGGACTTTTTCGATGGCGCCCCGGACACGACTGGTGGGTCGGTCATGGTGGCGCTCACCGGGGGAATTGTTCCAGATGTTCACCTTCAGGATGAGGTGGCGCTCTGGGCTCCCCCTTGATTTGTTGTCGGGCCGTATCCCGCGGCTCTGAGCATCGACAACATCTCCGACCGGGACCCGGCGCCGAGACGACGCCGGATCCTCGCCACGTGATGCTCGACGGTCTTGCCCGAGATGAACAGGCGGGCGCCGATTTCGCGGTAGGTCAGACCGAGCAGCAGGTTTCGGGCCACCTCGGCCTCGCGTTCGGTCAACGGGCCGGCGGCCGGATGTGCGGCATCGACATGTGTTGCGGTGGCCGCGACCGCTGGTGCGCCGACGAGTCGGGCGACCTGCAGCAATGAGGTGGCCGCCTGGGTGTCGTCGACCCGGAGTGCGGCCTCGCCGGCGAGTCGAGCCGCGTCCCAAGGCAATCCGGCCTGCTCGAGCGCCGACGCGGCCTTTTTCACCTCGGCCACATCGGGTTGTCCTTGCAGCACCCGCAGCCACGCCCGGCCCGCGTCGGCAAGGGCCGCACCGAACGGTTCGCCTGCGGCGGCCTGACCGAGCTGACGTGCATAGGGGACCAGGGCCGAGGGGTCGTCCGCGAGGATGGCGGCCTGCACCCCGTACCAACTCCACGACATCGACCACGCCGGCGGCGAGCCCAGAGCCGCGAGCAAACGGTCGGCGGCCGCCACCAGGTGGGCGAGTCGCGCTGTGTCCTGCAAGCGGACCGCCGCGAGCCACAATTCGCCGAGTGGGTGCAGTGCGAACAGGTCCACCTCCATCTCGGCCACCGCGGGCACGGCGTCGCGCCACGCGGCGACCAGGGCACCCATGTCGCCGCGACGTCGGGCTATCGCCACGGCAAGGGCATGGGCCACCAGTTCGTCCCGCAGGTTCTGGGGCGTGACCTCTCCGAGGATGTCCGCGGCGGTGCTCAAGTCGCCGCCGACCATCGCCGTCCATCCGAGGAGCAGATGCTCGCGTGGGGTCTGATCGCAATCGCGCGACAGTGCGGCCTTCGCGCCGGCGAGGTCGCCACTGTGCAGACAGAGCAGCGCCGCGACGGCAGCGGCGGACTCGGGTTCGGCCCGGCGGTGCTGGGCGGAGAGGGACACCGCCCGCAGGATCGGACCGAGGGCCGCGGCCGGCGACGACGTCAACGACGCAAGCAGGCCGGAGCTGAGCAGGGTTCCGCGGGCGTGGTCGGTGGTCGGCGGCGCGGCGCCTGCGGTTGCCGAGAACTCCTCGGCCCCCGGACGATCCCCGGTCGCGAGCAGGGTCAGCACGCCGATCGTGGCGTCCGGTCCGGCGGCCTCTGGCCCCAGCCACCGGTAGAGGTCGGCCGACCGCGAATACGTTCCACGCCGTGCCGCGACCGCGGCGCCGATCCGGACGGCGTCACGGCGATCGGATGGTGAATCCGCGGCGAGGATGGTGTCGGCCAATCGGGTGGCGGTGTCGAGGTCGCCGGCCAGGGTCGCGGCATCGGCCAGCGGAACCCGGACGACACCGGGGTCGGCGCCGGCCGTCAGCGCTGCGTGCCAGAGGTCGGCCGCTTGGGGCGGGGGAGCGGTGCGGGCCGCCGACAGGAGGAGATCCGCGAGACGGCCGTCGACGACGCCCGAGCGGGCGGCGGCCAGGGCTCCGTCGACGGTCAGGGCCCCGCGGTCGAGCAGCGCGTCCACCAGCGAGCGATGGGTGGACGCGATCTGGTGTTCGCCCCGCACCGCTCGCAGAACCGGGAGAGCGGCGGGAAGGAACTCGTCGGTGCCGGTGAGGAAACCGGAACCTCTTGCCCGATCAAGGGCTTCGATGGCTGCGGTGGGGTCGAGGCCCAGGGTATCGGCGATGGTGTGCGGATCGGGCGACGGTTGCAGGGCCGCCACGGTCAGTACGTCGTGAGTGGTGGGATCAAGCGCGCGCAGCCGTTCGTGCTGCCACTTCGCGATCGCCTCCCGGGCAACCCGTTCGTCGGCGGCGGGGTCGGCTCGCAGGACGTCGAGAGCGGTGTCGATGGCTGCGCGGTTCCCGCCGGCAATTCGGCGGATGACGTCGGCCACGGGTGCGGACACGGTCCCGCCTGAACGGGCGATGATCGCGGGCGTGGGCAGTGGGCCCAGCTTGATGTCGGTGCCGAGGGCGGAGAACGTTCGCTGCACCTGCCGGATGTTGTTGTCGGACAAGCGCGGTTCGGCGGCGGCGATCACCGTGAGGTCGCCGCGGTCGGCGAGGTCGGTGAGGCGGCTCAGGCTGCCGGCTTCCCAGTGGTGCACGTCGTCGACGATGACGGCGCAGCCGGGCCGGGTGGCCTCATGCTCTGGGATCGTCGTGAAAACCTGTGTGCCGGAACGGTTCAGAAGCCGACGGCAATGCTGCAACAAGTCCGATTTACCGCTTCCGGCGACGCCGGTGACAAATGCGAGTACCGGACCGCCGGCGTGTACGGCGGACAGCAATGCTTGTGCGGCAGGCATTCCGGTGAACGCGGTGGCTCCGGGGAGGCGGTTCACCGGACTGCGGCCGACTGCGACATCACCCGCCGATTCCACCGAGGAGTCCACCAACTGCCGCGCCCGTGCCGTCCAGTACCTGGCCCGGCACACCGAGCAGACCGCCACCGGGGTTGGGGGCCGGCGCAGGCTCCGGTGCGGGAGCAGGCGCGGGGGCGGGAGCTGGAGCCGGTGCCGGGGCTGGAGCTGGAGCTGGAGCGGGCGCCGGGGCCGGGGCTCCTCCGCCGGGTGCCGGTGCGGGAGCCGGCGCACCGTTCTGGGGAGCGGTCGGCGCACCCGGCGCGGCGGGGGCGGGGGCGGCCGTACCGCCTCTGGGTGCCACCGTTGTCGGCCGTCCGTCGGCGCCGGTGGTGACCGTGCCCGGGGTCCTGCTGCCGGTTCCACCACTCGTGTCGGTGGAGGACCCGGCGGGCGAGCCGTCGGGCGCAGTCGAGGAAGCGGTCGGTGAACTCGTCACGGACGACTCTGCGGCGGCAGGCTTGGGCCCTTCGTCGTCGGTCAGGGCAGTGCCCACCGACAGGCCTCCGGCGGTGAGGAGAGCGATCGCTGCGGCGACTCCGACCACGATGGCGGTGCGCTTGCCCCGCGACATCGAGGCGGGCTCGACCTTGACGGTGCGGGGAGCCGGGGTGAGTGCGTGCGCGCCGGCGGGAACGAGCTCATCCGAAGCCGATGCATGCGCGGGGACGACCGCGACCGACGCGGCCGCGGCCGCCTTCGCCGCGGTGTGGGCGATGAGCGCGGCGCCGGTGGCGGTGGTGGTCGCCGGGTCGTTGTTGACCGCGACCGGGATACGCAGCATCGACGACGCCAATTCACTGACAAGAGGGGTGGCCGAACCGCCGCCGGTGAGCAGGATCGTGGAGACCGCGCCCAGCTCGATGTCGGCGAGCTGTAGGGCCTCGATCACCAGGGCCATCGAGCTCGCGAGGGGTGCCCGCAGCAGGTCTTCGAGCTCGGACCGGACGAGCCTGGCCTCGGTGCGGATTCCTGGAAGATCGATGGAGACAACGGTTTCGGTGTCCGAGGACAACGCCTCGCGGGCCGCCGCGCAGCGAACCCGGAGTTCGGCCAGGCCCTCCATCGTCGCCGCATCGAACGGGTCGATCGCGTCCGTGGCGCCCACCGATTCGAGCACATGACCGAGAACGAGATGGTCGAACTGGGCCCCGCTGATCTCTTCGGACTTCAGAGGGCGGCCGATGACCACCGGGTCGGCCCCGGTGCGCACCACCGCCACATCGAGTGATGAACCACCGAGGTCGTACACCACGGTGACGCCGTCGAGCTGACCCTTGTGTTCGGCGAGCGCGGCAACCGCGGCGATCGCCTCGGGAACCACGGTCACCTCCGGCATGTCCTGCCGGGCCGCGGCCGCGCGCAGGGCCTCGACGGTGTAGTCCTGCCATTCGTTCGGGCTGGCGAGCACGATCGCGTCGGCATCCCAGGCGCCGGCGTCGGCGGCGAGAGCGGCCATCGCAGCGGCGTAGAGGTCTTCACCGGTGTACTGGCGACCGTCGTCGGTCACCAGGGCAACGGGATCACCCACCCGCTCGGTGAAACCGCCGACCCGGTACGGCCCCGGCCGGTCGACGAGTTCGGGCGAGGCGTCGGGCGCCAACTCGAGAATCGGGCCGCGCACGACTGCATCACCGAGGCGATCGTCGGTACCGGGTACTGCAACACATGTGGTGCTGCCGATCTTCAAACCGAGCGATGTGGTCATGGTCTGCCGACTCCTCTGGTGCGCCTACGGCATCGACTCACCCTGTGATGCCCATCTCCCATGATGTCGCCGCAGGTAGGGATGGTGTTACCGGTTCGGCGGGTGGTCGCGGATGTGCGGGTCGATCCCCTAGACCCCCTAATGCACCGGGGGGCTTCCCCTAACGCCCCCATCAGCGACGAAGGGGGCGTTGGCCCGTTGGGCCGGCTCCGCAGAACTCATAGCGTGGAGACAATCTCAGCGGACCCACCTGGATCCGCCCGGCAACAGGAGAACGCCATGCCCAGCAACGCAGTACTCGATTTCATCCTCGGCCTCCTCCGCGACGAGAAAGCCGCCAACGCCTACTGCCTGAACCCGCAGGGCGCGCTGAACGCCGCCGGCCTGCCCGAGCTCTGCCACGCCGACATCGTCGCCGCGGCACCGATGGTTGCCGAATCCGGATTGTTCGCGGGTGGGTCGCGGTTGACCAACATCATCAATGCCGGCAAAGGCGGTGGGGGCATCGGAGCGATCAACGTCGGCGCGATCGGTGGCGGCCTCGCCGTCGGCGGTCTGCAGCTCGGGAACATCGACTTCGGCGACGTGAACTTCGGTGACATCGACCTCGGTGGCTTCGAGTTCGGGAACATCGACTTCGGAAGCATCAACTTCGGGAACTTCGGCAACTTCGACTTCGGATCGATCGACCTGGGGAACATCGATCTCGGGCTCATCGATCTCGGAGGTCTCGACCTCGGCGGGATCAACTTCGGTGACCTGGACTTCGCCGGGCAGCTCGCGGTGGTGCTGGCGGCGGCACTTGCCGGTGGTGTGGCGGTCGGCGGTGAGATCGCTGCCGGTCTCGGCGCGGCCATCGGCGCCATCGTCGGCGGTATCCTGGACCTCAGCGGTGGCCTCGGGGCGATCTTCGACCTCGACGGCGTACTGGACATCGGCGCAACCGTGGCAGCTGTCCTCGGCGCCGGACTCGGCGTCACCGGTGAATTGACCGCAGGCCTGGCCGCAGCGATCAACGCCGCTCTGGCCGTGGTCGGTGGCCTCGACCTCGACGCAGCCCTCGGCTTCGCCACCGTCATCGGCGGCGCTCTCACCGCGGCGCTCGAACTCGGTGGCGCCCTTGCCGCCGGCATCGGCGCGGCCTTCGGTGCGGTGATCGGCGGCGCGATCGGTCTCGGTGGTGCCCTCGCGGCGAACCTGGCCGCCGCACTCGCGGCCGGTCTCGATGCCGGACTGGCCCTGGGCGCGGCGCTCACCGGCGTCCTCGGCCTCGGTGCCGGTCTGGCCGCGCAGTTCGGTGCAGTCCTCGCCGGTGTCCTCGACGTCACCGGCGCGCTCACCGGTGCACTCGCCGGACTGCTCGATGCGAACCTGCTGCTGGCCCTCGCCGGCGGCCTGACGGCGACCCTGCAGGGTGCACTGGCCGCGGCCCTCGCCGTCGGGGGTGACCTCGCCGGAGAGTTCGGATTGGCCCTCGGCGCACTGCTCGGTGCCGCAGTCGAACTGGCCGGTGTCCTCGATCTCGAGGCCCTCCTTGCCGTCGACGGTGCCCTGGCTGCTGCGTTGGCCGGTGTCCTCGGACTCGGCGGCGGTCTGACCGCTGTACTGGCCGGGGCTCTCGACGCCGCCATCGGCGCGTTCGGCGCCGTCGACCTCGCGGCACTGCTCGCCGGTGGTGCCGAGCTGGGCCTGGCGCTCGGAACCGCTCTCGCCGGTGTGCTCGCAGTCGGCGGGGAGATCGCTGCCGGACTGGGCCTCGCCCTCGGTGGTGTGCTCGGCGGACTTCTCGAAGCAGACTTCGGGGCCCAGCTGGCCGGTCTGCTGGCCGGTGGCCTGGACCTGGGACTCGCACTCGGCGCGATCCTCGAAGGAGCTCTCGGACTGGGCGCTGTCGCAGACATCGCGGCCGGTTTCGGAGCTGCGCTGGCCGCGGCCTTCGGAGCCGGCGGCCTGCTGGCAGCTGACCTGACCGCACTGCTCGCCGGCGGACTCACCGCGACCCTGCAGGGCGCGCTTGTCGCCGTCCTGGCGGCCGGTGGTGACCTGGCAGGCGAGTTCGGTCTCGCGCTCGGTGGTGTCCTCGGCGCCGCGCTCGAACTGGCCGGCGCCGCAGATCTCGAAGCCCTCCTGGATGTCGACGGCGCACTGGCCGCGGCACTTGCCGGGGTGTTCGGACTCGGCGGCGGTCTCGCCGCCGGCCTGACCGGAGCGTTCGAAGCCGCCCTCGGTGCCTTCGGCGACCTCGACCTCGCCGCATTGCTCGCAGGCGGAGCCGACCTCGGTCTTGCCCTCGGCACCGCGCTGTCGGGTGTGCTGGCTGCCGGAGGCGAAGTCGCCGCCGGACTGGGTCTTGCCCTCGGCGGTGCGATCGGTGGATTGCTCGACGCCGACTTCGGCGCACAGCTCGCCGGGCTGCTGGCCGGCGGCCTCGACCTCGGGCTCGCGCTCGGCGCAATCGTGGGCGGCGCGCTCGGACTGGACGGAGCCGCGGAGATCGCCGGCGTCTTCGGTGGCGTGCTCGAAGCCGCACTCGCCGCAGGCGGCGTGATCGGGGCCGACCTCACCGCACTGCTGGCGGGCGGCCTGGCCACCGAACTCGCGGCCGCACTCGCCGGGGTCCTGGCCGTCGGTGGCGAACTCGGTGCGGAGTTCGGTGGCGTTCTCGGCGCTGTGATCGGTGCGGTCGGCGACCTCGATGCCGGTCTCGGCGCCGAACTCGTTGCCGGCCTGACCGGCGCCCTGGGCCTCGACGCGGTTCTCGACACCGATCTCGGTGCCGAGGTGGCTGCAGCGCTCGCCGCCGGTGGCGCGCTGGCCGCCACAGTGGGAGCGACCCTCGGAGCAACGATCGGCGGAGCACTGGAAGGTGCGTTGGCCGGTGAACTGGCCGGACTGCTCGAAGGTGGCCTCGACCTCGGTGGTGCCCTGGGTGTGGTCCTGGACGGCGCCCTCGACATCGACGGTGGCCTCGCCGGCGAGTTCGGCGCAGTCCTCGGCACCGCGCTCGGCGCAGCCGGTCTGGTTGCAGCCGACCTCGGCGGACTCGTGGAGACGGAAGTCGGTGCCGGGATCGGCACCGCACTGGGCGCAGGCGGCGCCCTGGTCGGCGGAATCGACGGAGCTCTTGATGCCGGCGCGGCCGGTGGACTCGCCGCTGCCGCTGCGCTGGTCGGTGGCCTCGAAGCTGCCGGGGACGCGGGCATCGCCGGAGGACTCGGCGCCGGCGCCATCGTGGGCGGCGGTGTGGAAACCGCAGTGGGTGGTGTTGTCGCCGCAGGCGGCGGATTGATCGCCGATGCCGACACCTCGGCGAACGCGCTGCTGGGTGCGGCCACCGACATCGATGCCGGTCTGGTCGGCGCGGTCGGCGGTGCTGCGGGCGGCGACCTCGATGCGGGTGGTGCCATCGGCGGTGTGGTCGGCGGTGACGCCGCAGGCGGTCTGGGACTGGGCGGCGGCGTCGAGTCCGTGCTGACCGGAGGGGCCACCGGTGAGCTCGAGAACGCTCTCGACGGCGTGGCCGGACTCGGCGGCGGCGTCGGTGCTCCCGCACCGCTGGATCTCACTGCGGACGCGGGTACCGGACCGGCCGAAGTGACCGGAGATGTGGTCGGCGGCGTGACCGGCGGAGTGGCCGACACCACCACCGGAGTGGTCGGCGGAAACGCAGGCGGCTGGTCGGACATCGACGCCGACAACGCATTCGGCACCGGTGACACCGGACTCACCGGGGCGCTCACCGGCGACAGCGGACTGACGGGCGGACTGCTCGGCGGAGCCGACGCCGACACCACCACCGACGGAGGCGGACAGGTCGACGCGGGCGGCGCCCTCGACGACTGACGGACAAGACCCGAACTCGACAACGTGAACGAGGGGTGTTGTCGCTGACCCTGTAACACCATCGGTCCCGCACACGGTTACGTGTGCGGGACCGATGTGGTTGTGTTCTCGGTAGACCCTTCATCATTTCGACGACCAGCAGACCGGATGACCGATGAAAAGCGCCTCAGCATGAAGAGCATCGCCGGATCGTCGGCCACACCCGCCGACGGTGCACCCGAAGGCGCTCAGCCGGGCCGGCTGGGCGAGCTGTTGGGCCGGATGGGTCAGATCGCTGCCAAGTCGGGACGGCAGGACCTGGTCGACCGTCTAGAGGGAGCCCGCACCCGGGTCTCCGATCCGCGCGTACGGATCGTGGTGGTGGGGCCGCTCAAGCAGGGCAAGAGCCAGTTCGTCAATTCCCTGCTGAACGTCGAGGTGTGTTCGGTCGGCGACGACGAGACCACCGCCGTGCCCACTCTCGTGCAGAACGGCCAGCAGCCGTCCGCCGAACTTGTTCTCGCGCAACCGGGCAGTGACCCCGTTCGCACCCCGTTGCCGATGGGCCAGCTCACCTCCGTGACCCCCGACCACCCGCTGGCCGAGGGACGCGACATCACCCGGCTCGAGGTCAACGTCCCCAGCCCGCTGCTGGCCGACGGCCTGGTGCTTGTCGACACCCCCGGCGTCGGTGGACACGGGAACCCGCATGCCGCAAGCACTCTCGGGCTGATCCCATCCGCAGACGCGGTTTTTGTGGTGTCCGACGCAAGCCAGGAGTTCACCGAGCCCGAGATCTCTTTTCTTCGCCAGGTGATGACGCTGTGCCCGACCGTCGCCTGCCTGATCACGAAAACCGACCTGTATCCCCACTGGCGTCAGATCGTCGATGCCGACCGGGCACACCTCGAGCGCGAGGGACTCGACGTCCAGCTGCTGCCGGTGTCGTCGATGCTGCGTTCGCACGCACTGCGTCTCGGTGACGACTCGCTCAATGTCGAGGCCGGGTTCGTGGAGGTGTACCGATTCCTCCGGGAGCGGGTGGTCGCCCGGGCCGACCACTCGACTCGCGAATCAGTGGCCCTGGACCTGCGTTCGGTGTCCGAGCATCTGGCCCTCACCCTGGGCAGTGAGCTCGCGGCGATGCGCAGTCCCGAGACGGCCGCTGCCGCGGTCGCTGAACTCACCCGAGCCAAAACTGCCGCCGAGGACATGCAGAAGCGGTCGTCGCTGTGGCAGCAAACCCTCGCCGACGGCATCACGGACCTCGCCGCCGACATCGACCACGATCTGCGAGACCGGTTGCGCGCCATCACCCGCGAGGCCGAACAGGCAGTCGACGAAGGTGATCCGGGTAAGGACTGGCCGCAGCTCACCGAATGGCTCGAGGACCAGATCGCGGTGGCCGTCGGTGACAACTTCGTGTGGGCGCACGAGCGGGCGGTGTGGCTCGCCGAACGGGTGGCTGAGCACTTCGCCGAGACCGCCGAGGCCAACCTGCCGCGCCTCGACATCTCCGACATCGACGGGATCTTCGATCCGGTCACCGAACTCTCCGATCTCGAGTCCGGAAAGGTCGGCATCACCCAGAAGGTACTGATCGGGATGAAGGGCTCCTACGGAGGTGTCCTGATGTTCGGCCTTATCGGCACCTTCGCCGGGCTCGCGTTGATCAACCCGATCTCGGTCGGGGCCGGACTCCTGCTGGGAACCAAGGCATACAAGGACGACAAGGAGGCGCGCACCAACGAACGGCGGAACAAGGCCAAGGCCTCCATCCGCAAGTTCACCGACGACGTCAGCTTCCAGGTAGGCAAGGAATCGAAGGATCGGCTTCGCCACATCCAGCGGACGTTGCGTGACCATTTCACCCAGGTCGCCGAACAGTCGGCACGGTCGATAGGTGACTCGCTGCAGGCGGCCCAAGAGGCCGCGGCGATGGCCGGCTCCGAACAGCGAACCCGGACCGCCGAACTCGAGCAGGAGCTCAAAGCTGTTGCGGCGCTGCGTAAGGTGGCGTTGCAGCTGGATCCGGCCATCGAAGCCACGGGGGGCGCTGCGGCAACCCCGGCGGTCAGATCAGCATCGGCGGATCGGGCCGTGGAGTGAGTACCCTCGACCGCGCCCGTGAGCTGCTCGACGCTGCCGAGAAGGTGTGCGGAGGTGACCGCTGGGCCGCTGCCCGGCTGGCCGACTGTTCCGACCGACTCGACGAACCGTTGCGCATCGCCATCGCGGGGTCGTTGAAGGCGGGCAAGTCGACCCTGCTCAACGCGATGGTCGGCCAGGACATCGCACCGACCGACGCCACCGAGTGCACCCGCGTGGTCACCTGGTACCGGCGCGGAGTCAACCCCAAGGTCACGGCCCGGTACGACGGCGAGCGATCAGCCGGGATCCCCGTGTTACGCCGAAATGGCCACCTCACCTTCGACTTCGGCGATCTGACCGCCGACCGCGTCGACCGCCTCGACGTCGAGTGGCCGGCCAGAGCACTGCGGTCGATGACCATCATCGACACCCCGGGGACGGCGTCGCTGTCGCGGGACGTGTCGGCACTGACCGTCGACATGCTCACCCCCGAGGACGGCGAGTCGGGCGCCGACGCGGTGGTCTATCTGCTGCGCACGCTCACCAGTACCGACACCGCCTTCCTCGGCAGGATCGGGGAGTCCATCGGCGGTGAGTCCGGGCCACTGGGTGTGGTCGGTGTGGTGTCACGGGCCGACGAGGTCGGCGCGGGTCGGGTGGACGCGATGATGTCGGCCAAACAGGTTGCGGCGCGGTTCGCCACCGAGCTCGAACGCACCGGCCTGTGTCAAGCGGTGGTGCCGGTTGCCGGTCTGCTGGCTCTCGGCGCGCGCACCCTGCGACAGGTCGAGTACTCCGCGTTCGTCGCTCTGGCTGCCGTTGCGCCCGAAGAACTCTCGTTGGCGATGCTCTCGACCGACCGATTCATCCGGCCCGAGACCCCGCTGCCCGTCGAGCCTGGTCTGCGTGCGGAGTTGCTCGACCGCTTCGGTATGTACGGCATCCGGATGGCCGTCACCCTGATTCGGCTCGGAACGCCCGATTCACCCACTCTGGCAACCGAACTGGTCGACCGCAGCGGTCTCACCGAACTCCGGCAGATCATCGATGTGCAGTTCGGGCAGCGCGCCGATCAGCTCAAGACCCACACCGCGCTGATTGCCCTGGAACGCATTCTTGCGCATTATGATTCGGCCGAGACCGAAGAGCTGCGCAAGGCGACGGCGCGTATGCTGGCCGATGTTCACGGGTTCGCCGAGCTGCGGTTGCTCGGCAAACTGCGCACCGGGGGAATCCAGTTGCCGCCCCAGGACCGCGATGACCTGCAACGCATCATCGGTGGCTCCGGCATCGAACCCTGGGCCCGGCTCGGTATCGCACCCGACGACAGCGTCGATCTGCATCGCAAGGCCGCGATGGAAGCGGTCCGGCGCTGGCGCACCCGTGCCGCCCATCCGCTGTTCGACCGGCCGACAGCGGTGGCGTGCACGGTCGCCGCCCGCAGTGCCGAAGGTATTCTCGCCGAGCTCGATTCGCAGTGACGACACCGTGACGCGCCTGCGTTTCGACGGCGACATCTCCGGGATGGGAACCGCTGCGGGCGTTCGTATCGTGGTCGGGCACTGGCCGACATCACATCTGGGCGACTTCGCCGACGTCATGGTCGAGTTCGCCGACGGTGAGCGGCTGCTCATCGCACCGAGTGATGAGGTGCGCGACTTCGTCACCGCCACGTACCATTTCGACCGCAGCGTGATCGCCGACGTGACCTACGAATCGGACGGCTCGCGGGTGTCGGTGCGGGCGGGCGATCTGGAGTTGTCATTTGTCGTCGGCGCGCCGACCCTGCTCGGACGGCTGCTGTCACTGATGCCGCGTGCCGTGGTCACCGCGCCGTGGTTCTGTGCCATCAGCGACCCGATCGCCCGGGTGTTCCTGCGCGGTGTGCGAACCCGCGGCTCAGCAGGCGGAGGCCGCCGCGAGTATTACGGCGCGCGGGGTCAGCGGCGCATCGAGTCGGTGGTGGCGGAGTGGCAGGGCAACGACCTCGGCGGATTGACCGACGTCGACCCACCGGTTCGTTTCGGCTTCGGTTCCACCCCGAAGAAGCCTGCGATGACACTGATCACCACCACGATCGACGAGCGCTAGCCCCAGTTCTCGGCGGCCCCGGTGTCGGCGACCCCGTCCTCAGCGACGGATCGGCGCGCCCTTGAGCCATCGGCTGATCGCGGGGGCGAACAGCAGCGCGGTGGCGACGGCTGCTCCTGCCGCAACTGCAAGCGGCAGCCATCCGGCCGCAGCGCCGAGGACGTCGCGGGCGGGGTCGATGACCGTCCAGAACGCGACCGCCCCGATCACCGCGACCACACCGATGGTCGCGAGGAGGCTCCGGCTCGACGGCACACGGTCACGCAGCCGGAGAATCCCGAACAGGCCGCACGCCAACACGAGGAACGCCACCACACCACTGGCGATCATCGCGATCTTCACGGTATCGGCGAGTTCCTCCGGGGTCGCCGACAGGTTGTCCTCGGCGAGAGACCGGGTCAGTTCGGCGCGCACGTCGGCGTGGTCGAAGCCCACCATCGCGGCCGTCACCACCAGGGCGACCAGCGTGAGCAGCCAGATCACCGCCGCGATGTCGAGAACCCGGGGCCGCTCGTCAGGGATCGCATCGTGTAGCGGTTCGATCCGGATCTCGGGACGGGCCGGACGGGGGCGCGGAGGAATCGGATCGGGCGGTGTCACCGTCTGAGCGTAACGAGCCTGCCGCCCCAGCCGTGGACTTCCGGAGGCAATGGCCCACCTTGAGTCGGTCCGACTCAACTATTTGAGATTTTCGGGAACAGTTTGCGCACTTGGTCCGTTACACCTCTCGAGAGACCTGAGCCGCGAAGACTCAACCCGGTTTGACGTGAATGGCATCGACCGGTAACAGTTGAGTCGATCGCGCTGAGGTTTCGGACCCCAAGAAAAGGTCGTCACAGACCACAAACGTGAACAAATTGTGCGCGCACGGTTGCGCCGCACTGCTTATAGGAGGCAACAAATGGCTCGTGCTGTTGGAATCGACCTGGGCACCACCAACTCGGTGGTCTCTGTGCTCGAAGGTGGCGAACCCACCGTTATCGCCAACGCCGAGGGCGCCCGCACCACCCCGTCGGTGGTTGCATTCGCCCGCAACGGCGAGGTTCTGGTCGGACAGCCGGCCAAGAACCAGGCAGTCACCAACGTCGACCGCACCATCCGTTCGGTCAAGCGCCACATGGGCGAGGACTGGACCACGTCCATCGACGACAAGAACTACACGCCACAGGAGATCAGCGCTCGCACGCTGATGAAGCTCAAGCGCGACGCCGAGAGCTACCTGGGCGACGAGGTCGTCGACGCGGTCATCACCGTCCCGGCGTACTTCAACGACGCCCAGCGTCAGGCCACCAAGGAAGCCGGCCAGATCGCCGGCCTCAACGTGCTCCGCATCGTCAACGAGCCCACCGCCGCCGCATTGGCGTACGGCCTGGACAAGGGCGAGAAGGAACAGACCATCCTGGTGTTCGACCTCGGTGGCGGTACGTTCGACGTCTCGCTGCTGGAGATCGGCGACGGTGTCGTCGAGGTCCGGGCGACCTCCGGTGACAACCACCTCGGTGGTGACGACTGGGATCAGCGTGTCGTCGACTGGCTCGTCGACAAGTTCAAGGCGCAGAACGGCATCGACCTGACCAAGGACAAGATGGCCCTGCAGCGTCTGCGTGAGGCCGCCGAGAAGGCGAAGATCGAACTGTCCTCGGGACAGAGCACCTCGATCAACCTGCCCTACATCACGGTCGACGCGGACAAGAACCCGCTGTTCCTCGACGAGCAGCTCACCCGCAGTGAGTTCCAGAAGATCACCAACGACCTGCTCGAGCGCACCCGTGCGCCGTTCCAGGCCGTGGTCAAGGACGCCGGCATCGCCGTCGGCGACATCGACCACGTCGTGCTCGTCGGTGGGTCCACCCGTATGCCCGCCGTCAGCGACCTGGTGCGTGAACTGACCGGAGGCCGCGAGCCCAACAAGGGTGTCAACCCGGACGAGGTCGTGGCCGTCGGTGCCGCACTGCAGGCCGGTGTGCTCCGCGGTGAGGTCAAGGACGTTCTGCTCCTCGACGTCACCCCGCTCTCCCTCGGTATCGAGACCAAGGGCGGCGTGATGCACAAGCTGATCGAGCGCAACACCACCATCCCGACCAAGCGGTCGGAGACCTACACCACGGCAGAGGACAATCAGCCGTCGGTGCAGATCCAGGTGTATCAGGGTGAGCGTGAGATCGCCTCGCACAACAAGCTGCTCGGTTCGTTCGAGCTGGCCGGTATCGCGCCTGCACCGCAGGGTGTCCCGCAGATTGAGGTGACCTTCGACATCGACGCCAACGGCATCGTGCACGTCACCGCCAAGGACAAGGGCACCGGCAAGGAGAACACCATCCGGATCCAGGACGGCTCCGGCCTGTCCAAGGACGAGATCGATCGGATGATCAAGGACGCCGAAGCGCACGCCGACGAAGACCGGAAGCGTCGCGAAGAGGCAGAGACCCGCAACCAGGCGGAATCGCTGGTCAACCAGACCGAGAAGTTCCTCAAGGAGTCCGACGACAAGGTCCCGGCCGAGCTCAAGACCAAGGTCGAAGGCTCGATCGAGGGCGTGCGTGAAGCTCTCAAGGGCAGCGACCTCGGCGCCGTGAAGTCGGCTGTCGAGAAGCTGACCACCGACTCCCAGGAGCTCGGTCAGGCGATCTACGCCAACGCCGCTGCCGAAGGTGACGGAGCTGCCGCTGCTGGCGGGGCCGACGATGTCGTCGACGCCGAGGTCGTGGACGAAGGTGCTGACAGCAACGCCGGAGAGACCAAGTGACCGGTCCGGAATCCGATCCGGTAACCGCCACGGAGGAAGCTCCTCCGGCCACGGATGCCGCGGATGCGCCCGTAGACGGCGCAGACGCGGCACCCGCTCCGGAATCGGATGACACGGTGGATGCGGCCATCGACGACGCGGTCGCCGACGTCGCGGGCTCGGACAAGGAGTCCGAGTTGCTCGCCGACCTGCAGCGTGTGCACGCGGAGTACGCCAACTATCGGCGTCGCGCCGAGCGCGAGAAGGTCAGCGCGCAGCAGTACGGCAAGGGTGATCTCATCAAGTCGCTGCTGCCCGTCCTTGACGACCTGGACCGCGCACGTGCGCACGGTGACCTCGAAGCGGGCCCGCTGCGTGCGGTGGCCGATAAGATCACCGAGACACTCACCGCGGCCGGTCTCGCCTCGTTCGGGGCCGAGGGCGACGAGTTCGACCCGGCGCTGCACGAAGCGGTGCAACATGAAGGTCAGGGATCGAACCCGGTGATCGGAACGGTGTACCGGCAAGGTTTCCGGCTCGGCGACCGGGTACTGCGCACCGCCATGGTCGTGGTGGTCGACGGTCCGGAACCGGCAGTACAGACCCCTGCGGGTCAGACCAACGAAGAATGAGCATTCCGGCCCAGGCGCACCGCGCCTGGGCCGGGATCGCTACCAAGACTTTTTGCACACAACGAGATTTGAGAAAGAGAAGGAGGTGACGCCTGGTGGCTCCTCAACGTGAGTGGCTCGAACAGGACTTCTACAAAGCGCTGGGCGTTGCATCCGATGCGTCCGCCGACGACATCAAGCGGGCCTACCGCAAGCTGGCGCGCGAACTGCATCCCGATGCGAACCCGAACGACCCGGCTGCCGAAGAACGCTTCAAGCTGGTTTCCGAGGCGCACAGCGTGCTGTCCGACCCTGCCAAGCGTAAGGAATACGACGACACCCGGCGGATGTTCGCCGGCGCGCGCGGTCGCGGTGGTGCTGCCGGATTCCCCGGCGGCTACGGCACCACGGCCGGAGGTCAGGAGTTCAACCTCAACGATCTGTTCGGTGACGCGGCGGGCGGACCGGCCGGCGGCGCAGGCGGATTCAGCGACCTGTTCGGTGGGCTGTTCAACCGCACCGCCACCCCCCGTGGCACCCAGACGCGCAGCCGTCGCGGCAACGACCTGGAAACCGAGACCACGCTGACTTTCAAAGAAGCGGCGCTGGGTACCTCGAAAACCATCACCATCACCAGTTCGGCGCCGTGCACGAACTGTCATGGCAGTGGCGCGAAGCCCGGCACCAGTCCGCGGGTGTGCCCCACCTGCAACGGCGCCGGCGTCGTCAGCCGCAACCAGGGCGCATTCGGATTCAGCGAACCGTGTTCGGACTGCCGCGGCACCGGATCCAAGATCGACGATCCGTGCCCGGTGTGCGAGGGCGACGGCGCCACGGTCCGTACCCGCCCGATCACCGTGCGCATCCCGCCCGGTGTGTCCGACGGCGGCAGGATCCGGCTGGCCGGGCAGGGCGAAGCGGGCCTGCGCGGCGCACCGTCGGGCGACCTGTACGTCAGCGTGCACGTCTCACCCGACCGCACGTTCACCCGCAGCGGCGACGACGTGAAGGTGACTCTCCCGGTGACCTTCGCCGAACTGGTCCTCGGCACCACGGTGTCGGTACCGACACTCGACGGCAGTGTCGGGTTGAAGATCCCGCCGAACACCGTGGACGGACGCACCCTGCGGGTTCGCGGCCGCGGTGTCGCCAAACGCGCAGGCGGCGCCGGCGATCTGTTGGTGACCGTGAAGGTTGCAGTGCCGCCGAAGCTCGACGACGCGGCCATCGAAGCTCTTGGCAAGTACGCCGCGGCAGAAAAGGCCAGCGGTTTCGACCCGCGTGCGAATTGGGGTAAGTGATGAGCTCCCGCCGTGAAGAACGTGAATCCGCCGATCAATCGGCGCGGATGTTCGTGATCTCGGTGGCCGCCGAACTGGCCGGCATGCACGCGCAGACACTGCGCACCTACGACCGCCTCGGGCTCGTCACCCCCCAGCGCGCGGCGGGTGGCGGGCGGCGGTACTCCAGCCGCGACGTCGAACTGCTCCGCGAGGTGCAGCGACTGTCGCAGGACGAGGGTGTGAACCTGGCCGGCATCAAGCGCGTGATCGAGTTGACCAACCAGGTCGACGCGCTGCAGAGCCGGATCCGTGAACTGGAGGCAGAGGTCGCCGCCCATCGCGCGAGCAGTCGCGGCGAGCTCGTCCCGATGCCGCGAACCAGCGCGTTGGTCGTGTGGAAGCCGCGCCGCGAGCGCGGCGACAGATGAGCACGGTATCGGCAGGAGTCGATTCCGCCTCGCATTTCGTGAGTTTCGGTAACAGCGCCTTCGATGAGAGCGATACTCAGGTATGAGCCAGGTACTCGGGATTTCGATCACCGACCTGGAGATCGCCTCGGTGGTCGCCGATTCCGGCACCGGTGAGGTCTTGGCTCGCAACTTCGTGGAGTTGACGGGCCCTTCTCCTGAGATCGCCTTCGACGCGATCTATCAGTTGGTCGAGTCAGCACCCATCACGCCATCGGCGATCACCATCGCATGCTCCGACAGCGGAATGCAGTTGGCGATCGACGACATCCTCGCCGCGAAGGTCGTGCCCGACTTCATCCTGCCGCCGAACCCGGCAAATTCCTCGGCCGGTCCGATCAAACCTGCGTGGTTCGCGCGCACGACCGTCGTCGGGACCCCACTCGCGTTCGCCGAGCTCGCGACCACTCAGTTCGGTTCACGCGGTGTTGTGGTGGTTGCCGACCTCGACACCACCGGGGCCCTGTTCACCGGCCAGTCCGTCGCACTCATCGACACCTCGGCCCGCACCGTCGTGGGGGCCAGTGCGGTGTCCGGATTCGGCGAACGGCTCCCGGTCACCGAGCCCGAGGGCGCGCAGACCCTCGCCGATGCGATCGCGGTCATCCCGAACCCCAGCAACGCCGTCCACGGAGTTGTGGTGGTGGGCCCGGGCGCGCAGGTTCCCGGAGTCGCGCCGTCGCTCGAATACGCCCTGCAATTGCCCGTGCAGCTGGTGGACGATCCTCAATACGCGGCCGCCAGCGGTGCGGCCATGGTCGCCGCCGCCGCGGTCGGGCACAGTCGCGACAACAACCGATGGGTGCTGCTCTCGGCGAGCGCCGGTGCCGCGCTGCTGCTGGCCGTCGGGGTGATCATCGCGGTCGTGATGACCGGTGGCAGCAACAATCCCGAGACCGTGAGCGACGACAACTCCGTCACCGCCAAGTTCTCGAGCACCAGCACCACCACCCCTGTGACCACGTCGAAGGGGTTGTCGCGCATATCGTCTCCGACGATCTCGGTGCCCGCGAGCAGCACTCGGACGATCCCGGCTCCGCCACCGGCGCCGCCGACCACCATCACCCAGGCACCGCCGCCGATCACCGTCACCCAGCCACCGCCGCCGGTGACAACAACTGATCCGCCGGAGACCACCGATCCGCCGGAGACCACCGATCCGCCGGAGACCACAACCTCCACGACAACCACTACGCCCGGCACCACCACAACCACGACCACGGTTCCGTAGGCCGGCTAAACCGGGTCGTGCTGCATCAAGCTCGCTCGGATGCCCGCGATGAGCAGGCGTCTCCGGGTGGTGGCCAGCATCTCCGGTGAACCTGCGAGCAGCACTTGATGATCGGTCCAGTCGCGGTCGTAGCCGAGTACTGCGTCGGCGAGTTGGCCCTGCACTCGCTCCAGTTCGATGGTCTGATCGTGCTCGCTCGGGGTGCTCCACCAGGGATCGGTCTCGTCCTCCACCACGGTGGTGATGGTGAGCCACGGGTTGGTCGCCGCGATCTGCCACAAGAACGACAGATCGTAGAGATCGGCCGGGTACCGCGCACCGTAGAACAGGTGCACCTGAGGCGCGTCGACCCGCCGTGCGAGTTCGATGATCATCGCCCGCAGGGGTGCGAGCCCGGTTCCGCCCGCGATCATCAACACGTCGCGGTCGGGCATCAGGTGCAGGGTTCCGTGGTTCTGCGCGAACGTCCACACGTCGCCGACCTGGGTTTCGGTGACTATCGAGTTGCTCACCGAGCCGCCCGGAACCGCTCGGACGTGGAACTCCAGCTCACCGGCGGGGTTGGCGGGGATGGACGGCGAGAGATGGCGCCATATCCGCGGCCATTGGGGTATCTGCACTTCGAGGTACTGGCCGGCCGAGTAGGTCAGCGGTGTACGGCTGAGCAGCCGCACGATGGCCAGGTCGCGGGACAACCGGTACTTCTCGGCGACCGTCGCCTGCCAGGTGGCAGGACCCTTCGCCGAATGTGCGGCGCCCCGCATCACCCCCGTGGTGAGCATCAGCGCCTGTGACACCACATTCGCGGACTCCTCATCCCATTGGGGGCCCATCGTCGCAGCGATCTCACGGGTCAGCGCCACGAGGAACTGCTGGTAGTGCTCCTCGGTGACCCCGAACTTGCGGTGGTCGCGGCCGAGCTGCCCGAGGAAGTCCAGCAAATGGGTATGGCTGCTGCTGTCGGGGACCGTTTCAAGTACGTAGTCGATGACCCGGAACAGGGTCGCTCGCTGATGGGCCATGTTCGCCGGGAAGAGGTCGCGCAGCTCGGGATTCATCGCGAACAGGCGCAGATAGAAGTTCGCGGTGAACCGGTCGGCATCTCGTCCCAGTACATCGCGCACCTGCAAGAGCACATGCCGTGTATGGGTACCCACGCCGCGTCGGCCTTCCCTCATCGCGCTGCGAACAACGCCTGTCAGCATAGATACTTCCGCGACAGACCGTATTTTATTGTCTCGCGTTCCGCGCAGGAATGGATTGTCGCATTCGGTCGCGAACTTGCGATCGGTGTGCGTACAACGCTGGGTACAGTCATTCCATGGCAAAAGGACGGGCAGAGGACTCTGCGCGATCCGAAGGGGATACGCGTTTGTCCGGTGGGGCACTGCTGGGGATCGTCCCCGGTGTCATCGACACGCACATTCACCAGTGGGATCCGCTTCGGACCCCGCGTGAGGCAGCGAAACGCACCCGCATCTACCGGGCGGCGCCGGTACTGGGCAAGGCCATCTTCCGGTACGCCGTTGCCCAGCGCGACCGCGAACTCGTGCTCGACCCCAAGTTCGTCACCCGGCCGTATCTGCCCAAGCACTACTACGCCGACGCCGCCAAGGTGGTGCCGCTGACCGGTGTTCCGGTGGAGTCCGTGGTGCACATGCAGGCCGACTGGCGCACGGACGATCCGATGGCTGCCGCTGCCGAGACACGCTGGGTCACCAGCCTGCCGTTCGGCCAGGAAGGTGCTCCGGAGCTCGGTGCGGTGATCGCCAGAGGTGATCCGCGCAGCCCCGAGTTCGGGCAGCTGCTGGACATGCATCTGGAGATCAGTGAGCTGGTCCGCGGGATCCGGTGCATGGCGGCATGGCATCCCGACCCCAAGGTGCGCAGCTGGGCCGACACCGACGGGGTGTTCGCGTCGGCGGATTTCCTCGGAGGGTTCGGCGCCCTCGCCGAGCGCAACCTGGTCTTCGAGGCGTGGGTGTACTCCCATCAATTGCGCGACGTGCGGACGCTGGCACGCGAGTACCCGGACACCACCATCGTGCTGAACCATCTGGGCACCCCGGTGGGTCTGTTCGGGCCGATGGGCCAGAGCACCGGCCACACGGCCGCCCAGCGTCACGAGCTGATGCGTGCGTGGCGTGAGGACATCAGCGCAGTTGCCCAGTGCCGCAACGTGATCGCCAAGCTGTCGGGCATCGCTTTCCCGTTGCTCGGTTACGGACACCAGCGGTCGGGCAACATCGGCACCCAGCAGACACTGACGAACATGACCGGACCGCTTCTCGAGCATGCGGTGTCGGTGTTCGGGCCGGATCGCCTCATGTTCGGTTCCAATTTCCCGGCCGACAAACCCAACGCGTCGATGGCAACCATCGTGGGCACCCAACTCGACGTGCTCGCCCCCTATGGGGAAGACCTGCTGCGCAAGGCGTTTCGCGACAATGCCCGCCGGGTGTACTCGATCGACTGATCAGTGACTGGGCGGCAGGTTGGCCAGCCGTAGTTGCGACAATCTGTCGTGCACAAGCGGCACCGACGACGCTCCTTCGCCGCTGGCCGAGGCCACGCGCTTCATGGATCCGCTGCGAACGTCGCCGACCGCGAAGATCCCGGGGACGCTGGTCTCGAGGAATGCCGGGGGCACGCCGTCCACCCAGAGCTCTTTCGGTACGGACCGTCCGGTCAGCAGGAAGCCGTGGTCGTCGCGGGCGACCTGCGCGGGGATCCAGTCGCAGGTGGGGGCGGCGCCGAGCAGCAGGAACAGTCCTGCGGCCTCGACCCGTTCGGGTGTGCGGGTTCTGTTGTCGCACAGCGTGAGCCATTCCAGGTGGCCGTCGCCGCCGCCGTCGATCACCTCGGTGTACCCGCGTACGGTGATCCGTGGGTTGGCCTGGATCTCACGAATCAGGTAGTCCGACATGGTTTCTGCGAGACCCTCACGCCGTACCGCGATGGTGACCGCATCGGCGAAACGTGACAGGTGCATGGCCGCCTGGCCCGCCGAGTTGCCGCCACCGACCACCACGACGTGTTTGCCGGTCATCTCGCGGGCCGCGCTGGTGGCTGCGCCGTAGTAGACCCCGGCGCCGACGAGATCTTCGATGCCACGCACCCCGAATCGGCGGTACGCCACGCCGGTCGCGATCACGATGGTGCGGGCACAGATCTTGGCGTCATCCACCCGGACGTGGTGATGGTCGGTACCCACCTCGATGCTCGTGGCGCCGCGACCACTGAAGAACTGGGCCCCGAACCGGCTCGCCTGGATGCGGGCTCGCTGGGCCAGCCGCATGCCGGAGATGCCCCTGGGGAAGCCGAGATAGTTCTTGATCATCGAGCTGGTTCCCGCCTGACCTCCGATCGCGCCGGATTCGAGCACTGTGGTGGACAGGCCCTCGGATGCGCCGTACACGGCAGCGGCCAGGCCCGCCGGCCCTGCGCCCAGCACCACAACGTCGGAGACTGTGCCGTCGGGGATGCTGTCCGCCGACCCGTAAACCGATTCGGCCACCTGCGCGAGAGTCGGCCGCGACAGTGGCGGGCGTCCGGCACGGGAGAGGATGGGGAACTCGGCCTTGCCTTCGACCGACGCGAGTAGAGCCCGGCCCGCAAGGGATTCGGGGCTGTGGATCTGGACGGGCATACCCATCCGGTCCAGGAAGTCGCGGATCGCGGAGAGCTCGGATGATGGTCCGTCGGTGACGATCTGGATGAAGGCGACCTCGGGTGCGGCCACCGACCACCCCCAGTCGGACAGGTATTCGACGATCGCGGTGTGGAACTCCTCGTCGCGCTGTCCCTGCGGGATCGCGAGATAGGTGTCGTACTTGCCTGCGGAGATCTCGCCGCGCAGGTCGTCGAACGAGGTGCCGAACTTGCTGGCCGGGATCAGGGCGATACGCCGCGCGGTGGGCACCAGGTACCGCATCTTGTGCAGCAGTCGGGACCCGTCCCACCCTTCTTCGAACGCGGACAGTTCGGAGACGATGAGCGCCACCGGGACGTTCTGCGCGAGCAGCGCTTTGACGGTGTCGATGGCGGCTGCGGCGGTTTCGGTGAAGACGACGGAGTAGTCGCGACCGTAGCGGCTGCGGATCTCGTCGACGATGGTGTTGCGGTTGTCTTCGGTGACCGCCAACACGATGGCGGGGGTCAGTCGGTCGTCAGGGCCCAGATCTTCTTCAGGTGCAAATGCGCTCACCGGTCAAATTTAGTCGGTCATTCGGGCCAGCGTGATTCCAAGTGTTTCCCGCGGGGTCGGAGCTGCCCAGAATTGCCCTGCAACTGCCCGTGGAAGGTGTACCGAATGACCCGCAAGATCCGGTTCAACGCGTTCGACATGAACTGCGTAGCCCATCAATCGCCAGGTATGTGGCGTCATCCCGACGACCGGTCGTGGGACTACAACACCCTCGACTACTGGGTTGATCTGGCGAAGGCGCTCGAGGGTGGCGGTTTCGACGGGCTGTTCATCGCCGACGTGCTGGGCACCTACGACGTGTACGCCGGCACCGATGAGGCGGCGATCCGCCAGGGCGCCCAGATCCCGGTGGCCGATCCGCTGTTGCTCGTCTCGGCGATGGCCCACGCCACCGAACATCTCGGGTTCGGCATCACGGCGGGCACCGGATTCGAGCATCCGTATCCCTTCGCCCGGCGGTTGTCCACGCTCGACCACCTGACGCGTGGCCGGATCGGTTGGAATGTCGTCACCGGCTATCTGCCCGCTGCGGCCCGCAACATGGGTGAGGTCGACCAGCTCGAACACGACGCCCGTTACGACCACGCCGACGAATACCTGACCGTGCTCTACAAGTTGTGGGAAGGCTCGTGGGAACGGGATGCGGTGCGCCGCGACAAGGAGCACGGTGTGTTCGCCGATCCGGCGAAGGTCCACCACATCGGCCACCGGGGCACGCATTTCAACGTTCCCGGTATCCACCTCCACGAGCCGTCGCCGCAGGGCTCACCGGTCATCTATCAGGCCGGGGCATCTCCCCGGGGGGTCAAGTTCGCAGCAGAGAATGCCGAGGCCATCTTCGTCGGGGCGCCCACCAAGGACATCCTGCGGACCCTCGTGGAGAACATCCGCGGACAGCTGGTGGCGGCAGGCCGCGATGCCTACGACGCCAGGATCTACACGCTCCTGACGATCATCACCGACGAGACCGAGGAAGCTGCCCAGGCCAAGGCCGCGGAGTACCGGCGCTACGCCAGCGACGAGGGCGCCCTGGTGTTCATGTCGGGATGGATGGGCATCGACCTGTCGCAATACGACCTCGACGAGCCGATCGGCAACGTGCACAGCAACGCCATCCAGTCGGCGGTGGCCGCGTTCAGCCAGGCCTCTGATACGGGCAAGGAGTGGACCATCCGCGACATCGCGGCGTGGGGCGGCATCGGAGGGATGGGCCCGCTGTTGGTCGGGTCGGGCGAGAGCATCGCCGACCAGTTGCTCGAGTGGGCCAACGATACAGATGTCGACGGATTCAATCTCGCCTATGCGGTCACCCCCGGAACTTTCACCGACGTCATCGAGCATGTGGTCCCCGCGCTGGAGGCACGCGGGGCCTACGACCGCGAGTACGTGCCGGGAACTCTGCGGCACAAGCTGTTCGGCAAGGGAGATCTGCTTCCCGACCATCACCGAGGTGCGAGCTTCCGGGTGGGCGGCGTCAACTCCACGGTGGACGACTCTCTGCGTTTCGGAGCCGCCGCGCCTGCATGACCGACCAATGAACTCAAATCTCTGAACTGAAATCGGTAGCGATCGAAAACCGAATCTCAACGACACCCCAAATGTGCTTTCACATGCCATGATTCGGGAGAGGTCGCCGATTTCGGCGAGACACCATCAAGCAAGGAGTGGTCGGTCATGTGGGATTCATTCTGGGATTTCATCTGGTACACCGTGGTGATATTCGCGTTCATCGCGTATCTGATGATTCTCTTCAACGTTCTCGCGGATTTGTTCCGCGATCACAAAACATCCGGATTGGTCAAAGCCGTCTGGATCATCTTCTTGATCCTGCTGCCGTACATCACCGTGTTCGTCTACTTGATCGCTCGTGGTCGGGGAATGGCAGAACGTGCGGCAGCGTCGCATGAAGCTGCCAGGAAGCAAGCCGACGACTACATCAGGCAGGCGGCGGGTACGTCACCGGCAGATCAGATCGCCCAGGCCAAGGCGCTTTTGGCTGATGGCACCATCGACCAGAACGAGTTCGAGCAGCTGAAGACCAAAGCGCTCAGTTCCTAGTTGGGCCGGGCGTAGGGCTCGGTGTCGTCAGGCGTTGGCGACACCGAGTGCCATGCCGAGCATGACCAGGAGCACGCCGTTCGCGCAATTCCAACGCCGCCGGATCACGTCGCGCCGCAAAGGCCCCGACAGACGCCTTCCGGCCATCACAACCCCGACATAGACGGCGATTCCGAAGACGACGTCGACCAGCCCCAGAATGGCGAGTTCAAGTGGCAGTGATGCCGTCCCGGTGGCGAATTGGGGCAGTACACCAGTGACAAAAACGATCGCCTTCGGATTGAGGAGATTGGTCCCGAGCGCACTGCGAAATGCTGTCGCCGGTGACGCCGCCTCACGATCGCGGGAGTCACGGTGAACGATCAGACCGACTCCGAGATAGCACAGGTAGATGGCACCGAGTATCTGAATGATGGTGAGTGCCACGGGCGCACGCGCGACGAGAAAGCTGACCCCGGTCACCGCGAGGGCAATGTGTACGGACAGACCCGTCTGAGCTCCGGCGAGTGCGAGCAATCCGTCGCGGCGGTTCTCTGTGGACCACCGCAAGATCAGCAGGAAGTCGGGCCCGGGCACCACGTAGGCGACAGTCAATACCGCGAGATAACCCAGCCAGTCGATCGTCACCGTGGACCGTTGCGGCGATGACGATGCCGATCGACCCGCGCCCGGTTGCCGCATCCTGGACTGCACCAGCGTTGGTTGGGGCGCGCCCGGTGAAAGAACTGACCGCACAAGGGTGCATGACAGACCGCGAGGTTGGCGAGGTCGTCTCGCGCGATGAGGTCGACCACGGCTGCGGCCGCGTGACCCGTCAGCGCGATCGTCGAATTGGTCTGCGCCACAACATGTTCTGCTTCGCGTGCGTTTGCGGTCAGCAATCGGTGAACGGACGCTGCTTGCACCGCGTGATTGATGTCGTCCACGGCATCGGCCGGTAGGGACTCTCCGGCCACAGCGCTGTGCAGGATGAGTAGGGCGGCATCGCGAACGGACCGGAACCGCTCCAGGCAGTGTTCGTCGACGACCTCGGGGCGGGGCATCGGTGCTGGCTCCACGTCGAGCCAGCCGACAAGATCGGCCGGCGTCGCGAGCAACTCGACCTGCCGGCCGTCCTCGATCCGGATGGTGTTGGCGACGTCGAGGGCCAGGTGATCCCCGAGCCACGGCCACTTCCGCTGCAAGGTGTCATCCATGCCTCAGATCGTGCCGATGAAATGGATAGGCTGTCAAAAACCATTACACGGCGGTCGTAAATGCGAGTGATGTCACGATTGCCGCCAACCGCTTCTGGGGTACTTGGCTGCTGAGGATGTAGGGGAACAAGCGATCCAGACGCTCCAATACCGGGGTGAGCCGCCGCAGATCACGTGCTGACGGTGTCGCGGGTTCCGGGAATGTCTACAGACGTAGGCCGAGCACATCGATCGTGGCATTCACGGTCCTGACGAACGGTGATCACATGCGGGTTCTTGTTCTGGGAGCGACCGGTTACATCGGGTCTCGACTGGTCCCAGCTCTGTTGTCGAAGGGGCACGAGGTGGTTGCCGCATCGCGCAATCGCAGCAGTCTCGAGCGCTTCGGATGGTTCGACCGGGTGAAGACCATCGAGTTCGACGCGCTCGACGCCGATTCGGTCCGCGACGGCATCAGCTCGGGCGGCGACATCGACGTCATCTACTACCTCGTCCACGGCATCGGACAACCCAATT
Source organism: Williamsia sp. R60 (assembly GCF_054063855.1). Taxonomy (NCBI): domain Bacteria; kingdom Bacillati; phylum Actinomycetota; class Actinomycetes; order Mycobacteriales; family Nocardiaceae; genus Williamsia; species Williamsia sp. R60. Next base: position 139,270 of record NZ_JBSSGR010000001.1, read on the forward strand.
TCCGCGACGACGACCGCCGGGCCGCGGACAACGTGGCCGCCGCAGCGCGCGACGCGGGCGTCGGACGCATCGTCTACCTCGGAGGCTTTGTCCCCGACGACGCAGAACTCTCCGAACATCTCGAGAGCCGGGCCGAGGTCGGAACCGCGTTGTCGGTCGACGGGGGAGCGGACCTGGTGTGGTTGCGCGCCGCCGTGGTGATCGGCGCCGGATCCACATCGTTCGAGATGGTGCGCTACATGGCCGACCGCTTGGCCGTGATCCCGCTGCCGGCGTGGATGGACAATCCGATGGATCCGATTTCGGTGCGCGACGCCGTGCACTATCTCGCCGCGGCAGCCACCGACTCGGTGCCTCCGGGCGACTACGACATCAGCGGTCCGGAGCGGTCGTCGTACAACTCGCTGTTGTTCGCCTATCTGCGGGAGATCGGTCAGCCCAGGGTCGGCGTGCTGCTCCCGAACATCGACGTGCGACTGGCCGGTTTTGTCAGCGGTTTCATCGTCCCGGTGCCCAGCGGGCTCGCGTCCGATCTGGTGAGATCACTTGACTACCCGATGAAGGCGTCAGAACATTCGATCCGAGACCACGTCCCCGATCCGCCGGGAGGATTGTTGACCATCCGGGATGCAGTGCGCAGATCCGCCGAGAGTCCACTTCCGAGGCCGGTCGACAAACTCCGCGACATCCATCACCTGGCCGACACCGACCCCGACTGGGCCGGCGGCGACCTGATGCGGGTGAAGATCGGGGTACGAGACCGCCTCGGTCCGGCGTGGAACCTCCTGACCGGGGTCGTTGGCGCGGTGACAGGGCGGCCCAAATGATCACACTGCCTGAGAAGGTCCAGTTCCTCATCGGCACGATGGAGGACGACTCCAACGACCCGCCCGAGACACGCGCCCAGATGTTGCGCCGCAGGATCGTCGTGGTGGTCACGTTGCTCGTCGGCAGCGTGCTGCTGAGCATCTCGCTGTCGATCGATCCCGGTGACTCGTCGTTCTACCCGATGACCTTCGCCCTCGCGGCGGTGTGGGCCATCGGCGCGGTGCTGTCCGGGCCGCTACACCTCGGGGCATTTCCGCCGCCGCGTGGCGGGCCGGTGCGTGCCGGCGCGATCGGTGTCGCGGTGGGGCTGGCGCTGGGTGCGGTGTTTGTTGTCGGGGCGTTGGTGGTCCGGGAGATCCCACCCATCGCCGATTTCGTCTCCGACGTGCTCGACCACGCCGATCAAGGCACCTTCTCCCTGATTCTCGCCACCGCCCTTGTCAACGGCGTGGCGGAGGAGATGTTCTTCCGTGGTGCGGTGTACACGGCCCTCAAAGGCCATGCACCCGTCATCTTCTCCACGCTCATCTACATCGTCGCCACCCTTGCCAGCGGCAACCCGATGCTGGGCTTCGCGGCAATCCTGCTCGGAGCTGTGAGCGCGCTCGAACGTCGTGCCACGGGCGGCATCGTCGCATCGATGGGTACGCACATCTCGTGGACGATCATCATGGTCTTCGCTCTGCCGCCGCTGTTCTGACCCGAGCCGCTCGGCGCGAAGGCCGCACAAAACAACGAAAGTAGACATCCAAATGGCTGGTGTGAATGTGTCCGTCACGTCCGACCTCGAACCTGCTGCGGCCTGGAACATGGCGTCGGATCTGAGTCGCTTCGATGAGTGGATGACGATCTTCGCGGGTTGGAAGAGTCCGTTGCCCGCGCAGATCGAAGAAGGCACCGAGGTGTCGTCGCTGATCAAGGTGAAGGGCTTTCGCAACACGATCCACTGGACCGTGACGCGCTACGACGAGCCCCGGCTGCTCGAGTTGTCGGGCAAGGGTCGCGGCGGTGTGCGGATCGAGATCGCACTGAAGGTCACGCCGGAAGGTAAAGGGTCCATCTTCGACCTCGATGCCACTCTCAGCGGCAGCGTCTTGAACGGCCCCGTCGGCAACCTCGTCGCGAAGGTCATCGAGTCCGACGTCCGCAATTCTGTCGCGAACTTGGTTGCGTTGCGCTGATCGTCGGTAAGGGGTTGCGCGTTCTGTAGTGGGTGCGTGTGCCGGTTTCGCGTGCCGACCCGAACCTCCGCTCGCCTAACTGGCCGACGCTCGGTCTGTAGCCTGAGCTTCTGCCGGTTTCCCGAGCCGTGCCGAACCCAGCTCGCTTAACTGGCCGACGCTCGCCCCGCAGCCCGAGCGTTTGCCGGTTTCCCGAGCTGACCCCGCGACCACGCTCGTCCGGCTGGTCGTTGCTCGGTCTGTAGCCCGAGCTTCTGCCGGTTTCCCGAGCCGACCCGCAACCACGCTCGCCCGGCTAGTCCTTGCTCGCCCCGCAGCCCGAGCGTTTGCGAGTTTTGCGAGCTGCCCGTGACGCCGCGCTCGCTCAACTGGTTATTGCTCTGTCTGTAGCCCGATCCCGCGAGAGTTCTCCGAGCCGGTCCCCGTCTTTGCTCGGTGGTCTGGTCGCTGTTCGTCCCGCAGCCCGAGTTTGCGAACTCCCCCAGCCGACCCGAACCCCGGCTCGCTTAACTGGCCGACGCTCGCCCCGAGCTCTCTCGGCCGGCCACTGCTTGACCCCCAGCAAAAACCCCCGCACCGGGCAAACCAGTACGGGGGCTTCGGAAAAACTTGCCCTATTTGTCAGGCGTCATCGTCTGGCCCTGGGATTCGCGTAGGGCCCGACCTCTCTCTACGAACTTCTGGTCGGTTGCTTCGTTCTTGTCCGATGCCTTGGTGTCCCGCGGCGGGAGTTGCAGGCGCTCTTCGGCCGGCAGACCTGCCTGGAGCTGCCGACCGCGCTCGAGCTCGGAGTCGAATTCGGCACCGAACAGCAACGCGAGGTTGGTGAGCCAGAGCCACAGCAAGAACACGATGACACCAGCGAGGGCGCCATAGGTCTTGTTGTAGTTGCTGAAGTTCGCGACGTACAACGCGAACAGGGCCGAGGCGACGATCCAGGTGACGATGGCGAGGATGGCGCCGGCGCTCACCCAGCGGAACTTCGGCTGCTTCACGTTCGGGGTGGCCCAGTAGAGGATTGCGACAACCAGGATCACGAAGATCAAGACCACCGGCCAGCGTGCGATGTTCCAGATGGTCAGGGCCGAGTCGCCCAGGCCGATGGCGTCTCCTATCGACTTCGCGACCGGACCACTGACGGCAAGCATGAAGGCAACCGCCGCGGCCATGATCAGCGCGATCAGGGTGACGAGCAGCATGACCGGACGCAATTTCCAGATCGGCCGACCTTCGTCGATCTCGTACATCCGGTTCATCGCCCGGCCGAAGGCCCCCACGTAACCGGACGCCGACCACAGGGCGCCGACGAGACCGAGGACCAGGGCGAACCCCGCACTGGGCGCGGCAACGAGTTGTTCGATGGGTCCGCGCAGGGTGTCGACCGCGGACGAGGGTCCGAGGTCGTCGACCATCTTCAGTACTGCGTCAGTGGTTTTCTGACCTTGTCCGAACACACCAAGCAGCGAGACCAAGGCAAGCAGCGCGGGGAACAGCGACAGCACCGAGTAGTACGTGAGTGCTGCCGCGATGTCGGTGCACTGATCGCGCGAGAACTCCCGCAGCGTCTTCCGAAGCACGAACATGAAGGAGTGCTTGGTCAGCTGAGTCGGGGATTCGGGTTTGCGCGGATCTTCCGGATCGGGTGAGTCCGGGTTGTCCCGCACGTCCTCGCGCTGCTTGCTCATGATCAGTTGTCGCCGTTCTTGGCGTCGTCGACCAGGGCTTGTTCGTGCTCTGCTCGCTTGGCCAGCTCGTCGTCGTTCAGATGTTTCGGCGACTTCGCGTGCTCGTGGTGATCCGGATTGACCGTCTCGGTCGGGATCATGACGTTGTCCAAGGTGGGGTCATCTTTTGCTGAACTCATGGACGGGGGATAGCCCGGTGGGGGAGCGTTGAAACGCTCACGCGCCAAAATCTGTACGTTTGCAAAGTTCGACATTGGGAACCTTTACTGAGCGCCTGGCCGCTCTGCTGCGGTCGGCAAAGACAACCGACGATAGGAAATTACTGTGAGTACTACTGCTGCGGCTGTTGAAATCCTTGCTGAACGCTCCACCACCACCACATCGGTGGGTGTGATCGGCTACATCATCATCGGCGGTCTCGCTGGATGGATTGCCAGCAAGTTCATGGGCACCGACAAGCAGATGGGCATCCTGCTCAACATCGTGGTCGGCGTGCTCGGCGCGTTCCTCGGTGGCTTCCTGCTCAGCTTCGCTTTCGACACGGCCAGCGGCGGTTGGTTCTTCACCTTCCTCACGGCACTGCTCGGAGCGGTTATCCTGCTCGCGATCGTCAAGGCAGTCACCAAACGCCGATAGAGGGCACACTTCTACCCGGCGCGGGCCAACGGTCCGCGCCGGTTTTGTTTTCTCACCAAGGATCCTGATGACGCAACTTCTGATCGACGACGATTGGACCCCCGAGGCGACCGCGCCGATACCGTCACGGTGGAGCAGGCCATCCCCACCCGGGGTCGACCCGTTCTATGTGCCTCCGGCCGGTTTCGACACCCTGCCCGAAGGCACGCTGCTCCGCAGTCGAGAGATCCGGTTGGCGTTGCTGGGGATCATCCCGCAGAAGGCCAAGGCATGGCAGTTGCTCTACCGGAGCAGTGATCTGCACCGGAACGCCGAGCCCGCGGTGACGACGGTGTTGCTGCCTGCCGACGCGGACCCGGCCGAGCCCCGTCCGTTGCTCGCGTACCAGTGCGCCATCGACGCGGTGTCGGCGAAGTGTTTTCCGTCGTATGTCTTCCAGCAGGGCGCGTGGTCGCCCGGAAGCGTTCCGCCCTTCGAGATGTTCATCATCGCCAATGCGCTGCAACGTGGTTGGGCCGTGAGCATCGCTGATCACGAGGGGATGAACGGCTACTTCGGCGCCCCTCGGGAACCCGGTTATCGCGTACTCGACGGCGTTCGTGCCGCGATGACGTTTGCGCCGCTGGGTCTGGACGCGTCGACACCTGTTGGGGTGTGGGGATATTCGGGCGGCGGCATGGCGTCATCGTGGGTCGCGGAGATGGCGCCGGAGTACGCGCCGGAGATCAACATCGTCGGTGCAGCACTCGGTGCGCCCGTCGGAGATCCCGGTGAGACGTACATTCGTCTCAACAGCACCTTGTACGCCGGTCTGCCCGCTCTTGTGGTCGCCGGTCTGCGACACATCTACCCGGGCCTGAAGCAGGTGATCGAGGCCCACGTCGACGAGGAGGGCCGCAACCGGCTGGACATGATCGAGTCGATGTCAACGGTGGAAGCCGTGATCCGTTTCGCCAAGGACGATTTCGACAACTACACCAAGATTCCGCTTGCCGATGTGCTCGCCAGACCCGAGCTGCTCGAGCTTTTCGACGACATCAGACTCGGTGACCGCATCCCGGACTGTCCGCTGCTGGTACTGCACCCCGTGCATGACCAGATCATTGCCGTCGAGGACATCGACGGCCAGGTGGAGCGGTACGAAAAGGGCGGTGCGCATGTCACCTACGTGCGTGACCGCCTGAGCGAACACCTTTCCTTGATGGTGTTGTCGGCGCCGGTGGTGCTCGACTGGTTGTCGGATCGGTTCGACAACGCGCCCCTTCCAGAGTCGGCCCGCAGCACGGTGTGGTCGACTGCTTTCCGGATGGCGTCGCTGTCCGGATTCCTCGGAGTCGGTAGGGCGGCGGCGAAAGCGCTTCTCTCCCGCCGCCTTTGACCGATGTCCTTCAGCTCTTGACCTGGTCGCGCAATCCCTTGGTGGCCATTTCGAGAATTGCTTTTTGACCACGTTTGATGATGAAGCCGGGAACCGGCGCCTTCGGGTCGAGCATCATCTCGAACTCGACGTGGGTGCCCTTGTCGGTCTCGGTCAGCCGGTATTCGGCGTGCTGTGCCTTCTGCTGCGAACTCTCGACGAGATCCCAGGTGACGCCCGTGTCCGACCAGGTGTAGTCCAGGACCTGGTCGTCGGAGATACCGAGGAGCGACGCCTTCATCTTGACCCGCATGGGCCGCCCGTCGGGATGCCGGTCGATGACCTCCACACTCTTGTGGATCGATGACCAGGACGGCATCGATTCCACGTCGGCGATCGCATCCAGGATCTGTGCCGGTGTCGCGTCGATGTCAATGCTTGTGCTTCCGCTGACTGCCATGGGAAAACCGTAACGGATCGCTCGTCTATGTGACATCGGATGTGGGTAAGTTCGTTTGGCGATACGAAAACGCGAGACGCGGCATACTTCTGACGTGTCTCGAGAAGGGGGCAGCTGATGCCTTTGATGCCGATCACCGAATCGATGTTCCTGCTGGCCGAAACGCGTGAGCATCCCATGCACGTCGGGGGACTGCAGCTGTTCGTCCCGCCAGACGGTGAGGCCGAGGATTTCGGAGAGTTCGTCTACGAAACCTTTTGCAAGCAGACCGATGTGGCGCGTCTGTTCCGCAAACGACCCGCCTCGCCCGTGAACGTGATGGGCACCCTGCGGTGGACTCACGACAAAGAGCTCGACTTCGACTATCACGTGAGACGTGCGGTGCTGCCGCGTCCGGGTCGTATCCGTGAACTGCTCAAGTACGTATCTGCACAGCACGGTGGCCTGATGGACCGGCACCGGCCGATGTGGGAGGTCCACGTCATCGAAGGTCTCGCCGACGGCCGGCTCGCGCTCTACACGAAGGTGCATCACTCTCTGGTCGACGGGGTTTCGGCGCTGCGACTACTCGAACGGGCGCTCAGTACCGACCCCGAGGACCGCAACGGCAAGGCGCCGTGGGACCCGGCCCTGTTCCGCCGGCCGAAGAAGGACGGCGGATCCCGTGGATCGCTGAATCCACTGCATCTGGTGTCCGACGGCGTGAAGCTCGCCGGTGACATCGCGAGTCTGGCCCCGGCGGGTCTGCGGATCGGCATGCACGGACTGCGCGATCCGAACCTGGTGTTGCCGACCGGGGCGCCCAAGACGATGTTGAACGTACCGATCGGAGGGGCTCGACGATTCGCTGCCCAGCAATGGCCGAAGACCCGGATACGTTCGGTGGCAAAGATTCTCGAGATCTCCACCAACGACGTCATCATCGCGATGTGTGCTGGTGCCTTGCGGTCGTACCTCCTCGACCGGAACGCGCTGCCGAGCGCGCCCCTGATCGCGATGGTCCCGGTGTCGATGCGCGAGGCCGGCGCGGACTATTCGGAGGGCAACGCCGTCACCACGATGCTCTGCAACCTCGGCACCAACGAGGCCGATCCCGCACGACGGCTGGCCGTGGTCACGGGGTCGACGCGTCAGGGGAAACGGATGATCAAGGACCTCACGCCGATGCAAGCGCTGGGTTTCGGTGGCGTCACCATGGCGCCGCTGCTGTTCTCCACGGTTCCCGGATTCGTTCGCTACACGCCCCCACCGTTCAACATCGTCATCTCCAACGTGCCGGGATCGTCGCGGCGGTTGTACTGGAACGGGGCCCGTCTCGACGGGGTGTACCCGGTATCGATCGCGTTGGACGGGCAAGCCCTGAACATCACCGTCACCATGACGGCAGGGAAGGTGAACTTCGGACTGATCGGTGCCCGCAGCTCCATCCCCCACCTGCAGAGATTGCTGGTCCACCTCGAGAATGCGCTGGTCGAGCTGGAGAAGCTCGGTGGCTGAACGGATTCGGCGTTCCCGTGGTCGCCTGGCGTGTGTCGGCGCGGCCGTGATCATCGGGATGTCGATGGTGGTGTCGTGCTCAAACGACGAGGCGGCACCCGATGTGTGTGCGATCCCGTCGGGCCCGAACGGTGGCACGGCCGCACCTGCTGCGACGGCCGCAACCCCCGACACCACCGAGAACCTGTCGACGAATCCTGAGGTCGCGACGGGATATCGCTCGAACATGACTGCGGTGCAGACCACTTCGTTCGCGGCGGCCACCGCAAATCCGCTGGCGACCCAGGCTGCGTGCGAGGTTCTCGCAGACGGTGGCGACGCCGCTGATGCCCTGGTCGCCGCGCAGATGGTGTTGGGCCTGGTCGAACCGCAGAGCTCCGGGATCGGTGGAGGTGCGTTCGCGTTGTACTACGACGCGGACGATCGGTCGGTGCAGGCGTTCGACGGCCGCGAGGTGGCCCCGGCCGCGGCAACCGAGAACTACTTGCGCTGGATCGATGACACCAACCGGACCGAGCCCGTACCCGATGCGCGCGCGAGCGGCCGGTCCATCGGTGTTCCGGGCGTCCTGCGCATGCTCGAGTTGATGCAGTCCGAGCACGGAAACACCGAGTGGCGCAGCCTCTTCGAGCCTGCCGTCGCCCTTGCTGATGACGGATTCTCCATCAGTCCCCGGCTGGCGGCCGCAATCGACGACTCGGCCACGGATCTCGGCGCAGACCCCGATGCGAGAAGTTACTTCCTGCAACCCGACGGTTCGCCGAAACCTGCGGGGGAGACGCTCACCAACCCGGCGTACTCGAAAACGTTGGGTGCCATCGCATCCGACGGTGCGGAGGCGTTCTACAGCGGCGACATCGCACAGGCGATCGTCGCCGAAGCGGTGTCGACGGCGAACGGGATGACCCCGTCGCAGATGACGGTCACCGACCTGGCCAACTACGAGGCCAAGGTGCGCGAGCCGATCTGCGTGCCGTATCGGGACAACCAGGTCTGCGGCATGCCCACCCCGTCGTCCGGTGGGATCGCGGTGGCCTCGACGCTCGGCATCTTGTCGAACTTCCCGATGGATCAGTATCCGCCGACCGCTCTTGATCTCAATGGCGGAAAGCCCTCGGTCAACGGTGTGCACCTGATCTCCGAGGCGGAGCGGCTTGCCTATGCCGACCGGGACAAGTACGTCGCCGACTCCGACTTCGTGCCGTTGCCCGGTGGCAGTTCCGAGGCGTTGCTCGACCCCACCTACCTCAAAGGCCGCGCCGCACTGATCAATCCCGACCGTTCGATGGGTACGGCAACAGCTGGGACGTTCGACACCGGCCCGATGGGCTGGTTCGCCGGAGTGGAACACGGCACCAGCCACATCTCTGTCGTCGACGCCGAGGGCGACGCGGCGTCGATGACAACAACCGTCGAGTCGTCGTTCGGGTCTTTCCACATGGTCGACGGCTTTCTGCTGAACAACCAGATGACCGACTTCTCCGCCGAACCCACCGACCCTCAGGGCGCGCCACTGGCCAACCGGGTCGAGCCAGGCAAACGACCACGCAGTTCCATGGCCCCGACGCTGGTTTTCGAGGCCGCCGACAACGGTCTCGGGCAGCTGAAGATGGTGGTCGGATCCCCCGGCGGCTCGGTGATCATCCAGTTCGTCGTGAAAACCCTGGTGGGACTCATCGATTGGGGCATGGATCCCCAGCAGGCGGTCTCGATGGTCGACTTCGGAGCCGCGAACTCCCCGAAGACCAATGTGGGTGGGGAGCACCCGAACATCTCGGGGCCCGACGAGCCCCTGGTGACGGGGTTGCAGAACCTGGGTCACACAGTTGAACTCGCCGACCAGTCCAGCGGCCTGAGCGCACTCCTGCGAACGGAGACGGGATGGTCGGGAGGCGCGGATCCCCGACGTGAGGGAATCGTCCTCGGCGACTGACGGTTGAACATCGCATGGCACGTATCGGAAGTTCTGACCTGGATGTCTACCCGCTCAACCTCGGTGGCAACACCTTCGGCTGGACCAGTGACGCGGCCGAGTCGTTCGCGGTGCTCGATACGTTCGTGTCCGCCGGCGGCAACTTCATCGACACCTCCGACAGCTACATGGCGTCGGCGCCCGGGAACGTCGGCGGAGAGTCGGAGACGATTCTCGGCGAATGGTTCACCAGACGTGGCCAGCGCGACGACATCGTCCTGGCCACCAAGGTGAGCCGTCACCCCGAGTTCCTGGGCCTGGCACCCGACAACATCGCGCGTGCGGCCGAGGCATCACTGCGACGCCTGAAGACCGACCACATCGATCTGTACTACGCGCACTACGACGACCCGGATGTGCCGCTGGCCGACACCCTGGGTGCTTTCGACGCCTTGGTGAAGGCGGGGAAGGTGCGCCACATCGGTATCTCGAACTATTCAGCCGAGCGGATCAAGGAGTGGATCGACGTCGCCGAGGCCAACCGGTTCGCCAAACCGATTGCCCTGCAGCCGCATTACAGCCTGGTGGCGCGCCAGCCATTCGAGGACGAACTGCGTCCGCTCGCCGAGGAGTTCGGGCTTGGCGTCTTCCCGTACTGGGCCTTGGCAAGCGGGTTCCTCACCGGCAAGTACCGCACCGCCGGGGACGTCGCGGGTGTCGCGCGAAGCAAGATCGTGGAGCGGTATTTCAGCCCCGAAGGGTTGGCTGTGGTGGATGAGCTCGATCGCGTCGCCCGATCTCGCGGCGTGCAGATCGCGACCGTCGCCCTGGCATGGACCCGTCAGCAGCCGACAGTGGTCGCCCCGATCGTCAGCGCCAGGTCACCCGAGCAGCTCAAAGCTCTGCTCGGGTCGGTCGACCTGACGCTGACCGTCGAGGAACTGGCCCGACTTGACGATGTGTCGGCGAAGGTTCCTGCCGGTCAGTAGTCGTCGTCGCCGTAGATGATGACGCCGCGGAGGTTCTTGCCGTCGGCCATGTCGCGGTAGCCCTGGTTGATGTCCTCGAGCTTGTAGGTTCTGGTCACCAGCTCGTCGAGCTTGAGTGCACCGCTGCGGTAGAGGTTGAGCAGCTTCGGGATCTGCGTGCGGGGACCGACACCACCGAAGATCGCGCCCTGGACGCGCTTCTGCAACAGGGTGAGTTCGAACAGGTTGAGGTCGGTGGCCACCTGGTCGTACGGTCCCATCGCGGTGACGATGACCTGGCCGCCCTTGCCGGTGAGGGACAGGCCCTGCTGGACGTACTCGCCCTTGACCACACCCATGGTGAGGATGACCGTGTTGGCCATGGCGCCCCAGGTGAGGTCGGCGATGTCGGCGGCGGCTTCTTCCATCGACGCGTAGGTGTGGGTGGCGCCGAAGTCCAGCGCGGTCTTCCGTTTGTCCTCCACCGGGTCGATCGCCACGACGAACCGCGCGCCTGCGTGGGCGGCACCCTGAACCGAGTTGATACCCACGCCGCCGATACCGGCGACCACCACGGTGTCACCGGGCCGGGTGTTGCCGATGTCGACTGCTGATCCCCAGCCCGTGGAGACACCACAACCGAGCAGTGCTGCCTTGTCGAGGGGGATGTCCTTCTCGATCTTCACGACCGACGCCTGGTGAACCGTGACGTAGGGGGCAAAGGTGCCGAGCAGGCACATCTGGACCACGGGAGCGCCGTCTTTGGTGACGCGGAAGGTGCCGTCGGAGATCGCCTGGCCGGTGAGCAGTCCGGCACCGAGGTCGCAGATGTTCTGCAGACCCTTGGCGCACGACGGACACGTGCCACAGGCGGGGATGAACGCGAGCACCACGTGGTCACCCTCTTCGAGGCCGGACACCCCTGGCCCGACCTTGGTGATGACGCCGGCGCCCTCGTGGCCGCCGAGGACCGGAAGGATCGGGATCGGACTGGACCCGTCGACGACGTGGGCGTCGGAGTGGCAGAGCCCGGATGCGGCCAGGCGTACCTGGACCTCTCCGGCGACCGGGTCACCGAGATCGATCTCATCGATCTTCCAGTCGGTGTTCAACTCGGTCAGGATTGCGGCCTTGGTTTTCATCGCGGTGACTCTCTGCTCGCGGCCTGGCACTGTGACCCAGTCCCTGACCATGCACTTGCTGTGACCCATGCCACCTTACTGATGAATCAAGCTGTGTGCCGCGAATCCGTCAGAACCGGAAACGCCTGTGGTCAGATGCATGCCCGACCGGGCTGAGAGCACCACGAAACAACCTGTTAGTCCCGGCGTGACCATCCTGAAATGGAGCGGGCCTGTACTTGGTCCAAGGCCGAACGCAGCACATCGACGTGCCGCGCGCCTTGTGAAACCCAAGTCCCGCACTGCCTTTGATCGCACCATGTCAGGAGACATCATGTCCGATATCGATCAGTTGATTGCCGAGAATATCAAGAAGTCGTTGGCTGAGATCCCGCATCCGTCGTTGCCGAAGGGCAGCAACATTTATGGGGGGACGAAGTTGTTCCCGGATTATCAGGCCGAGAACGGGGAAACGTACTTCACGTTGGTTCATGGGATTGCGCATGAGTCGTCGGTGAGTTTTGTGGCGGTGTTGCAGGCGACGCGGGCGTTGCGGAAGGGGTTTGAGTCGGCGTTGTATTTTTATGGCCCTGGTGCGATCAACTGTCTGGCGACGCGTGGTTTTCCGACGACGGGTGATTCGGGTTTCCCGGGGGAGCAGAACATCAATGATTCGTTGGCAACGTTCATCGGTGAGGGTGGGACGGTGTATTGCTGTCGGTTCGGGTTGGCACTTCATGGTGGTCGTGAGGAGGATTTGATCGAGGGTGTGATTCCGGCTCATCCGCTTGATGTGCAGGATGCGTTGATTCATTACGCCCGTAAGGGTGCCATCATCAACTCCACGTACATGGTCTGAGGACGCCGAAATGACCATCCTCGCAGGCGTTTCCGCAAACTTCACGCGCGATCTCGACCAGAACTATGCCCTGATCGCCACGCTTGCCGACCAGGCCAGGCAGCAGGGCGTCGACTTCTTGGCCCTGCCCGAGGCGGCGATAGGGGGCTACCTGTCGTCGCTGGGCAATCACGGTGACACCGTCAAGAACACCAATCGGTCACTGCCGCCGGCCATCTCGGTGAACGGGCCCGAACTGCAGAAGGTGCAGAGCATCGTCGGCGACCTCGTGGTGGCGATCGGTTTCTGCGAGCTGGCAGACGACGGGGAAACGCGGTACAACGCCGCGGCGCTGCTCGACGGTGGTCAGATCTACGGCACCTACCGCAAGGTGCATCAGCCGCTCGGCGAGAACATGTCGTACTCCGCCGGAGACGGGTATCCCGTTTTCGAGACGCCGGTAGGCCGCATCGGGCTGCAGATCTGTTACGACAAAGCATTTCCCGAAGCCGCACGCGTGATGGCGCTCGACGGTGCCGAGATCATCGCCAGTCTGTCGGCCTGGCCGGCCGCCCGTACCGCTCGCGCCGACAACCTGCAGGAGGACCGGTGGACCTACCGGTTCAACCAATTCGACATCGCCCGAGCCCTGGACAACCAGGTGTTCTGGGTGGCGTCCAACCAGTCGGGCACGTTCGGGTCTCTCAACTACGTGGGTAACGCCAAGGTGGTCGACCCCGGCGGGAACATCCTGGCGACCACTCTGCTCGGCAGCGGTATGGCGGTGGCCGAAGTGGACATCACGGCGGCGTTCGAGCAGATGCGGGGCGGTATGTTCCATCTCCGTGATCGCCGACCGGACGTGTACTCCCGGGTGACCGAACTCGACGAAGCCCGCACCGCGACCTGGCGGGAGTTGGCACATGCCTGAGGTAGCAAAACACATTCCGGTGGTGATCGTCGGCGGTGGGCAGGCCGGTCTCTCGGTCAGCTGGTATCTGGGGCGCCAGGACATCGAGCACCTCGTCGTCGAGGCCAAGACCCCCGTGCATGCGTGGTCCGACACCCGCTGGGACAACTTCACGCTTGTGACACCCAACTGGCACTGCCGACTTCCGGGTTACCCGTATGCGGGCTCGGATCCCGATGGCTTCATGAAGCGTGACGAGGTGGTCGAGTGGCTGAACGGCTGGCTCGATACCTTCACCCCTCCGCTGCGCACCAACACCCGGGTGACCCGGCTTCGTCAGGCCCACGGCGGCGGTTTTGAGCTGACCCTGTTGTCGGAGGCCGGATCGGAGACGGTGACGTGTGACGACGTAGTGGTCGCAACCGGCGGATACCCCGTCCCGGTCGTGCCGCCGTACGCCCCCTCTCTGGACCCCGCTGTGGTGCAACTCCATTCGGAGCAATACCGCAATCCGGAGCAACTCCCCGAGGGAGCCGTACTGGTTGTCGGCACGGGCCAGTCCGGGGCGCAGATCGCGGAAGACCTGCACCTGGCCGGGCGTCGGGTGCATCTGGCGATGGGCAAGGCGCCCCGCGTTGCGCGCTTCTACCGCGGCCGGGACTGCATGACTTGGCTCGCCGACATGGGCGTCTACGACATCGGTGTGCAGGAGTATCCCGGCGGCCAGGCCGCGCGCGAGAAGACCAATCACTACGTCACCGGCCGCGATGGTGGCCGCGACATCGACCTGCGCGAGTTCGCGTCGCAGGGGATGAAGTTGTACGGGCTGCTGGAGAACGGCAAAGACACAAGGCTCGAGTTCGCGCCGACCCTTCGTGCATCGCTCGATTCGGCTGACACCGTGTACAACTCGATCTGCCAGGACATCGACCGGCACATCGAACGCGAGGGCATCGACGCACCGCCGGCGACTCGCTACGAGCCGGTCTGGGAACCGGACTCCGAGCCCACCTCGCTCGATCTGACCGAGGCGGGTGTCACCAGCATCATCTGGGCGATCGGCTACCGGCCCGACTACCGGTGGATCGAGGCCAGCGTGTTCGACGGTGCCGCCCGCCCGATGCAGACGCGAGGGATCACTGCCGTTCCGGGGCTCTCGTTCATCGGGTTGCCCTGGATGTACACGTGGGGGTCGGGTCGGTTCCATGGGATCGACCGAGATGCGGCGCATGTCGCGGCCGCGATCATCGACCGGACCCGTCCCGCCACGAACGGCAGCCGGCCGGTGACCGACGGGGCAACACTCGCCACCACACCCTGACGGTTGCTTTGGCCCACGCAGCGATGTGCGACCGTTGACGGATGAAGGTTCGCATCGGAGTCGGAGTTGTCTCGTCCACGGACCGGTCGCTCGCGGCAGGTCCCGCCCTGGCGGAGCTCGTCGACGAGTCCGAACGACGTGGCATCGACTCGCTGTGGCTGTCGGATCAGGCCTCATCTGCACACCACGTCGATCCGCTGATCGGGCTGGCCTACGCCGCGGGCCGAACCGAGAAGTTGAAACTCGGCACCGGGGTGCTGGTCCTGCCCGGCCGTAACCCTGCGCTGGTCGCCGCGCAGTTGGCCGGCCTCGCAGCGACCGCTCCGGGCCGGATTCTCCCGGCGTTCGGCGTTCAACCGGCGACGGTGTCCGACCGGACGATGTACCCCGTACCTCCCGGTCAGCGCGGCGCAGTCTTCGAGGAGGCACTCTCCGTGGTGAGGGCGTTGCTCACCGAACCGTCAGTAACCTTCGAGGGCAGCTTCTTTCACCTCGACGAGGCAACTGTGGGCCCGCGCCCAGCAAAACCACTCGACTTGTGGCTCGGCGGGCGCCTCCCGGTCAGCATGAGTCGGATCGGGCGACTGGCCGACGGGTGGCTGGGCAGCTTCGTCACTCCCGGTGAGGCCGCCGACTGTCGACGGCAGATCGAAGCCGCTGCCTCAGAGGCCGGCCGGGAGGTGGAGCCCGATCACTACGGCACGAATCTCATTGTCGCACCGCACGGTTCCGACGACACCGCCGTCGACACCGTGATCGCCGCTGTTGCACGTCGGCGAAAGGATCTCGCCGATCCGCAGCGGCTGGTGTGCCGGGGCTGGGACGAGGCCCGTTCTGAACTCGGCCGTTTCGTCGACGCCGGTATCACCAAGTTTGTGGTGCGCCCGGTGGTGCCCGTCGAGTCGATCGCCGAGTTTCTCGACCAGATGGCCGACGAACTGTTGCCCTTGCAAAACTGAGCACCCAACTCGCCTTCACGCTATGGAGTTGTCAAAGAGCAGATCCAGGTCACTTGGTGACGGTGTAGGCGAGCGTTCTAGGCTGCTGCCGGTGTGTTGGTGGTCCGGTGATGCGCAGGTATCGGCTTTTGCTCGCGGTCAACGCTTTTGGGCGGCGTGAACCACGGATGCCCATCGTTGCCTATGGCGACGGACCATCCGTGGTGGTGGATCATCCGGTGATGGTGCCGGCACAGTAGGACGGTATTGCTGAGGCTGGTGCTCCCGCCGGCTGACCAGTGCTCGATGTGGTGGGCATCGGTCCATCCGGCGGGCCGCCCGCAGCCGGGGAACGCGCACCCACAGTCGCGTGCCAGCAACGCTTTACGGATTGCCGGGGTGACCGTGCGATGCTCGCGGCCGACATCAAGCGGTACCCGCTCACCGTTCAAGATCATCGACGTCAACGTTGCATCGCAGGCCAGCATCTGCGCCGCTCGGCCACTGACCGGGCCCATCCACTGCAACCGGAACGCGGACCGATACCCCTTGTCGTCGAGGAACCGGGTGTACTCGTCGGTCGGCGCGGCCGGATCAGGTGGCGCCACGCCTTCCCCGGCCAACTCGCGGGCATCGACGGTCACCGTCAGATGCGGGCGCACACCACCGACCGTGGGCCGATCTTCGGCCTGCAGGTAAGCATCGATCAACCGCTCGAGCCCCTCGGCCATCCGTTGCGCCGTCGATCGCTGGTCAGGTGTGCCATCCTCGCCCGGAATCGGCCGAGTCAGGGGGTCCAGGCCCGTCAACAGTTTCTCGCCGAGAATCGCATCGACATCGAACCTGCCGCGCATCCGTCCATCGGGACTCAGGCCTAGCGACAGAGTGTTCAGCTCGGTGTTCTCCGCCACCGGCACGCCACCGGAATCAACAGCCAGGGCGAATGCGTCTCCCCGGGCTCGTTCCCCGATCTCGGTAGGCGTTGCACCCGACCACGCCTGCCCCAACAGACGATTCACGCATGCTTCACGCGCAGGGCCAGGTAACTGCGCCACGGCACGTTCCACATGTGCGATGCCCCGCACGATCGCATCGACCTGCTCGCCTGAGAAGTCACCTTCCGCAGCATGATCGGCCACCCGGGGCAGCGACACCAACGCCCGGCCGACCCGCACCATCCGGTGCGCGCACCCCGGCGCCAGCCCGCCGGCCATCAGCAACGACGCGGTAGACGACTCACCAGATCTCTTGGCCACGCCCCGCCGGTCCAGTGCGCCCACCCACACCGACATGACGTGATCAACGAGATGGCGAATCTTGATCAACGCCACCACCTGTTCGGCCAATTCATCATCGGCCTCGGGTGGTGACCCCTGCGCAACCACAGCCAGCGCTGTGCGGATTCCCCCGATATCCATGGCATAACGATAGAACAAACTATCGGTTCGCACAAGTGTTCGATTGAAGTTATTTCGTTGCATCCCAGGGTCTTTGGGGCAATTGGCACCATCGAACCGTCCAGTCTAACGACCGGGTCTGACATCGTGTCGGGGCAGCGATGCCTGACCGTGCGGCATCAAGGCATCCAGGCTTCAAGGGCCTCACCACCTGTGGGTCGGATGGCCGTTCCAGGCACCTCTGCCCTCATCCGCCGGGTCGATTGTCCAATAGCCCTGTGAAATCGTGCCCCATGCGGCCAACTCCGACCAACCTGCCAATTGGTCGGAAGAGGTTGGCAGCAGCAAGCATTCGAGCCAGGCAGCTATCGTCCAACCTGCTACCCGTGTGCTGAAGAACCTGTTTGTCGGTGCTGTGTTGCATCATGTCGACACGCAAGTGCAGAAGGAAGGTGACGTCATGACGATTGTGGTGACAACCCCAACCGGTCGGGTCGGGTCGCGAGTGACGCAACTGCTCATCCAGGCTGGGGTACGTCCGAGATTGCTGGTGCGGGATACCGCGAAAGTCCCAGCTGCAGTGCGTACAAAGGCGGACATCGTCGAGGTGGACCTCGGCGACGCCCCCGCGGTCGCGCGGGCCTGCTCAGGGGCGCGGGCTCTCTACTGGGTCGATCCACCGACCGACGACGATGACCCGGTCGCGGGGTACGACCGCATGGGTGCCAGCGCCGCCCGCGCCATCGTGGAATGCGGCATCGAGCGCGTGGTGTTCCAGAGCAGCGTGGGCGCAGAGGCAAGGCATGGTTTCGGTGAGATCGACGGGCTGGGGAAGACCGAGGATCGCCTCGACAGCACTGGCGCTGCTGTCACTCACTTGCGATGTGGGTATTTCTTCACGAACTTGTTGATGGACTTGGAGAGCCTCCGGAATGGGGTTCTCGCCACCACGCTGCCAGTCGACCAACGGATTTCGTTTGTCGACCCCCGGGACGTCGGGGATGTTGCTGTCGCCCGACTCTTGTCGGACGGTTGGGCGGGACGCCACACGCAAGGCGTCCTGGGTCCGGCCGACTTGTCGTTCAGCGAGGTTGCAGACATTCTCTCCGCCGCGTCGGGTCGCGAGATCGTTGCCCAGCAGGTATCGGATGATGTTGTGGCACAGCAACTCGCGAACTTCGGAATGACGCCCGCCCAGGTGGACGGGGTTGTCGGCATGTTGCGCGGCTTCCGCGGCGACTTCCTACCGGAGAACCGTCGCGACGCCATCAGCACCACCCCGACCACGCTGGAGTCCTGGGCGTATTCAGTGCTGCGGCCGGCGTTGCGCGCGGTGGGCGAGTGATGGGTCAGTACACCTCTGCCGCGGCGAACTTGTCCGCGAAGTCGTCGGCGGGCGGAATGGGGTGATGACGTCGATCAATACGCCGTCCGGCCCGTCGAGAATGAGGAGGCCGTCCGCATGATCGATGAACGGAGGACTCGGCCGACTTCGGCCCCGATCCCCGGCCGGCCTTAGGATGGGCGACATGGTGATGGCTGACCGGTCCGAGGTCCAGACGGCGTCCATGCCGGTTACTGCCCTGACTGTCGTCGGGCTGGCCGAGAGCTTGCTGAACGGCCTTGCCAGAGTGCCGTTTCGACGCCCGTGGCAGGGACCCGGTGGCTTGCTGGACAACCTGGGGCAGTCGGTCACCCGGCAGGTCGTCCGATCGTTCATGGGTTACTCGATGGGGCTGCCCATCGAGGAGTTCAGGTCGATGGAGAAGATCCTCGACGACATCTGCCGCGTCGTCATGCCTCCGTTCATCGAACTCACCGACAGCGTCGAGATCACACATGACACGATCGGCGGGGTCGACGGCATCTGGTGTCGTGCCAAGGCCAGTTCGGATGCCTACGTGGACAATTGCGACGACAAGCAGACGATCGGCGCCACGATCCTCTACCTGCACGGCGGTGGATATATCGGCACGTCCCCCATCATGTACGCAGCATTCGCAGCATCGTTGGTGAAGAACACTGGTTATGAGGTGTTCATCGCCGACTATCGGATGGCGCCGGAGTTCCCGTTCCCCGCCGGTGTGCACGACGCGGCAGACGTCTTCCAAGGTCTCCTCGACCGCGGGGTCGACCCGGAGCACCTCGTGGTCGCCGGTGACTCCGGTGGCGGCGGCCTCGCGACATCTCTGATCTCGTACCTACACTCCCGATCACTGCCCGTTCCGGCCGCGTTGGCCCTGTTCTCCCCGGAGATCGATCTCGAGCTCGATCATCCGTCGATCACCGACAACGCCCAATACGACATCCTGCCCTGGAACATTCCGGTGACCCCGTACCTGCAAGGCGTCCAGCCGAACGACGAGCGTGTGTCAGCGGTGTACGCCATGGCAGATCCGGAGTGGTTTCCGCCGACCTTTGTGTGCTGGGGCGGCGACGAGATGTTTCGCGACGGGATCAGGAAGTTCGCCGACGGCTTGGACAAAGCCGGAGTCAAGGTGCACGCGATGGAAGAGCGCGGCATGTTTCATGTGTTCCCGATCCTCATGCCGTGGGCCGAGGCATCCAAGCGCGTGTTCATCGCACTCCACGACCTGGCCGGACGGCACGTCACCCCCGACCACGACGCCGAACAGACCCACTGAGGCGGCCAGGTGGTCAGTCGGGCGCGACCACACCGTCGACGTACACCCAGCGACCTTCGTGCCTCTCGAACCGGCTCCGTTCGTGCAAGGTGCCCGCGCCTGAACCTTTGATCCGGTAGAACGCGGTGAACTCCACCTCGCCGACGGAATCGAAGAGCGACCCGTGCAACGTGGACTCGATGTCGAGTCGGTACCACCGCATCGTGGCGTCGAGGTCCAGCACGTCGGGCCGGGTCCGGGGATGCCAGCTGTACAACAGGTAGTCCGCATCACCCACGGCGAACGCACTGAACCGAGAACGCATCAGCGCCTCGGCGGTCGGCGCCTTACGGACCCGGGACACCAGAGGTCCGCAGCAGTCGTCCCAGATCAGCCCACTGCTACACGGACAACGCCGGGGGCCGGAAGGAGGAGGGGTCACCGCACCATCACATCATTGTCGCGGGTGAACCCATGCCGCGAATACAGCGGTATTGACAGCTCGCTCGGGGAGAGAATCACTTTGCGGTATCCGCGAACCTCTGCATTGTGGAGAACGCAATCGACCAGTTGCGCGCCGATTCCGCCGCCTCGGTACTCGGACCGTACATAAAGGTGGCCGAGATAGCCCCAGCTGCCGGCCGCGCTGGTCCTGGGGCTCGGCATGCGCGTGTATTCGGTCAGGCACACCATTCCGACGGCCTGGTCCGGTGCGTGCGCAACCCAGACCGTGCGTTGGGGGTCGTCGGTCCATGACCTGACGGCCGCGGTGAAACTGGGTTCACCACGCCATGGGCCGATGGCATCGTCAGATTCCTGTGCCCACGACCATCTGAGCTCAGCGACAGCGGATGCCGCAGGGCTGTCAGTTATCAGAATCGACAAGGTTTTAGACCCTTAAAAGACAACCATGCCCCGCTCTGTACAGAGCGGGGCATGATGCAAAACCGTTCGATCCGGCCGTGACGGGTTGAACCCGCGGACGCGGATCGGGGCAAGCGTCGGTTCGAGAACCGAATCAGCCTGCGAGGCCGCCGAGGAACTCAGCGTTGTCGATGAGGAACTGGAAGACGTCAAGCAATGCAAGTTCGAAAGTCGAGGTCATGACTTTCCTTTCGTGTTCAGTTGGACCGTGGACGGGTTGACCACGGTCGGATTACACCGCTGCAGTTCTAGAGTGTGAACCCGGATGACATTGTGGCAGCTTCTGCGAGCCACCGCACGACGAGGGCTGCCATGGGCCGTCGGCGGGCTTTGGTGTCCGTAAGGATTCAATAACATTCTGCGGCAACATAAGTCGCGCCGTCTAATGCCCGTGGTAATGCGGAAGTCGCCTCTTTGTCCCTTGTCGGCGGCTCACGGGTCACCTGTTGTGCATATTGTTTTAACCTACTGTTATTGATTGTGAACCGAGCTAAAGGCCTCTGACCTGGCGCTCGAGGCCTATCGCCCGGCGGGCGGTCAGCGTGATGGCGGCGAAGCCCAGCACGGTCGTGGCGCCGACGATGACCCCGAAGGCCGATGGCGAGAAGACGGGGAACGGCACGCCCGACACCGCGATCGCGATGCCGGCCAGAGGTGGGTAGGCGATCACCGTGCCCGCGATTGCCGCGACCGCCACCGCGATCAGGGACTCCAAACGAATCATGCCGCGTACCTGCCGCGGGCCCGCACCGAGCAATTGCAGCAATGCGAACTCGCGACGTCGCGCCGAGGTCATCAGCACCAGGGTGTTGACCACTGCGATGCCGAGGAAACCCAGCAGCACCGCGAGCGCCACGACGTTCACGGAGTCCTGCGCCCGCTGGTCCTGCCGAATGGCCCCGGCGAATCCGTCGCTCCTCATCACGGTCAAGCCACCAGTGGCTTCGATGGCCCGGTGCGCCTCGTCGACCCGCCCCGGTGCCGCCGACACCAACACCTGGTCGACCAGTCCGGTCGTCGTGTGCTCTCGTACCTGCGCTGCCGGGAGTGTCACATCGCCGAAGCCGAGACCTCGGTCGTAGGTTGCGACAACCCGTGGTGTGATCACAGCGCCGTCACCCATCCGAAGCGTCACGGTGTCTCCGACATCCGCGCTCATCGCCGACGACGCGTCGCGGCTGAGCGCCACCGCGCCGTCGGTCAGCTGCTGAAGGTCGCCCTCCCGGACATCAAGATCCATCGTGGCAGTGGCGCTCGCGGCGTCGATGCCTTGCACGGGATACGCCTCGGTGGTCGGGGCCTCGGAACTGTCCGTCGTGAACAGGGCCTTGGTGCGGGTGACCGGGTTGACCGCCCGCACCGCGTCCATCGACGCGATCGCCCCGGCGAGTTGGGGGTTGATGCCGCCGGGACCGGTCACAACCAGATCGGCCGTGGTGCCGCTCTCGGATTGGCTTTCGGCTGCTGCGGTCACCGTGCTCTGGCTGAACAGTTGCACCGCCCCGATCGCGATCGCCAAGGCCAGCGGCGTGATCGCCGCGGCAAGCCGGCGTCCATGGGCGTTGAGGTTGGCGGCCGCCAACACCGGCCCGGCCGAACCGGTGCGCAGCATCGGGCCGGAGACCACGCGCATGGCGCCCGAGACGAGGGCCGGACCCAGAAGGGCGAGAGCGATGACGAGGAGAACCGCAGACCCCCCGGCACCGGCCATCGCCGCAGGTCCGGGGATGAAGGCAGGCAGGGTTGCAGTCACCAGCCCGCTCACCCCGACCGCCAGTCCGAGGATCACGCGGGTCCGGCTCAGCTTCTCCGGCTCCACCGCTGACTCGCGCAGCGCATCGATGGGGTCGAGGCGAGCCGGTCGTCGAGCGGAGACCGCCGCAGCGAGCCGGGCGGTCGCGACCGCGGCGGCGACTGCGACAAGAGCCGGGACCGGTCCGTAGGCAAGCGAGAAGTCCGGCGGCACGATGCCTGCGTCGGCGAATCGGCCCCGCAGGACACCGGCCAGCAGATAGCCGGGTGCCACTCCCAGAAGTGCCGCCACACAGGCGATGGCCCACGTCTCGGCGCCGATCAGTTTGTGTATCTGACGCGGTGTCGCGCCGGTCGCGCGCAGCAGCGCGAAGTCGTGGCGGCGCTGCTGGACCGACAACGACAGCGTGCTCGACACGACGAACACAGCGATCATCAAGGCCACCCCGGCAAGTGCCGAGCTGAGCGCCACCAGCTCGCCGCGCGCCGCGCCGATGTCGACGTACTCGGCGTCCGCACGTGACGGACCGGTGTAGGTGTCCACCTCGAGTCCGGGCAGGTGATCACGAACTCGGGAGGCGAGCGTCTCGGCGTCCACCCCGTCCTGGCCGACCAGACCGATCGTCGCCACCGTGCCCGTATGCGGCCAGAGTTGCTGTATCCGAACGTCGTCCAGGAACACCGTCGCCGGGCGGCCACCGGGTTCGGATGTGGATGTGCCGGCCACACCGACAACGGTGTACGCGTGGGCGACTCCGCCATGACGCAGCGTCACCTTCTGGCCCAGGTCAGCTGAACCCGTCATCACCACCTCGTCCGGTCCGGCCGGTGGGTGGCCGGCGGTGATGCTGTACGGCGCGAGAACCGCCGACGACCATCCGTGCGCATCGAACACGCGCCCGCTGTCGTCGGTGAGGGGAGCGCTGATGTCGCCGACCGCCGACCGGACGCCGGGTAGCGCCGAGAGTTCGGCGACCGTCGACTCGGGAAGCCGCGCTCGTTCGATGTAGGGCTGGTCGACGTCCTCGGTGATGTCAAGCGATTGCGGAGCCCCGACCAACACGTCGGCGCCGGAAAGGCGGTGCGGTGTGACGCCTCCGCGAATCCCGGACTCGAACAGCACCCCGAGTGCGCACACCAAGAGGGCGGCGGAGAAGACCGTGACGAATACGGCCGTAAAGCTGTTGCGATGTTCTCTCAGGTTCGCGGCAGCGATGCTGCCCATGCTTGAACGTTGCATCGTCACCACTGCCCGAGGTCGGTGAGCGACTGAGCGATGGCCTCGGCGGTCGGTCCTTCGAGGTGGCCGGCCAGGCGGCCGTCGGCGAGGAACAAGACGCGGTCGGCCTGCGCTGCCGCGACCGGATCATGGGTGACCATCACCACCGTCTGTCCCAGTTCGGTCGACGCACCGCGCAAGAGCCCGAGGATCTGATGACCGGTCCGGCTGTCGAGCGCTCCGGTGGGTTCGTCGGCGAAGATGACGCGCGGTCGGGTGATGAGCGCACGCGCGATGGCGACCCGCTGTTGCTGCCCGCCGGAGAGTTCGGCGGGACGACGTCGGCTCATCTTCGCGAGCCCCACCGACGCCAGCGCGTTCTCCACGCGCGCGCGATCAGCGGTTCGGCCGGCCAGCAGGAGCGGCAATGTGACGTTCTGCTCCACGGTCAGCGACGACAGCAGGTTGTAGGCCTGGAACACGAAGCCGATGTGGTCGCGTCGGAATGTGGTGCGCGCCTTCTGCTTGAGGGCGCTGATCTCGGTGTCTCCCAGCCAAATCGAGCCACTTGTGGGTTGGTCGAGTCCGGCAGCACAGTGCAGGAACGTGCTCTTGCCCGAGCCGGACGGGCCCATGATCGCGGTGAATCCCCGCGGCGGCAACGTGAGACTGACGGAGTCCAGCGCGGTGATCTGGCCACGGCCTGAGGAATAGCTCTTGGTGACGTTGTCCAGGCGCAGCGCGGGTGTCGGCGTCAACGATTTCAGGGGTTGAACGGGTGCTGTTGAAGTCATGTCAGCAACGCTATGAACCGGCGAGCCACCGGACCATCCCGCTGGCCACCCAACCAATGGTGTAGCCCGCTATACCGTTTTCGCGCGGTGGTTACGGCATCCTGGAGCGATGAGTCGAAGCGAACAGGCCGCGAAGTGGTGGCGGGCATGTCGTTTCTTGATGGTCGAAGGCGCCGCGGCGCTGGTGTCGTTGGTGTTCGTGTTCGGCGCGCTGATCATCGCGCCGTTGCTGATCCTCTTCGTCGGATGGCTGCTGGTTCCCGCTTACGTGCGGGTGTTGCGCTTCTGGGCGGGCGAGGCGCGTCGTCGCACCGGGCGTTACACGGGCGTTGTGATTCCGGAGCGATACCCTCCGATGGAGGATCGCCTGGGATTCAGCGATCTACGAACCATGTTGTGGTCATCGCCGTTTCGCCGCGACGTGGCCTGGGTCACCGGCCACGCATTCGCTGCGCTCGTCGCTGGGTTCGTTGCCGTGGTGCTGCCGCTGGCGGCCATCAACTCGATGTTGATTCCGGCGTACTGGTGGGCGATGCCCGCCGACGAGCCTGTGGGGAACATCTATCTGGTCACGTCGTGGCCCCTGGCCGCCACCATGCCGTTCATTGCGCTCGCCTACGCGGTGATCGCCTGGTGGCTGATCCCTGCGCTGGCACGTGCAATCGCGGGCATGGCCACCAAACTCCTTGCACCCAGGCGTGAAACCGAACTGACGCAACGGGTTACGGAACTGACCGAAAGTCGGGCCGCAGCGCTCGATGCACACGCCGCCGAGTTGCGGCGCATCGAACGCGATCTGCACGACGGTGCCCAGAATCGGTTGGTCGCGGTGGTGATGATGCTCGGTCTGGCTGAACGTTCGCTGCGTGTCGACCCCGAACAAGCTCTGCCGCAACTACTTCGGGCGCAAGACGCCGCATCCGATGCCCTGTCGGAACTGCGGACCCTGGTGCACGACATCTATCCGCCGATCCTCGATGAGCTCGGCCTCGAAGGGGCAGTCGCAGCTCTGGCCGGACGCTCCTCGATCACCTGCGTCCTGGATGTGCGGAACCTGCTGCGTGCACCAGCCGCTGTGGAAGCTGCCGCCTACTTCGTGGTGGCCGAAGCGCTGACCAACGTGGCCAAGCACAGCGGCGCCGAGACCGTGCACCTGACCATCAGCACCCGCGGCGACGACAACGGGAACACGATGGTCATCTCTGTTGTCGACGACGGCCGCGGCGGGGCCGAGGAGACCGCGGGTAGTGGACTGTCGGGAATTCGCCGCCGGGTGGCAGCATTCGAGGGAACGATGACGTTGAACAGCCCTGCAGGCGGGCCGACAGAACTCGAAGTGGAGCTGCCATGCGGATTTTGATCGCCGAGGACGACTCCCTGCTGCGGGAGGGGCTCGCGCTGCTGCTGCGTAGCGTCGGTATCGAGGTGACCGCCGCGGTCGCAGATGCCGAGCAGTTCCTCGAGTCGTTCGACGCGGACCCGCCCGACGGCGCAGTGCTCGACGTCCGCATGCCGCCGACGTTCACCAACGAGGGATTGAAGGCGGCCATCGAGGCACGCCGCCGGGTCCCCAACTTCCCCGTGCTGGTCCTGTCCGCCTACGTCGAGGACAGATACGCCGGCGAACTGCTGGCGGGCAGTGCGTCGGGGGTGGGGTATCTGCTCAAGGAGCGGGTCGGCAAAGTCGAAGAGTTCGTCGACGCGCTCGAACGCGTGGTCGCGGGTGGAACGGTGATGGACCCGGAAGTGGTGTCGCAGTTGATGAGCCGTCGCCGAGCCGACGACCCGATCCGATCGCTCACACCTCGCGAATCGGAGGTGTTGCGGTTGATGGCCGAAGGCCTCGGAAACGCCGACATCGCTCGCAAGCTGGTGGTCAGCGACACTGCCGTGAGCAAACACATCGGCAACATCTTCGCCAAGCTCGGACTGACCACGTCGGATACCGGACATCGTCGAGTACTCGCGGTGCTGGCTCACCTGCGGTCATAGAGACGTCGACCCGGGCCGCCGGCCGATAAGTTAGGGTGACCATACTTAACTGACGCTCGAGAAGGTGGCTTTGGGATGTATGTGATGAATCGTCGGCAGATGTTGACGTTGACCTTGACCGCAGCAGCCGGCGTTGTGGTTGCCGGATGTTCGTCGAGCAGCGACTCAACCGATTCAGACGTCGCCGTATCCGCCGAGCCCGGCGCATTCCCGGTGACCATCGACCACGTCCACGGCTCGACGACCATCGAACAAGCCCCCAAACGCATCGCGGTGGTCGGAATCGGCGACGCGGACGTGCTCTTGTCGCTGGGGGTCATTCCTGTGTTGGTCCCGGTGTGGACCGGATCCACCGATGACGGAATCGGGCGGTGGGCCGAGCCTCGCGTGGCCGGCGCAGATCCCGAAGCGCTGGAGAACGCGACCTCTGACTTCAGTATCTCCGCAGTGGCAGCTGCGCAACCCGATCTCATTGTGGCAGTGAACAATGCGATCGACGCATCGACCTACGGGCAGTTGTCCGGTATAGCTCCGACGGTGTTGCATGCGGCCGATCAGACCGACTGGGTGTTGCCGTGGCAAGACGTCACCAACCGGATCGGCGCCGCCGTCGGGCTGCCCGGGGCTGCCGCGCAAGCAGTCGAGGACACCGAGAGCCTCATCGTCGAACGGCGCGAACAGAATCCGCAGTTCGTCGGGCGCACCGCCACCGTGGTCGCTCGGTGGGCCGATGGCAATCTTCGTGCGTACAGCCCTTCGTCCGCGCGTGCCCAATTGCTGACGGGATTGGGGTTTGTGCCACCCGTCGGGATCGCCGACAAGTTCGGTGACAATCTTTATGTCGACATCTCCGCGGAAAATGTCTCGTTGCTCGAGTGCGACCTGCTGTTGTTCGACAACTGGGAACGGGCAAGGGTTCAGATGGAGGCATCGCCGTTGTTCATGGGGCTGGATGTGGTGCGCTCGGGTGGGCTCGTCAAGCTGGATCCGATTGTCTCCGATGCGGTGTCGATGCCGAACCCGGTGACAATCCCGTTTGTTCTCGACGCCTTCGTCGACCAGATCAACGAGGCGCCGATCTGGACCTAGACGGCAATCGCTACCGGTCCGGCGTCAGGGTGACGCCGGTACCACAGCATGAGGCCGCCGACAGCGCCGGCCACCACCGCCGTCACGGCGCACCACACCAGCGCCGTCGCGAGGTCGGCCTCTGATGTCAGGTCGTACAGGCCTCCGACTCCCACGGAGGCGATCAGGCACCCGAGACCGGCGATGCTGTTGAGCATTCCGAAGTGCGCGCCCAGATTGTGCTCGCCAGCAAGGGCTGCGACGGTGTCGCGCATCGGGGGCACCATCAGCATCTGGCCGATGTGGAGCAGTGCAACCCATCCGGCGACCGCGGCGTATTGCCATGCGGTCTTGTGGGTGAGCCCGTCTGCGGCGGCAGGCACGAGGAATGACACTGCCATCACGGCGAGACCGCCGACCACCGACCGGGGATGGCCGAGGCGATGAACGAGCCGGACCACCGGTCGTTGCCAGACGATGACCATCAACGCTGCTGCGGCATAGAACCAGCCCAATGCGCTCTGGTTGCCGGCGATGCTCTCGAGTTCAGCGGGCAGCATCAGATACAACAAGCTGTACGCCGACAGCTGCGCCGCGCACAGTGCGGCGTAGGCAAGAAACACCTTGTGCGACAACACTGACCGCCACACCGCCCAGATCCGGCGGTCGGCTGGGGTGACCGATCCCGGCTGCATCGCGGACGTTGTCACAGTCGCGGGGAACCACCGAAAGAACGCAATCCACAACCCGGCGAAGAGCACCGCGGCCGAGCAGGTGGTCCACGCGAATGGCACGCCGAGCAAAGCTGCGCCCAGAAGCGGGCCGAGAACGGTCCCGGTGCGGCTGCACATCTGTTCGAGGCCGAACAGCTCGGTGCGGCGCATGATGTTCTGTCGCTCCAGCAGCGCACCGTAGCTGGCATTTGCCGCTTCGACCGCAGGCGCGAACAGGGCGGCCGCCAGCCCGATGAGCAGCACGCCGACAACAACTCCGACAAGGGATTCGGCGAAACCGACGGCGATGAACCCGACGATTCGCACGGCGATTCCGATGAGGACGATCCGCCTGACACCGAACCGGTCGGCAAGGCTGCCACCGACGAAGAACATTCCCTGCTGAGAAGCCATGCGCAGACCGAGAATCAGCCCGACGATCCATGCCGCAAAGCCGAGACCCTCGGAAAGGTGAACGGCGAGAAAGGGCACCACGAGATAGAAGCCGATGTTGAACAGCACCATCGATGCCAGCATCAAACGCACGGGAGCGGGCAACGCGGCCACCCGTCGCAGGCCCGCCGGCACACCGATCACCAAAGCACCTGCATCTCGCTCTCGATGTCGCCCAATCCAGAGGCGCCCAGGCGGTACGCCGCGATCTATTCTCCCAATGTGCTCTTGAGCTTGTGCACCAGGGCCGGTTCGCGGCGCTCGGACAGCGGTGCCATACGGTCGGGAATCAGGCCGGCAACGGGTGGATGCCAATCCTGCGTTCGTCTGAGTTGCGCCCGTAGCGCCGACGGTGGCGTGTTCTGCAGCAGTAGGTTTCGAATGGCCGTGCGGCCACGGCCGCGGACGTGCGCGAGTGTCCCAAGTCGTCGGGATCGTCTGGCGAGAGCCTGGGTCCGTGGTCGGCGTGCCTCGTCGTAGCTGTCCAGAATCGAATTGATGGTGCGCTCATCGGGATTGGCGGCCGAGGCAATGAGGGACAGGAGTGCAGCGAGCGTTGCTGCGTCTTCCATCGCCTGACCGCCTCCCTGGCCGAGATTGGGTGTCATGGCGTGCGCGGCATCACCCAGCAGGACGCAGCGGCCATGTCGGTACGACGGAAGATCGCCGGCGAGTTCGTCGATGGGGAGAAACGAGATGGTTTCGGGATCGGTGGTGTCTATCAGCTCGGGAACGGGGGAGTGCCAGGTGCCGAACAGTCGCTTCAGTTCGGCGTACTCGTCCGATGCAGACTGCGATCGTCGCCGCGGCATGGTCGCGACACCGAACCAGTAGACGCGACCGTCGGCCATCGGCGCGATTCCGAAACGCGTTTGCTCTCCCCAGGTTTCGCCTGCTTCGCCCCGCAAGTCGACCGCCGCGGACGTGACACCGCGCCAAGCGCTGTAACCGGCGTAGCGGACGCCGGGGTCTTCGGCCCAACGAGCACGGACGTTGCTGAAGAGCCCATCGGCCACCACCACCAGGTCGAAGTGGTGTTCGCTCGACAAACCGGGCGCCTCGCGTACGAGTACGGTTCCATCTGATCGCACACTGATGACCTCCGTCGAACACCGGATAGTTCCAGGCTGCACACGGGCAAGCAACATGGTGTGCAGATCGGTGCGATGCACGATCCGCAAGTCGGTGACGGCATCAGGCGGGACGGTGGCCAACCAACGCCCATCGGGTCGTCGTTGCCCGCTGCGATAGGTCGCAGCATGTGGCGACGTGATCACCTCGAACTGCTGTCGGAGGCCCAGGGATTCGAGTGCCCGAAGTCCGTTGCCGAAGACCGACAGTCCCGACCCGCCTGCGCGAACCCGGTCCGAGCGTTCGAACACGGTGACGTCGGCACCGTAGCGCTGTAGTCCGACGGATACGCACAATCCGCCGATGCCGGCGCCCACCACTGCGACCTTCATGATTCCTCCTACTACACCTGTAGTGCGCCTGTTCGGCCGACTCTACAGGCGTAGAGGATCTATGCAACAGTTGTAGAGTCATTGCATGACATCGGGAACGGGCGGCCAGTCGAGGGCCGGCGTCATCGCCGATACGGCCATCAGTTTGATTGCGGCCCAGGGGCTGCGCGGGCTGACCCATCGCGCTGTGGACTCGACCGCGGGAATACCTCAAGGCTCCACGTCGTACTACGCGCCGACGCGGCAGGCGCTTCTCGGCCTCGCCGCGAGCCGGCTGGCGCAGCGCAGCGGGGCAGACTCCGGCAGCAGTCTGCACGGCCTCGAGACCTCGGTGCCGGATGGCGCTGGTGACCGGATCGGCGCGCTCACCGCCGCGGCCACCCAAATGATGGACTCACTCGTCGGCCGACCGGTGGACATGCGCGCACGCTATGCGCTGCTGATCGAGTTACCGGCGGACGACGAACTACACCGCGCACTGTCAAGTGAGTCCGCTGTGCAGGCGGGCGCCGCGGCCGCCATCGAACTGGGTCTGTCCCGCTTCGGTGTGAGCGAGCCCGGGGAACGTACACGTGAACTCATGCGGCTCATCGACTCCCTCGTCTTCACCCAGATCGCGACCCCGTCTCCGGACGCTCGACGAGAAGCGGTCGGGGCGCTGGCTGCCTATCTACGTGGAATCACTTGACGATGTTGTCGATGGCCACATCGGCAAAGTCTGGTTGACGACGGCGCGCGAATATGCGGGATTGCCGCCGGCAGAATCGAAATCGATCCAGCAGGCTGTGCAGTTCTCCAGGTCTTGTTCGTTGATTCCATCCCTCGGCGACCGCTTACGCCCATTTCGACGGCGCGGCAATCGCGATGTGCATTTCCGGTAAGTTCTCTTGAGCCACCATGGCCGTGTACAGCGGTGGCTGCACACGGCCATGGATCAGCTGGTCAATGCCCTGGGGCGAGACGCGGAAAACGGCCTAGGCATCACTGCCGGTGACAATGGTTTCCGCGAAATCCCACAGCGCATTGTCGATGGACTCGATGAAATAGAAGATTGCAGACAACATTTTGGTCCTTCCCGACCCTGAATTATTTTATCCCGGTGATGCAGTGAAACGAGATTGATATCTCTGTATCAGAGATATCACAATTGTGGTTGCGGTCACAAGGGTGCGCAATCTGCGACACAGAATGCTGACGGCAACAGGCGGATGCCGTGCGAACCCGGAGTGTCATTTCGTTCGGACGGATGCCGGGGTCCACATGCTGCGACGAGTCGGTTCCTACATGTCCAGGGGGTGTGCGGGCGCGGGTGAGACCATTGACAGAGAAATCGATCGAACAGAGGTGATGCGGTCATGAGTGGCCCAGAGCAAGAACACACTCCGCCGGGTGCGGTAGACGCCCGCTTCACCCTGGCTGCCGAGCGGACGATGCTGGCGTGGGTTCGGACGTCGCTCGGCCTGATCGCTGCCGGCGTGGCGGTGGTCAATGTTCTTCCGGGGTTTTCGTCGTCGGCGATCCGTGCGGCAATCGGAATCGGCCTGGTTGCGATGGGTTTGTTGTCAGCAGTTGTAGGTGGATTGCGTTGGCGGAAAACCCAGATCGCGCTTCGTGCGGGAGGTCCGATGCCGGGGCCGGCTCCGATCTGGATGATCATTTGCCTGCTGGTGATCCTGTCCATCACCGTGCTGGTTGCGGTAGTCGCCGATCCGTGATCCACGTGGACCTATCCGCGAACGACCCGGCACGACGGTGTCATCGTCCGTTCTCGACCGCGCCGCTACATGAGTTCAAGCCCTTTTCGGACCGTATACGGTGTTCCAATCGTCCTTGATGCTGACAATGGTCCATCCGAGTTGTTCGCCGCGTGTGACCGATTTCTCGGCGTTCGAGGAGTAAGCGAACTCGCGCTTGTCGTCGTCATGAATGACAAGCAAGGCGAATCTGGCGGCCTCTAGCATTTCTATGTCCACGTCGGCGTTCCCGGCGGCGAAAACGGGGAGACGCCCGGTCTGGGCGAAGATGTGTTCCGGCTTCCCCGGGCCGATATCGAGACCGCCGAGACTGTGTTCGGTACGGAGGATCGCGCCGTCCGTGTACCGGTAGTCAGCGGCCGTGCCGATGACGTTCTCCTTGTAGATGCCCCATGTTTCTTCAGCGAAGACACGCATGAAGTCGCGTCCGCCACCCGAACAGACGAATATGCGAAAGTCGTTGGCTCTCAGATAATCGAAAAGCTCGAGCATCGGTGCGTAGATCAATTCCACGTATGGCACCCCGAACTTGGGCTGCTTCGCCGTTTTGAGCCAAGCGCGGACTTGTGCGTCGAATTCTTCTGGGCTGGTCCCGGCCCACGACCTTGCGAACGCTGCGAGCAGGGTCTCGATCACCTCGGGATCCTGTGCGCCGAGACGAGCGAAGAAGGCGGTGTCGTTCTCGACGAGAGCTTTGTACGGTTGCCTAATGGCGAGCGAATGGTCTGCCGCAACCTCTTCGCTCCATATGCGGAAGACAAAATCGAATTGTGGTGGTAGCGGTTGTTCGGACCAAAGGGTGCCGTCGTTGTCGAACGCGGCGATCCGGTCTCGCTTGGGAACAAAATCCCCTCCCGGAGTCACTGCTGCAGTCACGAAATCGATGATGGCTCGTTTGACCGCTCCATCGGTCCAGCTCTGCAAGATCGTCTCGGTCATGTCGACTCGGAATCTCTTCTCTGCGCTCGCGTCTCAGATAGCCGAATCAGTGGCAGCGGGGCGAGTCGGCGCATCTTGGAGTGAGCCTGAAGAACGAGCGTTAAATGCCCGGCGGCGTTCGATAGCACCGTTGACGACCCCTGCTGGGTCGGCCGGTGGCAATTGGCTTCGAACAACGGGGTGGCCGATGACCGCGCGACGGTGGATCCGCCCAGGACGGGGGGCCATGTCATCTCTCCCCGGGAGGATCTGCGTTGAGAGTGGCAATGATGGCAGGGGCGGAAATCCGTCCTTGGGCGACAATTTGCGCGCCTATCTCGCATGTGGTGTCAGAAACGGGGACAACGGCGGTGTGTTCCCAGACGATGACCCCGGCGGTGGCCCCGGGCCTCACCGCCATTGCCAGATTTGTGATGTCGTCGAAAGCCAGTATCTCGGCCAGCGTGCGGTTGACGGGTGTGAGCTCAGGCTGATCGAGCTCCTCGAACTCGATCACGTCGATCTCGCCGGCCACAGATTTGACGATGATGAGCAGATCCAACACTCGAACGACATCCCGTCTGACCAACTCGGCTATGGAAGACGCCAGGGCGGAATCGAATTCATGGCGGCCATCTGAGAATTCGACTACCAGGTAGTCGACAGGACCCAGCTCGGATTGGTGTTGCAAATCTCCCGACCTCCTTGGCTGGGGCCCGAATTCGTCAGCGTGAGTAACGATTCCTGAAAGGCTTTCAACAGATACTCGCCAACCGGTTGAGCGGTGTCGTCACCCAAAGCGGATGAACAGTCGACACCCCGTTGCCGAATGTGCTGCACTAGCGGGTGGTGCAGAAAGGTCGCCGAGGAAAGGGTCGGGCGATGGCGAACGACTTCACGGGTGTTCTGACGCTGAAGACTTCTCAACCGGAATTGCCCCCGCGGTTTCTTCAGCGGCCCCGTCTCGATTTAAAGTTGTCGACCGGATCGACACGTGCGGTCACCCTGGTCTGTGCCGGCGCCGGATACGGGAAGACGTTGGCGGTCACAGCGTGGGTCCGAGGGGGACACCAACCTGGTCCGGTGGCGTGGTTGACGACCACGAAGTCATATACCGCGCGGGGGTTCTGGACCGACGTGCTGGACTGTTTGCGTATCTCCGGCGTCCTCCCCGAAACGGGTCCGCTTTGGGAGATTGCGCCGGGCACGAAGTTCGGGGCTCCCGAACTGAACCGCATCCTCGAGGCTTTGACCCGGCTGCCGACGCCGGTCGTGCTTGTACTGGACGATTTCCATCATGTGACGGATGTCGAGGTACTCGATTTCATGAGTCGCGTTGTCGAGCAACAGATTCCGCAACTGCACTTGGTCATCGTGACTCGAGCAGAACCGCGCCTTCGGCTGTCACGGTTACGACTTGCCAATCAGATCACCGAGATCAGCGCCGAGGACCTCGCATTCACGGTTGCCGAAGCGCGTGAGGTGTGCGCATTGAGCGGACATCCGTTGGCGGCACACGACCTGGTGCAGCTGCTGGATCGAACTCAGGGATGGCCGGCGGGAGTCCGTCTGGCACTTCTCAATCTGAGCGATCCAGGGACGAAGGTCGACACCGGGCTGGGGAGTTTCGGCGGCAACAACCACATGGTCGCGGAATATTTGCTCGAGGAGGTCTTGGATCAACTGCCCGCGGGTGATCGACGTTTTCTTCTTGCAACCAGTGTTGCGGACCAGCTGACCGCAGACCTGGCGCGGCACCTGACGGGGCGTTCCGACAGCCAACTGGTGCTGGAGACGCTGGTGGCGCGGAATGCGCTCACCGTGCGCCTGGCCGATCGTCCGAATTGGTTTCGTTACCACCCACTGCTGCTCGAGCTTTTGCGCGACAGACTCGCAGCTGAGAACCCAGATGGCGCGATCGAGTTGAACAAATTGGCTGCCGAGTGGTTTACAACCGAAGACGAAATGACCGTCGCCATCCGGCACTACTCCCTCGCAGGCGATTGGGAGGCCGTCCTGCGCGTTCTCGGTGGCGCTGCATTGCCGTTGATGCTGTCGGCGCAGGCGTCGTCGCTGACATCCGCGCTGTCGTTGGCCGATGAAGAGGCAAGGCGGCGGCCATCGGTGCCCACATTGCTTGCGGCGATGGTGTGCGCGTACCACGAACACGACTTCGAGTCGATGTCGCAACACGCCGAGGGTGCCGCTCAGTTGCTCGACGAGGCCGAGGATCAGGAACCCGCTGCGGTGATACTGATCGCGATCGCCCGGATGGTCCATGCGAGAACATTCGCTCCCATGAACATTGTGGAGGCGTCCAGTCATCTCATGGATCTAGCCGAAGGTATGCCGCGACAACATATCCCGTCTGCTCCGGGTTATGCACTCATTGCCTTCAACAACCGTGCCATCGGCATGGTGCTCGAGGGTCGCTTTGGCGAGGCGTGTGCCGATCTGACGAGGGCCCGGTCAAAGGCGGAACGAGCAGGAATGGGCTTGATGGCAATGGGCGCCACGTCGTACCTGGCGCTCGCCCACGCCATGGTCGGCGATGTGCACAGTGCGGGCTCCCTCACGACGAGCATCATGGATTTGGCGGAACGACGGGGTTGGCTCAATGAACCGCAACTGCTTGCCGCGGTCGCGGCTGAGGCGCTGGTCAACATCCAGTTGAACGATCTCGACCATGCGCAGGACTGTATCGACTCGCCATTGTCGTCGGTTCCCCTTCCCAACACCGATATCGGTAGCCGAGTGATGATTCGAATTGCGGCTGTGGCCGTGGCGACTTTGGGTGGCGACCTTGCCGAGGCGTACGGGAGGCTCAGGCGCCTCCTCGCCGAGCAAAACAGCATGGGGGCGCTGACGGACCTGCTCACCCGATGGTCTCGGGTGGCGCACGCTGACGTGCTTCTTCTGACCGGACAGCCGGAGGGCGTTCTCGCGATGATCGAAGATCCCGGCGATTCAGTCGATTTCGCGTCGGCGCTCGAACGCATCTCGCGTGCAAAAGCGCTTCTGGCACTGGCGGACCCAGATCGAGCGATCGCAGCACTCGGTCCGGCGCACAGATTCGATGGCTACCGCGTTCAGGCAACCGAGGCCGCGATCCTCGAGTCGATTGCGAGGCTGCGGCTTCATCACGACGTCGCAGCCATTGCCCGGTTCGCAGACGCGTTGGCGTTGGCGGAACCGGCCGGCCTGATCGCGCCGTTCGTCAATGCCGGAACACAGATCGCAACTCAGCTGCACCGCCAAGAACATCTGGACAAGAACTACGGTGGCTTCCTTTCCGATATCGCCCTGAACCTGCAACCTCCGGTCGGTCCCTCGCCGATGCAGCAGGCCGGTGTTCCTGTGCTCACCGAACGTGAAATGGCCGTCCTTCAGTACCTACCCACTGTGTTGCGAGCATCAGACATCGCAGTTGACCTCTTCATATCGGTCAACACCGTGAAAACCCACATGCGCGGGATCTACAACAAACTGAGCGTCAACAATCGTCGCGAAGCGGTGGAGCGAGCCCGGCAACACCAACTGCTGTAGTAGCAACTTCGGCAGATGCATATCCCGCGG
The DNA here is from genome assembly GCF_054063855.1 of Williamsia sp. R60. NCBI lineage: Bacteria > Bacillati > Actinomycetota > Actinomycetes > Mycobacteriales > Nocardiaceae > Williamsia > Williamsia sp. R60. Next base: position 175,569 of record NZ_JBSSGR010000001.1, read on the forward strand.
GGCGTCGATGGGGATCACAGCGTTCGCGGCCGACCAGACGGTTGATCGTTGGTGCGCGCCGGTGAATAGGGTCCCGTCAGTTGGTCGGTGTCTTCGTGGCGTGCGGCAACTTCCAGGGTGGTATCGCTCACCATCAGCAGGATGACGGTCGGGTGTTTGCCGAGGCGCTTGACTTCGTTGATGCCGGCTGGGCGGCGTTCGACCATGTCATCGGTCGCTACGTGGACGGTCCTGACCAGCAATGGTGCTTCTGTCCACACGAGAACGTCGCGAACCCAATATCCATAACCGCGCCTCCATTTCGAGGTCATCCCGACGTGCTCACCAGCTCTGACCCGCACCGCGCCACGGAACGCGCCCTGTCGTCGCGTCAACCATCGTTTACGCGCCAACAGGGCGACGAGGAATGCAACGAGAACCATGAGGTTGACGCCGAGCATGGCGAGAAGAGCGACCAGCACACCAGACCTCCACGACACGCGCCCCGCCATCAAATGGCGATTCCATGTCCGATCCAATTCGGAACCGGAGATCACCGCATCACCCAGGTCGGGTGAGGCGGCGCCAGGAACCCGGTGCCACCATGATCGAACTCGACTCCGGCCCGGGGCCGTCCGAATACAAGAAAGCGGTCCAGCTATGTGGGATTCATTTTGGGACTTCATCTGGTACACGATCGTGATCTTCGCTTTCGTGGCGTACCTGATGATCTTCTTCAACGTTCTGGTCGATCTGTTCCGTGACCACAAGACCTCCGGATGGGCCAAAGCGGCATGGATTCTGTTCTTGGTCGTGATCCCATATCTGGCGTTGTTCGTCTACCTCATAGTTCGCGGTAGCGGCATGGCCGAGCGTGCGGCGGCCTCGCAAGAGGCTGCGCAGCAACAGGCTGATTCCTACATCAGACAGGTCGCCGGGACGTCACCGGCGGACCAGATCGCAACTGCCAAAGGGCTCTTCGACAACGGGAGCATCGATCGATCTGAGTTCGATCAGTTGAAGAGCAAAGCGCTGAGCGCCTAGCGCGTCACGGCCGTCCTCGATTGAACATGCACTCATCCGAAAAGGATGAGAGCTCCCAAAGGTGCTCTGAGCACACTCAGTTGACGGGTTCGCACTTCATTGGAGGAATTACGATGACATCGACCGATCGAAGGACCGCCGCCGATTACGAGCAGCACCCGGTGAGGCAAGGTCTGGCCGGAGGCACCACGTTCGCAGCTTCGATCCTGCTCTTCGTCGTCTCATTGTTGGCGGTGTTGCAGGGCATTTCGGCGCTGGCGAAGGACGACATCTTCGTCGCAGGGCCTGAGTACACCTACAAGTTCGATCTCACCACCTGGGGCTGGATCGTCCTCATTCTGGGGATCATCGGGTTGGCGATCTCGGTCGGAATGATGACTGGCGCCACATGGGCGAGATTCGCAGCGGTTGTCATCGCGGGTCTGTCGATCGTCTCGAACTTCCTTTGGCTGCCCTACTACCCGTGGTGGTCCATTCTTGTCATCGCCCTGGACGTGGTGGTCATCTGGGCAGTGACCACCTGGCGGACCGATTAGTCGAGACTCAGGAGGAGGATTCATGGTGACCGAACCACACGACGGCGATCTGGGACCGATCGACTACCTGGTCGTCGAGTTCCCAGCAGACGCCAGACCCGACGGCACAGCATTCTCACTACTGTTGGATATGGTCGACCGCGGATTGATCCGGGTGATGGACCTGACCTTCGTCCGCAAGGAACTCGACGGTTCTGTGGTGGGTGTGTCGCTTGACGACTTCGGTCTCGATGGCGCAGTCGACATCACAGTGTTTGCCGGTGCAGCATCCGGACTGATCGACGACGCCGATCTGACCGAGGCGGCCTCGATCCTGGATCCGGGCTGTTCGGGCGTGGTTCTGATCTACGAAAACCGATGGGCTGCACCGTTTGCGGCTGCGCTGCGCCGTGGCGGAGCGCAGCTCGTCGGCTCCGGTCGCATACCCACCCAGGCGCTTCTGGCGTCTCTTGACGCGCTCGACGCCTGATTCACCAGTTGGAAGGAACCAGACAATGCCCGGACTTCTCCGCGGAGTCGCACGGACCGCAATCGTCGCCGGAACGGCGACATCGGTGTCGAACAGGGTGTCGCGCCGTCAAAGCCAGCGCTGGGCGGCACAAGAACAGCAACAAACGCCTGCGCCACTCGCCAACCCAGCCCCGCAATATGCAACCCCTCCGCAGTACGCGCCGCCGTCAGCAGCGCCCTCTGCGCAGGGTGTCGACCGCATCGGGGCCTTGCGAGACCTCGGTGAACTGAGGGCCCAGGGCGTACTCACCGACACCGAGTTCGAGGCCGAGAAGGCGAAGATCCTGGCTTCGTGAGGAGTCTGCTGCCCATTTGAGACGAGTATCTGATGAGACGGTTGCGATGACATTGACAGTGGACGAGTCGAATCCGGTGGACGCACCGGCGCCTGAACACGAAACCGCAGGTCGTATGTCGCGTCTGCGCGTCCCGCGCCGGGAGCTGGGGGAGTGGGCCCCGTCAACCCGCGGCCACGACGCGCTGCGGACCATTCTGGCGCAGAGCGATATTCGCGCTCCAGATCTGCTGCCGATTCGGCATGGGCGCATGAGTCATTCGCCGTGGACGTACTATCGGGGCGCGGCAGCGGTGATGGCGAACGACCTCGCATCCACCCCGCACACAGGCATCATGGTTCAGATGTGCGGCGATGCACATGTATTGAACTACGGTATGTGGACTTCGCCCGAGCGAAACCTGATATTTGATCTGCGTGACTTCGACGAGACCTTGCCTGGTCCGTTCGAGTGGGATCTCAAGAGATTCCTGGCGAGCCTGATCGTGCTGGCGCGTGACAACGGGATACCGGAAACGCTCGGGCACAAAGCGGTACGCGCCGGTTATCGTAACTACCGCAGGCACATTCGCGAGTACTCCGCCATGCCTCAGATCGATGTCTGGTACGACCGCATCGATGTTGACCAGTTGTTGGCGTATGCCAAGAAGGACACCGAGGCCGACGTCGACGCGATCATCGAGAGCAAGGCCAAGAAGCGGACGAGCCGGGGGGTGTCGGTGAAGCTGCTCGCTGATGTCGATGGCCGGCGGGTGATCACCGAGGACCCGCCGTACCGAACCCACCGGCTCGGCGACGCCGCCGAGGAAGTGCTGCGCGAGGTGATGGGCAGGTACCACGAGTCGATACCTGATCACCTGCAGAATCTGCTGACCCGCTACGACGCGGTGGACGCCGTCCGGCAGGTTGTTGGTGTCGGCAGTGTGGGTATGCGTGTGTTCTTGACCCTGCTCGAGGAGCGGCGCAGCGGTGACCCGCTGTTCTTGCAGGTCAAGCAGGCGGGCCCGTCGGTCTACGAACCGTTCCTGGGCAAGAGTAAGTACGAGAATCACGGTGCCCGGGTGGTGCACGGGCAGCGGTTGATCCAGAGCGCCACAGACATGTTCGTCGGCTGGACTTCATTTCTGGATATGGACTTCTACGTTCGCCAATTCCGCGACGGCAAGGTCATCCCGAAGGGCGAGGGGGTGGCTCCACAGCTGGCGCAGTTCGCGGCGGCCTGCGGTCATGTTCTTGCTCGGGCACATGCTCGTAGTGGCGATGCAGCTGCGATCGCCGACTACCTCGGGCGCAGTGACAAAGTCGAGGAAGCGATGGTGGCGTTCTCGACTTCGTATGCCGATCAGAACGCGACCGACCACGCGCAACTTGCAAAGGCGATCGAGAATGGAGACGTTCTCGCTGAACGGGGTTGGCCGGACATTCCGTGAACGACCCCGGGTGGCTGACCTCATTGATTCGGCAGGACGGCGGTAGACGCCTACCGCCAGAGCGCGCCGCGCGTCGGGTCTCGGCGTTTGCCTACGGCAACATCCTCGTACTGTCGGTGGTGGTCGTCTCCGACACGCATTCGGTGGAGGAGCGGTTGGCGGCGTGGCTCGTTCTCGGAACCACTGTCTCGACCTTCGCCGCGCACATCTTCGCCGAATGGCTGTCCCACGGCGTGACGGCCCGGCGCGAGGGCGAGGGTGAAGGGCCACAGAAGCCACTGGACATGCGAGCAGTTCTGCGTGACGCGGTGCCGATCATCACCTCGGGCACGCTGCCCTTCATCATTCTGTTTGTCGGATCGTTTGATGTGATCGGGCTGTTCGACCCTCCTGGGGCACAACTGTGTGCTGCCGGAGTCATCATCTTTCGGATCGCGGTACTCGGGTTGGTCGTCGAACGGCTGCAGTCCAAAGACGTGTCATGGCGAACGATCGCATCAGGAGTTGTTGTAGCCGTCGTGGCGACGATCATCACGATCATCAAAGTGGTTCTCACGCATTAGGAACCGACGATTCGGCCGGTTGTCGAGTGTCGGTGTGCGGTTCGTAGCCGACGGCCGGCCGCGCCACGAGCTCCACGACGATGAGTGCGACCACGGCGACCATGACCGTCACCAACACGACCAGGCCTGACGGGTAGTCCCAGAACACGAGGACCACGATCGCGGCGGCGACGATGGCCAGTCGCAGCGGCAGTCGATATGCCGCCACGTAGGACTCGATCACGTGTGGAGGGCGGGTGGAGCTTCCCCTTGCGGAGGTGATGCCCTTCGAGAATCCGGCCCGAAGAGCCTGGGCCGACCGGGAGGGCCCGCTCAAGTAGCAGGCCAACGCGATGACGATCGCCAACACCGCTACCGCACGTAGGGTTGTGCGCAACGGGACGAGAAGGGCGTCGATCAGGACTTCGGCCGAGGACTCAGACAGCACGTCGGCCGGTACCGCATCGAGATAGAGCGCGCGGCCGACACTGATCGAAATCGCCAGCAGAACCATCGCTGCCGCGAGGGTCACGCCGAAGAGCGAAAAAGCCCGTCGACGCTCACCTTTCGGGGCAGCCCATACTGCGGCCACACCTATGAGCAGAGTCAGCCACGGCAGGACGGTGGATGCTTTGTCGAGCGCGGAAACCGCGTTCTGCGCCTTGACGAGGTCAGGCGACCGGAATATCACGAACGACTTGTCGACGTCGGGGATGTTGTCCGCAAATGCGAAGCCTCGATCCTGCAGTCTGCTGCGAACGTTCTCGACAATCGGCTTCAGCGAAATACTGACCGTGCCGGAATCGTCGACAACTACAGCTGCCCGGTTTACGCCGGTCAGTACGGCCACCAGGGTCTCATGGGCCCGTTTGTTGGCCTGGGTCCACAGCGTTTCGAACTGGTCTGAAGCCAGCAGAGATCGAACGGTCTGATCGATGAAGGACTGCGCCTGCTGGGTGAGCACCGGTGCCAGTCCGACCACGGCAGGCGGCACGTCGGGGGCGTTCGCTGTGAGGGCCTTCAGGGCGTCGCTGGTGACCGTCGCAATGTTGGCGCGCTCCATGATCGCCGTGGTGATCTGGGTTGCCAGCTCGGTCTGAAGTGTGTCGCTCTGGGCCAGCGGCCTCACTGTCTCGACATAGCGGTCCGTGTCGAGTACTTCGCTGCGCGCGAACCGGGCGAGCACGGCCGAGAACGCAAGTACGGCAACGATCACGAGCAGCAGGGCTGTGGCGGTCCATCGCAGCCCCCGATGTCCGGTGGACTTCTGGACCGGGGCGGGTAGCCCATCGACTGCGTCGCGTCGACCTTCCGCGACTTGGCGGCGCAAGCGCTCGAGTTCGGCCCGCTCGGAAGTGTCCAGGGGTTCATCAACTTTGGGAGCCACCATGATCAGCCTCATATCGTCAAGTGGTGCGCCGATGACGACTGCAGGCGCGCGCTTGTCACCTTCCGGCAGGAGCGTCGGGTGCGCATCACCCCAATCGGATGACATCTGAACCCCTGCGAACCGACCTACGCGCTGGGATCGGGCCGGGGATGGCGGTGACACCACGTCGAATAGCGAGTGGCCAGCGGTGCGGCCGAGACCCCGTGTGCGAGAACGGATAGTCCGATGGTGATGATCGCGGTTGTCAGCAGCACGTCCTGGTGCGGAAGGTTGTCGGTCTCCTCGACAATCAGGATCGCGAAGACGATGGTGGCGAGGCCGCGTGGACCGAACCAACCGATGAACGCGACGGTCGGGACCCTTTCGTGCATGCCGATGAGTGAGATGGCGACCGGCGCGATCCGCACGACGGTCAGACTGAGAACTGCGTAGATGACCACCTGCCACGACAGGTGACCGAGGGCCGGTGACAGCAGCACCGCACCGAAAACGATGAAGGTGATGGCATTGAAGAGGTCACCGAGCTCCTCGATGAGATGAGAAACCTCCCCACCCGCTCGCTTGCGGATCGCTCCGAACACGAGGCCGCCGACGAACGCCGCGATGAAGCCCGAACCCCCGAGCGGGACGGCGACCGTATAGGCGAGAGCGGCGGCGGACACGGGGACGATCTGTGCCCACAACGGTTCCACTGCCAGCCGGCGGCCGGCGACGATCAGGATTGCCGCCGCGATCACCCCGGCACCGATACCCGCCAGGGTGCCGTACCCGATCTGTTCGATGACGAGTCTGGCTGCGGCGCCGTCGCCGATCGCGCCCGACTCGGCTTGCGCGATCGCGAGGACGATCAGGAACAACGGTACGCAGATGCCGTCATTCAGCCCGCTCTCGACGTTGAGACCCTGGCGTACCCGTGTCGGCAGCCCCGGGAGTGTCACCACGGCCTTCCCGAGCGCGGCGTCGGTAGGCGCGAGTATCACGGCGAGGAGCAGCGCCTCAGGAACGCCGAGGTCGGGAAACATCAGCAACGCGACACCGAGCCCGGCGGCGATGGTGAGTGGTAGCCCGACTCCGAGTAGGCGGGCTGGCACCGAGATCTGGTGACGCAGTGCAGACAGGTCCACGCGTGAAGCATCGACGAACAGAACCAGTGCGAGTGTCACCTCGGCGAGCAGTTTGACGGTCTCGCTCGCGGTTTCCACATCGATCAGCCCGGCACCGTGCGTGCCGAAGATCAGACCGGCGGCGGTGAAGACGATCGGAGCCGAAATCGGGGTGCCCGCGATGCGTCCGGAGATCGCCGCGAAGGCAAGGAGGACCCCGGCGATCACGGGAAGTGCCCACGTCATGTTTCCGCCTTCGGCGCTCCGCGGCCCACGCCGTCAACCAGGTGACGTCAAGCCTTGACCAAGGCCGGTGCGTGCCAGCGGCCGTCGAGGGCTTCGGGTTTGGGCGCGTAGAGGCGCATGGTGACGCCCAGCTCACCGTGTGGGGCCGGTAGCCAATTCGCTTCGTGTTCGGGCCCTGGGTTGGTGTGCTGAAGGTAGAGATCGAGCGACCCGTCGCTGCTGTACACCAGGTCGTCGCGGTCGCCCAACGCGAAGCGATTGAGCTCGTTGGCGACTTGAAACCCCTCCGCGTCATACATGGTCACCGACCAGAACGCGTAAACCGGCGGGAGTTCGTCTGCGTCGAAATGTAGAACGTAGTTGCGTTCGCCCGACACCGTGTCGCCGTCCGCATCCTCGCCGAGTAGGGGATACGTCGCGTCTTCCGCCGGATTGGCGCCGAGTCCGAGGAGCGCGACGACGGCGCGTTTCAAGTAGTAGTTTCCGTAGACACCCATGGTGTCGGTGAAGGCAATCCAACCGTTGACCTTGGTGCCGAGGGTGGACAGGGCCCCGAACATGTCGCTGAGCGCGGCCTTTGCCCCGGTTTCGAGTGCGGCGCGCTCGTCACCGCTCAGGGCGTCCGGGTTGAAGTCCTCTCCAGGGACCAGACCGAGACCGGCTGTCCGCGACACAATCGAAACGTCGGTGAGGTGCGGCGGGTTGGTCTTCATGATCTCCGCCGCACGGGTGAAGAACTCGATGGCGCTCATGGTGTTCACGATCGTCATCGGTTCCCTCTCGTCGAGATCGGGATCCACGGGATGATCAGGTGTGGCGGCCAGAGGCGTGAGGGTGAAGCCGTCCTGAACCTTGTTCACGGCCGGGTAGTCAGCGGGCCCGTTCGTCTGGGTGCGACCGATGATCCACACATACGGTGTCGGAGCGACGATTCGGGGCAGGCCGGCAGGTAGATCACCGGTGTGGTGCGGCCCGACGATCACCCATTCTTGCTCTGCGGTGCCGGTGGTCCGTTTGCCCGGGTTCGCGAAGACATCGGTCCACATGTCGAGCATCGGCAGCATGTAGTAACGATCGTCGGTGTCGGGGACGTTGAGCTTGACTGGGCCGGCCGTGAGGTCGAGCCAGGCGCTCGAGTACAAGGTGTCGAAGTTCGGCCGCACCACCACACGAAACTCCGCGGACGGAAATGTCCGCATATGGTGAAAAGTGTTGGCCGGTCCCAAACCGGGTTTGGCGTCCGCCTCCACATTGATCATTTGCTGACGGGTCACATCCATGATCACCAGCGGATAGAAGTAGACGTAGGCTTCGTAACTCAGGGTCTGAACATCACTCGACAACGTGCTCATCGGTTTCCTCTTCGTCGCATCTGTCTCGGCACCGGCCCGGGTCTGCGTCAGGACACCGCGACGCCATCTCCGACCCACGTTCTGAGCATCCGGCTGCGGTCTGAGCGGCGCCTCATCTGAATCGGGTGAACGTCGCAAGGGTCTGCGTTCACCGCGCGGCATGAGTCGTCGGCCGACTGCTGGGTCATGTGTGGCAATGCGACGAAATTTTCTAGTTGAGCGGAATAGACTCAACTCTCGGTGCGTTACACCTTCTGAACGGGCACACTAGGAGCCCGTACCTGCTTGTTATTACCGAAGGAAGGTGCACGAGTGGACAGTTTCAACCCCACCACCAAGACGCAGGCCGCATTGTCGGCCGCGGTGCAGGCGGCAGCCGCCGCAGGCAACCCCGATGTCCGACCGGCACACGTGCTCGTCGCGCTGCTCGATCAGTCCGACGGGATCGCTGCGCCGCTGCTCAAGGCGGTCGGCGTTGATCCCGCTCAGGCGCGTACTGCCGCCCAACAGCTGGTCGACCGACTGCCGAAGGCATCCGGCGCCAGCTCAACCCCGCAACTCAGTCGCGAGTCGATCGCGGCTGTCTCGGCGGCCCAGCAGCTCGCCGGCGAATTGAGCGATGAGTACGTCTCCACCGAACATCTGGTCGTCGGGCTGGCGACCGGTGACTCCGACGTCGCGAAGTTGCTCGCCAACCTGGGCGCCACTCCGCAATCGCTGCGCGATGCGTTTGTGGCCGTGCGCGGCAACGCCCGCGTCACCACCGCCGATCCAGAAGGCACATACCAGGCGCTGGAGAAGTACTCCACCGACCTGACCGCCGCCGCACGCGAAGGCAAGCTCGATCCGGTCATCGGCCGCGACACCGAGATCCGTCGTGTGGTGCAGGTCCTCAGCCGCCGTACCAAGAACAACCCTGTTCTGATCGGTGAGCCCGGCGTGGGCAAGACCGCCATCGTCGAGGGGCTCGCCCAGCGCATCATCGCCGGCGACGTCCCCGAGAGTCTGCGCGGCAAAACCGTTGTGTCCCTGGACATGGGGTCGATGGTCGCCGGTGCGAAGTATCGCGGCGAGTTCGAAGAGCGGCTGAAGGCCGTTTTAGAAGAGATCAAAGGTTCTGCGGGCCAGGTCATCACGTTCATCGATGAGCTGCACACCATCGTCGGCGCCGGTGCCACCGGCGAGGGCGCCATGGACGCGGGCAACATGATCAAGCCGATGCTGGCACGCGGTGAGCTGCGGCTCGTGGGTGCCACCACGCTGAGCGAATATCGCCAGTACATCGAGAAGGACGCCGCTCTCGAACGCCGGTTCCAGCAGGTGTACGTGGGAGAACCGTCGGTCGAAGACGCCATCGGCATCTTGCGTGGGCTCAAAGAGCGCTACGAGGTGCACCATGGTGTTCGGATCACGGACTCCGCACTGGTTGCCGCCGCCACCCTGAGTGACCGCTACATCACGGCACGGTTCTTGCCCGACAAGGCAATCGACCTCGTGGACGAAGCGGCATCGCGTCTGCGCATGGAGATCGACTCCCGTCCGGTCGAGATCGACGAAGTCGAGCGGGTTGTCCGTCGACTAGAGGTCGAGGAGGTCGCGCTCGCCAAGGAAACCGATGAGGCTTCCAAGGTGCGCCTGGACAAACTGCGGCAGGAACTCGCCGATCACCGTGAAAAGCTGAATGAGCTCTCCGCGCGTTGGCAGGGCGAGAAGCAGGCCATCGACGCGGTGCGAGATCTCAAGGAACGTTTGGAGCACCTCCGTGGTGAATCCGAGCGCGCCGAGCGAGACGGAGATCTGGGGCGTGCAGCAGAGCTGCGATACGGCCAGATCCCTTCGCTGGAAAAGGAACTCGCCGCCGCTGCCGCCAAGTCAGGTGCGGTCAACGGTGATGTGATGCTGCAGGAAGAGGTCGGCCCCGACGATGTGGCGCAGGTCGTCTCAGCGTGGACCGGTATTCCGGCCGGCCGCATGCTCGAAGGCGAGACCGCCAAGTTGCTGCGGATGGAAGACGAACTCGGATCGCGGGTCGTCGGCCAGAAGCAGGCCATCGAAGCGGTGTCGGACGCGGTTCGTCGTGCTCGGGCCGGTGTGGCCGATCCGAACCGTCCGCTCGGATCGTTTCTGTTCCTCGGCCCCACGGGTGTCGGCAAAACCGAGCTCGCCAAGGCGCTGGCTGAGTTCTTGTTCGACGACGAACGTGCGATGGTGCGCATCGACATGAGTGAGTACGGCGAAAAGCACAGTGTCGCAAGGCTCGTGGGTGCGCCTCCGGGATATGTCGGCTACGAGTCCGGCGGCCAGTTGACCGAAGCGGTTCGGCGTCGCCCGTACACGGTGGTGCTGTTCGACGAGGTCGAGAAGGCCCACCCCGACGTGTTCGACGTGTTGCTGCAGGTGCTCGACGAAGGACGGTTGACGGACGGTCAAGGCCGCACGGTCGACTTCCGGAACACCATCTTGGTCCTCACGTCGAACCTCGGTGCAGGCGGGAACAAGGACCAGGTCATGGCGGCGGTGCGCTCGGCGTTCAAGCCCGAGTTCATCAACCGGCTCGATGACGTGGTGGTGTTCGACTCGCTCACCGAGGAGCAGCTGGTGTCCATCGTCGACATCCAGCTGGGCCAGTTGCAGAAGCGGCTCGCACAGCGTCGACTGCATCTGGAGGTCTCGGACAACGCCAAGAAGTGGCTCGGCACACGCGGTTTCGATCCGCTGTACGGTGCGCGACCACTGCGTCGACTGGTTCAGCAGGCCATCGGCGACCAGCTCGCGAGGGCTCTGCTCTCCAGCGACATCACCGACGGCGACGTGGTGCCCGTGAACACCAGCGCCGACGGCGAGACGTTGGTCCTGGGCTGATCTGGCCCGCCAGATGACACAAGAACCCCTGCACCACACAGGTGCAGGGGTTCTTGCTGTCCGCAGGTGCTGCAACGCCTGCAGCTGGATGAAACACCTGCACGCCTGCGCCGCGGGGACGACAGTCAGCGAACGAAATCGACCTGCACCTCGGTGACCCACTGGCTCTGGTCATCTGACATCTCGAGGTAGATCTCTCGACCCTGACCGGTCAGTCTGTAACCCTGCTCGCCGGCCCACCGGTTGAGGGTCTGGTAGGTGCTGTCGATCTGATCCATCGACCCGAGGTGGATCATCGAGGCCACCTCGCCGCCGGGGATGTCGAACGTCTCCAGCCCGGCAACGGAGTCGGCGGCCACCGGGAAGGTGGCGTGCACCCACACCGCGTCGGGTGAGTGTTCCGGTGCCGGAGCGTAGTACGCGATGCTCGGTCCGACGGGCGTCTGCCCGGCGGCGCCCAGGGCTTGGATTATCCGTGGGTACAGCGGCTGGATCACCGGCCCGATGTCTTCGCTGGTGACACTGTCGGCCAGGGCCCGAAGGCCGATGGTGGTGGCCGGTTCAACCGTCTTGGTGGTGATGTTCGGTTCTGACATGCTGTCCTCCGATTCGATGAGTCGAAGCCTCGCCTCCACCCGGGCGAGCCGGTGCTGATCCTGACGAATCTGCGACTCGAGTTCGACCTGACGTAACCGCAGCATCGCGCGTAGATCCGCGCCGGTCAGCTCGCCGTCGAGAATGCGGCGGACCTGCTCGAGTCGTAGACCGAGATCCTTGAGCGCGACGATGCGGTTGAGCCGTTCCAGCTGGGACACCTCATAGAACCGGTATCCGCTGTGGGGGTCGATGACCTGCGGTGTGAGCAGACCGATCGAGTCGTAGTGCCGCAACATCCGCACCGACACCCGGCCGAGTTTGGCGAAATCTCCGATGGTTTTCATGGCGGTCCCCACGTTGCAGGCTGACACGGTGTCAGGGTCAAGGGTGTCGCACAACAGCTTGTTCGGCTCGCGCACGCTCCGGTGCGTCACGCACGTGTTCGAACAGGTGCGAGACGCACGGAACGGTGCGCCGGGTTCGCCGACAGCAAAAACCGGGCCGCGCCCGCGAGGGCACGACCCGGTTCTCCGGCCGATGAAGATCAGGCGGCGACCACCGCGGCATTCTGGGTTTCGTCGCCCAGGGCGTGCCGATTCATGCGGATCATGAAGACGGTGACCGCAAGAGCCAGCGCCATGAACCCGGCTCCCCAGTAGAACGCGACGTCGTAGCTGTGGATGCTGGCCGAGATGAAGGCCTCTGGATCGACGGGAACGGGTTTCCCGTCTTCGCCGATCCTCGTTGCGCTGCCGGAATCGTTCGAGAACACCTGCGCCACAATCGTACTCAGTAGCGCAACGCCCACCGAACCGCCGACCTGCTGCGCCGTGTTCACCAGGGCGCTGGCCACGCCCGAGTCCTTGACGTCGATGCGGTGCAGCGCCACTGCCTGCATGGCAACGAACACCAGACCCATGCCGAGGGCGATCAGGAGCTCACTGGGCAGGATGTGGGCCAGCCATGACGAGTCGGAGTCCAGTTGTGCGAGGTAGAGATACCCCAGGACGCCCGAGACGGTGCCGGCGATCATCAACGGTCGCGGACCGAACCGTGGCAGCAGGGAGCTGGCCGCTCCCGCCGACACGATCAAAGCGATCGGGAACGGAAGGAACAGGACTCCGGCCCGTAGCGGTGTCTCCCCGAGAGTGTTCTGGAAGTAGTAGCTGAGGAAGAGGAACATCGCGAACATCGCAGTCGGGATGATGAAGGCGACCAGGTAGGCGCCACCGCGGTTCAGTTCGCCAGGAATACGGAGCGGCAGCAGCGGATTCGACGTGCGCATCTCGATCGCCACGAACACGGCGAGCAACACTGCGCCGGCGACGAAGAAGAAGATGGTCGATGCCGCGCCCCAGCCGGATTCAGCTGCCTTCGTGAACGCGTAGACGATGCTGATCAGGCCGAGGGTCACCGTGATCGCGCCGGGGAGGTCGTAGCCACCGGTTCGTTTGGTGGGGATGTCCCGGATCACCAGCCACAGTCCACCGATGGCCGCGATGATCGCGATCGGGGTGTTGACCAGCATGGTCCAGCGCCACGACAGGTACTCGGTGAGCGCGCCACCTGCGATGAGGCCGATCGCGGCGCCACCCCCCGACACCGCTGCGTAGACGGCGAAAGCGCGTGCACGTTCACGGTGTTCGGTGAATGTGACGGTGATCAGGGACAGGGCTGCGGGGGCGAGGATGGCTGCGAACACACCCTGCAGCGCGCGTCCGGCGAAGAAGGACATTGCGTCCCAAGCGAATCCGGCCATGGCCGACGATGCGGCGAAGCCGGCCAGGCCGATCAGGAACATCCGGCGGCGCCCCAGGTAGTCGGCCATCCGGCCACCCAGTAGTAGTAGACCGCCGAACATCAGGGTGTAGGCGGTGAGCGCCCACTGTCTGTTGGCGTCGGAGATGTCCAGGTCGACCTGCGCGTAGGGCAACGCGATCGTGATGATGCTGGCGTCGAGCACCACCATCAGTTGGGCGAGGGCGATGATTCCCAGCGCCCACCATCGGCGCGAGTCGCCGGTCGACTTCGGTGCGGCCGCGCTGTCTTTCGCGAGCCCGCTGTCAGGTGAATCCTGTGAGATGACGGTGTCGGGTGAAGCCACGAGATCCTCATATCTGAAGAGGGGGTGATTGGGTCCTCGGCAATAGTGGCGGAGTCAGACAGAAGTCGTCAAGCGACAAAATACGGACATTGCCAATTGGCGCGCTCCGCAGCAATTTCTGGGATGTCGAGTTATCATGTGGACGTGACACTCGTACAAGCCGCAACTGGCCAGGTCAGGGCCGGTCTTCGGGAACGCAAGAAGGTCCAGACCCGTGATCGGCTCATCGCGGCTGCCCTGAAGTTGTGTGACGAACAAGGCTTCGAGGCCACCACGGTTGACCAGATTTCGGACGCCGCGGACATCTCGCCCCGAACGTTCAACCGGTACTTCGCGACCAAAGAGGACGTTGTGCTCGCGCCGGTCGAGGACATGATCCTGGCCATGACCGACTCCCTCGACGCGCAACCGCGCACCGGAAACGAGATCGAGGCACTGATCAACGCGCAGGTGCAGATCCTCGGCGGACAATGCCCCGTCGGCTCGGTGGATCTCTCCCGGTTCGAGACGATGAACCGGATCATCCAGAACGCGCCGGCGGTGAATGCGCGTGGCATGGAACTCAGCGACAGGAAGTTCCGCAGCATCAGCGACAAGGTTGCCGAGCGGATGGAAGTGCCGGCCGACGACGCGCGGGTGCGTGTCATCGTCTCGGTGTACATGTCGCTCATGCACATCTCGCTCGACACCTGGCGGTGCGGGCAGGCCGGCTCGATAGCCGATTCGACCGTGGCGGCGGACACGCTCAAGGCCACGTACCAGACGTTCCGTGAGGTCGCCAAGAACCTCTGAACTCCCGGTCGATGCGGTTGTCCGGGCTCTGTGGTTGGTTGGAAGTGTGGGCACACAGCGATGGCGGGCCGAGCAGGTACTGGCGCTCGCCCCCGACCCGGGTTCGCAGGCGGCGGGCCGAAAACTCTCCGTATCGGCGCCGTGGTCCTCGCAGGGCTGCGCCGACCAGGTGGTGTGGGGGCTCTGCCGAGGCAGCGGTAGAAATCCGTACCAGACGATCGTCGATCTGAGCGGTCCTGCCTACAAGTGCTCCTGCCCTTCGCGGAAGTTCCCCTGCAAACATGCGCTGGGGCTGATGTTGCTCTGGGCTGCGGGCGGTGTGCCCGAAGAACCTCAGGTCGCAGACTTTGCCAGACCGTGGATTGATGAGCGCTTAGCGAAAGCCGCCGCGGCCCCGTCCCGTCCGGTCCGAGCGGAACCGAAAGACCCCGAACGTGCGGCCCGCACTGCACAGCAGCGAGAACTCCGCGTTGCCGGCGGCCTGGACGAGTTCGAGATGTGGCTCGATGACCAGGTGCGCAGCGGCTTGGCCGGTGCGGAGGCGGATCCTTACCGGCGTTTCGATCCGGTGGCGGCGCGACTCGTCGATGCGCAGGCACCTGGCCTGGCGCGCCGGGTGCGTGAGCTGCCTGCGATGGTGACGGGCACCCGCTGGCCCGAGCGGCTGCTCCGAGAACTGGCGATGCTTCGGTTGTTGGTGCAGGCACATCGATCCTTGCGTGACCTCGAGCCGGCGATGGCCGCCAACGTTCGCAGGCACGTCGGCTACCCGGTTGCCCGGGCCGACGTGTTGGCGAGCGCACCCGTGAGCGACACCTGGAAGATCGTGGCCGTTCGTGACCGAGATGATGAGCAGCTGGTCACCCGCCGGATCTGGTTGTGGGGCAGCGGCACCGGAAGGCGCGCGGTGGTGTTGTCGTTCGCGCCCACCGCCGCCGGGCTCGACGGGCGGTTCCTCGCGGGCATGGTCTTCGACGGTCCGCTGTACTTCTACCCGGGGTCGCCGCCGCTGCGCGCGCTGGTTGCCGACGGCGACCTCGGGATGAGGCCGCAGGATCTGGCCGGTTCAGGGTCAACCTTCTTCGGCGACACCGTCTCGGCCGCACTCGCCGATCGGGCCGACGCGATAGCGAAAGATCCCTGGCTGCAGACGTTTCCGGTGGCGATTGTCGGGCGCCCCGCCGTCGCTGACGGCGTCAGGTTGCTCGTCGACGATGACGGCGCGTCGGTGAGCCTCGACACCTCCGACGACCGCTGGTACACCCTGCTGGCCATCTCCGGCGGCCACGCGGTTCAGGTGTTCGGCGAACTGGGACCCGACGGTCTCGATCCGATTGCAACCGAACCGCTTTCGACGCAACAGATAGGTGCGGCGTGAGCGCTTGGGACGAATTGGTGTCCGCGGCCACGGTGGGGGTGGGTGGCAAAGCGCTCGAGATGACCGACTTCGACCCGGCCATCGCCGAGCCGGTGAACCGGATCGACCGCAGAGACGCCGTGGCAGCGGTCTTCTCCATCGCGGCCCTCGACACGGTGGCCGTCCGGGCCGGGATGCCGGCCGGCCCTCACGTGGACGTGATGGCGCCCGCACCGGACGAGGACCGTCCGGTGATGAACGAGCGGCTTGCCGGACTGCTCGGTCAGGCACTCGATTCCGGTGAAGAGCTGGCCACCTGGGCCATCGAATCCATGGCCGCCCGCGACCTGCGAGTGCCGCCGGCGATGATCCCGGCACTGCTGCAACGTACCGCCAGACAGGTCCGCATCAGACCTGCAGTCGCGGTCCTGGTCGGTGAACGGGGGCGGTGGCTCAGCGATGTCAGTGACATCCCCGGCACCCTCCCGGCCCGTGATCTCGCTGCCGAGCCCGCTGTCGATGTCGAGGAGGTGTGGTCTCTCGGAGACACGCCGGCACGGGTGGAGGTGTTGCTTCGTTGGCGTACAGCTGATTCGGCCGAAGCCTTGCGCCGGCTTCAGGAGACCTGGGCATCGGAGCCCGGTGACGTCAGGGCGGCGTTGCTCGGCGCGCTCGAGGTCGGGCTGTCGTCCACCGACGAGGCCTTTCTCGAGATGGCCCTCGACGACCGCAAGGGATCGGTGCGGGCAGATGCCGCCCGCCTGCTCAACAGGATTCCCGACTCCGGGCTGCAGAAACGGATGATCGAGCGGGCCCGCGCTGTCCTCGTGGGTTCCGGTGGTGGCCGCCGGTGGCGTATCGCACTGGTACTACCCGAGGGTGCCGACCAGGCCGCTCGCCGTGACGGCATCGATCCCACACCGCCGAGGGGAACGGGGGCGGGTGCATGGCTTGCCCGTCAGGTCCTTGAAAGTGCACCACTGTCTTTGTGGGAGAACATCTTCGGCAAGGGTCCGGGCTCTTTGGTCGAGGCGGTCGCCGATGACGACGCCGACATCGTCCTCGGCGCGTGGAGTGCTGCCGCCGTCGCGCAACACAGCGCGACGTGGGCTCGGGCTCTGTACCGATGGAAAGGCGCCGAACCCGGCCTTGTCGGAGTGCTCGACGAGGCAGAGAGGCGTGAGGCGGCCGTGTGGTGGTTACGCAACCGACGCCCGCCCGGAGTAGTGCTGCCACACCTACCTGTGCCGTGGCCGGACGAGGTCGCCGCGACAGCCCTCAACCTCGTTCTCCGAGAGGCGATCACGGGCTCGGGAACACAACTCTGGCATTGGCGTCGGCTGGTCGACCACCTGCGTACCGGCCTCCCCGTCGGACCTGGTCACCGATGGATCGAACAGATCGACGCGGTCACCGACCGGATGAAGGGCGGCTGGCCCCAGTTGCTCGAACCACTCAAGTGGGCGCTGATCCTGCGCGCCGCGATCACCGAGGAGATGAAGTGACAGACCCCGATGCGTCCACGGTGAACACAGACATCCTGCGACCACATGCAGAGCAACTGTATGCGCACGAGCTGATGGCGCTCGCCGACACCGACGACCGGCCCCGGCCGCCACACTGGAACTTGTCCCCGGCAGCGGTGGTGACCTATCTGTTGGGCGGCACGCTGGACGATGGGACGACGATTTCTCCCAAGTACATCGGGCCCCGGCGCCTGGTCGAGGTGGCGGTCGCGACACTTGCGACCGACCGGGCGCTGCTGCTGCTCGGCGTACCCGGTACAGCCAAGACGTGGATGTCCGAGCACCTCACAGCCGCCATCAGCGGCCGCTCCACTCTGTTGATCCAGGGCACCGCCGGTACTCCGGAGGAAGCGATTCGCTACGGATGGAACTATGCCCGCCTGCTGGCCGAGGGCCCGAGTGAGCAGGCGCTGGTTCCATCACCGATCATGACCGCGATGCGCGAAGGGAAGATCGCACGTATCGAGGAACTCACCCGCATCCCGTCCGATGTGCAGGATGCGCTCATCACGGTGCTGTCGGAGAAGTCGCTCCCCATACCCGAACTCGACACCGAAGTGCAAGCGGCCAAAGGTTTTTCGGTGATCGCCACCGCGAACAACCGGGACCGCGGTGTGAACGATCTGTCGTCGGCGCTTCGTCGTCGTTTCAACACGGTGGTCCTGCCGCTGCCCGCGACCGCCGACGAGGAGGTCGCGATCGTGACGCAGCGCGTCCAAGCCCTCGGGCAGACGCTGGAACTGCCGGAGATCCCGAGTGCTTCCGACGAGATCCGCCGGGTGGTCACGGTGTTCCGCGAACTGCGGTCGGGGCTCACGGCTGACGGCCGGACCCGGGTGAAGCAGCCGTCCGGCACCTTGTCGACGGCCGAGGCGATCTCCGTGATCACGCACGGTGCGGTGATGTCGGCCCACTTCGGGGACGGTGTACTCCGACCCTCCGACACTGCCGCAGGAATCCTGGGCGCCGTGGTCAAAGACCCGGTCGCCGATGCGGTGGTGTGGACGGAGTACCTGGAAGCCGTTGTGCGCGAACGCAAGGATTGGGCCGACTTCTACCGGGCGTGCCGAGAGGTCGGATCTTGAGGGCGGTGTCGGAACTGAGTACCGGCTCCACGCCACCGCAGGTGCTCGACACCGGGCGTCCCGAAGATGTTGGTCCGGGCACCTACGTGCTCGGGATACGGCACCACGGGCCGGGTTCGGCCCGTGGGGTTCTGGCCGAGTTGAGGCGCATCGACCCGGACATCGTGCTGATCGAAGGACCGGCGGATGCCGACCCACTTGTTGGCTTCGTCGGGTCGGACGAGATGTCGCCGCCTGTCGCCATCCTCGCGTATGCGGTAACCAAACCGGCGGTTGCGGCATTCTGGCCCTTCGCTGCGTTTTCTCCCGAGTGGCAGGCCATGCGCTGGGCAGTCGACAATGCCCGGCCGGTCCGATTCTGTGACCTCCCTGCCTCGATGGTGTTGGCCCACAGCGGTGGTGGTTGCCGGAGCGGGACCGAGCCGGCGGACGATGACCTCACCCTCGACCTGGCCGAACCGGGTGGGCTCGACGCGGGTGCCCCCGTACGGACCGATCCCATCGGAGTGCTCGCCGACGCGGCCGGGTACGACGATCCGGAACGATGGTGGGATGACGTCATCGAAACTCGCTCGGATGGTGGGGGTTTCGATGCCATTGCCGAAGCCATGAGCGCGTTGCGCGATGAACTTCCGCCGGTGGGCGATCTTGATGAACGACTGCACGAGGAACGACGCGAGGCGCATATGCGTCAGGTGCTGCGTAAAGCGCTCAAAGAGCCAGGCGTGCAGAAGGTTGCGGTGATCTGTGGAGCGTGGCACGCCCCGGCGTTGATGGGGAAGTTGCCACCTGCAACAGCGGATGCGAAAGTGCTGCGCGGCACTCCCAAGGTACGGGCGAAACTGGCGTGGGTGCCGTGGACACACTCGCGACTGGCGTTCACCTCGGGCTACGGCGCGGGGGTGGTGTCGCCCGGTTGGTACCACCACCTGTTCACGCAGCATCAGGACGTGATCACCCGGTGGCTGATCAAGGTCGCACACCTGTTGCGCGCCAAAGACATCGCGATCTCGTCTGCGCACATCATCGAGGCCGCCCGGCTCGCTGAGAGTCTGTCGACGCTCCGGCGGCGACCGCTGCCGGGGCTAGCGGAGGTGAGCGAGGCGACCGAGGCGGTGATGTGCGACGGCGACGACACGGTGATGCGACTGATCACCGACGAGCTGGTGATCGGGGAGCAGTTGGGGTCCACGCCCACGGACGCCCCGACGGTACCTCTTGAGGCGGATCTGCGGGCTGTCGCCCGTTCGGCCCGGCTCAAGATCGAGCCCATGGTGCGCGAGCTCGTGTTGGACCTGCGCAGACCTCCTGATCTTGCGAAGTCGGTTCTGCTGCATCGGCTTGCAGCCTTATCGATCGACTGGGGCGTTCCGGAAGACGTGAGCGGTTCGGGCACCTTCAAGGAGGGCTGGCTCGTGGCGTGGAAGCCCGATTTCGCGGTCGACATCGTGGTCGCATCGGCGTGGGGGACCACGGTGGAGGCTGCCGCGACCAACAGACTGATCGAGCGCGCGGTCAAGGCATCTAGGTTGTCCGGGGTCACCGCTGTGCTCGAGCAGGCGCTTCTTGCCGACCTCCCCGAAGCGGTGAGCCAGGTGCTGAACGCTTTACGAGACCGCGCTGCGCTCGACCGCGATGTGGAGCATCTGATGAGTGCTTTGCCTGCCCTGTCGCGGGCCTTGCGCTACGGCGATGTGCGAGGCACCGACACCAGCGCCCTTGCCGACGTCACCACATCGTTGCTGGTCCGCGTCTCTGCGGGACTGCCCGCTGCGATCACCGGACTCGGCGCGGACGCTGCCGCCGAATTCCGCACGTTGATCGATCAGGTGCACGAGGTGACTGCGCTGCTCGAACAGGGCGGGGTGGCCAGGGAAGAAGCAGCGAACTGGCGTGCCGTGCTCCGCGGCCTTGCCGATCGGCGGGATCTGCACGGCTCTCTGGTCGGTCGCATCGTCCGAATCCTGCTCGACTCCAGGGAGATCGACGGCGATGAGGCGGCAACGCGTTTGCATCGTGCGCTCTCGGTGGGTGCTGTGCCGGCGGACAAGGCTGCCTGGATCGACGGTTTCATCGGTGGGGGAGGCCTGCTGCTGGTGCACGATCGGTCGCTGCTGGCCGTCATCGACCACTGGCTGGCCGGACTGCCCGACGAGCAGTTCACCGAACTGGTCCCGTTGCTGCGGCGCACGTTCAGTGTGTTCGAGGCCGGAATCCGTCGCAACATCGCCGAGTCGGTGAAGGGTATCGGCGGAGGTGTGGTGCAGGTGGCGGCTCCGTCGTCGGTCGACCCGGAGCGTGCGGCGCCCGCTGTCGCCGTTGTCGCGGCGCTGCTCGGGTTGTCTGCCCCGCAGCCCACACCGCCGGCGGCGAAGGAGGGCGCTGATGTCTCCTGATGAATCAGACCCGGTGGAAGACACCAGGCTGCGACGGTGGCGAATGGTGGTGGGCACTGCGGCGGATGAGCCGCTCGGGACGCCCGATCCCGGACACATGCAGGGAATGGATCGATCGCTGGCCGCCCTCTACGAGTCGGACCGTTCGCGCAGAGGCGGCTTGGGCGGGTCGGCGCCATCGGTGGCCCGCTGGCTGGGTGACATCCGAAAGTACTTCCCCTCGAACGTGGTTCAGGTGATGCAACGGGACGCCGTCGAACGTCTGGGGATCACCAAACTGCTCGCCGAGCCGGAGTTGATGGATACCGTCGAGGCGAACATCGAGATGGTGAGCACACTGATCGGCCTCGGCAAGGCCATCCCGGAGACGTCGAGGGCATCGGCACGCGCCCTGGTCCGCAAGGTGGTGGACGACGTCGAGCGCCGAGTGGCCGACCAGACGCGTGCAGCCGTCACCGGTGCGCTGAACCGGGCGGCAACCACGCATCGGCCGCGACCGGGTGACATCGACTGGAATCGCACGATCGCCAGGAATCTCAAGCACTATCAACCGGATTACCGAACGGTGATCCCCGAGCACCTGGTGGGGCATGGTCGACGGGCCCAACACCTGGGTCGCGACGTCATCGTGGCCATCGACCAGTCGGCATCGATGGCGTCATCGATTGTGTACGCGTCGATCTTCGGTTCGGTGCTGGCATCGATGCGGTCGGTGAAAACCTCTCTGGTGCTGTTCGACACCGAAATCGTTGATCTCACCGACGAACTGGAAGATCCGGTGGACGTCTTGTTCGGCGCGACCCTCGGCGGTGGTACCGACATCAACCAGGCGATCGCGTACTGCCAGGGCCTGATCACCCGGCCCGCCGAGTCGATCTTTGTCCTCATCTCCGATCTCTACGAGGGTGGCCTCCGAGAGAAGATGCTGGCCCGGGTCGCTGCCATGACAGCGGCCGGGGTGCAGGTCATCGTGCTGCTGGCGCTGTCCGATGAGGGTGCGCCGGCATTCGATCGGGACATCGCAACGGCTCTGTCCGCCATGGGAATACCGGCTTTTGCATGCACACCTGACGCTTTCCCGGAACTTCTTGCGGTGGCCATCGGTCGCGGCGACATCGCGGCCTGGGCGACGTCGAAGGAGCTCGCGGCGCGTGGGATGTGATCAGGCGGGGATCTTGTCCGCTGCCGCCCCGATGAGGTTCAACGCGTAGGGAACGGAGTAGATCGTCGGCTCACTCAGTGCCGCCGCGTTGTTGTTGTTCACGTACACCACCGCACCGCTCTTGACGGCTGTCCGATTGGACCAGCCCGGTAGCGATTCGAACGCCGCCGGATCGCCGCCCAGTGGCCAGAGTATGAGCAAGTCGGAGTTCAGCAGATCGGTGCGTTCACGCGAGATCAGTACGCGTGTCTGGCCTTCGGCGACCTCTTTGACCTTCGGGTCGAGAACCATGCCCATCGACGACATCAACTTGCTGACCGGATCGGTGTCGTCGGCGACCACACCGACTTGACCTTCTTGGGTCAGTTGTCCGAACGAGAACGTCTTGCCCTGTGCTGCAGGATGATCCGCCTTGAAGTCGGCGACCTGCGATTCCACATCGTCCACCAGTGACTGTGCCTTGTCTTCTTTGCCGAAGATCCGGCCCGCCGTCAGTGTCACGTCTTGCCAGGAGTCCATGACCGCATCCTTGGCCATCACCGGAATGGTCGGGGCCACCTGGCTGATCCGCTTGTATTCGTCCTCGCTGCCTAGATAGCCGGCGAGGATGAGATCTGGCTCGAGGGCAGCGAGCTGAGGGACGCTGATGGATTCCACACCGAAGAAGGTGATGACCTCGGCGTCGTTCTCCGGAGTCCACTCGAATCGGTTGTTCTCGCCGGCGTACCCCTCGGTCACGTACCGGGCTTTGATCGGTTCGTCGAGCGCGAGGAGGGAATCGGTCCAGCTGCCCGTCAACGTGACCACCGTCATCGGGTCAGAATCAATTGTGGTGGAACCGAACTGGTGCTCGACAACCACCGGTTCGTAAGCCCCGTTGTCGGAGGATTCGTCGTCTGGGGAGCTACAACCTGCCGCCAGTAGCGACAACGCAGCCACCACGCTGCCGATGATTTTTCCATGATTGAACGCCCGGCGCATGCTTCACCCTTCACGAATCCCAACTTGAGTTAGGATAGCCTAACCATGCGTTGGGTCGAAAGGCAACTACTTCTTCGGTCCGGGTGCACCAGGGGCCGCGGCCTTTGCTGCATCCGGGGCGTCGTACCCGCGATCGCCGTGCCGTTTTTGCATCCAGACGCCGATCGCCACGATGATGACCGCCGAGATGGTCGACAACGTGATGGCCTCGCGTTGATCGGAGTCGAACGCCATGAGCACCAGCACGGCGACGATGAATACGATGACCAGTCCGGTGAGGTACGGGAACAGCCACATCCTCACGGCGGGAACCTGATCGCGGGCTCGCATCGACTTGCCCAGCACCAGCTGGCTCACCGCGATGGACAGGTACACGAACAGCGCAACTGCGCCGCTGGTGGCCAGCAGGTAGCCGAAGATTTTGTCGGGGAGGACGTAATTGCCGATGACTGCGAGAAATCCCAGCACCATCGACGCGAGCACCGACACCCACGGGACCCCGTTAACCGTCAGCTTCTTGACCGCGGCGGGAGCCTCGTGCCGTTCGCCGAGCGAATACAACATCCGTGATGCGGTGTACAACGCGGAGTTGAGGCACGATGCGACTGCCGTGAGCACCACGACGTCCATGATCTGCGCTGACGCGGGAATGCCTATCGTCTCTAGAACGGTCTGGTAGGAGCCGTCATCGAGCTGGTTGTAGGGCACAAGGGCCACCACCACGAAGATCGAACCGATGTAGAAGATGCTGATGCGCCAGATCACCGAATTCACCGCGCGCGTGATGCCCTTTTCCGGATCGGGTGATTCGGCCGCGGCGATGGTGACGATCTCGGTGCCCATGAAAGAGAACATCGTCACCAGCATGGCCGAGATGATCGCGGTGTATCCGTTCGGAAGGAAGCCGTCGGGCTCCCAGAGATGGCTGACCCCGCTGGTCTCCGAACCCGGGAACAAGCCGAGGATCGCCACCACGCCGATCGCGATGAACGCGATGATGGCAACAACTTTGATCAAGGCGAACCAGAACTCGAACTCGCCGTAGTTCCCGACACTGATGAGGTTGGTGGCGGTGAGCAACAGTGTGACGGCGAGGGCCCAGATCCACTGTTCGCCGCCGATGAGTTTGCTGAAGATCTCCGCAGCCGCGGTGGCCTCCACAGGGATTACCAGCACCCAGAACCACCAGTAGAGCCATCCGACGGAGAAGCCTGCCCAGCGCCCCAGTGCCCGGTGCGAATACACCGAGAACGAACCCGTGTTGGGGTTGGCGGTGGCCATCTCGCCGAGCATGCGCATCACCAGCACCACAAGTGTCCCCGCAAGCGCGTACGAGATGATGACCGCAGGCCCGGCCTTCTCGATCGCATTCGCCGACCCGACGAACAACCCGGCGCCGATGACGCCGGCGATGGAGATCATCGTGATGTGTCTGGGTTTGAGGCTGGTACCCAGCGACGACGACGTGGTGGATCCGCCCGTGTTCTTCTCGGTGGTGCTCACAGCTGAGCGCCCGTGCAGACATGTACGTGCCGCAGGATGACGCCGGGCGACGACACAGCAGGCAGTGGGGTTGTTGTCGGCATGTTGATCTGCCCTCTCGTTGCGCTGCGAGAAACTTGTTGCGCAGACTACCCCTTTGCGTCCGGCGCAAACCGCCGGTCTGGCCAGTTTGCTTCGGCCCCTCAGCCCTCACCGTTCGCGGCGGCATTGTCGTCTGGCGGGAGGTCTGGCGGCTGCGCATGGCTCTGGTGCATCAGGCGATGTTCGTGGTCTCGGAGCGCTTTGTCGCGTTTGGTGATGACCCCGGTCCACTCGGCATCAACGGTTTCGCCCACGTGGTTGGCGCGGTTGACCCGCGGTATTTGATCGGGATCGACACATGCCGGCGGGATCCAGGCGACCCGGCCCGCGTCGGCGCCTTCGGTGATCATGACGGTCTGCCACTGGTCGGGACCGTCGCCGATCATCGCGTGATGGGCGGGGCAGGCCGGCACAGCTCATCGACATTGGTGAGGCCGCCCAGAATCCACGCGTTCACGTGATGAATCTCGGCCCAGGTGGCCGGTTGGCGACAGCCAGGATGTGAACACCCACGATAGGCGGCGAACAATGCCAACCGCTGACCTTGCTGGGCAACGCGTTTCGCTCGGGCGAAGTACAGGACTTCGGCTGAGTGATGTGCGAACACAGCCAACGACTTGTCTGAGCGAGCCGCGAGTTCGAGAGCGTCTTTGACCGGAAGATCCACCCCCGACGCGGTGGTTGCGATGCCTGCCACGTCGTCGAGTTGCTGCTTTGTCATCGTGATGATCACCTGGGCCGGCAACCCGCGATGGGACGTGCCCAGAAGTTTGTATTCCAGGACGGTGCGCAGTATTGCCTTGAACGCGTCGTGTTGGCGCTGGGCGGTGGTGCGGGTGTCACGGTGGGCTGCTGACTCGATCAGTGCTTTGTGGTGGCCCGGATCGTCGACGGCTCCGACCGGGGACTCGGGGTCATCAGGGTTGTTCATACCTGGGGCAGCCCATACATCGAGGACGGTCTTGAACAGTGCGAGCGTCTGCGGATCGAGGGTGCCGGTGATCTTGGCCATCAGATCTGCGCCCTGTTCGCCCACACTCAACCCGCGATTGCGTTTGCGGTCCTGCTCGTCGGTCAGTGCACCGTCGGGGTCGACCCGCGCCAGGACCTCGCGACCACACTGGATCAGGTCGGTCGGATTCATCGTGCGTGCGTTGTCGACCATCCACGCATCGACAACGTCGAGTACCTCGGGCGCGGCCTTGTTGGGGATGTGTTTGCGCACATCAAGCATGACATCCATGTGCGCGAGACCAATTGCTCCCTCTGCCAATGCTTTTGCTGCTGCAGGGCACTTCGGCGGCAGCACCTCGCCCTGCAGGGAGTGAAACCGGGCGACGGCATCCAATGCCTTCAGCCGGGATGACGCATCGCCGCGGGTAACCCGCAACTCACTCATCACGAAGCGGTGCAATGTCGGGTGCCCGGCCCTGCGGAATGCGCCCCGATCTGACACTTCGAGTAACCGTTGTAAACCTTGAAATCCAAGGGCGCGAACAGCTTTCTCGTTCATTCGTGCCAGCTCGCACACCGACGCGTCGTCAAGATCTGATGATGACGCAGCCGCTATTCGGTCCAGGACAGAACTGAGGTCTCGATACAGGCCCACCAAGACCGGCGTCGCCGGTGGATCAAGAGAAGCGGTGTCGGTCATCGGTTGGTCCCCCCGGGCCTCGATCAACGTATCTCCAGACTACCGCGATAAGCGACATTTGTCGAACACGCGTTCGAATAGCCACCGCACATGCTCGCCGGTGGACCAGGGTGTTCAAGCCGACCGCGTCGACGCTCGTTTGTCACCGGTGTGCGTAGCATCTGCGGACAAGGGCTGACGACGAAGGGCTTTTGATGACAACACCGTTTGGGCAGGCGGGAACCGCGAAATACGTGCAGCTGACCACGTTCCGCAAAGACGGGACGCCGGTGTCCTCGCCGCTGTGGGCGGCGCTCGATGGTGACAAGTTGTTGATGTGGACGGTGACCGATTCATGGAAGGTGAAGCGGTTGCGCCGGAATCCGGCTGTGGTGGTCCAGGCGTGCGACGTGCGGGGCAAGCAGACGTACGGAGATCCGGTGTCCGGTACAGCGGCGATTCTCGATGCCGCCGGCACCGATCACGCGCGCGAGGTGGTGCAGAAGAAATACGGACTGCTCGGCTGGGTCACAGTGAAGGGCAGCCTGCTGCGCAGAGGCAAGAAGGGCACCGTGGGGTTGGCGATCACCGCAAGCAACTGAATGGCCTGGGTGTTCCCGTCGCCGCTGAAAAACCGGCAGGCAGGTTGTGTGAGCCCGCCTTTGCGGTAGATTGTCAACAATCTACGAGGACGGAACGCGAGGGGTTTGGGTGCGGTGACTCATGTCCGATGAGATCAAGAAGTCCGGCGGTGCCCGCGGGCGCGTGGCCAGGTCTCGGGTACTCGAACCCCTGGTCCAGGAGTCGACTCCGGCCATCATTGCCCGTCAACTGCGTGCAGCCATCGCCAAAGGCGACTTTCCTCCCGGCTCGCAACTGACCGAATCGGGCCTGGCGGCCGATCTGGGTGTCAGCCGCGGACCACTGCGCGAGGCCATGCAGCGGTTGACGCAGGAAGGGCTGCTGGTCAGCTACCGGAATCGCGGTCTGTTCGTGATCACGATGGACGACGACGACATCAGGGACATGTACGTCGCCCGGGCCGCGGTCGAGCGCGCCGCACTCGAACAGGTGATCCTGCGCCGCCCCGACGACGCCGTCGACGTCCTCACCGCCGCAGTCGAGGAGATGGAGCGGCACGCGGACGACCCCAACGGTCCACAGATTGCGGACGCGGACATGGCATTTCACCACGAACTCGTAGAACTCGCAGGTAGCCCCCGGCTCTCGCGACTTCACGAGACCATTCTCGTCGAGACGCGGATGTGTCTGGGGGCCATGCGAGGCACCTACGTATCCGCCGAAGAGCGGATCTCTGAGCACCGCCGCATCGTGTCGGCAATTGCCCAGCGGGATACAAAATCGGCCGACGAACTGATGGTCGACCACATGCGGGACGGGTTGCGGCGAATCATCGCCGAACCGGGTGCCGTATCTCAGTTCGGTGGCGCAGCGATAACGTCGAGTCCGAACGTGCCCGTAAACCGACCGGCATCGGGAAGATAGATCGGGCTTCGGCAACCTGCCGGGGCCACCACCCTCGAGGAGGCCTGCACCGACAAACGCCTAGTCACCTGCTTTCAAAACGCGGAAGTAGCAGGAATCTGTGGGCCTCGAAGACACCAGAGCCGACGTCTTCAGTTGAAGGGGGTATCAATGAGCCCGAACATCGCGAAAACGAATTCAGACGTTGCACCAGGATTTCCGGATCCGGATTCACCGGAAGGCAAGAAGCTCTTACGCAAGGCCATCGGCGCATCCGCCATCGGTAACGCGACCGAGTGGTACGACTACGGCGTCTACGCCGCCACCACGACTTATCTCACGCAAGCTTTCTTTCCCGGCGACCTCGGGACCATCGGCACGATGCTGGGTTTTGCGATCTCATTTGTGCTCCGACCGCTCGGCGGCATGATCTGGGGTCCGATCGGAGACCGAATCGGCCGAAAAGCCGTGCTGGCCATGACCATTTTGCTCATCTCGGGCGCCACCGCCCTCATCGGACTGCTGCCCACGCATGCGGTCGCCGGCGTATGGGCGCCGATCCTCTTGATCGCACTCCGTGTGGTCCAGGGATTCTCCACCGGAGGCGAATACGGCGGAGCGGCAACGTTCATGGCCGAATACGCGCCGGACAAGAAGCGCGGCCGCTACGGAAGCTTCCTCGAGTTCGGCACACTCGCCGGATTCGTGATGGGCACCGCCATCGTGCTGCTGCTCGAACTGGCGCTCAGCGACCAGCAGATGGAGACCTGGGGCTGGCGCATCCCGTTCCTGCTCGCGTTGCCATTGGGTCTGGTGGGTCTGTATCTGCGAAATCAGATGGAAGACACACCGGTATTCAAGGAACTCGAGCAGAAGGATGAGATCGAGGGCACCGCGTGGACGCGGTTCAAGGATCTGCTCACCAACTACTGGCAGCCCATCTTGGTGATGTTCGGCCTGGTGATCGCCCTCAACGTGGCCAACTACACGTTGCTGGCATATCAGCCGACGTACCTCAAGACCACCATCGGAATGAGCGAGACCACCGGCACGGTTGTCATCCTGATCGGCGAGCTGGCGATGATGGCGTGTATCCCGTTCTTCGGTGCCTGGTCGGACAAGATCGGCCGCAAACCGATGTGGTGGGGCTCGCTGATCGGTTTGTTCGTGTTCGCGTTGCCGATGTACTGGCTGATGGGGCAGGGCTTCGGCTGGGCCATCGTCGGATTCCTGGTGCTGGGGCTGCTGTACATCCCGCAGCTGTCCACCATCTCGGCAACGTTCCCGGCCATGTTCCCCACACAGGTGCGGTACGCCGGGTTCGCCATCTCCTACAACGTGGCCACGGCGGCGTTCGGAGGCACGGCTCCGCTGATCAACGACGCGGTCACCGAGAACGAGGGTTGGGAGTTGTTCCCGGCCGGCTACATGATGCTCGCCTGCGCGATCGGCATGATCGCGCTGCCCTTCCTGCGCGAGACGGCAGGCTTCTCGATTCGGGGCACCGACATCCCAGGTGAGGAAACCGACGCCGAAAAGAAGCTGGTGCACAACAACTGACGCACCACGATCGGGCCCGTGGGACGCCGTCGAGGGCTGTTCGCCCTTGGACGGCGTCCACGGGGACGATCGTGACCGGTTCGGTCAGAGCAGGCGCAGCGCCAGCAATGCGTAAGCCTTTGCAGCGGTGACCAATTCGTGTATGGAGACCGATTCATCCGGGCGGTGTGCCTGATCGTTGAGACCACCGGGGCCCAGGACGATCGCGGGGATCCCGAGGTCCCGGCTGATGAAGCCGCCGTCGCACGCGGCGGTCCAGCCGGTGATCTCGGTATGGCCACCGGCGTCACCGACGGCACGAGCGGCCTCGGTGACCAATGGGTGGTCGATGGTGGTCTGAAAACCCGGCATCGACATCGTCACCTCGACATCCACTGTGATGCCGTCACTGTCGATGCCCGCTTCGGTGATCGCGCCGCGTAGCCAGGACGCCACAGCGTAGGCGTCTTCCCCGGGCATCAGCCGGCGGTCGAAGCTGACGGTCGCATGCGGTGCGACCACCGAGATGCCCTGCCCGCCTTCGATCAGCCCGGTGTTCCAGGTTCCCGAGCCCAGAAGCGGGTCTGGTGAGCGCGCCAGCCGGCGGGCGTCGGCACGGACGAGGTCGATGATCGCGGCGGCGGCGTCGATGGCGTTGCGGCCATCTGCCGGGCGACCCGAATGTGCGGCCCGTCCGGTCACCCGGACCTCGAGGTAAGACGCTCCGCGACAAGCGATCACGGTTTCGAGGTCGGTCGGCTCGGCCACCACACAACCGGCGAATCGATACGATCCATCGTTCCGGGCCACAAAATCGCGGATGCCGATGCCGAGGTCTTCCTCGTCGACGGTGCAGACCAATTGGACGGGCCCGGGCAGTTCCACCCCCGACCGCGACAACGCCGCCATCGCGATGATTGCCGCCGCGAGGCCACCCTTCATGTCGGTGGCGCCGCGACCGTAGATCCGCCCCGCGTCGACCGTGGATTCGAACGGATCGCGTGTCCATCCGTCACCGGCAGGTACCACGTCCGAGTGGCCGAGGATCATGAGACCGGGTGCGTTGCCGGTGCCGGGGAGTGTCGCAGTGAAGTTCGGTCTTTCCGGGGCCACTTCCCAGCTGTCGACGATGAAATCGAGTTCGTGACAGGCCTTGTGGAGTACCTGGACCGTCTGTTGCTCGGTGCCGCCGGGATTCTCGCCGCCCGCGTCGATGAGCGAGCAGGTCAGTGCCACCAACTCAGGCTCGTCGATCAGCTCGAGCACAGACCGTTCGGTCATGCCGCCAGTGCCAGATCCAGAGCGGTACGCAGCCGCTTCACGCCCTCGTCGATGCGGTCGGGTGTGCTGGATGCAAAGCACAGCCGCAGCGCGTTTCGGTAGTGGCCACCGGGCGACAACGCCGGGCCCGGAATGAACGCAACACCTTCGGCCAGTGCGATCTCGAACAGCTCGCGGGTGTCGATACCGGCATATTTCCCTTGCAATGTCACCCAGAGGAAGAAGCCACCCTCGGGATGTGTGGTGGCCACCTCATCGCCCAGATGTGTGTGCAGAGAGGCGATCATCGCGTCCCGTCGAATGCGGTACAGGTCGCGCAGCATCACCAGATGGTCCTCCAACCCACCACGCGAGATGTACTCGGCCACGATGTGCTGGTTGGGCACGTTGGTACACGTGTCCATCGCCTGCTTGCCGTTGATCAGCAATTGCCGCAGAGCGGGGTCGGCGTCAACCCATCCCACGCGCCACCCCGGCGCGAGGATCTTCGAGAACGTTCGAACCGAAAAGAGCAGTGGGTCATCGGGACTCAGAGTCCGGAACGTGGGGATGTCCTCGCCGGAAAAGCGCAGCAGCGCGTACGGATCGTCATCGATGATGACCGCGCCCCACTTGTGGGCCAACTCCAGCAACGCGACTCGCCGTTCCAGCGACAAGGTGACGCCACTCGGGTTCTGGAAATTGGGGATGGTGTAGATGGCCTTGGGGGTTCGATGAGTTCGCGCGACCAGATCCGGTAGCTGGTCCACCATGAGTCCCTCGTCGTCCACCGGCACCTCGAGTAGCTGAGCCCCGTACGACAGGGCGGTGGCGCTTCCGTTGGTGTACGTGGGCGACTCGACAATCACGAGGTCGCCGGGGTCGACGAACAACTTGCAGGCCAGATCGAGTCCCTGCATACCACCGGTGGTGATGACCAGCCGGTCCTCGGAGGCCGGATCAGGTGTCCCGGCAAGGTATTTGACCAGTAGATCGAGCAGACGCGGCTCGCCCTCGGAAGCGCCGTAGGTGAACGACGTGTGGTCGAGGATGCTGCCGGCTATCTCGCGGAACTCGTCGGCGGGCACTGCCTCGTCGGCGGGTGAACCCATGGCGAATCGGACGATGTCGTGCTTCTGCGCGGCGAGCAGCGACGTCGACGAGTCGATCATCGACCCGACCAGATCTTTGGCCCGGCCGGCCAGCGGGAAGGTGCGGCTGGAGTGGGACAGATCGGTTGCGGTCATGCGGTCACCTCTCACTTCTCATCAGGTCACTTGCGGATCAGGTCTCGCGGAAAGCTAGTGAACGTCTCGACCCCGGTCGCGCTCACCCGCACCGACTCGGACAACTCGAATCCGTAGCCGTCCATCCACATTCCACACACGATGTGAAATGTCATGTTCTCCTCGAGGATCGTCTCGTCCTCGGTCCGGATGCTGATGGTGCGCTCACCCCAGTCCGGTGGGTAGCCGATACCGATCGAATAGCCGAGCCGAGAAGGCTTTTCGAGTCCATACTTGGCCAACGTCCAGTTCCAGGTGGAGGCGAGCTCCCGCGTCGGCACCCCCGGTGCGATGGCGTCGAGAACATTGTTGAGGCCCTCTGCGGTGGCTCCGGCAACGTAGTCGACATCCTTGTTCACCGGACCGAGTGACACGGTGCGGGCGAGAGGGCAGTGGTACCGGTTGTGGGCGCCCGTCAGCTCGACCACCACTGCCTCGCCACCGACGAAAGTGCCCTGATGCCAGGTGAGGTGAGGGGTGTCGGCTGCTTCGCCCGTGGGCATCATCGGCACGATGGCCGGATAGTCGCCGCCGAATCGATCGGTACCGGTGATCTGCGCCTGCGAGATCGCCGCTGCCGCATCACACTGTCGCACCCCGATGTCGATGGTGTCGATTGCCGCGCGCATCGCCTCCGAGCACACCATGCCCGCCTGCCGCATCAGCTGCACCTCGGCATCCGATTTGACCGACCGCACCCAGTTCACGAGCTCGAAGCAGTCCACCAGCTTCCACTCCGGGATCGCGTTGAACAGCGCTCGATACGCCTTGGGGGAGAAGAAGTGCGAGTCCATCTCCAAGCCCACGGAACCACCTCGCGACGCCGGCGCGATCAGATGCCGTTGCCGCAACGCGAACGCCACCCAATCGAACGGATGTACGTGGGGCCTGTGAATGTAGCTCTCGGGATAACCGACGATCTGCTCGTCGGGCAGCCAGGTGGTGCGATGCGCACCGCGAGCGTCCATGTCGCGCGCGAAGAACACCATGTCGCCGTCCATCGGTACGAACAACATCTGTGGGGTGTAGAAGGACCACGCGTTGTACCCGATGAGATAGAAGATGTTTGCCGGGTCCGTGACGATGATCGCCGACAGCCCCTGCCGGTCCATCAACTTGCGGACGGCCGCCAGCCGCTGCTCGTATTCGGCGTCGGTGAACAGCTGCGATCCGAGATACATACTGTGTCCTCACACCTTTCGGTGAACGTTCGCGGTTGTGCCGGTCTGATCAGGTCCTCGGTATGGCGAGATACTTGATCTCGAGGAACTCCTCGATCCCGACCCGGCCGCCTTCGCGGCCCAATCCGGATTGTTTCACCCCACCGAAGGGTGCTGCAGGGTTGGAGACCAAACCTGTGTTGAGACCCACCATTCCGACTTCGAGTGCCGACGACATCCGCAGTCCCCGATCGATGTCTTGGGTGAACAGATAGCCGACCAAACCCCACGGTGTGTTGTTGGCCATCTCGATCACCTCCTCCTCGGTGTCATAGGGGATGACCGGTGCCACCGGCCCGAAGATCTCGGTACCCATCAGCTCGGACTGCGGGTCAACACCCGAGAGCACCGTCGGCTGATAGAAGTAGCCGGCATCAGCACCCTCCTCACCGCCCACCACCACGGTGGCCCCTCGTTCGACGGCGTCCGAGACCAGGGTGCGGACCTTGTCGACGGCCTTGCGCTCGACGAGCGGCCCCACCTGGGTGCCCTCGTCCACGCCGTTGCCGACGTTCAACGCGCCCATCCGTTCGGCCAGCTTCCTGGCGAACTCTTCGGCCACGCTGCGATGCACGAACATCCGGTTGGCCGCCGTGCAGGCCTCACCCATGTTGCGCATCTTGGCGACCATCGCGCCGCCGACGGCCTTGTCGAGATCGGCGTCAGGGCAGACGATGAACGGTGCGTTGCCGCCCAGTTCCATAGACGTGCGCATCACGGTCCGAGATGCCTGCTCCAGCAGCAACTTTCCGACCTGGGTGGATCCGGTGAAGCTGACCTTGCGGGCCAGGCCGCTGTCCATCCAGGTCTCCACCACGGAACCGGGGTCGTCGGTGGTGACCACGTTCAGCACACCGGCAGGCAAGCCGGCGAGCGTGAGGATCTCGGTGAGGGCAAGCGTCGTGAGTGGGGTGAGTTCGGCAGGCTTGAACACCATGGTGCAGCCGGCCGCGATCGCAGGCCCGATCTTGCGGGTGCCCATCGCCAGTGGGAAGTTCCACGGGGTGATGAGGATGCACGGTCCCACCGGCTCCTTCGTCACCAGGATGCGGTTTGCACCGTCGCCGGTGGTGGTGTGACCACCGTCGATTCGGACCGCCTCTTCGGAGAACCATCGGAAGAACTCTGCGCCATAGGCCACTTCACCTCGCGCCTCGGCCAGAGGCTTGCCCATCTCGGTGGTCATGATCAGCGCCAGATCCTCCTGTCGTTCGAGGATCAACTCGTATGCCCGGCGGAGGATGTCGCTGCGTGTGCGTGGCGGTGTTGCCGCCCAGCTCTTCTGGGTGGCCGCGGCCGACTCGATGGCCGCAGCGGCATCGGCCTGTGCACCCTTGGCGACGTGGGCGATGACCTCACCGGTGGCGGGGTTCTCGACCGCGAAGGTGGCGCCGTCTGCTGCTGGCCCCCATTCGCCGCCGATGTACAGGCCGGTGGGCAGAGAAGCGATGAGCTCGGCTGCCCGGGCACGCCGTTCGGCGTTCTGGGCGGCGGGTGTGACGGTGGATGTCGTCATGGTCGAACCTCCTCGGTGGTCTCGGATGAGCGTGCCGGGTCGAGTAATTCGGCCAGGTGGACCGACTCGACGGCCGGCACGGTGTCGTCGGTGGCAGAGAGGTGCGAAACGGCCATCGCACAACTGAATCCGTCGGTGAGGACCGGTGTGGATTGATCCCGGGCACGCAGAGCTGGGGCGAGCGCCTGTTCGGCCACGCCCATGCTGACGTCGTAGTGACCTTTCTCGAAGCCAAAATTGCCTGCTACACCGCAGCATCCGTCGGCCTGCTTGACCTTGGTCGCCCCGAGTCTGCGCAGAACCGATTGCTGCACGGTGGGCCCGAACGCCGAGTACTCGTGGCAGTGGGTCTGCACGACGACGTCCGCGGGCAACGGCATGGGAGGTTTCCACCCGTCGTCGAGTAGATGGCCGACCTCGTCGGCGAAACTCCGAACCCGTGAAGCCACCCGGCGGGCGACCTCGCTGTGCACCAACTCCGGGAGGTCCTTGCGCAGTGCGGCAGCGCAGCTCGGTTCGGGCACCACAATCGGCCGGTCGCTGCCGTCGTCGAGAGCAGCGGCGGTACGGGTCAGCACCTTTCGCGCGTGATCGAGTTGCCCGGTGGAGATCCAGGTGAGCGCGCAACATTGGTCGGCTGAACAGCTCACGGTCTGGCCTCCCGATTCCAGGACTCGCGCCGCGGCACCGGCGACGTGTGGCCGGAACGCCTTGGTGAACGAGTCAACGAACAGCACCACGTCGGACGCCGGGTCGGTGCGTAGACCGGCCATCGCGGTGTGCACCTGTTTGCGGGTGGCGAAGGCGGGCATGGTGCGTCGCGGATCAAGCCCGCCGGCCCGGGATGCGGGACCGGCGAGGCGGCCCGCCAGCATCCTGTTGATGACGGGGGCCAGAGCCTTGGCGGCGCCGAGCCAGGCAGGCATCCAGCCGAGCGAATAATGCGACAGCGGGCGCAGGCGCCGCCGGTAGTAGTTGGAGAAGAACTCGGACTTGTACGTCGCCATGTCGACGCCCACAGGGCAATCGGTCGAACACGCCTTGCATGACAGGCATAGGTCGAGGGCTTCGCGAGAATCCTCGTCGCGCCAGCCAGATTCGATGTCGGGTGCGGTGCGAACCATCTCCTGCAGGACGCGGGCGCGGCCGCGCGTGGAGTCCTTCTCGTCGCGGGTGGCGCGATAGCTGGGGCACATGACGCCACCGGAATCGGACCGGCAGCGCCCGACGCCGATACACGCCTGGACCGCATGCACAAAGGGGTCCAGGCCTGGTAGTCCATCGTCCCGGGTCCTGGGCGTGCCGAGATCAAAACTGGTCTGCCATACGCGGCTGGGCACGTCGGCGAGCACAAGATTGGCATCGATGGGGTCCGGATCGACGATGCTGCCGGGGTTGAGGATGCCTGCCGGATCCCAGATCCGCTTGAAGGCGCCGAAGGCCTCGATCATCTGAGGCGAGTACATCAGGGGCAACAGCTCCGAGCGGGCCCGGCCATCGCCGTGTTCACCCGACAGCGAACCGCCATGACGCACAACGAGTTCGGCGGCGTCATGACAGAACTTCCTCATCGCCGCTCGGCCCTGCGCACTGCGGAGGTCGAAGGTGATCCGGACATGCATGCACCCGGCGCCGAAGTGTCCGTACATGACACCGGTCAGTCCGTGGTGGTCGAGCAGTGCGGTGAACCCTTCCAGATAGTCGGCCAGCCTTTCGGGTGCAACGGCCGAATCCTCCCAGCCGGGCCAGGATTCGTAGCTGCCGCCGTCGCCACCGTCTTCGGGGTTCACCTCCTGCGGTGCCACCAGCCGTGACGACAATCCGGCGCCGTCCTCCCGGATACGCCACAGCGAGACCCGTTGCTGGCGGTCGGGCACGGTCCGGCCGTCCACCAGTCGCCCGTTTGTATAGAGCTTGTCGAGAAGGTCCTGCGCCGCCTGCGGCACGTTCGAGCTGCTCTCCTCATCGAGATCCACGTACAGCCAGGCATTTCCCTGTGGCAGTCCCACCACGGAGTCGTCGCCTCGACGCGCTTGCATCGTCTCGACGATGCGCTCGTCGATACCTTCGATGGCCGACGGCTTGAACTCGAGCAGGGTCGGTACGTCGCGGGCGGCGTCCACCACGTTGCGGTAGCCGAGACAGAGCAGCAGCGCGCTGGTGGGTGCGGGCACGAGACGAACGGTGGCCGAGACCACGATCGCACAGGTGCCTTCGGTGCCGACCAGGGCGCGGGCCACGTCAAAACCGTTTTCGGGCAGCAACTTACCGAGGTGGTAGCCGGACACCTGGCGTGGGATCCGGTCCATCTCGGTTCGCAGTACGGCCATGTTCGCCGCCGTCAGCTCGCGCATCGCCGCACTCAGTTGGGCTGCCCGGGCCACCGCTTCGGTGTCGGAGGGGTCGGTTGCGCTCAACCCGTCGCGGAATGCGGTGAGGCGCAGTCCATCGGCCGTGACCAGGTTCAATGCCTCGACGTGGTCGGTGGTGCGCCCGTGGCGCACCGAGTGGTTGCCGCAGGCGTCGTTGCCAATGGCCCCGCCGAGGGTGGCCCGGGACTGGCTCGAGGGGTCCGGCGCAAAGGTCAGTTCACCGTCGGTCTGGGCCGCGACTTGCTGCTGCAGGGTGGTGAGCACCATGCCTGCCTGCGCCACCGCGGTCCTGCCGTGCGGATCGACGGAGATGAGCCTGTTCATGTGCCGGGAGAAGTCCAGCACCACGCCGGTCCCGATCGCGTTGCCGCCCATGCCCGTTCCGCCACCGCGGGCGGTGAGCGTGAGGTGATGCCGGTGGCAGTAGGCGGCCACCGCAGCCACCTCGCGATCGTCCCGAGGGAAGACCACCGTGAGGGGTTTGAGTCGGTAGTTCGAGGCGTCGTAGGAGTATTCGGTGAGACGGCGAGGCGAGGCGTCGGCGCTCAGCCCGAGCGCTTGTAGATCAGTGGCGACACGGGAGCCGGACAGTTCGGGGTCCATCACCCCCCGCTATCCCAGTGCCGCGGTCAAGGCGGCCTCGAATCTGTTCAGACCCGTGGCCATTTCGTCTTCTGAGATCACCAGGGCGGGGATGAGGCGAACAACGTTGCCCATCGGTCCACACGTCAGCGTCAGCAGCTTCTCGGGTATGCACGCCTGCTGCACGGCGGCTGCCGAAACGCTGTCGGGCGCGCCCGCATCGTCGACGAATTCGATGCCGGCCATCAGGCCGATCCCGCGAACGTTGCCGATCTGCGGGAACTTCGGAGCCAGCTCGGCCAGTCCGCGGAGCATCTGGTCGCCCCGGATGCGCGCGTTGTCGACGAGGTTCTCCTCGGCGATCACCTCGAGTGTCGCGACGCCTGCGGCCGCGGCGACCGCATTGCCGCCATAGGTGCCGCCCTGCGAACCCGGCCACGCCTTCGCCATCAGGTCGCGGGGTGCCGCGATGGCCGAGATCGGGAACCCGGAGGCGATGCCCTTGGCTGTGATGAGGATGTCGGGAATCAGGCCGTCGGTGTGCTGATGTCCCCAGAACTTGCCGGTGCGCCCGACGCCTGCCTGGACCTCGTCGAGGATGAGGACGATCCCGTATCGATCGGCGCGTTCGCGGAGTCCCTCGAGAAATGCCGGTGGCGTGGGCAGGTATCCGCCGTCACCCAGCACCGGTTCGATGAGAAAGGCAGCGGTGTCATTGGGAGCGACGCGTGAGGCGAACAGATAGTCGAGTTCCCGGAGAGCGAAGTCGACTGCTGTCTGCTCGTCCCAGCCGTACCGGTAGGCGTACGGGAAGGGCGCCATGTGCACGCCGCCCATCAGGGGGGAGAAGCCTGCGGAGAAGCGGGTTCCGGCGGTGGTCAGAGTCGCGGCAGCGACGGTGCGGCCATGGAAACCGCCTTGGAAGACAACGATGTTCGGTCGCGCCGTGGCCATCCGAGCCAGCCGGACCGCGGCCTCCACGGCCTCGGATCCGGAGTTGGCATAGAACACCGAGTCGAGCCCGGTGGGCAGATGATCACCGAGCTTGTCGGTCAACTCGAGCAGCGGCTTGTGCATCACGGTGGTGTACTGCGCGTGAATGATCTTGCCGCATTGTTCCTGGGCTGCGGCAACCACTTTCGGATGGCAGTGCCCGGTGCTGGTGACGCCGATGCCGGTGGTGAAGTCGAGGTAGTCGAGCCCGTCCGTGCCGTGGATCCACGACCCCTTCGCGTGATCGACGACAACCGGCGTGGCTTGTTTCAGGGCAGGGCTGAGGGTGGCGCGGCTCATGGGTACACGGTGACGGCAGATTGATGGATTGTCAACAATTGGACAGTCGCCGATCGACGCTCCGCCCGGCTGCCCTAATCTGGGCCCATGGCAACGCCGAACACAACGCCGGTGGTCGCACTCCTGGGTCGCGAAGGACTCGCCCTCCCCAGCAACCTGGAGGAGATCCGCAGCATCGCGACCGTGCGTGAATGCACCACCGCAGATCTGGGTGAGGCGCTCGCCGGTGCAGACGTTCTGCTGTTGTGGGACTTCTTCTCCGCGGCCTTACGGGACAACTGGTCGGCCGCAGATGACCTCCGGTGGGTACATGTCTGTGCAGCAGGCGTCGACGCAATGCTGTTCGATGACGTGCGCCGGTCGGACGTGACCATCACCAACGCCCACGGGGTCTTCGACGGGCCCATCGCCGAGTTCGTCCTCGGCTCGATCCTCGCCGAGGACAAGCAGCTGCATCTGTCGAAAACCCTCCAGCGGGAAAAGCGGTGGATCCGCCGCGACACCACCCGGACTGCCGGACGGTCGGCGCTCGTCATCGGGACCGGCGGGATCGGACGCGCCACCGCCCGCCTTCTTCGGGCAGCCGGCCTGCAGGTGAGCGGTGCGGGTCGCACCGAACGAGCGCACGACCCCGACTTCGGTGTGGTGCGGGCCACCGCAGACCTGACTTCCTACGTCGGCGACTTCGACGTCGTGGTCGCCATCGCACCGCTCACCGCCCAGACCGCCCGCATGATCGACGCCGCGGTACTGGCCTCGATGAAACCGACCGCGCACCTGGTCAACGTGGGCCGAGGGGAGTTGGTCGACGAGACGGCGCTCATCGACGCGTTGCGGACGGGATCGATAGGAGCCGCCTCGCTCGACGTGTTCGAGACCGAGCCGCTGCCCGCCGAGAACCCGCTGTGGGAGATGGAGAACGTACACATCTCGGCGCACATGAGCGGGGATGTGGTCGGGTGGGGCGATGAACTGGCCGGTCAATTCCTGCAGAACCTGCAGCACTACATCGCCGGCGAACCGCTGATGAACGTGGTCGACAAGCAGGCCGGCTACGTCAGGGCGCGCGAAAACTCCTGACAGAGGTAACAAGTCAGGCCCCGCTGCCGCTATTCACAGACGGATCTCAGACTCTGCTTCTATGTTCGGACACGTGACTGATTCCACGCCGCGTTCGACAAGGGTCGTGACGCTGTTGTGCATCGCCGGCCTGGCGGTTGCGGGCGTGGCCCTGGGTTACTGCATCCATCTCGGAGCCGAGCGCAGCGATCAGGGCCAGGCGTCGACACAGATCAAGTACGTCACCCCGAGTGAACCGCCGAGTCAGGCCGGAGTGCTCTCGGGCGAGACCACAACCGAAGAGATTCCCGAGGCCCTCAGCACCGAACGGTCGAAGGTGGTGCTCTGCACCATCGACAAGATCAGCTCCGACTCCCTCGACGTCCACACCGCCGACGGGCGCAAACAGCACTTCATCCTCAGTCCGGACACCCACGTGCAGTCCACCGAGGGCAGCTCGCTCAGCGTCCTCGACGTCGGTGACCTGGTTGTCGTCCGGGTGGTGAAGGTCGACGGCACGATGATCGCCGACCTCATCGTGGACGGCCGGGTCTCCGGTTCGATCCCCGAGAACTGACGCCCTCGCGGGGCCCGCTGGGCGAGTGCGGGTCTCGGCAACCTCGCCTGCGTATCGAATCGGACGCCCCACGGTAAGCTGACCGGTGATGACTGCCGTCTACTTCCTGATCGCCGCCCTCGCGCTGGCCGGCGCCCTGGCTCTGCTGTGGCTCGACCGCAAGCGGACGACCGGGGTGCGCCGTGAACGAGCGGTGTGGGGCGATCAGCACGGGTTCAAATACCGCGACTCCGATCCGGCCCTGAAATCGGAGTTCGGGCGGGCGGCGATGGATGTGCCCGACCACATCGAGGTCCAGGATCTGGCCTACGGCAGCTACTACGGCGAAGAGACCGTCGTCTTCGACCTTGCCGAGACCGCCACCATCGTGGCAATCCGCCGGACCACCGAATCGAACGTGACGATCGATCTGCGGCACGAGAAAACTCTCGCGCCGGCCGAGGACGATGTCGAACTGCTCGGCGCGATGGGTAAGAGGGTGATGTTCTCCAGTCACCTCGATGTCGCCCGCCGCGTGTGCGATCGCCGCATGGTCGCCCTGGCCACCAACGCTCCCGACTACATCCAGATCCTCTGGAACGAGGGGGCGTGGTCGCTCGGGTCGATGCCGATCACCAACGACCCCGAACGCCTCGACGTCGCACTGGAGACAGTTCGCCGGTTCACCGACCTGTTGCGGGTGCTGCCGCCCGTCGTCGATCCGCAGAGCGCGCCGGACCCGCGGGACCCGTCGAGTCCCACCGGGCGCGCGCGTCGCGGCCTGGCCGACCCCCGTACCGAGAACATCCGCCGCGAGGATCTGCCACAACCGCAGCGCAATCCGGGGCCGCGGACCGAATCGGGGGCCCACGCCCGCGAGGCCGGCCCGATCCGTCGCAATGAGGGATCAGGTCCGATGACCCGAAGCGCGGGGCCGCTCCCCCGCGGACCTGTTCCGCCCGTACGCACGTCAGGACCGATACCGCGCCAGCCCGGTCCGCCGGGGAGCCCCCGACCCGGAGGACCACAGTGACCGTGACCGATCGTGATGGCGCCGACGCGACGCCGGTGGCGCGTGGGCGGTTAGCCGAACTCGTCAAGGAAGTCGCCGTGGTCCACGGCAAGGTCACGTTGTCGTCGGGCGCCGAGGCCGACTACTACGTCGACCTCCGTCGAGCGACCTTGCACCACGAGGCCTCTGCGCTGATCGGGATGTTGTTGCGGGAACTGACCGCCGACTGGGACTTCGAAGCGGCCGGCGGACTCACCCTCGGCGCCGACCCGGTGGCCACCGCGATCATGCACGCCCCCGGCCGGCCGATCAACTCATTTGTGGTGCGCAAAGCCGCGAAAGCCCATGGGATGCAACGGCAGATCGAAGGGCCCGACATCGTGGGCAAGCGCGTCCTCGTGGTCGAGGACACCACCACCACCGGCAATTCACCACTCACCGCGGTGCGCGCCCTCCGCGACGCCGGCGCCACCGTTGTCGGGGTGGCGACAGTGGTGGACCGGGCCACCGGAGCCGACGCGATCATCGCGGCCGAAGGTGTGGAATACCGCTCGCTGCTCGGGTTGAGCGACATCGGCCTGGCCTGAGTGAGCCAGGACGAGTCCACCGCTGAGCCTGGGCCCACCGAGTGGGGCGAACCGGTGGTCGGCAAGGGCCCCTGGTCCGAGGAATACGGCACCGAGCCGCCGACCGATCCACGGTACGACCCGACGCTTCTG
Source organism: Williamsia sp. R60 (assembly GCF_054063855.1). Taxonomy (NCBI): domain Bacteria; kingdom Bacillati; phylum Actinomycetota; class Actinomycetes; order Mycobacteriales; family Nocardiaceae; genus Williamsia; species Williamsia sp. R60. The sequence continues at coordinate 217,974 of NZ_JBSSGR010000001.1, forward strand.
GCCGACGGTGACCGGCGCAATGTTGTTGATGCGTACCGGTATTGGACGCGCGAGGCCATCATCGACGACCTCGACGCGCGCCGCCACCCCTTCCACGTGGCCATCGAGAACTTCGGGCACGACGGCAACATCGGCACCGTGGTGCGGACTGCCAACGCATTCACGGCGGCCGCGGTCCACATTGTCGGGCGCAAACGCTGGAACCGGCGCGGCGCCATGGTCACCGACCGTTATCAGCATGTGCTGCATCATGATTCGGTGAGTGCCCTGATGGAATGGGCTCGTTCGCGGTCGCTTGCCGTGGTGGCCGTGGACAACACCCCGGGGTCGGTGCCGCTCGAGACCGCGGACCTCCCACGAGAATGTGTTCTGCTGTTCGGTCAGGAGGGACCCGGGGTGAGCGCCGACGCCCAGGCCCACGCCGACCTCACCGTCTCCATCGCCCAATTCGGTTCAACCCGTTCGATCAACGCCGGTGTCGCTGCCGGTATCGCCATGCATGCCTGGATCAGGCAACATGCCGACCTGGATCAGGCCTGGTAGTCGACTTCTTCAAATCTGCAGGCTTTGTGTTTGTGTGCCGGTGTTGCAGTGCCTGCGTTTTGCCGAAAACCCTGCGTACGCGTGGACAGGTCGAGTTCTCCACAGGGGAACAGACATCCACAGCATTAGTCCGCGGTTGGGTGATGGGCTCAGCAGGTACGGAACGATGTCTGACCATTGCGGTGTGGGGAGCATCGACGACGTGAACCTGATCCTGCGGTCCGTGCAGATTGGTACAGGCGCGAGCACAGATCACGCGCTGCGACGGGCGACGAGCCGCGGCGAACTCGAGCGTGTGGTCCGAGGCGCTTACTGCGAACCCCAGTCGGACCTCGCGCCTGAGCAAACCTACCTGCGGCGTGTCGTGGCTGTGGCCGGGCGGACCAGGGGCCAGAGAGTGCTGAGTCATCAATCTGCCGCCGTCCTGCACGAGGTGGACACGCTCGGCCGCGACTACGGCCAGGTCCACTTCATCGTGGACCGGGGTGCTGAACGCGGAAAATCTGTATACCTGCACCGCGGACAGCTACTCGACGAGGACATCGTCGAGGTGGGTTCGTTCCGGGTCACGTCGATGGCGCGAACAGTCGCGGACGTAGCCTGCGCTGCCGACTTTGCCGGTGCGCTGACGGTGGTGGATTGCGGACTCCGTCGCGGGGTACCGCGAACCCAGCTGGAAGGTCTGGCGGCTCGTCTCGCCGGGAGCAGAGGCATCGCCAACTTCCGTAACGCGCTCGGCCATGCCGACGCGAAAGCCGAGACCGCCGGAGAGTCCTTGAGCCGGGCGCGAATGATCGAGATGGGGGACATCCCACTACCGCGGCTTCAGCACGAGTTCTTCTCGCCGGGCGGGATCTTCCTTGCCCGTAGCGACTTCGACTGGGACGGGAAGGTCATCGGCGAGTTCGATGGGAGAGGCAAGTACACAGCTGACGGCAAGGAAGCCGACGCGTCCTGGCACGCCGAACGCGAACGCCACAATCGTTTGCTGCGTCATGGCTTCGTTGTCATTCGCTGGGACTGGAAGATCCTTCAGGACCGGAGACGGTTCCGGGCCCTACTCCGCGACGGCCTTCGAACGGGCGGGATCATCTGATCCAGCACAGGCAGGGTCTTTCACCGCACGCAGGCGCTGCAGTGCCTGCAAGGAGACACAAAGCCTGCGTTTGGGAGTTCGAGAGGCGGAGGGGTCAGCTCGGGGTATCGGAAGGGGCGGTGGTGGGATCTGCCACAGCATCGCCTGAGGTCTGGGAATCGCGGCCGCGCCAGCGCTTGTACAGCTCGGTGATGATCGGGAGGACCGAGACGAACACGATGATCAGGAAGATGATGTCGATGTTCTTCTGGATGAACTCGATCTGGCCGAGGAAGTAGCCGAGCAGGGTGACGCCCGCACCCCAGGCGATGGCTCCGACGATGTTGTAGGCGAGGAACGTCGAGTACTTCATCCGGGCTGCACCGGCGACGAGCGGCGCATAGGTACGGACGATCGGAACGAATCGCGCCAGGAAGATGGTGATGGGCCCGTGCTTTTCGAAGAACTCGTGCGCCTCATCGATGTACTTCTTCTTCAAGACCCGCGCATCGGGCTTGAACAGCGAATATCCGAACCGGTTGCCTAGGAAATAGCCGACCTGATCGCCGAGGAAAGCGGCGATCGGGATGGTGAGCAGCAACACCCACAGCGGCGCGAACGGCTCGATCTCGCTCGACTTGGCGGCCACGATCAATCCGGCGGTGAACAACAGGGAGTCGCCGGGCAGCAGCGGGAACAGCAGACCCGACTCGATGAACACGATGAGCAGCAGCCCACCGAGCATCCAGGTCCCGAAGGAATTGAGGAGATTGATCGGGTCCAAGAACCCAGGCATCAACGCCACATCGGTCGTTTGGGCAAGGACAGTCTCCATCACGGGACCCAAGGGTACCGGTTGTTGCCGGCCGGTCCCGCCAGGCGGCGCTGTGCCGTACGGCGGGAGGGTGCTCACCGGCGCAGACGGTCCTTGCAATACTGGTCAGCGAAGATCACCGAACCTCGGCTGGAGGCCACATGCCCATCGCAACGCCCGAACAATACGCACAGATGCTCAACGCGGCGAAAGAGGGCGGTTTCGCCTTCCCCGCGATCAACTGCACCTCGTCGGAGACCATCAACGCAGCCCTCAAAGGATTCGCGGAGGCGGGCAGCGACGGCATCATCCAGTTCTCCACCGGTGGCGCCGAGTTCGGTTCGGGTCTCGGTGTGAAGGACATGGTCACCGGTGCGGTGGCGCTGGCCGAGTTCGCGCACGTTGTGGCCGCCAAGTACGGCATCACCGTGGCCCTGCACACCGACCACTGCCCCAAGGACAAGCTGGACACCTACGTGCGTCCGCTGCTCGCCATCTCCCAGGAGCGCGTCGACGCAGGCCAGAACCCGCTGTTCCAGTCGCACATGTGGGACGGCAGTGCCGTGCCGCTGGACGAGAACCTGGAGATCGCCAAGGATCTGCTGGCCAAGGCCGCGTCCGCGAAGATCATCCTCGAGGTCGAGATCGGTGTTGTCGGCGGCGAGGAAGACGGCGTGGAGAACGAGATCAACGACAAGCTCTTCACCACCGCCGAAGACTTCGAGGCCACCATCGAGGCACTCGGTGCGGGCGACTCCGGAAGTCGCTACCTGCTGGCCGCTACCTTCGGAAACGTGCACGGCGTCTACAAGCCGGGCAACGTCAAGCTGCGCCCCGAGGTGCTCAAGACCGGCCAGGACGTGGCCGTCAAGAAGTTGGGTCTGGCCGAGGGATCCAAGCCGTTCGACTTCGTGTTCCACGGCGGCTCGGGCTCACTCAAGAGCGAGATCGAGGAAGCCCTGAGCTACGGCGTGATCAAGATGAACGTCGACACCGACACCCAGTACGCCTTCACCCGTCCGATCGTCGGCCACATGTTCTCGAACTACGACGGCGTCCTCAAGGTCGACGGCGACGTGGGCAACAAGAAGTTCTACGACCCGCGCAGCTACATGAAGAAGGCAGAGACGTCGATGAGCGAGCGTGTGGTGGAGGCCTGCACCGACCTCAAGTCGGTCGGCAAGTCCATCAGCGCCTGACAGCCGAGACGAAGACCGGGTAAGCGGTCCTGGTGGGTCAGAGCGCGATACCCACCAGGACCGCCAGTCCGAGCAGTAGCAACGCAGCGGCCGCACACAAGACCGAGGTATCCACCCGGCGGTGCGGTCGCTGAGTTGTTGTCATTCGGGCCGGGGCGACGATCACGGGCCTCGGAGCGGCTTGTTGTTGCTCCACCGGCATCTGAGGACGGTCCCGGAAAGGAACGTCTGCCGGCGCGTGGACGCCGTATGGCGCCGGCGGCTGCCATGGACGGCCAGGCGGTTGCGGTGGTCGGGCCGCGGTGTCGCTCGGTCGAGGCGGCGCCTCGAACCCGCTACGTCGAACGGGGCCCGGGGGTCGCTGCGAACGCAATGGGATGGTCGCCGCGTCGATTACACGGTGATGGGGAGGTGGTGGTGGCCGGTCCTGCGGTGAGGGCACCGATCAAGCCTAACGCCCGAACGACCGCGAAGGCGCGGTTGTCACAGTCCGATCAGGCTTTGCAGACCTTCCACTCCCCGTCGATCTTGCTCAGTGTGAGTGCCACGTCGAGCTTCTCGTCCGGGGTGAGCGTCTTGTAGGCGATCACCTCTACGACGGCTCCGTTGCCGTCGTTGACGATCTTGGACGCCTTGACACCGTCGACGCCGACCAGTTCGTTGTTCTCCTCTTGGATCCGGTGATCCTCGGCGAACTCCTGGTCGGACATGCTCGTAAAGCGTTGCTGCGCTTCGCCGCATGTGATCTGTCGGAGAGTGATGATGTCGCCGTCGCGTAGCGCGGTGGTGTACTCGAGCGCCCGCGCGGCCGCGATGTCGGCGGGGACCTCGCTGGTTTCGTCTCCGGCGGTGACAACGGCGATGACCGCCGCGACCACCGCTGCGATCAGGACCAGTGCGGCGAGAGCGAACCACAGACCTTTACGCGACTTCTTGGGTCCGCCGGCGGTTCGATTCTGCTGGGCGCCGCCTGCAGGCGGGATGTACTGCGGGGCAGCCGGTTCCGCTTTCCAGTCGGGCACCTGCGTGGACGGCGATCCTGTATTCGACGGCGATCCCGGGTTCGACAGTGACCTGGTGTTCGAATCGGTCGACGACGTCGTCGGCGCCGCCTTCGAGGTGCTGATCCGCTCCGTCGGTTGGTCGGTGACGTCGGCAGGGCCCGCGGCGGCAGCCAGCACCTCCGTCTCGTTCTCATCGGCGGGTGATCCGACGGGCTCGTCTTTCGGCGTCGAGTCGGATTGTGATGCCGAGGATTTCGACGTGGAAACCGCCGGGACAGCGGCAAATTGGGCGGTCACGGCCTCGCTGGGCGCCGGGGCGGGGTCGCCGCCGGGCTGTTCCCCAGCAGTGTCTTGACGCGGTGTCTTCTCGTCCGCCACTGACTTCTCGTCTGTGACGGTTTGCTCGTCTGCCGGCACGGCTTCGGCTTCGGCGCGATCAGGCACCGTCTGTGCAGGCGCCTCTTCGGGAGCATCCTGCGCCGCCTCCGGTTCAACGGGAGATTCGGCCGTCTGGCTGTCAGCTGTCTGATCGGCGACCGGCTCATCGGTGTGCGGATCGGCCACCGGTGCGCTGTTGTTCTTCGCGTCCGCAGGCTGCTCGTCGTCACCGGACGTATCGGTGGGCTCGTCCGACGCGGTGGCCTCGTTCTCCGCGGGGGCATGCTCCGCGGAGGGCGGGACTTCAACGTCGTCCTCGGCCTCTGCCGTTTCGACGGCCGGGTCGGAGCTATCGGCGCCCTCGGCGGCCGGAGCTTCGTTGACCACGGCGTCGACCACCGGATCCTGGCTTGCCGTCTCGGCGGTGTCCGGGGTGGCAGGGGAGTCTTCGTCTGCGGCGTCGGCTCGGTTGTCCACCGCGGTATCAGCGTCCGGCTCGACAGGGGATTCGACAGGGGGCGTCGGGTGCTCGGCGGGAGCGGCGCCGGTGTCCGATGCCGACTCCGGGGTCGCGCTCGTCGGTTCGGTCACCGGACTGTCGGCCGAATCGTTCGCGGTCCCCTGTGGCGATTCGCCATCGGACTTTCCCTGCGGCAACAGACCCCCCTGTTTTTCCTGCCCTGCAGGAGATGTTGTGGATGCACCGGGGCGTCGTGTTGCTTCGGCCCCGCTACCCGGTCTTCCTTCGCGAAGCTTACGAACTGCCGAAAAGGCCCTCCGTACAACAGAATTGCCTTCATCGTCAGGATGTGACATCCACCCAGCCCTGTTCCTCGACCGACACTGTTCACAGTGCACGGGAACCTGGCCGACCTTCGGACAGTCACCCCCGCGCAGCGTCGCGCTCACCCTATCGAATGAACTGGCGGCCGGAGGGGTCGCCCGCACCCGATCGAGAGCTGCGACAATGGTCCGATGACGTCGTTCGGAGATCTTCTCGGCCCTCAGCCCACCCTCTTGACCGGAGACGACGAAGCCGAATCGGACCTGTTGAACGGTTCCGACCCGGCTGCGGTCGCCGCCCAGCACCCGACCGCCTCGATCGCCTGGGCCTACCTGGCCGAAGCCGCCATGAACGAAGGCGCGACCATCACCGCCTACGCCTACGCGCGTACCGGCTACCACCGCGGGCTCGACCAGCTGCGGCGGCATGGCTGGAAAGGGTTTGGCCCCGTGCCGTGGAGTCACGAGCCCAACCGCGGGTTCCTGCGTTGCGTCGCCGTGCTCGCCCGGGCGGCGCAGACCATCGGTGAGGAAGACGAATACAGGCGCTGCCTCGATCTGCTGAACGAAAGTGACCCGGCAGCCGCCGGCGAGCTCGGACTCGCCTGACACCGGCGGCTCGGGCGGCCGTCTGCTGACCGTTCGCGCGGTGTTCGCCCGCGAACGGTTGCCGGCCCGCGTCCGCGCCCCTCTGCATCGGCTGCGCGTGGCGATCCTGCCGATCCTCCAGTGTTCCCTGGCGGCCGGCCTCGCCTGGTACCTCGCCACCGAGGTGTTCGCCCACGAGCGGCCGTTCTTCGCTCCCATCGCCGCGGTCATCTCGCTGGGCCTGTCACTCGGGCAGCGGTGGCGCCGCGCCCTCGAGGTGGCGATCGGCGTGACCGTCGGCGTGGCTGTCGGCGACCTGATCATCGCGGCGATCGGATCGGGCACCTGGCAGATCATGGTGGTCGTCGCCATTGCGATGGTGGTAGCCATCGTGCTTGATCGGGGTCCGCTGGTGCCGATTCAGGCCGCGAGTTCGGCCGTGTTGGTGGCAACGCTCTTGCCGCCAGGAGGAGCCGACGGGTTCCACCGCGTCATCGACGCCTTCATCGGCGGTGTGGTGGCGATCGTGGTGGTTGCGGTGGTTCCCACCCATCCGGTGCTGCGGGCCCGCCGCGACGCCGCCGGGGTGCTCACCACGGTGTCCGATGTGCTCGCAGATGTGGCCGAGGGGCTGCGCCGAATGGACCGCGACCTGCTGCTCGAAGCGCTCGAAGAAGCGCGCGGAACCCAGCCGGAGATCGATGCGATGCGGTCGGACATCTCTGGTGGGCGTGAGATCAGTGTCATCTCTCCGCTGTACTGGAACAGTCGGTCGCGCCTCGAACGCATCACCGCCGTCGCCGATCCGATCGACAATGCGGTGAGAAACGTTCGGGTGCTGGCACGTCGGGCGGCGAGCGCGATGGACAAGAACGAGCCGATCAAGCCCGAGATCGTCGAACTCATCGTCAGCCTCGCGCACGCATTCGAGGTGGTCAACGACATGATCCTGGCCGACCCCGGCCAGCAGCCCGACCCGGCATCTGCGGCCAGGGTCTTGCGCAGCATCGCCCGTCGCTCGAAGCCAGAACTGGTCGAGGGCAGCGCGCTGTCGGAGACGGTGATCCTGGCGCAGATCCGTTCCACAATCGTTGATCTGCTGATGGTGTGCGGACTTTCCCGCGTCTCGGCGATCGCCACGCTGCGCTGACAGTTGCGACGCATGCGTGGTCATGCATATATTTGGGGTCCACTGACCGCGAAGGGACACGATGGGCCACACGCACAGCCACGGTCACGCCGGGCACGGCGCCGCTGACGACGGAACCCAGCGGCGACTTTGGCCGATGGTGGCCGGGGCAGTCATCATCTCCGTGTTCTTCGCGGTCGAACTGACCGTCGGCATCGCCGTCAACTCGCTGGCTCTGATCGCCGATGCGGGCCACATGCTCACCGATGTGGTGGCCATGGTGATGGGACTGGGCGCTTTGCTGCTCGCCCGGCACGGGAGTTCGAGCGGGGTCAAGACCTTCGGCTGGCACCGCGCCGAGGTTTTCACCGCTGTGGCCAACGCCGTGCTGCTCATCGGCGTGGCCGTATTTGTCCTCTACGAGGCCATCGAGCGCATCGGTACCGATCCCCACGTACCCGGCGGGACCCTGGTGGTGGTGGCGCTCATCGGCCTCGCGGCCAACCTGGTGGTGATGCTGCTGCTACGCGCGGACGCCAAGGGAAGCATCGCGGTGCGCGGCGCGTACATGGAAGTGCTCGCCGACGCCGTCGGGTCGATCGGCGTGCTGGTGGCAGGCGTGGTGACGATGACAACCAGTTGGCCGTACGCCGACCTGGTGGTGGCAGTACTGATTGCGCTGTGGGTCGCCCCGCGCGCCATCCGCCTTGCCCTCGACGCACTTCGGATCCTGGCGCAGCAGGCCCCGGTCCACGTTGACGTGGACAAGATCCAGCGCGAACTCAGCGACCTGGCGGGTGTGACCGAGGTGCACGATCTGCACGTCTGGACGCTGACCACCGGCATGGACGTGGCAACGGTGCACGTGACCGCCACAGCCGACAACGCCGTGGTGCTCGCCGCCGCCAGGGAAGTCCTCGAACGTCATGGCCTCGACCACGCCACCATCCAGGTGGATCCGGCCGGAACTCAAGGCGACTGCCACAAGAAGATCACCTGGTAGTGGCGGCCGACTCCGCCGAGCGGGGCCCGGTGGGCGGGGTCAGTCGTCTTCGGGTTCGATGCGGCGCAGCACCAGGAACGCCCGCGCACCGACGGTGACCGTTGTCGGTGCTGTGAGCGGCTTCTCGGCCTCGTCGCCCGCCACGGTGGTGTCGAGCACCACCTCCCACTGCTCGCCGTACTTGGTGTCGAGCGGGAACTCGATGGGTTCGTAGTGAGCGCTCAGGAACACCATGAACGAGGCATCGATGATGCGCTCGCCGAAATCGTCGACCTCGGGGATGGCGCTGCCGTTGAGGAACAATCCGACCGCACGACCGAAATCGGCATTCCAGTCGTCTTCGGTCATCTCGCTGCCGTCGGGTCGTAGCCAGGCGATGTCGGGCAGCTTGTCGGCCGATCGTTGCATCGGCCGGCCCTCGAAGAAGCGTCGGCGACGGAACACCGGGTGGTTCGACCGCAGCTCGGCGACACGACGGGTGAAATCGATGAGGTCCTCGTCGACGTTTTCCCAATCGACCCAGGCCAGCTCGCTGTCCTGGCAGTACGCGTTGTTGTTGCCGCCCTGCGTCCGTCCCAGTTCGTCACCGTGACTGATCATCGGCACACCCTGCGACAGCAGCAGGGTGGCGATCATGTTGCGGCTCTGCTGTGCACGCAGCGCGAGGATCTCGGGATCGTCGGTTTCGCCTTCGACACCGCAGTTCCACGAGCGGTTGTGGCTCTCGCCGTCGTTGTTGTCCTCGCCGTTCGCCTCGTTGTGCTTCTCGTTGTAGGAGACGAGGTCTCGCAGGGTGAAGCCGTCGTGCGCGGTGATGAAGTTGATGGACGCGGCAGGCCGCCGCCCGGTGTGCTCGTAGAGATCGGCCGAACCTGTTATGCGAGCGGCGAATTCACCCAGCGTCCCAGGCTCGCCGCGCCAGAAGTCGCGCACGGTGTCGCGGTATTTGCCGTTCCACTCGGTCCACTGCGGAGGGAAGTTGCCCACCTGGTATCCGCCGGGTCCCACGTCCCATGGCTCGGCGATCAGCTTGACCTGACTGACGACCGGGTCCTGCTGGACGAGGTCGAAGAAGCTGGAAAGCCGGTCGACGTCGTAGAACTCGCGGGCCAGAGCGGACGCGAGGTCGAAGCGGAAGCCGTCGACGTGCATCTCGGTGACCCAGTAGCGGAGCGAATCCATCATGAGCTGCAGGGCATGGGGATGCCGGACGTTCAGGGTGTTCCCGGTGCCCGTGTAGTCCATGTAATACTGCGGATCATCTTCGACCAGACGGTAATACGCGGCGTTGTCGATTCCGCGGAACGACAGGGTCGGGCCCATGTGGTTGCCCTCGGCCGTGTGGTTGTAGACCACGTCGAGGATGATCTCGATGCCCGCCTCGTGCACGGCCTTGACCATCGACTTGAACTCTTGGACGGGCGCAACCCGTGAGTCGCCCCGCGAGTACTTGGAATCGGGGGCGAAGAACCCGATGGTGTTGTAGCCCCAGTAATTCGAGAGACCGCGGTCCTGCAGCACCGAGTCGTCTGCGAAGTGGTGGACCGGCATCAGTTCGAGAGTGGTCACACCCAGGTTTGTCAGATGGTCGAGGATCGCGGGGTGGGCGATCGCGGCGTAGGTACCGCGCAGCTCCTCGGGGATCGCGGGGTGGGTCTGGGTGAGGCCCTTCACGTGGGCCTCGTAGATGACGGTGTCGGCGTATGCGTGATGAGGCGGACGGTCGACACCCCAGTCGAAGAATGGGTTGATCACCACGGACGCAGGCATGTAAGGACCGGAGTCCTCGTTGTTGGGCGTCGACGGGTCGTCGAACATGTAGCTGAAAACTGGTTGCGCCCAGTCGAATTTGCCGTCGATCGCCTTGGCGTAAGGGTCGAGGAGGAGCTTGGCCGGGTTGCATCGCAGACCCTGCGCGGGGTCGTTGGGTCCGTGGATCCGGTAGCCATAACGCTGCCCGGGTTCCACGTCCGGCAAGAAGCCGTGCCAGATGAAGCCGTCCTGCTCCAGCAGATCGATCTGCGTTTCCTCGCCGTCGTCGCCGATCAGACACAGCTGCACACGTTCGGCAACTTCACTGAACACCGCGAAATTCGTCCCGGCTCCGCTGTAATTGGCTCCAAGCGGGTACGCCGCACCTGGACGGATCTGCAACTGGTCCTCCTCGCATCAGCACACGGATTTTTCACACTACGACAGGTTCCGGCGCCGTGCTTGGGGGGCGACTACCCCCTACTTCCAGAAGACAAACAAGTCCCAGCCCCACGACGCCAGAAAGCTGCTGACCCCGGACAATTCGAACAACCAGTACACGAGGTCGAAGAACGCACGGTTGAGCTGGGGCACCAGCAGGATGACGAAGACCAGCAGGATCCCGAACGGTGCGACCGGCGCCACCGATCGCCGCGTGTTGTCGGACAGGTACGGCTCGACGATCCCGTAGCCGTCGAGTCCGGGGATCGGTAAGAGGTTGAGCACCGCGGCGGTGATCTGCAGCAGGGCCAGCATCGCCAGCGACGACCAGAAGTTCAGTTCACCGATCAGCGCCGCGTTGCCGCGGCCGGAGATGACCACGAGCAGGACGATGGCGATGAGGATGTTGGCCAACGGGCCCGCAGCGGAGACCAGGCTGCGCTGGGCCCGCGTGAATCCCGACTTGTTCACGTATACGGCGCCACCGGGAAAACCGATGCCGCCCAACAGGATGATGACCAGCGGTAGCCCGATCGACAGGCCGGGATGGGCATACTTGAGAGGGTTGAGTGTGAGGTAGCCGCGGAGCTCGGCGCCGCGGTCACCGAACTTGAACGCGGTGACGGCGTGCCCGAACTCGTGAAGCGACAGCGAGATCACCCAGCCGCCCACGACGAGCAGCAGCGCCCCGATCACCGCCACGGGGTCGTTGTCCCGGCCCGATGTCCAGAGCAGTGCACCGCCCAGCGCGGTGGCCGCGACCACGGCGAGGAACACCGGACCAGGACGCACCGAGCGGATGATCTCGGTGGTGGTGGTGCTCAAGGGCGGACCAACTTCCAGTTGACGTGATGGCGGTAGAAGGTCGACCTCTTGACCGGCCGGGGACCGGGGATCCCATCGCGGTCGACGACCAGTTGTGGTGCGCCGGTCTGGACGGCCCTGCCGGTGAGCCAGGACGAACGCCAGCGACGGTCGACCTTGGCCCTGACCCCGGGCATCGTCATCAGCGGTTCGATGACAACTCCCTTGGTCCGCCCGCGGTAGAGCAGGTCGTTGTCGACGTAACTCTCGCCGCCGAGGTCGCCGTCGACGCCGCGCTGGTGGGCGCGGCCGAGCAACACGATGGCCGCATCGTCCCTTACCAGTGGTAGTTCGACGGCGGTGCCGCTCTGGGCCAATTCGACGGCCGGCGCCCCGAACGGCAGCTCGTAGATCTTGGTGGCGACAGTGGGGGCGGGCAGGACGAGGGCGACCTCGACGTCGAGGCGTTCGACGAGCATGAGTCGTGCGACCACGGCAGCGCAGAAGGCGTCGGGCAACTCGGGCCCGGCGACCACGACAACTCGTCGCATGTCCGGGTCGGCCAGCGTGGCGGTGACGGCACCGATGATCGACGCGCGTTCGCGCACCGCCCGGACCGTGGCGACGCCCGGCGGGATGAGATCGTCGGCCGCGTCTTGCTCGGCGATCACGCGTAGACCCTGTGGCGCCACCGGTCACCTCACTCGTCTCTTCACCTGCGGCGATCATCCTCGTGACGCCCGTCCGTGATCGTACTGGCGGGCACCGCAGATGGTCTCGGCACGGCGCCGAGAGGCTCTTGAGCCACCGGGATCGCGTAATCGTCGGTCCGAACAAGTAGGGTTGTCCCACGGTTCGGTGTGTCTACGTCACGCTCGAACCGGAAGGAGCGCATAAATGCCTGCGATCGTGCTGATCGGCGCCCAATGGGGCGATGAAGGTAAGGGCAAAGCCACGGATCTACTCGGTGGTCGACTGCAATGGGTGGTGCGATACCAGGGCGGCAACAATGCCGGTCACACGGTGGTTCTGCCCAACGGGGAGACCTTCGCGCTGCATCTGATCCCGTCAGGCATCTTGACTCCGGGAGTCAACAACGTCATCGGCAACGGTGTGGTCGTCGACCCGGGGGTGCTGCTCACCGAGCTCAGCGGTCTCGAGGATCGCGACGTCGACACCACAGGTCTGATGATCTCGGCCGACGCGCATCTGCTGATGCCGTACCACGTCGCCATCGACAAGGTCACCGAGAGATTCCTCGGGAACAAGAAGATCGGCACCACCGGCCGCGGCATCGGGCCCTGCTACCAGGACAAGATCGCCCGGGTCGGCGTGCGGGTCGCCGATGTGCTCGACGAGAGCATCCTGACCCAGAAGGTCGAGGCTGCCCTCGAGATCAAGAACCAGATCCTCACCAAGATCTACAACCGCCGTGCCCTGGACCCGGCGCACGTGGTCGAAGAGGTGCTGGGTCAGGCAGACGGTTTCAAACACCGCATCGCCGACACCAGGCTGCTGCTCAACCAAGCGCTCGAGGCCGGCGAGACAGTGCTGCTCGAAGGGTCGCAGGGCACCCTGCTCGACGTCGACCACGGCACCTATCCTTTTGTGACCTCGTCGAACCCCACATCGGGTGGCGCGGCGGTGGGCTCGGGTATCGGCCCGACCCGGATCACGACCGTGCTCGGAATCCTCAAGGCCTACACCACGCGGGTGGGGTCGGGGCCGTTCCCCACCGAGCTGTTCGACGAGTGGGGTGCCTACCTGGCCAAGACCGGCGGCGAGGTGGGCGTCACCACCGGTCGCGCGCGTCGCTGCGGCTGGTTCGATGCCGTGATCGCCCGGTACGCCACCCGGGTCAACGGCATCACCGACTACTTCCTGACCAAACTCGATGTGCTCTCCAGTCTCGACACCGTGCCGATCTGCGTCGCCTACGAGGTGGACGGGGAGCGGGTGGACGAGATGCCGATGACTCAGACCGGGTTCCACCACGCCAAGCCCATCTACGAGGAGATGCCCGGCTGGTGGGAGGACATCTCACAGTGCCGCACCTTCGACGACCTGCCGAAGAATGCGCAGGACTACGTACTCCGACTCGAAGAGCTGTCCGGCGCGCACATCTCGTGCATCGGCGTGGGGCCCGGCCGCGAGCAGACCATCGTGCGGCGCGACATCCTCTAGCCGATGGCAGGGCCCGGTCCCTGTGGCTCGCCCGGGTTCCGTCCCGGGACTGATCTGCCGAACCGTCCCAACGGCGGCGAACGCTGTGATAGACATCCCTCAGGGAACAGTCAGTACTGACTGTTGGGGAGGGGTCTCGATCATGGTGGGTGCGACAACGGGCGACCGAGGGGTGTCTAGGCGCACCCTGCTCAAGGGGGCCGCGGCGGCGACCAGCGCTATCGGCACCAGCTTTGTGGTGCCGTCGCTGGTCGGACCGGGTGCCCGTGCGGTCCCACCGACGGGAGGCGGCGGCCGTGAGGTCGCGGTCTTCGGCGGCGGGATGTCGGGACTGGCCGTGGCCCAAGAACTCATCGAGCGTGGTTTCTCGGTGACCGTCTATGAACCTGCCTTCCTAGGGGGTAAGGCACGGAGCATGGACGTGCCCGGCAGCGCCGCCGGCGGACGGATGGCGCTGCCGGGGGAGCACGGTTTCCGCTTCTTTCCCGGTTGTTATCAACACGTTCCGGACACCATGGCGCGAATCCCGTTGCCAGGTGGGGGAAACGTCAGGGACCGACACCTGATCAATGTCGAGGGTGCGGTGGTGGCCCTCGACGAACCGGGTTACGCACCGATCACCGCACCACAGTCGATCGACGGGCTCGTGCAGCATGCCGGCGCCATCGCCGATCTGGACAATCTCCGCAACACCTTGATGACGTCGCTGAAGATCGCCGGAGACGTACCCGCCCACGAACTCGCGTTCTTCGTGCAGCGAGAACTCGTCATCGCGACCAGTTGCGAGGAACGGCGAATCGGTCAGTGGGAGAAGCAGTCCTGGATGGAGTTCGTCAAGGCCAACGGCAAATCCGCTGCCTACCAGAAGTATCTGGTGAGTGCCCTGACCCGGGCGACTGTTGCGGCCAAACCCGACATGGGGTCGGCGCGCACCATCGGGCAGATCGGACTCGCGCTGGTCACCTCGGCCACCGGTCTGATCTCGCAGTACGCCGGGACCATCGTCGGGGGTGGGGTGGACCGAATCCTCAACGCTCCCACCAATCACGCGTGGATAGACCCGTGGGTGGCGTACTTGCGTGGTCGGGGCGTGCGGTTCGTGATGGGCCAGGCCGCAACCGGCTTCGACGTGCAGGGCGGACGGATCACCGGTGCCCGGGTGACCGGCGACGCCGGTTCCAGCGCCACCGTGACCGCCGACTGGTACGTCGCCGCCATGCCGCTGGACCGGCTCAAACCGCTCCTGCGGCCGGATCTCCTTGCGGCCGCGCCGGCACTCGAGGGCATCAACCACCTGGTCGACGACTGGATGGTGGGAATCCAGTACTTCCTGTCGCGGCGGTCTGATGTGGTGCCGAGTCACATTGCGGCGCTGGGCACGCCGTGGGCCCTGACCGGCCTGTTCCAGGCGGCGCCGTGGGAGGTCGACTTCGGTCGCGTCTACGGCGACGGGCGGGTACACGACTGCCTGTCGGTGGACATCTCCGACTGGGACACTCCGGGAATCCTGTACGGCAAAACCGCCAAACAATGCACCAAAGACGAGGTCGCCAAGGAGGTCTGGGCGCAGATGAGCCGCGCTCTCAACCGTGGCTCGAAGCCGATCCTGCGCGACGAGGAACTGGTGAGCTGGCATCTCGATCCGGGTATCACCTGGGAACCCGCCATCTCCAACGCGACACCGTTGATGGTGAACACCGCAGATTCCTACCGGCACCGGCCCACCGCCGACACCGCGATCTCGAACTTCTTCATCGGCGGCGACCACGTGCGCACGAACATCGACCTCGCGACGATGGAGGGGGCCAACGAGTCGGGACGGCGGGTGGCCAACGCAATCCTCGACGCGGCAGGCAGCAACGCCGCTCGCGTGGCGGTGCACCCGCTCTGGGAACTCCCGCTGCTGGACCCGTTCAAACAGACCGACCGCGACCGCTACCGGGCGGGTCTGCCACACATCATGGACGTGTGAGCCGCGGTAGCATCACCGGATGACCACCGGGCCCGAATCTGATCCTGTCGCAGTCGATCTCGGACCACGGGAGTCCAAGGGCACACGTAGTCGCAATCACATACTCGACGCGGCGCTCGAAGTGCTGATCGACAGGGGTTACGCCCAGGCGAGCACCCTCGCCATCCAAGAGGCCGCAGGGGTATCGCGCGGAAAGCTGTTGCATCACTTCCCATCTCGCGATGACCTGCTGATGGCGGCCGTGCATCACCTCGCGAAGGTGCGCATCGAGGACCTGGCCCGCCAGGTCGACTGGCCCGAGGATCCGATCGAGCGGATCTCCCTCGGCATCGACACCGGATGGTCGACATTTCATCAGCCGTACTTCGTCGCGTCCATCGAGCTCTGGACCGCCGCGCGAACCAACACCAACCTGCGCAGTGCGCTGCTGCCCGCAGAACGTGAACTGGGCCCGACTGTCCGCGCTGCTGTCGCATCATTTCTCGGGCCGGTTCTGACGTCCGCGCCCCGCTACGACGAGCTGTATCCGATCCTGCTCTCCGGCATGCGCGGGGCGGCCATGCCGTACCTCATCGACAGACGCGACCCCCGCAACGATCCGCATCTTCCGCTGTGGAAAACGCTCACAGCTCACTATCTGCTGCCGGGGTGACGGACAAAACCTGCAGCTCAATCCGTTTCGTGCTGAGTTTCGAACAGTGAGCAAAAAGCGCAAAACGCGACTTACGCGCTCAAGCGTGACTGTGACGTGCGCTACCTCAAGACTTCGGATGTAGCGGAGATCACTCCCGCCAGTCCACAGTCGCCAACCGAGAGCAGCGTTGTCATGTTAGTAGCCTTGGGCCTCCTGATGGTGGCCACCTTCATGTTCCTCATCATGACCAAGAGGACCACTCCGGTGGTCGGCCTCATCCTGGTCCCGATCGCCTTCGGTCTGTTCGCCGGCGCGGGCCTGGGAATCAGCGACATGATCACCGACGGCATCGAGGACCTGGCCCCGACAGCCGCGATGCTCTTCTTTGCCATCATCTACTTCGGCATCATGATCGATGTCGGCCTGTTCGACCCGATCGTGCGCGGAGTCGTCCGGGCGGTGAAGGCCGATCCGGCGCGGCTGGTGGTGGGAACGGCTTTGCTGGCGATGGTGGTGTCCCTCGACGGTGACGGCTCCACCACATTCATCATCGTCACGTCGGCACTGCTGCCCCTCTACCTCAAGCTGGGTGTCAGTCCGGTGGTCCTGACGGTCACCGCGGGTCTGGCCAACGGCACCCTGAACATCCTCCCGTGGGGTGGGCCGACCGCGCGTGCCGCTGCGGCACTGGGCATCTCACCGTCCGAGGTGTTCATCCCGATGATCCCGTCGCTGGTTGTCGGTCTTGTCATCGTGCTCCTGTTCTCCTACCACCTCGGCCTGATGGAACGTCGCAGGATCGGTTCGATCACCATCAAGGAATCAGTACTGGCCCGTGAATCCGCCGACGTCCTGGTCGGCAGCGGCAACGGCCGTGGTCGCGGACCGCGTCGAGGCACCGGTGGTTCGGGTACGGGTGGTTCGGGCGCAGACGCATTCGGTGCAGGCTCCAATGAACTCCGGAACACCGATTCAGGCGGCACCGCAGACGCCGGCATCGTCGCCGGCGCGCTAGACCCTGATCGCGACACCTTGCGTCCCAGGCTCTTCTGGATCAACGCGGCGCTCACCGTCGCCCTGCTCGCCGTGCTCGGAATGGACGTCGTCGCCATCCCGGTGTTGTTCATGGTGGCCGCAGGCATCGCGCTGGTGATCAACTTCCCGCACATCAAGGACCAGCAGCAGGCGATCACCAGGCACTCGTCGAGCATCGTCTCCGTGGTGGCCATGGTCCTCGCGGCGGCAGTTCTCACCGGGGTCTTCGCAGGCACCGGCATGGTGGAGGCGATCGCACAGTGGCTGACTTCCGTGCTCCCTGATTCGATGGGACCGCACCTGGCCGTCATCACCGGCCTCCTGTCGATGCCGTTCACGTTCCTCATGAGCAACGACGCCTTCTACTTCGGTGTGCTGCCGGTGCTCTCGGAAACCGCCGCCACCTACGGGATCACCCCCGCCGAGATGGCACGGGCCTCCATCACAGGCCAGACCGTGCACATGCAGAGCCCGCTGGTTCCGGCGATCTTGTTGCTGGTGTCGCTCGCCGGGGTCTCGCTGGCCGATCATCACAAGAAGGTGCTGTGGCGGGCCGCGGCGGTCTCGGTCGCGATGCTCGTGGTCGGCACCCTTGTGGGAGCCATCCCCATCTGATCGACAACACGATGGCCAAACTGTTGGCAGGCAACGTGGGCACCCGTCGGATGGCGGGTGCCTACGCTGTGTTCATGCGGTTGCGAAACCAGGTCCTGCTCCTGCAGGTGGTGGTGATCCTGGTCAGTCTCGGTGTCGGCTTCGGCATCGTGATCTCCGGTAGCGACGACAAACTCCGGGAGGAATATGGTCAGCGCGCACTCGCCATCGCCAGATCGGTGGCGACCGACGATCAGGTGCGCGCCGAGGTGGCCGCGGGCAGCGGCGACTCGCTCGATCAGAAAGCTCTTGCCGGCGGACCGCTCCAAGCGCAGGCAGTCGCCGTCGCCGACCGCACCGGCGCCCTCTTCGTGGTCATCGCCAACAATCGTGGACTGAGGCTTGCGCACCCCGACACAACCGAACTGACCCGCCCCCTCAGTACCGATCCGGGCCGTGCACTCGGCGGTCGAGAGGACCTGGCCACCGACCGTGGAACGCTGGGCGAATCGGTGCGCGCCAAGGTACCGGTCCTCGCCCCGGACTCCACCGAGGTGGTCGGGCTCGTGAGCGTCGGGATCTCCACGGAGAAGATCAGCGACGACCTGCGCGGTGATGTGATCGCCCTTGTCCTCATCGCACTTGCCGCCCTCCTCACCGGTGTCGTCGGCTCGGCGCTGCTCGCGCGGCGGTGGCGTCGCCTCACCCTCGGCCTGGAACCGGACCAACTCGCGGAGCTGGTGCGTGAGCAAGGGGCGGTGCTGCACTCGATCGGTGAAGGTGTGGTTGCCATCGACCCGTCCGGTGTGGTCCGGGTGATCAACGACAAGGCGCGCACCCTGCTGGGCGTGACCGCCGACATCGGCACCCCGGTCACCGAGGCCGGTCTGACCGCACGCGTGCTGGAGGTCGCGACCACGCCCGTGCAGACGCCGCGGTCGGCCGCGGTGGGTGACCGTGTGGTGCTGGTCAGTTCCCACCGGGTGCGGCGCGACGGTACAGATCTCGGCATCGTGTTGTCGGTGGTGGACCGCACCGACGTGGAAGCCCTTACCCGACAACTTGACTCGATCAAGTCGATGACCGATGCCCTGCGCGCTCAGCGACACGAATCGGCCAACCGGATGCACGTCACCGCCGGTTTGCTGCGGCAAGGCGATGCCGGCGCTGCACTCGACTATTTGGACGAGGTGATGGGCACAGGTCCGTACGGCATCGACCTGCCCGGCAGCGAGAACATCAACGAGCCGCACCTGCGGGCATTCCTCGACGCCAAGGCCGCCTCCGCCCGCGAGCGGGGCGTACTGCTCACGCTGGGTCCACAGACGTTGGTCTCCGGAACATTGCAGGACCCGGTGGCCGCAACGACCATCGTGGGCAACCTGATCGACAATGCATTAGAGGCCGCCTCCGGCGGGGCACCCGAGGCCGCCTCCGACAATGCATTGAAGGCCGCCTCCGGCGGGACATCAGAGGCCGCCTCTGGCGGGGCACCCGCCCAGGTCGAGGTGGAACTGATCGTCGCAGACGACACCTTGCTGGTGGTCGTGTCGGACTCCGGGCCCGGTGTGAGGCTCGCCGATCCGCAGCAGGTCTTCACCGAGGGCGTAACCACCCATAAGGACGACTCCGTGCCCGGCGGGCGGGGGATGGGTCTGGCACTGTCGCGACAGCTGGCGCGAACCCGCGGCGGGGACCTGACACTCGTGGACGCGGGCGGCGACGCCAAGCAACCCGAGAACGTCCTCGGTGGCGCCGTCTTCGTCGCGCGGCTGCCCAGGATGCTGAGCCCGCACGAGCCGGCCGAACCGCTGGACGAGGAGCCGGTGCGATGACAGCCCGGGAGTTCAAGGTGCTCATCGTGGACGACGACTTCCGGGTCGCCGGTCTGCACGCGTCCATCGTCGAGGCCGTCGGTGGGTTCTCGGTGGCAGGCACAGCAGGCGGTCGCGAGCAGGCCCTCTCGGTCCTCGCCGAACAACCCGACGTCGACCTCGCCCTCATCGACGTCCACCTGCCGGACGGTTCCGGACTCGAACTCGCGGCCCAGATCGGCTGCGACACGTTTGTCGTCAGCGCCGAGAACGACAGCGCTGCCATCCGGCGCGCGTTCCGCGGTGGGGCGCTGACGTACCTGATCAAACCGTTCGAGAACACCGAACTCGCGCGTCGACTGTCCGCTTACGCGCAGTATCGGCGCATCCTGGCTGCACCGGCGATCGACCAGAGCACTGTCGACGCCGCGGTCAGCGCATTGCGGTTCGGCCGCGTCACGCGGGAGAGCTCCGAAAGTGGCTCGCACACAGAGCAACTGATTCTGGAAGCGTTCGCGCAATCGGGCCAGGTGATGTTCGCCGACGAGGTGTCCGCGGCGGTCGGCATCTCGCCGCCCACCGCCCGGCGGCATCTCGCCCACATGGTGGCGTCGGGAAAGCTGGCGATGCGCCTACGCTACGGCGCCACCGGCAGGCCCAAACAGGAGTACCGCCTGCCTGGTGAGCGCCGATCCGCAGTAGATTGACCGGCGTGAAACCCACTCGCACCACACCGGAGCGCCGATGAGGCTCTGGCGGCGCGAGTCCGACTACGGATCCATCCTCCTGGGGTCCACGCAGGACTCCATCCACAAGAAGCGGATCCGGATCCAGCTCCTGATCTCCGTCGGTGTCCTCACCGCCAACGCCATCGGTGCCGGCATGGTGATCCTCCTGGTGACCATCGGCATCCCCGAGCCGAGCGTGCTGCAGTCCGGTCTGTGGTGGGTCAACTTCATCGTCGTGCCGGTCTATGTCTCGCTGGCCTTCCTGATCGGACTGTGGGTGGGCACCACCCGGGTACTGCGACGACTCCGGTGGGCGTTGCGCGACGAACCGCCGACGGCGGCCCAGGCGCGCGCAGCACTGAAGGCACCAGCACTGCTCACCAGGCTGCAGGCCGCGCTGTGGGTGGTGGCAGGCATCCTGTTCACCACCGCGTACGGGGTCTACGACGCTGCCCTCATCCCCAAGATCGCATTCGTGGTGGGGCTCTCGGCAGCCGTGGTGTGCTCCATCGCGTATCTGCTGACCGAGTTCTCCCTGCGGCCCGTCGCCGCCCAGGCCCTCGAAGCCGGGCACGTGCGCGCCGCCCGCCGCGGCAGCCTGCGCACGCGCGGAATGCTGACCTGGTCGGTGGGATCAGGCATCCCCATCGTCGGGGTGATGCTCGTGGTCATCTTCGGACTGTTCCGCGACGACACCACCAAGGTCGACATCTTCATCGCCGTCACGGTCCTGAGCGCCACCGCACTGTTCACCGGGTCGATCCTCAACTTCCTCAGCATGGACAGCATCGTCGCGCCCATCCGCACCGTCCGGCAGGGGATGAGCCGGGTTCGCAGTGGAGACAACGACGTACGGGTGGTGGTCTTCGACGGCACCGAACTCGGCGACCTGCAGGCGGGTTTCAACTCGATGGTCGCCGGTCTCGGCGAACGCGAGCGCCTGCGCGACCTGTTCGGCCGTCACGTCGGCAAGGAGGTCGCCGAGGCCGCCTTGGCGCAGGACCCCGAACTCGGCGGCAGCGAACAGACCGTCGCCGTACTGTTCATCGACGTCATCGGCTCCACCACCTTGGCCGCCACCCGCCCGCCCGCCGATGTGGTGAACATCCTGAACCAGTTCTTCGCCGTGGTGGTGTCGA
This sequence comes from Williamsia sp. R60, assembly GCF_054063855.1. Taxonomy (NCBI): domain Bacteria; kingdom Bacillati; phylum Actinomycetota; class Actinomycetes; order Mycobacteriales; family Nocardiaceae; genus Williamsia; species Williamsia sp. R60. The sequence goes on from NZ_JBSSGR010000001.1 coordinate 239,587, forward strand.
CCGTCGAGAAGCACGACGGACTGGTCAACAAGTTCCAGGGCGACGCGGTGCTCGCCGTGTTCGGGGCTCCGATCGGCCTGTCCGATTCCGCCGCATCGGCCCTCGTCGCCGCGCGTGAGATCAGCGAGGAACTGGCCATCAAGGTGCCTCAACTGCAGGCGGGTATCGGTGTCGCCTACGGTCCGGTGGTCGCGGGCAACGTGGGCGCCATCCAGCGTTTCGAGTACACCGTCATCGGCGACGCCGTGAACGAGGCCGCCCGGCTCAGTGAACTCGCGAAAAAGGACCCGGGCCGTCCTCTCTCATCGGGCCGCGCGGTCGAGGCGGCATCGAAATCCGAAGCGTCACAATGGCACCACCAGGACTCGACGGTATTACGTGGCCGCTCCGAGGCCACCGAGGTGTACGCGACCCAGAGTTCCTCCGACTGACAGACCGCTCGTCACAACTGCTTTCGGCTATCCACTGTCACAACTGCTTTCGGCTGCCGACTGTCACAATTGCTTTCGGCTATCGCCGAGACCTTCGGCGAGGTCGAGCTGCCGCAACGCGCTCCGGAGCACCTCGTCGTCGATCCGCCCGCGGTCGCGTTCGTCGATGAACACCTCGCGCTGAATCTGGATGAGCTCGTTGCGGATCCGGTTGTACGCTTCCGTCGGACTCTCGCCGATCTCGTCGGAGTCCCGGCCCAGTCCTTCCCACGCAAGGTTCTTCCGGGCCCGGATCCAGTGCTCCAAGATCTTCACCTGCTCCAGGCGGGCGTCACCCTCGGGTATCTCGGCCTTGATCTGCTCGAGCCGCGCGAACGCGGTCCGGCCGGCGCGGTCCTGGGCGCGGGCCAGGCCCACCAGATCGGCCTGCCTCTCATCACCCTGCACACCGAGCCACCTGATGAGCAACGGCAGCGTGGTCCCCTGCAACAACAAGGTCCCGACCACCACCACGAAGGTGAGGAACAAGATCGCGTCGCGGGCCGGGAACTGTGAACCATCGTCGACGGTGAGTGGAATGGCAAAGGCCGCAGCAAGACTGACCACCCCGCGCATACCGGCCCACGACACCACGAACACCGCGCCGGGCTGTGGATACGGTTCACGCTCACGTATTCGTGGGAACAGCCGGGCACCGTATGTCGCCCCGAACACCCAGACGATGCGGATCGCGATGGTCGCGGCGAACACCGCCGCCGCGGCCCAGCAGATCGCGGCAGTCGACCGGTCTCCCAGACCTTCGATGACCTGCGGGAGCTGGAGTCCGATGAGCAGGAACACAAACGACTCGAGGATGGCGTCGATCGAACGCCAGACGGCGTTGTCCTGCAAGCGGGTGGCGTATCCCTCGCGCACCGAGCGCTGACCCAGATAGAGGCCCGCCGCGACAACCGCGATCACACCCGATGCATGGATCTCCTCGGCGACGAAGTAGATCGCAAACGGCGCGATGATTCCCAGGGCCGTCTCCATCGGGGGGTCGGTGAGGAAGTGGCGCATGAAGGCGACCGCCAGCCCGGCAGCAAGTCCCACGATCAGGCCGCCGACGGCAGCGATCAGGAAGGCCAGGATTCCGTCCCACACGGTGGTGGTCGCGCCGACCGCCGCGGCCAGCGCCAAGCGGTAGGCCGTCAGGGCGGTGGCGTCGTTGAGCAGACTCTCGCCGCCCAGCAGCGTCATCACACGCCGGGGCAGACCCAGGCGACGGCCGACGGCCTGCGCAGACACAGCATCGGGCGGCGCGATCACCGCACCCAGGACAAAGGCGGCGGCCCAGGGGAGGTCGGGGACGGCGTAGTACGCGACCACTCCGACCCCCGCGGTGGTCGCGAGCGGCAGCCCGACGGCCAGCAGTCCGACCGCGCGTACGTTCTTGCGCAGCGCCACATAGGAACTGTCCAGGGCCGCCGAGTAGAGCAGCGGCGGCAACACCGCGAACAGGACCAGCTCCGGTTCCAGGGTGAACTCGGGAAGACCTGGGATCCAGCCGAGCCCCAGCCCCACCACCACCAGCACCAACGGGGCAGAGAGACCGAATCGGCGACAGATGGCGGCCAGGATCACCGCGACCACGGCGACGATCAACAGTCCTTCGTCCACCGCCCGAATTCCTCCCTCAGCGCACACCCGACCGAACCAGCCAAAGATACGGGAGAATGGAATTGTTCTCGCCGCAGACGTCTCCCGCCGCCGAGGCCTGCGGCCTGAGCCCGCTCGCGAACCACATGAGGAAGGACCTGATGCGCAACCCCATCCGGTCGGTCATGCACCGCAACATCAAACCGTCCACATTGCTTGCCGACGTGGCGGACGAATTGTGCCCCGAACTCGTCCAGACCAGTGAGGATCCGTCGGCGGACCCACCCGTCGACTCGCAAGATGCATGCCAGGACTGCGTTGCCGAGGGCGTCGATCACTGGGCGCACCTTCGTAAATGCCTGACCTGCGGACATGTCGCCTGCTGTGATTCGAGTCCCCGCAAGCACGCCACCGCACATTTCAAGTCCACCGGGCACCCGGTGATGCGTTCGGCCGAGCCCGGCGAGACGTGGCGCTGGTGCTATCGGCATGCCCAGATGGGCTGACCCGGCCCCGGCAGTCCGCGCCCGGTGATCGTCAGGTGTAGAACGGCCGACCGAAGGCGCTAGCCTTATCTCTGTGACTACCAATACCTCGGGAAGCGGCGTTGTCATCTCTGCCGTGCCCGACCGTATCGGCACTCCACTGACCCCGGGCGCCACCAAGGTGATGTTGCTCGGCGCCGGGGAACTCGGCAAAGAAGTGATCATCGCCTTCCAGCGGCTCGGCGTCGAAGTGGTTGCGGTCGATCGTTATCCGAACGCTCCGGGCCATCAGGTCGCCCACCGCTCACACGTGGTGAACATGACCGACCCGCGCGCACTGCGTGCCGTGATCGAGGCCGAGCAACCCGACTTCGTGGTCCCCGAGATCGAGGCCATCGCCACCGAGGTTCTCGTCGAGGTCCACGAAGACGGTCTGACCGAGGTGATCCCCACCGCGCGTGCCACGGCCCTGACGATGAACCGCGAGGGCATCCGTCGGCTGGCCGACGAAAGGCTGGGTCTTCCGACGTCGCCGTACGCGTTCGCCGATTCGGCCGACGAGGTCCGCGCCGCGACCAACCGGGTCGGGTTCCCGTGTGTGGTCAAACCCGTGATGTCATCGTCGGGCAAGGGCCAGAGCGTGGTGCGCGGGCCGGACGAGGTCGACCGGGCCTGGGACCACGCCGTCGCCGGCGGTCGCGTCCAGGGTGGACGGGTCATCGTCGAAGGTTTCATCGACTTCGACTACGAGATCACCCTGCTGACCGTGCGCGCCGTCGATCCGAACACCGGCCGTCTCGGCACGTACTTCTGCGCACCGATCGGACACCGCCAGCAACAGGGCGACTACGTCGAGTCGTGGCAGCCTCAGCCGATGAGCGAGACCGCGCTGGGCGGCGCCACGTCGGTGGCCGCACGCATCGCCGCGGCGCTCGGCGACGGCCGGCTCGGTGGCCGCGGAATCTTCGGTGTCGAGATGTTCGTCAAAGACGACGACGTGTACTTCTCCGAGGTCAGCCCCCGACCGCACGACACCGGTCTGGTCACCCTCGGAACCCAGCGGCTCTCTGAGTTCGACATGCATGCGCGCGCGATCCTGGGATTGCCCGTGGACGTCACGCTGGCCTCTCCAGGAGCATCAGCGGTGATCTACGGCGGCCTGGACGAACCTGCGATCGCCTTCGAGAACGTCGCTGCTGCCCTGGCTGTCCCGGAGACGGACATCCGGTTGTTCGGCAAGCCCGAGAGCTTTGCGCGTCGCCGGATGGGTGTGGTGATCGCGACCGCCGACGACATCCAGACAGCCCGCGCACGCGCCGGTGAAGCGGCCCGCCTGGTGCGGCCGATCAGCACGTCACCGCAGGCCGACACTCGCGCGGTGCCAGCGATCCGCGAGGAACCGCCGCGCGAGTCGACCCCTCCCGATCCGGGGATGACACGGGTCACCCGACGTCCACCGGGAGCACAGCCCTCTCCGCCGAAGACCCCTTCCCCGGCACAGGCCGGACCGCCGGCCGGTCCTCGGCTGAACAAACCCGCCGGCTCAGGCGACGAGAACCGGTAGCGGGGAGAACACGTGCCTTTTGTCGGCGAGGTCATCGTCGCCCTGGTGATCTTTCTGGGGTTGTGCGGTGTTGTCGTGCCGGTGCTGCCCGGACTGAGCCTCATCTTCGTTGCCATCGGGGTGTGGGCGTTTGTCGTCGGTGGCGCGGGTTGGCTGGTGTTCGCGGCAGCTGCCGTGTTGCTGGGCGTCTCGGCCATCGTCAAATACGTCTTCGCGAACAAGTCGATGAAGGACTCGGGGGTGCCCGGCCGGACGGTGGTCCTGGGCGGTCTGCTCGGGATCGTCGGGTTCTTCGTGATCCCGGTGGTGGGCCTGCCGATCGGGTTCGTGCTCGGCGCGTTCCTTGCCGAGTGGGCGCGGCTGGGCAGCATCGAAGCGGGTTGGCGTGGGGCCGTCGCTGCGACGAAGGCCGCGGGACTGGCCATCGTGATCGAGCTGACCGGCGCCCTGCTCGCCGCGTCCCTGTGGCTCGGAGCGGCGTTCGCTTTCTAGTCCGCGGGTGGGTATGTCAGCGTTTGCGACCGATGGGCACGATCATCGGCCCACCCGACACCGGGTCGGTGAGCACCTGCGAGGACAACCCGAAGGCCTCCTGCAACAGATCGGTGGTGATGACGTCGGAGGGCGTTCCCTCTCGAATGATCTCTCCCTCCCTCATCACCACCAGCCAATCGCTGTAGCGCACAGCCAGATTGAGGTCGTGGAGCACCATCACCACGGTCTTGCCGTGCATGCGGCACAGGTCGTCGACGAGGTCGAGCACGTCGATTGAATGTGACAGGTCGAGGTAGGTGGTCGGCTCGTCCAGCATCACCACATCGGTCTGCTGTGCCAGCGTCAACGCGATCCAGACCCGTTGTCGCTGACCACCGGACAGCGCGTCGATGGTCCTCTCGGCAAGGTCGGTGCAGTCGGTCAGTTCCAGCGCCTGCGCGACGGCGACCTCGTCTTCCGGAGACCACTGCTTGTACCAGGACTGGTGGGGGTGACGACCTCGCGAGACCAGGTCGACAACCGTCAAACCCTCTGGGGCAACGGGGTTCTGGGGCAGCAGTCCGAGGATCTTGGCCACCTCTTTGGTGCGCAGCGTCGCGATGTCGCGGCCGTCGAGCAGCACCTGCCCCGCGGTCGGCTTGAGTAGACGTACCAGCGAGCGCAGCAGCGTGGATTTACCGCACCCGTTGGGGCCGACGATGGTGGTGACCTTGCCGTCGGGGATCGAGATGTCGAGATCGTCGATGATGGGTCGGTCGCCGTAGCCGACCTGGAGGCCGGTGGCCGCGATGCGTCCCGCGGACTGTTCCGAGTACAGGGCACTCATACCGAGGCCTTTCGGTTGATCTGGACCATGAGGTAGATGAGGGCGGGGCCGCCGATGCCTGCGGTGACGACCCCGACGGGGAGTCCAGCCGGCAACACCGTGCGGCACAGCAGGTCTCCACCCAGCACGAGACACGCACCGGTCAGCCCGGCGGTGATCGGTCCCGGGACTTCCGCCCGGGTGAGCCGCATCGCGATCTGAGGTGCGAGCAAGGCGACAAACGCGATCGGGCCGGCGGAGGAGACACAGACCGCCGCCACGATGACCGCGACGATGAGGATGAGCGCCGACACCGGGTTGGCGCGGATGCCCAGCCCGCGGCACACGTCCTCGCCCAGACTGAGGATCGCGAGATTTCGGGACTGGGCGAGCACGATCAGGATGGCCGGGATCAGCACGATGAACGGGGGCCACACCGCTTTCCAGCCCGCACCGGACACCGATCCGACAATCCACAGCTGCGCCCGCTGCACCTGATCCACATTGGCGCGGGTTAGCAGATAGGCGATCACGGCCTGCAGACCCCACGTCAGCGCGACGCCGACGAGCACCAGACGGATGGGGTCGATGCCCTTGCGCCAGGTGAGGATGTACATCGCGGTGGCGGTGAGAAGTCCGCCGAGCATGGCGGCGAGCGCGAGCCCGAGGTCGGCCAGCCACGAGGCCCACGTGGATCCGAAGGCGATCACGGCCACCGCGGCCGCACTCGCGCCGGAGGTGATGCCGAGCATGTCGGGCGTCGCCAAGGGGTTGCGGGCGATCACCTGGGTGAGTGCACCGGACATCCCCAGACCCATCCCGACCAGCAGACTCACCAGGCCGATCGGCAACTGGGTGTCGAAGACGACGACGTTCTCCGCACGGGTGCCACCACCGAGCAGGATCCGCCCGACATCAATCGGGGTCATCGGGAAGTCGCTGGTTCCGATACTGACCGCGAACAGGACGACGGCGAACGCGGCCAGCACAAGCCCCACGGCTGTTGCCCACGGCCGCACGACGAACGATCCTCCGGCCACCCGCACCGTGGTGCGGCGAAGGTGCCGGGCCGGCAGCGGTGCCGGCTTGTGCTCGGGGGGATCGGCCACTGCGGTCATGCCGCCACCGACTTCACGGTCATACCGCCACCAACTTCTTTGCGCGTACCAGGGCGATGAAGAACGGGGCGCCGACGGCAGCCAGGACGATGCCGGCCTGGATCTCGCCGGGGCGGGCGATCATCCGGCCGAGTACGTCGCAACCGACGAGGGCGACGGCACCGATGAGCGCCGAGTAGGGCACCACCCAGCGATAGTCGGGGCCGGTGAAGAACCGGGCCACGTGCGGCGCCACCAGGCCGAGGAACACGATCGGCCCGCAGGCTGCGGTCGCCGACCCGACGAGCAGGGTGATCGCGAGGATGCCGACGATCCGCACCTGCACGATCCGCGAACCCAGGGCCTTGGTCATCTCGTCGCCCAGGGACAGGATGTTGAGGAAGAAGCCGCTGGCGATCGCCAAGATGAGCCCCGGGATGATGAACGGGAGCGTGGCGAGGATGACGTCGAATCCGCGTCCGGCCACTGATCCCACCTGCCAGAAACGCCAGGCTTCCAGCGATGCGGTGTCGATCAGGACGATCGCGGATGTCAGTGCCACCAGCATCGCCGAGAGTCCGGTGCCGGCGAGGATCAGCGTCAGCGGGCTGGCGCCCTTGCCTACCGACGCGAGGAAGAACACCAGCGAGGAGGCCGCCATCGCGCCGAGCAGCCCGAAGCCCATGTACTGGATGGGTGTGGTGATACCCAGGACGTAGACGCCCGTGACCACTGCAAAAGCAGCGCCCGCGTTGACGCCGAGGATGCCCGGGTCGGCCAGTGGGTTGCGCGTGTGGCCCTGTGTGAGCGCACCCGCGGCGCCGACCGCAAGACCGACCACCAGGCCCAAGACGGTGCGCGGAATGCGTAGGTCATGCACGATTCCGACGGCGTCGGGCGCTCCTGGAACGTTGTCCGCCCACAGCGCGTCCCAAACCTCGGGCAGGGGGATGACGCGGGACCCGATCGCGATCGAGGCCGCGCAGACGATGGCCAGGAGGACCAGTAGCAGTACCACCCCGGGTATGCGTCGCGATTTGTTGACCAAGATCTGCGGGACCTGTCTTGTGTAGTTCAATGCATGTGTATGCGGTAGTTGTGCGGGTGGTCGGTGTCGGGATGACGACGTCGACGGTAGGCAGGTTACCCTAACCTTCTCCGGTACTGCGAAATCTTCCTGCGGTCCATGGCTTTGGATCACGGAACGGTAACGAATCGCAGACACCGTGTTTCTTATCTGTTTCTTGGCTAACACTCAGGCTGTCATCAGGCGATAACCCCATGAGTCACATCCGTGGCCAGACCTGGAGGAGTGAAGAATGAAACAGAAGTTGATTCGCGCCGCCGCAGCCGTAGCCGCGACTGTGGGTATTGCCGCAGGCAGCGTTGTTGCCGCCGCGCCCGCACAGGCCGCCCCCGTGGGCCCGTTCGACCTCGACCTCACCGGCGGCGTCAGCTGCGAGTGGGGCAAGCCCGGTGATCCCTGGGTCAACGCCTGGCACACCAAGCGCTGGATGAAGGTCACCGCATACGGCCGCGACTGGCCCAACGTCACGCTCCAGGAGTTCAACGGCGCGCAGAAGTTCGCCCCGGTCCTGAAGAAGGGCCAGTCCCTGACCATCGAGACCAAGTGGTTCGGCTGCTTCCCGACGTCCATCTCCGGCTACACGATCTCCAGCGAGATCGACCCGCTGCAGAACAACATCGGCTACTGGTTCAGCGTTCAGAGCATCCCGAACTGACGCTCGCACCCAGCACCCACCACGGCGGGTGAACAGCACCACCACTTGATCCCTCTCCCGGACACGATCTGTCTGGGGGAGGGATCTTTGCGTCTCCAGGTGCGCGTGTTGCACAAGGCCTTGCGGTTGACGCAGCGTCAACGGGCACAGTGGTTCTCGACCGCCTGAGGAGGCCGAGATGGATCATCCGATCGGGGAGATCGCCCGTAGTTCGGGCGTCACGCCGCGCACGTTGCGGCACTACGAGCAGATCGGGCTGCTGTTGCCGTCACGGACGGGCGCCGGCGGCATCCGGTACTACGACTCGGCAGCAGTGGTCCGTCTGCAGCGCATCCTGATCTTGCGCGAGTTGGGTCTGTCGCTGCCGCGAATCGCTGACGTGCTTGCCGGACAACAAGATCCACGAACAGCGCTCGGGGAACTCCTCACGACACTGCGGTCTCGACGCGACACCATCGACGCCCAGATGTCGTCGGTCGAACACACCATCACCCACCTGGAGAAGGGACTCGACATCATGCCCACCGACGCATTCGCCGGATTCGACCACACCGTCCATCGCGAGGAGGTCGAAAGTCGCTGGGGCGCTGACGTCTACGCGACATCCGATCGCTGGTATCGCTCACTCACCGATGAGCAGCGTGCAGACTTCGCCGCAGAACATCGGGCCATCGCTGCACAGTGGATCGAGCTCACCGATGCGGGGGAGGACCCGTCAGGGGAGCGAGCCCGCCATCTAGCGGCCCGTCATCTGGAGTGGCTCGCACTGAGCGGTGCGACAGTGTCGGCCGACTACGTGCGTGGCCTCGGCCAGATGTACGTCGACGACGAACGGTTCGGCAAGAACTACGCACCCACTGGCGTCGACCATCGCCGATACGCGGAGTTCGTGCGGGATGCGTTGGAGTTTGCTGTCGATTGAGGGGTTGGCTGGGCGGCGGTTTCGGTCGCTCGGTGAACTGGCAGATGCGCGGTCTGCAGACCGCGCTACGACGAGGATGCTGAGCGGCCAGTTCGGTCGGTCACTTAACCAGCAGAAGCTCGGTCTACAGACCGAGCTTCCGCAACCCCAACCCCAGCGTCAGGCCCTGTTGACCTTGTCGGGCTCAGAGGCTGCGAGCATGTCTTCGCGCTCGACGACCTTCACGCGTTCGCGGCCCTCGGCGGCTCCGAGTGCGCGTTCGTGCTCATCGAGCCGGTACCAGCCGTCCCAGGTGGTGAAGGCGACGCTCTTGTCCTCGAGGTACTTGATGATCGCGTCCTCGCCGGGCTCGGCGGGTTCGAGGAGCTTGCCCTCGTGCATGTCGTCGAGCAGGCAGTCGACGGTCTCGTTGGCGTCGCCCTTGGTGTGGCCGATGAGGCCGACGGGTCCGCGCTTGATCCAGCCGGTGGTGTACATGCCGGTCATGTGGGAGCCGTCGTTGAAGATGCGGCCCGCTTCGTTGGGGATGACGCCGGCCTGGTCGTCGAACGGGATCTGCGGCAGGTTGTCCGAGAGGTAGCCCACGGCCCGGTAGACCGCACCCAGCTCCCAGTCGGTGAAATTGCCGGTGCCCTTGACGTTGCCGGTGCCGTCGAGCTCGGTCCGTTCGGTGCGCAGACCGACGACCTTGCCGTCGTCGCCCAGGATTTCCACGGGCGACTCGAAGAAGTGCAGGAACAGCTTGTGCGGGCGCCCCTTGGGGTCGCGGATCGCGTACTGCTCGATGATGGTTGCGACCTGATCGGTGATCTTCGACGACCGGCGGGCGACGGTGGAGCCCTCGTCGTAGTCGATGTCCTCGGGATTGACGATGACGTCGATGGTGGGCGAGTGGTCGAGCTCTTTGAGCTCGAGCGGGGTGAACTTGGCCTGAGCCGGTCCGCGCCGTCCGAACACGTGGACCTCGGTGGCCTTGTTGTTCTTGAGGCCCTCGTAGACGTTGGCGGGGATCTCGGTGGGCAGCAGTTCGTCGCCGGTCTTGGCCAGCACGCGCGCCACGTCCAAGGCGACGTTGCCGACACCGATGACCGCGACCTTCTCGGCCTCGAGTGGCCAGGTGCGTGGGAAGTCGGGATGTCCGTCGTACCAGGCCACGAACTGCGCGGCGCCGTAGGAGCCGTCGAGGTCGATGCCGGGCAGGTTCATCGCCCGGTCGTCGGTGGCGCCGGTGGAGAAGATGACCGCGTCGTACATCTGCTGCAGGTCTTCGAGGGCGATGTCGCTGCCGTAGTTGACGTTGCCGATCAACCGGATCTGCGGCTTGTCCAGCACCTTGTGCAGCGCGGTGATGATGCCCTTGATGCGCGGATGATCCGGTGCCACGCCGTAGCGGATCAGGCCGAACGGTGCCGGCATCCGCTCGAACAGATCGATCGAGACACCACGGTCTTTGGCCTTCTCCGACTTCATCAGGGCATCAGCGGCATAGATGCCGGCCGGACCGGCACCGACGATGGCCACGCGAAGCGGACGGTTCTGATCGCTCATGAGTCGGAGTGTCTTTCTCGTTCAGTTGGGGTCGCTGCCGAAAACCGGGCGACCTGCCTGGTGCTGGCGTTGTGGACAGTCTGCCCACCACGGTAGGCGCTGGACCTGGCCGGAACAAAAAACCTCATCCCAGACCAGGTCCAGCGAAGTGCAGCCTTGCGGTTCAGGCGCCTACTTGCCGAGCTGCGGGGCGATCTGGTCGACAGCCCAGGGGATGGTCAGCACGGTCGGCACCGACATCGCGGTTCCGGTCTGCTGGTCGAGGTAGATGACGCCTCCGCGCTTGACGATGTCGAGGTTGTTGAAGATCGGGTTCGTCTTCATCCGCTCGTTGGAGCCCTCCCAGTCGATGGCCACGACCTGGTCGAGGTTGTTGAGCAGGTTGAGGTTCTCGTTCGAGATGGTTCCGTAGAAGCCGCTGGTCACGAGCTGCTCGAGTTCCTTGGGGAACACCTGGCCGAGGTTGGTCAGCATCTGTCCGCGACCGTCACCGGGGCCGTAGATGGAGATGGAGCCGTCGGTGCCGGCGATGATCACGGCCGACTTCTTGCCGACCATGTTCGGGTACTTCGCCTTGGCGTCCTCGAACTTCTGATTGGTCTGGTCGATCAGTTCCTGGGTCTTCTCGGGCATGCCGACGGCCTTGCCGATCTCGGCGGTGGATGCGGCCCAGGGGATCAGCCAGTCCTGGTACTGCGCTTCGCGTACGAGGGTGGGCGCAACCTTCTTGAGGTTGTTGTACTGCTCCTGGGTGACCGCGTTGTTCACCGCGACGATCATGTCGGGGTTGGTGGCCAGTGCCTTGGGGATCTCACCGTTCAGATCCTGTGCGGCCAATCCGAGCACCTCGGGGGTGTTCTCGGCGATGTACTTCTCGTTCCACGGCGCGACAGCGTTCTTACCGGTCGAATCGCCGAACGGCACGATGGTGGTCGGCATGATGCCGAGAGCCAGCAAGATGTCCGAATCGCCGGGGCCGAGCGTCGCGATGCGCTTGGGCTCGGTCTCGATGGTGGTCTCGCCGAGGTTGTGGGTGATGGTGACGGGCAGGGCGCCGGCTTCCGCGGAGACCGAAGCGCCTGAGCTGTCGCTGTCTTCGTCGGGAGCTGAGCATGCCGCTGTTCCCACCAGGGCGGCGACGGCCACCGTGGCGACGGCCGTGCGGGTGAACCCGCGCGGCAACCGGGTTGTCTTGATACGCACTTTTGTAGTCCTTACGTCCGGCAATCCAGAGGTCGAGTTCGCCCCCGACGGCGTCGATCAAGTTAGGATTGGCTCACCAATATCTGGATCAGCGTCTCACGGCGGCGCGGCATCCGGCAAATGCGGGTTATAAGCTCGCGACCATGGCATCAAGGAACTCCGGGACGTCCGGTGAAGGTGGTAAGACGGGACCGCCGAGCGATGACGAACGCCGGACCATGTGGCCGTTTCTCATCGCGGTGGTGATCGTCGTGCTGACGCTCGGCACCATCGCCATCACCTACGTGGTGCGCCCGGCGGACGAGCGGCTCACCGAGGAGGCCAAGGTGGCCCGCTCCATCAACGACCACTACACCGCGAAGAACGCCGTCAACTATTCGAACTTCCGCGCCGCCACCTGTACTGCGGACCTGTCGTCGGTCGATTTCCCCACCGAGGACGAGTTCACCATCGAAAACACTGACGCCCGCGAGGCCGACGGGGCCATTGAGATCGACGACATCTCCGAGACGGTTGTCAACGGCGATCGCGCAACCGCAAACATTCATTGGTCTCGCAAGGAAAAGGCCGAGACCCAGATCACCGGGGTGGTGCTGGTGAACGAAGACGGCGACTGGAAGGTGTGCTCGTGAGTTACGCAGGAGACATCACACCCGAGCAGGCGTGGACGATTCTCTCGGAGAACCCCGACGCCGTGCTGGTGGACGTGCGAACGAAGGCCGAATGGAGTTACGTCGGCATTCCCGACCTCACCGAGCTGGGCAAGCAGACCGTACTCATCGAGTGGGTCACATTTCCTGACGGACAACGCAATCCGGATTTTGTCGTCCAACTGCGCGAGGCCGGCATCGCCGACGACCAACCGGTGGTGTTCCTCTGCCGTTCCGGTCAGCGGTCGATCGGTGCCGCAGAGGCCGCCACGGCTGATGGGGTCTCCGAGGCGTACAACGTGTCCGACGGATTCGAAGGCGGCCTCGATTCGGCCGGTCATCGCGGGGCCGTAGGTTGGAAGGCGCTGGGGCTGCCCTGGCGCCAATCCTGAGGAACCGGCTCACCGGCCGGGGTGCTCATCTGCCATGGAGGAACATGTGATCAGCGAACTGCCCGACGGGGTGTCGCCGGATACGCTCGCGGTTCGCGGTGGTCTCGACCGCTCGGGGTTCGAGGAGACGTCCGAGGCGATGTACCTCACCTCGGGTTACGTCTACTCGTCGGCTGCTGCCGCTGAGCGCGCCTTCACCGGCGAGGACAAACGGTTTGTGTACTCGCGCTACGGGAATCCGACCGTCGCGATGTTCCAGGAACGCCTCCGACTGCTCGAAGGTGCCGAAGCCTGCTTTGCCACCGCCAGTGGAATGGCCGCTGTGTTCGTTGCCCTCGGCGCGCTGCTGAAGGCCGGGGACAGGCTGGTGGCAGCACGGAGTCTGTTCGGGTCCTGCTTCGTGGTCTGCAACGAGATCTTGCCGCGTTGGGGTGTGGAGACCGTCTTCGTCGACGGCGAAGACCTCGAACAGTGGGAACAAGCGCTCTCGACACCGACGACCGCCGTGTTCTTCGAGACCCCGTCCAACCCGATGCAGACGCTCGTCGACGTCGAGAAGGTGTGCGAGCTCGCCCATGCGGCCGGCGCAAAGGTGGTGCTGGACAACGTCTTCGCGACACCGCTGCTGCAGAAGGGGCTCGATCTCGGCGCCGACGTGATCGTCTATTCGGGCACCAAGCACATCGACGGTCAGGGCCGGGTGATGGGCGGAGCCGTCCTCGGTGACGCCGAGTACATCGACGGTCCGGTGCAGACCCTGATGCGGCACACCGGGCCGGCGCTCAGCCCGTTCAATGCGTGGACCCTGCTGAAGGGTCTCGAGACGATGCGGCTGAGGGTGGACCACTCGGTGGCCTCTGCGCTCCGGATCGCCGAGTTCCTGCAGGAGGATCCGCGCGTCGCGTGGGTCAAATACCCGTTCCTGCAGTCGCATCCGCAGTACGACCTGGCCACCCGGCAGATGTCCGGCGGCGGTACGGTCCTCACCTTCGAGTTGGCCGACCGCGGGTCGGTATCGGGCAAGGCAAGGGCGTTCGAGGTGCTCGACGGGCTGAAGATCATCGACATCTCCAACAATCTCGGCGACTCCAAGTCGCTGATCACCCATCCCGCCACCACAACTCACCGGGCGATGGGTCCCGAAGGTCGCGCCGCGATCGGACTGTCGGACTCCGTGGTCAGACTGTCGGTGGGACTCGAAGGTATCGACGACCTGCTAAACGACATGGACCAGGCGCTCTAGCGGCGTCATTGCACGGCACCGGCCCCGGTGCCTTCTTCGGATCGGAGGGTGGAGACATCCTTTCCTCATTGGTCGACTGGGTCATCTCGGTTGTCGAGTCCACTCCGCCCTGGGCCGTGTATCTCGTTGTGTGGGGGGTCATCTACGGAGAGGCCGCCGCGCTGATCGGCCTGATCCTCCCAGGTGAGACCGTTCTGCTGGCGGGTGCCGTCGCCTCCGCCATCGGTCCGACGAACATCGGCTGGCTGATCACCGGTGCCTGCTTCGCCGCGGTGCTCGGCGACTGGACCGGATACATGCTGGGTCGACGATCAGGGGAACGGATAACCCACTCCAGACTGGGCTCGTGGATCGGTGAGGAGCGCTGGAACCGCGCCGAAGAGCTGATCCGCAACGGGGGTGTGGTGGCGGTGATCGGGGCACGCTGGATCGGTTACGTCCGCACGGTCACGCCGTTTGTGGCCGGGATGAGTCAGATGCCCACCAAGCAGTACCTTTTCGCGAACGTCCTGGGCGGCGTCGTGTGGGTGGTGGTGGTCGGGGTGACCGGTTACGCCGTCGGCGAGACGATCGGGGCCACCTTGCTGCTGTACCTGGGGTTCGCAGCGGCTGTGGTGGTTCTCGGGTACTTCGCCTTCCGCTGGTGGCGTCAGCGCGACAAGTCCGAAATAGGCTCTACCAGCGCCGAATAACATTCACCCGGGGTTTTATTTGACACGGCAATTATTCCGGCGACATCGTTGTTGACATGGAGGACCGACCCGCTTCGGCCACCAGTTCTGACCTCTCGCCCGGAAAGGAAACGTGCCCGGCCATGGCCTCCACGCGCGATCCGCACACGGTACTGGCCGAGTTCGTCCACGCCCGGTCCGGTGACGCCGTGGTGCTCGCCTCCGACGCGGACGACGCGGTGCGAAAGGTTGTCGGCGCGGCACCCGGACAGTCCGTACTGCTCGACCTGACGGCCGGTCTCGGAGACCGTCGGACCGGGGACCACGCCGGCGACAGACTCGTCGCCGCTCAGGTGGATCTCACCACCACGCTCGCCGCCCTGGACCGCGAGCTCTCCGTCCGGCCTGCGGCACTGCTGATCGTCCCGGGTGTCGCCCCGTCCACCGGTGAGGTCCTGCCGCTGTCGAAGCTCGCTGCGGTGGCCCATCGCCACGGGGCCCGGCTCCTCGTGGACGCAAGCGAACTCGCGGCCCGCCGGGTGATCAACATGACCAGCCACGGCATCGACTACGTCGTGTTCACCGGACGGCAACTGGCAGGCCACGGGCCCGCCGCCGTCGTCGGCCGGCCGGATTGGCTGCGCGGTGTCATCGGTGTCGACGCGGAGCCGTCTGCGCTGGGCGGGTTCGCACAGGGTTGCGACGAGGTCGCGGGCCTGGGTTTCGAGTGGATCGGGCTGCACGAACAGGCGTTGTCGGACACTCTCGACGAGGCGCTGCAACGGTTGCCCGGCACTCGGCGGCTCCGACTGTGGGCCGACGTTGCCGATTGTGTGGGCATCGCCTCGGTCGCGGTGGCAGGACGCGAGGCGCCGTTCGCGCTTCGCTGGGGTGTCGAGACCGGTCGGTACGACGTTGCGCAGCAATTGGATTCACTGGCAGATGTGGTGTTCGAGCAGGAGAAGTCATGACATATGAAGCCGTCGGTGCTCCACGCAACCGGCCAGAACTGCTCGTCGCCATCGATGGCGACGACAACCCCATCGCCTGGAGTGGTCCTCGTCCGCTCGACGCGCATGCGGGGGTGATCCGCCGGATCCGCCAGCCAGAACTGCGTGGCGGGATCCGGGAGAGAACTCAGATGCGAGCGGCGTGGACCAGCCTGGGTAACGAGCCCGCCGATCTGGTCGTCGCTCTCGAGATCGATGTGCTGATCGCCGATGATGCCGCGACCGCACGAGCAAAATTGTTGCGACTCGGTGAGTCGAGGTTCGGGGACACCGTGCGCTACGTCGGAACGGCCAATGGCCTGCTGACGCTGATCCTGGACATCTACACCGCCGAGGTTGCCGATGCGGTGATCCTCCGGCCCATCGATTCCGCCGCGGGATCGGCCGACGACTCGGTGGACGCCGGCCGGAGCAGCGCGGCATTGATCGCCGAACAGGTGTTGCCGCAATTGACCAAGAGGTCTGTCGCGGCCTGACCCGCCCATCCGCTACCGCGAAAGCCGTACGGGTGCGTCAGCTTTCGCCGTGTTCCCAGCGGTCGACGATCTGTTCTCGGGCACCGTCCGTCAGTTGACCGAAGAGTCGGAGCCTGGCCATCCCGCCGTCGGGGTAGATGTCCATGCGGGCTTCGGTGAGCGGTCGGTCCACGTCGACGAGGAAGCGGTGCCGGGTGTCGGGTTGCAATGGAGTCCGCGGAACGAGTTCGAACCACTCGCCGTTCTCGCCGTCGCGACCACGGATCATCGCCGACCCCGGGGCGTTGCCGAGAAAGTAGCTGGTGTCGAGTTCGGCCAGACCGACGGTGGCCTCACCCGCCAATTTGACCTGCACCCAGTCGTTTCCGGAATCGCGGCGACGTGAGGTCTCCCATCCCTCACCCATGGTGCGGGCACGACCCGGCATCAGCAGGTTGTTCGGCGATCCGTAGAACATGTTGGAGCACGAGGTGATCATGCCGCCGTTTTCCAGCGCAGCGAGGTCGAAGTGCCCGTAGGACAAGAATTTCGGATCGGGGATACCGCGTCCGTGTACGCGGAAACGGGCGACTCCGCCGTCGGGATAGATTGAAAGCCGCACGTGGGTGAACCGTTCCTTGGCGTCGACGCGGAACGGGTTGCGGGTGTCGCCGTTGACCTCGACGCGGTCGACGATCGTTGTCCACTCGGTCTCTTCGACCAGCTCCAGTGCGGTCGGAATGCCTTCCACCGCAGTAGCTTCCACAGAGATGCAGGGCGGGTAATTTCCCACGAACCACGATGTGTCCACCACGACGCCGTAGATCACGCCGGGAACCCCGAGCCGGACGATGGCCTGGTCGACGCCCTCTTCGCGACGCCGCCGGGTTTCCCAACCGTCGTAGACCTGACCTTTGTGACCAAACGTTGCGGGCTGGTACTCGGCCGCTGGGGTCTTGATCAGGTTCTGGGCTTCGGCGAACAGGTCGTCATTGGCCCAGATCACTGCTCCGCCGAGGGCACGCAACGCCAGATCCGGCATGGCGGTGAAGTGCGGGCGGGAGGCGGGCGGAGAGGGTGTCACGACATCCGAGGTTAGTGTGCCCGGGTCAGCGGGGCGAACCGGGCGGCGCCGATGGTTGCAGATGGCAACCGGCCCAGAGCATACTTGCAACGCACAAGTAGTTGCTGTGTGAAACTCGTGCTGCCGGCTAGATTGATGCGTTTCGTGGGAAGGCTCGTTGCAGAAGATGTCCCGCTCGGACCAGGTTGAGGATTTCATCGAGGTGCTCGCCCGATACGCACGCATCCGCGATCGACTGGCGGCCACCCGCCTGCGCACCCCGGACGGCATCGTTGAAACGGCCGCCTACCAGTGCCTTTTTCGGTTGGTCGACAAACCGTCGCGCTCGGGCGAACTGGCCGAGGCCCTGTTCGCCGATCCGTCGACCATCAGCCGTCACGTCGCTCACCTGGTACGCCTCGGCTATGTACGTCGCGAGGCCGACCCGCAGGACGGGCGTGCCACGATCCTGGTGGCCACCGACTCGGGCCGCGAGCGGGTGGCTGCGCTGCGTCAGCGACGCGGTGAAGAACTCAAAATGTTGATGGCGGATTGGCCCGACGACGACATCGACACCCTGATCCGGCTGATGGGCCGTTTCGTCGACAGCGCTGAAGATGCGCTGACCTGTGCACCAGCGGAGAGGCAACCGAGTTGACCGACACGTCCGCTTCCGTTCCGGCCGGGAGCGCTGAGCTGTCGCACAAGAAGATCCTGACGATCCTCGGTGGACTGATGCTGGGGATGTTCCTGGCCGCCCTCGACCAGACCATCGTCTCCACCGCCATCCGCACCATTGCCGATGACCTGCAGGGCTATTCGCTGCAGGCGTGGGTGACCACCGCGTATCTCGTCACGGCCACCATCGTGACCCCGCTCTACGGCAAGTTGTCGGACATGTACGGCCGCAAGAAGCTGTTCATGACGGCCATCACGATCTTCATCATCGGTTCGCTGCTGTGCACCACCGCCACCTCGATGTATCAGCTCGCGGGATACCGCGCGTTGCAGGGACTCGGTGCCGGTGGCCTGATGTCGTTGGCGCTTACCATCGTCGGTGACATCGTGCCCCCGCGCGAGCGGGCGAAGTACCAGGGATATTTTCTCGCCGTCTTCGGCACCTCGAGCGTGGTGGGCCCCGTGCTCGGTGGCCTGCTCGCCGGCCAGGAGTCGATTCTCTTCGTGTCCGGCTGGCGCTGGGTGTTCCTCGTCAACGTGCCGATCGGCCTCATCGCCCTGGTGGTGGTCTACCGCGTACTGGACTACGACCAGATCAGAGGCGCCCGCCGGCGGGTGGACTGGTCGGGAGCCGGGCTTCTGGCGCTGGGCGTGGTCCCGTTGCTGATCGTCGCCGAACAAGGCCGCGAATGGGGCTGGGGCAGTGGGTGGGCCATCGCCTGTTACACGGCCGGTGTGGTGGGCACGGCAGGGTTTGTCTACGTCGAGCACCGGATGGGCGAAGCCGCCATCATCCCGTTGCGTATCTTCCGCAACCGGATCTTCGCGCAGGGCATCGTCATCTCCGTGGTGGTCGGCATGGTGATGTTCGGCTCGATCTCGATGCTGCCGCAGTACTTCCAGGTGCTGCGAGGTTCGAGCCCCACCGTCGCCGGTCTGCAGATGTTGCCCATGGTCCTCGGTTTGATGATCGCTTCGGTGGCATCCGGACAGCTAATCTCCCGCACCGGCCACTACCGGATCTACCCGATCATCGGATCGATCCTCATCACCGTCTCGACGTTCCTGCTGCACCTGTTGAGCGTGGACACCCCGGTCGCATTGGTGATGACCCTGGCCTTCTTCCTCGGCTTCGGACTGGGCAACCTACTTCAGCCGATGACGCTGGCCTTGCAGAATGTGTTGCCGCCCAAGGACATGGGCGTCTCGACCGCCTCGGCCACCTTCTTCCGTCAGATAGGTGGAACGCTCGGCGTCGCGGTGTTCTTCTCGATCCTGTTCTCGCTGATGGGGCCCAACGTCACCGATGGGCTCAAGGACAGTGCGGACACCCCGCAGTTCAGGCAGGCCGTCGCTGCCGCCGCGCAGAGTCCGGACGCGCAGGTCGCCGCATTCGGGAAGGGCCTGATCGCTGCGGCCGCAGACCCGGATGCCCAGACCGGCAGTGTCATGAACGACACCTCGGTGATCTCCAAACTCCCCGAACCGATCTCGCGACCCATTCGCGTCGGGTTCGCCGACGCGATGGACACGGTGTTCTTGACCGTGTCGATCGTCTCGCTGATCTCGCTTGTGCTGGTGTTCTTCTGGAAAGAGGTCCCATTGCGGACCAAGTCGGGGATGCAAGCAGCCAAGGACGAGGCCGCCGCCGAATCCTGAGGCCGAATCCTGAGGCCGAACGCGAGCAGGGCCCGACTCCGTGGAGTCGGGCCCTGCTGTGCTGCGGGTGTGAGTGCAGATCAGCCGCGGGAGGGTTCGTTCGCCTCGTGCGGCTGAGTCTTGAGTCGCTCGATGGCTTCCTGCGCCACCTTCTCGGCGTCGGCCTTGCCGGTCCAGCCGCCCGCCGTGACCTCTTTGCCCGGCTCGAGGTCCTTGTAGTGCTCGAAGAAGTGAGCGATGGCCTTGAGCTCGAACTCGGGCACATCGTCGATGTCCTGGATGTGGTCCCAGCGCACGTCCTTCGCCGGAACGGCCAGCAACTTGTCGTCGCCGCCTGCCTCATCGGTCATCCGGAACATGCCGACGACCCGGGCCCGGACGATGACGCCCGGGAAGACCGACTCGGGCAGCAGGACCATTGCGTCCAGTGGGTCGCCGTCTTCGCCGAGGGTGTTGTCGATGAATCCGTAGTCCGCCGGATAGCCCATC
Organism: Williamsia sp. R60; assembly: GCF_054063855.1. Classification (NCBI taxonomy): domain Bacteria; kingdom Bacillati; phylum Actinomycetota; class Actinomycetes; order Mycobacteriales; family Nocardiaceae; genus Williamsia; species Williamsia sp. R60. Next base: position 259,827 of record NZ_JBSSGR010000001.1, read on the forward strand.
GACGTGTACAGATAACGGTCGAGATAAACCTTCCCGGACTCGTGATCGACCTCGTATTTGTTGCGTTGTCCTTTGGGGATCTCGATCGTGACGTCGAAGTCCACGCTTCCTCCTGATGCATTCAGCGAATCCGGTCCGAAAATCGACTCAACGATACTGTGGACACAACTATCCGCCGCGCTCGGCGGCACAATTGACCGGAGGTATCGGTGGCAGGCACTTCGCTGGGCCGCAAAGGACTGTGGTGGACGCTCGTTCCCGTGGTGGCTCTCATCGCTGTGGCAGCCATTGCGCTGGTCATAGCCTTCCGCGTGGACGACGGCTCCGACGCCCTCCCCGCGGGTGCCTCGCCCCAGCCATCGCCGGCGTCGCTGACACCGAGGATCAATCCGGTGCGTGCGGACGCGCCTGCGCCGACACCCGCAGGGGTGCGAACCGAACTCACGCAAGCGTTGGCCAACCCGGATCTCGGTGAGTTGAGTGGCGAGATCTCCGACGCCCTGACCGGCGCCGAATTGTGGTCGACGAATCCGAACCGCGCACTGATCCCGGCATCGACGATCAAGGTCCTCACCGCATCGGCTGCCCTGTTGGCACTGCCGCACGAGCAGAGGGTGACCACCACGGTGGTCGCCGGCGCGGGCGGACAGGTGATCCTCGTGGGCGCGGGCGACCCGACGCTGTCGGTGCAACCGGACGGGCAGGACACCTTCTTCACCGATGCTCCGCGGATCAGCGCGCTGGCCGACCAGATCAAGAAGGCCGGCGTCGACGTCACCTCGGTGGCCGTGGACACCAACGCGTTCAGTGGTCCGACACTGGCGCCGAGCTGGGATCCGGCCGACATAGCGGCCGGGAACATCACCCCGATCGAATCGCTGATCGCCGACTCGGGCCGTAATGACCCGCTCTTCATCGATTCGCCGCGCACCTCGACTCCGGCGCTGACCGCCGGCGCCGCTCTTGCCGACGCGCTCGGAGTGGACGCGGCACCCACCGAGGCGACCGCACCGGCGAATGCCCGGGTGATCGCCCAGGTGCAGTCGGCGCCTCTCGTGACGCGACTCGGGGACATGATGCGAGCCAGCGACAATGTACTGGCCGAGACCGTCTCCATCGAGATCGCGAAGGCCACCGGTGGTCGCCCGACGATGGCCGGTGGCATCGAGGCGGTACGTAAGACGTTGAGCGACTACGGCTTCAACATGAATGGAACCGTGTTCGCCGATGTCAGTGGGCTGTCCGAGGACAATCGCGTCTCGGCGGCACTGCTCGATCAGGTGGTCAACGCCGGGGCCGGAGACGGACAGCCCAAGCTGCGGCCCCTGCTCGACATGCTCCCCGTCGCAGGCGCCACCGGCACCCTCGCCGAACGATTCGACACCCAGAACAAGTCGGGTGCCGGATGGGTGAGGGCCAAGACGGGAACACTGACCGGGGCGAGCGCGTTGGTGGGTGTGGTGCAGACGAGAGAAGGCCGCGTCCTGAGTTTCGCGCTGATGTCCAACGGGAGTTCGCCAGATGCGGCCCGCCCGGCGCTCGATGCAATCGCAGTGGCACTGCGGGAATGTGGATGCCGATGAGTATCGACTGGCAACTCGCCGCGACGGTGGGCAAGAAGGTCGCCCGTCCGGGGCCTGTCACCACCGAGTACACGATCACTGCAGCGCAACAGGAACTCGCGCGGTCGTCGGCCGCTGCCGAAGGCCCCGTTCGTGAGGTCACCGGATTGGCCGACGGTCTGGCCGTGCCCGCGGCCCAGATCCTCGACCGTGGTGGCTGGATCGAGGCCGCTGCGCTGTCGATGTCGGCGATGCTCGAGGGGCCTGAGCCCGACGGCAAGCCCGGGATATCCGGACGCGTCGCCGGTGTTCAGGCCGGCGGACTGCTGGCGCTGCTCTCTGGCGCGATCCTCGGGCAATACGATCCGTTCACCGCCAACCCGGATACCGGCTCGGACGGGGTCTTGATGCTGGTGACGCCCAACATCATCGCCGTCGAACGGTCGTTGCGGGTTGTACCTTCGGACTTTCGGTTGTGGGTGTGTCTGCACGAGGTGACGCACCGGGTGCAGTTTTCCGCGAACCCGTGGTTGCGCGATTACATGTCGTCCAATGTTGAAGCACTGACCGCCGAAACCGCGGAATCCGCGGGTGAATTGGTGACGCGGATCAGTGCGGCGATGCGCAGCGACCAGCCTCGTGAAAAAGGCATCGTCGGTGCGATGCAGTTGTTGCAGAGCCCTGAGCAATACGAGGCATTCACCCGGATGATGATGCTGGGAACACTTCTCGAAGGCCACGCCGATCACGTCATGGATGCCGTCGGACCGCAGCACGTCCCGACCGTCGACACGATTCGCGCGGCATTCGACAAACGTCGGGGCCGGCCACAGAATCCCGTGCAACGGTTGCTGCGTGTGCTCCTCGGAATGGACGCCAAACTCGCTCAGTACATTCGCGGCAAGGCGTTTGTGGATGAAGTCGTCGGGACCGTGGGCATGACCCGCTTCAACGCGATCTGGACGGGGCCGGAGACCATGCCGCTGCCCGCCGAGATCGAAAAGCCACGATTGTGGATCGACCGGGTGTTGTGAACCCTGGGGTGGACTCGGGCGCCATCGCCGAGGTCACCGGCGCCGTGGCGTCGTTCGCCCAGGATCATCTCGACGGGACCGCTGTGTGCGTGGGGTTGTCGGGCGGGGCGGACTCGCTGGCACTCACCGCCGCTACCGTGCACGCCGGCCTGCAGGTGCACGCCCTGGTGGTCGACCACCGACTCCAGGAAGGCTCGGCCGCGGTCGCCGACGAGGCGGCGCGGTCGGCCCGGGCGATGGGCGCGCAGGCCACGGTGCTCCCCGTGGACGTGGTGGGTCGTGGTGGTCTCGAGGCGGCAGCACGCCGTGCTCGCTATGACGCACTCGACGAGGCGCGCGCGGGCAGGCCCGTCTTACTCGCGCACACCCTCGACGATCAGGCGGAGACCGTTCTCCTCGGCCTCGCCAGAGGGTCTGGGCCGCGGTCCATCGCCGGGATGCGTGCGTGGACTCCGCCGTTCGGCCGCCCGTTCCTCGGTCTGCGGCGTGCGAGCACGGTCGCCGCGTGCACCGACCTGGGATTGTCGCCGCATCACGACCCGCACAACACCGACCCGCGGTTCACGCGGGTTCGGTTGCGTACTGAGGTGCTGCCCCTGCTGGAGCAGGTGTTGCACGGCGGGGTCGTCGAATCATTGGGTCGCACGGCATCACAGTTGCAGGACGACATCGACGTACTCGAGGACATGGCCGATGACGCCGCCGGTGTCATCGCCGGAGACGAGATCGTGTGCGCGGAGATGACGTCGATGCCGGCAGCGATCCGGCGGCGACTGCTGCGACGCTGGCTCGTCGCGCAGGGGGCGACGGAACCGACCGGCTCAGTGGTGAACGCGGTGGACGCCCTGTTGGTGCGGTGGCGTGGCCAAGGGCCGGTCGCGGTCGGTGGGAACCCCGATCACAGGCTGGAGATAGCGCGACGCGGCGCCCGACTCGTGGTCGAACGCCGCGTGCGTTGAGCTGTGTTCCGGCAGCCTCAGTTGGCCGGCGGGACGAACGGGGAGTTGATGGTGTTGAAGAACTGGATGGCAGCACCGATGAGGACCGGACCACCCACGACGATGGTTCCGACGACGCCTCCGATACCGGCTCCCGTCACGATGCCTGGCAGACACCCGACGACCGCGCCGACCAGTCCTGCCACGCAGCCGATCACGCCGCCGACGATGGTCCCGACGAGGCCACCCACCGCCGACGCGGTGTTGATGCTCTGGCTGAGGGTCTGCATCGCCTGCATATCGCGTTGCTCGCGGGTGGCCGGGGCAGCAGCCTGCTTGCGGACGGCGTCACTGACCTTCACGGGTTGAGCAGCCGCAGCGTCGCGGACAGGGGTCAAGGTCGCGGTACGGCCGTTGATGTCGGCGTTGATGGGGAATTGCTTGTCGTTGAGGTTGTAGGCGAGAGGAATGCTCGCAGCGACGTTGCCTTTGTTGTCGACGATCTGGAATTGACCGTCCGAGGTGCGCAGCGAACCGATGTCGGTCTTCAACACAACGTGATCACCGACGATATTCGCCGAATAGCCGATGTCTTTCGCGGGCGGGGCCGCATTCGCCTGCGTGGCCGTCACCACGCTGGCGGTGGTGGCCAGTACCAGCATGGCCGAGACCACTGATTTCCGAAACCTCATTGACTACAAATCCCCTCTGATTGCTTGAATGTCCGCCCGAACCGATTTCGATCCCCACATCGAAACAAGCAGAGGCGACGTGACCGGCCCCTGGGCAGAGGGGATGGTGACGCTGTGTGATGACCGTGTGTTCTCAGGCAACGCAATGCTAACGGTCGCCAAATGGGAGTTTGGCCGAAATGGGGACAATTCGCAAAACAAACGAGAAGTCGCCACGAAAAGCCATATGGCTGTCGCGAATTGGTGTCATTCGTTGGGTCTACACAGCTGCCGGCCGACGGCTGCGCGACCCGGGCTGCGGCCGTTGAGGCATGATGATGTCCGTGAGCGAACAGCGCGATCCATATGGGGACGACATCGAAGCAGTTGTGGTCACCGAGGAGCAGATCCAGCGGCGCATCGCCGAGCTCGCCGAGACGGTGGCGAACCGGTACCGGGACACTCCGGATGACCTGGTCCTCATCGGTGTCCTCAAGGGTGCGGTGATGTTCATGACCGACTTCGCAAGGGCGCTGCCGATTCCGTCGCAACTCGAGTTCATGGCGGTGAGTTCGTATGGGTCCTCGACGTCGTCGTCGGGTGTGGTGCGCATCCTCAAAGACCTCGATCGCGACATCCACGACCGCGACGTCGTGATCGTCGAAGACATCATCGACTCCGGGCTGACGCTCTCGTGGCTGGTGAAGAACTTGCGTACCCGCCACCCCAGGTCGTTGGAAGTCTGCACACTGCTGCGTAAACCCGACGCCGTGCGGGTGGACGTGCACGTCGAGGATGTCGGCTTCGACATCCCGAACGAGTTCGTGGTCGGGTACGGGCTCGATTACGCCGAGAGGTACCGGGATCTGCCGTACGTCGGTCGGCTGAACCCGAACGTCTACTCCGATTAGAGGTTCGTTTCGGTGAGTGCGGTACAGACGGCAGAAGGTGTCCGGACCGGTCGACTCGATCCGGTGCAGGTGACCCGGGATGCGCTGTCACGGATAGCTGATCGCGACGGTTCCATCGGCGCATTCGTCAAGGTCCGTGCCGGCAAGGCCGTCGCCGAGGCGGAACTTCTCACGGCCCATCCGGATCTGGCCAAGTTGCCCTTGGCCGGCGTGCCGGTTGCCATCAAGGACAACGTGTCCGTCGCAGGCGAGCCGATGACCGTGGGGTCGGCCGCGACCAGTCGAGCACCTGCGCTCAGTGACCACACCGTGGTCCGCAGGCTGCGAGCCGCGGGCGCAGTGGTCATCGGCCTCACCGCCGTACCCGAGCTGTGCTTGTGGGGGACCACCGACAACGAGCAGACCGTGACACGCAACCCGTGGAATCCGGCGCGAACCCCAGGCGGCTCGTCCGGTGGAGCGGCTGCGGCGGTGGCCAGCGGGCAGGTCGAGTTGGCGCACGGGAACGACGGCCTTGGCTCGATCCGCATCCCTGCCGCCGATTGCGGATTGTTCGGTTTCAAGCCCGGCCTCGGAGTGGTGCCCAGCGAGTTCGGCGGCAACGGCTGGTTCAAGATGAGTGAGAACGGGCCGCTTGCCACCACGGTTGCCGACGGCGCACTGATGCTCGGGGTGATGGCCGACGACATGGCCCTTGCCGCCGCCGGGACGGACGCCGACCCTGGGAAGCTCAGAATTGTTGTGGCGCAGAACTTTCCGCTGGCCGTGGGTCGGACGGACAAGCACTTTGCGCAGGCGGTGTCCAGTTGCAGCGCGTTGCTCGCCGATCACGGCCACAGGGTGCCGCAGTCCAAGCTCCCGTACCCGAGCAATCCGGCTCCTCTGCTGCTGCGATGGCTGGCGGGGGCTGCAGCCGACGCGGACGACTTCGCGAAGGCGGGTGGCGATCTGTCGAAGTTGCAGTCGCGCAGCAAGATTCACACGTCGCTCGGCAGGGCGGTGCAACGCTTTGATCTGGTACACGACGTCCAGGCCAGCACCATCGAGCAGAAGGTGCTCGCTTACCTCGACCGCTACCAGGCCGACGTCTTGATGACCCCCGCCCTCGCAGCCCCACCCCTCGAGGCGAAGGCGTGGAGCAGCAAGAGCTGGGCGGCCAACATGTGGGCGAACATCAACTACGCGCCGTTCCAGGGACTGTTCAATCTCCTCGGATGGCCTGCGATGTCTGTGCCGTTCGGTGTGCACCCGGTGTCCAAGACCCCGGTGGCCGTCCATTTCGCCGGCCGCCCGGGATCCGAGGCAACGCTGCTGAAGCTAGCCGCCCAGATCGAGGCCGCCCGCCCCTGGCAGCGAGTAGCTCCCGGATACTGACCGTCCGCGCACCGAGCGCGCCCGACGTCCGGCGCGCAATAGTCGCGTTTGCGCGCTCCGCAGTCCGAGCGTGCCCAAGTTTTGCGAGCGCGGCCGGCGGCCAGCTCACAAAACTCGCGTTTGCGCGCTCTGCAGACCGAGCGTTCCCAAGTTTCGCGAGCCGCGGCGCCGGCCAGCGCGGTGCCGCGACTGTTTTCGCCCACGGGGAACGCGCGACCACGATGAATCGTTGACGGGTAGCCTGATGATTCAGACATCCCGACTGGAAGGACGCGCCGAAATCACAGAGGGCCGATAGTGGCCGTCGGGGTCGGCTGACACACCTCAATGAACCGCAAGACTGTCTTTCGCAACCTGGCGATCGTGGCCATCATCGTGCTGGCCATCTGGGGCTGGACCGTGCTCCGCGACAACAATCGTGACTACAAGAGTGTCGACACCTCTGTGGCGATGACGCAGCTCAACACGAAGAACGTGTCCGAGGTGCAGATGGACGACCGCGAGCAGACGCTACGGATGACGCTCAAGGACCCGGCGCAGGCCGGCGGCGACAAGAAGATCTCCGCCAAGTACCCAGCCCGCACCACCGAAGAGGTCTTCGACCGCGTCGATGCCTCGGGTGCGAAGTATCAGACGAACGTCAACCAAGAGTCGTTCCTGATGCAGATGCTGATCTTCATCCTTCCGCTTGTCCTGCTGTTCGGCCTGTTCTTCTTCGTGATGAACCGGATGCAGGGTGGCGGCAAGGGCGGCGTGATGGGCTTCGGCAAGTCCAAGGCCAAACAGCTGAACAAAGACATGCCGACCACCACGTTCGCCGATGTGGCAGGTGCGGACGAGGCGGTCGAAGAGCTCTTCGAGATCAAGGACTTCCTGCAGAACCCGGCCCGCTACCAGGCGTTGGGAGCCAAGATCCCCAAGGGCGTGTTGCTGTTCGGTCCTCCCGGAACCGGTAAGACGCTTCTCGCCCGCGCGGTCGCAGGTGAGGCCGGTGTGCCGTTCTTCACCATCTCCGGTTCGGACTTCGTGGAGATGTTCGTCGGTGTCGGTGCCTCACGTGTGCGCGACATGTTCGAGCAAGCCAAGAACAACAGCCCCTGCATCATCTTCGTCGATGAGATCGACGCCGTCGGACGCCAGCGCGGCGCCGGCCTGGGCGGTGGACACGACGAGCGCGAGCAGACCCTCAACCAGTTGCTCGTCGAGATGGACGGATTCGGTGAGCGTTCGGGCGTCATCTTGATCGCGGCCACCAACCGGCCCGACATCCTCGACCCTGCACTTCTGCGTCCGGGACGCTTCGACCGTCAGATCCCCGTCGGCAACCCCGACATGGCGGGCCGCAAGGCGATCCTCAACGTCCACGCACAGGGCAAGCCGATCGACGCCGACGCGGACCTCGACGGTCTGGCCAAGCGCACCCCGGGTATGTCGGGTGCCGATCTGGCGAACGTCATCAACGAGGCCGCACTGCTGGCCGCCCGCGAGAACCGCACCACCATCACCGCCGAACTGCTCGAAGAGTCCGTCGACCGGGTTGTGGGTGGTCCGCGTCGCAAGAGCCGCATCATCAGTGAGCACGAGAAGAAGATCGTGGCCTACCACGAGGGAGGCCACACACTCGCCGCGTGGGCGATGCCCGATCTGGACCCGATCTACAAGGTGACCATCCTGGCCCGCGGACGTACGGGCGGCCACGCTCTTGCCGTGCCCGAGCAGGACAAAGACCTGATGACCCGTTCGGAGATGATCGCCCGTCTGGTGATGGCAATGGGTGGTCGTGCTGCCGAAGAGTTGGTGTTCCACGAGCCGACCACCGGCGCGTCCTCCGACATCGACCAGGCCACCAAGATCGCTCGCGCCATGGTCACGGAGTACGGCATGAGCGCCAGGCTCGGAGCCGTGCGGTACGGGCAGGAGCAGGGTGACCCGTTCCTCGGCCGCTCGATGGGTTCGCACGCCGACTACTCACCCGAGGTCGCCAGTGAGATCGACGACGAGGTGCGACGCCTCATCGAGGCCGCTCACACCGAGGCGTGGGCCATCCTCACCGAGTACCGCGACACCCTCGACGAGCTCGCCACGCAACTCCTCGAACGCGAGACCCTGACCCGCAAGGATCTCGAGAAGATCTTCGACAAGGTGGTCAAGCGCCCGCGCATCACCACCTTCAACGATTTCGGCGAACGCACCCCGAGCGACAAGCCGCCGGTGAAGACGCCGGGCGAGCTCGCCAAGGAGCGCGGCGAGCCCTGGCCGCCCGAACCCCCGAAGTCGCCGGAGCTGGCGAAGGTCGGACCGTCGCACATGCAGCCCGGTCCGGGCGAGCTTCCGCAGCAGCAGTATCCGCCGCAGTCCCCGGGCAACCCCTACCCGCAGCAAGGTGGGCAGGCAGGTGCTGTCCCAGGAGGCACCCGTCCCGATTACGGCGCCCCCGCAGGTTGGTCGGCTCCGGGCTGGCCCCCCAACGGTGGGCCGAACGGCGGACAGGCCCAGAACGGCGGCACGGGCCACAACGGTTCCTACCCGGCAGGCAACCCATACGGGCAACCAGGCAATCCATACGGACAGCCGGGTAACCCCTACGGCCAGCCCGGTTCTCATGGCAGGTCACCGAATGGTCAGAATGGCCATGGCGGGCACAACGGGAACAACCAGGGCGACGGCGGGAACGAGGGTCACGGCCAGAATGGGCATTCCCCGAACGGACAGAATGGGCAATGACACAACAGACCAATGGGACACCCGCCAAGAACGGTGCGATTGCCCCCTTTGACGCCGAGCGCGCCGAACGTGCCGTACGTGAACTGCTCATCGCCGTCGGCGAGGACCCGGACCGCGACGGTCTGAAGGAGACACCCGCCCGGGTGGCACGTGCTTACTTCGAGATGTTCGGAGGCCTGCACGTCAACCCCGACGACGTGCTGGCCACCACTTTCGATGTCGGTCACGACGAGCTGGTGCTGGTCAAGGACATCCCGATGTATTCGACCTGCGAGCACCACCTGGTGTCGTTCCACGGTGTCGCGCACGTTGGCTATATCCCCGGTCCCGGCGGTCAGGTGACCGGCCTGTCCAAGTTGGCGCGTCTGGTCGACCTCTACGCGAAGCGACCGCAGGTGCAGGAACGGTTGACCACGCAGATCGCGGACGCGATCGTCCGCAGACTCGATCCTCGCGGTGTGATCGTGGTGATCGAAGCCGAGCACCTCTGCATGGCGATGCGCGGTATCCGCAAGCCGGGCGCCACCACCACCACCTCTGCGGTTCGCGGTCAGTTCAAGACCAGCGCGGTCTCGCGAGGCGAAGCCCTCGACCTCATCTCCCGCTGACCTGCGCGATCACACCAGGAGCATCGTGAGGGGCCGGCATCACCGAAAGCCCCGGCGACCTGACGTGGTGGACGTCGTGATGGGGTGGACGGCGTGAGCACCATCATCATGGGCGTCGTCAACGTGACGGCCGATTCCTTCTCCGACGGTGGCCGGTACCTCGATACCGATGCCGCCATCGCCCATGGGTTGTCGCTGGCTGCGCAGGGGGCCGACATCATCGACGTGGGTGGGGAGTCCACCAGACCCGGTGCGCACCGCGTCGACACCGGTCTCGAGATCGCCAGGGTCACGCCGGTCATCAAAGGCCTGGCGGCGCAAGGTGTTCGGATTTCCGTGGACACCATGCGCGCCGAGGTCGCCGAGAAGGCGATCGCTGCGGGCGCAACTGTGGTCAATGATGTATCCGGGGGACGTGCCGATCCGGACATGGCGGGAGTTGTCGCCGAGGCGGGTGTTCCGTGGATCCTGATGCACTGGCGCCCTTCCGACCCGTCGTTTGTCCATCGGACCGGCGAACCCGGCGTGTATCGCGACGTGGTGGCCGAGGTCAGCGGGGAACTGCTGGCGCAGGTCGATGCGGCCACGTCTGCCGGTGTTGATCCCAGTGCGTTGATCCTCGATCCTGGTCTCGGATTCGCGAAGACCGCCGAGCACAATTGGGCCCTGCTACACGCACTGCCAACCTTGGTGGGGCTCGGTTTTCCCGTACTGATCGGGGCGTCACGCAAGCGTTTTCTCGGTACCCTGCTCGCCGATCGAGACGGAAACCCACGTCCGCCGGATGGCCGCGAGATCGCCACCGCCGCTCTGACCGCACTCGCGGCCGCGGGAGGTGCGTGGGGCGTGCGGGTACACGACGTGCGCGCCAGCCGCGATGCGGTGCTGGTCGCCGACGCCTGGCAGGCGGGCGGGCCGCGCGGCGCCGACACCGGTCCGACCACGTTCTCCGCTGGGGGCGCTGTAACGAAAGGGCACGATGGCTGATCGAATCGAGTTGCGCGGACTGAAGGTTCGGGGCAATCACGGGGTGTTCGACCACGAGCGGCAGGACGGCCAGGACTTCATCGTCGACATCATCCTGTGGGCCGACCTGCGGGTGGCCGCGGCGACGGACGACCTCGCCGACACCATCGACTACGGGGGACTGGCCCACACCGCCCACGACATCATCGCCGGCACACCGCACAACCTCATCGAGACGGTCTCGGCCGAGATAGCCGACAAGATCTTGCTCGATCTCGACGCCGTACTGGCGTGTGAGGTGACATTGCACAAGCCTTCTGCGCCAATCGATCTGGAGTTCGACGACGTGGCGGTCGTCGCTCGCCGATCCCGCAAGGGGATGCAGTGAGCAGTGCGGTGCTCTCGATAGGCTCCAACATCGGAGACCGGCTCGCCCATCTGCAGTCGGTCTGCGACGGTCTCGGTGACCGGGTGGTGGCGGCCTCGCGGGTCTACGCCACCGAACCGTGGGGCGGGGTGGAGCAGCAGGATTTCCTGAACGCGATCCTGCTGGTCGACGACGACGCCCGGACCGCACGCGATTGGCTGGACGTGGGTCAGCATCTCGAGAACGAGGCGAGGCGGGTACGCGACCAGAGGTGGGGGCCACGAACTCTCGACGTCGACGTGATCTCGGTGTCGGACCACGGGGCAGTTGTCGAGTCGACGGATCCGGTGTTGACCTTGCCCCACCCGCGTGCCGCTGAGCGGGCGTTTGTCCTGATTCCCTGGCTGGACGCCGATCCCGGAGCGGTGCTACGTCATCGCGGTTCCGACGTTTCGGTGTCGGATCTGCTGGCCGCATTGACGCCGGCCGACCGCGACGGGGTTCGACTCACCGAACACACGCTGACCACCGCCGGTACCGACGCAGGGAAACACACGTGACGAGCCGCAAGTCCGATCCCGGCAGCGACAACGCGATGGGCCCGACCCGTATCCGGGATCTCGCCATGCTCGCGGTTGTGGTGGCGGTTGTGGTGTTCCTGGTGGTCCGGGTCAGCTACGGATCGCTGCCGCCGCTGCCCCTGTTGGCCGGCATCGTGCTGTATGTGCTTGCCGCACTTGAGGTTGTGATCGCGTTTGTGGTGCGTGCCCGGGTGAATGACCGGCAAATCGGCTCGCACAGCGGCCAATTGCATCCGATCACGGCGGCGCGCGTGCTGGCGCTGGCCAAGGCATCGGCCATTCTCGGTGCTCTCGCCGTCGGCGTGTGGACCGGAACGCTGGCGTATCTGCTCACCCGGCAAGACGATCTCGCGGCGGCAGATCATGATCGCCCGGGCACGATCGTCGGCCTGATCGGTGGCGTGCTGCTTGTCGGTGCGGCACTCTGGCTCGAATACTGCTGCCGCACGCCGGACGATCCCTCAGACGACCTGGCCACCTGAGTAGCCACACATCTCTCGCGAGATGTGCAGATCTCTCGACAAACACGATCGATAACTGGACTTGCCGCACCAGATGGCAAACGCGACACAGTCGGGCAGGTAAGTTTGCCACCATGACCACCTCTGCCGGCCGATCGGCTGATGCCAGAAGAGCCCGCCGTGGTCCTGGTCAGTGGTTGCTCGGTGTGCTGCTGTTGTTTGCGCTCGGCTCCAGCATCTTCATGATCTTCACCTCGGAGATGAGCATCGCCGCCTCGCTGGCCGTCATCACCGCGTTGTGGGCTGCTGTCATCGGCGCCATCCTGGTGACGAAGTATCGCCGGCAGGCCGATTCCGCGGACGCCAAGGCCCGTGACCTCCGACTGGTCTACGAATTGCAGCTCGAGCGTGAGATCTCCGCTCGCCGTCAGTACGAACTGGGCGTCGAGACACAGGTTCGCAAGGAGATCGGCGAACAGTCGGGTGAAGAACTGTCCGCGCTCAAGGCGGAGCTGCAGTCCTTGCGGTCGAGCCTCGAGCAGCTGCTCGGGGAGCTCCCGGACGAACGGATCGCTCTGGTCCGTGAACGTCTGCCGGAACTGGAGAACCGCGCGAACCGTCATGAGGGGACGGGCAATCCCTACGCCCCGGCCGGCTTCGCCGAGCAGCATTTCCCGCCGGCGCCGCTGGTCCCGGATGACGGAACCGTGGCCGAACGCGATTTTGCGTCCACGGCACCCCCGGCTGATCGCCGGCGCGACGACAACCCGAACGAGAGCACCCAGGTCATCCCGGTGGTGTCCGACGAGGATCCGGTGCCCGTGGAGCCTGCCGAAACGCCGGCAGACGACGCGACCGACACCGAAGACTCGTCCGACGCCGGTGAGCAGGATGCGGTGACGTCGGACCACCCCGGCGACACCATCAACGCGCAGACACCGTCCGGCCGCCATGCGGGTAGCCGGCGTCGCGCCGATGACGCAGCACCGGAGGTCGTCGCGGCCGGGGACGTGGCCCGTACCGCTGAGCCGCAGGTGGCCGGCGCGCACGAAAAGCGTGCTGAGGAGGCGGACGGAACGCCCGAGGCGCAGGTCGAGTCGTCGGCTCCCGGGCCGTTCGTGGACGAAACCCCCACCGACGAGTGGGAGGTGGCTGTCCCCGCGGAAGGTGGAATCCCCAACGCGCTACTGGCCGATGACGGCGAGCAGTCCGCGGACCATCCAGGCGCACATGCGTCGGGACGGTCGGTCTCGGAGTTGCTCACCCGATTCGAATCATCGGCACCTGCCGGTGGACGCCGCCGCCGTCGTAGCTGATCGCCCACGTCCTATCGGGTGAGCCCGATCACAGGCATTGGCAATATGTGTCCGCCTGGTTCTATTCTCGCTGCGAGACGTCTGGTACCCGTGCCTGACACATCCCCAGTCGCGTTCGACTCAACGGCCAGGGGAGAAGTCAGAGGGACTGGAACGAATGGAGGACGACGGTGACCTCGACGGGGATTACCAATTGGCCCGCGCCTGCCCGCCTGACGGTGGGCGTCGTGTCGGCGGGTCGAGTGGGAACCACCATCGGTCAGGCCCTCGAACGTGCCGAACACGTGGTCGGCGCCGTCGCCGCATCGTCCCCGGCCTCGCGCGCACGTGCGGCACAGCGGCTCCCCGAGTCCGAGATCCGCGCCGTGGCCGACGTCGCCTCACAGTGCGAGCTCCTTGTCATCGCGGTCCCGGACGACCGATTGGCGTCTGTCATCTCCGATCTGGCGGAGTCGGGATCGGTGCGGCCGGGAACCATCGTCGCCCACACCGCGGGCGCACACGGTGTACGCGTGCTCGATCCGCTCACCGACATCGGAGCGCTCCCGCTGGCGTTGCATCCGGCCATGACGTTTATCGGGACGGAAGAGGACACGGACCGGATCCGCAACTGCTGCTTCGGTGTCACTGCCGCGGACGAGGTGGGTCTGGCAATCGGACAATCGCTGGTACTGGAGATGGGCGCCGAACCGGTCCGCATCGACGAGAAAGACCGCACCCTCTATCACGCTGCCCTCGCTCATGGTGCGAATCATCTTGTCGCGCTTGTGTGTGACGCCGTGGCAGCGCTGCGCAAGGTGGTCGACGGCCAAGACGTACGGCCGGAACGGATCCTGGGGCCCCTGCTCACCGCGGCGCTCGACAACAGTCTGCAAATCGGCCCGAAGGCGTTGACCGGCCCGGTGGCTCGCGGCGACGCGGCGGCGGTGGCCCGGCATCTGCAGGCGCTGACGGCCGCTGATCCGGGCATCGCGGAGGGATATCGTGCGCTCGCCCGCCGCGCCGCCACGTACACCGATCCACCAAAGGACCTGGTCGAGTTACTCAGGGACGACGACTTGGGAAATGACAGCAGACGGGACGAACATCGATGACCACTGATGACCTCACGGGCCAGAAACCTTTCACCGCTGGGCAATTGACGGTCCATCGTGATCCAGTGCTGCTGAACAAGGTCAGCCGTGCCCTGCGTTCGACGGGTAAGCGCGTGGTGCTGGTCCCCACGATGGGCGCGCTGCACGCAGGCCATCTCGAACTGGTCCGTGCCGCCAAACGCAAGGGCGACGCGGTGGTGATCGCGTCCATCTTCGTCAACCCGTTGCAGTTCGCCGCGGGTGAAGACCTCGACGCCTACCCCCGGACATTCGATGAGGACTGCGATCTCCTGCGGGCGGCCGGCGTCGAATTGGTCTTCGCCCCGAAGGTCTCCGACATGTACCCGACGGGACCGCGCACCACCGTGCACCCTGGACCGCTCGGTGGAGAGCTCGAAGGTGCTTCTCGACCAACGCATTTCGCAGGCATGCTGACCGTGGTGCTCAAGTTGCTGAACATTGCCGCGCCGATGGAGGCCTACTTCGGGGAGAAGGATTACCAGCAGTTGGTGTTGATCCGGCAGATGGTCACCGACCTGAACCTCGACGTACAGATCGTCGGCGTTCCCACCGTGCGCGAAGCCGACGGATTGGCCATGTCGTCGCGCAATCGGTACCTCGATCCCGCTCAGCGTGAGCTGGCGACGACCCTGTCGGCAGCGCTGATCGCGGGCGCCTATGCGGCCGCCGGGGGAGAGCAGGCCATCCTCGACGCGGCCCGCGGCGTTTTCGACCTGCACCCGGAAGTCTCGGTCGACTACCTCGAACTGCGCGGCCCGAACCTCGAAGAACCGCCGGCCCGCGGCGACGGCAGGCTGCTCGTCGCCGCGCGAATCGGCTCCACCCGGCTCATTGACAACGTGGGTGTCGCGATCGGCACCGGTTTCGTCGAAAGAGGAGAGAACCCAGCATGATCCGCACCATGATGACCTCGAAGATCCACCGCGCCACGGTGACCCAGGCCGATCTGCACTACGTCGGATCGGTCACGGTCGACCAGGACCTGCTCGACGCCGCCGGTCTGCTCGAGGGTGAGCAGGTGACCATCGTCGACATCAACAACGGCGCCCGGTTGGTCACCTACGCGATCTCGGGTCCCCGCGGGTCCGGGATCATCGGTATCAACGGCGCCGCAGCACATCTGGTGCACCCGGGCGACCTTGTCATCCTGATCGCCTACGGCGGACTCGATGACCGCGAGATCCTCGAGTATCAGCCCAAGGTGGTGTTCGTCGACGAATCGAACCGCATCGTCGAACAGGGTGCCGACCCCGCACACGCACCGGAAGGCTCGGATCTGCTCGACCCCCGCCACCCGGTGCTGTCGAGCACCCCCGCCTGATATGTTGCTCGCGCTGGACGTCGGCAACACGAACATCCACCTGGGTGTCTATGTCGGCATCGGGACCAATTCGCGGCTGGTGCGCGACTGGCGGATGAGGACCGAGTCGCGCATGACCGCCGACGAGTTGGCGCTGACCATCCGTGGCCTGCTGGGGCCGGACGTGGAACAGGTCACGGCCGTTGTCGGGCTGTCGACGGTGCCGTCTCTGCTGCGCGAGATGCGGGTGATGGTCGGGAAGTACTTCGGGGCCGGACCGCACGTGCTGCTCGAACCCGGTGTGCGAACCGGGGTTCCGCTGTTGGTCGACAATCCCAAAGAGGTCGGGACCGACCGCGTCGCCAATGCGCTCGCCGCCTACTCGGCCTACGGTCGCGGCTGCATCGTCGTCGATTTCGGGACCACCACCCTCGTCGACGTGGTGTCGGCGAAGGGCGAGTTCCTCGGTGGGGCGATCGCCCCGGGTATCGATCTGGCGGTCGAGGCCCTCGCCGTCCGGACGGTGACGCTACGCAAGGTCGAGCTGTTGCCGCCGCGCTCGGTGGTGGGCAAGAACACCGTCGAAGCACTGCAGTCGGGCATCCTGTACGGATTCGCAGGTCAGGTGGACGGGCTCGTGTCCCGGGTACGGCGCGAAGTGCCGGGTTTCGACGGCGACGACATCGCGGTGATCGCCACCGGCTACCTCGCCCCGCTGGTCTTCGATGAGTGTGTGACGTTGCAGCACCACGAGCCAACTCTGACGCTCGACGGGTTGCGGCTGGTGTACGAGCGGCAGCGCGATGCCCGGGCAAAGGGGCGTTCGGCAGGCTCGCGTCCGGACTGAGGTGTTGCCGCGGTCGGGTGACGGTGGTGCGATCGTGATCGCTGTGGCACAATCTCCACCGTGATCACGCGGAGCTGTCAGGAGTGTTGTCGGGGCTGAAACGCCTCTTGATAACCCCTACGCCCGTTCTTCGGCCGATTAGTTGCCGATCATTCACGAAAGCACCAGCCATGTCTGTGCTCACCGCACCCGCACCTTCTCTGTCAAGTCGGCCCACGTCGGCATACCCCGTTGCTCCGCTGTCCGTCGCGGCGCACGACGTCGATTCCCTGCTCCGCAGCGGTGCTGTGGCGATCGACATCCGTAGCCAGCAGGAACGTGATCGGGACGGAATCGTCCTCGGCGCGTTGGCAATTCCCTCCGATCAAGTCCTCGACCGCCTGATCCCGGGCTCGAGGGAGACACTGCGTTGCGCTGACGCCTCCAGCCGTTGGCTTCTCATCGGGGTGGACGGTCACGACGCCGAGATGCTCACCTGGCACCTGCAGGCCGCGGGGGTGCCCGGCGCCCGGTTTGTTGCCGGTGGCCAGATGGCGCTCGCCCGTTCGGCTGACCGGCGGCCGGTCGCCGGTCACACCGAACGCGAGTGGAGCATGTTCTCCGCGCACTGATCACGCGCCGACCTGGCGACCCGTCGAATATGGCCAACCCAGGTTCGGCCGCTAGGGTCGTTGGCGTGAATGAAGCCCGTGGCCAAGGCCGGAAAAATGCAGCAGTTGACAACACCGAGGACCAGACCCCGGAGCAGTTGCGAGTTCGGCGCGAGAAGCGCGATCGCATCCTCGCCGAGGGTGGTCAGGCCTACCCCGTGTCGGTTCCGCGCACCCATTCACTGGCCGAGCTCCGCGCGAAGTACCCAGACCTCGAGCCCGACACCCAGACAGGTGAGGTCGTCGGCATCGCCGGCCGGGTGATCTTCATCCGCAACACCGGGAAGCTGTGCTTCGCAACACTTCAAGAAGGCGATGGCACGCAGCTGCAGGCCATGATCAGCTTGAACGGCGTGGGTGAGGAATCGCTGGCCGCCTGGAAGTCCGACGTGGACCTCGGTGACTTCGTGTTCGTACACGGCGAGGTGATCAGCTCGCGACGCGGAGAACTGAGCGTGCTCGCCGACACGTGGCAGATGGCGAGCAAGGCGCTGCGCCCACTTCCGGTGGCGCACAAGGAGATGAACGAGGAAACGCGTGTCCGCCAGCGGTACGTCGACCTCATCGTGCGACCCCAGGCCCGCGAGATGGCGCGGACACGCGTCGCGGTCCTGCGGGAACTGCGCGCGGCGCTGGAGCGGCGGGGATTCCTGGAGATCGAGACACCGATGCTGCAGACGCTGCACGGTGGTGCGGCCGCCAGGCCGTTCGTCACCCATTCCAACGCCCTCGACATCGACCTCTACCTGCGCATCGCCCCAGAGCTGTTCCTCAAGCGGGCTGTGGTCGGCGGTATCGAGCGGGTCTTCGAGATCAACCGCAACTTCCGCAACGAGGGCGCCGACAGCACCCATTCGCCCGAGTTCGCGATGCTGGAGACGTACCAGGCGTACGGCACCTACGACGACTCGGCGACGATGACACGTGAGGTGATCCAGGAAGTGGCGATGGCCGCCCTCGGCACCCTGACCCCGGAGATGGCCGACGGATCGATCAACGATCTGAGTGGGGAATGGAAGTCGGTGGAGATGTATCCCTCGCTCTCCGAGTCGCTCGGGATCGAGATCACGCCGGCCACGACGGTCGAGAAACTGCTCTCCATCAGCGCCGATGTGGGGCTCGAGATCCCGGCAGGCAAGGGCTACGGCCACGGCAAGCTCGTCGAGGAACTCTGGGAACACCAGGTGGGCGACGGGTTGTCGGGGCCGGTATTCGTCCGCGATTTCCCGGTCGAGACATCACCCCTGGTGCGTGAGCACCGCGACAAGCCGGGTGTGAGTGAAAAGTGGGATCTCTATGTCCGCGGGTTCGAATTGGCTACCGGTTATTCCGAATTGGTCGATCCGGTGATTCAGCGGGAGCGGTTCGTCGACCAGGCCCGTTTGGCTCGTGCCGGTGATGATGAGGCAATGGTGCTCGATGAAGAGTTTCTTGCGGCCATGGAGCAGGGCATGCCGCCGACGACCGGTACCGGAATGGGCATTGACCGACTTCTGATGGCTCTGACGGGTCTCGGCATTCGCGAAACCATCCTCTTTCCACTCGTCAAGCCGCAGCAATGACGTTACTGGAAAACACTTCCTCTTATTAGCGTTGACGGTTCATTCGCGCTATGCTGGCGGCCGATAGGCGGCCACCATGAATATTGTTCGTTTGCGTTGTGTGCCGGAACTGTCAAAGTTGGATCCGGGAGCCATCAGAATGGAGCATTATGGCTAAGAAGGTAACCGTCACACTCGTAGATGATGTTGATGACAGCAAGACAGCGGACGAGACCGTGGAGTTCGGCGTCGATGGCGTCACCTACGAGATCGACCTGTCCAGCAAGAACGCTGACAAGCTGCGTGACGACGTGGCGAAATGGGCTGAGCATGCCCGACGTGTGAGTGGCCGTAAGCGCGCGAAAGGGATCGCCACCAAGGCATCTGTGGATCGCGAGCAGACCGCGGCAATCCGTGACTGGGCCCGTCGTAACGGCCACCAGGTGTCATCGCGTGGGCGTATTGCCGCGGATGTCGTCGAGGCTTACAACGAGGCGCACTGACGCATTGAACTGACCACAACTGTAGTCAAAATGACGGGCGGCCCGAGGAATCGGGCCGCCCGTCATTTGTTTCTCCGGCGGTTCTCTTCGAATTGTATTAGTGCGCATTCAGAAAAGAATCGAAAACATTTATGACCGTCGCGATCATTTGTGAACTTGTGTGACAAACCGTTGTCCCTTTCGAGTTGCGGATAGTCGAAGTGAGACAAACTGTTCATCAGCGGAACAAAGCTCGCGAAGACAGGCATGGCCGGGTTCAGTGCAGTTCGCGCTTGAGGATCTTGCCGCCGGCATTGCGTGGGAACTCGTCGATGATGATGACCGAACGCGGGGTCTTGAAGTTCGCGAGTTTCTGACGGCAGTACTCGATGACCGACTTTTCGTCGACGGACGCGCCCGGTGACAACGTGAGGTAAGCGCGCCCCACTTCTCCCAATCGCTCATCAGGTACCCCGACGACGGCAGCCTCGGCCACCCCGTCGATTCTGGCGAGAACCTGCTCGACTTCTGCGGGGTACACATTGAATCCGCCGCTGATGTACATGTCTTTCAGGCGGTCCGTGATGGAGAGATTTCCGCGCTCGTCGATTGTTCCGATGTCGCCGGTGTGCAGCCAGCCGTCGGCGTCGATCGCCTCTGCGGTGGCCTTGGGGTCGTCGAGATAACCGCGCATGACCATCTTGCCGCGGGCCAGCACCTCGCCGTTCTCCGAGAGCTTGATCTCCATGCCCGTGAACGGGCGGCCGCACGTGTTGGCCACGGTCTGATCGTCGTCGTCGGGTGTGCAGGTGGTGACGAAGCCGCTCGCCTCGGTCAGGCCGTAGGCGGTGATGACGGTCTCGATGCCGAGGTCGCGTTGCATCCGCTCGACGAGCACCACGGGCACGATCGCGGCGCCGGTGACTGCCAGCCGCAGTGACGAGAGGTCGAACTCGGGGCGCCGCGGAGCGTCGAGGATCGTCTGGAAGATGGTCGGGGCGCCGGGGAACACGGTGGCCTCGCGTTGCTCGATCAGCCGCATCGCGGCATCGGTGGAGTACACCGCCAGAGGGATCATCGTGGTGCCCATGAGGGTGCACACGAGGATTCCGGCCTTGTAGCCGAAGGTGTGGAAGTAGGGGTTCACCATCAGGTAGCGGTCGTCGGTCCCCAGTTTTCCGTTGGTGGCCCACGCTCGAGCGCCGGCGACCGTCTGCTGATGCTCGGCGAGGGCTCCCTTTGACCTGCCGGTGGTCCCTGAGGTGAACAGCACGTCGGAGATGTCGGTGGGTGCGACCGCAGATGCACGTGCGTCGGCTTCGGCCCTTCCCTCGTCGGTTGCTGCACAGAGGAAGTCGTTCCAGTCGACAGCGACCGCACCCCGATGGTCATCCGCCTCGAGGCGTACGCGGATGGCCACGGCCAGGTCCGATGCGGCAGCGAGGTCGCCGCCCGCCTCGGCGCACAATTGTTCGACCCGGTCGGTGCCGAGGAATCGGCCGACCACGACGATCGCCCGGGCCTTGGTGCGCTGAACGATCTCCAGCGCCTCCGCCGCGGTGTAACGGGTGTTGAGTGGGACGAGGGTGGCGCCGGCGAAATGGGCGCCGAGCGCGGCGATGGGCCAGTGAAAGCTGTTCGGTGCCCAGATGGCGACCCGGTCGCCGGCCTCGATGCCCTCCGCGATCAGGCCGGCCGCGAAAGTACGCACGGCGCCGAGGAGGTCGGACCAGGTCAGTTCGACCGTCTCGCCCCACTGGTCGTCGATGATCGCCAGACCGTCCGGCCACAATTCCGCGGCTCGGCGCAAGGCCTGCGGTGTGGTGGTGACGGCGTCGACGTCGAGCCGGTCTGGGGTGGGCTGATCTGCTGAAATGGACACGATTCCTCCCGGAGCTCACACCTGCGTAAAAGGCTAGTACCACCTGGTACAGCGCAGGTTCCGAAGCCAAAACCTAGCACTTGCTTGGGTGCGCTAACCGAGCAAGTGCTTGGTCGGTTACGCTGGTTCACATGACGGCGATCAACCTCGCTGACCGAGGCGTGGACCTGGGTGAATGGGATGGTTCGGCGGCCGATTTCGCGGCTGCCGTACGACAGTGGCTCGACGACAATCTGACCGGCGAGTTCGCGAACCTGAAGTCACGCGGAGGCCCGGGCAGCGAACACGAGTTCTACGGGCCGCGGCTCGCGTGGGACCGGCTGCTGGCCGCCTCGGGATGGACGTGCCTCGGTTGGCCCGTGGAACACGGCGGACGCAACGCGTCCATCGAGCAGCGCATCATTTTTCATCAGGAGTACGCCCGGGCGGGCGCGCCGGCCCGGGTCAGCCACGTGGGCGAGGAACTGCTCGGCCCGACGCTGATCGCCTTCGGGACCGAGGAACAGAAGAAGCGTTTCCTGCCGGGCATCACCACGGTCGACGAGTTGTGGGCGCAGGGTTACTCCGAACCGGGCGCGGGGTCGGACCTGGCGAACATCTCCACCACCGCCACACTCGACGGCGACAAGTGGGTCATCAACGGCCAAAAGATCTGGACGTCGCTGGCACACGTCGCCCAATGGGCATTTGTGCTGTGCCGCACCGAGCCGGGGTCCTCGCGTCACAAGGGACTGAGTTTTCTCCTCGTGCCGCTCGATCAACCCGGCGTCACCGTCCGGCCGATTCAGCAGCTCACCGGTACCTCCGAGTTCAACGAGGTGTTCTTCGACGACGCCACCACCGAGGCCGGCCTTGTCGTCGGTGAACCCGGTGAGGGCTGGAAAGTGGCGATGGGTCTGCTCGAGTTCGAGCGGGGTGTGTCCACCCTCGGGCAGCAGGTGGGCTTCTCGCGCGAACTCGAACACATCGTGGAGATGGCAAAGGCCAACGGGTCGTCGAACAGCCCGGTGATCCGGGAGCGGATCGCCCGGGCATGGCTCGAGCTCCGGGTGATGCGGGCCCACGCACAACGCACACTGGCCGTGGTGGACACCGGCGGCGCCGGGGGAGCGGCCTCGGTGTCGAAGTTGTTGTGGGCCAACTGGCATCGTGACCTCGGCGAGCTCGCAATGGCGGTCCAGGGGGCCCCGTCGCTCATCGCACCCGATCGCACCAGCGAGGGTGAACCCAACAACATCTTCGAGCCGGACCAGGTGGAACTCGATCAGTGGCAGCGGCTGTTCCTGTTCACCCGCGCCGACACGATCTATGGCGGCTCGAATGAAGTGCAGCGCAACATCATTGCCGAGCGGGTGCTCGGATTACCTCGAGAGGCACGACCGTGACAGTTCAGCAAGGCTCCAGTCCGCTGGCGACGCCGCCGGAAGAGATCCCAGGTCACGGTCTGCTCGCCGGCCGCAAGGTTGTGGTGACGGCCGCCGCGGGCACGGGAATCGGGTTCGCTTCCGCGCGCAGGGCTCTGGCCGAAGGCGCCGATGTGCTGGTCAGCGATTGGCACGAGCGCAGACTCGGCGAGACCGTGGACAAACTCAAGGGTGAGTTCGCCGACCAGACCGTGGCGTCCGTGGTGTGCAACGTGCAGAAGACCTCGGAGGTCAATGCCCTGATCGAGTCCGCGGCCTCCGAACTCGGCCGTATCGACGTGCTGATCAACAATGCCGGACTCGGTGGTGAGACCCCGGTCGTCGACATGGACGACGACGAGTGGGACCGCGTCATCGACATCACGTTGAACGGCACCTTCCGCGCGACTCGCGCGGCGTTGCGTTACTTCCGCGACGCACCGCACGGCGGCGTGATCGTGAACAATGCGTCGGTTCTGGGCTGGCGTGCACAGCACAGCCAATCCCATTACGCCGCAGCAAAAGCCGGGGTGATGGCCCTGACCCGGTGTGCGGCGATCGAAGCCGCCGAGTACGGCGTGCGAATCAACGCGGTGGCTCCCTCCATCGCCCGCCATCCCTTCCTCGCGAAGGTCACGAGCGAAGAGCTGCTCGCCGACCTCGCCTCGCGCGAGGCCTACGGACGCGCCGCCGAGGTCTGGGAGATCGCGGCGACCATCGCAATGCTCGCCAGCGACTACACCACCTATCTCACCGGTGAAGTGGTCTCCATCTCCAGCCAGCGGGCCTGACCCACCAGATCGAACCGCCACGTTTTTTGATCGAAGGAGCACACAATGTCCAAACCTCAGGCGTACATCGTCGATGCCGTACGCACGCCGGTCGGCAAGCGCAACGGCGCACTGGCCAAGGTGCACCCTGCCGATCTCGGCGCGCACGTCATCAAGGCGACGCTCGAACGCACCGGTATCGACCCGATGGTCGTCGACGACGTCGTCTTCGGGTGCGTGGACACCATCGGGCCGCAGGCCGGCAACATTGCCCGAACCGCCTGGCTCACGGCCGGTCTGCCCCTCGACATCCCCGGCACCACCATCGACCGCCAGTGCGGGTCGTCTCAGCAGGCCATCCATTTCGCCGCGCAGGCAGTGATGAGTGGCACGCAGGACGTGGTGCTCGCCGGCGGCGTCCAGAACATGAGCGCCATCCCCATCTCGGCCGCCATGCTGGCCGGCGTCCAGTATGGATTCGAAGGGCCGTTCAAGGGATCGGTCGGCTGGGACGAGCGGTTCGGCGATGCCGAGATCTCTCAGTTCGCCGGCGCCGACATGATGGCCAAGAAGTGGGACATCAGCCGCGAAGACATGGAGCAGTGGGCTCTGCAGTCGCACCAGCGTGCGCGCCGCGCCATCGATGAGGGCCACTTCGCTGCGGAGACCGTGGCGCTCGGCGACTGTGTCGTCGACGAATGCCCTCGCGAGACATCGCTGGAGAAGATGGCCGGACTTCCGGTACTGGCCGAGGGCTCGTCGCTGACGGCTGCTGTCGCCTCCCAGATCTGCGACGGTGCATCGGCTGCACTCGTGGTGTCTGAGGATGCACTCAAGCAGTACAACCTCACGCCCCGCGCGCGCATCCACCACATCTCGGTGCGCGGCGACGACCCCGTGATGATGCTGTCTGCGCCCATTCCCGCCACCAAGTACGCACTGGAGAAGAGCGGCCTGAGCATCGATGACATCGACGTCATCGAGATCAACGAAGCATTCGCCCCGGTGGTGCTCGCGTGGCTCAAGGAGACCGGCGCCGACCCGGCCCGGGTCAACCCGAACGGCGGCGGCATTGCCCTCGGACATCCCCTCGGCGCCACCGGCGCCAAACTGTTCGCCACGTTGCTGCACGAACTCGAGCGCACCGGGGGCCGCTACGGCCTGCAAACGATGTGTGAGGGTGGCGGCACCGCCAACGTCACGATCATCGAGCGGCTGTAGTCGAGCTCGCGTACCTCCTCTTTGCCCCCGGGTCACTGGCGCCCCTGGTGTGAGTTGGCGCATACTGGTTTGCGACATACTTGGAAAATCGTTCCAACGTTTCGTGTGTAACCAAGGGCAATTTGGAGGTCCGCGTTATGACCAAACCGGCAGACGTAGCTAAAAAGCAGGTCACAGAGCAAAAATCAGCCGACACGTTGTCGCTGCAGGAGTTGCTCGAGCTGCAGCGGGCCGCGTTCCTGCGTGACGGAATCCCCGACGCGCAGACTCGCATCGACCGGATCGTTCGCCTCCAGGCCCTGTTGCTCGACAACGCCGAAGAGCTCGCCGAGGCGTTGAATGCCGACTTCGGGACTCGACCACGCGAGTTGTCGATGGCCGCCGACATCGCCGGATGCATGATCGACCTCTCGCATCAGAAGAGGCATGTCACCAAGTGGATGGAGACGTCCACGCCGGGCAAGTTGATGGCCCGGGCGGGATTCCGCCAGGAGGTCCGCCACGACCCCAAGGGTGTCGTCGGCATCATGGGCCCCTGGAACTTTCCTCTCAACCTGACCATCGTGCCGGCGGGCTCGGCATTCGCTGCGGGCAACCGAGTGCTGGTGCGTCCGTCGTCCGTCACCGCCAAGACCACCGCGGTCCTCGCCAAGCACGCACCGAGGTACTTCAGCCTCGAGGAGTTTGCCGTGCTGACCAGCGCTCACGGCGGCGGTTCAGATTTTGCCAAGCTCGAGGTCGACCACATGTTCTTCACCGGCTCGCCGGATGTGGGTCGATCGGTGGCCGCGGAGGCCGGCAAGAACCTTGTGCCCGTCACGCTCGAGCTCGGTGGCAAGAACCCGGTGATCGTCGACATCGACGCCGACATCGATCAGGCTGCCCAGCGCATCGCCGACGCCCGCCTGGTCAACGGTGGTCAGGTGTGCCTGTGCCCCGACTACGTGTGGGTGCCCGAAGCGAAGCTGGGGGAGTTCACCGACAAGGTGTTGGCTCGCTGGCGCAGCAACCTCCCGTCGATCAAGGACAATCCGCAGTACACGTCGACCATCAACGAGAAGAACTTCAACCGCATCGTCGACCTCATCGACGATGCAGTGTCACTCGGTGCCACCAAGCATCAGGTGATCCCGGCAGGCGAAAGTCTTCCGGACGCGGAAGCTCGAAAGATCCCGCCAACCCTGCTCACCGGAGTGAAGGCCGGGATGAAGATCGAAGAGGACGAGGTCTTCGGTCCTGTCCTCACCGTGTACCCCTACCGCGATCTCGGCGAGGTGATCGCCCACGTCACAAGTCATCCGAATCCGTTGACCATGTACTGGCACGGTGATCGCAATGAGCGATTCGCCAAGATCGCCGACGCCACCCGGTCGGGTTCGATCAACGGAAACGACTTCGCCATCAACATGTTCGGGCCAGACCTGCCGTTCGGCGGCTCCGGCCAGAGTGGCATGGGCAGCTACCACGGCAAGTACGGTTTTGACACCTTCTCCCACACCCGGGCGGTGGCGTTCTCGACGTTGAAGATCGCGGTGTCCGAGATGATGTCCGCGCCGTTCACTGCCAAGGACACCAAGAACGCCAACACGCAGTTGAAGTTGTGGAAGTTCTTCAACGCGCGGGCTCGTAAGAAGCTGGGACACTAGCTCTACCGACGGATCGCATGCCACCCGCTTCGTGCAGGTGGGACACCTGAACAACCAAGCGCTTGCTAGGCTTGAGCTCTTGGAGGTGAGGCGGGTGGCTGCGACCCGAAAGCGGATCGAATCAGAGTCAGGCCTGGCGGACAGCCGGACCAGAACGTCGCGGCGCGACGAGTTGCTGACGGTGGCGAGTTCGTTGTTCGCCGAGCGCGGGCTGCGCACAACCACAGTGCGCGACATCGCCGACAGCGCGGGCATCCTCTCCGGCAGTCTGTACCACCACTTCGATTCCAAGGAATCGATGGTCGACGAGATCCTGCGTAGTTTCCTGGACTCGCTCTTTGACACCTACCACGAGGTTGTCGCGGCGGGCATGCCCGCGCGAGAGACGCTGCGCGCGTTGGTTGTTGCCTCGTTCGAGAGCATCGACCGCGACCACTACGCCGTCGCCATCTATCAAGACGAAGCCAAGCGATTGTCCACGCAGGACCGCTTCGCCTACATACGCGACCGCAATGTCGAGTTCCGCACCCTCTGGAAAGACGTGCTCAATCGTGGTGTCGCCGACGGTAGTTTCCGCAGCGATCTCGACGTCGAGCTGGTCTACCGGTTCATGCGTGACACCGTGTGGGTTGCGGTGCGCTGGTATCGGCCCGGTGGCGAGCTGACCGCGCATCAGGTGGCCGAGCAGTACCTCAGTGTGGTGCTCGATGGGATCATTCCCCGCTGACGTGGCACTCTTGTTGCGATGCTGCACATGCGGGTGGTCACGCCGACCGAGCTCACCGAGCAGATCGTGGAGATGCTTGTCCATGACTCGGCGGTCAGCAACGTCGCCGTGTTCGCCGGTTCGTCGGTCAAACCGGCGGGCGATGTGCTCGAGGTCGAAGTAGCCCGCGAGGGCGTGAACGAGATCATCAACGAACTGCGGGATCTGGGAGTGCATCGGTTCGGTTCGGTGCAGATCGCTCGAGTGCCCACTTGGATGTCGCAGAAGGCTTTCGACGCGGAACGCGTCACTCCTGGAGCGAGTGCGGACGCGGTGGTCTGGACTGAGGTCACCCAGCAGGCGTACGAGGATTCCGAGTTCAACTGGACGTTCTCGATGTTCATGTTTCTCGCGACGCTGCTGTGCGCGATTGCGATTGTGCTGAACTCGACGATTCTCCTGATCGGCGCGATGGTGCTCGGCCCCGAGTTCGGTGCGGTTGCTGCTTTGGGAGTTGCGCTGGTGCGCCGGCGGTTCGGGTTGCTGCGGCGCGCGGTGGCCACGTTGAGCGGCGGCTTTGTGATCGCGATCGTGGCCACCACAATCTTTGCGTTGATCGCCCGCGCACTGGGGTGGATCACGGTGATCGACGTGGTGGAGGCGCGGCCGGACACCGAGTTCATCTACTCGCCTGACAAGTGGTCGTTCATAGTGGCGATGCTCGCGGGTGCCGCTGGTGTGCTGTCGCTGACGTCGGCAAGGCTTGGTGGCTTGTCGGGGGTGTTCATCTCGGTCACCACGATTCCGGCCGCCGGCAACATGGCGTTGGGTATCACGTTCGGTCTCGGCGGCACCGTGGTGGGCAGTCTGGCGCAGTTGCTGATCAACTTGGCGGGGATGGCCGTTGCGGGGTGGCTCACCTTGGCGCTGCAGCAGGCGAGTTGGCAGAGGTTGTCGGCCTACCGCGCGAGGGTGTTGAAGAACCGGTCACTCAGGCAGCCTCGACCGCCGGAGATGTGACCGTCTTCGCGGCGTCGAATCCGTGCGGCCGTGTGGTGAATGTTTGCCCGTATTGGGTTGTCCAGGTGATGGTTCCGTCGGCGTGCATACGCGTCATCCAGTAGCCGAGTGTTTTGCGTTTGTGGTCGGGGCGGCAGATTGCGCCGAGGTTTTGTTCGATGGTCCAGCCACCTGATCGGGGGTCGGCATGGTTGAACGGGATGATGTGGTCGATTTCGCATTCGGATGCCGGTGTGGAACATCCTGGGGTGCGGCAGGTGCCGTCGCGCGCGATGATCGCCTCGCGTAAGGCTTGTGATGGTTGGTAGGTGAGTGCGCCTGGGGGTGGTTCGGGGAGTCCGCCGTGGCCGTCGGGTGGTAGGAGTCCTGGTGGTGGGGCAATGCTCCCGGGTTTCCGATGTCGGCCGCGGGCGAATTGGTCGGCTTCTTTGTAGAGGCCTTGCCAGGTGGCGTCGGCGGCGAGTTCGCGTGCGAGTGCGGGGTCGATGACGCCGTATCCGTCGATGGTGGGGACCTGGCCGGTCAGGCCGGCCAAGGTGGCTGCGTCGGTGTGGATTTTGACTATCGGCTTGGGTGGGGCGGGTAGGGGTTCGCGGTGCTTTTCGGGGCATTGGTCGCGTTCGCAGGTGCAGTCGAGGTGCGTGTATCCGCGCATGACGGCGACGAAGGCGTCGGCGCGTTGCTGGTGGGGTTGGCGGCGGTCGCGGGTGCATACGGTGCCGGTGACTGCGGTGATTTGTGCGTCGAGTTCGGCGGCTTCGGCTGCGGTGATGGTCGCGGAGATGTGGGCAAGACCGTTGAGGTCGCGGGAGGATCGGTAGTCGCGGTGCGGTTGCATCGCTTTGCGTCGTTCTGCTGCCCCGTCGGGGTCGGCGGCGATGACCATGCGGTCGAGTTCGTTGCGCAGGACGGAGCGTGAGAGTCCCTGCTGCGCAATCAGTATCGCTTCGGTTTCGACGCGGGCGAGTAACTCGTCGTCGAGACCCTGGAGTGCGGTGACGATCTCGCGGACATGATTGAATCCGATGTCGCCGGCTTCGAACGCTGCACGTGTCTGATGGAATGGTCGCGCAGTTGTCGGCCGTTGTCGATGTAGACGCCGGCCATGGTGCGTGAAACATCCAGCAGCAGGGATACTTCGACAACCGGAATGCGCGCGGCCTTGTCCAGATCCCCGGAGATGGCGAGTTCTTCATTCACCCGCAGTGTCGCCAGCTCGACGACGTCGGCGATCGTCTGCGCGAACCGGCGGTTCTCCTCGCGTGGAACAGTTCTCAATCCCTCGGCCAACTGCGTGACTCGAGTTCCCCCCTCGACCAACAACATACGAACATTCTAACGACGGGGTCTGACATCGCCTGAGGCGTTTCCCTGCGACCCTAAAAACCGCCAAATACAAAGCCGCCGAGGGAACATGCCCCTCGGCGGCCCGCTACCCGACAGTTTTCAGGGTGATAGTGCCTCACTCAGACTCCCGGAGTGAACTTCCCCAGACGTTCAAGATTTGTCCACGCCGACAACATGATCGACTGAACCAACTCGTCGCAGCTGGGGAGGTCGTCGATCATCCCGACCACCTGACCCGACGCCAGCACACCGGCTTCGGTGTTGCCCTCGACGAGCCCGGCGCGCAACAACATCGGGGTGTTGCCGGCCATGATGATCTGCTGCCAGGTGCGTTCGCCCGACTTGCGCATGGTGCGCCCGTCTTTGAGCATCACCGACCACTTCATGCCGGTCATCTGCTTGAACTTGTTGGCGTTCTTTGCTGCGGCCGCCAGGGCGGTGGGAGCGCTGCCCGATTCGAGCTTGTCGACCAACTCTGTCCGCAGGACCCGGTGCGGCATCCCGTCGACCTTCTTCGACACCACCGTGTCGCTGAGCCCGCGGGACAGATACTCCTTCTTCACCGCATCCGGCACAGCGGAATCCGAGGTCAGGAGGAAGCGGGTGCCCATCGCGACACCCTCGGCGCCATACGACAGGGCGGCGACAAGTCCGCGGCCGTCGAAGAAACCACCCGCTGCGACCACCGGAATACCATCCGGGCCCAGAGCATCGAGCACACTGGGGAGCAGAAGGGTCGTGGCCACGGGCCCGGTGTGTCCGCCACCTTCACCACCTTGCACGATGACCGCGTCGGCACCCCAGGACGCCACCTTCACAGCGTGCTTGGCCGCACCGATGGACGGGATGACCACAACACCGTTGTCTTTGAGCTTGGCGATGAGATCAGGCTTGGGCGCCAACGCGAACGACGCAACCTTCACCTTCTCGCGGATCAGCAGGTCGATACGCTCGGGCGCGTCGGTGGCGTCGGCGCGGATGTTGACACCAAAAGGCTTGTCGGTCAACGATTTGGTCTTCGCGACAGCGGTTTCGAGTTCCTCGTAGGTCATCGTCGCCGATGCCAGGATGCCCAATCCGCCGGCGTTCGAGGTCGCCGACGTCAACGACGGCCCCGACACCCAGCCCATCCCGGTCTGCACGATCGGGTACTTGATCCCAACCAGTTCGGTGAACCGGGTCGCAAGCCCGGGCGCAGGCGCATTCACTTCGCGGCCGATCCGGTCGAGCTCCGCTTCGCTGCGTCTCCTGCCTCCACAGGCTTGACTTCCTTCTCCCGCAGTCCCTTCGGGTCGAGGACCTCGCGGATCAGACGCAATTCCTCATCGGACGGGGTGCGGGTGACGCCGGCCTCGGCGAGACCCGCGACCTCGAAGCCGGTGTTCTCGGCGACCTCATCGGCACTCACCCCGGGGTGCAGGCTCAACGCACGCATCGTGTGGCCGGGACCGTTGAAGTCGAAGACCCCGAGGTTGGTGACCACGCGATGGATGTCGAGGAACCGGTACGCCGGATTGGCCGGGTCGACCTTGTCGTATCCGACACCCGACACCACGTCGACAACCCCGCCGAACACTCTGGCCGAATGCTTGGCCACCCAGTAGCTCGTCGGGTGGTTGATGGTGTTCCCGGGCGCCCCGCGTACACCGAACATCTGGCGGGTGGGCTGCTGCAGTGGACCGAACGCCGACAGGTTCTGGTTGCCGTAGCGGTCGATCTGGTTGGCGCCCATCACAACATGGCGGCGACCCGACGCGACCACGTCGAAGACCTTGCGGAACGGCATCCAGCCCTCGATCGGGCCACTGGCACCCACCGCGGGGGTGTCGGCGAAGATCAACGCCTCGCCGTCGGTGATGAGCAGGTCGGGCTCGCTCGTCAGACGGGCCAGCCGGGCACCGATGAGCGGGGTGGTGGCCATCGGGGAGGCCATGGTCTCGCCGGCGCCGGAAAAGATCTCGGCACAGGCGATCACACAGATCTCGGCCCGGGTGACGTTCGATTCGGTGGAACTCGTGGGTGATGTCACTGTGCGGCCTTTCGTTCGGCGTTCCATGCCTCGACCTCTTTTTGGTACTGCTCTTCGTCGACGGCGAGGAATCGGTCGGAGAACTCTTGCCAACTGGCAGGGTCTTTGGCGGACTCGGCGTAGAAGCGCTGGAACGCCTCGTCGCGTTTGTAGTCGCCGGCGAAGGTGAAGTGAGCGCCGTTCGGCGTGTGCACCACCCGGTCGACATTCAGCCGGTTGAGCAGAAGTCGTTGCACGGGAACGGTTGCCACCAGCTCCTCGGTGCTCACCAGCTTGTCGGTCTCGAGGTAGCGGCGCTTCGCCGCACCGCAGTACAGATCGTCGAAGTAGGGGTCGACGCCGGTGTAGGCGGCATTGCCGTGTTTGTCGGCGATGTCGAGATGCACAAACGCCGCATCCAGTTTCAGGGCCGGCATCGCGACAAGGGTCTCGCTGCGTCCGTCGGCGTCCGGGTACGGCGAGGTGACGGTTTCGAGTTCACCTTCCCAGAACTTCAACACGTCTGATCCGAGTCCGGCGCGGATGGGCAGGAACGGAAGGCGCGATGCGGCGGCTTCGAGTCCGCACTTCACCATTCCCTCATCCATCTCACGCACGGTGATGGCGCCGGTGGTACGCGCGTGGGCGAACCACGGGTCGTAGAACGGCGGCGAGTCGAGCGAGACGAAACCGTAGTATGCCTTGGTCACTTTGCCTGCGGCACAGAGCAACCCGAGGTCAGGGCCACCGTAGGTGACCACGGTGAGGTCTTTGACGTTCGATCGGGCCAGGGCCCGCACGAGTGCCATCGGCTTGCGTCGCGAACCCCAGCCACCGATTCCGATGGTCATGCCGCTCTCGATCTCGCCGACGATGTCGTCGAGACTGCTGGTCTTGTCGGTTGCCACTGTGTTCAGGCCCCTTTACTCGTTGCGCTTTTGGGCTTTCCGGTCTCCACGAATGCGTCGCGGTGTTCGTCGGCGACACCGGCGAGGTTCAGCTCGAACGTGAATCCCTGTTCCAGGCGGTAACTCGTCTTCACATCGACCGGGTCGATGCCGTTGATCGCTTCCTTCGCCGCGCGGATCACGCGGGTGTCCTTCGCAGCGATCTTGCGGGCGATCTCCAGTGCGGCTTCGTCGAGCTCGGCACGCGGCACCACCCTCTGCACCGACCCGAAGTGCTCGAGCTGTTGAGCGGTGACGTTCTGCGCCGTGAAGTACAGGGTCCGCATGGTGTGCTGCGGGACGAGGCGCGCGAGATGGGTGGCGGCGCCGAGTGCACCGCGGTCGACCTCAGGAAGTCCGAACACCGCGTCGTCCGAGGCGACGATCACGTCGGCATTGCCGACCAGGCCGATGCCGCCGCCGACGCAGAAACCGTTGACCGCGACGATGACCGGCACCTCGCAGTCGTAGACCGCGGCGAAGGCGACCGCACATCCCCGGTTGGCGGCGATGAGGGCGTCGTATCCCTCGGTGGCCTGCATCTCCTTGATGTCGACTCCGGCGTTGAAGCCCCGACCCTCGGCCCGAAGGATCACCACATGGGTGGCGCGGTCTCGGCCCGCGGCCGTGATGGCCTCGCCGAGTTCGAACCAGGCCGCCGATGGCAAGGCGTTGACCGGGGGAAAGTCGACCGTGACCGTGGCTATCCCCGGTTCGACCGTGGTGGTGGTGATGGGCATCGATGCTCCTCGCGTACCGTCGGACTGTAGACCAACCAAGCAATTGCTTGGTACTTTAACACCGAACGAACCGAGCGAAGCGGGAGACTGAATGGACCTGGAGCTGTCCGGGCGGGTTGTGCTGGTCACCGGTGGTGTCCGGGGAGTGGGTGCAGGCATCAGCTCGGTCCTCACCGAGCTGGGTGCCACGGTGATCGCGTGCGCGAGGCGACCTGCCGACGACCCTGATTCCACGCCGTATGCAGAGTTCGTGAGTTGCGACATCCGGGATGCCGACGCAGTGACCGCGATGATCGAGCACGTGGTCGAGCGCTACGGCCGAATTGACGCCGTGGTCAACAACGCCGGCGGGTCACCCTTCGCCCTTGCGGCCGACGCATCCCCGCGTTTCCACTCGAAGATCGTCGAATTGAACCTGCTGGCCCCGTTGATCATCGCGCAGGCGGCGAACAAGGTGATGCAGGACCAACAATCGGGCGGATCGATCGTCAACGTATCCAGTCTGAGCGGACACCGCCCGTCACCGGGCACCGCGGCGTACGGCGCGGCCAAGGCCGGACTCGATTCTCTCACCGCAACATTGGCCGTGGAATGGGCTCCGCGGGTGAGGATCAACTCGGTCGTGGTGGGTGCCGTGCGAACTGAACAGGCCGATCTCTTCTACGGCGATGAAGACGGCATTGCCGCGGTGGGCCGGACGATCCCGATGGGACGTCTCGCCTTGCCATCCGATGTGGGCAATGCCGCAGCATTCCTGTTGTCGCCGCTGGCCTCGTACCTGACCGGGTCAACATTGGAAGTACACGGCGGGGGCGAGCGCCTGGCGTTCTGGGACGTGGGGACGAACGAAGTACCTGGGTGAACCAGAGTTGCATCTGTTGAGTTGATATCGAACGGATTGAGGAGCGAATTGATGAGTGGAATCGTGGCCGGCCGAGTGGTCATCGTGACCGGTGCCGGACGGGGGATCGGTCGCGAACACGCGCTCGCCTATGCGCGCGAAGGCGCCAAGGTCGTGGTGAACGACATCGGCGCGGGGCTCGACGGGTCGACCACCGGCGAGAGCCCGGCCGAACAGGTTGTCGCAGAGATCAAGTCGTCGGGTGGCGAGGCAGTTGTCAACGGTGACGACGTGGCCGACTGGGCCGGCGCGCAGAACCTGGTGAACACCGCCATCGAAACCTTCGGGGCACTGGACATCCTGGTCAACAACGCCGGTTTCCTGCGCGACAAGATGCTGGTCTCCATGAGTGAAGAAGATTGGGACAACGTCATCCGGGTGCACCTCAAAGGTCACTTCGCGATGTTGCGTCATGCCGCCGCGTACTGGCGCGCCGAGTCGAAAGCCGGCAATCCGCGGTCGGCTCGTGTGATCAACACGTCGTCGGGCGCCGGTCTGTACGGCTCTGTGGGACAGGGGAATTACGCGGCCGCAAAGGCTGCCATCGCCGAACTGACGATCCAGGCCGCCGCCGAGATGAAGGCATACGGTGTGACGGTGAACGCCATCGCGCCGTCGGCCCGCACCCGCATGACCACCAGCGCGGGTGACGCGATGGCCGCGCAGATGGCGCCTCCCGAGGACGGCTCCTTCGACACGATGGACCCGGCAAACGTGTCCCCACTGGTGGTGTGGCTCGGCTCCGAGGAGGCCGGCAGTGTCAGCGGGCGGGTGTTCGAGGTCGAGGGCGGGACCGTCTCCGTCACCGACGGTTGGCAGCGCAGCGTCAAGCGGGACAAGGGCGCTCGATGGGATCCGGCGGAACTCGGACCGGTTGTCACCGACATCCTGGCCGAGGCGCCCACGCCGATGCCGGTCTACGGTGCCCGATGATCCTGGGGCAGAAGCGATGAACTCGGAGGCCGACCTGATCGCCGGCGCGAAAGCCTATGTGGACGCTCTGGCAAGCCACGACCCGTCCGCCGTACCGTTTCACCCCGACTGCGTTCGTATCGAGATGGGCGTGAAGACGGGGCGCAGCGGTGATCATCTGCGCCGCAGCCTCAGTCGAGGACCTCAGTACAAGGTCATCCACGCGATCACCGAGTTCCAGGCTCGGGTGGAAGGCCGGACCGTGCACGTCACGTTCTACGTGAACGTCCAGCCCAAACCGCTCGGCCTGCGCTCCAAGGTCATCGAGAGCTTCGAGTTCGACGAGGCCGGACAGATCAAGAAGATCGTTGCCAAGTTCGGCGTCCCGCACCGCTGAGACACCGCCTGCGGGTCAGGAGCTGGGGGCCCGGACGACCATGGGGACGCCGGGGAAGTACGCGGCCAGCTCAGAGCGTGAACGACGAAGAGCTGCCGTGCCGAATCCGCGCTTGCGGTGCTCGGGTGAAATCCAGATCCGGACATCCACCTCGCCGCCCGACAGCTCACCGAATACGATGCCCACCTTGTCGTCGCCTTCGACGGCCACGAGCCACACGGCCTCTTCTGCCTTCATGCGACTGCGGGCGGCGGCGATCTCGTCGTCGATGCCCGATGCGGGAGTGCCGCTTCCGTCGCCCGCGGCCCCGACGTCGGAGGTGCGTGCGGCGAAGAGGTCGGCATCGCTGTCATCAAAAGGTCGCAGCGTCAACGTTTCTGCGGTGGCCGCGGGCCGTTCGGTCTGTGTGAACGTGAGCTTGCTGTTCAGATCTTCGAGCTCGGCGGCGTTGGCCCGCCGTGCCGACACGGTCAGGCGGTCGAACGACATCCCCAGCACTGCTTCGGCGCCGATGGTGGGCACGGAGAGGAGATTCGCGATGGCCGAGACGGCCGCGGGCCGGTCCTCCGCCTCCACGATGGCATCGAGCACTTCGTGGCGGCGTTCGAAGGCGGCCTCGAGGGCAGCGGTGATGTCACGGCGGGTGGCGGCACGGTCTGGATCAGTCATGCCCCGATCCTATTAGGGATCGGCCGGTGCGGTCAGCCGGAGTACGACTTCGTGAAGACCTGAGTGGGAGTTCCCGTTGCCAGGTCCACCGTGAACACCCGCAGATCCACACCCGAGGCCGTGATGTCCATCGTCATGAACCCGCGGTCACGGAAGTTCTCGTACAGTGCCGGATACTCTTTGGACGAGCGGTCTTCGACCGTCTTGGCCGCCGCACCCGACACCAGCTGGCGTGTTCCCTTGGAGGCGATGGTGGGGTCGAAGACCTGCAACGAATGGTCGTGACCGGACATGAAGAAGTGGAACCGTCCGGCGATCTCCTGCTCGAAGAACTCCTTGACCAGCACGCCGTTGATGGGAGGTATGGGGATCCCGTCGTACCCACCGGCACTGCCGTGCGGCCCGTTGTTGATGTACGGGTGGTGGGTGCACGCGATCTTCCACGTCGCGGTCGACGCCGCGACAGCCTCGCGCAGCCACTTGCGTTGCGCCGTCATGTAGGTGCCGTTCGGTTCCCAGTAGGGCGCCAAGAACGGTGGGATATAGGCGGCGATCGGATTGAGGTCGAGGACAAAGAACTCGACGACCGGCGCCTGCTCGGGAACGGCCACCGAGTAGTAGCGTCGCGGCATGTACCAGCGGCTCGACCGCGAGTGGTACGCAACCTCCGCATCACCGCGCAGCAGCCAGCCACCGTCACCCGGGAAGACCGCGGTGGTGTCGTGGTTGCCCAACGCCATCACCCATGGGAAGTCGAGGCCGGTGTTCGGCTTCTCGAACTTCTCCTCGAACTGTTTGTCGTCGGGTCCGTTCGGGCCCGACTCGTAGATGTTGTCGCCCAGTCCGATTGCGAGTCCGAACGGATTCTGCGCGTGCAGCGCGCGAGCGGCTTTGGTGACCGCGTACTGCGGGGCTTCGCCGGTACCGGCATCGCCGGTGATCAGCACCCGCACCGACGAGCCGGTCTGGGGAAAACCCGGCCGACCCGACGGGAGGCCACCAGCTCGCGCAGGTCCGGACAGGACCAGGCCTGCGCCTGCGGCGGCGGCCGATCCGGCGAGGAATGTACGCCGGCGGATGCCGTTGTTCGGCGAGGACGGGGTGTTGGTCATCAAGGAATCCTAGGTCGGGCCGGTACTACTGGGCTGGTGAACCAGAGGGCTGCACGCGCTGCGTGCCGCTCGGCACCCGCCACGACTGACCGTGGCGCTGCCCGGACCGCGGGTCGGCGCGGTTGTTCACGAAGAACCAATCCATCTGTGTGGCAGCCGGAGTCACCGTCAGGACTGCGTAACCGTGCGCGTCGGTGTCGACCCAGCGGATGTGCCGGTTGATGTTGGTCATCGCCACGGCTGCGGCCGCTCCCACCGTGTACTCGGGCGCGCCGACGATGTCGTCGATGTTGTTCGACGTCACCGAGGTCACCACGAGTTCGGTGCCGACCGTGCCCGCCCCTGGGTAGTTCGCGGCGTCCACGGGCACGTCGCAGGCAAACGACATGTGGATGTCGCCGGTGATGAACACGGTGTTCTCGACGTTGTTGTCGCGCAACGCCTTGTGCAGACGATCGCGGTCGGCGGTGTAGCCGTCCCACGCGTCGGAGTTCAGTGGGATGCCACCCTTGGGCACCCCGAGCAGGTCGGTCAGCGCTGCCGTGGTGGCCGGCTCCAGCGGGGGGATCAGGATCGGACTGATCATCACGGGATTGCCGACGATCTTCCACCGCGTGGGGGAGGACACCACGCCGTTGGTGAGCCACGACATCTGTGCCGAACCGGTGATGCTCGCCGAGGTGCTGTCGACCTTGTTGGACAGCATGGACTGCTGTTCGGTGCGGTAGGTGCGCAGATCCAGCATCGAGATCTCGAGCAGATTGCCGTACCGCAGGCGCCGGTACAGATGGCGACCACCGGCGTCGACCTCCGGACGCACCGGCATCCACTCGAAGTAGGCCTGCTCGGAGGCTGCCTTGCGCGCGGGCCAGTCGCCTTCACTGGCGTCGTGGTTCTCGGCGCCTCCGGCGTAGGCGTCGTTGGCCGACTCATGGTCGTCCCAGGTGCAGATCCACGGCAGGTTGAGATGCGCGGCCTGCAGGTCAGGGTCGGACTTGTACTGGCCGTGGCGGGTCCGGTAGTCGGCCAGCGACACGATCTCGTGCAGAGGGTCGTGGGGGCGCACGACGCCGGTGCCCCCACCGAATTCTGCAGTGCCGTACTCGTAGATGTAGTCGCCCAGGTGCACGATGGCGTCGAGCCCTGGCTGAGCCGCGAGGTGCCGGTAGGCACTGAAGTAGCCGGCTTCCCAGTTGGAGCACGACACCACGCCGAATCGGACCTTTGCCACGTCCGCGGCAGTGGCGGGAGCGGTCTTCGTCTGGCCCACCGGCGACGTCGAACCGGCCGCCGGCCCGCCGGTGACGTGGAAACGAAAGTGGTAGTTGGTGTTCGGGGACAGACCGCCGGCATCGACCTTCACGGTGAGGTCTTGCTCGGGGCCGGTGGTGGTGACGCCGGACGAGACCACGGATCCGAAGTCGGGTGAGGTCGCGACCTCCCAGCGGACGCTGGTGGATGCACCCTTGCCCGACCCTGGGACGGCATCGGACGTGGGGGTGACGCGGGTCCAGAGGATCACCCGGTCTGGCAGTGGATCGCCGGATGCCACACCGTGACGAAACACGTTGGCGCTTGGAGCCTTCGTTCCGTCGGCGGCCGCACTGCCGGCGTAGACCGTACCCAGGACGCCGACCGCGCCGATCGCGGCTCCGCCCAGGAACGTTCGTCGGGAGGGGCCGCTGACGGCTGGGCCTGAGGTCAGGTGGTCAGCCGATGAGGCGGGGGCACTGGCGCGTGAAGACTCTGGAATCGCAGACATGTCGCCTCGAATCCTGACACACCAGTTCCACCGACCATCGCGCTTCTTCGAGAATTTCAGGCGCTCCCGGGATGAATTCTTGTCCGCCCGGCCGCGCCGCTGCGTGACACCGGGCTCAATTTTGTTCGCCGATGATCACCGTGGTTCGCAGATGATCACCGGGATCTTGCGTTCGGTCCAGGCCGCATAGTTGTCGAAGTCGGCGTACACCTCGACGAGTTTGGGCCACAGGCGCGCCCGTTCCTGGTCGTCGGCCTCACGCGCTCGCATGGCGACCGTCTTGCGTCCCTCTTGGACGCTCACATCGGGATTGGCCTTGACGTTGTGGTACCAGGCCGGGTTCGACGCCATCCCACCCTGCGAGGCAACCACCACCACGTTGGCTCCGTCGCGCAGATAGAGAAGCGGCACCGTGCGCGGTTTGCCCGATTTGCGCCCCATCGCGGTCAGCAGGATGACCGGCGCGGGTTCCTTGAACCCGGCGCCCACCCGCCACTTCGACCCGACCCGTCCACCGGTCAACTTGTAGATCTTGGTGTTCGCCCGCGACCCGAGTTTGACGATGGTGCTGACGGCCTTGCTGTTTAGCGCTTTGGGAGCTTCTTGTTGCGGCACGCGACCTCAGATCCGCTCGATGATGGTTCCGGTGGAGAGCGCCCCACCCGCGCACATCGTAATCAGAGCCGTCGAGGTGTCGGACCGCTCCAGCTCGTGCAATGCGGTGGTGATCAGTCGCGACCCGGTGGATCCGACGGGATGGCCCAGCGCGATCGCGCCGCCGTTGACGTTGACCTTGTCCATGTCGGGTCCGTGGACCGCAGCCCATGAGAGCAGGACAGACGCGAACGCCTCGTTGACCTCGAAGCGGTCGATGTCGTTAATGCTCATCCCGGCCTTCGCCAGCACCTTCTCGGTGGACTGCACGGGCCCGTCGAGGTGGTAGTACGGCTCGGCGCCCACCAGGGCCTGGGCGACAAAACGTGCGCGCGGCTTGAGGCCGAGTGCCTTCGCCTTGTCCTCGTCCATGATCAGGACCGCGGCTGCGCCGTCGGAGACCTGCGACGACGTGCCGGCCGTGTGGATTCCGCCTTCGATGACCGGGCGGAGCTTGCCGAGCGACTCGAGCGTGGTGTCGCGCATGCCCTGATCGCGGTTCACGTCCAGGATGTTGCCGGTGAACTCGCCCTCCTTGGTCCGTTCGGGAGCTTTGACACCGAACACCTCGCGGTCGAACCGGCCCTCGTCCCAGGCCTGCTTGGCGAGCCGCTGGCTGCGCTCACCGAGTGCGTCGACGTCGGCGCGGGTGATGCCCCGCCGGGTGGCGATGCGTTCGGCCGCCTCGAACTGGTTGGGCATGTCGATGTCCCAAGACTCCGGGCGTCGTTCGCCTGCGCCTTCGAGCATGACGTTCGCGCCCAGCGGCACCGTGGTCATCGATTCGACACCGCACGCGATGCCGACGTCGATGGTGTCGGTGGCGATGAGGCCGGCAATCAGGTGATTGGCCTGCTGAGCCGATCCGCACTGGCAGTCGATGGTGGTCGCGCCCACCTGCCACGGCAGCCCGGCATGCAGCCAGGCCGTGCGCGTGACGTTGTTGGACTGCGCGCCCACCTGCATCACACATCCGCCGATGACCTGCTCGATCTCCGACGGATCGATCCCGGCCCGTTCGATGACGGCCCGTTGGGTGAGGCCCAGGAGT
This sequence comes from Williamsia sp. R60, assembly GCF_054063855.1. Lineage (NCBI taxonomy): Bacteria > Bacillati > Actinomycetota > Actinomycetes > Mycobacteriales > Nocardiaceae > Williamsia > Williamsia sp. R60. The sequence continues at coordinate 300,423 of NZ_JBSSGR010000001.1, forward strand.
TCGGCCGGATGCAATCCGGACAGCCAACCGGCCCTCTTCCCGATCGGGCTGCGAGTAGCCTCGACAATCACCGGTTTTCCCATGTCAAATCCCTTCGAATGCAGATGTCTGATTCCAAAACTAGAACAAGTTGCCAACTGGACACAAGTCCTATTTCACCAGGTAGTAGCCACTGTGACGCATCTTGCTCTACCATCGACTAGAACACGTTCATGTCTAGCATTTAGGTGGTTGCAATGACGCAGGCCGAGAAGGTTTGCCCTTTCGCGGAAGGGTTCGACTTCACCAGCCCAGACCTGTTGGAACAAGGCATCCCGGTCAAGGAATTCGCGGAGCTGCGTAAGACAGCGCCGGTGTGGTGGAACGCCCAGGAAGAAGGAAAGGGCGGCGGTTTCCACGACGGTGGGTACTGGGTCGTCAGCAAGCACGAAGATGTGCGCGCGATCTCGAAGAACAACGAGAACTGGTCTACCGCCGAGAACGGCGTGATCATGCGTTTCGAGGACTCGATGACGCAGGAGCAGCTCGACGTCACCAAGGCGCTGCTGATCAACCACGATCCGCCCGAGCACACCCGCCTGCGCAAGCTGGTGGCGAAGATGTTCACCCCGAAGGCGGTGCACGCGCTCGAGGAGAAGCTCGAGGATGCGTCACAGAAGATCGTCAAGGACGCCGCTGCCAAGGGAACCGGCGATTTCGTCGACGACGTCGCGGTCAACCTGCCGCTGATGGCGATCGCAGATCTGCTCGGTGTCCCCGAGGACGATCGCGAGAAGCTCTTCCACTGGTCGAACAACATGATGAACGCCGACGACCCGGAGTTCAACGAGGTGGACCCTGAGTCAGGGCTCACCCCGGCTCAGCTCTCTTCGGCCGAGATCCTCGGCTACGCGTACACGATGGCCGAAGAGCGCAAGAAGTGTCCGGCCGATGACATCGTCACCGCACTCGTCAACGCCGACATCGACGGCCAGTCACTCGACGAGATCGAGTTCGGCTACTTCGTCATCCTGCTGACCGTCGCCGGTAACGAGACCACCCGTAACGCCATCAGCCATGGCATGAACGCGTTTCTCGACAACCCGGAGCAGTGGGAGATCTTCAAGCGCGATCGCCCCGCGACCGCCGCAGACGAGATCGTCCGTTGGGCCACGCCGGTCAACGCGTTCCAGCGCACGGCCCGCCACGACGTCGAACTCGGTGGTGTGACCGTCAAGAAGGGTCAGCGCGTCGGCATGTTCTACGGCTCAGCCAATTACGACGAGGATGTGTTCGAGAACCCCTTCGAGTTCAACATCCTTCGTGACCCGAACCCGCACGTCGGATTCGGTGGCCACGGCGCGCACTACTGCGTGGGCGCGAACCTGGCCCGCATGGAGATCAACTTGATCTTCAACGCGATCGCCGACCACATGCCCGACATCACCAAGCTCGCCGAGCCGCGCCGTCTGCGCCACGGCTGGATCAACGGTGTGAAGGAATTGTCGGTCAACTACGGCAACGCCTGAGTCGCACGACATCTACGAGAAGCCCCGGACGACACGTCCGGGGCTTCTTGTGTTCTGGCAGAGCGACATTCACGGACGAACGCCCGGCGCCGTGACCCGCGCGATGACCTGTTCGTGACTGGCGGTGTAGCCGAGGTATTCGTACTCGATGCCGGTGCGACTCACGAACTCGTGCCATGCCCGATACTCGTGCTGCTGCCAGCCCGGGTAGTTGAAGAACTCGTCGAACACGATGATCGTGCCTGCCACCAGCCGCTGTCCGACGAGACCGAGCACCGTTGCGGTTGATGAATAGAGGTCTGCGTCGAGGTGCAGGAACGACACCGGCTCGCGATGTTCGGTGAGGAAACCGGGCAGCGTGTCCTCGAACAATCCCGGTACCAACTCCGCCCCGGGAACGTCCGGCAACGTGTCCTGCGCGAACTCGCCGGCATCAAAGCCACTCCGCCACGTGTCCGGCAGTCCTGAGAAGACGTCGAATCCAAAGATGCGGTGCTCTGTTTTCAGTTCTGCGGCAATGATGTTCAGGGTGGTACCGGTCGCGACTCCGAATTCCAGTGCCATACCAGGGATGTGAACCTGCGAGAGCGCGTACCGCAATGTGTCGTGAGGATGCCAGAACTGGGGAGCTTTGGGCATGTGCGCGAGGACGAAGTCGCCTGACTGGCGAGCGGCGTCTGTGTCCATCACATGGGTGAGGTCGCGGCGGACCTGCTGTTCGAGGTGATTCACCCGGCGATGCAGAGCATCGACTTCCTCTCGGGTCTCCGAGAGCAGGTCCATTGTCTGCCTGTGAAACTGTTCGACGAGTGCGTTTGTCTCCCGGCTCGAGTCGTCGACCACCTCGGACACAGCACGCTGGAGTTTTTGTCTGGCACCACGCCGCACACGTTCGAACATGAGCCCATGGTGCCAGCCATCACGCGCAGGCCGGCACCACTTGACCTTCGGGCGTTTCCGGGGTGCGGACCTCAGGCCTTGCGCACCGAGTTGATCGTCTTCTCCACTTCCCAGAACGCGCGCAGAGCGGCCAGCGAGCCGTCCGGGTTGGCGCGGTAGGTGAAGACGCCACGTGCCTCGGAGATGTGGCCGTGGATGTGGGTGACGATCTTGCCGATGTAGGCAACCTCGTTGCCACAGATGATCTCTTCGTCGAAGACGAACTCGATGCTCTCGGTGGTGCCGATCGACAGATCCCAGAAGTGACTGATCCGGTCGTGGCCAGTGAAGCCGATGCCCTCTTCGTCGAACATCGAGGGACCCACCGGGTCTTGCACGATGCCGTCGGGTGCAAAGAGCTTCACCCAGGCGTCCTTGTCGCGCGAGGCGACGTATTCGCGGGAGCGCCGTCCGGCGACAACCGCGGGGTTGTTCTCCCGATCGATGTTGAGGTACGCCGGTTCTGCTTTGGTCACGAGATCTCCGTAGGTTGGTCCAGCAGGCGGTCGGGTCAGTGGGTGGGCTTGTCCGCGCCCACAAGCCACATTGAGAAGTACTGCGAGCCACCGCCGTACGCGTGGCCGAGTGCCTTACGCGCGCCCACCACCTGATGGTCGCCGCCCTTGCCCTGCACCTGGATGGCCGCCTCGGCGAAGCGGATCATGCCCGAGGCCCCGATCGGGTTGGACGAGAGCACTCCGCCGGACGGGTTGACCGGCAGTTTGCCGCCGATCGCGGTCTCGCCTGCCTCGGTGAGCTTCCAGCCTTCGTTCTCGGGCATGAACCCGAGGTTCTCGAGCCACATCGGCTCGAACCAGGAGAACGGCACGTAGATCTCCGCGGCGTCGATCTCCTCGAGGGGATTGGAGATGCCGCCGGCTTTCCACAATGCGGCGGCAGCGTCGCGGCCTGCCTGTGGACTGACGGTGTCGCGATGCGAGTATGACAGCGGTTCGGTGCGCATCGCCGACGCGTGAATCCACGCAACGGGGATACCGTCGGCCGCCTTGGCGTCGGAGGTCTCCTCGTCGCCGATCACCACGGCACAGGCGCCGTCGGACGACGGGCACGTCTCGTCGTAGCGGATGGGATCCCACAGCATCTGCGAGCTCATCACCTTCTCCACGGTGAGGTCGGGCTGATGCAGGTGTGCCAGCGGATTGAGCGCACCGTTCTGGCGGTCCTTGGCGGCGACGATCGCGCCGATGTGCTCGGGTGCACCGGAGCGGCGGATGTAGGAGCGCACGTGCGGGGCGAAGAACCCGCCTGCGCCTGCGCCGACAGGCATGGTGAAGGGAACCGGAATCGACAACGCCCACATGGCATTCGACTCGGACTGCTTCTCCCACGCGATCGCGAGCACCCGCCGGTGGACACCCGAGGTGACCAGGCTGGCTGCGACGTTCGCCGTCGAACCGCCGACCGATCCGGCGGTGTGCACGCGGATCAGCCGTTTGCCCTCGGCGCCGAGCGCCTGGGCCATGGCGAGTTCGGGCATCATCGTGCCCTCGAAGAGGTCGGGGGCCTTACCGACGACAACGGCGTCGATGTCGTCCATCGTCACCTGCGCATCGGCCAGCGCTTTGTCGATCGCTTCGCGGCACATCCCGGCCATGGACACGTCGTGGCGCTTGGCCACGTACTTGGTCTGCCCGGTGCCCTGCACCGCAGCCCGATACCGGCCCATCAGTTCTTGCCTTCCATTGCATTGGGGTCGCCTGCGGCGAGTTTGACGACCATGTTCTGCTGCAGCAGCGGTCCGCTGCTTGCGTGGGCCAGAGCGGTGTCGGCGTTGCCGGCGAGAATCGTGCTCGCGGCGAAGCCGATGCGCTCGAGGCCCGCGGAGAACAGCGGGTTGGCTGCCAGTGCGCCGCCCGAGGGGTTGATGATCGTCGAATCATCGAGTCCCAGCTCGTTTTTGAGAATCAGTTCCTGATGTGTGTAGGACGCGTGGAGCTCGGCGACGTCGACCTTGCGGTTGTCGCCGAGGACGGCATCGCCGGCGAGCTTGGTCGACGGTGACTTGGTGAGGTCCCGTGCACCGAAGTTCGGAGTGTCGATCCGGTGGTCCCAGCCGGAAATCCATGCGGGACGGGCCACGAGCTGCTTGGCGCGGTGTTCGCTGGCGAGGATGATCGCAGCGGCGCCGTCGGTGTAGCGGCAGACATCATGTGCCCGAAGGGGATCGGAGACGTAATCGGACGCCAGCAGGTCCTCCACCGAGCGGTCGGTGCCACGCGCGGCCACAGCCGCCATGTCCGCTTCGGTCCATGCTCCCGAGTCGAGGCCCGCGCGGGCCTGCAGGGCTGCGAGCGAACGGGCGTCCGGCCACAGCGGGGCGACGGTGTGCGGGTCTGTCTGCAACGCCAGCACCTGGTCGGTGTGTGATGCCGAGGGCTTGCCGAATCCGTAGGCCAGTGCCACATCCACCTCGCCGGTGGCGATCTTCACCCATGCCTCGTACAGAGCCCACGCGGCGTCCATCTCGACGTGCGATTCGTTGATCGGCGGAACGGCCCCGATCGAGTCGATCGCGGAGATGAACGAGAAAGCGCGTCCGGCAAGGTAATCCGAAGACCCCGAGCACCAGAAGTCGATGTCGGTGCGGGTGATGCCCAGCTCGGCGTAGAGCTTCTGGAAACAGGGCACCAGCATCTCGACGCCGTTGGTGGTGCCGAATGTCTCGTCGACGTGTGGACTGTGCGCGAATCCGATCACTGCGATCGGCGGCATGTCGCGGTATGTGCTGCTCACAGGTGGTCCTTGTACGAGTCGTAGTCGGCGTCGGGTTCGCCCGTCGGCCGGAAGTGGCTGATGTTTCGCAACGTGTAGTCCCATTCCTCGCGTGGTCGCCACACGGCTTCCACACGAAGACCCATGTGCACCTCGCTGGCCTCGATGTCGAGGATCAGGTGCAGGAACGGGATGTCCGAACCGTCGAGGAGAACGTAGGCGGCAACGTACGGCGGTTTGATCTGCTGACCGAGGAACGGCACGTTGACGATGCAGAACGTGGTGACGGTGCCCTTGTCCGACACCTCGACGACCTCGCCGGTCGGGTTGCCGTCGGTGGGGTCGGCGCCGCGGGGCGGGAAGTACACTGGCGCGTCGGGACCGGTGCGGCCGCCGTACAGCTTGCCCTCTTTGAGTCCCTGCAGATACCAGGTCTCTTCGATCGAGGCGGTGTGGTTCATGGTCAGGGCGATCGGCGTGGTGATCATCACGCCGGGGTGGGGCACCTCGGCGGTGTTGTCCGGTACCGATGCCACCTCCTCGCCGGGGGCGAAGTGCGCGATGTCGTCGATGCGGCCGGTGCGCTCGGTGTTCCAGACGGCGTGCACCCGCATCCCGGTGCTCAGTTCGTCGGGGGAGTCGACGGCGACTGCATGGAGCAGGCTGGTGTCCGCTCCGTCGAGCTGGATCAGAGCCCATCCGAAGGGCTTGGAAAGAGGTTGTCCCTCAAACGGTTCGGCCATCCAGGTCCATGACTTCACGGTTCCGGTCGGCGACACCTCGACGAAGTCTTCGATCCGTTTGTGCGTACCGGGGTCGAACTCGACCGGGGGTACGTAGACGGTCCCGTCGGCGGCTCGACCACCGATGACCTTGCCGTCGAGCAACCCCTGGGCGAACCGCCCGAGTACCGGCCCGAGGGACCGGGTGTAATCAAAGGAGTTGCTCAACGGTGCGGACAGAACTGGATCGTCTGGATCTTCGATCGGGGCGACTAGGGCTGCGAATCCGGCAGATATCTGGTTCACGCTCACGGAATCGAGTAGAACAGGTTCTAGTTATTCTCGCAAGGAGTTGACCGAACAGGAGGTCGCGGCCATGAAGCTCGGTCTGCAATTGGGGTACTGGGGGGCCGCGCCGATCCCGGACGCGCCGGCTCTCATCGCCGCGGCGGAGGCCGCCGGATACGAGGCGGTGTTCACCGCTGAGTCGTGGGGTTCGGATGCCTACACGCCGCTGGCGTGGTGGGGGTCGCAGACGTCCACCATCAAGCTCGGTACCGGCATCGCGCAGCTGTCGGCGCGGCCACCGACATCGGCCGCCATGCACGCGCTGACGCTCGACCATCTCTCGGGCGGCAGGCACATCCTCGGACTGGGTGTGTCGGGTCCGCAGGTGGTCGAGGGGTGGTACGGCGAGCCGTTCGCCAAACCACTCGCGCGCACCCGCGAGTACGTGCAGGTGATTCGTGACGTGCTCGCTCGTGAAGACCGCGTGACCAACCCCGGGCCGCACTATCCGCTGCCGTACCCGTCCGATGCGCCGGGCTCGACCGGACTCGGGAAATCGCTCAAGCCGATCACCCATCCTCTGCGCAGTGACCTGCCGATCTGGCTCGGGGCAGAGGGGCCCAAGAACGTGGCGTTGTCGGCGGAGATAGCCGACGGTTGGCTGGCCATCTACTACACCCCGCGGCTGTCGGACATGTACGAACAGTGGCTGGCCGAGGGCTTCGCACGGGCGGGGGCGCGGCGCACCCGCGACACCTTCGAGGTCGCGGCCACCGTGCAGGTCGAAATCACCGACAACCCGGCCGCGGTGATCGACGCCTACCGGCCGTCGACGGCGCTGTACGTGGGCGGCATGGGCGCCAAGGAACAGAACTTCCACGCCGAGGTCTACAAGCGGATGGGCTACGAAGACGTGGTCCGGGACATCGGGGAGAAGTTCCTGTCCGGAGCCAAGGAAGAGGCCATCGCCGCGGTTCCCGACGAGATGGTCCTCGAGACGTTGATCGTCGGCGATGAAGACGAGGTGCGGTCGCAGATCAAACGGTGGGAACAAGCCGGCGTCAGCATGCTGATGGTCACCACCCGCGACGTCGACCAGATCACTCGGCTGGGCACCCTCGTTTGAGTGAACATGTTCTAATTTCGCCGCGCACGGGTGACGCACGGGTTCGAGTCTCGCGCACTGGTTCAATCCGGCGCGCGAGGCTCACGGCGGTGCGCCAGTCGTGACTACGCTGCGCGCGGTCTGCTGAGAGCTGCTCGAAGCCGTCCCACGACAAGACCGGGCGTTGCCAGATCGGCAGACGACCACCGGACCACGCGCCAGCCTTGCTCGATGATCCTGTCGGTTCGGTACTTCTCGCGCCGAAGTACCGCCTTGAGGTCGTCGTGGTTGTACTTGACCAGCCCGTCGGCCTCGCCGACAACTCGCTGCTCGGGCCATGCGAAGTCGACCCGTGCGACAAAGCCGCCCCTGGCGTCGACGATCTCCAGCTGCAGTGTCGGCTTCGGCAGTCCGCCGTCGAAGATGTCGACCCGGCTACGACTCTCCAGTGGGGATTCGGCGAGGCCGTCCATCATCGCCACCGCTCGGCAGGCTTGCGGGTACCCAGGAGATCCGACGATGAGATCGAGCTCGGCCTCCAGATCAGCCTTCGTGCACAAGCCACGATGCAGCGCCGCGTCCCCGGTGACGACAGCAGAGGCAAACGACGCCCGCCGGGCGAGATCGACAACAGCGCGTGCGGGCGTCGCCACCGGTATTCCGTTCACATGCATCACCGCGGATGGGCGCGCATCCCGTTGCACACGAACGTGGTTGGACGTGCGTGAGCCCGAATGCGAATTACCCGTCGGCAAGGATAGATGGACAATACTCGTGTCCACCTCCCACAGCGGCAGCCCGTGCAGCACGGCGGCCGAGTGCCCACCGAGGACATACCGGTGATCGAGCCGGCGGGCCACCGCGCACGAGAATTCCCGGTGTTGTTCTTCGCGCGGCAGTGCCCGCAGCGTCGGAAGCGCGAAGATCCCAGGCGCGAGCGCATAGACGATGCCGGCCCGTAATGCGCTTCGTATCTCGCTCGGCGTGTACCCGAGCCCCATCAGCTCACCGCGGGTGACCGCGCCATGCCATCGAGTTGTGTCCATGACACCAGCGTGACGTGCCGCGGTGGACCGGGGTGCTCCTCGATGCCACCTTCTGTGGATAACCCGGTGGCTGTGGAGATTCCTCTCGCACGGTCTCGTGTATCGCGCGCTGGTTTGAACCGGTGCGCGAGGATTGAAACGGTGCGAGGTTGAAAGGGGGCGTCAGCGACGACGGATACGCAGGCGCAGACCGTCGGGCATGAGGGTGAGGCGTTCGGTGATCGACAACTCGTAGTCGGGGTCGGCGGGTTCGAAGTCGTATCGTGCGATGAATCGCGCGAGCATCAGGACCGACTCGTGGAGGGCGAACTGCCTTCCGATGCAGGCACGTTCGCCGGTGCCGAACGGTTTGTAAGAGTGGGCGGGACGCTTCTTGACCTCGGAGGCCGCGAACCTGTCGGGGTCGAAACCCAGTGGGTCGGTCCAGACCTCGGGGTCGCGATGCACCTTGGGCAGGTGGACCACGGCCCAGTCGCCGGGCGACATCTCGTACCTGCCGCCGACAACCGTTGGCTCGATCGGCCCGCGGGTGAACCCCGGAGCCGTCGGCCACAATCGCAAGGCTTCGTCGACCACCCGCCGGACGAAACGGAACTTGGCGACCTGCGCGAACTCGGGCACGGCTTCACTGTCGCCGAGGATCTCGTCGACCTCGGCCTGTGCGCGCTCGAGGAGCTCGCGATCTCGGGCCAGGTAGTGCAGTGCGAAAGACAATGTTCCCGAGGTGGTTTCGTGACCAGCCACCAAGAATGTGACGATCTGGTGGCGGATGTTCTCGTCGTCGAGTGCGGTCTCGCCTCGATCGCGGTTGGCACGCAACATGATCGCCAGCAGATCTACCTCGCCTTCGTCGGCGCGGCTGCGGCGTTCGGCGATGAGGTCGTCGAGCATGGCGTCGACATAACGTTTGTGCCGTGCGTTCGCCCGATGGAGCAGCGAGACAATCGGTTTGGATCCCGGTAGCCCCGACAACCCGCCCGTGCGCCTGCCGGTCTTGAGGCCGGCGACCATGGCCAACACGAAGTCGTGAGGGGTTTCGCGTTCGAATGAGCCGAGGTCTTTGCCGAATGCGGCTCGGCTGATCGTTTCGAGCGTCAGGCGGGTCATGTCCGGGGCGACGTCGATGATGTCGCCCCGACCTTCCCAGAAGTCGAAGAGTTCGTCGATGGCCGACACCATCAGCGGGTGGTAGTTCTGCATGGCGGTCTTGCTGAATGCGGGCATCAGGAGGTCGTGTGCCAGACGCCAGCTGGGCTCATCGGTTGCCGCCGTGAACAATCCGTCGCCGGCGAAATCTCGAAGCGCTGCGATTGCCGGCGTGAGTACCTTCTCGAACCGGGATTCGTCGCACAGCTCCTTGGTGAGTTCGGCGGACCCGACCATGACAAAGCGGTGGCGGAAGACCCGGAACTGCGCGATCGGCCACACCTCGGCGGGCCAGTCGAGCATGCTGACGACGGGACCCTCGGGGTCGACCGAACGAAGATCGCCGACCACGGGCAGTCGGCCCGGGGGATGCGGGAATTGATCTGCCCACGTGTTGGGCCCCACCAAATCGTTCAGCGTGCCGAGATCGGTGCTGGTCACCATGTCCGCCCCCTATTGAATCAAAATCCAATAGCCATGGTGGTCCGCTATTGAACCCGTGTCAAGTAGTATTCGGCTGCATGGGTGTGAGAACGCGGATGACGCCGCAACAGCGGCGTGCCCAACTACTCGACCTCGGCGCCGAGTTGTTTGCCGAGCAGCACTACGACGACGTCCACATCGAACGGGTCGCGGAGCTGGCGGGTGTCTCCCGCGGGTTGCTCTACCACTACTTCCCGACCAAGCGTGCCTTCTTTGCCGAGCTGGTTCGACGCGCCACCGAGCGGATGCTTGCCGACACCGCACCCGATCCGCAGCTGCCGCTCCTTGAGCAACTCCGCCACGGAATCGACGCCTATCTGGCGAGTTGCCGAGCCAATCGGCATGGCTCCCAGGCCATCTATTCGGGGGCGGCGAGTTCGGATCCCGCGGTGATCGAGCTGATCGAGAAAGCGACCAGGGGGCAGGAGGATCGAATACTGGCCGTGATCGATCCCGGACGCGACCACCCCGAGCTCCTGCGCATCGCCGTGCACAGCTGGCTGGTGATGCTGAGGTCCGCGTGTCACGCATGGCTGGCGAGTGAGGACATCTCCGCAAGCGACGTCCGGCAGATGGCCGAGCACGCCCTCCTCGGTGCCCTGGCCGGCCTGCCCGACCATGCTCGCGCCGGCGCGATGGCACAGTTGCTCGACATCAACGGGGCGTGAGCCAGGCGGTCCTGCGCTGATTTTCGCAGGGCCTATTGCCGGCCCGCCGAAATCGGGGTGACAATGCGACATCGCGTATTTTTCTGACCGGGCATTTTACGGCCCGATGCCAGGTTGCCGATCGACGGCGACGTATTTGAGAGACAAAAGTACATGTGTGTAGCGCCACGTCTCCGGTGAGCGATAGAGAGGCTTAGATACTGTGATCGCGACGAAAGGTGCGGCAATTGAAAATTGTTGAAAATCAGCGGAGCAAGAAGTCGAAGGCGGCGCATGTGGTTGCGGCCGTTGCGTCTAAGAGCCCGGCGGTGGTGACGGCGAAAACCGCCTACAAGACCGGAAAGACGACGACGTCGGTGTTGCCGAAGTTGATCGGTTTCGGAATCGCCGGTACCGGTTTGGCGCACTTTGTTGTTCCGCAGGCTTTCGAATCGATCACAAAGCCTGCATTTCCCGAGAACACGCGTGAATGGATTTACGCGAATGGTGCAAGCGAGACGCTGATCGGCCTCGCCATCTCCGACAGCCGGTCCCGCGTTTACGGTTTGGTCGGGTTGGCCGCATACGTCGGATTCCTCGGCAGTCGAGTCGTGCGGGCCTGAACCACGTCCATGAACGCTGACGCTCCAGTACGTAGATCCAGAGGGCGCCCCAAGGTCGCAGGTTTGGCCGATCAGCGGCGTACCCAGATCATCGAAGCTGCTTTCCGGGTGCTGACCGAGCGCGGCTACGAGGGCACGAGTATCGCCGAGATCGCGCAGGAAGCGGGTATCGGTCAGGGCACCGTCTATCGGTACGTGAGCAGCAAACGTGAACTGCTGGACCACGTGTTCGATTGGGCGGTCGAGCGGTTGTTCCACTCGGTGGATCCGTACTCGATGCTCCAGGACGAGCCGACCTCTCCGACCGAGCTGCTCCGACGGTTCCAGATCATCGCCGATCGGCTGTACGACCTCATCGACGAAGATCCCGCGATGCTGAAGCTGATCGGGGTGCAGGCCAGCGCCATCGACAAAGAACTCAAGGCCAGGGTCGTCGGCCTCGAGGGAATGCTGAATGCCGTTGTACTGCAATCGCTCACGCAGGCGATCGAGCACGGTTGGCTGGTGTTGTCCACGGCTCAGAAGCCGGTGGTCGCCCGGATGTTGATGATGATGTCGCTCCCCGGCGTCGTGATGTCGCTGCGTCGCGGCATCGATGTGGCACAACGCGGCCGGTACGTCGACGGCGCAGCCGAAATTGCTCTGCACGGAATACTGAAACGATAGAAAGGCTGGATGAAACAGTGGTGCAGCCTACGGTGCGGTCGGATACCCGACGCACCCGGAAGCGTCGGATCCAACTGCTGGACGCGGCACTGGAGACGTTCGTCGAGCGGGGATACAGCGATGTCGGGGTCGCTGAGATAGTTGCCCGGATCGGTTGCAGCCACGGCACTTTCTACAACTACTTCGACAACAAGCGCGACGCTCTCGATGCATTGCTGTCACGCGAACTCGCCGAGATGGTCGCCGTGGCCGAGTTGCACCGTCCGCGCCCGCGCACGCGCGAAGAGTTCGTCACCGGGCTCGGTGAGCTGGTCGGACGTCTGCTCGAGTATGCGCTCGAGCGCCCCCACGTCTTGACGTTCCTCGCCATGGAGGCCCCGGGCATCGACTCGGCTGCGATGGAGACGTTGGCAGGCAGCTATGCCCAACTGGGACATCTGTGTGGGCAGTACATCCGCCACGGCATCGAGGACGGCTATCTCCGGGACGGACTCGACATCGACATCGCAGGCGAAGCGGTGCTGTCGTGCCTGATGGGCGCGGTTCTGCCGATCATCTTGGACAACAGTGCGGTGGTCGACATCGATGCCACCGCCGAGACGGTGGTCGAGTTCGTCTGTTACGGGCTGAACGGACTGGACGCGACCACCGCGGCAGGTATCGCTACTGGCCGGTGAACTCGGGGGTTCGCTTCTCCGCGAACGCTTTCGGCCCGATCTTGGCGTCCTTGCTCATGAACACCTTGACGCCGAGTTCGGCGTCGATCTTGAACGCGTCCTTCTCGTGCATGCCCTCGGTGTCGCGGATGGCCTTGAGGATTGCCTGCACGGCGAGTGGCCCGTTCGCGGCGATCTGCGCGGCGATGTCGAGGGCTTTGTCGAGTGCGGTGCCATCGGGCACCACGTGGCCGATCAGCCCGTAGTCCAGCGCTTCCTGGGCGGTGATGTGCCGGCCGGTGAGCAGTATCTCGGCGGCGACGGTGTACGGGATCTGCCGGACCAGGCGAACTGCACTTCCGCCGAGTGGGTACAGGCCCCATTTGGCCTCGGACACACCGAATTTCGCGCTCTCGCCGGCAACCCGGATGTCGGTGCCCTGCAGGATCTCGGTGCCACCGGCGATCGCGGGGCCCTCGACGGCCGCGATGACGGGCTTGGTCACCCTTCGGCCCTTGAGCAGGGAGTCGAGCATGTTCGGATTGAAGCCGCCGCTCTTGAACGAGTCACCGGGGGCGGACTTGTTCATGTTCTTCAGGTCGGCGCCGGCACAGAAGTAGCCACCCGCGCCGGTCAGGATCACGGTTCGGATCTCGTTGTCCTCATCGGCCTGGTCCCAGGCCTCTCCCATGATGGCCAACATGTCACCCGACAGGGCGTTGCGGACTTCGGGCCTGTTCATCGTGACGATCAACGTGTGATCGCGCTTCTCGACGAGACAGTGGGGGGCGGAATCAGACATCTGGGCTCCTGAACGATGGCATGACGACGTGACGAAGGCCGTGTGATGCGGATCTCGCCCCGGCCTTGCCACCGAACGGTAACACGTTCTAGTTTTGGGGGTATGGCTTACAACATCGCCGACCTGATCGAGCATGCCGTCGACCTGATGGGCGACCGCGTGGCTCTCGAGACCGACGGCCGCAGCGAGACCTACACAGAACTGGAACAGCGGGCCAACGGGCTGGCGCACACCCTTCGGGCGCTCGGGGTGGCACCCGGCGAGTCGGTGGGCCTGTACAGCAGAAACGGTATCGAGGCCGTCGAGTCGATGGTCGCGATCTTCAAGGCGAGGGCCGTGATGGTCAACGTCAACTTCCGGTACGTCGAGAGCGAACTCGAACACATCCTCACCGACTCCGACACCAAGGTGCTCATCGTCGAGCGCCAGTACGTCGACAAGGTGGCGAACGTGTTGTCGAAGGCGCCGAAGCTGCGGGCCGTCATCGTCATCGAAGACGGGTCAGATCTCGACATCTCCGCCGTCGACGGGCTGCCCTATGAGAAGGCGGTTGCCGACGGCGGAACCGAGCGCGACTTCGAGGCGCGGTCGGACGACGACATCTACATGCTCTACACCGGCGGAACCACCGGCAACCCCAAAGGGGTCGTCTGGCGCCAGGAGGACGTGTTCCGGGTGCTCGGTGGTGGGATCGACTGGTACTCCGGTGAACCGATCAACGACGAGTGGCACTTCGCGAAGACGGGTGCCGAAGGTGGGCAGCTCGTCCGATTCCCGATCCCGCCGTTCATCCACGGTGGGTCCCAATGGGCTGTGTTCCAGGCGCTGTTCGGTGGCGGCAAGGCAATCGTCTACCCGGAGTTCGGGGCGCACCAGACCTGGGAGATCGTCGAACGCCACAAGGTGAACGTCATCTTCATCACCGGAGATGCCATGGGACGCCCCATGATCGACGCTCTCGGCGAGAAGGACTACGACCTCAGCTCGGTGGTGTCGGTGGCATCGTCGGCCGCGTTGTTCTCGGCATCGGTCAAGGATCAGTTCATCGACAAGTTCCCGAATGCGATCATCATCGACGCGATCGGATCGTCGGAGACCGGGTTCTCGGGAATGGGGATCATCTCCAAGGAGACCTCACACAGCGGCGGCGGTCCGCGCGTCAAGGCCGACCTGTCGACAGTTGTTCTGCGCGAGGACGGTTCGATCATCGAACCCGGCAGTGGCGAGATCGGCATCCTGGCCCGAACCGGGCACATCCCGCTGCGGTACTACAACGATCCGGTGAAGTCGGACAAGACGTTCAAGGTCTACAACGGTGTCCGGTACTCCATTCCGGGTGACCAGGCCCGTGTGGAGGACGACGGCACCGTGACGATGCTCGGCCGCGGGTCGGTGTGCATCAACTCCGGTGGCGAGAAGATCCATCCAGAAGAGGTCGAATCGGCCCTCAAGGCCCACCCCGACGTCTTCGACACCGTTGTGGTGGGTGTGCCCGACGAACGGTACGGGCAGCGGGTCGCCGCGGTGGTGGCCACCCGCGACGGCGTTCGCCCGCCGCTCGAAGACATCAACAAGATCGCCCGCCAGGACATCGCCGGGTACAAATGCCCGCGCTCGGTGTGGTTCGTCGACGAGATCAAGCGGTCGCCCGCCGGAAAGCCGAACTACCGGTGGGGTACCGAGATCACCGAGTCGCGACCTGCCGACGAAAACCTCTCCACTTCTTCACGAAAGGCCTAACCGGTGCGTACCTCCCTGTCAGACGAGTTCGGGATCGAATACCCGATCTTCGGTTTCACACCGTCGGAGCATGTCGCCGCTGCGATCAGCCGGGCCGGCGGAATGGGCGTGCTCGGTTGCGTCCGGTTCAACGAGGCGGAAGAACTCGACGCCACCCTGGACTGGATGCGCGAGAACACCGACGGCAAACCGTTCGGCGTAGATGTGGTGATGCCGGCGAAGATCCCCACCGAGGGGTCGCAAGTCGACCTCGATTCCATGATCCCGCCGGAGCATCGTGCATTCGTCGAGCGCACTCTGGACGATCTGGGCGTGCCCCCGTTGCCGGACGGTGACCGGGTGAGTGCAGGCGTTCTGGGCTGGCTGCATTCGGTGGCGCGTTCGCACGTCGATGTCGCTATGACGCATGCCGACAAGTACGGGCAGATCAAGCTCATCGCCAATGCGCTGGGCTCGCCGCCCGAGGATGTCATCTCGAATGTGCACTCCCACGGGGTGAAAGTCGCCGCGCTCGCCGGCGCCAAAGAGCATGCCCTGCGCCATGTCTCGGCCGGGGTCGACCTGGTGATCGCGCAAGGGCACGAGGCGGGCGGTCACACCGGCGAGGTGACGTCCATGGTGTTGTGGCCAGAAATCGTTGACGCCGTAGGGGATGCGGCGCACGTGTTGGCAGCCGGAGGGGTCGGCAGCGGTCGTCAGATCGCTGCCGCGCTGGCCATGGGCGCCACCGGGGTGTGGATGGGCACCTACTGGTTGACCGCCGCGGAGTACCAGCTCGGCGTGCGGGGCGCCGGGCCGTCGGTGATCCAGCAGGCGATCCTGAACGCGACGTCACGCGACACCGTGCGCCGCCGCATCTACTCGGGCAAGCCCGCTCGACTGCTCAAGACGAAGTGGACCGACGCCTGGGATGCCGAGAACGCGCCCGAGCCGTTGCCCATGCCGCTGCAGAACATCTTGGTGGCCGAGGCACACGCCCGGATCTCGGGTGCCGACGACCCCGGTGTCGTCGCCATGCCCGCGGGCCAGATCGTCGGCCGGATGAATGCCATCACCCCGACCGAAGAACTGATCAAGGGCCTCGTCGACGAGTACGACGCCGCCGTCGACCGTCTGGAGAAGGCCCGCCACTGACCGAACCGCAGACGTTTGCCGAAGGGGCGATTCGCGCATCCATCTCATGGAGCGAGAGTCGCCCCTTCGACATCCGACGAGAGGTGAGTCCATGACCCGTGACGCCGATCTGAGCCGTTTCATCGAAGCCCAGGAGCCTGTCTACGACCAGGTGGTCGAGGAATTGCGGTCGGGGCGTAAACGCACACACTGGATGTGGTTCGTCTTCCCCCAGATCGACGGGCTCGCGCACAGTGCCACCGCAAAGCACTACGCCATCGCCGATCTGCGCGAGGCGCGGGCATACCTCGCGGACGAGGTGCTCGGACCGCGTCTGTACGAATGCACCCAGTTGGTCGCCGACATCGACGGGCGGTCCGCCGAGGAGATCTTCGGCCACCCGGACAACCTGAAACTGCGTTCGTCCATGACCCTGTTCGCTCAGGCAAGCGGTACTAACGACGTCTTCACGGCGGTCCTGCACAAGTACTTCGGTGGAGAACCCGATACCCGCACCCTCGAGCTGCTGGGCCGAGTCTGACCTTCGCGAATCTCTCCGCGGCCATCACTGACCTGCGCATATGTGCGGAAGTGCGACCTGAGGTCGGGGTGAGGACGCCGACCCTTTTCTGGGGACGGGTGTGATCAGATATGGTTCCAGCCATCGGCTCACCGAGTTCCGGGAGTTGTCGGCGCAGGAGGCACAACCATGGCTGCACAGGATTCACCGCTGGTGCTCTCCGAGCGCGTCGAGACCGAGTCCGGCGCCACAGCGCTGATCACACTCAACCGGCCTGACGCGCGCAATGCGCTGACCGGGACGTTGATCGTGGCACTCCGTGAAGCACTTGCCGACGCAGACGCCGACGATTCCGTGCGCGCCGTTGTGCTCACCGGTGCCGACCCGGCATTCTGTGCCGGTGTCGATCTCCGGATGCTCGGTACCGAGGGCGGCTGGGACGAGGTCAACGTTCCTGGCGTGCCACTGGGATTTCCGTGGATACCGCTACGCAAACCCGTCATCGGCGCGATCAACGGCGCCACCGTCACCGGCGGCCTCGAACTCGCACTTGCGTGCGACATCCTCGTCGCCTCCGAGCGTGCCAGGTTCGCCGACACGCATGCTCGAGTCGGGATGATGCCCGCCTGGGGCCTGACCGCTCGGCTGCCCGCCGCGGTGGGCTGGGGCTTCGCCCGCCGAATGAGCCTGAGCGGCAACTTCGTCGACGCACCGACGGCCCTGCGGGTCGGTCTGGTCACCGAGGTGGTCGCACACGAAGACCTGATGTCGTCCGCGTTGTCGCTCGCGGCCGACATCGGCAACAACAACCAGCGTGCGGTGTCGGCGCTTCTCTCGTCGTATCGCGAAGCGCAGCAACACGAACTCGACGCCCAGCTGGCCACCGAGGAACGCAACTCGGCGGCGTGGATGGCAAGTTTCGACCCGGCCCAGGTGGCCGCGGCACGCGACCAGGTGATGAGTCGCGGCCGTCAGCAGATGAATTGAGGAGATCATGGGCAGTCCCATCCAGCGAATGGTGTCGGTGAAACGCGGTCGTACCGGTCGCGCGATCACGTTGCGCGACAAGGTTGTCGTGATCACGGGCGGTGGCCGGGGAATCGGTCTCGCCACGGCAGAACTGCTGCAGGAACGCGGGGCCAGGGTTGTCCTTGGTGACATCGACGAGGAGGTCGTCGGCAAGGCGGCGGCAAACCTCGGCTGCGAGGGTTACCCGCTCGACGTCACCAGCGACGAATCGTTCGCCGCATTCCTCGACCGGGTCGACAAGGAGTTCGGCCGGTTCGACGTGCTGATCAACAACGCCGGCATCATGCCCACCGGCCCGTTTCTGGAGTTCTCCGACTCGCTGATCAAGCGCAACTTCGAGATCGATCTACTCGCCGTGGTCCGCGGTAGCCGACTCGCGGCGCGCCGGATGGTCGAGCGCGGCGACGGCCAGATCGTCAACGTGGCGTCGGTTGCCGGATTGGTGCCGCTGCCCGGACTCAGCATCTACAGCGCCGCCAAGGCCGGCGTCATCGCGTTCTCCGAGGCCCTCGACGGGGAATTGAGCATGCAGGGCGTCCGGGTGCTCACGGTGATGCCGAACTTCACCAAGACCGGCCTCATCGACGGGTTGCAGACCACCGCCCTGATGCCGCCCATCGAGCCCGATGACGTTGCGCGCCAGATAGTCCAGAGCATCGAGACCAGCCGCGACCGCGTGGTGATCCCGAAGCAGAGCATGGCCACCCTGGGGTGGATGGTGACCCCGAGGTTCCTCAAGAACATCTACGGTCGACGCTTCGGTTTCGATTCCATGTTCATGGCCTACGACCAGGACAAGCGATCCAAGTATCTCGAGCGAGTCACCCGCAGCTAGCCGATGATGGTGGCTTCGGGTGAGGCCCACCTGGGCAAATGCTCACCCGAACCCACCACTATCGGGGGTTGGCGGCGACGTACTTGAGATCACGGCCTTCGCGCACCCAGGTGGGGGGTGCATCGTCGGAGGCCAACGTGCGCTTGAGGATCTTGAAGGTGTCGGTGCGGGGAAGGTCGTCGACCAACCGAACGCGGGTGGGCCACTGCTTGGGGCCGAGGTCTGACTGTGTGGCCAGAAAACCGGTCAACTGGTCGGCGGTGAGTCCCGGCGCCACCAGCGCCGCCGCGAGTTCGTCACCGACGTCGGCCCGCACGCCGTACACGGCGGCCATGGCGATCGATTCGTGGCGTAGCAGTACCCGTTCAATCGGGCCGGTGCCCATGTTCTCGCCGTCCACGCGGACCCAATCACCCAGTCGCCCTGCGAAGTACACGTATCCCCGGTCGTCGACGTAACCGAGGTCGCCGGTGTGATAGATGCCGTCGCGCATGCGTTCGGCGTCGGCGTCGGGATTTCGGTAGTAGCCGGTGAACAGTCCGCCACCTGAGCTGTTGACGATCTCTCCGACGGCTTCGCCCGGGTTCAGCAGCTCACCGTGCTCACCGAAGCGTGCTGTCTCGCATACCTTGCCTGTGTCGGGGTGCCGAACCTCGGTGGGCGGGACCAGGGGCCCGAGCGCCTCGGGCGGAGTGTCAGGGGTACGGGTGATCGAGACCCCGCCCTCGGTGGAACCGAACCCATCGATCACCGTGACGTCGAAACGCTCTGTCACCGCTGTGATGTCAGCAGGCGACGCCTCGTTGCCGTACAGGATTCGGAGCGAATTCTCTTTGTCGTCAGAACGCGGTTCGGTCGCCAGGACGTACGACAGTGGTTTGCCCACATAGTTCGCGTAGGTCGCGCCGAAGCGGCGGATGTCGTCCAGGAACGCACTGGCCGAGAACCGTCGACGCAGGGCAACCGACGATCCGCCCGCCACCGCGACCATCCACCCTGCGATGATCGCGTTCGAGTGGAACATCGGCATGGACAGATAGGCAACGTCTTTCGGTCCCAATTCGAACCTGGCGGACAACATGGAACCGCCGACGGCGAACTTGCGGTGACTGCACTGCACCGCTTTGGGGTCCCCGCTGGTCCCGGAGGTGAAGATGAGCATGAGCACTGTGTCGGGGTCGCAGTCGCTGAACGTCACGGGTGCATCCAGGTGGGGCTCGAGCAGCTGGGGCCACTGCGGGGAGTCGACGTCCAGAACGTGAACTCCGTCCAGATCGACATCGGCCAGCAGGCCCGCGGTCGCGTCCTCGACGATGACAACCTGACAGTCCGCGGTGGCGATGTCCCCGGCCAATGCGGCTCCGCGCCGAGTGGGATTTAGGCCCACGATCACGATCTCGCCCATCACAGCTGCTGCGAGCAGGTAGCTGAACTCGGGGATGTTCTCGAGCAGGAGCGCAACA
Organism: Williamsia sp. R60; assembly: GCF_054063855.1. Classification (NCBI taxonomy): domain Bacteria; kingdom Bacillati; phylum Actinomycetota; class Actinomycetes; order Mycobacteriales; family Nocardiaceae; genus Williamsia; species Williamsia sp. R60. Next base: position 320,487 of record NZ_JBSSGR010000001.1, read on the forward strand.
TGCCGTGGCTTACCCGGATCGAGCAACCCGTCGAGCGCGGCCGCCCTTGCCGCAGACAGGCGCAGATGGTCACGCCAACTGATGAATTCGTTCTCGAAGTACAGCCCCGCATCGTCGACGTTCGCGAGCGGCGCCAGCATTTCCCCTACCGTGCCGGGACCATCTGCCATCGTCTCAGGCGGGTTCGGCGGCCAGAGCCGCGCCGATGCGCCGCAATTGGACAGGCGCCGATCCGAGCGCGAACTCGTTCTGCTTGGCGTGCAGGAAGTAGCGGTGCAGCGGATGGTCGACATCGATACCGACGCCACCGTGCACGTGGACAGCTGTGTGTGCCACCCGGTGGCCGGCATCGGCGGCCCAGAACTTGGCCGTGGCAAGCTCTTTGCCCGCTTCGAGGTGTTCGGACACCATCCAGGCGGCTTGCAGGGTGGTCAGCTTGAGTCCACGGACGTCGATGTAGGCGTCGGCGAGCCGCTGCGCGACAGCCTGGAACGATCCGATCGCCCGGCCGAACTGTTCCCGCTCGCGACCGTAGTCCGCCGTGAGTTCCAGAGCCCGTTCGAGCACCCCGGTTTGTTCGGCACACAGGGCCAGCGTCATCCGGTCGCGGAGAAAGGCGACCGCAGCGGTGCCGGCGGATCCGAGCACGCGGGAGCGGTCGACCCGAACCCCGTCGAGTTCCACTGCAGCACTGGGCGTCAACCCGGTGGACGGGGTGGGTGTGATGGTGACACCCGGGGTCGTGGCATCCACCACGAACACCGAAACCCCATCGGGGCCCTGAGCGTTGACCACCACGGCATCGGCGACCTCGGCGTACGGCACATTCACTTTGAGGCCTCGAAGAATCCAGTCGTCGCCCTCGGCGGTGGCCGTGGCGACCGGCTCGAGTGGGTCGTCGGCGAGATCCTCGTCGAGCGCCACCGTGATCAGCTTCTGACCCGCCACCAGATCCGACAGCCACTGCTGCTTGAGGGCGTCGGTTCCGAACTCGGCGACGGCGGGGATCGCGGCGATGGCAACCGGACCGAACGGAACCGGGGCCAGGACTCTGCCGAGTTCCTCGGCCACCGCCACGTTGTCGACGATGGTGAGCCCCGCGCCACTGACCTCTTCGGCGAGTTCGACCCCGAGGAGCCCGGACGACGCCAGCTGCGACCACAACTCTCGGTCGAAGGCGACCGTGGTGGCCCCAGCCGAGGTGTCACCCTGCAGTTGGACGAGGCGGTCGGTGGTCACCAGCTTCTTGGCGATGTCGCGGGTGAGCCCGGCGAGATCGGTGGTCTGTTCACTGCGATGAAAATCCATGGTGTGCTTCCTGATTCCTCGGTGAGACGGTGGCGCCGCCGGAAGTGGTGCCTGCCAGGGTCGGTTCGGTGGCGATCCGGACCGGTCAGCGGCGGGCGGGGGGCTGGCCGAGGGCGAGCATCGCGATGATGTCGCGCTGGATCTCGTTGGTGCCGCCGCCGAAGGTCAGGATCAGCGATGAGCGGTGGAAACGTTCGAGTCGACCACGCAGATGTGTGCCTGCGCTGCCCTGACGCAGTGTCGCCGAAGGCCCCAGGACCTCCATCAGCAAACGGTAGGCCTCGGTGGCGAACTCGGTGCCGAAGACCTTGGTGGCCGAGGCGTCCGCGGGCGAAGGTGATCCGCCCCCGGTGGCCTCGGAGGCGATGTTCCAGTTGATCAACTTGAGGAACTCCACCTTGGCGTGCACCTTGGCGAGATTCATCTGCACCCACTCGTTGTCGATGACCCGCTGGCCGCGAGCATCTTTGGTGTTCTGCGCCCATTCGACCGTCTCGCGCAAGGCGGTCTGGATCGGCGCGGCGCTACAGAGTGACACCCGTTCGTTGTTGAGCTGGTTGGTGACCAGCGGCCAACCGCCGTTGAGTTCACCCACCAGGGCGTCGGCGGGTACCCGGACGTTCTCGTAGTAGGTGGCGCTGGTGTCCACACCGGACATGGTGTGCACAGGTGTGTAGGAGAAGCCCTCGACGTCGGTCGGGACGATGAGCATCGAGATGCCCTTGTGCTTCTTCGCCTCCGGGTCGGTACGGCAGGCCAGCCAGATGTAGTCGGCGTACTGGATGAGGCTGGTCCACATCTTCTGGCCGTTGATGACGAAGTCATCGCCGTCGCGGACGGCGGTGGTGCGCAGCGACGCGAGGTCGGTGCCTGCGCCAGGTTCGGAGTAGCCGATGGAGAAGTGCACGTCGCCGGACGCGATCGGCGGCAGGTACTTGGCCTTCTGCTCTTCGGTGCCGAAATGCATGATCGTCGGCGCTACTGAGTTGATGGTCAGGAACGGCACCGGTGCTCCGGCTATCGCCGCCTCGTCGGTGAAGATCAGCTGATCCATCATCGAACGATCCTGGCCGCCGTACTCTTTGGGCCAGCCCAGCGCCAGCCAGCCGTCGCGGCCCATCTCGCTGACGACCTCGCGGTAGACGTTGCCCTCGCCGAACTCGCCAGATGTCGATGAGAGTGCCGCTCGCCGCTCCGGCGTGATCAACTTGGAGAAGTACGCCCGGAGTTCGCGCCGAAGTTCCTGTTGCTGGTCGGTGTAGGCAATACGCATCGGTGCTCCAAGGTTTCGGGTGCGCGTGGGAGCCGACCGGACCAATCCGGTCGCACTCTTCTATAACACGTTCTAACCTGTAAGTTGGCTGCCCGTCAACAAGTGGCCACCGTGGCCAGGCGATGGAAGGAAACTCATCTCATGAAGATCAAAGCCGATTTCGATCTCTGCGAGTCCAACGGTGTGTGCGTGGGGATGGCGCCGGACGTTTTCGATCTCGACGACGACGACTACCTGGTGATTCTTCAGGAGGACGTTCCCGAAGAGCGGCGCGAGGAGATGCGCCAGGTGGTCGGCAGTTGTCCCAAGTCGGCTCTGTCGATCGAGGATTGACCGGTGGTTGCGGGCGGGTGTCGGATCGCTCGCAACCTGTGAATATCTTCAAACATTTGGCACAGAGTGAGAACACGTTCTACATTTGCGAGCAGACGTAGCCGGGAACCGCGGCCTGTGAGTGCGGTCCCGCGCAGCAACGCCGAGATGGAGGACGTTCGTGAGTGATCTGGATGGTCGCGTAGTCGTTGTGACCGGAGCTGGTGCGGGCCTGGGTCGCGCCGAGGCGATCGGCCTCGGTGCACTCGGCGCCACGGTGATCGTGAACGACCTCGCCGGCGCCCTGGACAAGAGCGACGTGCTCGACGAGATCAAGGCCGCTGGCGGGGTGGGAGTTCCTGTCGCCGGCGACATCTCGGATTCTGCGACGACCACCGAGATCATGCGGGTCGCCACCGAGGAACACGGTGGCCTGCACGTCGTGATGAACAACGCCGGTCTCGTTCGGGACAAGATGTTGTTCAACATGACCGACGACGACTGGGATCTGGTGATCCGCGTGCACCTGCGTGGTCACTTCCTGATGAGCCGCAACGCAGGCGCGTACTGGCGCGGTGAGTCCAAGAAGACCGGCGAGCCGGTGTTCGGCCGGCTGATCAACACCTCGAGCGAAGCCGGACTGACCGGTCCTGTCGGACAGGCCAATTACGGTGCGGCAAAAGCCGGTATCACCTCGCTGACCTTGACGGCCGCGCGCGGACTGTCCGCCTATGGCGTGCGTTCCAACGCCATCTGCCCCCGTGCCCGTACGGCCATGACCGAGGGCACCTTCGGTGAGGCGCCCGACGGCACCGTCGATCCTCTGTCGACCGACCATGTGGTCACCCTCGTGCAGTACCTTGCCGGTCCGGACTCCGACGGGGTCAATGGTCAGGTGTTCGTCGTCTACGGTCCAAAGGTCACGCTGATGGCGGCGCCCACGGTGGAGCAGACGTTCGAGGCGGGCGGCGACGCCTGGGACCGATCGGATCTCTCCAAGACGATGTCCGAGTACTTCGTCGGACGCGATCCGGACGCCACGTTCTCGGCCGGCAAAGCGCTGTTCGGTTAGCGCCGCAAACCTTCTTGACCGGGGGTTTCGACACTCCCTGTGAACGCTTCGAATAAGCCGATTCGAGCAACTGGACATGTGATAAGTTCGCGACGAACCACCCGGAACTGCAGTGATCCATCACGGATCGAACCGGTGGAACGTGTTATAAAACGAAGGCGTCGGGGATGGCTTCGAAGGGGAAAACTTCCTAATTGACAGTCTGACGATTCCTCCACATCAGAACTAGAACACGTTATGATCGAGCAGCCTCGTTCGATCCGGGTCTTTGCCGCAGTTAAAGGAGAGTTGGTGAACCGTAGACTGGCTGTCCCGTTCGAGAGCGTGGGCGATTTCGTTGCGATGAGCGTCAGCGCGGCACGTGAACTCTTCCGCCCGCCGTTCCAGTGGCGCGAGACAATCGAACAGTCGTGGGCGATCGCCCGGGTGTCGATGGTCCCCACTGTCCTCGTGGCGATCCCGTTCACCGTTCTGGTGAGTTTCACCCTCAACATCTTGCTTCGCGAGCTCGGCGCACAGGACCTCTCCGGCGCGGGCGCGGCACTGGGCACCATCACCCAGATCGGCCCGATCGTCACCGTGCTGATCGTGGCAGGCGCTGGCGCCACGGCCATCTGCGCCGACCTCGGAGCCCGCACGATCCGCGAAGAGATCGACGCGCTCCAGGTTCTGGGCATCGACCCGATCCACCGCCTCGTCGTTCCCCGCGTGATCGCCTCCACGATGGTGGCCATCCTGCTCAACAGCCTGGTGTGCACCATCGGCATCGGCGGTGGATTCGTCTTCTCGGTGTACCTCCAGGACGTGAACCCGGGTGCGTTCATCGCGAACCTCACTCTGCTCACCGGTTTTCCGGAACTGATGATCTCGATGGTGAAGGCGGCGCTCTTCGGACTCGCGGCCGGACTCGTCGGCTGTTACCGCGGTCTGCACGTTGCCGGTGGCGCCAAAGGCGTCGGTGACGCGGTCAACGAAACCGTGGTCTATTCATTCATGGCGTTGTTCGTGGTGAACGTGGTCGTCACCGCCGTGGGCCTCAAAGCGACGGCAGGGTAGCAGCGATGATTCTTCCGGAAACCGTCCGACTACGCTCAACACGCGTGGCGTTCAAACGAGCCAGCGGTGGTTGGGACCGAATCGGCGACCAGGCGTTCTTCTACTGGGACAGCCTGATCAGCATCCCCCGTGCCGTCCGCGGCTACAAGAAGGAGACGCTCCGGCTGATCGCCGAGATCAGCATGGGTTCAGGCGCTCTCGCGATGATCGGCGGCACCGTTGTCGTCGTCGGGTTCCTCACCCTGTTCACCGGCGGAACCATCGCGGTGCAGGGCTACAGCTCGCTGTCGAACATCGGTGTCGAAGCCCTCACCGGATTCTTCTCGGCGTTCATCAATGTCCGTATCGCCGTCCCGGTCATCGCCGGCATCGGTCTGGCCGCCACGATCGGGGCCGGTGCCACGGCCCAGCTCGGCGCCATGCGGGTCAGCGAAGAGATCGACGCCCTCGAGGCGATGTCCATCGCATCCATCCCGTACCTGGTCAGCACGCGCATCGTCGCCGGACTGATCGCGATCATCCCGCTGTACTCACTGGCATCGGTGGCCTCGTTCCTGGCAAGCCGATTCGCAACGGTCTTCTTGTACGGGCAGTCCTCGGGCGTCTATGACCATTACTTCTCGACATTCCTCATATCCACCGACATCCTCTGGTCGTTTGTGCAGGCGATCTGTATGGCCGTGGCTGTCATGATGATTCACACCTACTACGGCTTCAACGCCTCCGGCGGACCGGTCGGGGTCGGCATCGCGGTCGGTAACGCGGTGCGCGCCTCACTCGTGGTCGTCGTGGTCATCACGTTGCTGACCTCACTGGCGATCTACGGCATCGACGGAAAGTTCAACCTTTCGGGGTAGCCATGTCACAGAGAATCGAACGACCCCAATGGGCCAAGAAGCTCGCGGCCACCTCCATGGTGGTGGCGCTGATCGCCGTCTGCGCGCTGGCCGGTCTCCAGTTCCTGGGCAGCTTCTCCTCGACAGTTCCGGTGACGTTGACCTCTGATCGTGCCGGCCTGGTCATGAACCCCGACGCCAAGGTGCGGCTTCGCGGCGTGGTGGTCGGCCGGGTGGGTGACATCAGTGAATCAGCCGACGGCGTGACGCTGAAGCTGAACATGAACCCCGACCAGCTGAAGTACATTCCGGCGAACGTTCACGCGGACATCAAGTCCAACACGGTCTTCGGTGCGAAGTCGGTCAACCTCGAGATCCCCGAGGACCCGTCCAAAGCGCGGCTTTCCGGTGGCTCGACGATCGAGACCGACCACGTCGTGGTGGAACTGAACACCATCTACCAGCGACTGGTCGACGTGCTCGCCGAGGTGCAGCCGGAGAAGCTGAACGCCACCATCGGGGCCATCGACACTGCGCTGTCCGGCCGGGGTGAAGAAATCGGCCAAGGATTCGCCGACCTCTCCGATCTGCTCCGCAAGACCAACCCGCACCTCGATGCCCTCAGCCGCGACATCGAGGCCGGCGCCGAGTTCACCAACGTCTATGCCGATGTGATGCCTGATCTGCTCAAGGTCGTCGAGAACTTCACATTCACCGGAAATACGTTGCTGGACAAGTCGTCCGACCTCGACGCGCTCCTGATGAACGTCACCGGAATGGCAGACACGATCAACGGGGTGATCGCACCGTCGAAGGCGACGATCATCTCCACCCTGTCCAACCTGAATCCCACTGCGGCACTGCTCGGCTACCAGGCACCCGGCCTGGCCTGCTTCATCACCTCCACCGCGGCAGCAGGACAAAAGGCCCTTCCCGTGTTCGGTATCGAAACCGGCTACGTGGCCTTGAATGCCGGACTGTTGCCGGGCAAAGAACCGTACCGCTACCCCGAAGACCTGCCCCGCGTGAACGTGGACGGCCCGCCGACTTGCCAGGACGGTCTGAGCGACCCGGATTCGGCAGCGCACACCGACTTCTACGTCGGCGACAACGCAGCATTCCCGTATCAGCCCCGTACGACTGCAAAAGCTGATCCCACCAAGCTCTTTCAGGTCATGTTCGGACCGGTGCCCCGTGGTTGAGACATATGAGGTTTCGTCGATGACCCAGCAGAACAGGAAGGTGTGAGGTGGCGGTCTCGAGAGAGCGCGCGTTTCGCGCCACCGTCATCAAGCTGGGCAGCTTCGCCGTTGTGATGGTGCTCATCTTCGTTGTACTCGTCGTGGTGTTCAGCCAGTACCGGGGTGGATCCAGTTTCGGGTACAAGGCCACCTTCACCAGTGCCTCGCAGCTCAAATCAGGCAGCAAGGTCCGCATTGCGGGTGTCGAGGTGGGCAAGGTGGGATCTGTCGGTCTCAACCCGGACAACGAAGCCGTCGTCGAGTTCGATGTGAACGAGAAGTACCGCCTGCCGGAGTCAGCCAGGGCGCTGATCCGTTACGAGAACCTCACCGGTGACCGCTTCCTGGAGATTCAGGAAGGTACCGGGGACCCCTCGGCTCTGATCGGCGACGGCGGATCCATCCCGATCGGTCAGACCGAGCCGGCGCTCGACCTCGACAAACTGCTCGGGGGGTTCAAGCCTCTCTTCCGCACCCTCAATCCCGAAGAGGTGAACGAACTCTCCGCGTCACTCATCCAGGTGTTCCAGGGCCAGGGACCGGCGCTGAGTGAGTTGCTGCGCAACACGGCAACATTCACCGACTCGCTGGCCGATCGGGATCAATTGATCGGGGAGGTGATCGACAACTTGAACACGACGCTGGGCACGATCGATGCCGACAACGCCGGTTTCGACAGTTCGCTCGACCAACTCCAGTTGCTGATCTCCGGGCTGGATTCACAACGCAACGTGATCGGTGAGGCTGTGACAAACGCCTCTGAGGTCACCAACGACCTCAACGACGTGCTGGCCACCAATCGCGCCGACCTCAAATCCATGATCACGGCCACCGGCGAGGTCTCGGACGAGGTACTCAAGGGCGAGCCCTACGTTCGTGGGCTGATCAGCCGACTGCCGGGAGACTTCAAGGCACTGTCGAATCTGGGCAGTTACGGTGCGTGGCTGCAGATCTGGCTGTGCCAGGTCAACTTGATCTTCACCGCTCCCGGCGGCCAGGAGATCGTGTGGAACAACATCGACACCACCGGTGTGAAACAGAACCCGGGTGGGAGGTGTGATCCCCGATGATGGCAGCACTGTTCAAAGGTCAGCGGACCACCGCTGACGAAGCGGATGAGGCCCGCCGCAAGAAGCGTGGCGAACCCGACCGCGCTCGTGTCGGGTTCATCGGCGTGCTCATCGCCGCCCTCGTCGTGATCGTCGCGTTGCAGATGGACAAGTTGCCGTTCCTGGCAAACGGCAGCGTGTACACGGCGTACTTCGATGACGCAGGCGGCCTTGCCAGCGGCGACATCGTGGTGGTCTCCGGTGTCGACGTGGGCGCTGTCCAGGGCATCACGCTGGCGGACACCGATGGCGGCAAGAAGGCCAAGGTCACCTTCAACATGAGGGACACGGTCCGAGTGGGCGCCAACAGCCAGGCTGCCATCAAGACCGAAACCGTCTTGGGCAGGCGCAATCTCACGTTGATCCCGCACGGCACCGGGCAGCTCAAGCCGGGCGACGAGATCAGCAGTCGCAACACGGTGGCGCCTTACTCGCTGACCGATGCGCTCGAGGGTGCAACCGACACGATCGCCGAGACCGATACCGATCAACTCAATGACGCGCTGAACACGTTGACCGACACGTTCTCCGACACCCCGGAATCGGTCCGTTCCGCTGTCGATGGTGTGGCGCGCCTGTCGAAGGCGATCGCCGACCGCGACGAGTCGCTGGACCAATTGCTCAGTCGCGCATCGTCTGTCACCGACGTCATCGCCAAACGCAGTGGTCAGATCAACACGCTGCTGACCGATGCCAACGCGTTGCTCGGCGAGCTGCAGGCCCGACGGTATGCGCTCGGACAACTGATCTCCGGCACCGAGAACGTGACCGCCCAGATCAGTGGATTCATCAACGACAACAATGCCCAGCTCAAGCCGGTACTCGAGAAGCTGAACGGTGTTCTGGCGATCCTGCAGGACAACCAGGAGACGCTGGCGCAGACCCTCGACGAACTCGGCCCCTACGCCAACACACTCGGCGAAGCGGTGGCGAGCGGCCCGTATTTCTCATCGCTCGTCGGCATCCCGACCTTCGGCGACTACACCGAGGTGTTCTTGAACATCATGCAGCAGAAGTACCCTGAGGCCTACCGCGCCTTCCAGTACGCGTTCCCGATCCCGCCGGCCATCTCCACCCGACCGGATGCGGCCAACGACCCGAACTCGACGATCGCGCCGGCTCCGCCGCCCCGCTACCCAGGACCGAACGGGTGATGGGCATGGGACGGTTGAGCAAGCGGTTCTGGCAGGCGATTGCCATCGTCGTGGCCGTGGTGATCGTGCTGGTGGTGGTCTACGTGGGCTTCCAGAAGGTGGCGTACAAGACCTACACCGCCTATTTCGCGAGCGTGAACTCGATGTACGAGGGCGACGCCGTGAAGATCCTCGGCGTCACCGTCGGGTCGGTCAGCAAGATCACCCCCCGCGACGGCGACGTGAAGGTGGAGCTGAAAGTCGATCGCGACCAGACGATCCCGGCCGACGCCGAGGCGCTGGTGGTCGCCCAGTCACTGGTGTCGGGCCGTTTCGTCCAGCTGACCCCGGTGTACGAGGGTGGTCCGGCGTTGAAGGACGGGGGAGCGATCCCGATGGAACGCACCGCCGTGCCCGTCGAGTGGGACGACATCAAGTCCGAATTGACCAAACTGACCGAGGCCGTGGGCCCAGACGGGGCCGATCCGGGCTCCGTGGCCAGGGCAGTCGATGTCGCGGATGCGAACCTCGACGGCAACGGCACCGCCATTCGCCAGTCACTGCAACAGCTTTCGGATGTGACCAGCACACTGGCCGACGGTCGCGACGACCTGTTCAACACGATTCGCAATCTGCAGGCGCTGACCGAGGCGCTGTCGCAGAGTCACGAACAACTGGTGCAGTTCAACGGGCGTATCGCATCGGTCAGTCAGGTGCTGGCCGACAACACCGAGAGTCTGAACGGTGCGCTGACCAACCTCGACACAGCGCTCAGTGACGTCAAGAGTTTCATCGACACCAACGGCGCCACCCTCAGTGATTCGGTTGCCCGGCTCGGTGACGCCACCAACGTGCTCGCGCAGAAGGACGAAGAGATCAGAGGGCTGCTGCACTCGGGTCCGACCCAGCTGTCGAACTTCTACAACATCTACAACCCGTTGCAGGGGTCCCTCTCCGGCATCTTCGGACTCGGCATGGGCGGCAACCTGATCAACCTGCTGTGCGGTTCGATCCAGGCCAACGACCGCCCCGGCCAGGAAGGCGATGTCGAGAAGTGCGTCGACGTACTGGCCCCGGTTCTCGCGTCTATCTCCATCAACTACCCTCCCGCACTGATCAATCCGGTCACCGGCATCGACGCCCGACCCGACCAGATCCAGTACCAGAACGCCAGTGTCAAAGCCAGGGCGCAGCAGAGTATCCGCGATCAGGATGCCGAGACCCGCAAGAAGTACAACAACCCCGGCCTCGCGCAACTCCTCGTCCCGTTCGGGGGTGAGGGCTGATGCGTACCGGTTCATCACGAAAGTCGGCTCTGCGCAGCGTTTTCGCGGCAGTGGCGTTTAGCACGGCGCTGGTGGCGTCGGGGTGTTCGTTCGACGGGCTGAACTCGTTGCCGGTGCCCGGTGCCGAGGGGACCGGCGCGGGCTCGTACGAGCTGAAAGCGCTGATCCCAAACGCAGCCAACCTGGTTCAGAACGCACCGGTGCTCATCAACGACGCAACGGTCGGCAGTGTCGGCAAGATCGAGGTGAAGAACTGGCAGGCAGAGTTGACGCTGCGGCTGAACAAGGGCACGCAGGTCCCGGTCGGCTCGTACGTCATGGTCGGTCTCACCAGCGTGCTCGGCTCGTTGAACCTTCAGATCGTGCAGCCCGAGGACGCCGACAAGGGGACCATCGCTCCCGGCGGCCAGATCCCGGCGGCGGACTGCCCTGAGCAGTCCAACATCGCCCAGCCGACCAACGCCGAGCCCATCCCCGACATCAACTCGGCGCAGCAGGTGTCCGCGTGTACGTATCCGACCACCGAGCAGGTTCTCAGCTCGCTGTCGGTGGTCCTCAACGGCGGCGGACTCGCGCAGGTCGGTGACATCGTCCACGAGCTCAACACCGCCATGGCCGGACGGCAGGACGTGCTGCGCGATCTGGTGCCACGTCTGAACACGCTGGTCGGCGAACTGAACGTGCAGCGCGAGAACATCATCCGGGCGATGGAAGGCCTGGATCGACTCACCGGCCAGATCAACGAGCAGACCCCGGTTGTCGAACGGGCTCTGGCCGACGGTCCACGGATCCTGAAGCTGCTCGTCGATCAACGGGTGAACTTCACCGATGCGCTGGGGGCCCTGAGCCGGATGAGCCGCACCACGGACGACATCTTGAAGGCGAACTCCGAGGACATCCAGGTGGTTGTCAGCAACCTCGTCCCGGTGCTCGATCAACTGCAGTCCGCCGGTCCCTCGTTGACTCAATCGCTGGGGATCCTGCTCACCTTCCCGTTTGCCGAGTCGGCGATTCCGCAGGTGGTCCGCGGCGACTATCTCAACGCCGTGATCAACCTCGACCTCACATTCGGCAGGTTGCAGCGTGGTGCCCTCGCGAGTGTTGGTGTCGCGAGCCAGTTCTACGGTCCCGAAGGGATGTTCGGTAAGCCGGCCGGCGCCGCGGGCAGAGGTGACGATCCCTTCACCGGGCCTCTTGCCGATGCCCCGCCTGAGACGAGTCCGACACTTCCGATTGCGCCCCAACCGGAAACACCTGCCGCCGATCAGTCACCAACCGGGGAGGAGGGCCCATGAGGATCACACCGTTTGTCCGCATGCAGCTGATCATCTTCTCGATCGTGACGACTTTGGCCATCATCGCCGTTGCCGTGTTCTACATCCGGGTGCCCAGCATGGTCGGCGTCGGCGAATACAACGTCGAGGTGGAGTTGCCCAGTACCGGCGGTCTCTACCAGAACGGCAACGTCAGCTACCGCGGGGTCGACGTGGGCAAGGTGCAGTCGGTGACCTTGACCGAAGAGGGTGTGACAGCAAAACTCTCGATCAACTCGGACACCAAGATCCCCGACAACTCCACCGCATCGGTGCACAGTGTCTCGGCGGTTGGCGAGCAGTACCTCGAGTTCATGCCGAAGCCAGGCGTCGAGTCGACCGGCAATCTGCAGGACGGTGCCGTGATCGAGGGCGGTACTGTCCCTGTCGAGGTCGGCACGCTCCTCGACCAGGCCAACGGGCTGCTCGAACGTGTCCAGGACACACAGCTGCGCCGGGTGATGGACGAGGCCTTCAACGCATTCAACGGCACGGGTGAGGACCTGCAGCGACTGCTGGACTCGATGGCCCTGCTCGTGGGTGACGCGAACAAGAACTCGGATGCCATCGTCAAGCTCATCGAGCAGGCGGCGCCGTTGTTGGAGACGCAGACGGCAACGGTGGACGACATCCGCGCCTGGACTGCGAATCTTGCCAACGTGACAGATCAGCTGCGGGCCAACGATCCTCAACTGAGGGACATCCTGCAGAAGGGCCCTGGGGTCGCGAAGCAGACCCAGGAACTGTTTGCGTCGATGAATCAGACGCTGCCTCTGATGTTCTCGAACCTGAACACCACTGCTCGCACCCTTGCGATCTACCACCCGAACCTACGGCAGATCGTGGTGATCTACCCTCGGTTGATCGCCTCGCTCATCACCGCACTGAACACCGAAGACGCCCGTAACGGCGCCAACGTCGACTTCGCGCTGGGTTTCCAGGATCCGGGTACCTGCACGGTGGGCTACCTGCCGATGACCCCGGACCGCAACGCTTCGGCTCAGACCCCCCGTGAACTGCCACCCGGAATGTTGTGCCGGGTGCCGCAGGATTCCAATCTCGGTGTGCGCGGTACCCGTAACTTCCCGTGTGTGGAGATCCCCGGCCGTCGGGCGTCGACGCCGGCGGAGTGCCGGACCGGCTACGTTCCCATCGGTGAAAACGTGCCCCTGCCGCGCGGTTTGCCGGGAATCGATGTGCCGCAAGGGTTCCTGACCAGTGCCGGGCCGGGCGCCGACGACGGTAGCCCGTCCGTGTACGCCACGACCTACGATCCGGTCAGCGGTGACTACATCGGTCCCGACGGAAAAACCTACAATGCCGGAACCGGGTCTGCGACGGCCCAGGGGGATTCTGGTACGAGTGGTGGAACCGGTGCAACGGGTACCGGGGCGCAACCGCAGGAAGACAACGGCCAATGGCAGAGCCTGATCACGGGAACCGTGAGGTGACGGGACCCGGAGACGAAGCGGAGCGGAGCTCGACCAACGGGTCCGGAGACGAAGCGGAGCGGAGCTCGACCGGCGGGTCCGGAGACGAAGCGGAGCGGAGCTCGACCGATGCTCCCGGAGACGAAGCGGAGCGGAGCTCGACCAGTGTTTCTGGCGACGAGGCAAAGCGGAAGCGTCGGCGAGCGAGCCGGGCTGCCGGGCCTCCGCAGGAGGTCGGGAAGACTGAGCCGGCGACGAGTCCAGGTGTAGCGGACGGGCAGGACCCGGGCGACGTGCCTTCTTCCGGGGACAAACCGGGCAAGGTGAAGCCGACCGGAAAGCCGGTCAAGTCCGCACCGGTGGGACGCAAGCGTAAGTCAGCTCCCACTCCGCCGGCGCCTAAGGCCGCGGCAGCGTCCGACGAGGTCGGCGGGTCTACGGAACCGTCCACGGACGACGACGTCGTTGTCTCGACTGGGGTTTCCTACCGCGAACGTCGATCGGCGGCTCGCGGGGACTCCGGCCGGCCACGGAAGACCAAGGGGCGGGTTCGCAAAGCGGATCGGCCCTCCACAGCTGCGAAGAAGCGTGTGGGTCTGCGCGGGATGGGTGTGGTCCTGGCTGCCATCACCGCCGTCGGTCTGATCGCCGCGATGGCTGTGGCGTCCACCCTGTTCGTGTTGGGTACCAAGAAGATCGATGACCGCAATGAACTTAGGGCTGAGTACTCGGCTTTCGCGCGGCAGATGGTCACCAATCTGACAACCTTGAATCCGCAGAACATCGATGGCGCGATCAAGTCGTTCCAGGACGACACGAGTGGCAAGGCGATGGAGCAGGTCGGCCAATCCGTCCAGCAGACCGTCAACATGATCAAGTCCGAGAACGTGTCAACCAAGGGCGCGGTGATCTCCGAGGCCGTCACGGCGAGTGACAGCAGTACCGCGTCGGTGATCATGGTCTTCAGCTGGGAGATGAACCAGCCCAACGTGACTGATCAGCAGACGGTGTTGCAGGTGTTCAGATGGAAGTTGGAGATCACGCGTATCAACGGTGAACTCAAACTCACCAACGTCGAGTGGGTGACCTAGATGTCGCGTCGATTCTTGTTGTGGACCGTGTCAGTGCTGACTGTCTGTCTGCTGGTGGCCGGTGCCATCATCACGACGATCGTGGGTCTGCATTACCGAGACACCAAACTCGCCGAGGACGCCCGCGGCGAGGCGCTGGAGGCAGGCAAGCAGACAGCAACATTGATGTTCGGGTACCAACCCGACAATGTCGAGCAGCACGTGGCCGATACGCGAAAGTCGTTGTCGGGCCCGGCTGAGCAGCAGTACGACGAGATCATCAAAGAGGCGAACCTCGTTGCGGAAGTGCAGAAGCAACAGGTCAAATCTGAGGTGTCCATTCAGGACGCCGGTGTTGTCACGTCGAGCCGCGACAAGGCGTTGCTGCTGATCTTCATGAATCAGTCGGTCACCAAAGGCGGTAAGGATTTGGTGTCGGTCAACGCCAGTCGGCTGCAGTACTCGATGGAACGGTCGGGCGACAAGTGGCTGGTGACCAACATCGACATCCTCACCGACGATTCGGTGAAGGCTCGACTGGCGGAAGAAGGCGACAAGCCCGGTGCGTCGTCGGTGCCGGTTCCGGTGCCATCGGAACCTGCGCCTCCCCAGAGCCCGGCACCTGCCGAGACGCCGGTGCCCACCCCCTGAGCGGTACTGGCCCTACTCATCAGTCAGGCCCCCCGGATCGTGGATCGGGGGGCCTGACTGATGTCGGAGGCTTTGGCGTTTCCTCCGGTTTGGGCTACTGCCTCCGACTGCAACCGGAGGTTCTGGCTGCAGTCGGAGGAAGTGCGAACTAAGCGTTCGGGTCGTAACCCATCGGGAGGATGACCGACTTGTGTTCGAGGTACGACTCGAGCCCCTCCGGACCGTTTTCGCGCCCGATGCCTGAGTTCTTGTAACCGCCGAACGGCGATCCCGGGTCGATGGCGTACCAGTTGACGCCGTACGTGCCGGTGCGGATCTGTGCGGCGATCTCCAAGCCGTGCTCGACGTCGGCGGTCCACACCGTGCCGGCGAGGCCGTAGTCCGAATCGTTGGCGATGGCGACGGCTTCTTCTTCGGTGTCGTAATCGATCACAGAGATCACCGGACCAAAGATCTCCTCGCGGGCGATCGTCATGTCGTTGGTGACACCGGTGAAGATGGTCGGGCTCAGGTAGTAGCCGGACTCGAGGCCTTCGGGGCGGGTGCTGTCGAGAACTGCTGTGGCACCAGCCTCTTTGCCCTGACGGATGTAGTCCTCGACCTTACTGCGCTGCTTCTCGGTGATCAGTGGTCCGAGCTGGGCCTCCGGATCGTCGGGGAGGCCAGGCTTGAGCAGCTTCGCCGCTTCGACCATGGCGTCGACGATCTCGTCCCGCTTGGCACTCGGAACCAGGACGCGGGTCTGCGCAACACACGCCTGCCCCGTGTTCATCAGACCGGTGAAGGTGAGCATGCCGGCGATCTCGGCAGGGTCGGCATCGGCGAGCACGATGGCCGCCGATTTGCCGCCCAATTCCAGCGAACAGCGCTTGAGCTGCTCGCCGCATGCCGCGCCGATTGCCTTACCTGCGGCGGTGGAGCCGGTGAAGGTGATCTTGTCGACGTCGGGGTGTGCGACAAGCGCTTTGCCCGTGTCGGGTCCGCCGGGAACCACGGAGAGCACACCTTCGGGTAGGCCGGCTTCGGTGAACAGTTCGGCGATCACGTTGGCCGACAACGGTGTTTCCGGGGCGGGCTTGAGAACCACCGAACAACCGGCCGACAATGCGGGTCCGAGTTTGTTGCAGATCAGGAACAGCGGCACATTCCAGGCGGTGATCGCACCGACGACGCCGACGGGCTCACGCGTGATCTGCGTCTTCCCGAACAGACCGTCACGGTACTCGTGCCAGGTGTAATTGATTGCGGCCTTCGCGTATTCGCGGAGCACTCCGGTTGCCGGGAGCTGCTGCAAGGTGGCGACAGCTGACGGGGGCGCCCCCATCTCCGACGACACCAGTTCGGCGATCTCGCCGCCGCGTTCGTCGATGAGGTCGGCCACTTTGGCGACCACAGCGGCCCGCTCTTCGGGGGTCTTGTTGCGCCAGACGCCGGAGTCGAAAGCCGCTCGGGCCGTCCGAACTGCGGTGTCGACATCGGTCTCATCGGCGAGGGGAGTGCTACCGACACGTTGGCCGGTGGCCGGCGAGTAGACCTCGAGGACATCGGTGGAGTGGGCGCTGGTCCACTTGCCGCCGATGTAGAGCTCTGCGTAGTCACGCGAGGTGGTGGGTGCCGCGTCAACGGTGTCCGTCATTGGTCCTCCAGTTGGTTATCACTTCAGCCCAATGTTAGAACACGTTCCATTTTTGCGATACGGGTCTGATCATTCACTTCGTGCCGAATGAGGGGGTTGGGTCGGCTCGCGATGCGGGAGGTTACTCGGACCGCAGACCGAGCGTGGGCGGGTTTTGTGAGCGCACGCCCGTGCCCACTCCACTACCGTCACACGGATGGAGGAATCCGACGCACTGCTGGCCCAGGTGGCGGCGCGGTTGCGGGCGGCGGGTTGCGTCTTCGCGGAAGATGAGGCCCGGATCCTGGTCCGCGAGGCCCTCGACGCCGGCACGCTCGAGAAGCTGGTGCGACGTCGGGTGGGCGGCGAGCCGCTGGAGTACATCGTCGGTGCGGCGGAGTTCGGTGGACTGATGGTGGCAGTGCTGCCGGGTGTGTTCGTTCCGCGCCAACGGTCTCTGTTGCTGGTCGACGTCGCGGCGGACGGAGCGCCGCCCGACAGCGTGGTCGTGGATCTGTGCTGTGGCTCGGGGGCGCTGGCCGCGCTGTACGCGGCGCGACATCCGGACGCGCAGATTGTGGCCGCCGACATCGACCCGGTGGCGGCCGAATGCGCCCGGATCAATCTGGCGGGTCGCGGCGAGGTTTTCTGCGGTGACCTCTTCGAACCGCTCCCCGCGCGCATCCAGGGACACGTGAATGTGCTGATGTGCAACGTGCCTTACGTGCCCACAGCCGCCATTTCAACCATGCCGCCCGAAGCCCGGGATTTCGAGCCTGCCGCGACTCTCGACGGCGGCCCCGACGGCCTCGACCTGATGCGCGAGGTCGTCGCGCAGGCGCCGGGGTGGTTGGCGCCACGCGGCCGACTGGTGATCGAAGTCAGTGCAGCGCAGGTCGATTCGGCCCGAGAGGTGTTCACTCAGGCCGGGCTCTCACTGTCCGTCCACTCCGACGCTGGACGCGGTGCCACCGTGGTGGCAGGGGTCAGGA
Organism: Williamsia sp. R60; assembly: GCF_054063855.1. Classification (NCBI taxonomy): domain Bacteria; kingdom Bacillati; phylum Actinomycetota; class Actinomycetes; order Mycobacteriales; family Nocardiaceae; genus Williamsia; species Williamsia sp. R60. The sequence continues at coordinate 338,184 of NZ_JBSSGR010000001.1, forward strand.
CGGGGTGACGTCCAGGATGACCTCGAACTCGAGCAGGTCTGCACCCGAGGCGACGGGCTTGGCGCGCTCGCCGGCGTGTGCTTCCCGTGCGGGCCCCGCCGCCCAGGCCTGAAAGTCCTCTTCGGACTCCCACTGGGTCACCACGAAGTAGCGGTCATCGCCCTTGACCGGTCGCAGCAACTGGAAACCGAGGAAACCCTTCGAGCCATCGACACTGTGGGCGCGATGGGCAAAGCGCTTCTCCAGCTCGGGTCCGGCGCCTTCGGGAACGGAAATCGCATTGATCTTCACAACAGCCATGGCGATCACCCTACCGGCGGAGTGTGCTCCTCAACTGTTCCCTGCGGCTGCCATCCGTGCCTGCTCCGGCCGGCGGTGACTCTGGCCGGAGTCATGCCCCGACGTAGCCGATAAGGTTCTACCCCGTGAGTGCGGACGTGGGTTTCATCGACTACGGCGGGATGCCCGGGCGTCCGCCGATCGTGCTGTTGCACGGGTTGATGGGTCGCGGCCGCACATGGCAACGCCAGATCCCCTGGCTCCGCAGGTACGGACGAGTGTTCGCCTACGACGCGGCGTGGCATCGCGGAGCGAAGAGCATCGAAGAGCCGTCGCCCGAAAATCTGTGCACCGAGCGGTTTGTCGGTGACCTGGCCGAAGTACTGACGTGGATCGACATGGGTCCGGCCGTTCTGGTGGGCCATTCCATGGGCGGCCTGCACGCATGGTGTGCCGCTGCGGACTACCCCGAGCTGGTGTCTGCACTGGTGATCGAGGACATGTCGCCGGACTTTCGTGGTCGCACCACCGCGGGGTGGCGCCCATGGTTCGAGTCGTGGCCGGACCGGTTCGAGACACTTGCGCACGCGCAGCAGATGTTCGGAGAGGTGGCCGGCCGCTACTTCTACGAGGCATTTGACGACGGCGCGCTACACGGTCGTCTCGACGTGTGGGCGCAGATCGCCGAAGAGTGGGGTCGTCGTGACTTCTGGCAGCAGTGGGATGCGGTGGCGGTACCGAGCCTGCTGCTCGAGGCCGAGAACAGTGTCACCCCGCCAGGTCAGATGCACACGATGTCGCACGCACACGAGAACGCAATCTTGTTGCGGGTCAAAGGATCCGACCACCTGATCCATGACTCCGCGCCCGACGAGTACCGCGGCGCAGTGGAGGCATTCCTGTCCGGCCTGACCTGATCTGACTGACCCAGAGATCATCCTTCGCCGGCCAGTGCGAACCGCCCGTCGTCGGTGATCTCCGCCAATCCGTCGACGAGCAGCGAGTCGAGCGCACGATCGCGCTGCGCCGTGTCGGTGGTCCACACCAGATCGAGTCGCGCCCGCTCGACGGGGATGTCGCTGCCCCGCAACACATCCAACAGCAGTCCGCGCACCTGACGGTCGGTTCCGGCGAACTTCTGCACCTTGCGGGCAGGCCCATCGTGCGCGGGTCGTCCGGCCGCGACCCACCGGCACCCGGTGAGAGGGCAGAGCTGGCAGCGAGGGTTCTTGGCGACGCAGACCAGCGCACCCAACTCCATCAGGGCCGCGGAGAACCGGGGCGCGCGTGAGTCGGCGGGTAACAGGCCCGCGACATCAACGAGGTCGGCGCGTGCGGGATTGCCGGGTTCGGCCCGGCCGTGGACGGCCCGGGCGACCACCCGCCGGACATTCGTGTCGACCACGGGCACCGACTGACCGTAGGCAAAGCACGCAATGGCGCGGGCCGTGTAATCGCCGATGCCGGGCAGCGTGAGCAAGACGTCGACATCACTGGGGACCACGTCGCCGTGCTCGGCGGCGAGTACAGCCGAGCACGCGTGCAGCCGCATCGCGCGGCGGGGATAGCCGAGCTTGCCCCAGGCCCGCACCACTTCACCCACCGGGCTCGCGGCCATCGCCGACGGGACCGGCCACCGTTCGATCCACTGTTCCCAGATCGGCGCCACCCGTGACACCGGCGTCTGCTGGAGCATGATCTCGCTGATCAGGATGTGCCAGGCCGTGACGCCGCGACGTCGCCAGGGAAGGTCGCGTTCGGCCTCATCGAACCAACTGAGCAAGTTGGTGGGCGGGACGGGAGAGGGGGAGTGCAGAATGTCAGCCATGGCTCAAACAACCCCCGCTCAGGCGTGGAAATCGCTGCGTGAAGGCAATGAACGCTTCGTGGCAGGCAAGTCGCTTCATCCCAGTCAGGGTATCGAGGACCGCGCCCGGCTCGCTGCCGGGCAGCATCCGCGGGCGGTGCTCTTCGGGTGCGCCGACTCGCGGGTGGCAGCGGAGATCATCTTCGATCAGGGGCTCGGCGAGATGTTCGTGATCCGGACGGCCGGGCACGTCATCGACTCGGCGGTACTGGGCTCGATCGAATACGCCGTGGAAGTCCTCGACGTGCCGCTGATCGCCGTCCTCGGGCACGACAGCTGTGGTGCCGTCCGGGCGACACTGGACGCACTCGACGACCTACAGATTCCTGGAGGATTCATCCGCGACGTCGTCGAACGCGTCACGCCGAGCATCCTGGCCGGACGCAGCGAAGGTCTCACCCGCGTCGACGAGTTCGAAGCCAGGCATGTGAAGGAAACCGGCCGCCTGATGGTTCAGCGCAGCCGGATCATCTCCGACAAGATCGAGAGTGGCGCACTGGGAATCGTCGGACTCACATACGAACTGGCCGAAGGTGTGGTTCGTCTGAACGGGACGCTCGGCGAGATCGGCGAGGATCCGGAGATGCCAAGCCTGGCGTCGTGAGCCACCGCCTTTGAGATGTCTCGCACAGAGGTTAAATGCGACACGCCGCGCGAGGTCAGCCGGTGGCCACCGCGGTGCCACTAGCGTCGGGGTGTGCTAGATCCTCAGGGCCCCCTGCCGCCGGAAATTTACTGGCGCCGACGCGCACTCGCGGTCGGCGTCCTGGTGGTGGTGCTTGCCGTGATCATCGGACTCGTCTTCTGGGTGACCGGTGACGACAACGGGAAGAACACGGCCAACAGCACCGAGCTGAATGCCTCGTCGAGCTACGCGCTGCCGTCGGCCTACAAGGATCCGTCGGCATCGCAGTCCGCGGTTCCCGGTGGCGGTTCGGGTGGTACCGGCGGAGGAGACGTCGCCGGTGCGAACCCCGATCAGCCCGGTGCCTCAGGTGCTCCCGGTATCCCGGGCGGCACCCCGGTCGGGGAGACGCCCCAACCTGTCCCGGCCAGCGGACTGTGCCCCGACCAGAACATTTCCGTGGTGCTCTACACCGACAAGCCGGCATACGTCGAGGGCGAGCAGCCGATCTTCACCATCGCCATCACCAACGCAGGGCTCTCCGATTGCACCCGCGACGTCGGCAAGGGCATGCAGAACGTGACCGTGCTGAACCTCGCAGGCGACCGCCGCATCTGGTCGTCCGGCGACTGCGCGCCGGTCGAAGGCGTCAACAACCAGCTCCTCAAGCCGGGGCAGCAGGTCAAGGACACCATCGACTGGTCCGGTACCACCAGCAGCCCCGGTTGCGAGACGCCGCGCCAACCCGTTGCTCCAGGCGCCTACCAGGCCGTCGCCAAGATCGGTGAGAAGCCGAGTGCCCCGATCACGTTCAACGTGAATCGACCGAACGCGCAGTAATATCTGCTCGCTCCGCTCGCTTGTCGGTGTGGCCGCCACTCGCGAGCTCTTCCTACGTCGACTCAGTCGCTGCGCTCCCTCGCTCCTCCGTGCAGAGCACGCGGGCCACACCTCAGTAACATCTGCTCGCTTCGCTCGCTTGTCGGTGTGGCCTCGGTCGGTTGTTCTTCCCTTCTCCTCACATCGCTGCGCTCGTTCGTCGGCAGTCCAGAACAACCGGGCCACACCTCCGGGAAAACCGTGGCTGGCCGGGCAGTTACTAATCGAACCGTTCGATGCTGGACTCGGCCAGCCGGGACAATCCCTCGCGGATGTGCCTGGCCCAGATGCTGCCGATGCCCTCGACCGCCTGCAGGTCCGCGGCGGTGGCGGCCAGTAGCGCTTGCAGCGTGCCGTAGCTGCGGACGAGCCGGTCGATGTGAGCGAACTGCAGACGCGGGATCCGGGCCAGCAATCGGTAACCCCGCGGGCTCATCGCGGTGTCCTGGGCGTCGATCGTATTCGGGTAGCCGAAAGCCCGGGCCAGGGCGGTGAGGTCCAAAAGATCGGTGTCCGTGAGGTTTTCGATGGCGGTGAGGGCCTGCTCGACCTCCATCGTGCTGGCGGGCTCGGGGCTGGCGAAGTAGTCGCGGACCACCAGCTCGCGCTGAGAGTCGTTGTCGCCCACCAGTTCTTCGAGCTGCAGCCGCAGCTGACGGCCGTTGACGCCGAGTTCGAGAACGTAGTGCTCGATCTCCTCGGACACCCGGCGCACCATCTCCAGGCGCTGCACAACGGTCATCGCATCGCGCAGCGTTACGTAATCTTCGATCTCCGATCGTGAAAGCGCGGTACTGACCTCGTCGAGTCGAGTCTTGTATCGCTCGAGTGTGGCGACAGCGAGGTTGGCGCGCGAGAGGATCGCGTCCGATCCCTCGACGACATATCGGATTCCGGCCACGTAGGCACTGACGATGGACATCGAGGCGCTGACCGAGATTACCGGGTAGCCGGTCTGGATGGCTGTGCGTTCGGCAGAACGATGCCGGGTGCCCGATTCTTCGGTCGGGATGGAAGGGTCGGGCACCAGTTGCACGTTGGCACGCACGATTCTGGCGCCGTCGGTGGACAGCACCACCGCACCGTCCATCTTCGACAGCTCGCGCAATCGGGTGGGAGCGAACGCGACGTCCAGATGGAAGCCACCGGCACAGATCCGTTCGACCTCGGGATCGTGTCCGATGACGATCAAAGCGCCTGTGCGGCCACGCAGGATGCGTTCTAGGCCATCTCGCAGCGGAGTGCCCGGCGCCAGCCGGGCAATCGTGGTGCGGAGCAGGTCCGAGGCCGGAACCTCAGCCATGAGGCGCCTTTCTGTTGTCCATGAGATGGAGACTAGATTAGCTGTCTGTGAAAACAACTTTCGTGCTGCCCGACGAGCTGGTCCCGGCCGAACGCTCGGCCAAGGCCCCGGCGCCCGGTGAAGTGGTGCGGGCGCACAACCCGATGTGCTTCGGCTGCGGTGATCGCTCGGAAGCCGGTCTGCACATGAAGGCAATCGCGGGCGAGGGCACCGACGTCACCGCCCGGATGCAGGTCGAGCCCCGATTCGAAGGAGGCCCCGGCGTCATCCACGGCGGCATCTTGTCCACAGCGTTCGACGAGGTGATGGGCCTGACGCACTGGATGGTGGGCGCGATTGCCGTGACCGCGCACCTGGAGATCGACTTCGCCAAGCCCATCCCGGTGGGCAGTGAACTACGGCTCGAGGCCGAGACGGTCGGCACCGTTCGGCGCAAGCTGTATTCGCGTGCCGTTGCCTACCTGGGCGACGACACCGAGCCCGTGGGCGCCGCACACGCGATCTTCGTCCAGATCAAGCCCCTGGAGCACTTCAAGGACAGCTTCGAGGCGAGTGGTGCGGCCGAGTTCTACGGCGAGCGCATCGCCCGTCACGACCGGGGAAGCAGCAGCGTCTAGAACCGGTAGGAGCTGGCGGGACCTTTCAGTGCCGTTCGCATGGCGGTCTGCAGATCGGCCACCTGGGTGATCTTCATGCCCGACGGCAGATCGAGCGAACCGGCCGGGACGATCGCGTGTTTGAAGCCAAGTCGCTTGGCCTCGGCTACCCTTTTGCCGACACCGGCCACCCGGCGCACCTCGCCCGCGAGGCCGATCTCGCCGATGGCGACCATGGACCCGGGCAACGACCGGTCGGCCAGGATGGAGCTGAGCGCCAACGCGACCGAGAGGTCGGCCGCAGGTTCGCTGAGCTTCATCCCGCCGACAGTGGCCACGTAGACGTCCTGGTCGTGGGTGGGCAGATGGGCGCGAGCCGAACAGACCGCCAAAATCATTGCGACCCTTGCCGAATCGAGTCCGACAACCGCACGCCGGGGGTTGGCCAGACTCGATTTCGAGACCAGTGCCTGCACTTCGCCGACCAGCGGCCGTTTGCCGTCCATGGCAACGGTGATCGCGGTTCCGGCCACACCGATGTCGCGGTGATGCAGGAACAGTCCCGACGGGTCGGTGACCTCGTGGATGCCGTCTTCACGCTGTTCGAAGCAGCCGACCTCATCGGCCGCGCCGAACCGGTTCTTGATGCCACGGACCATCCGCAGGGTCGAATGCTTGTCGCCCTCGAACGAGAGGACCACGTCCACGAGATGCTCGAGCGAGCGGGGGCCGGCAACGGTGCCGTCCTTGGTGACGTGCCCGACCAGGATCACCGCGATGCCCGAGTTCTTTGCCAGTGAGGTCAAAGCCGTTGTCACCGCACGGATCTGGGTGACACCACCGTTCACCCCGTCGACGTTCTGGGCCACCATCGTCTGCACCGAGTCGACGATCATCAGCGACGGCATGACCGCCTCCGCGTGACCGAGCACCGCGCCGAGGTCGGACTCCGCGGCGAGGAAGATCTCGTCGTGTACCGCTCCCGTGCGTTCGGCGCGCAAGCGCACCTGGCCCGCGGACTCCTCGCCGGTCACGTACAGCGCGCGTTTGCCTTGCAGCGCCCAACGTTTGACGGTTTCGAGCAGGAGGGTGGATTTGCCGACGCCGGGTTCACCGGCGAGCAGCATGACCGAACCGGGGACCACGCCGGTGCCGAGGACGCGGTCGAGTTCTCCGATGCCGGTGGGAAAAGCTGCGGTATGGCTGACGTCGATCTGGCTCATCGGCCGGGCAGGTGCGCTCGGGATGGTCGCGACCGTGGCGGACTTACCGCCGCCTATGCCCGCTCCACCGCCGGTGGCCATGGCGACCGCGTCGACAGAGCCCCATTCACCGCATTCCGGGCAGCGGCCCACCCATTTCGCAACCTGGTATCCGCAGGCGCTACATCGATATGTCGATTTCGGTTTGGCCACCGCGCAACTCTAGCCACGGTGACCGACACCGAACCGCCGGAGCGGGCTAGTGCCCTCCGCCGTGGTCTTCTTCGACCACGCCGCGGGCCTTGTCCTGGCGGGGCAGCAGTGGCCCGGCGTCGACCGGCACGTTGAGGGTGGTCTCGCCGGCCTGCTGGAAATCGAAGGTCAGCGGGACCGTGAGGCCCGGTGTGATGGTCTTCGCGGCGCCCGTGATGGTGACGGTGATGCGCTTTTCGCTGGGGTCTTCTGGTTCTGCGCTGGTGGTGAGCAGCAGTCCCGGCGTGCCGGCCCGCAGCGATTTGGTGGCCGGGATCTCGGTGGGACCGTCGATGGTGACCTTGCCGTCGCCGCCTGCGAACTCGATGCTCTCGAGCTTGTCGGCGACATCCGGGCTGGTGTTGGAGATCAGGAACGACATCTCGAGCGGGCCGCCGTTGGCGAAGGCCACATCTCCGGACTCGGGGAAGACAACCGCGACGTCGCGCAAGGCGAGCGGGCCGACGGTGGCCGAGTTGCCGTTGACGGCGGAGGCCTGGTTGGCGGTCTGCGAGGTCTGGCCCGCACCGCACGCGGTGGTGCCGAGTGCCAGACCGGTCGCGATCGCCCCGACGGCGATGGCCGAAGCCACCCGGCGTCGCCGGACATTACGGGCCGGCCCAAACTCTCGTTCCACCGAAACTCTCTCCACTGACACCGGTTTTCCTCCGAGGTAGGTCCTGATGCTGCGCCCGCTCGTCAGTCGGCTCAGGTGGCCCGAGAACCCGCTCAGGTCGACTGCGCAGTGCGTGCACTACGGAGCGTAGTGGGCCGGTCGCGAGAAATCGCGATGGGGTGCCGAAATCGCCGTGGAGAGCGTTCGAGATCGAGGTGCCCCGCGGGCCGTCGATGAGGGAGTTCGGGCAGTGTCCCAGCACACTTTTCAGGCATCGTCAAGGCTTGGCGGACCATGCCTACGCCGCTGACCTGCATCGTTGTCCGATGACGCGGAAGGCACCGTGGTAGACTCGGGGAATGGAAAGGGGCATGAAACATTGAATTTCAAAGTTGGTGACACCGTTGTCTACCCCCATCACGGTGCTGCCTTGGTCGAAGACATCGTGATCCGGACCATCAAGGGTGAGGCTGTTGAATACCTCGTCCTCAAGGTTGCGGACGGCGACATGACGGTCCAGATTCCTTCCACAAAGCTCGAATATGTGGGTGTACGCGATGTGGTCGGAGAAGAAGGCCTCGGAAAGGTGTTCGATGTGCTTCGCGCACCGCACACCGAGGAGCCGACCAACTGGGCTCGCCGCTTCAAGGCAAACCAGGAAAAGCTGATCTCGGGCGACATCATCAAGGTTGCCGAGATCGTGCGCGACCTCTGGCGTCGTGAGCAGGACCGTGGTCTGTCCGCTGGTGAGAAGCGAATGCTCACCCGTGCGCGCCGCGTCCTCGTCGATGAACTCTCGCTCGCGCAGAACACCAACGACGAGAAGGCCTCCATCATTCTCGACGAGGTTCTCGCCGCCGCTTCGTAGAGCGGGCGTCTGGTCGTCTTGGCATCTACTGTCGCGCTGATCCCGGCTGCCGGTCGCGGAGAGCGGCTCGGTGCCGGATTGCCCAAGGCTTTCGTCGACCTCGCAGGCCACTCCATGCTGCATCGCGCTGTGCGTGGTGTGCAGGCCAGCGGGGTCGTCGAGCATGTCGTGTTGTCCGTCCCGGTCGGTCTCGTAGACGAGGTCCGGGCGGACTTCCCCGAAGTGACCGTGGTGGCAGGTGGCGCACAACGAGGCGACTCGGTGCGAGCGGCTCTTGCCGCCGCCCCCGCCGCAGACGTGGTCTTGGTCCACGATGCGGCCCGCTGCCTCACCCCGCCGACGTTGTTCGTCTCCGTCGTCGAGGCCGTGCTCGCCGGGGCCCACGCCGTGGTCCCGGGGACTCCCGTCACGGACACCATCAAGTCCGTTGATCCTGCCGGTGTGGTCACCGGAACCGTCGACCGCACGAATCTGCGCGCGGTCCAAACTCCTCAAGGCTTCGACTTTGATGTCTTGACCTCGGCATACGCCAGCGCTGACGCTGACTTCACCGACGACGCCGGGCTCGTCGAATCCCATGGCGTCGCTGTCCACACCATCGCGGGAGATCCATTGGCTTTCAAGATCACCACCCCGTGGGACCTCCGCCTCGCCTCCTGGTTGCTGGCCGAGGAGGCACGAACGTGAGGGTGGGCATCGGTACCGACGTCCACCCCGTCGAGCAGGGTCGGCCGTGCTGGATGGCCGGGCTGCTCTTTTCTGACGCGGATGGCTGCGCCGGCCACTCCGACGGGGATGTCGCCGCGCACGCCCTGTGCGACGCCCTCCTCTCGGCCGCCGGACTCGGCGATCTGGGTTCGGTGTTCGGAACCGGACGTCCGGAGTGGGACGGCGTCAGCGGTGCCCGCATGCTCGGCCACGTCCGCGAACTCATCGAATCGGAGGGTTGGCGCGTCGGGAACGCGGCAGTTCAAGTGATCGGCAACAGGCCGAAGATCGGGCCCCGCCGCTCGGAGGCCCAGCAAGTGCTCACCGAACTCGTCGGCGGGCCGGTGTCGGTGTCTGCCACCACCACCGATGGACTCGGACTGACCGGTCGCGGTGAGGGCATCGCCGCCGTGGCCACAGCCCTGCTGCTTGACCAGTAGGATTGCCGATCGTGACCCTGCGCCTCTACGACACCGCCGCCCGAGATGTACGTGACTTCACGCCACTGCGTCCCGGCCATGCGTCGGTCTATCTGTGTGGCGCCACCGTGCAGGGAATTCCCCACATCGGGCACGTGCGCAGCGGCATCGCGTTCGACGTCCTGCGCCGCTGGCTCACCCACGAAGGCTACGACGTCGCGTTTGTGCGCAACGTGACCGACATCGAGGACAAGATCCTGACCAAGGCCGCCGATGCGGGCAGGCCGTGGTGGGAATGGGCGGCCACTCACGAGCGCGAGTTCAGCTGGGCCTACGACCAGCTCGGTGTGCTGCCGCCGTCTGCCGAACCGCGGGCGACGGGGTTCATCACCCAGATGGTCGAGTACATGGAACGACTCATCGACCGCGGTCATGCCTACGCCTCCGACGGCAACGTCTACTTCGACGTCCAGAGTCTTCCCGAGTACGGCTCGCTGTCCGGTCATCGCCTCGACGACGTCCATCAGGGCGAGAGCGCCGGGACCGGGAAACGCGATCCACGCGACTTCACCCTGTGGAAGAGCGTGAAGCCGGGCGAACCCTCATGGCCGACGCCGTGGGGCCGCGGGCGCCCGGGATGGCACCTCGAATGCTCGGCGATGGCCACCACCCTTCTCGGCCCGGAGTTCGACATCCATTGCGGTGGTATGGATTTGGTGTTCCCGCATCACGAGAACGAAGTGGCCCAGAGTCATGGGGCGGGAGATCCGTTCGCTCGCTACTGGTTGCACAACGGCTGGGTCACCATGGGTGGTGAAAAGATGTCGAAGTCTCTCGGCAACGTGGTCGCCATCCCGGCGATGCTCCAGCAGGTCAGGGCTGTGGAATTGCGTTACTACCTCGGCAGCGCGCACTACCGGTCGATGCTCGAATACTCGCCACGTGCTCTCGAAGATGCCGCCGAGGCGTACAAGCGGCTCGAATCCTTTGTGCACCGGACGGTTTCGCGCGTCGGCGATGTTCCCGTCGGTGAGGTGACCGCTGAGTTCGCAGCCGCTCTGAACGACGACCTCGGTGTGCCTGCGGCACTCGCGCAGGTCCATGGAACGGTCAAGGTGGGCAACACTGCCCTCGAGAGCGGTGACCACAAGACCGCGTTGGAGTCGGCATCGGCGGTGCGAGCCATGCTCGACGTGCTGGGCGTCGACCCGTTGGCGGAGAACTGGGCGGACAGCCGCGATGACACTTCGCTCACCGCTGCGCTCGACGTTCTCGTCCGGGCAGAACTCGACCGCCGCACCGCCGCTCGGGCGGAGAAGAACTGGGCCGTGGCCGACGAGGTGCGCGACCGGCTGGCCAAGGCCGGGATCGACGTGACAGATACACCGGATGGACCGCAGTGGTCGTTGACGGACAAGTAGAGAACGACACAGAACATGGAGCCCGACCGGTGAACCACGAGGCAACGGCCCGAACCACGGGGCCATCGGCCCGACCTACCGAAGGGGTTGGTAACTGATGGCCGGCAATTCCAAACGTAAGGGCGCCGTCCGCAAGGGCGGCACCAAAAAGGGGCAGACCGTCGGATCCGGCGGTCAGCGGCGGCGCGGTCTCGAAGCGAAGGGCGCGACACCGAAAGCTGTCGACCGCACCTATCACACCGCTCACAAGCGTGCGAAGGCTGCGGCGAAGGCCTCAGCACCCGGCGGGCGGCGTCCTCAGCGCAAGTCCGACGTCGATGGGCCCGAATACGTTCTCGGACGTAACCCGGTGGTCGAATGCCTGCGCGCCGGCGTCCCGGCGACTGCTTTGTACGTCGTGCTGGGGGGCGATGCCGATGAGCGCGTCACCGAAGCCGTCCAGATCGCCGGCGACAAGGGCATCGCGATCCTCGAGGTGCAACGGCCCGAACTCGACCGGATGAGCTCGAACGGCATGCACCAGGGCATCGCCCTGCAGGTACCGCCGTACCGCTACGCCCATCCCGAAGATCTGATGCAGCTGGCCATCGACAGCGGTCAGCCTCCCTTGCTGGTGGCCCTCGACAACATCACCGACCCGCGAAACCTCGGTGCCGTGATCCGTTCGGTCGCCGCATTCGGCGGACACGGTGTGGTGATCCCGGCTCGCCGCAGCGCCTCGGTCACCGCCGTCGCATGGCGCACCAGCGCGGGTGCGGCCGCAAGGCTGCCCGTCGCGCAGGCCACCAACCTCACCAGAACACTCAAGGAGTGGGCTCAGTCGGGTGTGCAGCTGGTCGGCCTCGACGCCGACGGCGACGTCACCCTCGACGACTACGACGGTTCGGGTCCCACCGTGATCGTGGTCGGGTCCGAGGGCAAGGGTCTGTCGCGGCTGGTTCGCGAGTCCTGCGACTCGATCCTGTCCATCCCGATGGCCGGCGACGTCGAAAGCCTCAACGCGTCCGTCGCCGCCGGAGTGGTGCTCGCGGAGTTCGCGCGTCAGCGCCGTTCGTGATCCCTAGCTCCGGCTCTCCGTCTTCTTCTTGTCTGGCACCAAAGCGTTCATCGCGACCTTGATCACGATGCCCACGACGATGATGACGATGCCGAGCACGGTGCTGGTGGAATCGGTGACCAGACCGGCGACGCCGGTGACGATGACGAAGATCGGCACCCAATCCCACAGCCGCGCCAGTGACTGCGGCACCACGTCTTCTCCGCCCTTCGCCATCTCTTTGGCAACGGCGTACTCGGGGTAGAACTCGGTGAACGAGATCGCGAAGATGGTACCGGCCAAGCCGATGATCCAGCCGGTCCAGAAGTTGTTGTTGTCTTGCAGGACGGCGTCGCCGTAGAACCCGGCGACCGCCCCCACCCCGAATCCGAGGACCCACGACCAGGTGATCATGTAGTTGATGTGGATGAACACCGGGTTGTCCCACATCTCTTCCGGCTCAGACTCTTTCGCATATTGCATGGTGAAGGGCTGGCGAATCAGGATCGAGCCCAAAGCGAAGGAGACCAGCGCGATGTTGGTCATCTCCCCGCCCCACATCTCCAGCCAATCGAGCACGCTGGCTGCCGCGAACTGGGCGAGCAGCACCATCGAAGAGAAGTAGACCAGGTCGAAGACCTCGAGGAACTTGATCTTGCTACCGCGCTTGTGGCCGCCGATGACGATGAGTAGCGAGAGGCCGAACGCGACGGCTGCCGCTTCCTCGAACCGCCCCGGACCATTGATGAAACCCATCACGATCCATGGGGTCATACCGGCGAAAGGCGAATTCAGGAAGGCCGACAGAACGCGTCCGAACTTCGATTGGGTGACGACCGGCGAGACCGTCTTGTTCTGATCGGAATTATCTGTCACGGCTACGTGGCCTTATCTCGCATTGGAGCACAGAAGGTTTGGGGTGATGCCTGACGATCGTAACGGTAGTCAGCCCGGGTCACCGCAAGAAATCGTCAAGCCGGATCGCCGCGAAGGAAATTGATGATGACCGGATTGACAACACCGGGGGTCTCGATCGGGATCAGATGTGTGCCAGGCAGAACCGCAAGACGTGCGTTGGGCAGTGCCTTCACGATCTCCGCGCTGTGTTCGAGTGTCACCTCGTCGTGATCGCCTTGCATCACCAGAGTCGGTGCGGTGATTCCACTCAAGTCGGAAAGCGCCATCTCGGGTTCGTTCGCGATCATCGTGGTGGTTTTCTCGAATACGACCGGGAAATGCTCATCGCCGTCCGGCGAGGTCTCCGCGTAGTCGGACCGCAGGAATTGCACGATCTCCGAATCGATGTCGTCGATGGAATCGAGTAAGCCGCCACTGGACCGTCCGGACGAGTTCAGATATTGCCCCAGGACAATCATCCGGTTCACCAGATCGGGACGTTTGAGGGCAACAAGAAACGCTATTACGGCGCCATCGCTCCAGCCGACCAGGTGCGCCGGCCCGCCGACGATCCCGTCGAGATAGGCGATGGTCTCTTCGGCCATGTCCTCGTAATGGAATTCATCGGTGACGTCGGCGCTGTGCCCGTGACCATGGCGCTCGGGGGCGTAAACGGTGTACCCGGCGTCGACCAGGGGCTGGAACTGTCCGCCCCAGTCCGCGGCCGAGGAGAACGCGCCGTGCAGCAGAACCACCGCGTCGCCCTCGCCGGCCACCTGATGCCACACCGGTGTGTCGGCAGACGGGTGGTTTATTTTGACGTATCCGGTGTACTCGGTGGTCATGCGTTCGAGTTTTTCAGATCACCGGCCGTGTCGTGTTGCGAATGAGCGCGATAGCGGGCGAGTGACCGCTATTGGACCGATAGGGTCGAAAACATGGTGAGTACTAGTACGAGGGTGACCCTGGCCGACGGGGTCGTCGAGGGTGTCCGCGACCGCGACATCGTCCGCTGGCGCGGCATTCCGTTTGCCGCCCCCCCGGTCGGTGACCTGCGACTGCGGGCACCTCAGCCGGCCATCGGATGGGAAGGTGTGCTCAAGGCCGACAATTTCCGGAACGCTGCGCCGCAGAATCCCAAATATGCGCTGGTCGAGCGCGGGCGCAAGCAACCTGTCAGCGAAGACTGCCTGACGGTCAACGTCGTGGCACCGGCACGCACCTCGAACAAGCCGCGGGCGGTGATGGTGTTCATCCACGGCGGCGCGTACATCCTCGGGTCCACCGCCACCCCGCTCTACTACGGCCACGACCTCGTCCGGCGTGGCGACGTGATCTTCGTGTCGATGAACTACCGGCTGGGGCCGCTGGGCTACGGGGACTTCACGAGGTACTCGACCCCGGAACGCCCCTTCGAGACCAATCTGGGATTGCGTGATCAGGTGGCCGCGCTGCAGTGGGTGAAGGACAACATCGCCGACTTCGGAGGCGACCCAGACAATGTCACGATCTTCGGGGAGAGCGCCGGCGGCAACGCCGTGACCACGCTGATGGCCACACCTGCGGCCGGCGGTCTGTTCCACCGCGCCATCGCCGAAAGTTCTGCGCCGATGCTGACCTTGCACCAGCACTACGCCCAGCGTTTCGCCGACAAGATGGGCGAACTGCTGACCGCCGACACCGGCATCTCGGACGTGGCCGAAGCCCTGGCCTCGGCGTCGCTCGCCGAGATCGGCCGCGCCGGGCACCGACTGGCGAGGTGGGTCACCAAGGACAGCCCTGGTCTGCTGCCGTTCGGGCCGGTCGTCGACGGCGACTACCTGCCGGTTGCGCCGGTGAAGGCCTTCGCCGACGGTTCGGCCCACCAGGTGCCGATGATCATCGGCACCAACAAGAACGAAGGAACACTCTTCAAGCGGCTGCCGCAGGGCATGCTGTCCACCGAAGAGGTCATCACGGAGATGTTCGCCAACACCGAGCCCGACGCGCAGGATCGCATCACGGCGGCCTACAACGGTTACCCCAGCCCGCGATCGATGGTGCAGTTCGGCGGCGACTACATCTTCTGGGTGGGCAGTGTGGCTGTGACACAGGCGCATTCCGAGCACGCGCCCACCTACGCCTACCGATATGACTACTCGCCGAAGGTGATGAGGTGGATGGGTCTCGGGGCCACTCACGCGTCCGAACTGCTTGCGGTGTTCGGCATCTACCGCGGCAAAGCCGGTCGGCTGCTGACCCAGCTCGGTGATCGGCGAGATGCCCTCCGCGTTACCGGTGAGGTGCAGGATCAATGGCTGTCGTTCGCGAAAACCGGCGAGCCGCTGTCCAGTTGGCCCCCATACACACCGAAGGTGCGGGCCACCAGGATCTTCGACAAGCACTCGTATGTAGAGGTGGATCCGATGCGGGCACGGCGCGAGGCATGGAATGGGTTCGGCGACTACGCTGCGAAGGTCCCCGGCGCCGAAGCCGCCGAGGAAACCCTCGAGAACGTGTGAGAGCCGTACATCGGTGAACGACTGAAGCTGGGAGATGCGAATGCGCGTATTTGGCTCCGCCACTGAGGTTTTGACCGCTGTGGGAAGTGAACTGGGCAGCAGCGAATGGATCACGGTGACCCAGGAGCGGGTTGATCAGTTCGCCGAGGCCACAGGTGATCACCAGTGGATCCACGTGGATGTCGAGCGGGCGAAAGCGGAGAGCCCATACGGCGGCACCATCGCCCACGGGTTCCTGAGTCTGTCGCTGCTTCCGATGCTGGGCGCGCAGATCTACGGGTTCGAGGGCGTGAAGATGGCCCTGAACTACGGCAGCAACAAGGTGCGTTTCCCGTCCCCGGTCCTGGTGGGGTCGAAGGTCCGGCTCACCACCACCCTCGCCGAGGCGACCGATCTCGGCGACGGTGCGATCCAGATCGTGTTCGGTCAGACGCTCGCGGTCGAGGGCACGGCCAAACCTGCGGTGGTCGCGGAGATGGTTGTCCGGGTTGTGTTTTGAGGCGTGCAGCATGGTTGGGCATACTCGCGGCGGCGACGATCGTCGTCGCCGGATGCGGCGGGGCTGATCCCGATCCGACGGTGACCACCGAACCGGTTGCCGGTGAGTCGACGACAACGGCGGCTTCGACAACACCGGCAGCGACCACGTCCGCGATCACGCCGTCCACCCCTACGTATCTACCGCCGTTCATCGACCACCTCGCCTGGACGCAGACCGAGCAGGGCCCGAGTCTGCAGGTGTTTCCCACCGAGTCAGGACGCAACACGCAGGGCGCCGGCGATCTCGATGCCAGCTGGGCCGAGGTGGTTGCGCTCGACCCAACGGCCGACACCCCGGGAATGCGCGATCAGTACGCCTGCCACTGGCGGTTCGCCCGGATAGTCGACCCGGACAAGACGAGCTGGAACCTGGAACCGTGGCGCCCCGTGGTCACCGAGTCGGAGATGATCTCGACCCGCTGCAATCCCGGCGGCGCCGAGGAATCAATTCCCTGACGTCGTCACCGACCGAACCACCTGACCGACACGCAGCAGTCCGTGTGGATCATGTTGCTCTGCAAGGGCTCCGAGCCACACCAGGGTGTCTTCGTCGTAGCACCGCGCCAATCGGGCCGGTCCGGTGCCCGGAGCGAAGTTCGGCAGCTCACCCACCGACCACGGCGCCACGGCGTCCAGTACGGCGCTCGCATGGGCGGGCACGTGCTCGGCGATCGGCGGCACCAGAGCACCGACCACCATCAGGTTGAATGACGCGCTGCGATGGCAGAAAGCGCTGCGCTGGGCTGCCGGCCGCGACAGCGCACCCCCGAGCAACCGGAGTTCGACGACCACCTGCGGCGAACCCGATTCGGGGCCGGTGAGAGCGATCAGGGCGTCGATCGCGTCGTCGCTCAGCTCGCCGAGCAGTGTGCTGCGCTCATGCGTCGGCATGGGGTCGACGGGATCGGCGTGGATCGCCCCCATCGCCGCGTACGGCATGGGCGCCACCGCGTCGATCAGAGGTGTCGCGGCGGTGCGGATCGGCGCGAACAGGGCTTCGGCAGCGGTCGGCTCTGCGAGCGATGCGTAGCGGACCGCCAGCGTCAACCTACCGGCCAGCTGTGGCGGAACGCCTGGCAGCGGTGGCAACTGCAGCAATGCGAGCGAGGTGTTCGTGTCCTCGGGAAGAGCCGCACTCCAGTCGCGCCAGACCCGCAGCACGTCGGCAGCGTCGGAACCATCGAAGTAGACGGCACCTCCGTAAATCTCCGATATGGGCAGCAGCTCGATCTCGACCGAGGTGACGATCCCCAGCGTGCCTTTCCCACCGCGCAGCCCCCAGAACAGCTCGGCATGGTTGTCGGGGGTGACCTGCAGGACCTCGCCGCGCCCGGTGACCAATTCGAACGATCGGACATGATCGGACGACAGGCCCACACTACGTACCAGTGGGCCGATGCCGCCGCCGGTCAGAAAACCGATCACACCCACGTGGGGCGCCGAGCCGGCCAGGGCGGCAAGGCCGTGCGCTGCGGCCGCATCGACGACCCGCTGCCACCGCACGCCGGCGCCGACCCTGGCCGTACGTGTTTGCGGATCCACCACGCAGCCGTTCAACTCGGCGGTGTGCACCAGGATGGTGCCCGAATCGATCGGCAGAGCGCCGTGCCCGGTTGCCTGTACGGCAACGGTCAGCCGGCGACGCTCGGCCACGCGCAACGTGGCCGCGACATCGGCGGCCGAGGTGGCGAACACAACTGCGCACGGCTCTGACGGCACCGAGACGTTCCAGGGCGTCGCGCGCGCGTAGTCGGGATCAGCAGGACCGGCGACCACACCGGACACGGCGGCGCGTAGTTCGGTGGCCGGGTCGGCGTGGGTGCTCTCGGTGGTCGTGGTCATCGTGTGCGAACGCCTCTCATCATCGGGGAAGTCGATGGCAACAGGTTGCGTCACATCACTTGGCATCTGCTTGGTGGCGAGTCCAAGGAAACGTCAAGAAGTGGGCCGGATCCGTTCGGGGTCCCGGGGCGGGTCGGCGTCAGGCCTGCTCACGAACTGTGCGCACGTCCTCGAGGAGACCCGCCATCCCGAACTCGGCCGCCCGGGCACCGATGTCATCGAGTTCGTCGAGATGTCGTTCGGCCGGTGGACGCAGTTGCCACTGCAGAAGTTGGCAACGGAGGACGGTCGGTTGCCCGCCGTTGCGCTCGGCGACCTCGGCCGCGACCGCCACTGCCTCGGTTGCGGCGGCGGTGTCGCCCAGCAACATGTGAAGCCTGGCGAGGGCGAGGTCCACCGGGCCGACGGAACCGAGCTGACCGATCACGCCGATGCACCCGGTGAAGGGTTCGAGTTCGGCGATGAAGTCTGCGGCGAAGTCGGTCAGCTCGAACTGTGCCACCAGGTGGGCGAGAGCCGTCGCGTGACCGAGCGTGTGCCACACATGTGCGCCGCGGGTGTCCTGCCGCTGCCGGATGAGCTTCTCGGCCAGGTTCCGGTCGACCGGAGCACCGGGGACGGTGGCCAATCCGGCCGCGATGACGCCGATCATGTCGGTGTCCTCGGCGCTGGCCGCCACACCCTCGATCAGATCGCGGGCCATCGACGCCTCGTCTTCGGACAGATGGCCCTGCTCGCGGCGCAACCCCATCAAGGACATGTTGGACTGTCCGGTCACGTACAGCTCGGTCTGCTCGTGGACACGTTTGGCGATGGCCCGGTGCCGGGTGGCCCGTTCGAAGTCGCCGTCCCAGACCGCCACCACCACCTCCATCCAGCGAAGCTGTGCGCGCAAGATCGGCAGGTTCAGCTCCTCGCTGCCGTTGATTGCCTGGAGCAGATGGCCCCGGACCGCGTGCACGTCGCCGAGGGTGAACGCGGCCATGGTCGCGATCGAGTGTGCGATCACGGTGTCGAATCGGGCCTGACTGTGCGCGAAGGTCAGCAGGTCACCGATCGTGGCGATGGCTTCGGCGGCATGGGTGGCGACGCCGGAGAAGGTGATCAGCCGGGCCATCATCACCTCGGCCGTGATCTCGGGATCGTTCGCGATGGCCGCGAAATGTTCTGCGCGGACGATCAATTCGGGCGCCAGCGTGGGGTCGGGATGATAGCTGTGCCCGACACACAGTGCTCCGAGAACCTGTGCACGCGCGGCAGATTCGTCCGCGACGATCTGTTCGGCGCGAAACAGCAGGGCCAGCAACGGCGCGGGGTCCTTGCCCGGGGTGACCCACGGCCACCCTCCGCCCGAACGCAGCAGCGAACCGGCCAGTTTTCCGATGGTCGCGGTCTTCTCGGTTCGGATGGCCATGGCCAGTTCCGTTTCGACCGTGTCGAGTACGGTCTGGCCACGGCCCGAGCGTGACAGTGCCTCGAGATAGGACACGGTGAGGCCGTCCCGCTCTGCGTCGTCCTGATCGCCTGCGGGCAACAGGTCGTAGGCCACCAGTGCCTGATGCCACCAGTTGGCCGCGGACTCGGAGTTCCATCGCTCGGCGGCAGCGGTGGCCGCCGCGATGCATGCCGCAACCGCGTCGCGGGCCTCCACCAAAGGCAGCGCGGCCATGAGATGTTGTGCACGCCTGCCCAACACGTCCGAGCCCGATGCACCTTCGAGTACCTCGCCGACCTTGGCGTGCGCGCGTTTACGACGCAGCGTCGGCATCTGGGCCAGCACTTCCTCGCGAAGCAATCCGTGGGCGAACGCATAACCGTCGGTGCCCGGGGCCGCGGCGATGATGCGGGCGTCGGCGGCCTCGTCGAGATGGTCGGCGAGCGAGTCGATGTCGAGACGGGTGGTGGCCGAGAGAAGCGCCACGTCGATCGCGTCGCCGATGACTGCGGCCATCCGGAGCACCTGCAACACAGCAGGATCGAGGCCGGCCAACCTCAGGCCGAGGACGGACCGGACTGCTTGCGGCAGTTCACCGGCGTCGCGTTCGTCCTTGGACAGGCGCGCGTATTCGGAGACGAACAGCGGATTGCCGCCCGTGCGCCTGATCAAGCGGGAGACCTCAGTGTCGGACAGGGCTTCGTCGGCGATCTCATTGGCCAGTGTCGCGGCATCGTCATCGGCCAGTGCCGACACGACGATCTGACGGTTGCCACCTCCGCGGGCGACCGCGCTGAGGAGCCGACCGAGCGCGGTCCCGTGCTCGCCCTCGCGCAGAGTGATGATGAAGCCCACCGGGTGCCCGTGCACAGCGGTCGCCATGGAGGCGAGCGCGCCCACCGACATCGCGTCGGCCCATTGGGCATCATCGATCACGACCGTCAGAGGTGTTGTCGCCGAACTCTGTTCGATGACGCGCTGTACCCGGTCGTACGTGGTGAAGCGGGCGGTGTCGGCGTCCACGCCGTCCTGGGTGGTGAGGATCTCGGCGGGGTCGCAGCCCAGCGCCTCGACGAGCTGACGGGCGGGCCACCAGGCGGGGGCGCCCTCCTCGGGATTGCGGGCCCACACAGCGCGACCACCCAGGGCCTGCATCCGCTGGGCGGCCTCGTGGGCGAGTCGTGTTTTTCCGATGCCCGGCGGGCCGATCAGGATGAGCCAGCGCGTGTTCCCCGCGACCACCTCACCGAGCAGCCGGCCGATGTGATCGATCTCGCGCGTGCGGCCCACCAGTTTGCCGTTCGATGCGGCAGTAGAGGCCGGGGCCGGCTGATCCGGGACCGCCTCGGGTTCGGGTGAACGGATCTCGCTGGCCCCGGACCAGCTGGGTTTACGGGGCCACGCGGCCAACTCCGGGTCGTGGCGCAGGATCGCACCTTGCAACTCGCGCAGTTCGGAGCTCGGTTCGAGTCCGAGATCGTCGTCGAGTCTGCGCGCGTGTTCGGTGAACACATCGAGGGCTTCGGCCGAGCGGCCCGCCCGGTGCAGCGCCATCATGTGCAGCCAGCAACTGCGATCGCGATAGGGCTGCTCGGTCTGCAGTGCCACCACATCGGCGAGTGCCTGGGGAACGCGCCCCAGCGCCAGGAGCGCGGTGATCCGGTTCTCCCGGCACCCGCTGCGGAGTTCTTCGAGTCCGGCCGCCTCGGTCTGAACCCAGCTCTCGTCACCGAAACCGTCGAGCAGCCGTCCGCGCCACATACCGAGAGCACGATCGGACGTCTCGAGGGCCGGCGCCCAGTCCTCGCGGTCGGAGGCCTGGCGGGCCGAATTGGCGAGGTCCAGGAACTCGTCGATGTCGAGTTCGGAATCATAGATCTCGAAGATGTACCCGTTCGACTGTCGCCGGATGGGGGAGGTGCCGACCGCGTCGTTACGCAGCGCCCGGCGCAGATTCGAGATGTAGGCCTGCAGGCTGGACGTGGCACTGGGCGGTGCGTCTTCTCCCCAGATCGCGTCGGACAGCCGGTCGATGGAGACGACGGTGCCGCGATTGAGGAGCAACAGCGCCAGCACCATCCGCTGCTTGGGCGACCCGAGTTCCACGACCTGCGAGTGGTCGGCGCGACGGACCACGGACAGCGGTCCGAGCAACTGATACCGCATCGCCTGCCTTCCGGTCCGGGCCGCGTGCTACAGCGTCACCCGAAATGAGAGCTTAGGCGATCGGTCGATCTGGCGTGTCCTTGCCGAGCAGGTTCGAGCCAGCGGGGAGGCGAAAGTCTCAGAAACTGGTGCCGAGCAGTGGTTTGCTGGAGGCGGGAACCCGTCGGCGTCCAGAGCCGGCGGACCGTTTGGAGCCGACCACGCGGCATACCAGGTAGATGACAAAAGAGATGGTGGTGACGAAGGCGGAGACCGGCAGCCCCGGAGCGAGCGACAAGACGATACCGCCGACCGCGGCGATCTCGGCGAACAAGATGGACAACCCGAGCACCACGGTGGGGTTCGACGACACCCGCATGGCGGCTGCGGCCGGGGTGATCAGCAGCGACATCACCAGAAGGGCGCCGATGATCTGCACGCTCTGGGCCACAGCTGCGCCGAGCAGCACCGCGAACGCCACCGAGAGCAGCCGCATCGGCACTCCACGGGCCTCGGCCACGCGGGGGTCGGTGCTGGCGAACAGCAGCGGCCGATAGATGACAGCCATCGCCGCGACCACGACGACAGTGGTGATGACCACGGCCTCGGCGCCTTGGGTGCCCGCATTGATGGCCTGCCCGGCGAGCAGGTTGAATCCGGTTCCGATGCGTCCCGGGTTCAGCGCGATGAACAGCACCGCCAGTCCGAGACCGAACGCCATCACGACGCCGATCACCGAATCACGTTCGCGCACACGGTTACCCAGCAAACCGAAGATGACGGCCGCGACGATCGCCCCGATCACTCCGCCTAGGTTGACGCTGAAGCCGAACAGCAGAGCAGCAGCGGCTCCGGTGAACGACAACTCGCTGGTGCCGTGGACGGCAAACGACATCTGACGGCTCACGACCATCGGGCCGAGGACGCCGCCGAGGATGCCGAGCAGCGCGGTCGCCACCAACGCCTGCTGGACGAAGTCGTAGGAGAGCAGGTTCATCGTGGCGTCGAAGTCGAAGAAGTCCGACCACTGGGCCTTCATTCCTTCACCTCGACATCGCGGGTGGACAGGTGTTCGAGGTCACCGCTATCACCGTGGCAGGCGGATTCGTCGGCGCCGACGACGATGAGCCGGCCCTGCACCTCCAGGACATCGACACGCGTCTGGTACAGCTCGCTGAGGGTTTCCGACGTCATCACCTGCGCCGGTGTCCCGATGCGGAACCGGCCGTCGACGAGGTACACGACCCGATCGACGTACGGGAGGATCGGGTTGATTTCGTGGGTGACGAACAGGACAGCGGTTCCGTGGTCGCGGCGACGGCGGTCGATCAGCGCGGCCACCCGGCTCTGGTTGGCGGGGTCGAGACTGAGCAGCGGCTCGTCGCAGAGCAACACCGAAGGATCGCCCGACAGTGCCTGCGCAACCCGAAGCCGCTGTTGTTCGCCACCGCTGAGCAGTCCCAACGGGGCGTCGGCGAACTCGCGAGCATCCACCTGGGCGATCGCATCGTCGACAAGAGCGTTGCGGCGCTTGCGGTTTCGCCACCCGATACCCCACCTCTGCCCGTCCACGCCGAGACCGACGAGATCCCGGCCACGTAGCGGCACACCCTCATCGTGGGTCTGTTGCTGCGGGATGTACCCGATGGTGCTGTCGCCGGCCCGCAGGCTGCGGCCTTGCACCGCAACCGTTCCCGCGTTCAGCTGGTACTGGCCCAGCAGTGTCTTGAGCAGAGAGGTCTTGCCCGACCCGTTGGGCCCGAGGATCGCGATGAATTCGCCGGGGGCCACGGTCAGGTCGAACTCGTCCCACAGCACCCGCTGCCCGAACTTCAGGCGCGCGCCGCTGATCGTGACGGCGGCACCGCTGTTGTCCAGAAGTGATGCCGGTTCGGGCTGGGTCATGAACTGCGCTAACTGCTTGGTGTCGGTCTGGTCGATCACGAGGTCGATCAGGGAGTGGTCGTATCGGACGCCAGGGCGGACGTCAGGGTCTCAACATTAGCCTTCTGCCATTCGATGTAGTCGGTGGTTCCGGCGGGCAGGGTCTCGGTGAAGTCGACCACCGGCACGCCCGAGCTGTTCGCGATGTCGAGAAGTGCCTTGGTGCCCTCGTCAACTGCCTGTGTGTTGTAGATGAGGGCGCGCACCTGGCGTCCCCGCAGCAGATCCTGGGTGGCCGCGATGTCGCGGGCCGACGGCGACTGCCCGGCCTCGACCGCGTCCTGCAGACCGGCGGGGGTGACATCTTTGAGTCCGGCGTCGAGCAGCAGGTAGTAAGCGAGCGGTTCGGTCTGGGCCACCGGGGCATCGGGGTTCGCGGTCTTGATGGCGGCGACCTGGGCAGTCAGTTCATCGAGCCGCTTGTTGAACTCGGTGACGTTGTCGCGGTAGGTCTGCGCGTTGGCGCTGTCTTTCTCGGACAGGGCCTCGGCCACCTTGTCGGCGACGAGCCCGGCGACCGCGAGATCGTAGAAGACGTGCTCGTTGGCCTCGCCCGCTCCGTGATCGTGGCCTGACTCCTCGGTGCCGCTTTCTTCGTGACCGGCTTCTTCATGCCCGGCTTCTTCGTGCCCACCTTCGGCGAGTTCGAAGGCGTTGATCACGACGGCACCGGAACTCTTGGGCGCGTCCTCCATGTAGGTGTCGTAGTGCCCGCCGTTGAGGACCACCACACCCGCTTCGGAGACCTTGGCCGTGTCCTGTGCGTTCGGTTCGAACTCGTGCGGGTCTCCGGTGGGGGAGTTGTACAGCGACGTCACCTCGGCCTTGTCGCCGGCGACCGCAGCGGCGACCGAACCCCAGACGTCGGTGGAAGCCACGATGGACACCTTGCCGTCGGCGGTGGTGCCCCCGTCGTCCGAGGAGCATCCGGCCGCCAGGGCGGCGGTGAGGGAGACGGCGGCGGCAACCGCCAGGGGTCGGGACCAGGTGCGCATCGGGAGGTGACCTTTCACGTCGAGACGATGGCCGCCTCATCAAGGCGGGGGCTCCATCGGGTAGACGCTAATGATAACCGTTACCGACAGCCAGGCGAAATCAGCCTGGCGCCACCGCGGCCGGCGTCACGAACCGTTCGATGATCGCGCGCTCCTCGGCGGCGTCGGTGCCGGGAGTTGTTAACAGCGACACGATCATTCGTACAATGAACTGCGCTCGCAACCCTTCATCGGCGCTCGGGCCTGCAGAGTCGCCTGTGAGGTCGTCGGAGACAAACGCCGTGACGATCTTCTTGATCAGCTCGGACGATGATCCGAGTTCGGCCGCCAGGCTTGCCGAGCCGGGGCGAAACCAGGAGTGCAACACCGGGTCGGTGCGCACTGCCTCGACGGCGGCGACGATCGCGTCGGTGGTCCGCCGTGCCGGGTCGGCGACGTCGGTCACACGCTCGGCGAGCTGCCGGGAGAGCACGCGGGCCTCGCGTTCGACGAAGGCCATCTGCAGTTCGGCGCGCGACGGGAAGTAGCGGTAGAGCGTGGCCCGCGAGCATCCGGCGGCGGCGGAGATCTGGTTCATGTTGACCGCATCCACCCCGTGCTCGGCGAACAGCTCGGCCGCTACGTCGAGAATGCGGCCGGCAGCGATGGCCGATCGGCTCTCGCCCAGCCAGGAGGCGGCCGTCACCGGTTGGTCCGCACAAGCAGTCTGGTCGGACGGCGTACGTAATTGCCCTTGGCGTAGGTGATCGAATCGGCGTCGACCTCGAAGTCGGGGCAGCGCCTCAGCAGCTCTTCGAGCGTCACCCGGACCTGCATCCGCGCAGCCGCCGCCCCAAGGCAGTGGTGACCGCCTCGACTGAACGTGAGTATCTGGCGGGGGCGCCGATGGATGTCGAGTCGGTCTGCGTCGTCACCGAAAACCTGCGGATCGCGATTGGCCGCGCCGTAGCAGAGCAAGACCTTGCGACCCGCCGGAATGGTCACAGGCCCGGCATCCGTTTGGAAATCGGTGTCGACGGTGGTGGTCCGGGCCAGGCCCTGGACCGGTGAGGTGAGACGGAGGAACTCTTCGATCGCCCCGACGATGAGCCCGGGATCGTCTGCCAGTTCGCGCCGTTGTCCGTGGTGTTCGCCGAGTAGCGCGGTGGCACCGCCCAGCACCCCGGTGGTGGTGTCGTTACCCCCGGTGACCATGGTGAAGGCGAAGGCGAGGATCGACAGCAACCCCTCAGTGTTGCCGTCCTCGCCGACTCCCGCCCTCACCAGATGCGACACGGTGTCGTCGCCGGGATGTTCTCGCCGATAGGCGATCAGCGTGCTGAAATACCCCATCAGCTCCACGACCGCCGCCGACGCGGCCTCGCCTGCCCGTGCCAGATCTGAGGTGTCGGCGCCGACGATCGCCTCGGTCCAGCCGTCGAACGCGCGCCGGTCCGACTCCGGCACACCCAGGTAGTGCGCGACAACCATCGACGGCAGGGGTTTGTACAGGTCCGCGACCACGTCGCCTTCTCCGGCGTCGAGGAGAACATCGAGCCGGTCGGTGACAAAATGCCGCACTGCGGGCTCGACGTCGGTGACCTGCTTCGGGGTGAACCCGCGGGCCACCAGCTTGCGGAAGTCGGTGTGCGCAGGCGGGTCCTGCATCACCATGGGCGGATTGTCGGCGAGGCCGAGGCTCTCGAGTTCGCCATAGGTCACGGTGAGGCCTGCGGTGGAGGTGAAGGTGCGCCAGTCGTCGGCGGCGCGGGTGACGTCCGCGTGTCGGGTGAGTACCCAGAAGTCGCGGTCGGGACGGTCGGTACGGACGCGATGGACCGGATCGTGGTCACGCAGAGCCGTGTACATCGCCCAGGGTTCACGCCATGTCTGCCCAGAGCGCAGGGTGAACTCGGCTGGATATGACACATCGGCCCGCATGTCTCAACACTGAGACACTTGGGCCAATGTGTCAACCCTTTGTGGTGTCAGGCTCCCGAGGTGTGCGGCATGAGCGCACCCGGCGGGATGTGGCCGAACTTGCCGGCGTTGAAGTCGTCCATCGCCTCGATGAGTTCGGCGCGGGAGTTCATCACGAACGGTCCGTACTGGAACACCGGCTCACGGATCGGGCGTCCGCCGAGCAGCAGCACCTCGAGCGCGGGGCGGTTCGAGTCCTGTTGCTGCGCAGCCGAGATGGAGATCCGGTCGCCGGGTCCGAGGACTGCGAGCTGACCCTGCTGGATGGGATTGCCCACGGGTCCCACGGTGCCGCGCCCGGACAGGACGTAGACGAGTGCGTTGAAGTCGCGGTTCCACGGCAGGTTCAGGGCCGCGCCCGGCTCGATGGTGGCGTGAGCCAACGTGATCGGTGTGTGGGTCGACCCCGGGCCGGTGTGACCGTCGATGCCGCCCGCGATGATCCGCACCAGCGAACCTCCGTCGGGCGAACTCAGCAGGGTGGCCTGGTTGCCCTCGATGGACTGGTAGGCCGGGGTGGCGAACTTCGCCTTCTTCGGCAGGTTCACCCACAGCTGGACCCCGTGGAACAGTCCGCCACTCTCGACCAGCTCTGCGGGCGGTGTCTCGATGTGCAGGATGCCCGACCCGGCCGTCATCCATTGGGTGGCGCCGTCTTCGATCAGGCCGCCACCGCCATGAGAATCCTGGTGAGCGAACCGGCCGTCGATCATGTAGGTCACGGTTTCGAATCCGCGGTGCGGGTGCCAGCTGGTCCCACGCGGTTCGCCGGGCTCGTATTCGACCTCGCCCATCTGATCCATGTGGACAAAGGGGTCGAGGTCGGTCTTGGAGACGCCGGCAAAGGCCCGGACAACAGGGAAACCCTCACCCTCGTACCCACGCGGGCCGGTGGTGACCGACCTGACGGGCCGCTCGGTGTCCGTGGCGACGGGGCCTGCGATGCGGGGCAGGGTCAAGGTATCGGCTGTGACGGCGGGCATGACGTGCTCCTTAGATGGAGGTGATTCGTACAGCCAGTGTAACCGGACCGCGGTCCGATTCATTCCGTGACCACGGTTGCTGGTCCGTGCCCCCTGAGCCACACCATTAGTGTGGACTCATGGGCACCACCATGGGCCAGGTCGAGGCACCCGACGGCACGCGCATCAGCTATCGGGTCGCCGGGCGGGCCGCCGACGCAGACAGCCCGGCACTGCTGCTCATTCACGGTTGGGCACAGTCATCCACCTGCTGGGGCAATCACCTACTCGAACTCCTCGGGCGCGAGCATCGGGTCATCGCGATGGATCTGCGCGGGCACGGCGAGTCCGGCGTACCCCCTGCGACGACCGTCGAGAACTTCGGACCGGCGCACTTTGCAGGTGACGTCGCCGCGGTGCTCGCCGCCGAGGTCGGGCCCGGCCAGCCGGTGTTCCTGCTCGGCTGGTCGTACGGCGGGCTGGTCGTGTGCGACCACCTCGCGACCCTGGGGCGGGCGTCGGACACCGTTGCAGGTGTTGTCCTGGTGGGAGCGACCACCTCGATGGGGCGGGGTAAGCCCGGTGGCCGGATCGGGCCTGCGATGCGCGCCGCATTGCCCGATGCGTTGTCCGACGATCCGAAGGTGGCGGTGGCGGCGCTGTCCGACTTCGTCGCCGCCGTGACACCGCTCGGCGACGGTTCCACCCTCCAGCGGTTCCTCGGCACATCGCTGGCCACGGCGCCCGCGGTGCGCAGCGCACTGTTCGGCCGCGGCGCCGACCATGATGATGTCCTCGCGGCTCTCGATGTGCCCGCACTGGTCATCCACGGCACTGCCGATGCGGTGGCCGACATCTCGTGCGCCGAACACGCCACGTCTCTCATCCCGGCAGCCACCGCGGAGTTCTGGGAAGGCGGTGGTCACGCACCGTTCGTCGACGATCCCGACACCTTCGCGCGTCAGGTGGAGGGCTTCGTGGCCGAGTCCATCCGGTCTTACGGCCCGGCCAGGGGGGTCCGGTCGTGAGTCCGGCCGTCGGTCCCGCGGTTCCGCGGCGGGTGGCGCTGATCTCGGTGCACACGTCCCCGCTGGCCCAGCCCGGGGTCGGAGACGCCGGCGGGATGAACGTCTACGTGTGGCAGACCGCCAAACGTCTGGCGCAGCGTGGTGTCGAGGTCGAGATCTTCACGCGAGCAACATCATCGGCCGATGAGCCCGTGGTGGAGGCGGCCCCGGGGGTGACCGTGCGGAACGTGGTGGCCGGTCCGTTCGAGGGGCTGGACAAGCGGGACCTGCCCACCCAGTTGTGTGCGTTCACGGCGGGTGTCCTGCGGGCCGAGGCGGGACGGCCGGTGGGCTACTACGACCTCGTCCACTCGCACTATTGGCTGTCCGGACAGGTCGGCTGGCTGGCCCGCGACCGATGGGCAGTACCTCTCGTGCACACCGCGCACACTCTCGCCGCGGTCAAGAACGCCTCGCTCGCCGAGGGCGACACCCCCGAACCGCCGATGCGGCAGGTGGGTGAGCAGCAGGTCGTCGATGAGGCCGACCGTCTGATCGTCAACACCGAAACCGAAGCGCAGCAACTGATCTCGATCCATCACGCGGACCCGTCGCGGATCGACGTGGTCACCCCCGGTGCTGATCTCGAGTGTTACACGCCTGGGCCGCGCATCGACGCCAGGCTCGACCTCGGACTGGACCCTGACGAGGTGGTGGTGACGTTCGTCGGCCGGATCCAGCCACTCAAGGCTCCGGACGTGTTGCTCCGGGCCGCGGCGCCGCTGATCCGTCGCGGACTCTCGAACGGACGAAAACTCCGGGTACTGGTGGCCGGTGGGCCGTCAGGCTCCGGGTTGGAACGCCCCACGTCACTGATCGAGCTCAGCCGTGACCTCGGCATCGAGTCGTCGGTCACGTTCATCCCGCCGCAGTCGCCCGAGTCGCTGGCCAAGGTGTACCGCGCATCGAATGTGGTTGCGGTGCCCAGTTATTCGGAGAGCTTCGGATTGGTCGCCATCGAAGCGCAGGCGGCGGGGATACCCGTGCTCGCCGCGGATGTCGGCGGGCTGGGGGTGGCCGTCGACAACGGCGTCAGTGGTGTCCTGGTGGACGGACACGGGATCGACCGCTGGACCGGGGAACTCGACCGTTTGCTGGGGGACGAAACCGCCCTCGCGGCAATGGGAGAGGCCGCGCACCGGCACGCCCAGAACTTCTCGTGGGATCACACCGCGGATCAGCTGCTGGACAGTTACGGCAGGGCCATCGAGAGTTTCCGGCGAAATCGCGTGCAGGTATCGAATGCGTCCGATCCGGGTACAACCCAGTCGCTGGGCAACCTCTCAGAAGAAACCACTCCGCAGGCAGTCGTGGCCGAACCCGAAGCCCGACCTCTGGCCCGGATGGCACGCCGGTTCGCCGGACGAAGAAATGGGGCACGAACATGACATCACAGATCACCTCAGAGCTCGGTTCGACGATCGACCAATTCCTCACCCAACGCGAGATGACCTTCAGCCGTAAGGATTCCGGCGGCAAGGACGCCGACTACTTCGTGGTGGATCTACCGGGTGAGAAGAAACTCAAGACCACGGTGCTGCTGACCGTGGCCCCACACGGACTGCGGATCGAGGCGTTTGTCTGCCGCAAACCCGACGAGAATCACGAGGGCGTCTATCGCTGGATGCTCAAACGCAACCGACGGCTCTACGGCGTGGCGTACACGCTCGACAACTCGGGCGACATCTACCTGGTCGGCAGGCATTCGGCGGAGTCGATCACCGACGCCGAACTGGACCGGTTGCTCGGGCAGGTCCTCGAAGCGGCCGACGGCGACTTCAACGTGCTCTTGGAGATCGGGTTCATCACCTCGATCCGGCGTGAATGGGCATGGCGGGTCTCGCGCGGTGAGTCGCTGAACAACCTCAAGGCGTTCGAGCACCTCATCGACGGTGACGGGTCAGACGGGGCACCTGGTCGATCGGTGCCGTCGCACAACGGCAACGGCGGCGCGCCCCGGTCGCACGGTGAGCGTGCCCGCGGTGAAGGCGGTGCACACCTTTCCGGGGGCGACGGGACGCCCTCTGTCGGTGGTGCGCCGATCGGCGGCGTGGAGAAGGGTCGCGAAGAGGGCGACAACGGTCGGCCGCAGGCATTCGACGCGGCAACCCCGTCGTCGGACGTCGGTCTGGACGACTAACTGTCCGATTCGGCAGACCCTGACAACCGGCATTGCTACTGTTGTTGACTGATCGTCAACAACAACGCCGGAGGCCGAAGAATCATGAGTTTCAAGAGTCCCTTTCCCCCTGTGGAGATCTCCGAGGATTCGATCTACGAGACGTTGTTCGGGTCGATCAGCGAGGAGGACCTGGATCGGACCGCGCTGATCGACGCCGGCGCCACCGAGGGCACCACCTACCGAGAGCTGATCGGCCGGATCAACGCCTTCGCCGGAGCGCTGGCAGCGCGTGGCATCGAGGTGGGCGACAAGGTTGCACTGCTGTCGCCGAACACCTCGGCGTTCGCGTTCGTGTTCCACGGCATCCTGCGTGCGGGCGCCACTGCGACCACGGTCAACGCGCTGTTCACCGCGCCCGAGATCGCCAAGCAGCTCACCGACTCGGGTGCCAAGATGCTCATCACGATCACCCAGCTCGGCGACCAGGCCAAGGCGGCAGCAGCGCAGGTCGGTTTGCCCGAGAGCGCGGTGATTTTGCTGAACGGGCCCGGAGAGGCCGAGAGCCCTCACCCGAACGCGCTCGATCTGCTGGGTGCCGGCCTTGCGGCTCCGGACGTCAGCTTCGACCCGGCCACCCATCTTGCGGTCCTGCCGTACAGCTCGGGCACCACCGGCAACCCCAAGGGCGTGATGTTGACCCATCGCAACCTGGTCGCCAACGTGGCGCAGAGCCAGCCGCTGCTGAACATGTCCCACGACGACTCGGTCCTCGCGGTGCTGCCGTTCTTCCACATCTACGGGATGACGGTGCTGCTCAACCTCGCGCTGTACAACCGGGCGAGGCTCGTGGTGATGCCCCGTTTCGATCTGGTGCAGTTCCTCGAATCCATCCAGAACTACAAGTGCAGCTATGTGTTCATCGCGCCGCCCGTGGCGGTTGCGCTGGCCAAGCACCCGCTGATCGACGACTACGACCTGTCGTCGGTCAACACCATCATGTCGGGTGCCGCGCCACTGGACGAGGTGCTGGGCAATGCTGTCGCCAAGCGCCTGAACACCCGGGTCATCCAGGGCTACGGCATGAGCGAGCTGAGCCCGGTCAGCCACGCCATGCCCAGCAAACCCGGCGACGGTCCGGAGGCGCCGCTGTCGTCGTGCGGTTGGCCCATCCCGAACACGGTCAACAAGATCGTCGATCCTGCCACCGGCAACGAGATCGACATCCCGGCCGAAGGACTCAGCGAGCCGGGTGAGCTGTGGGTGGCGGGTCCGAACGTCATGGCGGGCTACCTGAACAACGACAAGGCAACCAAGGAGACCATCGACGACGACGGGTTCCTGCACACCGGTGACATGGCGCGGGTCGATGCGAACGGCTGCGTCTACATCGTCGACCGGCTCAAAGAACTCATCAAGTACAAGGGCTACCAGGTGCCGCCCGCCGAACTCGAGGCGTTGCTGCTCACCCACGACGATGTCGCGGACGTTGCGGTCATCGGCGTGATCGAGGCCGACACCGGCGAGGAGATCCCGAAGGCGTTTGTGGTCAAGCGCGAAGGCTCCGATCTCACCGGTGAGCAGGTGATCGAGTTCGTCGCCTCGCAGGTTGCTCCGCACAAGAAGGTCCGCGAGGTGGAGTTCATCGACGCCATCCCGAAGAGCGCGGCAGGCAAGATCCTCCGCAAGGATCTGCGCAAGCCCGCCTGATCCGTCTGGTCCCGGCGTCTCACAGCGTCGCCAGAGGGCTTCACCAATACAGAAGACGCTCCACCGGCCGGTGGAGCGTCTTTTGTGTATTCGGTGGATATCTGGCGTCAATCGGTTGCGGCGGC
The DNA here is from genome assembly GCF_054063855.1 of Williamsia sp. R60. Taxonomy (NCBI): domain Bacteria; kingdom Bacillati; phylum Actinomycetota; class Actinomycetes; order Mycobacteriales; family Nocardiaceae; genus Williamsia; species Williamsia sp. R60. The sequence goes on from NZ_JBSSGR010000001.1 coordinate 370,496, forward strand.
GACCTTTTCGCTCGAACGGTTCGCCTCCACCGCGCCGGCGCCGGCGTGCCGGACGTGCTTGCTGGGGATGACAAGCGCCAGCAGCGCGGCAGCGAGAGCAGCGAGGCCGCCGACGATGAACACCAGCTGGAAGCTGGACTCGGCCGGCACAGAGGCGGTCGGGCTGAGGTCGATCACGGAGCTGGCGAGGATGGTGGCCATCAGCGCCGACGCGATCGCCGTACCGATGGATCGCATCAGCGAGTTGAGGCTGTTGGCGGCGGCCATCTGGTGCAGTGGTGCGGCCGACATGATCAACGCCGGCATGGCCGAGTAGCCGATTCCCACGCCTGCGCTGGCGATCACCATGGCCACACAGATCTGCCACGGTTCGGCCATCAGGAATATCGAGAACAGGTAACCCAGGGCGATGATCACCGAACCGATGAGCAGCGTGAACCTCGGACCGATGTGAATGTTCAGCCGGGCCGAGACCGGCGAGAGGAACATCATCATCAGTCCTCCGGGGGCCAGCAGCAGGCCGGTGGCGAGGATGGTCTGTCCCATCCCGTACTCCACGACGCCTGGGATGTGCGGGATCTGCAGCAGCTGCGGCGCCGCCAGGCTCATCGCCATGAGGGCGAATCCGATCAGCACCGACGCCGCGTTGGTCAGCACGATGATCGGCTGCGCCGACGTGCGAAGGTCCACCAGGGGCGTCTTGATGCGAAGCTCGAACCAGCCCCAGAGGACCAGGACCACCAGGCCGGCTCCGGCCAGGCCAAGCGTCAACGCACTGGTCCATCCCCAGGTGTTGCCCTTCGACACGGCGAGCAGCAGCGCGACGAGGGCAGCGGTGATCCCGATGGCCCCGACGACGTCGAAGGTGCCGGGGGAGCGGACCGGTGATTCGCTGACCAGGATCAGCACCAGGAAGAAGGTGAACGTGGCGAGCGCGCCCGACGTCCAGAACAGGACGTGCCAGTCGAAGGTCTGTGTGATGTAGGCGGCGACCGGTAGTCCGATCGCGCCACCCACACCGAGGGTCGCCGACATCGTCGCGATGGCACCGGGGACCCGGGCCGGTTCGAGCTTGTCGCGCAGCAGGCTGATGCCACACGGGATGAGGCCCATCGCCAGTCCCTGGATGCCGCGTCCGATGATCATCGGGAGCACCATCGAGGTGAGCGCACAGATGATCGAGCCGAGAACCATGGCGGCTATACACGACAGGATCACCACGCGTTTGCCGAACATGTCGGCGAGGCGGCCCGAGATCGGCATCGCGATCGCGGCCGTCAGCAAGGTGGCGGTGATGACCCAGGAGGCGTTGTCGGAGCTGGTGTCGAGGTAGCCGGGCAGCTTGCCGACGATGGGCACGACGAGCGTCTGCATGAACGATGCCAGCAACCCCCCGAAGCACAACACCGCGATGAGCAGGTTCGGGTTGGGATTGGTGTTCGACTCACGTTTCATTACTTGCATCATGCATGCAAATGAGTTCGCCAAACAAATCGGACACGAGCGCTGACCTGCAGTCGGAGCCCGGATAAGGCTTGTTTGTGACTACGCCAGCATGCGGGCGCGTAAGCGATCCAGGTCACCCGCGGTCACCCGGCATGCCGCCAGATACTCGTCGAAGGTGCCGAACTTCTCCAGGGCGGCCTCGCGCGCGCTCTGCAGGTAGTCGGCCTTCACCCCGAGGAGGTCATTGGAGATCTCGATCGGTTCGCCGCCCTCCGGTGGGCCGTAGATGCGCTGCAGGTGCGCGCGAAGGGCGTCGATGTCGCCGTTGCTCTCCAAGTAGTCGGCCATGATCTCGTCGGGATCCACCGCGAGCGCGGTGAGCACGGCAGCCACCACCCAGCCGGTGCGGTCCTTGCCGGCTGCGCAATGCACCAAAACCCGCCGATCGGGGTCGCCGAGCAACTTGATCACCTGGTCAACGGTGCTCATCGCGCCGGGGAGCGCGGGCATCTGCGCGTAGACGTCGTACATGTAGCGGGTGCGGTTGGCGATGTAGTCGTCGCCAGACATCTCGTGTGGTGCCTTGCCGTCCGGCCGGAGATCGAAGGGAACGATGTGCACCTCGATCGAGTCCGGAACGCGGTCCGACCCGCTCTTCTCGATCTCCGCGTAGTCACGCAGATCGAAGACATCGGTGACGCCGAGGTTGATGAGATCTTGCCCGCCGGTGTCGTCGAGGTTGCTCAGTTCCGAACTGCGGAACAGCAAACCCGAAGCGACGCAACGTCCTTCGGTGGTCTTGAGGCCGGATACGTCACGGAAATTCCACGCGCCTGAGAGCATGGCGTCAGTGTAGGGGGTCGATCCGCGCGGTGTGTTGTTGTTGTTTGGCCTCGATCGACCGATAGGTGTCGAATGCCACGACCGGCAGGTGACAAATGCTTCCGTGGCGGGCCTGTGGAAAACTACTGCCCTATGAGCAACGGAACCCTGATCTTGATGCGTCACGGTGAAAGCGTGTGGAATGCGTCCAACCAGTTCACCGGTTGGGTCGACGTTGCCCTCACCGAGAAGGGCGAGGCCGAAGCGGTACGCGCCGGCGAGCTGCTCGTCGAGCACGATCTGCTCCCCGACGTCCTGTACACCTCGCTGCTCCGCCGCGCGATCTCGACCGCTCAGATCGCTTTGGACAGGGCCGACCGCCACTGGATCCCGGTGGTGCGTGACTGGCGATTGAACGAGCGGCACTACGGCGCTCTGCAGGGTCTGAACAAGGCCGAGACCAAAGAGAAGTTCGGCAACGACCAGTTCATGTTGTGGCGCCGTAGCTACGACACCCCGCCGCCGGTCCTGGAGAAGGGCAGCGAGTACAGCCAGGACGCAGATCCCCGGTATGCGGACCTGCCGGCAGTTCCACAGACCGAATGCCTCAAGGATGTTGTCGACCGATTGATCCCGTACTACAACGAGACCATCGTCGCCGACCTCAAGGCGGGCAAGACGGTGCTGGTGGCTGCGCACGGCAATTCGCTGCGCGCTCTGGTGAAACACCTCGACGGGATCTCGGACGACGACATCGCGGGGCTGAACATTCCGACGGGTAATCCGCTGCGCTACGACCTCGACGAGAATCTCCAGCCGGTCATCAAAGGCGGCGCATATCTGGACCCCGAGGCTGCCGCTGAAGGCGCTGCGGCGGTGGCGGCGCAGGGGAGTAAATAGCGAGCAATCGCTCTTTCTTTTCGATCGGAAATTCGCGATCAAGTGATTGCCGCATCCCGCTCTCGTACCCCTTGATCAGGTCTACCCTGGTCTCATGATGGCGCTTGCCCATCTGACCGGCGAATCCAGCTGAGGCGGGGGAGCATTGCATGGCAAATATCCGCGTGACACATTCTCAGGCCCAGGAACGGTATGAGATCTTCGACGGCGAGCAATACGTCGGATACCTCGACTACGTCAGTGAGCCCGAGCAGGTGGTGCTGACCCATACCGTCGTGCTCGATCAATTCAGTGGCAAAGGTTATGCCGGGCACCTGGTGAAGTACGTCCTCGACGATATCGAGCGCTCAGGGAAAAAGGTCGTACCGCTGTGCTCGTACGTCGGCTATTTCATCGAGCAACATCCGCAATATGCGCCGATGGCCACTGAGGTCACCCGCTGATCCACCCTGGACGTCACCTCGATTCGATGAGCCCGATCCCTGCCGATCGCGCGTGCGGGGCTCTTTCGGCGACCATCGGATGAACAGCGTCCGAACACTTGCGCGCTGACTTGTTACCGACCGTCACTGCCCAGCATTCTGCTGTGGTGTCCTGTTGCCCTGCCCGTAAGATTTGCTTGTGACCGCAATTTTCATCGCGGCAGTGGGCGTGCTGGCACTTCTTATCGGCGTGGCGGCCGGATGGTATCTGGGCCGCAGGCGCGCCGCCTCCGCGTTCTCCGACCTCGCCCGATCGGCAACGCCGGTCGAGTCCGATGTCGCACCACTTCTGCATCCGTCGTCCGCCCGGGTTCCCCGGATGACCCGGGCCACCCTGCTCGACCTGATCATCGACGGTGGTGAGACCGGTGTTGCGGTGGTCGACGACGTTCGGGACGTCGTGTTCTTCAACGATCGCGCCAACGCCCTCGGCATGGTCCGCGACCATCTCCTCGACGACGACGTGTGGGACTACGCCAGATACACCCTCGAGAGCGGCGACACCAGCAGGTTCACCTTCGTACCGCCGCAAGGCATCGGCGCCTTTGTGTCCACCGGCCGGGGGCCGGGCCGCAAGATCCAGTCGGTCTCGTGTGTCACCGAACGGATCTCGGACGGAGACGAGCGCTACACCGTCATCTACGGCCAGGACGACTCCGAACACATGCGGGTCGAGCAGACCCGCCGCGATTTCGTGGCCAACGTCTCGCACGAACTCAAGACGCCCGTCGCCGCCATCGGACTGCTGGCCGAAGCGTTGATGGAATCGGCCGATGACCCGTACTCGGTGGAGCACTTCGGTGAGCGGGTCCGCATCGAGGCCCTGCGCATGGGCAACATGGTCTCCGAGTTGATCGCGCTGTCGCGGTTGCAGGGCGCCGAGAAGCTGCCCGACCTCGAGGACGTGGAGGTGGACGTGCTCATCGACGAGGTCATCGACCGCGCCCAGATCAACGCCGAGGCCGCCGGCATCAAACTCACCACCGACGAGGATTCCGATCTGCACGTCGACGGCGACCACACCCTGTTGCTCACCGCTCTGAACAATCTTGTGGCCAACGCAATCGCGTACTCGCCCAGCGGTACCGCGGTGTCGGTGAGCAGGCGTGTGGTGACCATCGACAACCGCCAGATGGTGGCCATCGCCGTCACCGACCGCGGCATCGGGATCGCCCCGCAACACCAGCAGCGGGTGTTCGAACGCTTCTTCCGGGTCGACAAGGCGAGGTCGCGGGCCACCGGGGGAACAGGCCTGGGGCTGGCCATCGTCAAACACGTTGCGGTGAACCACGGCGGATCCATCGACCTGTGGAGCAAACCCGGCACCGGATCCACTTTCACCCTCACCATCCCGCTGGCGACACGCACCACGTCGCGAACCCCCGAGTTGTCCACTGCCACAAGCGCAGAACCGACCACGCAGACCGTGGTCACCGAAGAGAGAGAACTGAGCCGTTGACACATGTGCTGATCGTCGAGGACGAGGAGTCCTTGGCCGACCCGCTTGCGTTCCTGCTTCGTAAGGAGGGATTCGAGGCCACCATCGTCACCGACGGCAACTCTGCGTTGCCCGTCTTCGAACGCGTCGGTCCCGACATCGTCCTCCTGGACCTCATGCTGCCGGGTGCCTCGGGTACCGAGGTGTGCAAGGCGATCCGCGCCAAGTCGTCGGTGCCGGTGATCATGGTGACCGCCCGCGACAGCGAGATCGACAAGGTTGTGGGGCTCGAGTTGGGCGCCGATGACTATGTGACCAAACCCTATTCGGCCCGTGAGCTGATCGCGCGGATCAGGGCGGTCCTGCGCCGCGGTGGTGATTCGGCCGAGACCGACGACCTCGACGGCGGACTCATCGAGGCCGGCCCGGTCTCGATGGACGTCGAACGCCATACGGTCTCGGCCAGTGGCCAGTCGGTGACGTTGCCGCTCAAAGAGTTCGACCTGCTCGAGTATCTGCTCCGCAACGCCGGACGGGTACTCACCCGCGGACAGCTCATCGACCGCGTGTGGGGCGCCGACTACGTGGGCGACACCAAGACCCTCGACGTCCACGTCAAGCGGCTGCGGTCGAAGATCGAATCCGACCCCGGCAACCCGAAACACCTCGTGACGGTGCGCGGTCTGGGCTACAAGTTCGAGCCCTGAGTTCTCAGGTGACGTCCGGCAGACCGGGGTCGGCGATGTCTTCGGCCTCGGGATGCTGGGCGTACTTGCGGTCGCCCTCTTGGCGCTGGGTGGCCTTTGCCGTGGCCGGGTGCACCGCGACGAGGCCCAGCGCGCTGCGGCGACGGCAGACGGTGGCCAATTCGTCGTAGGCCGGTTTGCCGATCAGCGCGATCAGCTCGGGTCCATACGATTGCCACACCTGCTTCTCGCCGATGTGCGCGTCCGGCGACCCCGAGCAGTACCACTTCAGGTCGGCGCCACCTGAACCCCAGCCCCTGCGGTCGAACTCGGTGATCGTGGTCTTGAGCACCTGTTCACCGTCGGGGCGTTCCACCCACTGCTCCTCCCGGCGAACAGGCAGTTGCCAGCAGACCTCCGGCTTGACCTCGAGTGGCTCGATGCCCTTGCGCAGTGCCATCGAGTGCAGGGCGCAACCCTGCCCGCCGGCGAACCCCGGCCGGTTCAGGAATATGCAGGCGCCCTTGTACTTGCGCGTCTTGATGGCGGGCTCGTCGTCCAGCTCATCCTCTTCGAGGTATCCCCGCTTGCCCAAGGGGTCTTTGCCCGAACCCTTTTCGTAGAACTGCCAGTCGTCGGGCGTCAGCATGGCCGCGGCCTTGGCGAGGTTCTTGCGGTCGCCCTTGTCGGACAGATAGGCGCCGTGGCTGCAACACCCATCGCTCTCGCGGCCCTCGATGATGCCCTGGCACGCCGGGGTGCCGAAGACGCATGTCCAATGCGACAACAACCAGGTGAGGTCGGCGTTGATGATGCGTTCGGGGTCGGCTGGGTCTGCGAATTCGTACCATTCCCTCGGAAAGTCCAACGGGACCTCGGGGGCGGGCACCATTTTGGAGGCTGGCTGCACAAGTATCAACGGTAGACGCACTAGGTTGTAAGCCGTGCGTTTAGGAGTCCTCGATGTCGGCAGCAACACTGTCCACCTGTTGGTGGTCGATGCTCACCGTGGCGGTCACCCGACCCCGATGAGCTCGACCAAGTCCACTTTGCGGCTCGCCGAGCAGATCGACACCGATGGGCGGTTGTCCGATCCCGGTGCAGACAGCCTGGTGGAGGCAGTCGACGAGTTCACCAAGATCGCCTATACCTCGGGCTGCAAACAGGTGATGGCGTTTGCCACCTCGGCCGTTCGTGATGCCACCAACTGCGATGACGTACTCAACCGGGTCGCCGATGAGACCGGTGTGCGCGTGGTTGTGCTCTCCGGCGTCGACGAAGCACGACTGACGTCGCTGGCGGTGCGCCGCTGGTACGGATGGGGCTCGGGCCGAATCGTCGCCCTCGACATCGGCGGCGGGTCACTCGAGTTGTCCAACGGCGTTGACGAGGAACCCGACGTCGCGTTGTCGTTGCCACTGGGCGCCGGCCGGCTGACCCGCGAGTGGTTGTCGGACGATCCGCCCGGCCGCCGCAAGGTCGCGGTGCTGCGTGACTGGCTCGACGCCGAACTGGCGCCGGCGGCCAAAGAGCTTCTCGCGGCGGGCACGCCCGACCTCGCCGTTGGCAGTTCCAAGACGTTCCGCTCGCTGGCGCGACTCACCGGAGCGGCGCCTTCCAGCGCTGGACCCCGGGTGAAGAGGACACTGACCAGCAATGGTCTACGGCAGTTGATCGCCTTCATCTCCAGGATGACCACGGCGGACCGGGCCGAGCTGGAGGGAGTGAGTGTGAACCGCGCGGGACAGCTCGTGGCAGGCGCACTGGTGGCCGAGGCGAGCATGCGAGCACTGTCGATCGATACTTTGGAGATATGCCCGTGGGCCCTGCGCGAAGGTGTCATTCTGCGCAGACTGGACCTGGAGTCCAGCGATACCGAGTTGCCGGCTGGTGAACGCTAAGGATGGTGAACTAACTCATGGCTAGAGGATCCGATCCCGATTCACGCCCCATCTCGGTTGCCGAGTTGTTGGCGCGGGCCAAGGAGCAGGACGCGGAGAACGCGGCAACCGGGTCTCAACCTGCAGCCAACCCGCCGACCGGCCGTCGCCACCGTGGAGGCAAGGGCGCGGTGTCGGTTGCCGAACTCACCGGCGAGATCCCTCGGGTGAACGATTCTGCCCCGCCGCCCAGCCGAGGTGACAACCCTGTCCCGCCACCCACCCGGGACTTCAACTCAGCAGACGTGTCCAAACGCGCGCAGGACACCGACGATGCCGCCGCACCGACGCCGGGCGAGCCCGAACGTCCTGTTCTGTCGCGCCCCCGTGATGTCGAGGCGCCGGCGGATGAGCAGCGGGCCGATGAATCATCGGAGGGGTCGGACACAGAGTCGGCGCCGAGCGGCGACCAGACCGCAGCCATGCCGGCGGCCTACCCTGGCGAGCGCGAGGACTCGCAGACCGGGTCGGGAGAGGCCCAGCAGTCCGACGGGCACCCCGACGAGGAGACCACCGGCGTCATCGCATCGGTCCAGGCGTATTCGCAGGTGGACGAGAACGACCCCGACCGCAACAGGGAAGACGGTCAGCACGACTTCCGTACCGCCGCCGAGCGCGAGGCCGACTTCCAGCGGTACCGCAACTTCGAGGACGTCGACGACTCCTCTGCCGCCCCCAAGCCGGCCAAACGCAAACGCGGTTTGTTCGGCTTCGGACGCAAGGCGGACGAATCGGCACCTGCGCCGTCGGCGCCTGAGCGGTCCGACGACCACGCCGGTGGCAACACCGACCACCAGGTCACCCAGCTCATCCCGACGGTCGATGACTCCGGCCACCCTCCGGCCCAGCCCGACGCGTCCACCCGATCGATGCCCACAGCGGACGGATCGCAGCAGGCCGAGCCGGAACAGACGGCCCCGCAACCCGCCACTTCGCAGCAGGCCACCACGGCAACGTCGGGTGCAGCCTCGGGCCGTTACCTCCGGTTTGATGTCGATGACGACGAGCAGACGCAGGGGTCAGGTCCAGATCTGACCAAACGCGATGTACGGCAACCGGATCCGCGAGAGGTCGACCTCACGGGCACCGACCCGGTGGCGTCCGGCATGCCGTCGGGCCTGCGTGAGGTCGGGGCCACGGAAGAACACGGACCGCTGATCCATCCGCAGGTGCACCCGAGCGCCGAAGAGACCGAGGCCGTCAAGGCGCGGCTCACCGGATCCTCTGCCGACACACCGGCCGGCGGGACGGACGCTCGATCGACCCACGACGAGGGCAGCGCTCAGACCGCCGACGGTGATTCGCGACACTCGCCGACCGTGCAGTGGTTGATCCTGATCGGTCAGGTCCTCGCCGGATTGGCAGTGGGCGTCGCCCTCTTCTGGGGCTTCACCGAACTGTGGCGCTGGAACGTGTATTTCGCGCTCGTCCTGGCGGTCGCGGTCATCTTCGGCATGGTCACCCTGGTCCATGTGGTCCGTCGCAGTCAGGACCTGATCAGTACACTCTTGGCGTTGGGGGTCGGTCTCCTGGTGACCATCGGCCCGTTGGTTCTCTTGCTCGTCGCCGGAGACTGAGAGTGCCCGAGGAGATCGCCGTGTCCGCGCAGGGTTCTCCGAAAGAGTCGATGAGAGAAGACATTGCGATCGGTCTGTCGACCGCGTCCGTGTATCCCCAGAACACCGAAGCCGCTTTCCAGTACGCCAATGATCTGGGGTACGACGGCATCGAGCTGATGGTGTGGGCAGAACCGGTCAGCCAGGACATCGACAGGGTCGCGTTCCTGTCCGACCGCTACCATCTGCCTGTGTTGTCGGTGCATGCACCGTGTCTGCTGATCTCGCAACGGGTCTGGGGTCGCGACCCCGCCGCCAAGCTGGCGCGGTCGGTGGCCGCGGCGGAGGATCTCGGCGCCGGGACCGTGGTGGTGCATCCACCGTTTCGGTGGCAGCGAAAGTACGCGGGTGGTTTTCGCGATCTGATCGACGCACTCGAGGACGACTCGGGGATCGACATCGCGGTGGAGAACATGTTCCCTGTCCGCACCGACAGGTTCTTCGGCAAGTACGAGGAGGCCGCCGGGCGGATGCGAAGGCGCGGTGGGGGACCGGGCGCGGCGGTCTCTGCCTTCGCGACGTCGATCGACCCCACCGATGACGGTTTCGCGCACTACACACTCGACCTCTCCCATGCGGCGACCGCGGGCGCGGATGCGATCGAGATGCTCAACCGGATGGGCGGTGGCCTACGTCACCTGCACCTGACCGATGGTTCGGGGGCGGCTGTGGACGAACACCTGGTCCCCGGCGACGGTTCGCAACCCTGTGTGCAAGTGTGTAAAAGTCTGGCCGCCGGGGACTTCTCCGGGTCGGCCATTCTGGAGGTCACCACGAGTTCGGTGAACACCAAGGCCGAGCGTCGTGAGATCCTTTCCCGCTCACTGGATTTCGCGAGAACGCACCTCGAGAGGCCGTAGCCGACCCATCCGGGCCGCCACCGAGTCTTCCGATGGCCGTGGCCGGGATGAATGTAGAACCGTTGAAGGAGTACCGAGCACTGTGTCCGAGCCCAGCCTTGCCCGCCTGAACATCCTGCAAGAGATCACCGCTGCCAGCGGTGACCGAGTCGAGTACTCGGCTCAGATCGACCCCGTCTTCACCATCGGGCCCAAGGTGCACGGCGGCACACTGCAGATGCTCAGCGCCAATGCGGCCCTCGCCGGCTTCCGGGCCACTGCGCCGTCCGACAAGCCCGCATCCGACGATCTCGCCGCGATGGCGATCTCCACCAATTACCTCGGCGCACCCGACCCGGCCGAGATCACGTTGCACGTCTGGGTGCGCAAGCGCGGCCGTCGGGTGTCGCTGGTCGATGTCGAGATCCATCAGAACGGCCGCAATCTGGTCCACTCGACCGTGACGGTCGGAACACCCGATGTGGACAACCACTACTCGGCCCCCACCCCGCTCTCCGCGATCCCGGCCTCACCCACCGAAGACGTCATCTGGGTCGAGAAGAGCCCGGTCGGCGAGGTCATGCACCTGTCCGCAGTGCTCGACATCGCCATCGAGGAGCGATCGCTCGCGTTCACCCGTGGGGAGAAGGCCGATCCGGTGTTCCGGATGTGGGCGCGGCCCAAGGAGGCCGACCCTGATGCTCTGTTCGCGATCCTCTGCGGCGACCTGAGTGCGCCGGTGGTGATGAACCTGAATCTGTTCGGCTGGGCGCCCACCATGCAGTTGACGACGTATCTGCGACGTCGGCCCGCGCCCGGATGGCTGCGTATCCAGGCCTCGAGCACCGAGGTCGGGCACGGCTGGTTCGAAGAGGACCACGTGGTCCTCGACTCCACGGGCCAGGTTGTCGTCCAATCGCGGCAACTCGCGATGATCCCGGCCGCGGGCTGACGACCACCCGGCAGCGATCCGGTCCATCGCCGGCGGGGTCGTCCACACCCCGACGATCCCAGGCGACCTGCGGCGAAACAATCAGCCCCGGTGGACTCGCCAGAACACAGTGGACTCGCCAGAACACAGTGGACTCGCCAGAACACATCCACATCAGCGTGAGAAAGTGAGCAGCATGACTCAGCGAATCGCAATCATCGGCGGCGGCAAGATCGGTGAGGCGCTGCTGGCCGGCTTGATCAAGACCGGCAAGCCGACCAAGGATCTGGTCGTGGCGGAGAAGTCGACGCGCCGGGCCAAAGAGATCACCGAGGACTACGGGGTGCGCGTCACCGACATCCCCGACGCTGTCGAGGGCGCCAACATCGTTGTCCTCGCGGTCAAGCCGGGTGATGTCGACGCCGTCCTGTCGATCATCGCCGACGTCGAGGATGTCGGTGAGGCCGAACGTCTCACCGTCACTCTCGTCGGCGGATTGCCGATGCTGAAGTACGAGAACGCTCTGCCTGCCGGTGCGCCGGTGGTGCGCGTGATGCCCAACACCCCGATGCTTGTCGGCGAGGCCATGTGCGGGATCGCGGCGGGTCGGTACGCCACCGACGAGCACGTGGCCACCGTGGTGACGCTGCTCGAGACCGTCGGCAAGGTGGTGGTCGTCCCGGAGAGGCAGATGGATGCCATCACCGCGCTGTCCGGATCGGGGCCTGCCTACGTCTTCTTGCTCGCCGAGGCGATGATCGACGCCGGCGTGTCGATGGGGCTGACGCGGTCGATGGCCACCGAACTCGCCGCGCAGACCGTGCGTGGTGCCGGCGTACTGCTGACCGACTCGGGGGTCTCGCCGGTGGATCTGCGCGCGGCCGTGACCTCACCGGCGGGCACCACCGCCGAGGCCCTGCGTGAACTCGAGCGCTACGGCATGCGTCATGCGGTGTCCGAGGCGATGCGGGCGAATGCAGCCAAGAGCGAGGCGACCGGCCGCGCTGTGCTGGCGAACATCGAGACGTCCTGAATCGTCGTCAGGCACCGCGCCGGGGCGATCTCATGCGACAAAATCGACCCAGTTACCTACTCACGTCGCATTAACCCCACCCGCCACGCTAAGCTTCGGGGAGCACGTGCGTGTCTGGAGTCCGCCGGAGGGGAAGCCGAGCGGCCGCGACGCGTGCCCCGGAGGTATGAAAATTTCATGGCATCTGCAAGCAAGTCAGGTGACAACGCCGGTGGTGGAACTCAGTTCCTGACCGTCGCGGAGGTCGCATCACTGATGCGCGTCTCGAAGATGACCGTGTACCGCCTGGTGCACAACGGAGAGTTGCCCGCGGTACGCGTGGGCCGTTCCTTCCGAGTGCACGCCAAGGCAGTCCACGATTACCTCGAAACGTCGTACTTCGACGCCGGTTAGGCCTCACGAGGCATACCCGACGGGCTGGGCCGCCACGGTGGCCCGGTCCGCGTCGGCCATTGGATCGAAGACCGCCGCGGTGGATTTCGTGACGAGTACGGTGGCGCGGTAAGGTCGGTAGTCGACCCGTTCGCCTGTGTTCTGGCGTACGACGTTATGTGAGCCAGCCTCGTTGGACGGCAAAACCTTGAAGGACCATCGGTCAGATCGTGAGGAAGTTCCCACATGGGTTCAGTGATCAAGAAGCGCCGCAAGCGCATGTCGAAGAAGAAGCACCGCAAGTTGCTGCGTCGCACCCGGGTGCAGCGCAGAAAACTCGGTAAGTGAGTTTTCTTTTTCGTTCAGAACCCGCCGACATATCGGCGGGTTTTGTTTTGCCCGGATAAAGGCTCTCTCGCCTGATGTGACCGGCGGGAAATTACTGAGCCACTGACTGGATGAAGACGGGCAAAGTTCCGTACGCTGGGCACATGGTCGAGGGTGGGGATGTGGCGGATACAACGCCGCGCGTTGTGTTGGTGACCGGCGCATCGACTTTTCTCGGCGGATATCTGACCACTCGTCTGGCGCAGAATCCCGACATCGACCGGGTGATCGCCGTCGACTCGCGGGCCCCGTCCAAAGACATGCTGCGACGTTTCGGTCGCGCCGAATTCGTCCGGGTGGACATCCGGCGTTCGGCGATCGCGAAGGTGATCGACAAGGCCGGTGTGGATACCGTGGTGCACGCCGCGACCTCGGTGATGGACACCGTGGGTCATTCGCCTGCCATCAAAGAGTTCAACGTCATCGGCACGATGCAGCTGTGCGCCGCCTGCCAGCGCAGCCCGACGGTCAAGCGTTTTGTCGTCCGCTCGTCCGGCATGATCTACGGCGCCAGTTCGGCCGACCCCGCGCATTTCTCCGAAGACACCCATGCCCGGCGTGAGCCGACACACGGTTATGCCCGTGACCTGCTCGACGTCGAGGGTTATGCCAGAGGCCTCGGCCGCAGGCGACCCGACATGTCCGTCACCATCCTGCGGTTGTCGGCGATGCTCGGACCGCAGATCTCCACCCGCATGAGCAAGTATTTCTCGGCCACGGTGATCCCGGTGGTGATCGGTCACGAACCGCGACTGCAGTTCCTCCATGAAGAAGACGCCCTGTCGGCGCTCGAGCACGCGACTCTCGCCGGGCGCGCCGGCACGTTCAACATCGCCGCCGATGGTGTGGTGACACTCAGTCAAGCGGTGCGACGGGCGGGCCGCGTCGCTCTGCCGGTCCCGGGCCGGATGTTGGGAACGGTCGCCGGGGTCTACCGCGGCATGCGCGTTGCCCCGTTCCATGGCGATCAGGCCGACTACCTGACGTTCGGCCGGGTGCTCGACACCACCCGGATGCGTACCGAACTCGGCTTCGAGCCCAAGTACACCAGCCTGGAGACGTTCGACGACTTCTTGTCCCGAAAACCGTTGGAGCCGGTGATCTCACCGGCGGCCTGGCGGCGCTTGGAGCAGTGGATAGCCCAGGCCGCGAAGCAGCTGACGTGAGCCGGGCGACTGGAGAAGGTAAGTTCATCCGATGCCTGGCGCGGGGGCGACCATGGCGGGGACAATCGACAAATGTTCGACACGACCACGTAGGGGCGGCGGGCATCATGCTTGAGGGAGGTGGGTGATCGTGCAGAATCGGAATCGTACGTCCGACGCGCGAACGGCCAAGGTGATCCAGCTGTACTCCAGTTCGCCGGGCCCCGGTGGACAGCCGCGTCGTCGGCATCCGTCCCAGACCAACGGGCATCCAGTCAAACCTGCTGCGCCACAACAACACCCGAATCACCGCGGACATCCGAACACCGATGAGTTCGTGCAGGCGCCGGTCACACCGATCAGCGAGGACGTGCGCGCACAGCTCGAGGCCGGACGGTTCGAGCAGGCCGCCGAGATGTCGTCGAACTTCCTGAACCTCGACGGTGTCCGGCAGACGATCGCCGACACGATCACCGGAGCCGCCGGGTACGTGCGTCAGCGCGTGACCGGTGACTACGAGGTGGACGACTTCGGCTTCGACGCCCACTTCACCGAGTCGGTGTGGCTCCCCGCCTTGCGGGTCTTGTTCGACAAGTGGTTCCGGGTCGACGTGAGCGGTATCGAGAACCTGCCGCTCGACGGTGGGGGACTCCTGGTGGCCAATCACGCCGGCACCATCCCCATCGATGCCTTGATGACGTCGGTTGCCGTGCACGACTACCACCCGAGGAACCGGCACCTGCGCGTGCTCGCCGCGGACCTCGCCTTCGACACCCCGGTCATCGGCGACATAGCGCGCCGCACGGGGTCCACGCTCGCCTGCACCGCCGACGCACAGAAGTTGCTGCGCGGCGGCGAGCTGACCGCGGTGTGGCCGGAAGGCTTCAAGGGCATCGGCAAGCTCTACAAGGACCGCTACAAGTTGCAGCGCTTCGGTCGGGGCGGCTTCGTCACCACGGCGCTGCGTGCCAAGGTCCCGATCATCCCGGTGTCGATCGTAGGGTCCGAAGAGATCTATCCGATGCTCAACGACCTGAAGCCGATCGCCCGCCTGCTCGGTCTGCCCTACATCCCGATCACGCCGACGTTCCCGCTGCTCGGTCCGCTCGGTCTGGTGCCTTTGCCGTCCAAGTGGCAGATCCACTTCGGTACCCCGATCGAGACCGGTCATTTCGACGATCAGGCCGCCGACGATCCGATGGTGGTGTTCGACCTCACCGACAACGTGCGCGAAGACATCCAGCAGACGCTCTTCCGCATGCTCAGCCGTCGTTCGAGCATCTACTTCGGCTGACTCTCACCCCAACCCCGATTTTGGTGGGTTAAGGCGAGCATTTGCCCAGTTCAGGCTCACCGAAACCCACCAAAACCCGGGGAGTGGGGGAGTCAGCGGCGCAGGTGGCGGACTGCGGCAGCAGCGCCACCACCGGCCGCGCCGAGCAGCACGGCTGTCGGCACGCCGATCTTCGCGGCTTTCCGGGCCGTGCGGTAGTCGCGGATCTCCCAGCCACGCACCCGGGCGACCTCACGCAGGTCGGCATCGGGATTGATGGCCACGGCGGTGCCGACCAGCGACAGCATGGGGACGTCGTTGTGCGAATCGGAGTACGCCGTGCAGCGCTTGAGGTTCAGACCCTCGCGGATCGCGAGGGTGCGGACGGCATGCGCCTTGCCGAGCCCGTGCAGGATGTCGCCGACCAGCCGTCCGGTGAACACCCCGTCGACGCTCTCGGCGACCGTGCCCAATGCCCCGGTCAGTCCGAGCCGGTCTGCGATGGTCTGGGCCAGCTCCACCGGTGTCGCGGTGACCAGCCACACCTGCTGTCCGGCGTCGAGGTGCATCTGCGCAAGGGTGCGGGTGCCGGGCCAGATCTTGTCGGCGATGAACTCGTCGAAGATCTCCTCGCCGAGCCGCACGAGTTCGTCGGTCTCGCGCCCGGCGATGAAGGACAGCGCCTTCTCCCGCCCCTGCGCGACGTCCTCGGAGTTCTCCCGGCCGGTCATCCGGAATTTCGCCTGCGCCCAAACGAATTCCATCACGTCGCGGTAGCTGAAGTAGTCGCGCGCGGCGAGGCCGCGGGCGAAATGCACGATCGACGCACCTTGGACAAGTGTGTTGTCGACGTCGAAGAACGCCGCAGCGGTGAGGTCCGGCGGGACGTCGGTCGGCGTTCCGGGCTCGTCGGATTCCAGGAAGGTCGAAGGCTCGCTCTCG
The DNA here is from genome assembly GCF_054063855.1 of Williamsia sp. R60. Taxonomy (NCBI): domain Bacteria; kingdom Bacillati; phylum Actinomycetota; class Actinomycetes; order Mycobacteriales; family Nocardiaceae; genus Williamsia; species Williamsia sp. R60. The sequence goes on from NZ_JBSSGR010000001.1 coordinate 386,748, forward strand.
TCGAGTCCGCGTTCCCGCAGCTTCGACGACGCGGCCCGTGCACTGGCCTCGCCGGCGAGCGACTGGCGCAATTCGGCTGCCGACTGACGGAAACGCCCGACCCGGCTCGTCAACGGGGAGAGCGGGCCGGCCGTGGCGGTAGGGCGTAGGCGCTGCCCGTGGTCGCCGGCGGGCCGGTCGTCGAGGTCGTCGTCCCCCGAATCGTCATCGAGGTCGTCATCCCTGAAATCGTCTTCGGGGGAGTCGTCGTCCGGACCGTCCCCGGGCAGCTCACGCCGTCGGTCATCAGGCCCGTGGTCGTCGCCGTGCTCGGTGCGGGAACCGGCATCGTCCTCGCCGTCGGCGTCCCCACTGCCCGGAGTTGTGCTCACTCCATCGCCTCCTGTCGGTCGGTGCCAAGCCTAGTCGCCGATGCCTGCAACACTGGCAGGGTGAGGATCACGTTGCTGTCCCGGGCGGGTTGTGCCGCCTGTGCCCGTGCCAGGGCCGATCTGCGGCCGGTTGTCGACGAGTTCGACGTGGAGTTCGACGAGGTCGACGTCGATGCCGTCGCGGCCACCGATCCATCCCTGCGCGCCGAGTTCGGAGACCGGTTGCCGGTGATCTTGCTCGACGATCGTGAGCATAGCTACTGGGATGTCGATATTCCCAGGTTGAGGGCCGATTTGCGGGGCGCCGCCGGACACTAGTCCAGACGCATGGCCAGAAGAACCGCAGCCGAGTTTGTGAATCGATTCACAAGCGGTACCGTAATGCCTCGAGTTGGTGTTGAACCTGCCATGAGCAGGTGAAGCGCACCGGAGTCCGCAAAGCCGCGGACGATGCAGCCCAGAAGAAAGACGGACGCATGGCCAAGAGTTCGGCGGGGTTCAACGCCCAGTCCGAGATCCCCAGCGCCTCGGTCGCTCGATTGGCCACCTACCTCCACGTTCTGCGTTCGCTGAGCGAGAGCGGCGCGATGGTGGTGTCGTCCGGTCAGCTGGCCACCGCAGCGGGGGTCAACCCGGCGATCCTGCGCAAAGACCTCTCCCACGTCGGGTCGGGCGGAGTCCGCGGCGTCGGCTACGACGTCGGCCGGCTGATCGCCCGGATCGCCTTGGCCCTCGGAGTCGAGCACAACCACAACGTGGTTTTGGCCGGCGCCGGCCACCTCGGCAAGGCACTGCTGAGCCGGGTGGGATTCGAACGACGCGGGATCAAGATCGTTGCCATGTTCGACGCCGATCCCGAGCTGGTCGGGACGACGATCACCGCGGCCGAGGGTGAGTTGGCCGTGCGGGCGCTCGACGAGATCGGCGACATCTGCCAGGAGCACGGGGTGGAGATCGCGGTCCTCGCGACCCCCGACGCCGACGCCCAGGCCACCTGCGACGCATTCGTCGAGGCCGGGGTGCACCAGATCCTGAACTTCACCGCGCTCGCGCCGCGCGTCCCCGAGCACGTGTACGTGCGGCCGGTGGACTTCGCGCTCGAGCTACAGGTGATGGCCTTCAACGCGGCCCGACGGCACAATGCGGACTCCGCGGTGGTGCCACGCGAGCAGCGCAGTAGTGGACGTGCCCCGAGGAGTGGGGCGAAGACGAGAGCACGATCAGATCAGAGATCGGTGGGCGTGTGAGTATTTTCCTGTTCGGCGTTTCGCATCGCAGCGCGCCGGTACCGATCCTCGAGCGACTCGCCGTCACCGACGACGACCGTCCGAAGATCATCGACGATCTGCTGGCCAGTCCGCAGATCAGTGAGGCGATGATCGTCTCGACGTGCAACCGCGTCGAGGTGTACGCCGTGGTCGACGCCTTCCACCCGGCCCTCGAGGCCGTGGGTGAGGTCATGGGCAAACACTCGGGCATGACGGTCAACGAGATGACCAAGTACGCCTACGTGCGGTACTCCGAAGCCGTTGTGGAGCACCTGTTCTCGGTCGCCGCGGGCCTGGACTCGATGGTGGTGGGCGAGCAGCAGATCCTCGGCCAGATCCGGTCGTCCTACGCCAGCGCCGACGCGAACCGCTCGGCCGGGCGAGTGCTGCACGAGCTGGCGCAGCAGGCGTTGCGAGTGGGCAAACGCGTCCACAGTGAGACCGGGCTCGACCGCGCCGGTGCATCGGTGGTCTCGGTGTCGCTCGAGCGGGCGCGGAGCATTCTCGACGGCGACATCACCTCTGCCGTTGTCCTCGGAGCCGGCGCGATGGGTGGCCTGGCCGCCGCCCACCTGGCCCGATCAGGGGTGTCGGAGCTGGTGGTCGTCAACCGCACGTTCGAGAAGGCACAGCATCTGGCGGCCAACGTCACCAAGAACCACGGCATCCCGGCGCGGGCGGTGCGTTTCGACGACATGACCGACGCGCTGATCGGCGCCGACGTGCTGGTGACCTGTACCGGCACCATCGGTGCGGTTGTCGGTGTCGGTGAGGTGCATTCGGCGCTCGCCCGTCGCGAGAACAGCAAACCACTGGTGATCTGCGACCTGGGATTGCCTCGTAACGTCGATCCTGCGGCCGGTCGGCTACCAGGTGTACACATCATCGATATCGAGGGTCTGCGTGGCGATGAGGCCACCAAGGCCGCCGATGCCGACGAGTTCGCCGCCCGCGAGATCGTCCTGGGTGAGCTGGCCGACTACCTGATGCATCAGCGTCAGGCCGAGGTCACCCCCACGGTCACCGCGTTGCGACAGCGCGCCGCCGAGGTGGTCCAGGCGGAGATCCTCCGGCTCGAGAGCCGGTTGCCGGGTCTGGACGATCCGCAGCGCGACGAGGTCGCCAAGACCGTCCGGCGAGTGGTCGACAAGTTGCTGCACGCGCCCACGGTGCGGGTCAAACAACTCGCGAGCACGCCGCAGGGCGACACCTACGCCGAAGCGCTTCGCGAACTCTTCGAACTCAAGCCCGGTGCGGCCGAATCGGTGTCGGCACCGGAGGTCGGGCTCGGGGACACAGCCGGACTCGGCGACACAGACGGAAAGGCCCGGTAGGACTTGAGCACCGACGAGACGAGTCCGATCCGTATCGGCACCCGTGGTTCGCTGCTGGCCACCACCCAGGCCGGCGACATCCGCGACGCACTGATCAAGGCCGGCCATCCTGCCGAACTGGTGATCATCAAGACCGCAGGAGACCTGTCGGCCGCACCGGTCCAGCAGATCGGCGTCGGGGTGTTCACCACGGCGATCCGGCTGGCGTTGACCGCGGGCGAAGTGGACGTCGCCGTGCACTCCTACAAGGACCTCCCGACGGCCCCTGAACCCGGGCTGCACATCGCTGCCACCCCGCCCCGCGAAGATCCACGAGATGCGCTGGTCGCAGCGGGTGGCAAGGTGCTCGGCGAGCTCCTGCCGGGAGCCACTGTCGGCACCTCCGCGCCGCGCCGGGCGGCGCAGCTTAGAGCATTGGGTCTCGGTTTGGAAATCCGCCCCCTACGAGGCAACCTTGATTCTCGGTTGGGCAAAGTCGCGAGCGGCGAACTCGACGCGGTGGTAGTGGCTCGAGCAGGACTGGTACGCATCGGACGGGCCGACGAGGTCACCGAAGCGCTGGATCCGGTTCAGATGCTGCCGGCGCCCGCACAGGGCGCCTTGGCCGTGGAGTGCCGCGCAGACGATGCCCGACTGGTGAGCATTCTCGCCGAGTTGGACGATCCGTCCACCCGTGCGGCGATTGACGCCGAACGTGCGGTGCTGGGGGCCCTCGAGGCCGGATGCACCGCGCCGGTCGGTGCGATGGCCGAGGTGGTCGAGTCGATTGACGAGGACGGACGCATTTTCACCGAACTGTCGCTGAGGGCGACGGTCGTGGCCGAAGACGGATCGGACGCGGTCAAGGCCTCGGTGGTGGGCCCGGTCGAACGAGCGGCCGAACTGGGCCGAGAACTCGCCGCAGAACTACTGGATCAGGGAGCAAGACAGCTTCTCTAGAAACAGTGGGCCGAGCTACAGCCCCACGGGGCAGGAGTGCTGAGCATGAGCCGTAACAAAAAGGCCACCACCCCCGGTCGCATTCTCTTTGTCGGGGCAGGCCCGGGCGATCCCGGACTGCTGACCGTCCGCGCCCGGACCGCGATCGAGAACGCCGTCACGGTGTTCATCGATCCCGACGTACCGTCCGCGGTCGTCGAACAGATCGGTGTCGGCTGGGGTGAGCAGGCCTCATCGAAGAGTTCGTCGACCGGTGCGACCCGCTCGGGCAAACAAGACATTAGCGGCGGCGAGCAACGCGATTCGCAGGGGGGTGATCCCCAGGACGCCGACGGCGCTGCCGCATCCGGGTCCGGTGCCGATTCGGCAGACGACTCGATGGGCAATGTGCGTCCCGCGCTGGGTGATCCCGCCGAGGTCGCCAAGACTCTCGTCGCCACCGCCAAGGACGGCCACGACGTCGTCCGACTGGTGGCAGGCGACCCTCTGACCACAGATGCGGTGCTGGCCGAGGTGAATGCCGTCGCCCGTACCCAGGTGCAGTTCGAGGTCATCCCGGGACTGCCCGCGACGGCCGCTGTGCCGAGCTACGCGGGTATGCCGCTGGGTTCGGGACACACCGAGGCCGATGTCCGCGGAGAGGTCGATTGGGCGGCACTCGCTGCCGCTCCCGGACCTCTTGTGCTCCACGCCACCTCGGGTCATCTCGCCGAGACCGCGAGTGCACTCACCGAGCACGGCCTGGCCGCGCAGACCCCTGCCGCCATCACCGTCAACGGCACCACCTGCCAGCAGCGCACCATCGAGGCGACGCTGGCCACGCTCAACGAGAGTGGAAGCGCCCTCACCGGACCGCTGATCGTCACCATCGGCAAGGTGGTCACCCAGCGCGGCAAGTTGAGCTGGTGGGAATCGCGCGCGCTGTACGGCTGGACCGTTCTGGTGCCGCGTACCAAGGATCAGGCCGGCGACATGTCCGATCGGCTGGTCACGCACGGGGCCATCCCGATGGAGGTCCCGACGATCGCGGTGGAACCGCCGCGTAGTCCCGCCCAGATGGAACGCGCTGTCAAGGGTCTGGTGGACGGCCGTTACCAGTGGGTGGTGTTCACCTCCACGAACGCTGTCCGCGCAGTGTGGGACAAGTTCGCCGAATTCGGTTTGGACGCACGAGCTTTCAGTGGCGTGAAGATCGCCTGTGTGGGCGAGGCGACTGCGGAGAAGGTTCGCGGCTTCGGCATCAACCCCGAGCTGCTGCCCTCGGGCGAGCAGTCCTCGCTGGGACTGCTCGAGGACTTCCCGCCGTACGACGACGTCTTCGATCCGGTGAACCGGATCCTGCTGCCCCGTGCCGACATCGCCACCGAGACGCTCTCGGAGGGGCTGCGTGGCCGTGGCTGGGAGATCGACGACGTCACCGCGTACCGCACGGTCCGCGCCGCGCCGCCGCCCGCCGAGACCCGCGAGATGATCAAGACCGGTGGGTTCGACGCGGTCTGCTTCACCTCGAGTTCCACGGTGCGCAACCTGGTGGGTATCGCGGGTAAACCGCACGCCCGCACCATTGTTGCGTGCATCGGCCCGAAGACGGCCGAGACCGCCACCGAGTTCGGCCTGCGGGTCGACGTGCGGCCGGAGAACGCATCGGTGCACGAGTTGGTGGACGCGCTCGCCGAGCACGCCGCTCGCTTGCGTGCCGAGGGTGCGCTGCCTCCGCCGCGCAAGAAGGCCCGCCGCTCACGCTCGTAGGCTGGAGGACATGACCTCACCGATCGATCGTCCCAGGCGTCTTCGTACCACTCCGGCCATGCGCCGGATGGTCGCCGAAACCTCCTTGGAGCCAAGGCATCTGGTGTTGCCGATGTTCGTGGCCGCGGGGATCGACGAGCCGCGGCCCATCAGCAGCATGCCCGGGGTCGTCCAGCACACACCGGATTCACTCCGAGCCGCCGCGGTCGCGGCAGTGGAATCCGGTGTGGGTGGTCTGATGCTCTTCGGTGTTCCTGCCGAGGGCGACAAGGATGCCGTCGGGAGCGTCGGGACCGATCCGGATGGTGTGCTCAATTCGGCTCTGCGACTCCTGAAGTCCGAGCTCGGCGACTCGACTGTCCTGATGGCCGACACCTGCCTCGACGAGTTCACCGACCACGGGCACTGCGGTGTGCTCGCCGATGACGGCACAGTCGACAACGACGCCACCCTGCTGCGCTACGCCGAGATGGCTGTGGTGCAGGCGCAGTCGGGGGCGCACCTGGTGGGGCCGAGCGGGATGATGGACGGTCAGGTGGCCGTGATCCGTTCGGCACTCGACGATGCGGGATACACCGACACCGCGATCCTCGCCTACACCGCCAAGTACTCGTCAGCCTTCTATGGCCCGTTCCGGGAGGCCGTCGGCTCGTCGCTGCGTGGCGACCGCAAGTCCTACCAGCAAGATCCCGCCAACCTGCGCGAGGCGATGCGCGAACTCGAACTCGACCTGTCCGAGGGCGCCGACATCGTGATGGTGAAACCGGCTATGTCGTACCTGGATGTGTTGCGGCGGGTGGCCGACGTGGCCGATGTCCCGGTCGCGGCCTACCAGATCTCGGGGGAGTACGCGATGATCACCGCGGCGGCCGAGCGCGGCTGGATCGACCGCGATGCCGCCATCCTCGAGTCACTCACCTCCATCCGGCGTGCCGGTGCCGACATCGTGCTGACGTACTGGGCGCACGAGGTCGCCGACAAACTCCGTTGACCGTGCCGACAATCTCGCCGACCGTGCCCTTAATCCCGCTGACCGTGCCGATAACCTCGTCGACCGTGCCGATAACCTCGTCGACCGGGCCGTCAGCGTCCATTCACGACGCATGGCCGGGCGAGCGTTGTGACGCCCGCGCGCAGCCGCTCGCCCGACCTCTAGGCTGGTGCCCATGTCCGTGACTCCACCGTCCTACAGCCAGGGCCCGTACGGCGGCTCCTCGCCCGAGTCACCCAGCAAGCCGGCTCTGGCCAGCCCGATGGCCATCGCCACCGAACTGTGGGCGCTGATCATCTTGGCGCAGTGCGTGGTTTTCGGTGGTCAGTACCAAGTGGCCTTCGATGCCGCCGACGAGGTGTCCCGGGACATGCCTGAGGGTGAGCTCCCCGATGGCGCCATCTGGGTGGTGTACGTCGTCGTGGGGCTGACCCTCGCCGCGGTGTTCGGGGTGCTCGCGTGGCTCGCCAGGTCCGGGCGGAATTGGGCCCGCCTGGTGCTCGGTTTCGTCAGTTTCTATCTCGTTGTGCAGACCGTGTCGGCGTTCTTCATCGAAGAGGCCGATCATTGGACGATGATCCCGACCGTCATCGGCGGAGTCGCGGCACTCGGCGCGGGTGTTCTGCTGATGCATCGGGACTCGGACAAGTACTGCAAAGACATGGCTGCGTGGCGAAAGAGTCAGTCGCACAAGGGCGCGCAGGCGCCGTGGCCGCAGGGCCCGCCGAGTGGGTATCCGCCCAACCCCGGTTACCCGAACCCCTACCAGCAGTACCCGCAGCAGCAATATCAGCAGCAGTACTACGGGGCGCCGGGGTACCAGCAGGGTGGATACCAGCACCCCGCGGGTCCGGACAACAGCCCGCCCTCGGAGCCCGGCAACACCGATCCGAGACGTTCTGACGACGCCGGATCAGATACAGGAGAACGCAAGTGAGCACCGAGTCCGTGAACCCGGGCGTGCCCCCGAACACCGTTGTGTGGGCGTATCGGTTGTGGCTTGCGTCCGGCGTCCTGCTCGCGCTGTGGGGTCTGTTCCAGATCGCCCTGGTGCGAACCGGGACCAGCGTGGTCTTCGGGGTGTTCTTCATCGTTGTCGGGGCTGCCCTGGTGTGGGCGGGCCGGCAGGCGTACGCCGGTGACCCGCGCTGGCGGTCGGCGGTGTCGGTGCTGACGCTGATGCTCGTCGCCATCGGGATCTTCGCCTCGATGCTCTACTCGCTGCCGATGGTCCCCGCACTGCTCTTCGCGTTGATCGGACTGTCCGGTTCGCTGACCGCCAACCGCCCCACGTCCGAGCCCTGGTTCGCTCGCCGGTGAGGGACTGCGCCCGTGAATGACGAGACACCCGACCACGAGGCCGACACGCCGGAGGTCGAAGGCGAGGTCTTGTTCTACGAACCCGGCGGCAGCTGGTGGGTCGTGACCATCGGCCCGCTCCTGTGTCTTGCCCTGCTCATCGTCGAGATCTTCGGTGAAGGCAAGGTGCACTGGCTCGCGCTCCTGATCTTCGCCGCCGTGATCGGCGGGTTCTCGCTCATCCAGGTGTACGCGGCTCGGTCTCACGTCACGGTCAGGTTGACCGAGACCACCCTGCGTCAGGGCGCTCAGACCATCGCGCTCGACGAGATCGACGAGATCTTTCCGCAGAACAACAGCCCTGAACATCAGAAGTGGGAGAGCGCTCCTGCCCTGGGTGAACTGACTGCCGTGCCGCGGCGACGCAAGGGTGTGGGCATCCAGTTGCGCAGCGGCAGACTGGCACAGGCGTGGGCCCGTGACGTCGACCATTTCCGGTCGGAACTGACCCAAGCTCACCAGGCGGTCGCCCTCGGGCTCGGTCCGAAGAAATCCACTTCACTCCAGAAGCCGAAGCCGAAGCCGAAACAGAAGAAGTCCCCGCCACCGGTACATGGTGACGAGGACTCTTCGTAGGTACGTTTCTAGCTCAGCTGGTCTTCGACCATCGCTGTCTTGAGCAGTTCTTCTGGCACCGCGAACCCGTCGACGAGCGTGCGCGCATGCGGACGCAGTGCCGCACACAGGTCGTTGACGCCGCGGCGGATCGCCTTGGCGCGTTCCACCGAGATGTGCCGGTGCATCAGGAACCATTCGAGGTCTGCCTCGAGAGCCGAGTAGACGTAAAGGTCGCAGACCTTGCCGAGGAGTTCGGTTCCGGCCTTGCTGTCGCACTTGTCGATGGCCTCGATGAACGACTCGAGCACCACCCGTTCGATGTGCGCCGTACCGACTTTCAGCAGATGGTCCTGAGCCCCGTTGAACACCTCGAACGGGTCGGCGTCGTCGTCGGTCGCCCGACGCAACCGGTTGGCGCAGGTCCGCAGGAGATGGTCTTCGCGGTTACGGAACAGCCGGATCTGGGTGCCGCGGTTGGTCAGCTCGGACTCTTCGGGATCTTCGCCCGAGGTGTCCATCAGGGTCTGGACCACCTGGCGCGCAGCGGACTTCTCCAGGAACACGTCGCGGGCCATCCCTGCGATGAACCGTGCCCAGCCCACGGTGTTGAGCCCGCGGACGTCTTGGGCGTACGCCGACAGCAGCTCTTTGGCGACGAGCTGCGTGAGGACCGTGTTGTCGCCTTCGAAGGTGGTGAACACGTCGATGTCGCCGCGCATGATCGACAGCTGGTTCTCGTCGAGATAGCCCGCGCCACCGGTCGCTTCACGGCAGACGTTGATGGTGTGTGAGGCGTGCCAGGTGGTCATCGCCTTCAGGCCGGCGGCAGCACCTTCGAGTTGACGCTGACGATCCTCGTCGAGATCTTCGGCGGACTGCAATTCGTGCAGTTCCTCGATGATCTCGTTCTGTGCGAACGCCAGCGCGTACGACTTCGCGATGAGGGGCAACAGCTTTCGCTGATGTGCCAGATAGTCCATGATGACGATCTCGTCGTCGGAGTCCGGCTGCTCGAACTGCCTACGCACCAATCCATACCGGGTCGCGATGGTCAGCGCTTTGCGGCCCGCGGCACCGGCCGTGGCCGCGACACTGACTCGGCCCCGGATGAGGGTGCCGAGCATCGTGAAGAACCGGCGGTTCTCGTTCTCGATGGGCGAACTGTAGGTGCCGTCCTCGGCGACGTCGGCGTAACGGTTGAGCAGGTTCTCGCGGGGGATGCGCACGCGGTCGAAGACGATGCGGCCGTTGTCGACTCCCGCCAGGCCGCCCTTGTATCCGCAGTCGCTGGTGGTGATCCCGGGGAGATCGTTGCCGTCGTCGTCACGGAGCGGGACCACAAAACAGTGCACGCCCCGGCCGGTCGGCTCCTCGTCGGGACCACCGGTCACCAGCTGGGCGAACACCGCCGCGACCTTGGCATGCTCTGCCGCGCCGCCGATGTAGTCCTTACGTGCCAGCTTGGTGTCGGAGTTGACGACGAACTCGCCGGTGGCGGTGTCGTAGGTGGCTGTGGTCTGGATGGCCTGCACATTGGAGCCGTGTCCGGTCTCGGTCATGGCGAAGCAGCCGAGCACATCGAGATTGATCAGGCCGGGTACGTACTTCTGGTGGTGGACATCCGTGCCGAGGTTCTCCACCGCGCCGCCGAACAGGCCCCACTGGACTCCCGCTTTCACCATCAGCGACAGATCGGCGTAGCCGAGCAGTTCGATCGCGCTGATCGAAGCACCGATGTCGCCGGTGCCTCCGTGCTTCTCCAGGAATCCGGCGCGGGGGAACCCGTGGCCGGCCAGTTCGCGCATGATCTCGAGGATGCGAGCGCGGGCCTGGTCCAACGGGAGCGACGGGTCGGGTAGCAACTCGGAACGGTTCAGCTGCTCTCGCACCGCTTCACGGGTGGACCGCCAGCGTCCGTCGAGTGCGATGCGCAGGTTGTCGACCAGCAGCTCGGTGTCTTCCTCGGGGGTCTGCTTCTCGGGTAGATCTGCGGTTCGGACCTCGGGATCGATGTCCGTTGCCGTGAAGGTGTCCGCTTCGTTCGCCGTCATGGATCCGAGGTTACCCACGAGTAAGGACTTTGAACCGGCAGTTCCGCAAACCCCCGGGGGGCACCCGTTGGGCTGGGCCTCAGGACGCTGTGACGGTGATCGCTTCGAGCCGCTCCATGATGAACTCACCTGCGACAACCGGGGGTTGGCCGTTTGCCGCACCGTCGGGTGGGCCCAGTGGGGTCACCACCGCATCGTGATCGAGTTCATAAAAGAAGATGAGCGACATCAGGTCTTCGTCGGGTGCGTCGGCCTGCGGAGGCAACACGCGGTGGCGGCCTGCAGGCCATCGTCCGCCCGTCCAGTATTCGAGGAGGTCTCCGATGTTGATGGTCAGGGCCTCGGGGTCGTAGGGGGCGTCCGCCCAGCCGCCTTCCTCGGTATAGACCTGGAGACCGCCGGACCCCGGTTCGCGGTCGAGAACGGTGACGGTGCCGAAGTCGGTGTGCGCCCCGATCCGGAACTGTCCCTCCTCGGGACGACCCACCTCGGTCAGCGCGGGGTAGTGGTTGATGTTGGACGTCCACGTGGCTCGTTCGGCGCGGCCGAGGAAGTCATGTCCGGAATCGAGCCCGAGCGCCGCATTCATCAGCGCGAGCAGGTCGTCGGACAGCAGCTTCATCTGACGGCAGTACTCGGTGAACAGCTCGTCGAGCTCGGGCACTTCCGCCGGCCAGACGTTCGGCGGAAACCATGCGGCGTCCACCACCGGGTCACCGGTCGGGGTCTGCGCGCCGCAGTTGTAGGTCTCCTTGAGATCGGGTGGCGTCTCGCTCCCGTCGGCAGAACCGTTGGCCTCCATGCCGGGTCCGATCCATCCGCGACCACCGACAGCGACCGCGTACCGGCTCTTGACGTGGGCGGGAAGGGCGAAGAACCGGCGCGCGGCCGCTCGGAGGTCGGCGGGGAGTGCCGGATCGATGCCGTGGCCGGTGACCAGCAGGAAACCTGCCGTCTGCAGGCTCTCATCGACCGCCCGGCACAGTGCCTCGGCTGCGTCGCCGCCCCGGCGCCACTGTGAGATGTCGACGGTGAGAATGGGGCTGCTCATCGGCCGGTCTCCTCGGCGACGCCGATGTCTTCGTTCCACAGGCCGGGGTTGCCGTCGATGAAGTCGGCCATCATGGCCACGCACCGTGGGTCGTCGACCACGGTGACCGACACACCCAGGTCGGCAAGCCAGTCCTCGCCGCCCTGGAAGTTCCGGGTCTCGCCGATGACCACCGAGCCGATGTCGAACTGACGGATGAGGCCGCTGCAGTACCAGCACGGCGCCAGCGTGGTCACCATGATGGTCGATCGGTAGTCGCGTTGCCGCCCGGCGTTGCGGAAGGCGGCGGTCTCGCCGTGTACCGACGGGTCGTCGTTCTGCACGCGCATGTTGTGACCACGTCCGAGCAGTGTTCCGTCGGCGGCGAACAGTGCGGCCCCGATCGGGATCCCGCCCTCGATCAGACTCTGCTGGGCTTCGGCGTATGCGGTCTCGAGCAGCGTTGCGGGCGAGACGTCGATGGAGGTGCTCATGGGAACCAACGCTGCCCGTCGTGCGCAATTGGGGCAACTGACATAGTGTCGCGGCACCGGGGGCTACGGACGTGCAATTCGTCGGTGACGAGAGGCAAGCGACAATGGTTCTGGCGTTACACGAGGTCCTCGACCGACACCTGGCGGCAACCGATCCGCAGGTGCTCAGTGGTCACGGACGGCTCGACAACGAGGTCCGCTGGGTGCATTCCAGTGAGATCTTCGAGATCGGTCCGCTGCTGTCAGGTGGTGAACTCCTGCTCACCACGGGACTCGGACTGGCGGGTACCGACGCCGGTACGCGTCGCCATTACATCCGCGAGCTGGCCACTCGCGACGTCGCCGGTGTGGCAGTGGAATTGGGCAGGACCTTCGACGAGGTTCCCGACGAGATGATCCGCGAGGCCTCGTCGGTGCAACTCCCGCTGATCGCGCTGCACACCGTGGTCCCGTTCATCGACCTGTGCCGCGCTGCCAACACCGACATCGTCTCGCGGGAAGTCGGGGTGCTCCGCCGACGAGGTGAACTCGACGCGGCGCTGCACGCGCTAATGGCGGCCGGCGCCGGTGCCCCGGCCATCGTGAAGGCCATCGCGGCTGCCATCGGGTGCCCATTGGTGGTGTTGGGCAAGAACAATGCGCTGATGGCCGCCGAGGGTGTTGATGACGACCACTCGGCGTGGCAGGTGGTGGACGCGCAGTCCGCGTCGGTGCCGGTGCAGTCGCGCGGACAGGTCATCGCGACCTTGGTCGCCGGTCCGTCGTCGCTCGATACGGACACCATGATGTCCCTTCTCGGCCTCGGTGCCGGACCGCTGGGTGTGGCGCTGTCGATGTCGCGCGAGCTCGGAGGGCTGCGCCATCGGGCCGCGGCCACTCTGATGTCCGATCTGCTCGATCGGCGGGTCGATCGCCGTCCTGACCTCATGATGCGTTCTCGGGCAGCAGGTTTCGACCCGGCGGGCGCTGTCTGCATCGTTCCGGTGGCGATCTCTGCCCCGGCGCCCCGGATGGCCGCGCAGCTGACGGCGACCGTGACCAAGAAGCTCGGCGTGCAGTCGCTGCACGCCGACGTACATGCGACCTCCTACGCGCTGTTCGCCATGACCGATCATGCCCGCGACCAGATCACCCAGGTCTGTGCAGCGTTCGCCGGAATCGTCGGTGAGGCAACGGTTGTGGTCGGAAATGCTGCGCGTGTTGATGCCCGTGACCTGTCCGACGCCTTGCTGACAGCACGGCGAGCACTGGCGATCGCCTCCGGGTCCCGGCGTGCGATGGCCCGTCACACCGATGCGGTCTCCTCGGTTCGCGCGCTCGCGGCGGAACTCGCGGTGGAGACTCTCGACGCCGCGGTCCGCGACGACTTGGTGACCTCTGTCGGGCCGCTGGTCGAATGGGATCGGACCCACGGGTCAGAGCTCACCCACACCCTCGAGGTGCATCTTCGGCATGGTTGCAGCGCAACACGATCCGCGGTTGTCCTGCACCTGGGCAGACAGAGTCTGTATCAACGTCTCGAACGGATCCGGGAGCTGCTGGGATTCGACTTCGCGGCGCCCGAGACCTACCCGTCTGTGTTGCTGGCCCTCTGCGCGCACCGTAGTACGGTGCGATCGGCCTCCGGTCAGGCGGGCTGATAGTCGCGACGAATCTTGCTGCGCGACAGCAGGAAGTATCCGGCGAACGCGATGACAAATCCGGCGAAGAACGTGATGTCTCCCAGTTCGGGCACTGCCTCGGCGACAAAACCGACATATCGTTCCTGGTTGCTGAAGAGCAACACCGAGGCGACGAGGGCGATCAGGAACGCCGACAGTCCGCCCCAGTTCGTGTACTTCGGGTCGTACAGCATCGCGGCCACCGGACGGTTCCGGCGAAGGATCTGGTCGGCGAACACGATGCCGAGCCACGGGCCGATCCAGTAGGCGACGATCAGCAGGAAGGTCTCATAGGACTCGGCCGCGTCGGCCAGTGCCCACCAGGCAACCAGGAATCCCACGACTCCGAACACCACCGTGACCAGCGCCCGCTGGATACCGAGCGACATCCTGAATCCCATGGCGACAAAGGCCATTCCGCCGGAATAGAGGTTGATCGCGTTGGCCGCGACCGCCCCGACCGCGATGGCCAGCAACGTCAGATCCGCCACGACCGACGGCAGATGCCCGGTGAACGCGTCGGTGGGGCTCTCCGCATCCGAGCCGATCGTCACCGACGCGGCGCCGACGGCCATCAGTGCCGTGGTGGACACGAACAGCCCTGACGATGCGAAGAATCCGGTCTTGAACCGGGACACGGTCGCGGGAAGGTAGCGGGTGAAGTCGGCCGCGTACGGGGTCCAGCCGGCGGTGTAACCGAACGCCGTACCCACAGTCAGGAGGAATCCGCCGAGTCCGGCGCCACCGTCGGTGGCGGGTGCGCCGAGATCGGCCTTGCTGAAGATGATGACGCCGGCGGTCACGAACACGATGGCGAGAAGAGGCGCGGCAATGCGCTCGAACCCTTGGACGAGGTTGTGTCCGAAGAACGCAAAAGCTGTCTGCGCCAGTACGACGATCAGGAGCGCCAACACCGACGGGAGACCGAACAGCGTGTTGAGGGCCAGCGCGCCGCTGACGCTGTTGGTCGCGAACCAGCCGATGCCGCACATGACGGTCATGAATGCGGCGGGCACGATGTTGCCGCGGTAACCGAAGCCGAGGCGGCCCAGAACCATCTGCGGCACTCCGTGCAGCGGGCCGCGAGCGGAGAGGGCGTAGTGAGCGAGGGCGCCGAGGAGGTTGCCCAACGCCACCGCGGCGAGGGCCTGCCAGAAGCTGAGACCGAAGTACAGCACCGACAGGACCCCGACGAAGATCGTCGCGAACTCGAGGTTGGGCGCGGTCCACGTCCAGAACATGCTGCGCGGTTTGCCGTGCCGGGCCTCGAGCGGGATGAACTCGTTGCCGCCTGGTTCGACCGCAAGCACTTTGCTGCCATACGAGCTGGGCGCCGCGTCGGCAACGGGCTCTGTTTGGGGAGTGGTCGATGTCATTGCGTCACGGTCCCCTACCCGCGGGTGCCGCGGCAACCTACAGAACGTCCGCTGGCGTGGTGCCGCGGGCGGGCGAACTGTCGGCCCGTCGGGCGGGGCTCATCGACCGGTGGTTCATATCGCACGACTGGCCGGTTGATGCTGCGTGATGCAGTGGATGCCCCCGCCCCGCTCGAACAACGGCCGCGCGTCGACCGTGCGGATCTCACGCCCCGGATACACCTCGGACAGAATTGCCGCAGCCCGTGCGTCATTCGGATCGTCGAAGCTGCAGGCGATCACGGCATCGTTGATCACGAGGTGGTTGATGTAGCTGTAGTCCACCGGTCCCTCGTCGTCGGTCATGACCGTGGGGGCCGGGACGTCGATGATCTGCCACCCGGGTTCCGCCGCGGCGATCACCTCTTTGATCCGAGCGCTCACCACGTGATCGGGGTGGCCGTGGTCTTGCTGGTCGTGCACCAGCGCCACACCCGGCGACGGGATGGCCGCGACGATATCGACGTGTCCACGGGTGCCGAACTTCTGGTTGTCGCGAGTGAGGCCGTACGGCAACCAGATCGCCCTCTCGGCGCCGATCGTTCGCCGCAGCTCGTCCTCGACCTCCTCACGAGACCAGGTGGCATTGCGGCCCTCGCCCAACTGCACCGATTCGGTCAGCAGCACCGTGCCGTCGCCGTCGACCGCGATGCCACCGCCCTCGTTGACCATCGGCGAGTCGATGCGTTGGGCCCCCGACAGCTCGGCGATCAGCGCGCCGATGTGCTGGTCTTTGTCCCATCGCGCCCACGAGGCAGCCCCCCATCCGTTGAACACCCAGTCGACGGCTCCGAGGGTGCCGTCCTCGTCGATCACGAATGTGGGCCCGATGTCGCGCGCCCAGGCGTCGTTGAGCGGAGCCGCCACTATCTCGACGTCGCGGGAGAGGTATTTCCGGGCCGCGGGCAGTTCATCCGGGTCGACGAGCATCGTGACCGGCTCGAACTCACAGATGCTGTGTGCCACCGCCGCCCATGTCCGACGGGCTTCGTCACGCGCGGCGTCGGTGTCGCCGAGTGAATAGCCGGGTGCCGGGTAAGCCATCCACACCTTTTCTTGCGGGGCTGTTTCGGCAGGCATCCGCCACTGCGACATCAGATTTCTCCGGCGCCGTAGTGCCCATGTGCGGCAACCGGATCGACAAGACGACCATAGGTGTCAGGCCGTCGGGTCTTCAGGAACGGGAACAGCGTGAGCCAGTCACGACGCTGGGCGAGGTCGAGTTCGGCGACCAGCACGGCAGGTTCGTCCCGGGGCGCCTGGACAAGGATGCGGCCATACGGGTCGGAGATGAAAGACGAACCGTAGAAGGTGATCTCGCCTTCGTTTCCGGTGCGGTTGGGTACCACCATGAAGGTACCGTTGGCGATCCCGTTTCCGACGATCACCTGCTGCCACAACGGCTGGGTGTCGAAGTCGGGGAAGTCGGGCTCGGATCCGATGGCGGTGGGGTAGACGATGATCTCGGCCCCGGCCAGCGAATACGCGCGTGCGGCTTCGGGGAACCATTCGTCCCAGCAGGTCGGCATCCCCAGGGTGGCGTCGAGTCCGGCCGGCGAGTGCACGGGATACGGGTCGGGTTCGGCGGGCCCTGCCCGGAAGTACGTGTCCTCGTAATAGCCGGCCGTGATGGGGATGTGGATCTTGCGTGTCTTGGCCACCAGCTCGCCGTTCGGTGAGACCAGGATGGCGGTGTTGAACCCGAGGCCGTCGTCGTAGGTGGTGCCGTTCTCCGCCGAGCTCTTCTCGTACAGCGACGCGTGCAGGAAGATGTTGTGCTGCTTCGCCATTGCCGAGGCGAAGGCGAATGTGGGCCCGGTGTCGAGGTCCTCGGCGGAGTCGCCCGGGTTCGCGCCACCTCGGACGAACGCCGGATACCGTAGGAGGGTGATCTCGGGCAAGCACACCAGGCCCGCCCCGGCTCCGGAGGCCATCTCGACGCCCTCGGCGAGATCGGCCAGCAGGGCATCGGTGTCGGGCTGCCAGCGATGCTGCACGAGACCCACCCGTAACGGTGCGCGCCCTGAGTCGGTATCCCGACACAGTGACGGCGGCGCCGTCAGGGCAGTGATGAGCTGCATGATGTCCTTTCCCGGACGGCGTCGCCGATCCGGTGTGTGTCTCTGCGTGTCTGCCGGACTACGTCAGTGCGATGTACTTCGTGGTCAGGTATTCGTAGATGCCCTCTGATCCACCTTCGCGCCCGATCCCGGATTGCTTCACACCGCCGAACGGCGCCGCGACATCGGAGATCACGCCTCGGTTGATCCCGACCATCCCCGACTCGATCTTGTCGGCCACCCTCAGCGCCCGGTCGAGGTCCTGGGTGTAAAGGTAAGCGGCCAAACCGTATTCGGTGGAGTTCGCGGCCTCGATGGCCTCGTCCTCGGTGGTGAACGTACTGATGACCGCAACGGGGCCGAAGATCTCGTTTCGCACGATGTCCGCGTCTGCCGGCACCTGGTCGAGAACCGTCGCAGGGTAGTAGCACCCCGCGTCATCGTTCGACGTGTTCGGCGCGAGGGAGTCCTGGACGTTTTCCGGATCGGCACCCAGCCGTACCCGGGCCCCATCGGCGACCGCCGCGGCGACAGCCTTTGCGATGGACGTCTGCTGCTTGTTGTTGACCATCGGGCCCAGTGTGGTCTTCGGGTCGTAGCCGGGCCCCAGGACCATGGCCTCCATCTTCGCCGTCAGCGCCGCGGTGAACTGTTCGGCGATACCTTGCTGGACGAGAAAGCGATTGGCTGCCGTGCATGCTTCGCCGCCGTTTCGGGTCTTCGCTGCGAACGCACCTTCCACCGCCTTGTCCAGATCGGCGTCGTCGAACACGAGGAAGGGTGCGTTGCCACCGAGTTCCATGGACGTCCGCTGAACGTTCTCGGCTGCCTGTCCGAGCAGGCTCCGGCCGACCGGGGTCGACCCGGTGAAGCTGATCTTGCGTACGCGGGGATCGGCGATCAGCGGCTCGGTGACGTCGGCTGCCTTGCTGGTCGGGAGAATCGAGAGCACGCCGCCGGGCAGTCCCGCCTCGCCGAGCAGCTTGGCGAGGTACAGCATGGTCAGCGGGGTCTCTTGGGCGGGCTTGACGATCATCGTGCAGCCCGCGGCCAGCGCCGGACCGATCTTCCTGGTGCCCATGGCGAGTGGGAAGTTCCACGGCGTGATCGCCAGTGCCACCCCGACGGGGGCGTGGGTCACCATGATCCGTCCGGTGCCCCCTGGCGACGGGGTGAACCGGCCCGAAACACGAACGGCCTCTTCGGCGAACCACCGCAGGAACTCACCGCCGTAAGTGATCTCGGACTTCGAATCGGGCAGTGCCTTGCCCATCTCGAGAGTCATGATCGTCGCCATGTCGTCGGCGTGGTCCTGGACCAGATCGTAGGTGGCGCGCAGAATCTCCGATCGCTTGCGTGGCGCAGTGGCAGCCCACTCGTCCGCCACTGCGAGCGCGCTCTCGAGTGCGGTGTTCGCGTCGTCGGGCGTGGCATCGGCCACGTGAACCAGGGACGTGCCGGTGGCCGGGTCGTCTACCGAGAACGTGGAACCGTCGGATGCGTCCACCGAGGCCCCGCCGATCCACAGACCCGTGGGGACCTGGTCGAGCAGCTCGCGGAAGGCGGCGATTGGATCGGTGGCCGGGGAATCAGTCATGACAGTGTCCTCCAGATGATTCGGGCGATGTGGATGATGTGGGGTGACAATGCGCGCTCGGGCTCGGTGCGACATCGAGGGATGGGTTTCGGTCGAAGAAGCCGAATGGCTTGAGCCAGAACGAGACCGTGTCGGCGGGCATGATCGGCCAGTCCTCGGGCCGGGTGATGTGGTGGATGCCGAAGGTGTACCAGAGCACCACGTCGGTGTTGTCGATGCTGCGGTTGGCTTTCGTCCATTCGCCCAGCCCCTTGTCGGTGGCCGACTGGTTCACGAATTCACCTGCGGGCCAACGTTCGTCGGGACTGTTCGGGGTGACCCACACGGTGTGGCCGATGACCTCGGCGCGCGCGAACACCGGTGAGGCCGGGTCGAACATGGCAGGGATGGCGTCGCCGGGGACCAGTTTGTAGGCAGGATGGGTGCCCAGTCCGTTGGTGGTGTTGGTGTTCACCACCTTCCACGCTCGCTGGGTGGACCAGTTCATGTCCTGCTTGCCCTCTTCTTCGGTTCGTAGAGGGGTGTTGCGCTGCACCAGGGACAGGCCGTACGGATTGGCCGGACCCATCGGCTCGATCTCGGTTTCGCTGGCGTAGACGGTGTTCTGGGTCCCGTCCACGTCGAGGTCGAGGCGGGCGACCAGGAAATGCTGATGGAACGGTGCGTAGGTGCGTTCGTCCACCAGGGTGCCGTGCGGGTGGGTGGCGCCGGGTGCGATCGGCGTGGTCACCATGATGCCGGTGGCGCGCACCTCGCACTCGATGTTGCCGTCCTGGTAGAAGCGCCAGTAGACGAGGTACTCGTAGTTGGCCACGGTGACATGGAATGACACCGTGAGCCGGCGCATCCGGCGAACCTCGGCGCCCGCATCGTGGTCGACATGCTTCCAGAGAACCGCGTTGTCCTCTTCGTGGATGCAGATCGCATTGGTGATCGTGTACGGCTCGCCCTTGCTGTTGTGCAGCACGGCATCGAGGTAACGGATCTCGCCGAGGCAGTCGCAGCCGAGTTCCAGCGAGGTCGCCATGAAACCGAGGCCCCACTCGCCGATGTCGAATGCTGTTCGGCGGTAATGGTCTTCGCAGTGATCTCGGTACGGCACCATCATCTCGGCAAACGACAGCCGGTGGGCCACCGAGCGCTCGCGACCACCGTCGTTGTAGGTGATGGCGTGCAGGGTCATGCCCTCGCGGTGGTTGAATCCGACGCGCAACGACCAGTTCTGCCAGGTCAGCTTGTTGCCCTCAAGGGTGAACGAGGGGCCGTCCGGCTGGGTGATCTCCAGGGGCTTGAGTGGTTGGCGGCGCGATTCGGCCCGGATCCGCTCAGGGATTCGACCGGGCACGTACTCGCCCATGACATCCGGCGGTTCCACGCCGCCGTTGTCCTCGATCTCGAGCAGTTCCATCGTGTTGAGGTCGATGACGCAGTGCAGTCCACTGACCGGGTGGGCGTAGGGGTTGGCCCCCGGTTCGGACCTGAGCCAGGTGTCCGACCAACCGAGCCGTCTGTCCCGGTACTTGTCCGGGGCGACGGCGTCTCCATAGGTCCAGGTGTCCATGAACACCAGGTCGAGGTCGGTGATCCCGCGCTTCTTCAGGGCAGCGATCACATCTGGGTGGCCCCGCAGCACCTGGTCACATTCTTCGAACTCGTCGACGGTGAAGTTCGCCTGTACGCCGGGGATGTGGGTGAAGGATTCGACAGCGTCCTCAGTCAGTGAGACAACCGCCTTGTAGGTGGCGTTGCGCGTCGTGTCCGAGCAGGTGACGAGTCCCTTGCGAGGAGGCCGCGGGCCTCCCGTCGCGTGCTCCGCCAGAGCTCGTTTGCTGGGCTCGAGCAACTCGATCGAATGGAACCGCCAGCCCTCGGCGACGCCATGGTCTCGTGCGAGTAGTGCTGCCGTCGAACGGAATTCGTCGGCGCTGAAAGGGTCGAGGGGATGGCTGGTGGCCTCGGGCCGGCCGGCTGCCGGATCAGTGGGCACGCGCTGCTCCTGTGGACCCGGTCAGTTCGCGCAGGCAGTTCTCGAGTACGTCGAGCCCGTCGCCGAGCAGTTCGTCACCGATGACCAGCGGGGGCAGGAGCCGGATGACGTTGCCGTACGTACCGCAGGACAGCAACACCACACCTTGTGCGAGACAGGCCGCCACCAGGGCCTTGGTCAGCTCCGGATTGGGCTTGTTTGTACCCGGTTGCACGAGTTCGATGGCCAGCATCGCTCCTCGTCCCCGGACGTCGCCGATCTCGTCGGTGACCGAGGCCATCGCCCGCAGTCGTCTGACGGCGATCTCCTCGATCTCCCGTGCCCGTCTGGGTAGATCGAGTTCGGCCATCACGTCGAGGGTGGCAAGTGCAGCTGCGCAGGCCACCGGGTTACCGCCGTACGTTCCTCCGAGACCACCGGCATGCACTGCGTCGAGCAGATCGGCGCGCCCGGTGACCGCGGACAGCGGCATACCGCCGGCGATGCCCTTGGCCATCGTCACCAGATCGGGCACCACGTTCTCGTGTTCGCTGGCGAACCATGCACCGGTGCGGGCGAATCCGCTCTGCACCTCATCGGCGATGAACACGATGCCGTTCGAGGCGGCCCAGTCGGCCAGTGCGGGAAGAAATCCGGGGGCGGGCACGATGAAGCCGCCTTCGCCCATGACCGGTTCGATGATGATCGCGGCCAGCTGATCTGCCCCGATCTGCTTGTCCATCATCGAGATCGCGCGGGCCGCCGCTTCCGGACCGTCGAGTCCGTCATGGAAGGGGTAGGACCCGGGTACTCGGTAGACCTCCGGCGCAAAGGGTCCGAAACCGTACTTGTATGGCATGGTCTTGGCCGTCAGCGCCATCGTCAGGTTGGTTCGGCCGTGGTAGGCGTGGTCGAACGCCACGACCGCGTCGCGTCCGGTGGCCAACCGAGCCACCTTGATCGCGTTCTCCACAGCCTCGGCGCCGGAGTTGAACAGCACGGTGCGCTTCTGATGGTCACCTGGTGTCAGGTGATTGAGCCGTTCGGCCACCGCAACGTATCCCTCGTAGGGCGTCACCATGAAGCACGTGTGGGTGAAATGCCGTGCCTGCTCGGCAACCGCTTCGGCGACCGCCGGGTTGCTGGCGCCGACGCTTGTCACGGCGATCCCCGACCCGAAGTCGATGAACGAGTTGCCGTCGATGTCGACGATCACGCCACCGTCGGCGTCGGCGGCGTACACCGGCACGGTCGAGCCCACGCCGCCGGCGACGGCCATCGCGCGGCGACCCTGCAGTTTATGGGATTTCGGGCCGGGGATGGGCGTGACGAGTTTGCGTTGCTGGGGGAGGCGGTAGGAGACCGCTGCTGTTGTCGTCATGGTCATTCCACCGAACTCATCACGTGCTTGATGCGGGTGTAGTCCTCGACCCCATAGGACGACAGGTCCTTGCCGTAGCCGGAGTTCTTGAACCCGCCGTGTGGCATCTCGGCAACCAGCGGGATGTGGCAGTTGACCCACACACAGCCGAAGTCCATACCTACGGTCATCCGGTTGGCGGTGCCGTGGTCGGTGGTCCACACGCTCGAGGCCAGGCCGTAGCTCACATCGTTGGACAGCGCGATGGCCTCGGCTTCGTCCTCGAAGGTCTGCACGGTCACCACGGGGCCGAACGTCTCTTCCTGCACCAGCGCGTCGGTCTGGCGGACCCCGGTGATCACGGTGGGCTCGATGAAGAATCCCTTGTCACCGCGGCGCTTTCCGCCGGTGACCACGGTGGCGTGCGAGGGGATCGAGTCCAGTATCGACGTCACCTTGGTGAAGTGGTTGATGTTGTTCAGCGGAGGAACCGTTGTCGCGTCGGCCTTTTCACTGAGCGCGGCAACGAACTTGTCGTGGATGGAGGAGTGTACGAGGATGCGGGTCACCGCCGTGCAGTCCTGGCCGGCATTGAAGAACGACGCCTCGCCGATGCCGTCGACGGCCTTGTCGAGGTCAGCGTCGGCGAACACCACGGCAGGGGCCTTGCCGCCCAGTTCGAGGTGCGCGCGCTTGAGTTGCTGTGCGGCGGATACCGCCACGGCGATGCCGGCACGGACCGACCCGGTGATCGACACCATGCCCGGGGTCTTGTGCCCGACGATGGACGCACCCGTCCCACCGTCGCCGAGCACCACGTTGAGGACTCCGTCGGGCAGGATGCCCTTGGACAACGAAGCCAGTACAAGCGTCGATTCGGGCGTGGTGTCAGAAGGCTTGAGTACCACCGTGTTCCCGGCTGCGATCGCAGGTCCGATCTTCCACAACGCCATCATCAGGGGGTAGTTCCAGGGGGTCACCTGACCGATGACGCCGATGGGTTCACGCCGCACGTACGAGGTGAACCCCTCCATGTACTCACCGGCCGATTTCCCCTCGAGGAGGCGGGCCGCACCGGCGAAGAACCGGATCTGGTCGGCGCCGACGGTCACCTCTTCGTCGGCGATCTGATCGGCCGGCTGCCCGGTGTTCCGTGCCTGGGCGGCCACGAGCGCATCGGAGTTCGCCTCGATGGCATCCGCCAACTTCAGCAAGGCGGTCTGCCTGGTCTTCGGGGTGGTCTTACCCCAGGTCTCGAAGGCGGTGGCCGCAGCGGCCATGGCCGCGTCGATGTCGGCGGTGGTCGAGACCGGCGACGTACCGACGACCGATTCGTCGGTTGGGTTGATCAGGTCGATCGTCTCGGTGGACGACGACGCGACGAACTCGCCGTTGATGTAGTTCTTCAGGATCTCGGGCATGACGCGCGGTCACTCTCTGTCGGATTGGACTCTGTCGGATTGGACTCGGGTCGAATTGGACTCGGGTGTCGATGTGGCTCGGGGATCGATGGGGGACAGGTGATGGTTGCCAGTGTTCGCCGCATCGATGTGGTTGCGGACCTGACAAAATGTCCAGGGTCTGTTCGCCGTCGGTACACTCTGTCCAACAGTCGGCTTGTTTGTGCTGG
This sequence comes from Williamsia sp. R60, assembly GCF_054063855.1. Classification (NCBI taxonomy): domain Bacteria; kingdom Bacillati; phylum Actinomycetota; class Actinomycetes; order Mycobacteriales; family Nocardiaceae; genus Williamsia; species Williamsia sp. R60. The sequence goes on from NZ_JBSSGR010000001.1 coordinate 410,581, forward strand.
TCTGTAGCCCCGGACTGGGCCCGAGGAGGAAGGTGGAGCCGTTGACCACCACTGTCCGCTGGCTGCTTGGTCAACGTGACCTCGATCTGCGGCTGATCGGGGGAGCCGCTGGTCAGGACCGCGACATCGACTGCGCACTGAGTTCGGAACTGCCTGCCCCGCACGAGTGGCTCGCCGGCGGGGAGCTGCTTCTCACCACCGGTCTGCGTCTGCCTCCCACTGCGGCCGGGCGCCTCGAGTACGTCCGGCTGCTGGACCGGGTGGGAGTCGCAGGTGTCGGATTCGGTGTCGGCCTCGGCTTCGACGACGTGCCTGCCGATCTGGTGGAGGCCGCCGATCAGGTGGGCCTGCCGCTTCTCGAGGTCCCCTTGCCCGTGCCGTTCTCTGCCATCGCGCGCACGGTGCTCGACCACATCGCCGCAGAGCGCTTCGACCAATTCGTCCGCGCGTCGCACACGCAGCCGCGCATCACCCGCGCGATCATCGCCGGCGGCATGCCGGCGGTGGTGCGCGAACTCGCGGACGCCATCGAACAGACGGTGGTGCTGCTCGACCGTGATCAGCAGCTGGTGAGCGCGCGGCCACAACCGGTGTCCGCCGAAGATCTGGAGTCGGTGCGGTCGCAGGTGGGACGTGACCCCGCGGCGGCCAGCGGCGTCACACTGACCGGCGACCGGGTGATCACGGTGCAACGGATCAGTGTGGCAGGCAACGTCTTCGGGCACCTTGCCGTCATCGGCCGAACCCCGCTAGGTGATCTCGAGCGGGTACTGGTGGGTCACGCGACATCGCTGCTCAGTCTCGAACACGCCAAACCCGGTCAGGTGATGCGCGATCAGCAGGCGCTGAACTCCGACGCGTTGACACTGGCCATGTCGGGCCCGCCGCCCGCGGCAGCGCGCAACATCGTGCTGCGCGCAGCTGACCGGGACGGGCGTGTGCGGATCGCGGTCGCGCAGTACTCGGGGGTGGGAGGTGCACAGCAGGCCGCCGCGGCGGTGGCGGTGGAATTGCAGAACCATTGGCGACCGGTGTTCGTCGACCAGAGCGGTCCGGAGGTGGTGGTACTCCTTCGCGGGGAGGACCAGCGGTCGTTCGCCGAATCGGTGCTCGCGATGGTGGGCAGGCAAGGGGCCCGTGCCGGATTGGGCACGGTGGTCTCGGTCGACGACATCAGCGACTCGGTCCGTCAGGCTCGGCTCGGATGTGCGGTGGCCGGTGAAGGCGAGGTGGTCGACCTGGCCGCACAGGGGTCGGTGCTGGCGCTCGAGCCGGTACGCCAGGCGTTCAGCGGGGCACACGAATCGGTCCTGGGCCCGTTGCTCGATCACGATCGACGCACCGACAGCGCCCTGGTGGAGACGCTGCGCGGATACCTGCTGGCGAATGGTCAGTGGGAAGCCGCCGCCACTTCGGTGGGTGTGCACCGGCACACCCTTCGCCACCGGGTGGACCGCATCGAGCAACTTCTGCGCGTCGACCTCACCGACGCACGCACCCGCGCCGAACTGCTGCTGATCCTCTTGTCGGACCCACGCTGACCCGGTCGTTTCCGCGGACCCGATGTCGACGCCCGCGACGGCGCCAACCCGGTGACGACGATGATGTCCGGCCGATAGGCTGACTCGGGTGGAACTCGTCATCGGAATCGACATGGGCACCGGAAGCAGCAAAGGGGTTCTCGCCGATGCCGGGGGAACGGTGCTCGCCACCGAGACGGTTCCCCACGAGACGTCGATGCCGCGGCCGGGATGGGTGGAGGTCGACCCGGAACGGGTGTGGTGGCAGGAGATCTGCACGATCAGCTCCGCGCTGATGGCCGCCAAACCCGCGGACGGTGACGTGGTCGCCATCTGCGTGAGCGGGGTCGGCCCGTGCCTGGTTCTCTGCGACGCCGATCTCCGGCCCACTCGCCCGGCCATCCTGTACGGCGTCGACACCCGGGCCAGCGCGGAGATCGCCGAGTTGACCGAACAGCTGGGCGCCGAGCAGATCCTCGCCGATGCCGGGACGTTGCTGTCCAGTCAGGCGGTCGGGCCCAAGATGCTGTGGGTGCGCAATCACGAACCTGAGGTGTGGGCGCGCTCAGCGCGCTGGTACGGGTCCAACTCGTACATCGCCGCCAAACTCACCGGCGAGTACGTGATGGATCACCACACGGCCAGCCAATGTGACCCGCTCTATGCGATAAAGGATTTCGAGTGGCACCGCCGGTGGGCTGAGCAGATCTGCGCGGACATTCCGATGCCACGCTTGTGCTGGCCGGGCGAGGTGGTGGGCACTGTTCACCGTCGCGGCGCGGAGGAAACCGGACTGCCCGAGGGGATCCCGGTGGTCGCGGGCACTGTCGATGCTTTCGCCGAAGCGTTCTCGGTGGGTGTGCGTCATCCGGGTGACCAGATGTTGATGTACGGCTCGACGATGTTCCTGATCCAGATCATCGACGAGTTCCACAGCGACCCTGCGCTATGGACCACTGCCGGCGTCCAGGAGCGCACCCTCGCACTCGCTGCCGGGACGTCTACCGCCGGTCGGCTGATCTCGTGGCTTCAATCGGTCACCGGCAACGCCTCATTCGAGGAATTGACGTCCGAGGCGATGGCGGTGCCGCCGGGTAGCGAGGGGCTGCTCTTGCTGCCGTATCTCGCGGGAGAACGTACTCCGGTGTTCGATCCCGATGCGCGTGGCGTGTTCGCCGGGCTCACGTTGCGGCACAACCGCGGACATCTGTTCCGGTCGGCGTACGAGGGAATCTCCTTCGGTATCCGGCAGATCCTCGAGATGTTCGATGACGCGCACACCGCCAAACGCACCGTCGCGGTGGGTGGCGGGCTGCGCAGCCCGGTGTGGGCTCAAGCGCTCAGCGATATCACCGGCCGTACCCAGCTGGTCCCCGAACAGACGATCGGCGCGAGCTACGGCGACGCTCTCCTCGCCGCGATCGCGGTTGATCTCGTTGCGCCGGAGACAGATTGGACCAAGCTCGCTCGGGAGATCACCCCCGACCCGAAGGTCGCGTCACTCTATGACGACCTGTATCAGACGTGGCGCGAACTGTATCCGGCAACGGCAGATCAGGTACATCATCTGGCGCGGATGACCGACGACCGCTGAGAGCTGGTGGTCGGGTCCACCGCCGCTGAGCCGGTCGTGCTCACTCGTACCGGTCAGCCCATCGTGTAGCCGCCGTCGACCGGGAGGTCCACGCCGGAGATCATCGATGCCGCGTCCGAGGCCAGCCACAGCACGGTGTTCGACACTTCCTGGGGAATAGCGAACCGGCCCAAGGGGATCCGGGCCAGCATCGGCGCAGCCTTGGTCTCCTCACCCCACACGCGTTGACCCATCTCGGTGAGCACGACGGTGGGACACACCGAATTGGCGCGGATCCCGTACTGGCCCAGTTCGAGCGCCAGTACCTTGGTGGCCATCACCAATCCGGCCTTGGAGGCGCAGTACGAGTAGTGCTCTCGCAGCGGTGCCAGCGCGGCTGCCGAGGCGACCGTGACGATGGAACCCCCGGTGCCCTGCTCGACCATGATCGAGCCCACTCGTGCGGCCAGAAGGGCGGGAGCTCGGAGGTTGACGTTCAGCACGGCGTCGTACTGCTCGGTGTCGAGGTCGAGAACCGAATGGGGATAGGAGATTCCGGCGTTGTTGATCAGGATGTCCAAGCCGTCGAACGCACCTGCAGCGGCATGCGCGAGTGCTTCGGGACCATCGGTGTCGGCCAGGTCGGCGACCACTGTGGCAACCCGCGTGCCGTGTTCACGGCTCAGGGTGGCAGCGGCCTCGTCCAGCTCGACCTTGTTGCGTCCGCTCAGGATGAGGTCGGCCCCCGCGCGTGCGAGCGTGACCGCGATGTCTGCGCCGATTCCTTTGGTGGCGCCGGTGATCAGCGCGCGTTTGCCGTCGAGGCGCAGAGTGGTCGGATCGACAGTCGGGGTGGTCATAAGCTCTCCATGATTGCTGTGGCGGTTGCGGGATCGGTGACGAGTTGGTTGAAGAAGCCCGCGGCTGCCCCGGCGACGATCGGGTCGACCTTGTCTTTGCCGACCGCCACACCGATGCCGATCGGCACCTGCTTGAGCAGGTCCAGTTCGATGGCGATGAGCCGCTCGCGTCCGGGGAAATCGACGGCCCGGCCGTCGCGGTCGTAGAAGCGCGAGCACACGTCCCCCACGGCCGAGCGCAGCGACGCAGAGCCGGTCGGGACGAATTGCGGTATGTCAGAACGTAACAGAGGCGGTGCACCGATGCCCATCAGCGCACAGCGGGCCTGCGACCACAGTCGTAGAACCGGCTGGATGCTGGGGTCGGCGGTGAGCGAGGCGTGCAGGTCCGGCCCGGGCAGGGCGGGCGCGAAGAGGTAGTTCGGTCGACCGCCGATCCTTCCTGCGACGAGGCGGGTGATCTCGTTGGTCTGGTACCACGGCTCGGGCTGGTCGTTGCCGCCGACGGTCGGTACCACCAGGACGCCGGGCAGTTCGGCCATCTCGTACTGGGCCACTTCGTAGACGGTGCGGCCCGAGGACACCAGGAGTACGTCGCCCGGCAGCAGATTTGCGTCACGGAGGCTGCGTGCCACCGCAGGAGCGAGAACCGATCCCATGACCTCCACGGTCGGGCGCGCTGGGGTGGGCGGGGGCAGCGGGCTGCTGAGATACACCCTGTCGAGGTGCAGTGCCGCCGACAGGCTGGTCTCCAGGTCGGCGTCGAAGAAGTCTTGTGGCGCAATCACTTCGATCCGGACGATGCCCCGGCGACGGGCTTCGGCGAGCAGCCGGCTGACGGTTGCGCGGCTGACGCCGAGCTGTGATGCGACATCGAGTTGGGTGGCTTCGTCGGTGTAGTACAGGCGGGCAGCGGCATAGACCAGCGAGGCGGAGAAGTGGCCGGAATCCGACCCGTTCGCCGCATCGGCCGACGGGGAGGCCGCCGACCTGCGTGTCTGGTTGGCCATGAGGCACACCCCTCCGTCGGTGACTGCGATCCCGCCGATTATGGCACTGCACATTTGTTCATGCGGTGAAAACTCGTGAACATCTGTTCTGTACATATGTATCAGGAAGCGCTAACGTGACCCGGAACACAGCAAAATGAACGCGGCCTCGGCCGGTGAGGAGTTGGCTAATGGGTGAGCAACTACCCGAGAAGATGCAGGCAGTTGTCTGTCATGGACCCGAGGACTACCGCTTGGAGCAGGTCGCGGTACCGGTCGCCGGCCCCGGTGAGGCGTTGATCAAGGTCGAAGCAGTGGGTATCTGCGCGAGTGATCTCAAGTGCTACCACGGTGCGGCGAAGTTCTGGGGCGACGAGAATCGTCCCGCGTGGGCCGAGACGGAGGTCATCCCAGGCCACGAGTTCGTCGGCACGGTGGTCGCACTCGACGACGCCGCCGCCGAGCGGTGGGGGATCGCGGTGGGCGACCGGGTGGTGTCCGAGCAGATCGTTCCCTGCTGGGAGTGCATGTACTGCAAGCGCGGCTGGTACCACATGTGCGCGCCGCACGACCTCTACGGATTCAAGCGCCGTACACCCGGGGCGATGGCCGAGTACATGGTCTATCCCGGAGAAGCGCTGGTGCACAAGGTCTCCAAGGACATCCCTGCGCACCACGCTGCATTCGCCGAGCCTCTGTCGTGCTCACTCCACGCCGTCGAGCGCGCACAGATCACCTTCGAGGACACCGTTGTCGTCGCCGGCTGCGGACCGATCGGCCTGGGCATGATCGCCGGTGCAAAGTCGAAGAACCCCGCTCGCGTGATCGCCCTCGACATGGCCGAGGAGAAGCTCGAACTCGCGAAGCGGTGCGGTGCCGACCTCACCATCAACATCGCGACCGACGATGCGGTGGCGATGATCAAGGATCTGACGGACGGCTACGGTGCCGATGTGTACCTGGAAGCCACGGGGCACCCCTCGGCGGTCCCGCAGGGACTGAATCTGCTGCGCAAACTGGGCCGGTACGTGGAGTACGGCGTCTTCGGGAGCGACGTGTCCGTCGACTGGAGCATCATCAGCGACGACAAAGAGCTCGACGTCCTCGGTGCGCACCTCGGTCCGTACTGCTGGCCCGCAGCCATCCGCATGATCGAGTCGGGGGTTCTCCCGATGGACGAGATCTGCACCCACCAGTTGCCGCTGAGCGAGTTCCAGCGCGGATTGGACCTGGTGGCCAGCGGTAAAGAGTCGGTCAAGGTGTCCTTGATCCCGGCCTGAGCGAAAGACGTATCCATGAATGAGAACTTTTCGGTCAACACTCCGATGTCCCGTCGAAACCTGCTGCGGGCGTTCGGCGTGGTGGGTGTGGCCGCTGCCGCAGCACCGATCCTGGGCGCCTGTGGTGTGGGTGGTCGAGTCGACGCGGAGAACGGTGCCGCTGCGGTCTCGGGCTCGTTCGACTGGCGTAAAGCCGAAGGCACCACGCTCAACATCCTGCAGACACCGCACCCCTATCAGCAGTCATTCCAGCCGCTGTTGTCCGAGTTCAGCGCTCTCACCGGCATCAAGGTGAATGTCGATCTCGTGCCCGAGGCCGACTACTTCACCAAGTTGAACACCGAACTCGCCGGCGGCACGGGCAAGCACGACGTCTTCATGCTGGGTGCCTACTTCATCTGGCAATACGGCCCGCCCGGATGGATCGAGGACCTGGGCCCGTGGTTGGGCAACAGCGCGGCCACCAGCCAGGAGTACGACTTCGACGACATCTTCGAAGGCCTTCGCACCTCGACCCGCTGGAACTTCGAGCTGGGCAGCCCGCTCGGCACCGGCGGTCAGTGGGCGATCCCCTGGGGATTCGAGAACAATGTGGTGGCCTACAACAAGGCCTACTTCGACAGCCGGAAGATCGCGCTGCCGGAAAACTTCGACGACTTCATCCAGCTCGCAATCGATCTCACCGATCGCTCGGAGAACCGCTACGGCATCGCGACCCGCGGCTCGAAGTCGTGGGCGACCATCCATCCCGGCTTCATGAGTCAGTACGCCCGTGAAGGCGCCGTCGACTACACGCTCGACGGAGACGAACTGGTGGCCCGGATGAACTCCGCGAAAGCAGTCGACTTCACACGCAAGTGGATCGAGATGCAGCACAAGGCCGGACCCACGTCGTGGACCACGTACGACTACCCCAACGCCACCGGTGACCTCGGTGACGGTAAGGCGATGATGGTGTACGACGCCGACAGCGCCACGTACCCCAAGAACAAGCCCGGCGCCAGCGCGCAGGCAGGCAACCTCGGGTGGTACCCCGGACCCGCGGGACCGGACGGCAACTACAACACCAACCTCTGGACCTGGACGTGGGCGATGAACTCGCTGTCCAAGAACAAACTCGCCGCCTGGCTGTTCATGCAGTGGGCCACCGGCAAAGAGGCGATGAACAAGGCTGTCGAAGGCGGCATCTACGCGGACCCGGTCCGTAAATCGGTGTTCGACAGCACGTTCAAGCGGATCGCGGCCGACCAGCCGGGCTACCTCGAGACCTTCGAGACGGTCATCGGGTCGTCGAAGATCCAGTTCACCCCGCAGAAGAAGTTCTTCGACACCACCAAGGACTGGGCGGTGGCGTTGCAGGACATCTACGGCGGCGACGACGCCCAGTCCCGGCTGGACAGTCTGGCCAAGACCAACACCTCCAAAGTGAATCTCTAACGGAGAGAGAAGAACCAATGACCACTCAAGCGTCAAAGGCGACGACGGATGGTGTTTCGGGCCAGCCGCCTGTCCGAGCGGACAAACCGGTCGAGGTGCCGTCCTGGCGCCGACGGCTGCGCCCCTACCTGCTCTCGCTTCCCGCACTCATCATCGTCATCGGCATCCTGTACCCGTTCTTCGTCGGTGCCTACTACTCGGTGCTCAACTACGCGGCCGTCAACCCCGATCCCGTGTTCGTCGGTTTCCGTAACTTCGCCTCCGTGCTCGGCGACCAGATCTTCTGGCAGAGCGTGCAGGTCACCGGAGTGTTCGCGGTGGTCGCAACGGCGGTCGAGACCGTCCTCGGCGTGGGCCTCGCGCTGTTGCTCAACCGCTCCAGCATCATCGGCAAGATCTTCGAGAAGGTCCTGATCCTGCCACTGATGATCGCACCCGTCATCGCGGGCGTGATCTGGAAGCTGATGTTCAACCCGCAGTTCGGAATCCTCAATCACGTTCTGGGACTGGGGAACACCTTCGACTGGCTGTCCAGCACCAATGCGCTCTGGTCGGTGATCCTGGTCGACGTCTGGATCTTCACCCCGTTTGTCGCCATCCTCGTGCTCGCGGGCATCCGCTCGCTGCCGAAGGAGCCGTTCGAGGCCTCCGAGGTCGACGGTGCCAACTGGTTCTTCATGTTCCGCAAACTGATGCTGCCGATGCTGTGGCCATACATCCTGGTGGCCGTCATCTTCCGGTTCATGGACAACCTCAAGGTGTTCGACGCGATCTACGTGCTCACCGCGGGCGGCCCCGGCGTCTCGACCCGCACCCTGCAGATCGGCGCGTTCGAGGACGCGATCATCAACCTCGACTACTCCCGTGGAGCGACCTACATGTTGCTGCTCTGGATCATCGTGTTCATCACCGCACGCGTTCTCGTCAGCGTGCTCGGAAAGGCGCAGCGACGAGCTGCGGGAGCGGAGTCCTGACATGGCGCGTGAACTCTTGCCCGGTCAAAAACGATTCACCGTCGGGTCGATTGCGGCCGACCTCACCCTGATCGCGTGGTTCATCTTCTCGCTGTTCCCGATCATCTGGATGGTGATCCTCTCGCTGAAGAACACCGAGCAGCAGACCAGCACCTACTTCTCCTTCAGTCCCACCCTGGAGAACTTCTCGACGGTGCTGTCCAACAAGGGAACCGAGCTGACCAGCGTCGACTTCAAGGCGTCGCTGCTGACCAGCCTGATCAACTGTGGTGGTGCGGTCATCGTGTCGCTGGTCATCGGAATCCCCGCGGCTTACGCGGCCGGCCGGTGGAAGTACCGCGGCAGTGAGGATCTGATGTTCCAGATGCTCTCGTTCCGGTTCGCCCCCGAGCTCATGGTGATCGTCCCGCTGTTCGTGATCTACAACCAGATCGGGCTCTTCGACACCAACGTCGGAATGATCTGGGTGCTGCAGCTGGTCACCATGCCGCTGGTGGTGTGGATCCTGCGTTCCTACTTCCAGGATCTGCCCGAAGACCTGGAGCAGGCGGCCCTGCTGGACGGCTACACCCGGTCCAGGGCGTTCGTGATGGTGGCGCTGCCGCTGGTCCGGCCGGGCATCGCGGCCGCCGGACTGCTGGCATTCATCTTCGCCTGGAACAACTACGTGTTCCCGTTGATCCTCGCCGACAGCAATGCCGGTGTGACGGTGGCGATCACCAAGTTCCTCGGCGGTGGCGGTCAGGCCTATTACAACCTCACCGCGGCAGCTGCGGTCATCGCGGCGCTGCCCCCGCTGATCCTCGCGCTGACCATTCAGCGCTACCTCGTCCGCGGTCTCTCGTTTGGAGCGGTGAAAGCATGAGCACTCTCAGGCTCGACAACCTCAGCAAGAACTACGGCAAGACGGTCGGCATCAAGGACCTGTCCCTCGACATCGCGGACGGCGAGTTCTTTGTCATCCTCGGACCCAGTGGCGCGGGAAAGACCACCACCCTCAAGTCGATTGCCGGTCTGGTCGACGTCGATGCCGGGTCGGTGCACATCGGCGGCGTCGACATGACACTGGTGGAGCCCTACCGCCGGAACGTGGCGATGGCGTTCGAGAGCTACGCGCTGTATCCGCAGAAGACGGTGTCGCAGAACCTCGAATCGCCGCTGAAGTCGGGACGGACGGGCAAGTACACCGACGCCGAACGCAAGCAGCGCATCGATCAGGTCACCACCACACTGGGCATTAACCATCTGCTCGAGCGCTTCCCCCGTGAGTTGTCCAACGGACAGCGACAGCGTGTTGCGCTCGGCCGGGTGCTGGTGCGGCCGGCGGATGTCTACCTGCTCGACGAACCGCTCAGTCACCTCGACGCCAAGCTCCGCGCGGCGATGCGTGCCGAGCTGAAGCAACTCGGCCAGATGTCGAGTACCACCACCATTTACGTCACGCACGACTACCAGGAGGCGCTCGCGCTCGGTGATCGCATCGGGGTGCTGCGCGACGGAGAACTGGTCCAGGTCGGCACGCCAGAGCAGATCTGGCGCAGCCCGGCCGACACCTTCGTGGCGAAGTCGCTGGGGCAGCCCGAGATCAACGTCGTCGACGCTGTGATCGATGGTTCGACCGCGCGGCTGGGCGACGGATCGGGAAGGGTGCGGGTGCCGGACGGCGTGATGGCGTCGTCGGGCGACCGTGTGCGGGTCGGACTGCGGCCCTGTGATCTGAAGGTGCTGGGTCGCGGCGAGCGGATCCCCGACGATGCGATGCAGTTGCACGGTCGGGTGATGCTGGCCGAGCGACTCGGCCGGAACGTGGAGCTCACCATCGACTCGTGTGGACGGCAGATCATCGCATTGTCAAGCGGGCGCGAACATTTCGCGGAAGGCGCCGAGGTGAGCCTCACCGTCGCCACCCGCGATGTCCACGTGTTCGACGACGAGCGGGCCGGCACGGACAGTGTGCGGCTGATATCGAACGTGCAATCGGAAATGGAGGCAACCCGGTGAGCTCGACGACCATTCCCGCCCCGAATCAGGTGTCGTCTGACGTCGCCAAGAGCCTGACCCTCGACAAGCTGGTGAAGACGTACTCGGCCCGCGGTCGCGAGAGTTTCCAGGCGGTCAAGGGCATCGATCTGACCATCGCCCCAGGAGAACTCGTAGCATTGCTCGGTCCTTCGGGCTGTGGCAAGACGACAACCCTGCGCATGATCGCCGGTCTGGAAACCGTCACCTCCGGTTCGATCAAGGTGGGAGACAAAGAGATCTCACAGTTGCCCGCAGCCAAACGGGGCATCGGTGTGGGGTTCGAAAGCTACGCCCTGTACCCGCCCATGTCGATCCGCGACAATCTCGCGTACGGCCTCAAGGCGCGCAAGGTTTCCGGTGCCGATCAGCTGGTGGAGACCATCGCCAGTCGTTTGGAGATGGAAGACCTTCTGCCGCTTCGGCCGGCGAGCCTGTCGAGTGGTCAGAAGCAGCGGGTCGCGCTGGCGCGAGCGCTCGTCCGCAACCCACCGGTACTGCTGCTGGACGAGCCGCTGAGTCACCTCGACGCATCGGCCCGGCAACGGGTGCGCCGCGAACTCAAGGTGCTGCAGCGCGAATTTGGATACACCACCATCGTGGTCACGCACGACCAGGTCGAGGCACTCTCGCTCGCCGACCGTCTCGCCGTGATGAACCACGGCGTGATCCAGCAGTTCGGCACGCCGGACGAGGTCTTCGACGACCCGGCCAATCTCTTTGTCGCCGAGTTCGTGGGCGAACCGCAGATCAACGTGCTACGCGGTGTCACCCGCACGATCGACCAGACGGTTTTCGTCGAGATCGGTCGTGGTGCAGGACGATTGGCGACCACCGTGCGTGGCCCGATCGCCGATGGCACCCGCGTGTCGGTGGGGTTGCGACCGCAGGATTGCTCGGTTGTCCGGGCCGCCGGTGATCCGACCGTGTCGGCGTCGGTGGCGTACTTCGAGCATCTCCTGGAGTTCGGGCTGGCCACGTGCACGGTCAGTGGCATCGAGGAAGGGATCGTTGTACAGACGCCCGCCGAGGACCACTTCACCACCGACCAGAAGATCGAGATCGGCGCCCCACCCGAGCGCGTGTACCTCTTCGACGCCGATGGCGGGGAGCGGTTGCGATGACCCGGTTGTTCAACGATCCGTCGCGGTTCTCCGAGGACATGCTCGCGGGCTTCTGCGATGCCAATTCCCGGTACGTCGCGGCCGTGCCCGGGGGAGTGGTGCGTGCGCACCGGACGCCACCGGGCAAGGTCGCGGTGGTGGTCGGCGGCGGCTCCGGTCACTACCCCGCGTTCTGCGGCGTCGTGGGCCCGGGGTTCGCCGACGGGGCCGTGGTGGGCAACATCTTCACCTCGCCGTCCACCGACGAGGCCACCTCGGTGGCCCGCGCTGCCGACGGCGGTGCCGGCGTGTTGCTGACCACCGGAAACTACGCGGGCGACGTGATGAACTTCGGGCTCGCCGTGCAACAGCTGCGGGCCGAGGGAATCGACGCGCACTACCTTGCGGTCACCGACGACGTCGCCAGTGCACCGGCCGGTGAAGAGTCCCGACGGCGAGGCATCGCAGGCGATTTCACGGTGTTCCGGTGTGCCGGTGCCGCGGCCGATGCCGGGCGGGACATGGCGGGCGTCCTCGACATCGCCCGGCGGGCCAACGACGCGACGCGCACACTTGGTGTCGCTTTCGACGGATGCACGATGCCCGGGGCAGATGCCCCGCTGTTCACCGTCCCGGCCGGGAAGATGGGTGTGGGCCTCGGCATCCATGGTGAACCGGGTATCGCCGACGAGCCGATGCCGACAGCCGAGGAACTGGCCCGCACACTGGTCGACGGCGTGCTGGCCGCAGCTCCCACCACCGACTCGAACCGGATCGCCGTGATCCTCAACGGGCTCGGCCGCACCAAATACGAAGAACTGTTCGTGGTGTGGTCCACGGCGTCGGCGCTGCTTCGCGAGGCGGGGTACACCCTGATCGATCCCGAGGTGGGGGAGCTGGTGACCAGCCTCGACATGGCCGGTTGTTCGCTCACCGTGATGTGGCTCGACGACGACCTCGAGCGTTTCTGGACTGCCCCCGCCGACACCCCTGCCTACCGGAAGATGACCGGCGACCACGTCGGCCCGTCGATGGGTGATGCGCAGTTACGTTCGAAGACAGATGAAGTCGCGGTCGCCGCGGCCCCCGCGTTGGCATCTCTCTCGGACGAGGCGGGCCGCCGCACCGGACAGGTGGTCGGCGAGGCATTGCACGCCCTTGCCGATGCGGTGGCCGGCGCCGAGACGGAACTCGGCCGCATCGATGCCGTGGCAGGCGACGGCGACCACGGCCGCGGAATGGTCAAGGGCAGTTCGGCCGCTGTCGCCGCGGCCGATGAGGCCATAGCCGCTCAGGCGGGCGCCGCATCGGTACTCGCCGCCGCCGGAAAAGCCTGGGCCGCAAAGGCAGGCGGCACCTCGGGTGTGTTGTGGGGTGCGCTGCTCGGTGCACTCGGCGCCCGGCTCGGCGACACAGGTTCACCAGATACCGCACTGCTCGGTGCCGGTCTGCGCGACGGGTATCAGGCACTTGTCGATCTCGGCGGTGCTGCGCCCGGCGACAAGACGATGCTCGACGCGCTCGGGCCCTTTGTCGAAGAGATCGAACGACAGGCCGCCGAGGGCGTCGGCTGGCACGACGCCTGGTCGGCCGCCGCAGTGGTGGCCGACGAGTCCGCACAGGCCACAGCTCGACTACGACCGAAGGTCGGCCGTGCCCGGCCCCTCGCCGAACGCAGCGTCGGGACACCCGATGCCGGCGCGATCTCACTGGCGCTGTCGGTGCAGGCGATCGCCGACCGAACCAGCGCCCTCGTGGGCGCAGGGCACTCAAGCGATGAGAGGACATCTCACTCATGACCGATTCACAGAACTCCGGCGCACTACGCATCGTCATCGGATCCGACGACGCGGGCTACGAGTACAAGGAGACCCTCAAGGCTGACCTGCAGTCCGACGGAAGGGTCGACAGCGTCGTCGACGTCGGTGTCGGTGCCGACGACCAGACCGCGTACCCGCACGTCGCGGTGACAGCCGCGCGAATGGTTGCCGAGGGCAAGGCCGACCGCGCGCTGCTGGTGTGCGGCACCGGGCTCGGTGTGGCCATCAGTGCCAACAAGGTGCCGGGTGTGCGGGCGGTGACCGCGCACGACAGCTTCTCCGTCGAGCGGTCGGTGCTCAGCAACAACGCCCAGGTGCTGTGTTTCGGACAGCGGGTGGTCGGGCTCGAATTGGCCCGCCGGCTGGCCCGTGAGTGGCTCGATTACACCTTCGACCCCGAAAGTGCCTCGGCCGGAAAGGTCGCCGCCATCGACGACTACGAGCACAAGACCGCCGGCTGAGGCAGAACTTGGTGGGTCCGGGTAGAACGTTTCTCCCCGGTCGCGTTCCCCGGGCCCACCATTCCCACCGTAGAAAACGAAGGCCCCACCGTAGAAAACGAAGGTCCCACCGCAGATTGCGAAAGCCTGGACCATCCATGGCCGGGGTCACATCAGGACATTTGCCACACTGGAGATCGTGCCGCACACCACCGACCGTTCCGCCCAGCTGTTCGAGCGCGCGTCGCGCTCCATACCCGGCGGGGTCAACTCGCCGGTTCGTGCCTTCAACTCGGTTGGGGGTACACCCCGATTCATCTCCAGTGCCTCCGGGTACCGGCTGAACGATGCCGACGGCAACAGCTACGTCGACCTCGTCTCCAGCTGGGGGCCGATGATCCTCGGTCACGCCCATCCGGCCGTCGTCGAGGCGGTGCAGACAGCCGCGACCACAGGTTTGTCGTTCGGTGCACCCACCGAGGCCGAGATCGATCTGGCCGAGGAGATCATCGCGCGGGTCGACCCGGTGCAGCAGGTCCGGCTGGTGAACTCGGGTACCGAGGCCACCATGTCGGCGGTCCGGCTGGCCCGCGGGTTCACCGGTCGCAGCAAGATCATCAAGTTCTCCGGCTGCTACCACGGCCACGTAGACGCGCTGCTGGCCGACGCGGGTTCGGGCGTCGCGACCCTCGGGCTGCCGACGTCGCCCGGTGTCACCGGCGCGCAGGCGCAGGACACCATCGTGCTCCCGTACAACGACCTCACCGCGGTTCGCGAGACCTTTGCCACGTACCCCGGACAGATCGCCGCCATCATCACCGAGGCGGCGGCAGGCAACATGGGGGCGGTGGCCCCGGTCGACGGCTTCAACCAGGGCCTCAAAGACATCACGTCGGCAGATGGCGCCCTGTTGATCATCGACGAGGTGATGACGGGGTTCCGCGTCAGCAAAGCCGGCTGGTTCGGCCTCGAGGGTGTCGCAGGTGACCTCTACACCTTCGGAAAGGTGATGAGCGGCGGCCTGCCTGCCGCTGCCTTCGGTGGCCGCGCCGACATCATGGCCTACCTCGCGCCGGCCGGCCCGGTCTACCAGGCCGGCACCCTGTCCGGTAACCCCGTCGCGGTGGCGGCCGGTCTCGCCACCCTGCGCCACGCCGACGACTCCGTGTACGCGGCACTCGACGCCAATTCCAAACAGCTCGGTTCCCTGATCGGCGAGGCGCTCACCGCGGAGGGAGTCGGCCACCGCGTCCAGTTCGCAGGCAACCTGGTCAGTGTCTTCTTCACCACGCGACCCGATGCTGCGATCAACGACTACGCGGCCGTGAAGAACACCGAGACCTGGCGTTTTGCGCCGTTCTTCCACGCGTTGCTCGACGCCGGGGTATATCCGCCGCCCAGTGCGTTCGAAGCCTGGTTTGTATCCGCGGCGCTGGACGGGGATGCTTTCGGTGTCATTGCCGACGCACTACCGGCAGCCGCGGCCGCGGCTGCACGTGCTCGGAAGGAGAACTGATGCAGCAGCGCACCATCGTGCACATGATGCGGCACGGCGAGGTACACAACCCGGACGGCATTCTTTACGGACGCCTGTCGGGCTTCCATCTCTCCGAGCTGGGCGCGTCCCAGGCGCAAAAGGTCGCCGACTCCCTGGCCGACCACGACATCACCCACGTGTTCGCGTCGCCGCTGCAGCGTGCGCAGGAGACGGCCACTCCCATCGCCGCCTCGCACGGCCTGGAGATCATCACCGACGAGGGTTTGATCGAAGCCGAAAACACCTTCGAGGGCCTGCGCGTCTCGGCGGGCGACGGAGCTCTGCGTCGCCCGCGGCACTGGCCCAAACTGCGCGACCCGTTCACTCCCAGCTGGGGCGAGCCCTACATCCAGCTCGCGCACCGCATGCTCGCCGTCGCCAACAAGGCGCGCGAGGAAGCTCGTGGCCACGAGGCCGTGTGCGTCAGCCATCAGCTGCCCGTCTACACGCTGCGCCGTTTCCTCGAGGGCCAGCGTCTCTGGCACGACCCGCGTAAGCGGCAGTGCTCGCTGGCGTCGCTGACCAGCCTTTTGTACGACGGCGATGCACTCGTCGACATCGTGTACTCCGAGCCGGCCGGATCATCTGATCCGCTCGCCACAGGAGCTTGAGGGAAAACGGAACATCTTGACGGCGAACGACAATGGGGGCCGACTCGGCCGCGGGCGCAGTGTCGCGCACGTATTGGCCCCGTTGGGATGGCGACTGGGTCTACTGGCCGTCCTCGGCCTGGTGACCCTGCTCGTGATGACGGCGTGCAGCACCGGCGATGACGCGGTCGCCCAGGGCGACACGTTCGAGTTCGTCTCGCCCGGCGGCAAGACGGTCATCTTCTACGATCCTCCCGCCGAGCGCGGCAAGGTGGCCGCCATCTCCGGCGAGGACCTGCTCGACGACACCAAGACCATCAACCTGTCCGACTTCGCAGGCCAGGTCGTGGTGATCAACGTGTGGGGTTCGTGGTGTGGCCCGTGCCGCGGCGAGGCCGCGGCCTTGGAGCAGGTGTACGAAGCCACCAAGGCCCAGGGCGTTAGTTTTCTCGGTATCGACCTGCGCGACGAGAAGAGCACGGCACGTGACTTCGTGAAGGACCGCGGCGTCACCTACCCGTCGATCTTCGACTTCCCGGGCCGCACATTGGCCAAGCTCACCACCCCCACATCTGTGGTTCCGACCACCCTTGTCCTCGACCGCGACCACCGCGCGGCCGCTGTGTTCCTCAAGGCGATCACCGCCGAAGAGTTGCAGCCCGTCGTCGAGCGGGTTGCCGCCGAAAGTGCGCCGCAGCAATGACGCCGGTGATGCTGAGCTCCGGAGCCCAGAGCACGGCAACGCTCGCCGGTGTGGGGGACAGCTTCTCCAACACCGTCTCGACGGGCCCACTTTTGCTGGCCCTCGGCGCGTGTGTGCTGGCCGGTCTGGTCTCCTTCGCCTCGCCGTGTGTGGTGCCACTGGTGCCCGGCTACCTCTCCTACCTTGCCGGTCTCGTCGGAGCCGAGGCGCCGGCGATGTCGCCCAAGGAGTCGAGAAAGGCTGGGCGACTTCGGGTCACCGGTGCTGCGCTGCTGTTTGTCCTCGGCTTCACGGTGGTGTTTGTCCTCGCCACCGCATCGGTATTCGGGATCACGAGCACGTTCATCGTCAATCGTGAACTGCTGCAACGCATCGGCGGAGTTGTCACCATCATCATGGGGCTGGTGTTCATCGGGCTGATCCCGATGTTGCAGCGCGACGCGAGGTTTCATCCGCGACTGGTGTCCAATCTCGTCGGCGCGCCCTTGCTCGGCGCAGTGTTTGCACTCGGCTGGACACCGTGCCTCGGTCCCACCCTTGCTGCCGTCATCACCACCGCGAGCGGCACCGAGGGTGCAACGGCTGCGCGTGGGGTCACCCTGATCGTCTTCTACTGCCTCGGCCTGGGGTTGCCGTTCGTCCTGCTGGCCTTCGGCTCCGCGTGGGCTCTGCGTGCGGTGGGCTGGATGCGCCGTCACGCCCGGGCCATCCAGATCTTCGGAGGTGTACTACTGGTTGTCGTGGGCGTGGCACTGGTGACCGGACTGTGGGATCAGTTCATCGTCTGGGTCCGCGACATGTTCGTCACCGACACGGTGCTGCCGATATGACCGCCACCGCGACCAGGGCGCCGCAGCCGGGCAAGGTGCCGCCGCCCAGCCCGATCAAGCGCTACCTCCTGTGGCCCGCGCGTAATCTCTGGCGCTCGCTGACGTCCATGCGCACCGCGCTGGCCCTGTTGTTCCTTCTCGCCTTGGCCGCGGTACCCGGCGCGCTGCTGCCACAACGCGACCTCAACGAGCAGAAGACCCAGCAGTACATCGCCGACCACGGCTTCTTCGGTGAGCTGTTCGACAAACTGCAGATGTACGACGTCTTCGGCAGTGTCTGGTTCACCGCGATCTATGCGCTGCTGTTCATCTCCCTGGTCGGGTGCCTCACCCCGCGCATGGTGGAACACGCCAAGTCGCTCCGGGCGCGTCCGGTGGCCGCCCCGCGCAACCTCGGACGGTTGCCGCGGCACGAGAGCCACGAGGTGGACGGCGGCCCCGAGGCCATCGCGGAGCGGATCAACAGCGGCCTGCGGGGATGGCGTAAGACCACCCGGACCACGCAGCGCACCGAAGCCGACGGCTCGGTCGTCACCGTCACCGAGATCTCCGCCGAGAAGGGTTATCTGCGCGAGTTCGGAAACCTGGTCTTCCACTTCGCTCTCCTGGCGCTGCTCGTCTCGATCGCGGCAGGCAAGTTGTACGGCTACGAGGGCACCCGAATTCTGGTGGCCAACGGCGACGAGGGCCTGTGCAACACCTCCACGGCGGTCTACGACTCGTTCCGGGCCGGCAACCTGGTCGACGGCACCAACCTCAACGAGTTCTGCATGCAGGTCGACTCGTTCGAGGCCAAGTTCCTGCCCACCGGCCAGCCCGAGGACTACAGCTCGAAGGTGCGGTACCAGGTCGGCGACGACATCGACGGCGACACCTGGAAAGACGCAGAGGTCAAGGTCAACCACCCGCTGCGGATCGCAGGCGACCGGATCTACCTGCTGGGCAACGGCTTCGCCCCCACCTTCACCGTCACCTTCCCGAACGGCGAGACCCGTTCGCAGACCGTCCCGTTCCAGCCCAACGAGCTGCAGACGATGATGTCGAGCGGTGCGGCCCGGTTCGACACCCCCGCCGGGCTGTACCCGAACGAGGACGAGCGCCGCAAGAACCAGATCGCGATCGAGGGGCTGTTCGCGCCGACGGCCGTGTTCCACGGCGGCCTGATGACGTCGTCGTTCCCGCTGCCGGAGAACCCCGCCGTCGCCGTCGACATCTACCAGGGTGACACCGGCCTCGACACCGGCCGTCCGCAGAATGTGTTCAGCCTGGACGTCAACCTGATCAACCAGGGCAGGTTGCTCAAGAAGGAGCGGGTCAACCTCCAGCAGGGAGAGAAGGCGACCCTGGAGAACGGCACCACCGTTTCCTTCGACGGCTATCAACGCTGGGTGTCGATGCAGGTGTCCCACGACCCGGCCCAGAACTGGGTCCTCGGTTCGTCGATCGCGATGCTGGCCGGACTGCTGGTCTCGCTGTTGATCAAGCGCCGCCGTGTCTGGGCCCGGATCACACCACTGGCCGCAGGTACGAGCCTTGACGATGCCGGTGCGCGGGCGCCCGCAGACGCCGCAGATCACGCTGGCGATTCCGCCCACGGACCGGATTCTCAGAATCGGCTCGAGACCTCTACTCTGGGTGTGCGACGCTGTGTAGTAGAGATGGCCGGGCTGGCCCGGACCGACCAGGCCGGATGGGGAGAAGGCTTCCCCGACATGGTCGCCGACCTGCTGGGGATCACCCCGCCGGCGTCCGGCAATCAAGCCACACAGGGCAACAAGCGTAAGTAGCGATCGGCTGCGGAAGGTGAGCGATGGACGTCAACGAGACGCTGTCCCGATATTCGGATCTGTGCTTCGGGACCGCGCTGACGGTCTACGTACTGGCGATGGTCATGTTCCTGGCCGCGCTGGCCAGCAAGCGACAGGTCGTCGAGAAGTCGGCTGAACTCGTCGCAGCAGGCGCCGGCCCCACCGTGGCGCCGGCGTCGGACATCCGTACCCCGGGCAAGCTCGAGACGGCGGCCAAGGCACCGCTCGGTGATCGGCTGGCCAAGATGGCGTTCGGCGTGGTGTTGCTCGCGACCGCGCTGCAGATCGGGTCGATCGTCCTTCGTGGTTTCGCGACCGGTCGCGCTCCGTGGGGCAACATGTACGAGTTCGTCTCGATCTCGTGTGCGGCGGGCATGGTCGCCGCCCTGTTCGTGCTCCGTAAACGCGAATACCGGCCGCTGCTCGGGTTCGTCCTGTTGCCCGTCGTGATCCTGCTGTTCATCGCAGGCACCTACCTGTACACGAACGCCGCCCCGGTGGTGCCCGCCCTCAAGTCGTACTGGCTTGCCATCCACGTCTCGATCGTCGCGACGGGTTCAGGGGTGTTCCTGGTATCCGGTGTCGCGAGCATCCTGTACCTGCTGAAGCTCAAATACCCCAACCCGAGCGACCGATTCTGGGGACGCATCCTGCAACGCGTGCCACCCGCGCAGACCCTGGATCGACTGGCCTACAAGACCGTGGTCTTCGCCTTCCCCCTCTTCGGGCTCGGCGTGATCTGCGGAGCCATCTGGGCCGAAGCGGCATGGGGCCGATTCTGGGGCTGGGATCCCAAGGAGACGGTGTCGTTCATCGCCTGGGTGATCTATGCGGCCTACCTACACGCCCGGGCAACCGCGGGCTGGCGCAACACCGCCGCCGCGTGGATCAACATCGCCGGTTTCGTGGCGATGTTGTTCAACCTCTTCATCATCAATCTGGTTGTGTCCGGCCTACATTCGTACGCCGGACTCTGACCTGACCCGAGGTGGACCGCCGGACCCGAGGGTCCGCCGGACCATGCTCACTCGTCGCGGTCGGCCTGCTGCTTCTTGACGACCTTGAGTAGCTCGATGACCACGTCGAGGGTGTCGGTGGAGATGGCCTCTTGGCGGAACGCGGCCAGGTGCGCGCCGGTCTCGGCGGCCATCTGGACGTACTCACGCTGCTGCTCTACCCGCTTGAGGTCTTCGTCGGGATCGGTCAGGAAATAAGTGACGCTGATCTCAAATGCTCGCGAGATCGCTTCGACGGTGCGGAACGACGGGGTTTTGGCCTTGCCCGTACGAAGCTGCGAGATGTACGCATCGCTGAGCGTGTATCCCAGCTGGTTGGCCTTCAGCGCGATCTTCTTGCCGGTGTAAGGGATACCGTTTTCGTCGCGCACCGTGCTGAACAGCTCATTCAGGTGCTCGGCAAAGCTCTTTCCATCTTGTACAGCTGCCACTTCTCTATCTCCCAGACCTCTAATTTGACCCCGGCGGTATTGCAGGATCGAACTAGACCGAGACTCTACCTTTAAAGTTCGCAAAATGGGTACCCAGAAAAGCACGCCGAACCAAGGGTTGACTTACTTAACTTTGTCCGCACTTTCGCGCCCGAAACCGTCGGTGTCCGCAGAGAGAACCTGGACGTTGGTTCAACAAACTTTGGACAGTTGTGCAGGTCAGTAGCCCAACCGGAGTTTATTGATCTGTGGCGCTGGGTTTGTCGTCACCATCGGCTTGAAATTTGGGATCTTTATTTCGGGCCTTGCGGTCGAGGTCGTTGAGGAACTCTGGATCATCGTCCGGACCGACCGGGCCGCGGCGAATCTGCCGACCCGGTGTGCGATCGCTCGAATGCCCCGGCATCGCGGGCGCGTCCGGGCCGAACGCGCGCCACGCCAGGTAAGTGAGTGCCAGCAAGCCGATGATGGCGAGTAGGTAGATCATGTCGGCACCTCCGAAATCAAAGCCGTGTCCTCCAGGCTACGGGAGGCGGGCTCGTGAGATGCCGGGCATTCAGGGCGATCCTGTGGTCTGGCGCGAGTTGCCCGCGGTTCGGCCTGAGTCGAATGTCAGCTGCCGGTGGCAGGGGTCCGGCGATTGAGCAGCGCGACCACGTCGGATTCCCGGAAACGGCGGTGACCGCCCGGGGTGCGGATGGCCCCCAGGAGGCCTGAACTGGCCCAACGCGCCACAGTCTTGGGATTGACGTTGAACATCGCGGCAACCTGGCCGGGGGTGAGAGTGTGCTGGCTCGCTGCCTGCGGGCTCAGCGCCGGCGGGGCGATACCTGCTGCAGATCCGTTGATACCCGAGTTCGGCATGTTTGCACCGTGGGGGCTTGCAAACGTCATTTGTGCTCCTATCGAGTCCGGCCTCACATCGGCCGCGCCGGTGACTCCTGACGGAGGTTTCGGCGGGTCGCGAAGAATCCTGCGGGTGTCGGTGGCCGCGACGATCCGCGAGTCACCGCGACCTCATGGTTACACCCGAAACCCCAGGTATTCGAACGGTCAGCTGTTGGTAAAGGGATCGCAAAGGCGCCCGTTTCGGGTCGGTGCGGAGAGAAGTAAGGTCTAGTTCGTGAGCGAACAAGCAGCCGGAGGCGGAACCGGACCTGACGGCGCAGGCGGATCCAAGAGCGACAAGCCGGGCGGCCGGCGTGCGCCGTCGGCCAAGAAGACGGCTCCGGCCGTGGAACCGAGCCCGGGGGCCGGTCGCCGTCTCGCGTTCGATCTGCTTGCCTTCACCGTCGCGCGGATCGCCCTGGTGATCGCGTTGGCAGGAGGCATCTACCTTCTCGGCCGCGCGGTGGGTGTGGACGTCCCCATCCTGGTTGCGGCGTTCTTCGCGGTGATC
Source organism: Williamsia sp. R60 (assembly GCF_054063855.1). NCBI lineage: Bacteria > Bacillati > Actinomycetota > Actinomycetes > Mycobacteriales > Nocardiaceae > Williamsia > Williamsia sp. R60. The sequence continues at coordinate 432,910 of NZ_JBSSGR010000001.1, forward strand.
ATCGCGCTGCCCCTGGGAATGGTCCTGTTCCGCGGACTGCGTGATCGCGTCAATGTCGGCATCGCGACCGTGGATGCCGGCCGCAAGGCTCAGCGCGAGAACCTCAACGCCAGGTTGCGCGGTGAGGGACGGCCGGAGTCCGATGGCGGCACCGGTTCGTCGAGTGTGTGACGAGACGGGAATGACATGACCTCAGCCGATGGTGCAGCACGCACGCACGACATCGACCGCAGGTCCGACCGCGGATGGGTCGACAATGCCGTGCGGCTGATCGAGGCCGACGCCACCCGCAGCGCCGACACCCACCTGCTGCGGTTCCCGCTCCCCGCGTGGTCGCGGTGGGAAGACGGCGCGGGCACGGCAGGGATCTCGCTGTATCTGAAAGACGAGAGCACCCACATCACGGGCTCGCTCAAGCACCGCCTTGCACGTTCGCTCTTCCTGTACGCGCTGTGCAACGGCTGGATCACCGAGGGCACCACGGTGATCGAGGCGTCGTCCGGGTCCACCGCCGTGTCGGAGGCGTACTTCGCTCAGCTGATCGGGGTGCCGTTCATCGCGGTGATGCCCAGGACCACGTCGCCGGCGAAGATCGCGCTGATCGAACGGCAGGGCGGCCGTTGCCATTTCGTGGATCGGTCCGACGAGGTCTACTCCGAGGCGCAGCGACTGGCCGACGAGACGAACGGGCACTTCATCGACCAGTTCACGATGGCCGAACGGGCCACCGACTGGCGGGGGAACAACAACATCGCCGAGTCGATCTTCAGTCAGCTGTCGCAGGAAGAACATCCGATCCCGACCTGGGTGGTGGTCGGGGCGGGAACCGGCGGAACCTCCGCCACGATCGGACGGTTCATCCGCTATCGCAGGCACCGCACCTGGCTGTGTGTGGTGGACCCCGAGAACTCGGCCTTCTATCCGGCCTACCGAGATGGCGCGGAACCGCCGGCGGGTGGTGCACGGTCGTCGCGTATCGAAGGGATCGGCCGTCCACGGGTGGAACCGTCGTTCATCTCGCAGGTGATCGACCGCATGGTGTCGGTACCGGACGCGGGAAGTATCGCGGCCGCGCGCCGGGCCAGCGACGTGCTGGGATGGAGAGTCGGTGGTTCCACTGGAACCAACCTGTGGGGCGCGCTGCGACTGGTCGCCGAGATGCGGGCGAACAAGCAGGCGGGCAGCGTGGTGACGCTGTTGTGTGATGGCGGTGATCGGTACTCGGGGACCTACTACAACGACGAATGGCTTGCAGGTAACGGACTGGACCTGGGCCGGGCAGAGGGGATTTTGGATGAGTTCTTCGCCTCCGGACAGTGGAGTGAGTGAGCAGGGTCCACAGCCCGAGCGAAGTGGGGGACACGGCGCGGTCGCCGAGCCGCCGAGGCTGATGGTCGAGGCGACCGACCTGGTGCGCGAGTACCAGATGGGCGAGCAGAAGGTGCGCGCTCTCGACGGGCTGAACCTCACCCTCGAAGGCCGTCGCTTCGTTTCCATCGTCGGCCCCTCCGGTGCGGGCAAGAGCACATTGCTGCACGTCCTGGGGGCGCTGGACGTACCCGACTCAGGAAAGATCGTGGTGGACGGTCTTGATCTCGCGGCCCTGTCCGAGGTTGAGCAGTCGGAGTTCCGGCGGCATCGGGTCGGCTTCATCTTCCAGTTCTTCAACCTGATCCCCACCATGTCGGCGTGGGAGAACGTCGCGCTGCCAAGGCTTCTCGATGGGCGGTCGCTGCGATCGGCGAAGGCCGAATCGATCGCGCTGCTGGACCGGGTCGGTCTGGGCGACAGGGCCAAGCATCGCCCGTCGGAGCTGTCGGGCGGGCAGATGCAACGCGTCGCCATCGCACGGTCGCTGATCATGAGCCCGCGAATCGTGCTGGCCGACGAACCGACCGGCAACCTCGACTCCCACACGGGCGAATCGATCCTCCAACTGCTGACCGAGGTGGCCCACGAAGGTGACGGGCGCCTGGTGGTGATGGTGACCCACGACAACAAGGCCGCGGCACACGCCGACCAGACGATCACGGTTCGCGACGGAAAGATCGAGGAGTGAGCCGTCTCCCGCTGGTGGGTTCGCTGCTCGCCGGGGCCACTCGTGTCCGGGTCGTCAATCTTCGTGAGCTGCTGGGGCACCGGCTGCGGGTGATCACCTCGCTGATGGTGATCGTCGTGGCCGCCACTCTGATGGTCGCGGTGCTCGGAACCTACGGTTCGTTGACCTCGTCGGTGCAGAAGCTCAGCGCCACCATCTCCGGTACCGCCGACCTCGAGGTCGCGGGCATCGTCGACTCCGGTGTCGACGACCAGCTGGCGGGGGAGATCCGCCGCGATGCCCCGGCGGCCAGAAGTGTTGTCCCACTGATTAACAGCTCGGTCTTCATCGACGGCAAGCGAACCACTGTGCTGGGCAGCGACAACAACATCACCGCGCTCAGCGGCGATCTGCGCGACGCCGTGCAGGGCGCCGCGACCAGCGAGGGCACCGATCTGACCACCTTGATGTCGGGTATCAGTGTCGGCAAGGGCACCGGACTGCAGAAGGGTCAGGCGGTGACGATCAACGGGGTGGACACCACCGTCACCATGGTGATCGACGCGCCCGAGGCCCAGACCATCAACGGTGGACGTTTCGTCTTCGCGTATCTGGGTCTGGCGCAACAGATCACCGACCACGAGGGGCGGGTGGACTCGATCCTCGTGACCAAGGAGCCGGGCGCCACGACGGACGAGCTACGTGATCAGCTCAAGGGAGTGGTCGACGGGCGCGCGGTGGTGGTCGATCCCGACTTCCGGGCAAAACAGGCCGAGACCGCGGCGTCGGTCACGCGCGATTCCACCCTGCTGGTCTCGCTGATCTCCTTGGTCATCGCCGGATTCCTGGTGTTCAACACGATGAACATGGCTGTGGCATCGCGTCGTTCGTCCATTGCGATGATCCGAGCGCTGGGCGGGAGGCGTGGACCACTTGTCGCCGACCTCATCGGAGAAGCCGCGCTGTTCGGGTTGGTCGGAGGCCTGATCGGTGTACCGATCGGGATCCTGGCGGGACGGTGGGCCATCGGCCAATTGCCCGACGTGCTGTCGTCGTACGGTGCGACCGTCGAGTTCTCGTTGCCCGGGTACGCGGCGCCCGCAGCTGTCGTGGCCTGTGTGCTCGCCTGTTGTGCGGCAAGTGTTCTGGCGGCGCGGTCGGTGTTCACGGTGTCGCCGATCGAAGCGATGTCGAGCAGCGTCGCGGCCGATCAGCAGTCGGGCCGCGGAATAGCCGCGAAGATCTGCGCGGTGCTGGGAGTGGTGCTCATCGTCGCCGGCTGGCTGATGTCCGACGAGATCCAGGGCCGGGCGGTGGTCACCGCCGGGATCGTCTTCTGTGTCGGAATGCTGTTGGTCTGTTACGCACTCACGCCGCCGCTGGTGGCGGCGGTGACCTGGCTGGCCGGGCGGTTCGGCGGGCCGGGCAAGCTCAGTGCGGTCAACACCGAACGCGCGCCGCGTCGCGCGTGGGCGACGTTGATGACGGTTGCGGTGGCGATCACCGTGGGGCTGTGCACCTCTGGCGTGATGAACAACCTGGTGTCGTCGATCACCGGGTCGCTCAGCGGGCTCGCCGACCCGGACTTCTATGTGTCGTCGCAGGAGAAGTCGTCCATTCCCGACGGTCCGGTCATCGATCCTGCAGTGGCCGGAGCGGTGGCTGCGGTGCCGGGCGTCGAGCGGGTGGTCCGCGGTCAGTGGGCCGCGGTCAATGTCGGTGAGTCACGAGTGTTGTTGCAGGGCTTGGAACCCGAGACGAGTGCACCATTCGTCCGCAAGGCTCGCCCGGAGGTCATCCAGGAGGTGCTGGCCGGACGTGGGATGGTCATGTCGCACACGTTGGCCCGGAACCTCGATGTCGACGCCGGGGACACGGTGGAGATCGCATCGCCGACGGGTTTCCACCGACTGCCGGTGCTGCAGCTCGTCGACTACGTCAGCATCAACTCCGGCACCGCGGCGATATCGTCGGACTTGTTGTCGCAGTGGTTCAACCGGCCCGGGGCGACGTTCTTGCAGGTCGATCTGGAGCCCGGGGCGGATCGGGAACAGATGCGTCCGCTGATCGAGGCGGCCGCCGACGGGGCCACGTCGATGCCCATGAACGTCTATACCGGCCAGGAAGGTCTGGACGCCACGAAGGCGTCCGTCGAACAGTCCGGAGCTTTTGCCATCGCGATCCAGTGGATCGTCGCGGTGGTGGCCGCGGTCGCGTTGCTGAACACCCTGCTGTTGTCGGTTATCGAGCGCAAACGTGAGCTCGGGGTGCTGCGCGCGATGGGTGCCTCACGGCGTTTCGTCCGCCGCATGGTGTTGGCCGAGGCGGCTGCGGTCGCGGCCGTGGGGTCGCTGCTGGGCGTGGTGATGGGAACCGCTCTGCACGTGGTGGGCAACAAGATCCTCACCGAGACCACCTCGGTCCAGGTGCAGTATTCGCCGCAGATCGTGATCGGCATCTACGTGGTGGTCGCGTTTGTGCTGTGTTTTGCCGGAGCCTTCTTCCCCGCCGCCCGCGCCGGCCGCATGAACATCAGCGAAGCCATCCTCACCGAGTAGCCCCTTCCGCCCCCCGCCCCCCGATGATGTGCCCTTTTGGCGAATAAAAGCCCAGGTCGCGGCCGCCAAAACAACACATCATCGGGGCTTCGGCCTGTGGATAACCGTCGCTCAGGGGTCATTTCGGTCATGGGCGTTGGACACACTCGCCCCCATGGGGGAACATCCGACAGGACCGATGAGGGTTGAGCAACTTCTCGGCATGATGTCGCGCTATCAGATGCGCGAGAACTACCAGCTGCTGTTTCGCGGGGTCTGGGTCAGAAACGACCACCACGTCGACTTCACGTCGTTGAGCTACGCAGCGGGGCTCGCCTACCCGGGGAACGCCCATGATCTGCCAGGAATCCTCTGTGGGTGGTCAGCGGCGGATCTGTGGGGCAACGCCTACCGGCCGATCGACGCACTTCCCGAAGTCATCGTCCCGACCAACGGCCGGCAGTTCAAGGGCCTCCGCGTGCGGCGCGTTCAACTGGAAGCCGATGAATACACCGCCGTCGAAGGTACCTTGGTGACCACTCTTGCGCGTACAGCAATCGATCTCGGCCGTTTCAACTCGCGGGAAGACGCGGTGGCGGCGCTCGATTCGATGACCCGTCGGCATCCAGGACTGATCGATGAAGTGCGGGTGGCGTTGAAGCGATGGGAGCGCCATTGGGGGATCGGCAAAGCGATTACAGCGTTGAAGCTGGTGGACCCGCTGTCGGAGTCGCCGTGGGAAACGCGCGTGAGACTGATCCTCGTCGACGAGGACCTACACGGGTTCGTTCTACAGCTCGCGGTGATGGGCGGTCGCTACCGCCTCGATGCCGCGTGGCCCCACCTGAAGGTTGCCGTCGAGTACGACGGCGAACACCACCGCACAGGTGAACAGCACGCGCACGACCTCGAGAGGTGGAATCGTCTGAGGGCTGCGGGATGGGTGGTGATGACCGTGTCCGCCAGGAACATCACAGCAAACCGCTCCGAGTTCGTCGCGCAACTCCGACGAGAACTGATCCTGCGTGGCTGGCGTACCCGATGATGTGCCCTTTTGGCGAGCAAAAGGCCAGGTGGTCGCCGCCAAAAGGGCACATCATCGGAGGATCGGGGGCGATTTGGTGTCAAGAAATGTTGACAACCGCGATTTGTCAGGATAACTTGACAATCGTGCAGGAGAACCAAGACGACATCACCACAGCAGTTGCAGATCGCGATCCGGCCAAAGGGCTGGCGGCGGTGCGAGCGCTGCGCACGTTGGCGGACCGGCTCGAAGACGTCCAGGTTGCCAACGCCCGACAACAAGGGTGGAGCTGGCAAGCGATTGCCGACGTACTCCAGGTGAGCCGCCAGGCTGTACACCAAAAACACTTTCGCGGCGAGTAAGAGTCAGCCGCTGCATCAGAGAGCGAGACAACATGCTTCACCAATTCACACGTGACAACAGGACAACCCTGGCTTTTGCGTATCAGGAGGCCGCCGACCTCGGGCACACCACACTCGGCAACGACCACCTCATCCTCGGGATGCTCTGCAATGCAAGGCTTTCCGCTTTCGGCATCCTTGGTGAGCAGGGCTTGACCCTGCCGCAGGCACGCGAGGTGGTCCGGGCCCATCATGAGGTCAACGCCGCCGATTCCGATCCCGACAAGGACCGGATCGACGAAGATCGCGATGCCCTTGCTGCCATCGGCATCGACCTCGACAAGGTTCGCGAAGCGGTCAAAGGCGCTTTCGGAGACGACATCACCGACAACTGGGGCAAACGCCGCGGAGGCCGGGGACGACCGGGTGGACCCGAACGTGCCGAGCGCTCAGAGCGCGGGCCGCACGGTCGTCGACACGGTGGACCCCGTGGCCGACGCGGTGAGGGCGGTCCGTGGGTGCGCCCCGACGTCGACGGCCCGTGGGTGCGACCGGACGGGGAAGGCCCCTTCATCGGGGAGCGCGGACCGTGGCGGGGAGGGCCCGGACACGGCGGCCCGGGTCATGACGGACCGGGTCATGAAGGACCAGGAGAGGGCGGCCGCGGCCGGCGCGGACCGCGTGGCCGCGCCCGCCGACCACAGTTCTCGAAAGACGCCAAGTCGGCGATCACCCATGCGGGCGTCATCGCCCGAGAGGCGAACCGCGACATCACGGCCGAGGACGTCCTGCTTGGCATTCTCGCGACCGGCGACGCCGCATCCACGGCGTTGATCGAGTCGACAACCACGGTCGAGGCCTTGCGGTCCGCACTGCAGTCGGCCAACGCCAAGTAGACAGTCCGGAATCGTGCCCTTTTGGCGGGGCCCACCAGGGGTTTTGCTCGCCAAAAGGGCACACTATCGGAGGCCCCAGGGGGTCAGGCGATCAGCAGGCCGGCCGCGGTGCCGAGGGACCAGAGGAGCATGGCCAACCCGGTCAGCGCGAGTGCGGGGATGAGTGCCGGACCTCCCGCGCCGGCCCGGACGGGTGCGTTGGCCTTGACGGCAAGCGGCGCGGCGACCAGTCCGAGCAACGCCCATGGGGTCGCGGCGATGAGCACCAGCGAGATCACCGACGGAATGACAACGAGGACGGTATGGAACACCCGCGTGCGTTTGTCGCCGAGACGAACCGCGAGGGTGTTCTTGCCCGACACCGTGTCGGTGGGGATGTCGCGGAGATTGTTGGCGACGAGAACGCCGCTCGAGTAACACCCGACCGCAATCGCGCAGAGAAGACCCACCCAGTCGACCGACTCGGCCTGCACGAACTGTGTACCGAGTACTGCGACCAGACCGAAGAACACGAACACCGCGACCTCACCGAAGCCGCTGTAGCCGTACGGGTTACGGCCGCCGGTGTAGTACCAGGCCGCTGCGATGCAGGCGAGACCGATCAGGACGAGCCACCACGCACTCGCGAGGGCCAGTGCCAGGCCGGCGACGCCCGCGAGCGCAAACGCCGCGATCGCCGCGGTCTTCACCGACTTCGGGCTCGCCGTTTTCGACCCCACGAGACGCATCGGGCCCACGCGGTCGTCGTCGGTGCCGCGAATGCCGTCGGAATAGTCGTTGGCGAAGTTCACCCCGATGATCAACGCCACCGACACCACGAGCGCGAGCGCGGCCTTCCACCAGATGATCTGGTCGAGCCAGCCGGCGGCTCCGGTGCCGGCGATCACCGGTGCGATTGCGTTCGGGAAGGTGCGGGGTCTGGCTCCTTCGAACCATTGCGCTGCGGTAGCCATGAGAGCATCCTTGCGCACGGGCTCGACCCCGGTGTCCGCCGGACCCACTAGTGTGTAAGAAGCGACCCCGACCTGCAGGTTTGCCGTCGATCTGTTCATCATCAGCGAGGAAATGTGCCGTTAGTGACAGTAGCGCCGATCATCGGACTGCTGGGACCGGTGGCTGTTGCGGACGAAAACGGACAAATGCGACCGGTGCAGGGCCTTCGCGCCCGGCGGTTGCTGGCGGTGCTCGCGCTGATGCCCGGTACCCACCGATCGCAGTCAGCACTGATCGACGGGGTGTGGGGTGACGACCTGCCTCGGTCGCCGCAGTCGGCACTCCACACACAGATCTCCAGGCTTCGACCACAGCTTCCCGACGGCGCCATCGAGGTCGGGCCAAGGGGTTATCGACTCACGCTCTCGGCCGATGCAATCGATGTGTTTGTCGCGAGATCTCTCGTCGCCGAGGGGTCTACCCAGGCGCTCGACACCGCGGCGGCACTGTGGCGCGGGGATCCGGGCGAAGACCTCGGCGACGATGACCTGGCCCGCACCCTCCGCCAGATCGCTGACCGCGTCCACGACGACATCGTTGCCCATCGATCACGTAAAGCTCTGGAAGACGGCGACTTCGAGCTGGCGCGCTCGCTCGCCCAGCAACGATGCGACGCCGATCCACTCGATGAGTCCGCCCACACCACCGTGATCCGAGCACTGGCGGCTCTGGGCCGCGATGCGGAGGCTCTCGCCGTGTTCGCCCGCATCCGGCGCTCGCTGTCCGCCGAATTGGGCGCCGACCCGGGGCCGGAACTCGCTGCGTTGCATCAGCAACTGGTGAGCCGACAGGGAACCACCCCGTCGCCCGCACGTCGCGCGGCACCCGTCAGAGCGGTGGGCTTGTCGGCCGAACCGAACGAGTTGTTCGGCCGCGCTGCCGATGTCGCGAGAATCTGCCGGCTGTTCGACACCTCGCGCATGGTCACCGTGCAGGGACCTGGAGGCGCAGGAAAGACCCGTATTGCTAACAAGATCGGACACATCGTCGCCGGCGACGGCGCCCGTGTCTTCTTCGTCGAATTGGCGTCTGTCCGCGGTGACGACGACGTGCTGGCCGCGGTGGCGGGCACTCTCGGAGTCGGCGAATCCGACGTTGGTCCAGGCGGTCGGCCGAGGTTGGCGTACTCAGACCTGCGTGCGCGACTCGCCGACGCCCTGACCGCGGACACCCTGGTCATCCTCGACAACTGCGAGCACGTCATCGACGCCGCTGCGCGCATCGCGAGCGAGTTGATCGCGGCGGCAGACGGGGTGCGGATCCTGGCGACCAGCAGATCGCCGTTGCGGGTCAGTAGTGAGGTCGTCCATCAGCTGCCGACCCTCGATGTCGCCGAGAAGGGCTCGGCCGCAACGCATCTCTTCGTCGCCCGCGCACATGCGATCCGGCCGGATGTGGCGATCGACTCCGGTGAGGTCGCGGCGCTCTGCCGTGCGCTTGACGGTCTGCCGCTGGCGATCGAACTGGCCGCCGCCAGGGTCAGGACGATGACCGTCGGCGAGATCTCCCAAAGATTGACCGATCGTTTTGCACTATTGAGTTCGGGCAGCCGCTCTTCGCCACTGCGACATCGCACCTTGCATGCGGTGATCGAGTGGAGCTGGGAACTGCTCGACCACGCGGCGCAGGTCGCTCTGCGTCGGCTGTGCCGGTTCCCCGGTGGTTTCTCGCGGGAAGCGGCCGCGGAACTGGTGGGAGCAGGCGGTTTCGAGCTCGACAATGTCCTCGATGCGCTTGTCGACCAGTCCCTGCTGCACGTGGTCGAGAACGGTGGCGTTCGTTACCGCATGCTGGAGACCGTCCGGGAGTTCGGCGAAGAACAGATTACCGCGGCCGGCGAAGAGGCGCAGGTCAATTTGGCAATCGCTCGATGGGCCCGGAAGTTCTCCGAAGACGTCCGCGAGCCGTTCGAGAACGGACGGCAACCGGTGGCGTTGAAAGCGATCGCTGCTGAGGCCGACAATCTGGTGTGGGTGCTGCGTCGCTGCATGGAGCCCGACCCGCTTCATCGCCCCGACGAGGCGGAATTGACTCTTGTGACCTGCTTCCCAGTGCTCGCCGGCTACTGGGCCATCCGTGGTCTGCACGCCGAGGTGATGATGTGGGGGCCGCGTGTGGTCGCGGCCTTGCCCGCCGAGACACCTGCCGCGATCGCGGCGATGTCCGACGTCGAGCGCGAGAACCGCCAGGCAACCTACATTCTTGCGGCAGCGCACCTGCTGATGTCCCGACATCTGCGGTCGCTTGCCGTTGCACGGACTCGGCTTCGGAGACTTCTCGAACCTCAGTTGGCCAACCATCGTCCGATGGACTTCGCATCCGCGATCGCAACTGCCAACCACCCGCTTTCGGCGCTGCGGCTGTTGATCACTGCCCGGGACAGTCCCAACCCTCGTGTGCAGACGCTGGCGGCGGTGCTGCGGGTGAACGTCCGGGAGAACGTCGGAGACCGCGAGGGAGCCATGCGTGACGCCGTCGAGAATCTGGCACTCACCGAGGAGCGGAACGACCAGTGGATGGCGGCCGCGTCCAGGATGGAGATGGGAAGTCTCTACGGTCAGATCGGTGATTTCGACTCGGCGCTCGAAAACTATTTCGAGGCAATTCATCTGCTGAACCAGATCGGGTCTGAGCAGGACAGTATGCAGGCGCGAGGGTATGTGGTTGCCGCCCTGATCGGATCTGGCCGAATCGACCAAGCGCGGGCGGAGTTCGCAGACCTCTCCGACGGCTGGCAGCCGAGTGACCCTGACCCGCAACTGCATCCGGAGGTCTCTGCCGGCATCCTCATCGCCGCGGCCGAGCTCGAGGTCTACGACCACAGGACCGCCTCGGCGGCGGGCCTGTACGAGCGCGCGGTCCGGCTGTTGTTGAGTGAACATCCCATGCCGGCGCAGGATCCACTTGTTGCCATGATCATCAGCACGGCGGTGTGCGGTATGGCGGTCAACGGCTCCGTCGACCGCGCCACGCCATATCTTGCCGATCTCGCGGAGATCGTCGACCACATGGTGGGGCCCGGTGGAATGGGTGACCTTCCGCAAATGGGTTCGGTCGCACTGGGGTACGGGGTGTTGACGTGCTTGCGCAAGCCCGGTTCACCAGACGGGGTGAGGCTGTTGCACTTGGCCGAGCGGCTGGGTGGTCGCCGCGATTTCCCCACACTCGCGTCAGCGATGGACCGTCGATTCGAGATGTCCGGCGCCAGCAGCGAGGAATGGCGCACAGGCGAGGAGCGGGTTGCCACGATGTCCCGCAGGCAAGCCGTGCGGGACATCGTGGACATCATCGGAAGGCTCAACGTCTAGGCGTTGCGCATGTACGACTTCACCGTGAGTGGAGCCATGATCGCGATGATGATGGCGGCACCCACGAGCGACCAGACGACGTGCATACCGATATGGCCGTTGTTGGTCAGCTCGCGGACCGCGCTCACCAGATGCGAGATGGGGTTGATGTTGACAAACGACTGCATCCAGCCAGGCATGGTCTCCGGTTGCACAAAAGCGTTGGACATGAAGGTCAGCGGGAACAGGATGAGCATCGAGATGCCCTGTACTGCTGAGGCTTTCTTCATGATGGTGCCCATGAAGGCGAAGATCCACGACACCGCGAAGCTGCAGGTGATGACCAGCAGGGTCGCGCCGAGGACTCCCAGGGCGTCTGGTCGCCAGCCCATCGCGATGCCCACCACAAACGTGATCACAGTTGCGATGAGGTAACGGACGACGTCGGCGAGAAGTGCACCCGCCAATGGGCTTATCCGAGCGATCGGGAGCGATCTGAATCGGTCGAAGACACCCTTGTCCATGTCTTCACGCAACTGGGTACCGGTCACGATGCTGGTGACGATCACCGTCTGCACCAGGATGCCGGGAATGATGATCGGCAGGTAGTCGTGCACGCTGCCGGCGAGGGCGCCACCGAAGATGTAGGTGAACATCAGGGTGAAGATGATCGGTTGCAGCACAACGTCGAACAGCTGCTCCGGGTTGTGACGGATCTTGAGCAGACCGCGGTAGCCCATCGTGAACGACTGTCGGACAGCGTCGGCGACACTCACCGACCTGACTGGGACGGTGGTGTTGGTGGGTGCGGTGGTGATGGGTTTGTCGATGAGTGTGGTCATGCGGCTTGCTCCTCGGAAGTGGGGTCGGCGGGTTTGCCGGTGATGGTGAGGAAGACCTCGTCGAGACTCGGCTTCTGGACGTTCAGCCCTTCGATCGCAATGCCCTCCTCGCGCAACGCGATGAGGACGTCGGGCAGTAGATCCGGGCGGTCCATGGGGGCGGTGATACGTCCGGCTTCGGCGCTGAGCGTGGCCGGTTCGGAGAGGATCCGTTCGATGAGTGCCGCTGCGGCCGGCGCCATCGCCTTGTCGGCGGGGGTCAGTTGGAGGGTGGACGACCCGACCGAGCTCTTCAGCTCGTCCGCTGTGCCGTCGGCGATCACCCGTCCGTGATCGATCACAGCGATGCGGTCGGCGAGTTGGTCGGCCTCGTCGAGGTATTGGGTGGTGAGCAGCACTGTGCTGCCACCGGCGACGAGACGCCGAATGGTGTCCCACATCTGCGCGCGGGTCCGCGGGTCGAGACCGGTGGTCGGTTCGTCAAGGAAGAGCAATGGGGGAGTGGCTATCAGGCTTGCGGCGAGGTCGAGTCGCCGACGCATTCCGCCCGAGAACTGTTTGAGTGGTCGCTTGGCGGCGTCGGTCAGTCCGAACTCCTCGAGCAGGTCATGGGCCCGCTGCCGCGACGCCCGGCGGCTGTTGCCGAGCAGGCGACCGAAGACGATGAGGTTCTCGGTGGCGGAAAGGTCTTCGTCGACCGACGCGTACTGGCCGGTGACACCGACGAGCGAGCGTACGGCGACCGAGTCGGCGGTCACGTCGTACCCGAAAATCTTCGCCTGACCCTCGTCAGGCTTGAGGAGGGTGGCGAGCATGCGCACGGTGGTGGTCTTACCTGCGCCGTTGGGGCCGAGGACTCCGTAGACCGATCCGGTGGGAACCACCAGATCGACGCCATCGACGGCCTTGGTGGAACCGAAGTGTTTGACCAATCCGCGGGCCTCGATGGCCGGCGCATCGGTGTGCAGTGGTGTGTTCATTGAACAGACTCTGCGCCGACGCGCTGTCGTGGCGCTTACACCGGCTGTCGTGGGCTGCCAGGTGCTGTCATGGGTTCACCACGGCGGCAAGACAGTCAGGTCTCCGCGTGAGACCGAGACCGTTCACAACTCAGCGAGATCGATGTGCCCGTCTTGCAATGCGCGGGCCAGCAATGCCGCTTTTGTGTTCGCCGGACGACCCACCGACGCGTATTTCAGCCTGATCCGATTCACGTGCGTGCTCACCGTGGCTGGGGTGATGAACAGCGCTTTGGCCACTTCTGCTTTTGAATCGCGCATGACCCATTCGCGCAGTATCTCTATTTCGCGAGCGGTCAGTGGTGGGGCTGGAAGGGGTTTTGATCCGTTCGACGGCAACACCAATGCAGAGCTACTCCTCGGGCAGGCCACAGGCCGGAACTTGGGTCCCCCGACCCATCAGGAGAACGTATCGCGGGTGGCGACAACTCGACAGATGTATCTTTTGGTGTCACTAAAACTGGCCTCATCGTGAGCTATGCAAACTATTCGTCTTCGATATCGGCTTTCGAATACTTCACGATGTGATTGCCTTTTGACATCTTGCCTGATCTGTCAAGGTCTATGCGGCGGGTTCCGGAAACTCCACTGCGATAAATGGACAGGACGGTCGACCGGCCGGGTGGCAGCACGCGAATGCGTACGTCGCCGTCGCCCGCCTCGGACAGAGCATTGGTGACCACGGTGCTGGCACGGTCGCGGACCGTTGCGTCCGCGTCGTCGAGACCTCCGTCGTCGATCATCAACACCTCGACGCCCCGGCCGCGAGCCGCGCGTGCGGCCGCAGCCGTGGACGGGGTCACCAGTGCTTGCGCGCGAAGCTGATCGCGCAGATGAGCTTCGAGCAGTTCGCACGATTGCCGCTCCTGATCCGACAGGGGCGTGCCCGTGGCGATTCGTTCGAGCAGTGGGCGAGCGAGTTCGTCGAGTTCGCGTAGCCGGAGGTTGCGCTCGAACTGGGCCGCCGCAACGGCAGATGCCTCGGCCGCGCGCGACATCGACTGCTGTCGCAGCGTGAAGATCGAACGGATCGTCGGGCGGACGGCCATTGCGAGTACGGTCGCGACCGCAACTGCGCCCGAGTTGTAGATCGGTGTGGTGGCTCCGGTCCACCAGCCCTGATCGGTGAGCGCCGCCCAGGCGCCGTAGACCCCGACCGTCACGGCGATACTCGACCACGCGTATCGCGCGCGCCCTCGCAGACACATGAACACATAGATGATCGACGAATAGCCGGACACCCATATCTGATTCGATGTCTCCAAAGGCACCGGTACCGCTGACAGCAGAAACGCCGCAGCCACAGGCGATGACAACGCCAGGACGAGTGCCGCAGTACGGAGCAGAGGGTCGTGCGGCAACATCACAACCGCGATGGTCGCGGCGGCCATGATGAGCACGGCGACCACCTCGGGCCACATCGGTGACACGCCGGTGGTGTTCTGCAGCGCACAGAAGGCCATCGCCAGCACCACCGCACCCGTCAGCCCCCGCGCTAGGCGGGTGTGCAGGCCCAGCACCTCGCGGATGTCGGTGGGACCGGTCGGTGTCGCCAGTGTCATTGCGGCCGTCGCCATGTCAAGTCGATCCGAGTGCCCTCGCCCGGGCGTGACGCGATTTCGGCTGAGCCACCGGGCAATTGCTTCATTCGTCCTCGAACGCTGACGGCGAGGCCGAGACGGTGGCCTGGAACCGTTGCAGTGTCGAACCCGACGCCGTTGTCGCCGACCGTCACCCGGAGAAGATTGTCGCCGGCCCTCACCTGCACCGACCGGCGGACGCCCGGCCCGGCGTGTTGAACGCTGTTGCGGAGCGCCTCGGCGAGTGCCGCGGACATCGTCCGAACGACGGCGCCCGGGTAGCGGGTGGTCGGATCAGCGGTTCCGTTGAAGCTGACCAATCGAATCGAGTCGTCCACTTCGCCGGTGGCACTGCGCAACTGACTGATGGCAGCGTCGACATCGAACTCGGCTTGTTGCCGCACCCCGGACTCGAGGACCTCGAGTTTGGTGAGTGTGTCGGTGGCCTGTTCGACCAGTGCCGGTGACATGTCGTGGCGGGCGGCGGCCAGCAATGTGGCCATCACGCCGTCGTGGGTGAGCGCGTCGAACCTCGAACGCTCATGTGCGCGAGCTACGGCCGCGGCGGCTTCGGCAGCAGCAGAAGCCGATTGGTGCCTGGTGGTGTCGAGGATGCGTCCGGATCGAATCGCAGCCACTCCCATCGCGTACGGCATCGCCGTGAGGCAAAAACTCCAGGCGATCTCGGCAGCGATCGGATTGCTGTGGTCCGCCACGCGGACCACCTCGTTGACGAATTGCACCGAGACCAGGACGAATAACCAGTAGGGCAGCGACCACCGGACGCGCCACGTCAGCGCAGCGCTGAAGGCGACCACCCCGTTGAACTGGGTGAACCACATCCCTTGCGCCACATCGAGTTGCACACCGTTCCACACCAGGGGCCACGTGACGATGGTCAATCCGTAACCGATCACCACCGCACTCGAGGCCGCCCGTACGGCACGAATACCTGGCCGGAACGAAAGGATGATCATCGCGATCGCCGACCCGTATACCGAGAGCAGCGCGGCCACCGTCCACCACATCGGGACCACGTCAAGCGATCTCGTGATGACGCTGCTCAGCCCGATGAAGCTGAGGCAGTATCCGATTCCGAGATAGCGGCAGAACTGCCGGATGATCTTGTCCGCGGCCGATACGCCGCCTTCCGGATCAAAACCGGTCGCCGGGGTGCTGTTCAGCGCCGGAAGAGTCGCGGTATCGGAAGCCAACCGTCCTCCAATGCGCGTTTGTAGAGGTCGGTCTTGGTCGGTGCCGGACGGCCGGCGTCGGCGTACTTGCGGCGGATCCTGGACAAGTACACATTGACGGTCTCGGTGGACAGGCCGGTGAGCGATGCAACGCGATTGGCGGGCTCACCGGACGCATAGAGTTCCAGCACCTGCCGCTGGCGCGGGCTGAGATTCACCTCGGACAGCGCCGGGTCGGCGTCGATCGCCGAAGCCCAGTCCATCGTCGCGACGGTGTTCCCGTCGGCTGCAGATCGGACGGCCTCCACTAGTTCGGTGTTGCGCACCGATTTGCGCACCACACCGAGAACGCCGGCAGCGGTGGCGGCGCGAACGAGGTCGGGGTAGTCCGCTGTGGTGAAGACCAGCACCTTGATGCCGGCAGCGTGCAATTGTTCGACGTTGGATTTCGGCGTGGAACCGTCTTCCAGTCGCAGGTCCAAGATCACCAGATCAAGGTCTTTGGTGATGGCGAGGAGCCCGTCCACGGTGCTCGCCCCCGCGGCGAAGGTCATACCGTCTGAACTATTGATGATGGCGGCAAGGCCCGTGAGCTGGGACTCGAAGTCCTCCACCACGCCGATCTTCCGTTCACGGTCACCACTCTGCTCATTCATCGCACTGCTGTTTTAGCCGGTTCCCCCGATTCATATAGTTAGTTTCACCCAACCAGTAGGGATCGGGTGACAAAGAACACGAATCGTGATGCGTTCGGAAAGCGGTCGGTTTAACGCGGCCCGGGCCGCCGAAGCGCCGCTGAATTACCGGCCGTGCCCGCTCAGTTGGCTCCGAAGTGCCGCACGATCCACCTTGCCCGGACCCCGTCTGGGCAGGTCATCGACAAAGAACACCCGACGGGGGACAGCGGTCTTGTCCAGCTGTTTGGCGACGACTTCCTGCAGATCTTCGGTGGTGGCAAATGCGCCGGGAGAAAGAACTATCGCCGCGACGACCTGTTCCCCGAGCCTCTCGTCGGGTAGACCGAGGACCGCGCATTCGCTGACCGCAGGATCGGTGAGAAGGGCGGCCTCGACCACCTGCGGAACGATGGTGAGACCTCCGGAGCTGATCGCTTCGTCGGCGCGGCCCAGTATCGACAGCGACCCGTCGACGTTCAGGGTGCCGAGATCGTCGGTGCGGAACCATCCGGGTTCGGCGAATGCCGGATGATGTGGACGGCCTCGATAGCCGGACGCGACCATTGGTCCGCCCAACTGCACCCGGCCCGACGGTGAGCCGTCGATACGAATCCGCACCCCGGGCAGAGGCCGGCCGTCGTAGACACAGCCGCCGCAGGTTTCGCTCATCCCATAGGTGCGCACGATCGGGATCCCGGCGTCGATCGCTCGTTCGCGTAGCGGCGCCGGGGTGGCAGCCCCGCCCACCAGGACGGCGTCCACGCCGCGCAGGGCGGCCACAGCCGACGGGTCGGCTAGCACCTTGATGAGCTGGGTGGGTACCAGTGAGGTGTATCGGCGTGGGCCTGGCATCTTGTCCACGCCTGCGACGAGGTCGGCCGGGTCGAATCCGTCGGCGACGTCGAGGGTCACCGGATCAAATCCGGCCCGCACGCTTCGCAGCAGCACCTGCAGCCCCGCGATGTGATGAGGAGGTAAGGCCAGCAGCCACGCCCCCGGCCCGCCGAGGTACTCGTGGGTGGCATCGATCGAGGCCTTCACCGATGCAGCGGAATGCATGGCGCCTTTCGGGGTGCCCGTGGTGCCCGACGTCGCGACCACGAGCGCCACATCGTCGTCGATCGGTTCGCCCGCGCCGAGAGCCGCAGTGAGCCGCCGGGTTTCGGCCTCGTCGTGGGTGGGCACCGGGAGGTAGGAGCCCGCACCGTCCAGAAGTCGCTGCAGCGCATCAATATTTGTTGATGCGGCCGACAGAGGCAGTGGTTCGAGTAGACGTTGGTCAGCCACGGGGTCGATCATCACCCGGCTGCTCGGGGGTCGGGGCGGGGTCGAACGGCCACCCCTGCTCCTCCAGATGCGCGCGGATGCGGGCGATGTCGGCTTCGAACGGCAGTTCGTCGGTGATCTTGGTGATGAGCACCCCGGCGTCCACTGCCTTGATGGGTTCAGGACCCTCGTTGGTCACCTGACCCTGGTGGATCAGCTCTCGTGAGACAGCCTTCACCTCGTCCTCGGACAACTGGCGGCGCAACAACGCCACCAGCGGGACGTAGTCGCCGGACGGCACACCGTTCGGGTACCCGGCGCGTAGCCAGTTGACGACTCTCATCAAGAACTGCGGGCGGTCCACTACGCCTCCTTCCGGGCATCAAAACCATCGACGAACAGCGATGAACCAGCCGACCAGATTTTACTGCGACCACCTGCAGGTCGCGTCCGGGTCGATCGGTCCGAAACGGTCAGGGGTTGGCCAATGGCCATCCGGCAGCGGCGAGGCGGGCCGAAACACGTTGCACCTCTTCGCTGTCGGGTTCGACACGGGCCACCTCGGCCACGGCGGCACGGATCTCCGCTGTCGTGGGCGCCGGGCCCGAGATCTGGTCTTGCAAGTTGTCGACCACTTTGTCGAGCTGGTCATCGGTGAGTGATCGACGGAGCAGAGCCAGCACAGGGTGGTAGTCGCGGGGCGGGATCCCATCGGGGTATCCACTGCGCAGCCAGTTCAAGACCGCCTCGAAAGGGTTCTCGTGCTGCGTGCTCGTTGTCATCGGGACGCGACCCTCACTCGGCGAACGGGAACAGAGTGATGCCGAAGTAGTAGTCGATCGTCTCGCGGGTGATCCACAGGATTCCGGTGACGATGACTGCGGCGATGAAGGCGAAGAGCAGGTACGCAACGTATTTGAGGGCCGGGTTGCCGGAGGACGCCGTGCCGTCGGCGTGGTTGTCGCCCGCACCCGCAGAGTGCAGACGCAAGCCGATCGCAAAGACTGCAGGCAGCCCGGCGCCGAGGATGAGCCCGACCACCAGAACCTTGAAGATTGCCTCAACGGTTTCCATCGATCACACCTTCTCGGTTTCAGCGTTGGCGGCGGCAGTCTGGGGCGGGATGATGCTGCCGGTCTTCTCGTCCCATTCGTCGTTGACGTTGTTGGCGTCAACCTTCTGCTGCTGTGCGCGCCAGTACATGTAGCCGGCGAGCGAGACCAGGATGAGGAAGATGACGACCGCTCCGGCAGCTCCGCCGACGATGTCGGCCACGTAGTAGCTCAGCGCGCCAACAAGGCCCGCCGAAGGCAGGGTGACGATCCATGCCACAGCCATCCGGCCGGCCACCGACCAGCGGACTGTGGCGCCCTTCTTGCCGACGCCCGAACCTAGGATCGACCCGGTGGCGACCTGTGTGGTCGACAGCGCCATACCGGCGGCACTCGACGTGAGAATGATTGCTGCAGAGGAGGCCTCAGCGGCCATACCCTGGGGGGACTCGATCTCGACCAGACCCTTACCCAGGGTGCGAATGATGCGCCAGCCACCCAGGTAGGTGCCGATGGCGATGGCCGCGGCACAGCTGAAGACGATCCAGAACGGCAGGCCGTGCTCCACGCTCGATGCATCGAGGTGGCCACTGGCGATCAACGCCATGGCGATCACGCCCATCGTCTTCTGGGCATCTCCGGTGCCGTGGGCGAGGGAGACCAGGGAGGCCGAGGCGATCTGACCCGCCCGAAAGCCTTGTGCCTTTTTGTTTTCCGCCACCTTCTTGGTGAGTGCGTAGATCATCCAGGTGCCCGCGGCGGCCACCACGCAGGCGATGATCGGGGCCATCAGAGCGGGGATCAGGATCTTCGACGTGATGCCGTCCCAGTTGACGCCGGAGGTGCCGATCGCGGCCATGCCCGAGCCGATCAGTCCGCCGAAGAGGGCGTGCGATGAGCTGGAGGGCAGACCGAACAGCCATGTGAAGAGGTTCCAGAGGATGCCGCCGATGAGGCCGGCGAAGATGATGATCATCGCGGTCTCGGCGTTCAGACCGGCGATGAGATCGCCTTTGTCCTCACCGCTGGTCTGCTGGATCTCGAGCACGTCCTTGGTGATGGTCGCGGCGACCTCCACCGAGAGGAACGCGCCGACCAGGTTCAGGATCGCGGCGATGCTCACCGCGGTTTTCGGCTTCAATGCGCCGGTGGCAATCGACGTCGCCATCGCATTTCCGGTGTCGTGGAAGCCATTTGTGAAGTCGAATCCCAGTGCTGTGATGACCAGCAGCACGAGAATCAACATTTCTGCGCTCATGAGTACTGATTCTGAGGCTGAGCTGAGGATTCTGTCGAAACGGACATGCTAGAAAGAACACCACTGAACTGGGGTTTCATTCAGCGAACCGGGCGTGTTCACCCAATGTTCATGTCATGTACGCCGAGTCGCCACACCCCTGGTTCGGCTTCGTAAGCATATGAAACACTTCTGAGGAAACGTCTCGTAACGTCGCGGTCCGTGGGAGGACACATGAAGATCGGCATGGCCATCAACTACTCGGGAGATTTTGCCGAGACCATCGATAACCTGATCGATTTCGAGAAGGTCGGCCTCGACCGGATCACGGTGGCCGAAGCCTATAGTTTCGACGCTGTCAGCCAGCTCGGCTACATCGCCGCCAAGACCTCGACGATGGAAATCGCAACCGGCATCCTGCCGATGTACTCGCGCACTCCCACCAACCTGGCGATGACCGCGGCCGGTCTGGATTACATCTCCGGTGGACGCTTCGTGCTCGGTATCGGCGCCTCCGGTCCGCAGGTGATCGAGGGCTTCCACGGCGTCAAGTACGACGCCCCGGTGGGGCGCGCCCGCGAGAACGCCGAGATCTGCCGCATGGTCTGGCGGCGTGAGCGCACGGAGTACAACGGCAAGTACTACAAGCTGCCGTTCACCAAGGAAGACGGCGGCACCGGGCTGGGCAAACCGCTCAAGATCATCAACCACCCTCTGCGCGAGCGAATCCCGATGCTGCTGGCAGCCATCGGCCCCAAGAACGTGGAGCTGGCGGCCGAACTCTTCGAGGAGTGGCAGCCGATTCTCTTCCACCCCGAGCACCTGTCGGTGGCGTTCGGCGACGCCCTGGACAAAGGCAACGCCAAGCGCGCGCCCGAACTCGGCAAGCTGGGCATCTCGGTGAACACGACCGCGTTGATCACCGATGACGAAGAGCAGCGCCAGAACGCCCTCGCCTTGGTCAAGCACCACGCCGCGCTGTACATCGGCGGCATGGGCGCCCGCGGCAAGAATTTCTACAACGACCTCGCCGTCCGCTACGGATACGCCGACGCCGCCAAAGAAATCCAAGACCTCTACCTCGACGGCAAGAAGCAGGAAGCCGCGGCCGCCGTCCCCGACGACCTCGCCTCCGGCATGTCCCTCATCGGCCCCAAGAGCTTCGTCAAAGAACGCCTCGCCGCCTTCGAAAGCGCTGGGATCACCACGCTCCTCGTCGCTCCTGCCACCCCCGACCATGCCGATCAGGTCGAGCAGATCCGTTTGCTGAAAGAGCTCGTCAGTTGATCTGAGGGTTGCTCGGTCTGTGGGGCGAGCTAGCGCGGGTTTGGTGTGCGTGCCCGTCGGTGCGCTCGGGGTTCTTGTGTTTGCTCGGTCTGTAGGGCGAGCTTTCGCGGGTTTGGTGTGCGTGCCCGTCGGTGCGCTCGGGGTTCTTGTCGTTGCTCGGTCTGCAGGCCGAGCTACCCCAGGTTTGGTGAGCGGGCCCACCGGTGCGGACGCGGTTCCCGTGATTGCTCGGTCTGCAGGCCGAGCTAGCGCGAGTTTGGTGTGTGGGGTGGTTGGTGCGCTCGGGGTTCTGGCCGTCGCTCGGTCTGCAGGCCGAGCTAGGCCGGGTTTGCTGAGCGGGCCCACCGGTCCGCTCGGGATTCTCGTCGTAGCTCGGTCTGCGGGACGAGCTAGGCCGGGTTTGGTGTACGCGGCCGCCGGTGCGCGCGCGGTTCTTGCGTTTGCTTGGTCTGTAGGGCGAGCTATCTCAGGTTTAGTGTGCGGGGCCCACCGGTGCGCTCGCTCTTCTCGTCGTTGCGCGGCCACGAGGCCCGTCGGCGCTATCAGCGAAGTCCAGCCCGAACCATGGCTTGGCGGAGGATTTCTGGGAGACGGCCGGCTTCGAGGTCTGCCCACGTCCACCTAACGACTTCGAGGCCGAGTTGTCTGAGTCGGTCTTCGCGGAGCTTCTCGGCGACGACAACATCGTTCGGCGTCTTCCCTGGGGCGATCAACCCTTGTCCGTACTTCACCAAACCGTCGAACTCGCCGACCAGGCGACCTTCCCACTCGAAATCCACGCGGGCTACGAAAAGCCCTGTTGGAGTGTAAAACTCGCGCTGCAGCCGTGGGCGCGGGATGTCGCGGCTTGCGAGCATCTGCGCTCGGCTCCATGACTCTCCGACGGTCTCCGCCAATTGGTCGGCGGCCGCCAACGCTGTCCGAACTGGTCCGACGCCGCGCTTGGGCCCACAAGATTCGACCATTGCCGACATCACGTCGCGGTCAGCGCCCGCTCTCAGTGCGCTGTCGAAAATCACCAGCGCCTGATCGAATGACCCTGCGAGTGCGGTGTCGACCGCCGTCCGCTCGAGGCTGGTCAACGCAATTCCATCGATCTCGATGACCTCACCGGGAGCAGCTTTTCCGGCGTGCAGGTGCCGCCGACTCTCGATGCGCCCGCCGCCGATCCGCCCGTTCAGCAGGTGCACCCGTGCGTGGGATGGCTTGAGGAGCGGGAGCCCATGCAACAAAGCCGCCGATGTGTGACTGACCACCAGCGGGTGGTTGCAACTTCGCGCGGCGGCGATCACACGCAACCGGGCCAACGCGTCGTCCGACAGATCGCGTGATGTCCTCACATACGCGCCATGCCCGATTCGACTGAGCGCCCCGCCTCGAACGGCGCGTTTGATGTCGTCGTCGGAATACCCCAATGCAATGACGTCGCGGCGCCAGATCAGGCCATCGCTGTCTTCCATGAATTCCCCCATGGAGCGATTGTCAGTGACCTGATGGACCCCCACCCTCGATATGCGGTGCCAATGGGGATAAGCCCGGAGCTGTGGATAGTTCGCCGAATCTGCGGCGCGCGCGGGGGCGGGTTGGGTGAGCTACGGCTCGGGAAGTTGGGGTTTGCGCGGTCTGTAGACCGCGCGTTTGCGGGTTCGGTGAGCTGGTGTTGCGGCGTGCTCTAGAAGTCGGGATTTGCGCGATCTGCGGACCGCGCTTACGCGAGTTGGGTCAGCTGCGAGTAACGCGCGCTCGGGGTTCTGGGGTGTGCTTGGTCTGCAGTCCGAGCGTTTGCGAGTTTGGTGCACCCGGGCTTAGGTGCGCTCGCGCTGCCGGGATTCGCTCGGTCTGCAGACCGAGCGTTTTCGAGTTGCCCGATCCCCACACACGACCAAACACCAACACCACCCACCCACCAAACTCCACCACCCGCTAATCTGGAAACACCTGTTATCAGATGGAAGGGTGGATGGATGAGCCAGAACAGTCAGAGGATGTCCCGGGAGGAGATGGACAGCCTTGACAGCAGTGTGTTCGCCAGGTCGTTGCTGTCGATGGGGCGCACGATGAGCACGTCGAACGTCATCATGCAGCTGGCCAATCCGGCGGTGGGTTACGGCGTGGCCAGGAGCAAGGTGGAGAACGGGCGTCTTGATCTGCACCCGATCAAGCGTGCGCGAACCACGGGGTCGTATTTGGCGGTGGCGGTGTTCGGCAACGCCGACGACCGCAGTCGGTTTCGCCATGCCGTCAATCGGCAGCATGTGCAAGTCAGGTCGGACGACGACAGCCCAGTGCCGTACAACGCCATGAACATCGACCTGCAGTTGTGGGTCGCCGCTTGTCTGTACTTCGGCTGGGAAGACATCTATGAACGCGTGCACGGTCCACTGACCGGTGAGCTGCGCGAGGAGTTCTATCAGCAGGGCAAAGTGTGCGGAACCACCCTGCAGATGCCGGCCGAGGCCTGGCCCGCCAACCGCGACGCGTTCACGGAGTACTGGAATGAGCAGACCGCGACCATCTCGATCAGCGACGAGGTGCGTGAGTTCCTCCTCGGGATCGCGAACTTCGACTACGCGCACCCCGCGATCAAGAAGCGTTACGGACCGGTCAAATACCGCCGCACCATCGGGTATCTGCCCCAGCCCTTTCGGGAGGCGCTGGGCGTTCCGTGGACGCAGGCAGACCAAGAGTGGTTCGACGACTATGTGGAAAAGCTGGTCCAGAAAGAACGCAAGACGCCACTATGGCTCTCCCAGTTGGGTTTTCGACTACTGCTCTGGGATGCGCGGATGCGTAGCCGACTGGGCCGACCGCTGGTCTGACCCGATCACTCGAACTGGGACTTGTACATCACCGAGTAACGTCCCTGCCGGGCCAAGAGCTCGTCGTGGGTTCCTTGCTCTGCCACCACGCCGTCTTCGATGACCGCGATGCTGTCGGCCTCGCGGATGGTGGAAAGTCGATGTGCCACAACGATGGTGGTTGTACGGGTGGTGAGTGCCTCGAGTGCTCGGGCGATGAGCAGCTCGGTGCGTGAGTCAACGGCACTGGTCGCCTCGTCGAGCACGAGTATGCGCGGGCGGGCGATCATCGCCCGGGCGATGGTGAGGAGCTGCATCTGCCCCTCGCTCAGCGTGGTTCCGCCGTCGCCGATCACGGTGTCGAAGCCCTCGGGCAGGGCTTCGACGATCTGCAGCGCATGACTCTCGCGAGCTGCTTCCTCGATGTCGGCGCGGGTGGCAGATGGATTGCCGAACGCGATGTTCTCGGCGATGGTGCCGGTGAACAACCAGCGATCCTGGGTGACCATGGCTGCTTGGCCGCGTACGTACGACCGGGGTGCGGTGGTGATCGGCTCGCCGTCCACGAGGATCGATCCGGAGGACGGATCGTACAGTCGCAGAAGCAGGTTGGTGAGTGTGGTCTTGCCGGCGCCCGTGGGCCCGACCACCGCTACCGTTGATCCCGCCTCGACCTCCAACGAGAGGTCCTTGATGACGTCGATGGTTTTGGTGTCGTCCTCGGTGGACCGGCGATATCCGAATCGCACCTTGTCGAATGCGATGGCCGGGGGTGCACTGTGACGTCCGATGGTCTGCTTTGCCGAGTCCTCGATCGCGGGTGCGTCTTCGATGGGCTCGGCCAGCAAAGACTTGATGCGGCCGAGTGATACGAGGCCGGCCTGGAGTTGAGCCATCATCGAGGTGAGTTCGTTGACGGGCTGACTGAACATCCTCGAGAACGACACGAAG
The DNA here is from genome assembly GCF_054063855.1 of Williamsia sp. R60. Taxonomy (NCBI): domain Bacteria; kingdom Bacillati; phylum Actinomycetota; class Actinomycetes; order Mycobacteriales; family Nocardiaceae; genus Williamsia; species Williamsia sp. R60. The sequence goes on from NZ_JBSSGR010000001.1 coordinate 457,928, forward strand.
GCCTGGACCTGCCCGACGGTCAGCGATCCACCGACCACCTGGATTGCGCCGACGATAGCGACTGTCAGATATCCGAATGCGGTGATTGCCTGCAGGACGGGCGAAATGGAGCCAGCGTACGACTGCGCGGTGCGTGATGACCGTGCGAGCCGTTCAGTGGTGGCCTCGAACTCGTCACGGGCCCGGTTCTGCGCCCCGTACACCCGCAACGTGTGGAGTTGGGCGTAGCTCTCGTCGATCTGTGAGGTGAGTCTGGCCGTCGCCTCCATCTGATCTCGGAAGTGGGGTCGTGATCGTTTGGCGATCAACACTCCCGCGAGGATGATCAGCGGAATGGAGGCGAGCACAACAAGAGTCAGCTTCCACGAGATGATCGGCATCACGACGAGAAGCGCGACAACGGTCAGCACTGCGCCGGGGAGCTTCACGAAGAGTGGTGTGAACACCGATGACACGTTGTCGATGTCGGCGGTCACCTTGGTGAGCATCTGGCCCCGCGCAGCGGTGTCGAAGTAGGCAACAGGAAGACGGTGAATGTGCGACTCGATATCGGCCCGCAAACGGTTCATCGCACGCTGGGTGAGGTTGTTCACCGCTGCGGCTTGCGTCCACGTACCCAGTGCGCTGATGGCGTAGACGATGACGAGCACGGCGAGAAGCGTGCCGACCGTACCGAAGTCGATGCCGACTCCGGGCACCGCATCGGCGCCGGCCACCACGTCGGCGTAACTGCCGCGCCCGTCGGCGCGCAGCTGGGCCTCCGCCTCGGCGGCTGACAACCCCTGGGGGAGTGTCATGCCGATGGCACCGGTGAACAGAGCGTTGATGATTCCGGCCAAGATCAGCGGTCCGGCGATCAGTGCCGCGACGTTGGTCGATGCCAGCAACCCGACAATGAACAGTTTGCGGCGTTCATGAGTCAGCCTGGCCAGCAACCACTTCAGATTCATGCGAGGGCAGCCTGGGAATCAAGGATCTCGCGGTACGTGACACTGGAGGCCAACAACTCGTCGTGCGAGCCGCGGGCGTCGATGCGACCGTCGGTCAGGATCACTATGGTGTCGGCTCCGCTGGCAGACGACACCCGCTGGGCAGTCAGGAGGATGACGGCTTCCGGAAGAGACTGCCGCAGTCGGCGTTTGATGACACTCTCGATCTCGGCATCGAGGGCCGAGAACGGGTCGTCGAGCAGTAGTAGACGCGGTTTGGCGGCGATGGCCTGGGCGAGGGCGAGGCGTTGCCGTTGGCCGCCGGAGAAGTTCCTGCCGCCGTGACGTACCGGCTGTGCAAGACCCATCTCGTGGGAGAAGACGAAGTCGGCCGCGCACGCCGTGGTGAGGGCGGCGCGGAGGTCCTCGTCGGTGGCTTCTGGGCATCCGAGCCGCAGATTGGACTCGAGCGTCCCCGACATCAACGACGGTGCCTGCGAGACGTATGAGATGTTCTCGTGCAACATCTCTCGTCGCCGCTCCCGCACGTCCACTCCGTCGATCAGCACCCGCCCGGATGTGACGTCGCTGAATCGGGGGATCAATTTGAGCAGCGTGCTCTTGCCGTCGCCGGTTCCACCCAGCACGGCGGTGACCGTTCCAGGGCGGCACTCCAGATCGATGTCGATGAGTACAGCGTGCTGCGCACCGGGATAGCGAAAGCCGACGCCTTCGAGTCTCAGCGAACCCGTTCGCGACGACGGTGTCCGGTCGGTCGGCGGATCCTGCACCGACGGCTCCGTGTCGAGCACTTCCTTGATGCGACGAGCGCTGACCTGTGCGCGGGGGATGAGTGCGATCATCGCGGCGCCGATCGACAGTCCGATGAGGATTTGGGTCAGGTATCCGACAAACGCGATGATGCCGCCGACCTCCATCGTCTGATTGTCGACGAGAACGGCCCCGACGCCGATCACCCCGGCCGCGCCGATATTCGCGATGAAGATGATGCTCGGCAGCAATACAGCCTGCAGGGCGCCGATACGTCGCGCCGTTGCGGTGAGGTCTGTATTTGCGGCATCGAAGCGCGACATCTCGAGTTCCTCGCGGCCGAACGACCTGATGACGCGGATACCTGTGAGTTGCTCTCGCAGAACTCGGCCGACGCGGTCGATGCGCATCTGCAACTTTTCATACGAGGGAATGAGTTTGCGGACGATGACGATGACCACGGCAGTGAGCGCGGCTGCCACGAGAACCACGAGGGGAGCCAGTTTGTAGTTCTCGCTCAGGGCCATCACCGTTCCGCCGATGACAAGCACCGGCGCGGACGCGAGCACTGTCATCACGACGAACACAGCCAGCTGAAGTTGGTTGATGTCGCTGGCGCTGCGGGTGATCAGAGTGGGGATGCCGAACTTCTGGAGATCGGTGTCGGAGAACGACTGAACGCGGGCGTACGTGGCGTTCCGGATGGACCTGCCGGCGCTGGTCGAGATATGGGAGCCGATCACTGTGGCCAAGACCGACGCGCACAGGTTGGTGAGTGCGAGCGCGAGCATGATCGTGCCGATGGTGACGATCGCGTCCATGTCGGCGCGGGCAATACCGTCGTCGACGAGACGGCCGTTCAAGTTCGGTAGCAACAGGGTGGTGGCCGCCGCCGTGAGTTGTAGAACAAAGAGCACGACGAGGGCCCAGCGGAAGGGCCGTAGGTGCGGCAGTAAGACAGCTCTGAGTGGTCGCTTGATGGGTTTGATCATATGCATCACGCGTCCCCGAAGCGCAAGAAAGCGCTTCGGGGACGCGTAATCAATAGAGAACTAAGACTCAGGGCTACTAGCTTGCGCTTCCCGAGGCGAGGCCGGCGAGGAGTCCGCCGAGCAGCTGGATGAAGGCGAGCAAGCCTGTTTCTGATGAAGTCATTTTCGAATCCCTTTCGACGTGCTTCCCAAGTGCGGCCCAGGTCGTCGACGCTGAGCTGTCCGCCGGTGTTCGCGGCGAACCGGTCTCACAATGTCACCTTCGCGGCGACTTGTCAGCATCTTCGGGGTGAATAGTTCGCCAAGGAAGCGATCATGCAGGTCAGGCCAAAAGTACTGCGCCACAACGGGTCGCTGCGGCGGCGAAGCGACGAGTTGTCTTTTGTCGAGGGGGCGACAGAAAACGTCCCCGGGATGACGGGTCATCCCGGGGACGCATTCGACTATCTGGCTGTCAGGCGTCTTCGCCGCCACCGGCGAGGAGGCCGAGCAGCAGTTCCAGCACAGCAGCGAAATCAATTTCTTCCAGCGAACCCATTGGAATCTCCTTTGTGTTGAATACATGAACAGGCCGGAGTATGCCGAGGCGCATGCTCGTATTTGAATCCCCCGACTAACCGAGCCGATATCCACCATGGCATCTTCGATTCTCTTTGTCACCCCATTCTGGAAAAAACAATGGGAAATGTAGAGGTTGAAGGGTCCCAAAGCGCGTTTGACCAGCGCAGATTAAGTCTTTCAACTCGCGAATTATTTTATTGAATGGGTGTCAAGGGTGCACATTCCTGAAACGTCCGGTGAACTCCCGGTGGACCGGAATCAGCCAAGCGCGAATGGCATTTCGATCCGTCGGGGAGGCGGTTGGTCGCCAGGGCAGCTTGTGGCTCAGGCGTCTGACCTGGTGTTTTGGACAGGTGGATATCGAATCGGCTACTGGGCGCACACGAGACCGATGACCAGGATATTGTTCCCCCGTGACGCGAACTGTGCGACGAGTGAACTTTCCTGCCCGATCCTGGCGTGGCCTGCTGTCAGCAGCCGTGGTCACTGCGGCATGTGCATCGATGCTGACTGCGGCCCCCGCCTCTGCCGAGATGATCCCGACGCCGGGCATTTCGTCCCCGGGCGGCTCGACTCTCAAAGCGGTGAACAAGGTCGGACCGAAGCGGCTCGATCTGGTGGTGTACTCGGCTTCCATGAACCGGGACATCCCGTTGTCCGTGATCCTGCCGAAGGACCAATCGGCGCCGCGGCCCACGTTGTACCTGCTCAACGGTGCCGGCGGCGGCGAGGATGCGGCCACGTGGCTCGCCAGGACCGACGTTGTGGACTTCTTCGCCAACAAGAACGCAAACGTGGTCATCCCCAACGCCGGCGCGTTCAGCTACTACACCGACTGGCAACAGGATGATCCGGAGCTCGGCCGCAACAAGTGGTCGACCTTCCTCGGCAAGGAACTGCCACCCATCATCGACACGGCGCTGAACACTTCGGGTCGTAACGCGATCGCGGGCATCTCGTCGTCCGGCACCTCGGTGCTGAATCTCGCCATCGAACATCCGGAGCTTTATCAAGCCGTGGGTTCGTACAGCGGCTGTGCCACCACGGCGAGCCGATTGGGTCAGATATACATCCGCATCACTGTGGAGGCTCGTGGCGGCGGTGACCCTGTGAACATGTGGGGCCCCTACGACGGCCCGGGATGGCGTGAAAACGACCCGATCCTCAATGCTGAGGGCCTGCGTGGCCATTCGCTCTACATCTCGAATGCGACAGGCCTTCCGGGCCCGTACGAAAGCCTGGCATATGTGAACGATCCGACAAAGCTTGCCGATCAGGTGGTTGTCGGTGGTGGAATCGAAGCCGCAACCGGGATCTGCACGGCTTTGCTTGCGGACCGCCTCAATACGCTCCGGATTCCCGCAACATTTGATGTTCCGCCGGTGGGCACCCATTCATGGGGCTACTGGCAGGACCAGCTGCATCGTTCGTGGCCGCAGCTCGGCGGAGCGATCGGCGCCTGAGCGGGCCTTATAACCACAAAAACACGCCCCCAGCGATTGCTGGGGGCGTGTTTTTTATGACGTGTGTGTCTAGCCCATCAAGCCGATGAAGAAGGCGATGATTTCCAAGAAGTCGATGTCCATTGTGGAGGTCATGTAAGTCCCTTTCGTCGATACGGCTGGGCTGACCAGTGCCGTGAAGCCACCCCGGTACTCGAAGCTTTTGTTTCGTCAACCCGAGTGAACTGTTGCATTGTCGAGTCGGCCTCGCGTATCGAATTGGAGAATCGATACAAAAGTCATCTGTTTGGAGGTCACCAAACTGGGGCCCCGATCGGCACAAATCGTCCGCAATAAAAAGGACTGATTTGTCACCAACGCCGACGTATCCACAAAGCTCTGAGCGCGATGATGAGGCCTGCCAACGACAACAGATCCGACTCGGTCAGCCCATTTTGGTATGTGTACGACAGCAACACATGACCTTCGATCGGTCCGTTGAACAACACCCAAAGGACCGAGACAAATATCAGGACCACTGCCGCCGCGCGGCTGGGGCGAGCCAAGCACCACGCGCCGGTGACGAAAAGCAGGTTCAGCAGCACCAGGCCGTAGAACAGAGCTGGTGGAATCATCAGACCAGTATGTGGTCGTCACCGCGCTCGGGTTCGCCCCAGAGCGGGTGACAATCACCACGCCCGTTTCAGTAGTAGAACGGGAACTCTTCCCACTCCGGTGAACGTTTCTCCAAGAACGCATCCCTGCCCTCGACGGCTTCGTCGGTCATATAGGCCAGCCGGGTTGCTTCGCCGGCGAACACCTGCTGGCCCATCAGACCATCGTCGGTCAGATTGAACGCAAACTTCAGCATCCGTTGAGCCGTAGGCGATTTCCCGTTGATGGTCTTGGCCCACTCGATGGCGGTTTCTTCCAACTCGGCGTGATCGGCGACCTCGTTGACCGCCCCCATGCGCTGCATGGTTTCTGCGTCGTAGGCGCGGCCCAGGAAGAAGATTTCTCGAGCGTTTTTCTGTCCGACCTGTTTCGCGAGGTATGCGCTGCCGTACCCGGCGTCAAACGAACCCACATCGGCGTCGGTCTGTTTGAAGCGGGCGTGTTCGCGCGACGCCAGGGTGAGGTCGCACACCACGTGCAGCGAGTGACCACCGCCGGCCGCCCACCCGTTGACAACGGCGATCACCACCTTCGGCATGGTGCGGATCAGTCGCTGCACTTCCAGGATGTGCAGGCGGCCACCCTCAGCCTTCACCCGGGCTGAATCGACAGTGTCAGCGGTGTCCCCACCGGCGTACTGGTAGCCAGAACGCCCGCGGATTCGCTGATCGCCACCGCTGCAGAAGGCCCAGCCGCCGTCCTTTTCGCTGGGGCCGTTGCCCGTCAGCAGGATGACTCCCACATCTGGGCTGCGCCGGGCGTGATCCAGTGCGCGATAGAGCTCGTCCACCGTGTGCGGGCGAAAAGCGTTGCGCACCTCGGGACGATCAAACGCGATCCGGACAATCCCGTGGACCCGGCCTTCACCGGCATGCCGGTGATAGGTGATGTCGGTCAGATCGTCGAAACCGTCGACAACGCGCCACTGCGTGGGGTCAAAAGGCTGATCAGATGGTGTGCTCATGGTGATCGAGCCTACGTCGTGGGTGATGTGGTCGATCGTTGGACGGGGAGGTGCCCGACGTGTGGCACGAGCGTTCGCCGCCTACCCAGGCTGATACATATTCGCAACCAGAAGAACGACCGCAATGAGTATGACCAGAATGATTCCGACAGCTAGCTGGATCCGCTGCCGGCGTTTGTAGATTCCCCGAGATCCCATCGCGATAGCGTAGACGGTAATAGAAAAGACTGAGTGTTTCTGTTCGGGAGTGCATTTCCCTTAATTCGCGATTATCTAAACGCGATCCTATGACTCGCGGAGCATACAAAAACTGCACATTTCGAAACGTAGATTGCGTTCAGTTTGCGGTCAGCGCGTCTCAGCGCGGGGCTTCCGTGGTCGTCGGTGATACCGGCTGGGTAGTGGCGACCGGTACAGCCGGCTCTGCATAAGGCGTCTTGACCCAGGCGCCCGATTCTCTGCTGATGGTCCATGTGCCCGTCGGTCCGGTGACTCGCAGATCGTCTGTGCTTGCCAACCATTGGAGGCTGTCGCTTGCTGTTGCGGTGGTGCGGTAGGCCTCAGTACCGCCTGCATCGCGGATGACCACCACCACCGAACCCGAGGACGTCTGTATCAGAGTGGCGGAGTAGTTACCGGACGACGAGGTTATGGCCGGTGACAAAGGTTGATCCGCGGCAATCGTTGACTGGGTGGTTGTCGTCGTCGGCTGGTCCGGCGTCGCCGTCGAGCTACCAGTAGGTGATGTGGTTGCCGTGGTACCGCTTGGTGTCGTCGAGGCGGCTGCGCTCGAGGCGGTAGAGACTGCCGTCGAGGTGGGAGCGCCGAGCCGCGCCGCTGGGGCTGGCGCAACACAGGCGACGCCGTTCGCGGAACTGGCGGTGATTTGCTGCGTGACGAACTCCGTCGACTGTGTCGGTGTGAGTTCCCTGGTCTTCGTTCGGATCTCGACGTTGGCTGCGGTGCCGGTCAGGATCCCAGGTGTCAGATCCGAGAAGGCGATTGTTCTCGAAATTGATTGTCCTGCGGGGGTAGCCAACGCCGGGTCGACTTCAGCTGTGTACGCGATGTTGCGCGTGGTCGGGTCTCGGACAATCAACCGATAGTTGTAGCCCGAGCGGTGGGGCCATGAAACTGTGGCCGTCTTTTGGGTCGCGTTCGTGGCGCAGCTCACTGACGCGGGCGGGGGGATATATGCGGTCGAACTTCCCGATACCTCGCCGATTCCGCTACATGTCAGATTCTCTCGCAGCAGCGTTGTCGAATCTTGATACACGCGATGACCACGCCAATCCGGCGAGACCGCGCCTCCAGGGAGCATCGTATGGATCTCAGCGTTGTACTCCCAGGGAACCGCACGCACGGGAAATCCGGTGGCTCCGAAAGTTGCTGTCACTGTTGCCCCGGCCGCGGTGGTCGAGGTGGGGCTGACATCAACTGTGCGCCAGACGTTTCCCTCGAGGTCGCGGAGAAGAATCCGGTATTGGTATGGGGGGCCGATGTGCTTCCAGTTGAGGGTGACCACCCGTGCCGAACCTGGCCCGCTGGTTGAGCAAGTGACATAGCTTGCGATCGTCAGCAGGCTGTTGATCCTCGGCACAAACGAACTGTTGGCCGAGAAGCTGCCAGTCTGCGCGGTGGCTGAATCGGAGTATGCAGCGCTCGTGCCGCGGGCGTTGCCGATCGTGATCACCAAGGCGACGGCGATACCGAGAACGATGAGTGGGGGCGTTGCTTCAGCGGCGTGCCGGCCCCGGCGTTTGTGAACCGCCTGGCTTTGGTCACCAGACCGCTTGCGTCCGTGTGGAAAGACTGTGATCCACAGGAGTCCTGCAACCGTCAGCCCGCCAAGGATCTTCGCGGCGGGCGTGTCCAGCCAGGCGGCTGCGTAGCCGAGACCATCGACATGGAACACGACTCGCTCAGCAGACGAGATGACGTAGGGCTGACTATCTGGGACGCGGTTGGCGTCACCCTTCAGGGTCATCGCCGCGGCGTCCGAGGCCGTCGAATCCACAGAGACCACCCGGTGAGTCACCCGGATGCCTTGCTCGTTGATCACGCTGATGACGTCATCGGCCTTGATATCTCCTGCGGGAACGTGTTTCGCTATGGCCAGCGCGCCGGTGGGGATGGCAGGTTCCATCGAACCGGACCGAACGATCAACGGCTTGATTCCGAACAACATTGCTGCGGTCGCCATCAAGATGCACGTCAGGCCTGCGAGTGCCGCTGCCGTCAGCGCGACCTCGCGCAGACGGTGCGACTTCGTTTGTGTTGCAGCGACGTCGCCACTTGCGTGGCTCATGTCGACGTCGCGCTGAAGGTCATGGTGATGGCGGGTTGGGTCTGATTTTGCACGCTGAGGGGAGCTTCAGAGACAAGCGCCACGATGACGCACAACGATTGGCTGCTGGGCTTGTCGGGAGTACCACCTGCCGCGCCCAGAGGTTGCGGTGTCGTGACAACGGGAACAGAGACGCCCGTGCGCAATACGGCGCTGCCGAGCTGGGTCCCGGGGCAAGAGCCGGTGGCCAAACCGTTGGACGTGCCGTTCGTCGGGGTGGCGCCGGGGTGAACAGTCATCCGGAGATAGTTTGCCAGTGTGGGACTTCCTGTCGCGGTGCTGGCAGCTGCGGTATAGGTGACAGGCAGCGTCGACAGAGAGTTTTGCACTTGCAGTGTTGCCGCTCTGCTTTCGCCTGGGCGCATTCCAGCCATCGAGAAGGTGGTTCCGGTGAACGTGTAGTTTTCGACGCCGTTGACGCGGAGGTCCACAACACCTGTTTTGAAATCACCCGATGTTGCGACCGCCGAATCGCTCCACAGGGCCATTGTCCCGACTGTGCCCAAACCCAGCACTATTCCGAGTGCGAGGATCGCGCGGATTCGCACACCCAGCGACCCTGTCAGCGCGTTTTGTATCCGCGTTCGATCAATGCGGCGAAGCATGGCTCGGGGCCCCTCTGAGTTCTTCCTGCTCGCGCCGAGCGCGGCGGCTGTCACGAAATCCACCGACAGCCATCACAAGCGCGTAAGAAAAAAGTCCGGCGACCACGGCGCCGATCACCCAGGCGCGGTGCTGCCCGGTAAGCCAATTGTTCACGTATCCGAGGTAGGGGACGCTGTACCACACCTTGCCGCGAACCTGTTCCGCGATAACAGGTTTGGCGTCAGGCGCATCGTTTGCGTCACCTTGCGTGGTGTAGCTGCGCTCACCCATCGCGTTCTGTGAGGCCGCAACAATTCGGTGTGTCACCACCGTTGCCACACCAGTTTTCAACTGGTACGTGATTGCGTCGCCAACCCGCAGTTGGTCTTCCTCTGCGGGTTTGACAACGATGAGCGTGCCCGGCGGGTAGGTGGGTTCCATCGATCCTGTCAGGACGGTAAACCGCTCGGCACCAGCGACTGCCGGTACCAGAATCACCACCGTCCCGACCGCGAGCACAGCCAGAAGCAAAGCCCAGCTCAACGCGGTGCGTATGAACCAAACGGGCCCTGTGTGCTCGTCGGTCGAGGGTGAGTCCGTCATGGTTGTTGGTCCGCCCGGAAAGTGAGTGCCACGGTGGTGGTCTTGTTCTGCGAGGCATCGTCGCCCACGGTAGCGCGGAGGCACCACACCTCGGACGTGTTCGCCTGGATGTTTCGCGCAGGAGAGGGCGCTGGAAAGGTACTCCACGGTCCGGCCACGACCCCGGTCGCATTCCCGGCCGTCGGGCAACCGCTGACGGAACCCACGATCGATGCCGAGAAAGACAGGGGGAGGTCTGCCGTTGATGTCGTCACCGACTGCAATCGATAGGCGACTCGGGTGTTGCCCACCACTGAGATCGTCAGTGGACGTTGCACCACCGAACCCGGACTGAGGTTGGTACCGCCAAAGGCGGTCCACGAATAGTCCTTCGCCTGGCCAGCCAAGATCCGCAGCTGACCAGACGTCAGAGTCGCATCGCCGCCCTGTTCCTGATCACGCCATGATGCTGTGGTTTGTTGCGCGGACAGCAGCACCAGCACGGTGATGGCCACACCGGCGGCTGCCCACAACCAACGTTTGCTCACTATCAGGCAGGATTGTCGTTCTGCTCAAGGGTGAGTGTGGTTGCTGCCAGGTTGACCGATTGATTCTGTGCGGTCAGACCCCCGGTTGCCGGATCGAACGTCATGGTCACGGTGACGACGATGGACTGAGTCGCTGCGGTCGTGGGAGTGATTTGCACTTCGCCTCCCTCGGACGGCAGGGCTAATCCATTCACCGTGGCGGTCACCACGGGGTCCAGCGCATCCCGCAAGGCGGCATCGCCGGTCACCTCGCCGACATCCGCGGTGAGGGTGGCCGTCAGGTTGTCGCCGGTTGCATTGATGGTGGTGTCGCAGTTGTACGAGACCGAATCACCCGGCACCACGCGGAAGTCGGTGATGTTGATGATGGTCTCGTTGTTCTCGTCGGTCCAGGTACCGCCGCCCGCGCAGTCGCCCAGGGAGAGCTGGCCCGAGCGGATTGTTCCGCCGGGGGCGGAACCGCTGTCGTTCCAGTAGGCGAGACTTCCGGCGCCGCCGAGAAGGAGGATGGCGCCTGCGCCTGCGGCCGCTGCAGCTTTCGTTTGCTTCTTCATTCGCACTCTTTTCTCATTGGGTTTTATGGAAGTTGCAACCGATATACCCAATGCTCGAACTTTTATTACACGACCCTAAATGTAGTTAGCAATGGACATGAACCCCGCCTCATTTGGCATTGCAAACCTTCATCCAGCGAACGCTTACCTTATTGCCAAGGCTCTGTACGGAACCGTCGGACAGTGATGATCAGCCCTAGACGTGACACTGATAGTGGCCCTTCAGGCTGTTCTTCCCGTAGTTGATGAGATCCGCGACGCGGCCAAAACGATCAATGCCTGGCGCGACTCGATGAACATCGAGTAAGCGAATCCAATTCCGAATGGCAGACCGCCGACGGCGACGACAAGAAGTAACCGAGAGGCACAAGCAAAATCACAATGGCCGAATGCTCGAATATCGGCGAGTGATCCAAGCTCTCACTCGTACCAGTCGAGAAATCGAGGACCGCGTCGACCGCAGGAATGCGGTCGCCGGAGGGCGGCCACGACAGTAATGGGCCGCGACCATGACCGCGGCCCAACCCGCGCCACCCCAGTGCGTGCCCGGCTTCGCCGCAGCGGTACCCGCTCTCGTGGTGAGCTGACAGCGCGTTGCTGGGCCCGTCGCGGGCCTGAGTTCGGGATGCGCAGCCTAGTTGTTCACCCCAGTTGGACAACGTCTGTTCGCGGTGAACAGCCATGACCTGGCGAAAGTCCGAATTTAACCACATGACGAGCACTATTAGTGCTGCCTAGTGTGAGGGGCGTAGGAAGGCTGCAGATGAGTAATCATGGATACGTACAGAGCAACCAGCGCTGTCCCGACTGTGGGGCTGTGATGCTAGCCGACGTGATCTATCGTGACGGCTCGCCCGGAAGCGCCGCGGCAGACCGCACGGTATGCGGCCTCGACTGTCAGGGCAGCCGGTGCGGTAGCCAGTTCACCAATCGAGAATGGGCTGTACGCACCCGCCCATAACGTCCGCAATAGCGAACCGCCCTGGTGCCCGACAGTGTCCAGCCCGCTGCGCGGTATCTACCGGCGACAGGGGGCTTCGTCGCCCGCAGCTCTCCGGCTCCCGCCTGCACCCTCCGAGAGTCAACGAAAACAGGTTCTACCCGTGTCTATAGTGTCGAGGTCATGACTCAGGACAGCCCACTCGAACGATCTGCCGCAAAGTTCGAAAGCGCTCAGGCGGACGAAGTGCACCATGAGGGTGGATTCCGGCCGACGTTTGACATCGACCTGACGCGGGGAGGTCCGCGGTACGGCGAGTTCATCGAAGAGGTCCGTACCTTCATGGATCGGGTGAAGGCGGCGTGTCCCAGCGAAGAACTCACCACCGAGGTGATCGAGACGCTCCAGGTCTTGAACAAGAAGTTGGATGAGGTCGCGATCGATGAGTGGCGCGCGCCGTCTGGCGGGCGGATTGATCTGCCGGCGCGAGGCAACATCACACTGCCTCCGTATGAACTGGACGAGGCGAGTGCCGAAAACGTCAGTGCGCGTATGACATTCCGGCGGTACCATCTGGGCGGTAACAACGCTGCCCACGGTGGTCAGGTGGCGGTGGCGTTCGATGACTTGATGGGTATGGCCGGTGCGCTCGGTTCGGGTGGTGTCACGAGGACGGCATATCTGACTGTCAACTACCGCGCGATCACCCCGCTCAACACCGAGCTCGCGATCCGGTCGTGGGTAGACCGGATCGAAGGACGCAAGGTGTTCATCAAGGCCACTCTGCACAACGGGGATGTGCTGTGTGCCGAAGCCGATGGGCTGTTCATCAAGCTCAAACCGGGCCAACCCTGATCGCTCGCCGCGCCTATCGGGTGCGTGGCGGCCAGCAACGTGGTGTGCGCGGCTTCGCAGGTGCCCTGGACTGCCAATACTAGGATATGCAACTATGTGAGGCGCCCGGCAGTCGATCAATGGAGAGTCATGTCAGACGAGAGCAGCGTCCTTGTTCGTACCGAGGGTCGGATCGGCCGCATCACCCTGAACCGGCCGAAGGCGATCAATGCGCTGACGCACGAGATGGTGACCGCCATCCACGCGGCGCTGCGAGAATGGGCCGATGACGACGCGGTAGAGGCCGTGTTGCTCGATGGTGCAGGCGAACGTGGACTGTGTGCCGGCGGAGATATCGTCGCCATCCACCGAGATGCTTCGGCTGCAACCACTTTGGACGATGCAGTCAATACCCCCTCCGGGCACTTCTGGCGGGACGAGTACATCCTCAACGCGTACATCTCCCACTATCCGAAGCCGTACGTAGCCCTGATGGACGGGATCGTGATGGGCGGGGGAGTAGGAGTGTCCGCTCACGCCAACACTCGGATCGTCACCGATCGGACGAGGATGGCAATGCCCGAGGTGGGGATCGGATTCTCCCCGGACGTGGGTGGCACCTACCTCCTTGCGCGTGCGCCGGGCGAGCTGGGCACCTACCTGGCCCTGACTGCGGCGCAGATCGGGGGCGCCGATGCCATCGCCATCGGATTTGCCGACCACTTCCTGCCGTCACAGAGCATCGAGAAGTTCGTGTCCGCTCTCACGTCAAAGCCTGTTGATGAAGCGATCGCCGAATTCTGTGTTGCTCCTCCCGAATCCGATCTGCTCACCAAGCGTCACTGGATCGACGATGCCTTTGCGGCCGACACCGGCGTCGGCATCGTCGAACGTCTGCGCGGACACGACGAAACCGATGCTCACGACACTGCGAACGTGGTGGGAGCCAAATCGCCCACGTCGGTGGAGGTGACCATGTGGTCGTTACGACAGATATCGGCCGATACGACGCTCGAAGAAGCTCTGGAGAGCGAATTCCGGGTGTCCATCCACTTCCTGACCCATCCCGACCTCGCGGAGGGCATTCGGGCCCAGGTGATCGACAAGGACCGCTCGCCGAAGTGGTCGCCGCGGGGACTGACCGAGGTGGATCCCGCTGTGGTTTCCGACTTCTTCGGCCCCGTGCCCAACGATCTTGTACTGACGAATGGAGCGTTCTGATGAGTAGCTTTGAGACCATCACCACCGAGCAGCGGGGCCGCGTTGGCATCATCACCCTTAACCGGCCAAAAGCGCTCAACGCGTTGAACTCTCAGCTGATGACCGAGGTGGTTGGGGCCGCGCAGGCGTATGACGCCGACGCGTCTGTGGGTGCCATCGTGATCGCAGGCTCCGAACGCGCCTTTGCTGCGGGCGCTGACATCAAAGAGATGGCCGACAAGTCGTACGTCGACATGCTCTCCGAAGACTTCTTCAGCGCTTGGGGACACCTCACCGAGGTCCGCACTCCGGTGGTTGCGGCGGTGGCCGGATTCGCCCTCGGTGGCGGATGTGAGCTGGCCATGATGTGCGACATCATCATCGCCGCCGAGAACGCCGTATTCGGTCAGCCTGAGATCAACTTGGGCGTGATCCCGGGAATCGGTGGTTCGCAACGACTTACGCGCGCAATTGGCAAGGCCAAGGCCATGGACATGGTGTTGACCGGCCGGCGCATGAAGGTCGACGAAGCCGAGCGCGCCGGCCTCGTCTCGAGGGTGGTGCCCACCGAGTCGTACCTAGAGGATGCGATTGAGGTGGCGAACACCATCGCAGAGCTGTCGCTGCCGATCACCATATTGGCCAAGCAGGCAGTGAACCGGTCGCAGGAAGTGGGCCTGACCGAAGGCGTTCTGTTCGAACGGCGTGTCTTCCACTCCACATTCGCGACCGAAGATCAGTCAGAGGGTATGGCTGCGTTCGTGGAGAAGCGTGAGGCGCGGTTCACGAACAAGTAGGACCTCGGCGGCATCTGCGTACGGTCATCTTCCTTCGTTTGGAGCGCTGTCAGATGGTTAGAGCCGGTCGGCGCCTGTGCATCGCAGACCGACGCGCCTAGTCAGGCCTTTTTCAGGGCTCGTCGCCCGCCGCCGGGGATTGACGGACGCACGTGGACGCCCGGGAAACCGCCCAGGTTGCGCTCGGTTCAGACTCGGCAGCGACCTTCGCGCGAGCCAACGCTAACTTCACCGGGCCACCGGGTCTTAGTAGCCCTTCTGGCATAACTAGCGCCCGTCTGCAGTTACTGAATGTTACGGACATGTTAATTTTTGACCTTGACGATCACCCGGAATTGTCTGAGACCGCTGTCACAAAGCTGTGCCGCTAATTTGCGACCCCTAAGACGCTCGGGCCCGACGTGATGACATCCGGTGACAGAGCACGGTTCCGGCTGGTCCGCTGGAAGTGGCCGTTATGTGGTGGCCGACATCGTATTTCGTGATTCTCGACGGATCGCCAAAGGGGTCCGGCCGGCTGGACCGGCGAATATAGACGGCGGGTCCGTTTATCACAATTTTCGAACGATCGGTCATTCTCCGATTTTGCGTGGAAGAAAACTGGGCTCAGCCAAGTGGTCCTGACCCTGTCATCGCCGGGCGAGCAACGACTATGTGCAGTAACGTCCGTACTACGCAATGCAGGCGCGACGGATGTAATTGACGCGAAAACTGCGGCGTCGTCCGTTATTAAGAAGCCGTTAACAACTCACTGCTGAGATCAGCGGTGTTTTTGGCGATGCATAGGGAGGGATAGTGTCCAGACGTCAGGGGTCAGTCTCGGCCGTCGTCTGGCCTGGCGACGCGCGCGATCTACCTCGATCGCCCCAGGTCAAACCCCGTACTGACAGCTGGGCAAGTCGTTATGTCACCCGGGTCAGGTGGACAGACGCGCTGATCGTGACGGTGGCAGTCCTTCTTGCACAGCACATTCGATTCGGAGTTCCCGAAGATATATCGCGGGCGGCTTCGATGACCACGTTTATTGTGACACCGTGTCTAATAGTTGCCTGGGTATTGACCCTTCGAGCAACCCAAAGTAGCGATCGTCGCATCGTTGGTGATGGGCCGAATGAATACAGCCGGGTCTTGAACGCATGCTTCATTGTCTTCGGGCTGTTGGCGATTGTGGACCTCGCGTTTCGGCTAAATCTTGCCCGCGGCTTTATCGCGATCGCGCTGCCATTGGGTACCTTGGGCCTTCTCGTGTCGCGATGGGCGTGGCGCAAATCCCTGCATCGCAGTCGTCTCCGGCGCCGAAACCTGAGTCAAGTGCTGGTCGTCGGTGGCCCCAGCTCAGCCGTTCCGCTGATCGAGCACCTGGACAAGAACCCCGGCCTCGGCTTCGAGGTTGTCGGGCTTTGCGTTCCGCCAGGTAGTGAGCATCGTCCGGTCACAGTTAACGGTCACGACGTACAGATATATGGATCTTTCGGCGAAGCGCGTGACGCGGTCGCGCTGTGCGGGGCAACCACCGTGGCGGTGACGTCTGCGGAGGCCTTAGGACATTCTGCGATGCGCGAACTGTCGTGGGATCTCGAGGGCATGAATGTCGACATGTTGGTGTCTCCGGGGGTTACTGATGTAGCCGGGCCCCGCATGATGGTGCGGCCGGTAGCCGGCTTGCCGCTTCTGCACATCGACAAGCCGCGGTATGACGGCGCCAACCGGTTCCTCAAGGCAGCGTTCGACCGCCTTGGTGCCGTAGTCCTTCTGTTGGTGCTTGCTCCAGTGCTGGTCGCTTGCGCCATAGCGGTGAAGATCAACTCCAGCGGGCCAATCTTCTACCGCGCTGAACGCATCGGGGTAGGCAATGTGCCCTTCGACATGTGGAAGTTCCGCACCATGGTCGACGGGGCCGACAAGCAGAAGGCTGCGCTCGCTCAGAAGAACGAGGGCGCCGGCGTACTATTCAAACTCCGCGATGACCCCCGTGTGACAACAGTCGGGAAGAAGCTGCGTCGCTACAGCCTCGATGAGCTTCCTCAGTTGTTCAACGTGGTGGGCGGCTCGATGAGCCTGGTTGGGCCGCGGCCCCCACTGCGCGATGAGGTGGAGCAATACAGCGGCCTTGTCACGCGACGAATGCTGGTTCGGCCCGGAATCACAGGGTTGTGGCAGGTCTCAGGCCGATCTGACCTGTCGTGGGAAGAGTCTGTGCGCCTTGACCTCTCGTACGTCGAGAACTGGTCGATCATGCAGGACGCGATGATCTTGTGGCGGACGGTGCGTGCAGTGGTACGAAGCGACGGCGCGTACTGAGAATGAAAGTTCTCTTTGTTTGCACCGGAAACATCTGTCGCTCCCCAATCGCGGAGCGGGTCCTACGACACCTCGGCGAGGCAGAGGGGGTCGATTTGGATGTGTCGAGCGCTGGCACGCGAGCTATAAACGGGCTGGAGATGCACCCGGAAAGCGTGCGGGTGCTTCGTTCGAAGGGCCTCGACTATCACGGCTTTCGTTCGCAAATGCTGACGCCTGAGCTTGCAGCTCAATCGGACGTCGTCCTCGGAATGACGCGCGAACACCGCGCAGTCGCTCGGCAACTCGCACCCTCAAGATGGAAACGTATGTACGCCCTACGCGAGATCGCGGATATCGGCACCGATGGCCGCGTCGGCAAGGTGACACACGAGCGCCGGATAGCCGGACCAACGGACTCGACACTCGACATCGAAGACCCGATGGGCAAGCCTGGCGCTGTGTTCGACCAGGTAGGAGAACTCATCCAGCAATCCATGTACGGCGTCATCGAGTGGATTACTCAACGTCAAGCAGAGCCGTCGATTATGTCGGGCACGGAGGAGCGGCAATGAGGATAACTGTTTTAGGAACGGGCTATCTCGGCGCAACACACGCCGCGTGCATGGCCGACTTGGGCCATCACGTCCTCGGAGTGGATGTCGACCCGTCGAAAATTGCGAAACTTCAGGCAGGTGAGGTCCCCTTCTATGAACCGGGCCTCGAGGACGTACTCAAACGCAACCTCAAGGCAGGTCGCCTGGCTTTCACGGATTCATACGAGGAGGCGGCAGAGTTCGCTGACGTCCACTTTCTGGCTGTCGGTACGCCTCAGCGGAAAGGTGAGTTCGCAGCTGATATGAGCTACGTCGACGGCGTAGTAGAGCGTTTGGCCCCTCTGATCCGATCAGATGCGACTATTTTCGGTAAGTCGACAGTGCCCGTGGGAACCGCCGAGCGCCTTGCAAACCTGGCCAATTCTGCTTGTACCGGCGACGTCAGCATCGAAGTAGCTTGGAATCCCGAATTCCTGCGCGAGGGCCACGCAGTTGAGGACACGCTACGGCCAGACCGGCTGGTAGTCGGCATCGGCAGTGATACGAGCCGGGCAGAAGCCCTCGCACGAGAAATCTATGCAGATGCACTGGCGAACGGCACGCCGCTGGTGATCACCGACCTCGCGACAGCGGAGCTAGTAAAAGTGTCTGCGAACGCATTTCTGGCAACAAAAATATCGTTCATCAATGCAATTTCAGAAGTGTGTGAAGCAGCCGGCGCAGATGTTACGGAATTGGCTGACGCCATCGGTTACGACGAGCGGATCGGGCGAAAATTCCTCAACGCGGGAATAGGTTTCGGTGGAGGGTGCCTACCAAAAGACATAAGGGCATTCATGGCGCGCGCAGGAGAGCTAGGCGCTGACCAGGCACTGACATTCTTGCGCGAAGTTGACAACATCAATATGCGTCGACGAACCCGCATGGTCGAGTTGACCAAAGAGGTTTGCGGAGGAGTGCTATTAGGAGCACGAGTCGCGGTCTTGGGCGCCGCGTTCAAGCCGGAGTCAGACGACGTGCGGGATTCTCCCGCACTCAACGTAGCTGGCCAGATCCACCTTCAAGGCGCTGCAGTGAGTGTCTTCGATCCCAAGGCGATGGAAAACTCGCAACGGCTTTTCCCCACGTTGACCTACGCAGAGTCTGTCGAGGAAGCGTGCAACGGGGCAGACGTGGTTCTTGTGCTGACCGAGTGGGAGCAATTCAGGGCTATGAGGCCCCGGGACTTACAGGCTCACGTTAGGAAAAAGAGGTTGATAGATGGCCGGAACTGCCTGGATAAGAACCTATGGCTTGCCGAAGGGTGGACCTACCGGGGCCTAGGGATTCGCAGCGAATCCGTCAAGTAACGAGAGCAAAGATGATGACGCTCGGGCTGAGTATGAGAAACAGGTTGCGGCCGCGAGACCAGCGGTTGGGATGCGCTCCAACTGCGAGTCGAGATGGCCGGTTCGTTCTTTTTCTGGCGGTAATACCGTGGTACAGGCAGGAATGTGTTGACCTACTGAAAGACCGGCTCGGAACCAACCTATCTATATACGGGTCAGCGTATGGGTTAGACGGAACCGTACGCACAGGTATTCATAGCGAGAGCTATCGCAAAGTGCGTCGGTACGGAGTGCTCCGCGACCGGGTACTCATACAAGCAATCCCAATCGAGGCAATTCGGGCAGACGCTTGCATTATTGATCTAAACCCACGAAGCATGTCAGCTTGGGTCGTCTTGCTGGCAAGGCGGATCGTGGGCAAAAGAGTTCTAGTGTGGGGGCACCTCCATCCTCGTGAAGGTAAAGACTCCAAAACAGCGAAAGTTCGGCGCGCAATGCGCAGGATGGCGCACGGGTCCGTGCTATATGGGTACGACAGCGTGCCGGATGCTTTAGCAGAGGTTCCGAAGCAACCAGTTTGGGTCGCCGCCAACGCGATATATCGAGCTGGGGATATGACGGTCGCTCGAAATGTTCTAAGTGGTCGTTCGTTCGTTTACGTCGGGCGACTCGAGGCGGCCAAAGAGGTTGGGCAGCTCGTACCGGCCTTTCACGAGTCAGAACTGTGGAAGCACGGAATCACACTCGACATAATCGGCAGTGGCAGCGAGCGAGGGACGATCGAGGATCAGGTAGAGGAACTCGGATTGACTCCCCACGTCAAACTCCATGGCCAGATCAACAGTCAAGAAGAGCTCCGGACGCTGTACTCGAAGGCCATTTGCTCCCTGTCGCCTGGGTATGTCGGTCTCAGCGCCACTCAAAGCTTGGGATTTGGGGTGCCGATGATCTACGCGGAAATTGCGCCACACGCACCTGAGATCGAACTTCGCAGGTTGGGACATATGCGCGGCTACAGCCCGTCCTCCGCCTCTGCCCTGGCAACTGCGATGCGCACCGCCTACTCCGAATATGGCGGACCCGATGTTGATCACGAGGAGATTGCTCGTTCGACCAGGAGGTTCTACTCGGCCGAAATTATGGCCGATGGAATTATCTCTTCCCTGACTGACGTGCCGATTCACTATTCCGCTGGCGGATGGCCAGAAGGGGCTGCAAAATGAGTAGTAAGTCTAGGTCGAGGTTGCCTTTGGGATTGCGCAATTCTCTCGCAGGTGTGCTAAACCGCCTGGCGATAGGTGGGAATAATGTGGAAGTGGGAGAGGGTTTCCGAGCGGGCCGGGGCGCGATAATCAGTGCCCCCCATAAACTGACCTTCGGCGATTCTGTGAGTGTGGGTCCCCGTTCGGTAATTCAGGTCGACGGGACTATTGGCGACTACGCGATGATCGGCATGGATGTTCATGTCGTGGGTAGAGAAGACCACGCAATCGACGAGGTCGGTACACCTATGCTCTTCTCAACCTGGGCGGGTGATCGCGAACCGCTGCCGTCGGACGCGGTCACAATAGGTGTCGACGTCTGGATTGGCGCTTCAGCTCTGGTGCTCAGCGGTGTGAAAATTGGAGACGGCGCAGTCATCGGCGCCGGGGCCGTCGTAACCAAAGACGTACCCAGCTTTTCGATCGTAGTGGGAGTGCCTGCGCGGGTGGTCGGGCAACGATTCGAGACAGATAGCGAAAGAGAGCAACATCTCGATCTTGTGTCTCGTCGTAAAGAGACGGATCGAGCCAAAAGCAACCCGAACGGATCCCAGCATGGTTGATGTTTCGTTGATATCGATCAACTATCAACCGGAGCCCACGGGAATCGCCCCGTATGTTACCGGCTTGGCCGCGGGTCTCAGGGCCCGCGGACTGACCGTTCAAGTTACAACAGGATACCCTCATTACCCAGCGTGGCGACGTGACCCAGAGTTTTCTGGATTTTCATCATGCGCCGTGGAAGACGATTCTGACGATCACCGTGTACGGCATTACATTCCGAAGAATCCCAATACGCCAAAAAGGCTTCTGATGGAGGCGACGTTTGCAATTCGGGCTTTGGGGCACCGGCATACAGCTGGGAAAGATGCAACTGTCATCTGTACTAGTCCGACGCTCATAAGCGCATTCGCGGCGGTTCTGAGGAAGAAAATAACTCGTCGCAACGGGGCAGTCATCGTGTGGGTCCAAGACTTCTATGGGCTCGGAGCAGCCGAAACGGGCCAGGTCGGTGGTTCTTCTCTCGTAAGGCTTGTGGAGGTACTCGAAGGATGGACGCTCCGAAACGCTGACGCGGTCGTCGCGATTCATAGTTCCTTCAAGAGTCACATCGTCACGCATTTCGGCCTGCCAGACGACAGCGTCACGATTATCAAGAACTGGACGCATATCGACGTCTCGACTGAAGGTTCACCGAGTGCGGACGCCACGGGCACCTTCGGCGATTGGCCCTTCGTCGTCCTGCATGCCGGAAACATGGGTCGCAAACAGGGCCTCGAGAACGTCCTGGACACGGCCGAACTGGCTGCACAGCGTGAGTCCACTAAAGACATATTATTTGTACTTCTAGGTGACGGGAATCAACGTCCTCTCTTGGAACGCCGAGCAGAGGGAATGCGGAACTTAAAATTCGTCGATCCGTTGGGTGACAAAGAATTCTCGAACGCAATAATGTCAGCAGATGTTCTGCTCGTAAATGAATCCGGAAGTGTCAAAGGTATGGCGGTTCCGTCAAAATTGACGTCATATTTTGCCGCCGGTAGACCGGTAGTTGCTTCCGCGCACCCAGAAAGCGGATCGGCTCATGAGCTCGCCGCCGCGGGGGCCGGTATACGAGTCGACCCCGAGCGTCCGGAAGAATTGCTTGACGCCGTTTCGCAGTTGCGCATGGACGCAGATCGCGCCCAGATGTTCGGTCAAAACGGCGTTAGATACGTGGAAAGCGCACTTACCGAGTCAGCCGCTATCGGCAAGTTCTTTGACTTGTGTGTCGCACATCAACAGAATGCAAGCCCCGCCGGCCATCGATCGAGAGTCAGCTCATGACCAATCCGCAACTATCTCTTGAGGCCTTCACCGGAGCCGGATACGAAAAAGGTAGAGGTCGCCTGTGGCAGGTGCTTTGGCTAGCAGTCAGAAGCATATTCCAGAAATGGTGGATCCCGGCGAAACTTCGTGTACGCATACTCAGGGCATTCGGTGCCGAGATCGGCACCGGAGTTTTGATCAGGCACGACGTTACGATTCATTGGCCATGGAAGCTGGCAATCGGTGACAACTCGTGGATTGGCGAAGGTGCTTGGATCTTGAATCTGGAGCCAGTGGTCATCGGCAGGAATTGCTGTATCTCGCAAAGTGTATTCTTGTGCACCGGCAGCCACGATCGAAACTCCCCTTCGTTCGAGTTCGACAATGCTCCGATCACCATAGAAGATGGTGCGTGGGTGGCAGCGCGTGCGACCGTGCTGCGGGGAGTCACAGTAGGGCGCCATGCGGTGGTGGGGGCTTGTGCTCTCGTATCGCGCGACATCTCTGATGGACTCGTAGTACTCGCGTCAGCTTCATCGGAAATGCGGACCACTTGATACAAACAATCGCGCTATTCAATTGCCTTCTAGGGCTGCTGCTGGTTGCTATTTCGACACGCGGCCGTGTCGGCTATCTCATTTCGCCATTCTCCGTATCTATGCTGATTCTTGTCGCCATCTTCGGAATCAGGCCGCTGCTGGTCGTCGGCGAGTCAAATCATTTGTTCTACGGGCGCGATGTCTCCGAAGGGTATTGGACGTCGGTCGTTGTGGGAGCGCTGGCGATCTCGGCGTTGGGCGTTGGCTACTGGTTGTGGCCGTCACGCCGCAGCTCCAACGACAGTTTCCAAGAACACCCTCCTGCCTATCTAGGCGGGGCGAAGTTATCGAGTGGTCACGGAATGATGTCTGCCGTTAGCTGCGTGAGCATTGGCGCTTTGGCGACCGTGTGTATCGGTTTGGTTCTAGCTTGGACTCTGCTGATGGTGGCGCTTGGCGGAGGAGGAACTGGCGTTTTATCAACGATGGCAGGCGGCCGATCTGGTGAATCATCACTGGCAATTGAGAATCTGCCGATCATAGTGTATTCGCTACCAGCTGCAGCGGCTTATACTGCAGCGTTCTGGAGAATAGTAGTCGAGCGGAGTATTGGTTCGCTCGATCGTTCCAGTAAACTTGTATTCTGGGGGATAGTACTGCTTTCACTTGGTCCTCCTGCTTTGCTCGGCAATCGTAGATTTATCCTGCCTTGTGTCATAGCGGCAGTCATTGCTGCGAACTTCCCGGCCAAGCGATGGAACGCCCGTATAACTCCACTCAAAGTATTTGCGTCCCTTGCGGTCGTCACAATCCTGGCTTCAATTCCGTACGTACGCAGTGCTGGATCGAGGCAATCAGGTGACAACCTGATTGACGCACTGGTGTCATATGTTCAGGCTGAAGGATTTACGGGGGTGTTTACTAACTTCTTTCGTTCCTACGACACCGAGATGTTCGACTACATCGCCCTGGTATCACCGGGACTTGGTTCCACCATTCCGTATGGGTGGGGCCGCGGTACCTTCGTGGATGTAGCGGTCTCTGCGTTGCCCGCGCAAGCTGTTGACACACCTGCCTGGTCCAACCAGATTTTGATTGATACCTTCGGGCAGACGTGTGCTGCCGGTGTATGTCCAGTGCCGAGTTACGCGGGCACCGCGTTTTTCGATTTTGGGTTTGTTGGCGTGGCGCTACTAAGTATCATTTGCGGCGTTCTCTTTCGCGCTTTCGAGAACTCTTTTCATCGCAGTGGCGGCGTGGCGCTGTTGGCGCTACTCATTGCTGGTTCGTTCCCGGCGACCGCGATCCGTGGCAACTACCCGTCACAGATGTGGATCGCGTTCAATATTTTCGTGCTGACAGCGATGTCATTGATAATTCTTCGGATACTCGCAAAACCCGATACCGCGGGTGTGCGTCACGTTCGTGGCCGAAAAACGCCTGTTGGCACGCTCAGCGACACGCGGCTACCGAAATGACGACACAGGAAAGGCCGGCGCACGGCACACCGGTAGACGGGGTGGGTCGTCGGCGACGGGTGCTCCGTCGCCGCAGGCGATTCGAAGGTGCGAAGCACCGGGCGCAAGACAACAACGTGAATGTGTTGGGCCAAGCGGGTTTCGTTGCGGGTGGCCGTCTTTGCGGCGCTTTGCTGCAGGCCGCGAGCCTGGCTGTGCTTGCGCGTCAGATCGGTCCGCCAGAATTCGGTGAGTTCGCCGTATGGTACGGCGCTGCAGTGGTGCTACAAGCGGTACTGAACTTTGGGCTGACTCCGCTGCTCGTGCGGATGAGGGCCGCAGGCGATCGCGAACCAGATGTCGCGGCGATACTACGGTTCTGCAGACGTGGCAGTGTCCTAGCCGGCCTAGTTGGATTGTTGGCTTGTCTTACGTTGGTCGCCGCTGCGGGTCTGCCCGCGTACGTGGTCTTGCTTGCGGGATGGGTTGTTGTCGACAATCTCGTCGAAACTTACCTAGCAATCCCCCTGGCAGACGGACGAGCTTGGGAGAACGCGTCTTCATTGATCTTTCGGCGGGCAATCCTGTTCGCGGTCTTGATATCGGGGGTGAGCCTCGGGCTCGACCCATCTGCATTTTATGGCGTTGGCCTTCTGCTTGGGTCGCTGGCGTCGCTACTGTTGGTAGCGCGTTCGCTCAAGCGAGGACCGCAGACGGCTGCGTCGGCCATGGGTGTTCGATCAATCGCCGCGGAGGCGAAGTACTTCTGGACGAACTCGGTGGTAACACAGGCTCGCAACCTGGACGTAGTCGTTGTCTCATTAGTTGCAACAGGCAGTGCGACCGTCGGATACTTCGCTGCGGCGAGCCGGCTGACCAGTCCGCTCCGTATAGTCCCGACGTCTTTCGCGGCCGTGTTGATGCCCGCAGCCGTTCGCGCGTTGCGTTCCGGGCAATACAAGAGTGCCGTCCGCGCGACTGTTGCAGTATGCGCCGTTAGTTCTCTCGGATTTCTGTGCGTCGGCTTGGCCGTGCCTTATGCCCTTCCTCGCCTGTTGGGGGGCGACTACGAGGGCGCTGTGGGTGTGGTGCAGATTGTTTGCCTCGGCCTGGTCTTTGCGGCGGTCGCGTCGCAATTGAACGCAGTTCTACAAGCCTTCGGTCACGTCCGGTTGGTATCGAACATCTCTTTGTCCACAACCGTCACCTGTTTGGTGCTTGTTGCGGTGCTGGTTCCGCCCTTTGGTGCGGCGGGTGGAGGGTGGGGCCTCACCGCTAGCTATGTATTGCAATCCGTTGTTCTGGTCTTCTTTACGTGGCGATCGATTAGAAGGGGTTTCTGATGCGGTCGGGATTCATGAGTATTTCCGCGGCGGAAGGCAACT
Organism: Williamsia sp. R60; assembly: GCF_054063855.1. Lineage (NCBI taxonomy): Bacteria > Bacillati > Actinomycetota > Actinomycetes > Mycobacteriales > Nocardiaceae > Williamsia > Williamsia sp. R60. Next base: position 483,266 of record NZ_JBSSGR010000001.1, read on the forward strand.
TGGGAGATATCGCGATCCGCCGAGAGGTCATTGATCAATTGAGGCAAATTGGGCTAAAGCCGGTAATATACAGCGGCAGTATGGGCCGCGACTACGTTGAGGCATTTGACTTTCTTCCTGGAGAGATCATAACTCGTTCAGGTCCGGTATTCATCCGCAAGCTACTCACTGAAATCGCGTCGGTCCGCAGACCTGTAGTGGTGATGGCACCCGGTCCCGTTCAAGTTGGGGTATCTCTCCAATCTGCCCTCAAACATATGTTCCTTTTTGTCCTGCTGTTATTTGTCCGAGTAACGGGAGGAAAGGTGGTGATTGTCGGCCGGTCGGTCGATGTGAAGCGCTCCTTTGCGCTACCAATTGAACGCCTGTTGGCGGCCGCGTCCAATTTGTACGTAGCCCGCGACTCACGTACGCGGACGATTCTTGGAGCACGAACCCTTGTTTTCCCTGACTATGCTCTGAGGCAATATAGTCAATTGCCGGAATCCGTTGCAACGGGCTTCGGTCAACGGTCGCTTATGGTGGTGTCGTTGAGGCACGACAGGATTTTGGACGATGACATTGACGTGCTGACCTCTTTGAAAACGCGTGCCGCCCAGTGTGGCTACAAGATAGTTTTCACTGCTCAGGTACGTGAGGACTCAGCGGCTAACCGTCGACTCGCGGAGTTGCTTTCGGTCGACTTCATGGATTGGCCGGAACGTAGATCGCATTCCGACCAGGAAGCGAGAGTCCACGAGCTTTACTCAGCAGCGACGGTTGTTGTGAGCGATCGACTACACGCTCTGCTGTTCGCTGTACGGGCCGGGGCTGTGCCGGTCATTCAATACAGGCCGGGCTTTACCAAGCTATCGGACGCTCTCGCTCACTTGTTTGATGTGCAACACATTCAGACTCCGGAAGACGTATGCGCGTTGCGAATTGACGCGACAGAGTCGATGCGCGTCGCTACGCAGGCGACTGAGGCGTCGCGCCAACACCAGTTACTGGATGCGTTACTACGCGAAACGATAGGAGCTTCGTAATGATGACTTTTGAAGGATGCTGCAATGAAAGGACCCGTTCTGATGACTAGTGGTAAAAGAGCACTCATCACGGGGATCACTGGTCAGGATGGGTCATACTTGGCTGAACTCCTACTTACGAAGGGCTACGAGGTACACGGTTTAATTCGCAGGTCGTCTTCGTTCAATACCTCGCGCATCGACCACCTGTACGTTGACCCGCATGAACCTTCTGCGAAGCTGTTCTTGCACTACGGTGATCTGAGCGACGGCGCCAGGTTGGTAACTCTATTGGCGCAAATCGAGCCAGACGAGGTTTACAATCTGGCCGCACAATCTCATGTTCGAGTCAGCTTCGATGAACCGGAGCACACGGGCGACACCACGGGGATTGGTTCTATCCGGTTGCTGGAAGCTGTTCGTCTAGCTGGGCTCCAGTGCCGGTTCTACCAGGCATCGAGTTCGGAGATGTTTGGGGCGTCGCCACCGCCTCAGGATGAAAATACGCTCTTCTATCCGAGGTCTCCGTACGGTGCTGCGAAGGTCTACTCGTACTGGGTGACACGCAATTATCGCGAGGCGTACGGGATCTTCGCCGTGAACGGGATTCTCTTCAATCACGAATCTCCCAGACGTGGTGAGACTTTCGTAACCAGAAAGATCACTCGGGCAGTCGCCCGAATCAAGGCCGGTAGGGAACGGTTCATCTACATGGGGAATCTGGATGCAGTCCGCGACTGGGGTTACGCCCCCGAATACGTCGAGGGTATGTGGCGGATGCTTCAGGCGGATAAGCCTGACGACTACGTTTTGGCCACTGGCGGCAACTACACCGTTCGCGACTTCTTGCAGACGGCGTTCGAGCACGCCGGCCTGGACTGGCAAGAGCACGTCCGATTCGATGAGCGATACCTTCGACCAACTGAAGTTGATGCTTTGATCGGCGACGCCAGTAAGGCCGAGGCGGAACTGGGTTGGAAGGCTACCGTGCACACCCCTGAGTTGGCTCGCATCATGGTTGACGCAGATATTCGTGCATTCGAATGTGAAGGGCGGCCATGGATCGATACCCCGTCGGTGCCATCGTGGAAGGGTATTGACAATGAGCGGTGACTTCAGGCCTGCGCCGCTCGATCGCAACTCGAAAATCTACATCGCCGGCCATCGAGGTCTAGTGGGTTCTGCTCTTTGGCGCCATTTCACCAATGAGGGGTTCGTCAACCTGATTGGTCGCACCAGCGCTGAACTGGATCTGAAAGACCGCGGTGCGGTCACAGACTTCTTCGAGCAGGAGAGCCCGGACGTTGTGTTGCTCGCCGCCGCAAAGGTTGGCGGGATCTACGCGAACAGTACGTATCCGGTGGACTTCATCAGTGAGAACCTGCAGATTCAGGTGAACGTGCTCGATGCTGCTGTGATGTGTCGGGTAAACCGGCTATTGTTCTTGGGTTCAACCTGTATCTATCCGAAGTTCGCATCTCAGCCGATCAAAGAAGAAGCACTGCTCACGGGTCTTCTCGAACCGACCAATGATGCTTATGCGATTGCAAAGATTGCCGGCATCCTACAGGTCCAGGCAGTTCGTCGGCAATATGGTCTCCCGTGGATATCCGCGATGCCCACAAATCTCTATGGGCCGGGTGACAACTTCTCAACATCGGGTTCGCACGTGTTGCCGGCGATGATACGGAGATACGACGACGCGAAAAGACGCGGCGACCCTTTTGTCACGAACTGGGGCTCGGGCACTCCTCGACGAGAGTTTCTTCACGTCGATGACATGGCTTCAGCGTGTTTGCACCTTCTTGAGCGGTACGACGGTCCGCAGCAAGTCAACGTCGGCACCGGAGAAGATCAGACCATTAGCGAGATCGCGTCAACTGTGGCGGAAGTCGTCGGTTATGAGGGTGAAACGCGATGGGACACAGCAAAGCCGGACGGTACGCCCCGCAAACTGATCGACATCAGCACGCTACTCAGCAGCGGGTGGGCGCCCCAGATATCACTCCGCGACGGACTGTCCGACACGGTCGCCTGGTACCGAAGCAACCTCGACTCGTTGCGCACCTAGTAGCAAAAAACAACAAGTTCAATCGGCAAGATATGACCGTCTAGTGCATAATTCAAAACGAAAGCAACTTCGACACGAGCAATCGCATGCGTAGAACTCTGCTCGAGCGTGCGTGTCAAGTAGCGGGGTGTGTGTCGGCGCTAATAGCACTGTCTGGACTGACGCCCTGGCAGCAATCGACAAATCATGTCAGCGCGCGGAATTCTAGGAGACCTAGTCTATGAAAGAGACACCACAACACCTGCCGGAACTGGGAAAGGACTCACTGCGTTCGGCTGTGGGTGTGGTCAAACGCGGGTGGATAGTTATCTTGACGCTTGCCCTGCTCTGTGGCGCGGTGGCGCTGGTCTACAGCATGTTGCAGAAGCCCGTCTACAAGTCGACGGCGACGCTGTACGTCACTTCCGGTAACGAGGCGAGCGCCCAGACCGCCTACCAAGGCTCGTTGGCGTCTCAGCAGCGTGTGATGTCTTATGTGAAACTCGTTGACTCCGACGGCGTTGTTGCCCCTGTTATCGGGCCCGGCGGAGTGCCATTGTCACTTGGCGAAGCGAGGGCAGCTCTGAGCGCCTCTACGACGCCTGAGACGGTCCTTCTCAACATTTCTGCCCAGAACACTGACAAATCGACTGCGGCCGACCTCGCGAATGCGGTGGCTGAGTCGATGACCACCTATGTTGAGCGGCTCGAAACACCCGCTGGCGGGCGGATCCCGCTCGCAAAGCTGACAGTGATCACCCCCGCCGCCGAGAGCGATAACCCGATCTCCCCGAAAACAGAACGGAACACCGCTCTGGGGCTCGTGATCGGGTTGCTTGCCGGCCTTGCGGTTGTGTTCGGGCGGGATCGTTACAACAACAAAGTGCGTAACGAGGAAGAGCTTGCAGAAGTGACGGACGCGCCGGTGCTCGCTGCCGTGCCCTCAGACGAACTGCTGAAGAAGCAAGGTCTGATCGACTTTGGCTCTGGTGCGACGCTTGCTGCCGAGGCCTATCGCAAGCTTCGGACAAATCTGTCGTTCACCAGTGTCGACAATCCGTCCAGGCGGATCGTGGTCACGAGCGCGTTGGCAGCAGAAGGTAAGACAACCACCGCGATGAACTTGGCAGCTGCACTCGCCGAGACCGGTAAGCGGGTCGTTCTGGTTGACGCAGACCTTCGGCGTCCGCAGGTGTACCACCGCACAGGCGGCATGGGTGACATCGGTTTGACGAACTACCTCAAGGGTGACGGTTCCATGGCCGACCTGCTGCAGCCGAGTGAGGTTAGCGGACTGCAGATCCTCGCCAGTGGTCCTCAGCCTCCGAACCCAGCCGAGCTACTCGGTTCCAAAAAGGCCGGCCAGGGCATTGAGAACCTGTCGGCAATGTTCGACTACGTCATCATCGACTCGCCGCCGCTCCTTCCTGTGACCGACGCGGCGGTCTTGGCGCAGTGGGCCGACGGAGTTGTCCTGGTTGCACGGGCGAACCAATCCCGTATACCCGATGTTGCAGCTTGCATCGAACAGTTGGAAGCTGTGCAAGCCAAGCTCATCGGTGTTGTTCTCACCGATGTCCCCACTCGCGGTGGCGCATATAAGTACGGCTACTACTACAGCTCCACCGACGTGATGAAAAAGCCCGGATTCTTCAGTCGATTCGGCAAGAAGGCTCCGAAGCATCAGGACATCGAGGCGGTTCTCGAGTCAGCGCCTTCACATAGGTGATTCGACGCCTCGATGACCGTGAGGAGGGGCCTTCTGTGGGGCAGGTGCTGCGGCAGCCACTAACGCGCGCACAGCGCGCCCTGTGGGCTGCCCAGCAGGCAACTCCTCTGTGTCCCATCAACATTGCACTGTGTATCGAACTCACAGGCAACTTGGACGCCGAGTTGCTGCGGGCGGTCACGCTCGGAGTGGCACGGCAAACCGGGATAGCGTTCACCCGGTTCGAACAGACCGAACGTGGCATCGAGCAGGTCATCGATCGTGGCCTCAGCGACCACATCACGATGAAAGATCTGCGTACCGAACCCGATCCGGACGCAGCCGGCCACCAGTGGATGCGCGACGACTACACGCGCCCACTCGACGTCTTCCACGACAGACTCATGGCATCGGCAATCTTGCGCGTCGCAGACGACCGGTGGCTGTACTACATGCGCGGCCACCACCTCACGTTCGACGGGGCAGGCGCATTCCGTTCGCTGCAACTCATCGTCGCCGCCTACAACGAACGTTCGGAGGACGGTTCCCTCAACCTCCCACCGGAATCGGACCTGTCCGGTTTGGCGCAAACCGATGTCGACTACCGGGAATCGCCGCGGTTCGAGAAAGACCGGGCGTACTGGGCGGAGCAACTGGACGGCATCGGTTCGCCGATCAGTCTTGCGCACCGCACCGGACAACCCGATCCATCACCACGTCGTCACTCCGCGCTGCTTCCACCCGACACGGCAGCATTGCTCGCCCAGGCCGAGACCGAACTGCGCACCACGATGCCGGTGCTCATCGCGGTGGCGGTGGCGGGGTACCTCGCCCGGATCTCCGGGCAAGACGATGTGAGTCTGAGTCTGCCCGTCGCCGCACGGACAACTGCATTGCTGCGCAAGACCTTCAGCACGGTGTCCAACGTCGTCCCCGTTCGCACGGGTATCGGAAGCCACAGCAACATCCGCGCGGCGGTCACCTCCACCCAGGCAGCGATGATGGGCGCGTTGCGGCACCAACGCTTCCGGTTCGAGGACATGGCTGAGGCCATGCCTCGGGACTCCGGTGTTCTGCCCAACCGGCAGTTCACCGGTCCGCTACTCAATCTCATGCTGAGCGTCGACAAGATCAACTTCGGGGACGTGGCCGGATCCCTACACGTGCTGTCCACCAGCGCGGTGGACGACCTCGCCGTCAACCTCTACCGCACCGGCAATCCCTCTGCACCGGACGAACTGCGGTTCGACCTGGAGGCCAACCCGAATCGATACTCCTCCGAAGAACTTGAAGGCCACCACCGGCGGCTCCTCCGGTTCATTCGCGAGGTAGCGATGACTGCCGTCGACGACCCCGCAAGATCGTTCGAAGACATCGCGCTGGAGTCAGACGTTGAATTACTCAGCCTGACAACCACTTCAACGCCTACTGTCGCTGGCCAGACGCTCCCTCAACTCCTCGATGCTGCAGCGGCTCAGTACAGCGAGCGCCCCGCGCTGCACGCCGGTTGGGCACACTGGACCTACCGGGTGCTGGCTGAACGATCACGCCGACTCGCCAACCGTCTGAAAGACGATGGCGCCATCCCGGGTACAACCGTCGCGGTCGCAACCGGCCGTGGCCTCGACCAGGTGCTGGCCTTCTGGGCGGTGGCCCGAACCGGCGCCACCGTGCTGCAGATCGACCCGGCGCACCCGTCCTCCCGTATCAATGGGCAACTCGCCCAATCGAACCCGGTGAAGATCCTGACGTCGCGCGGGGGAGTCGCCCCGGGCGACACAACCCAGTGGTGGGACCTGAGTGACGTCGACCTCACCGACACCCCAGACACTCCGATCGAGCTCCCGCGCCCACTGACGCTCGACGACATCGCCTACGTCGTCTACACATCTGGCTCCACCGGCGCACCGAAAGGCGTCGAGGTCACCCACCGAGGGCTCGCTGCTCTGATGGCGCACCAGCGAGTGCTCGGAATCGATGAGAACGCGCGGGTCTCCGGACTCGCGTCTCCGGCATTCGACGCGTCGATCTTCGAAATGCTGCTGGCCGCATCGGGTGGCGCCGCACTCTGCCCGGCACCGCCGAACGTGGTGGGCGGTCAGGAGCTGACCGCCTTCCTCACCGGCGCATCGATCACGCACACGGTGATCACCCCGAGTGTTCTTGCCACGGTCGACCCGGCTGGGCTCCCCGCCGACGTCTGCTCCACCCTCATGCTCGCCGGAGAGGCGTGCCCACCAGACCTCGTCCGGCGGTGGGGGAGCGACCGGACGGTCTTGAACCTATACGGTCCCGCAGAAGCAACCATCATGGCGACGGCGAGCGAGCCCTTGCGTCCCCTCGACGAACCGCCGGCAATAGGGACCGCGATCACCGACGCGACCTGTTACGTTCTCGACGACCAGCTGAGGCCCGTCCCGTCCGACGTGATCGGCGACCTCTACCTGGCAGGTCCAGGACTCGCATCGGGGTACGCCGGTCAATCTGACCTGACCGCAAGCGCTTTCGTTGCCAACCCCTGGGGAGCTGTCGGGCGACGGATGTACCGCACCGGCGACCGGGTTCGGCGGGATACGAGCTCAGGCCGACTGCATTACGCGGGACGCAGCGACGACCAGGTGCAGATCCGAGGCGTCAGGATCGAACCGGGTGAGATCGCGATGGCTGCCGAGACGCATCCCGACGTGCACCAGGCGGTGGCCGTGGTCGTCGGCTCGGGTGACACCGAGGCGCTGGCGTTGTACGTCTCCTCGCACGTCGACGATCGTCGTCTGGCCACCCGCATCCGCAAGCACCTGAGTAGGCGTCTGCCGACGTCGATGTGGCCGGCCCACGTTGTCGTGTTGAGGGCGTTGCCGGTGACTCCGTCCGGCAAACTCGACCGAGAAGCGTTGCCGCACCCGTCGACTGCCAACCAGCACCCCCGCCGGGCTGCACAGACCCCGGCCGAGCAACTCGTTGCACAGGTGGTTTCGCAAACGGTCGGCATCGACGAACCGTCCATGTACGACGACCTGCTCGCACTGGGCGGCTCATCGCTCGACGCCACCCGGATCTCGGCGCGCATCGGTGCCTCGACGGGAAACGCGATCGGCGTTCGCGAAGTTCTCGAGGCCGGTGACCTGGCCGAATTGGCGTTGTTGGTGGAGCGGTTCACGAAGACGACTGCGCCCACAGACGCACATCGCCCACGCCCGCCACGACCACCCGCGTCGTCGGGACAGATCTCGATGATCCTGGCCGACCGCCTCGACCCGGGATCCACCGCGAACCACCTCGAAGCCGATGTCGAGCTGAAAGGGACGCTGCATCGCGACGCGCTGATGGCCGCCATCGCAGACGTCATAGACCGTCACGAAGCGCTGCGCACCATCATCCGCCTCGAGCCCGACGGCACTGCCTGGCAGGACGTCGTCACCGTCCGAGAAGCTCTCGCCGACAACGGGTTCAAGTTCGACGACGCCACGAGCGATGTGAGCGTCTCCGAGCAACTGATCGACCCCACATCGCGGCCGCCGCTGCTGCTGGAGCTCTCGCGCATCGATGCTGACCACCACCGCTTGGCTGTCCGCTCCCACCACGCTGCGGTGGACGGGTGGTCACTGGGTGTCCTGGTCGATGACCTGGCAACGGCCTATCAATCGCGTGTCGAAGGCCGCGTTCCGTCGTGGGCACCGGCCACGCAGTACATCGATGCCACTGCTGCGGCCAGTGGCGACGAAAACGGCCGCTTGGCAGAGCAATTGGAGCGATGGAAGCGCCGGCTGGCCGACCTTCCGGCCCGACCTGAATTGCCGATCGACCGGCCGGCCGTGCGCGACCGGAATCAGCCGGCGCCGGCTGCGGTGGAGAGACGAACGCTCGGCCCACAGATCACCGAAGCGCTGCGCGATGCTGCCACCGAGCGGGGGATCAGCACCTTCGCTTGGCTCCACGCCACGCTTGCGGTGACGTTGGCGCGGTTCACCGGCTCGAACGACTTGGTGGTGGTGGTACCGCAGGCAGGTCGAAGTCGACCGGAACTCGACACCGCTGTCGGGATGTACGTGAACCCCGTGGCGATACGTTCCACCCTTGGCGCCACGACATCGTTCGAGCAGATTCTGGCGCATTCCGCAGACGGTTTGGCGTTCGCGCTCGGTAACGCCGGTGTCCCGTTCGCGAATGTGGCCGCCGCGGTCGAACCGCAGCGCGACATCACCACGGCGCCGTTGTCCGACGTGTTGCTCACGTATCAGAACCAGCCGGTCGGCCGATGGGACGTCGACGGCCTCCAGATCGAGTTCCATCCCAAAGACCCCCGGCACGCCCGTATTCCGCTGCAATGGATCGTCGACGACACCGCGGATGGCCTCCGGGTGGAGTTGACCTACCGCAGTGATCTTTTCAGTGATGACATCGCGGCGGCGATGTGTCACTCGTACGTCACCGCGCTTGCCCAATCACTCGCACGCCCTCAGTCGACCAGTGCGGAACTGGTTCCGGGGGAGCATCACTCGCTCGAAGTCCCAACACCGCACAGCCGCCTGTCGCTGGTCCAGCAGGTACGCGCCGCAGCGGATCGAAATCCGCAAGCTTCGGCATTGGTGTTCGGCGATCAGGTCCTGACCTACAACGAGCTGATCGGGCGAGCCGAGCAGGTGGCAGGCGGGCTCCGAACGGCCGGCGTCCGTCGCGGCGACCTGGTCGGCGTCGCGCTACCCCGCCATCCGGATGCGCTGATCGCCCAATTGGCTGCCATGTTTGCCGGCGCTGCCTATGTGCCGATCGATCCGGAGTATCCGCAGCAGCGCATCGCAGCGATCATCGAGGACGCCAAACCGGCGACAGTGCTGGTCGATTCGCGAACTCGGCGCAGTGTCCCCGCCGACGTCCACATCTTCGATGTGGACCAAGCCCTTGTAGCCAATGACCGCAACCCCGTTGCTCACACACCGGATGTCGACGGCGACGACCTCGCCTACGTCATCTTCACCTCAGGATCCACCGGCCGTCCCAAAGGTGTGGCCGTCACCCACACGAATGTGGCTGCCTTGCTCGACGCCGCCCGAAGCAGCTACGACTTCGGCCCCGGCGACGTGTTCAGCTGCACGCACTCCACTGCGTTCGACGTCTCCGTATTCGAGATCTTCGCTGCATGGGCAACCGGAGCGCGCGTTGTGCTGGCCGACCAGGAAACCGTGCGCGACCCCCAGGCGCTGTGGCCCTTCCTTCGCGAACACGGAGTGACAATTCTGTCGCAGACGCCTTCGGCGTTCTATCCGCTTGCTGCAGTGGCAGTTCGAGACACCGACCCAGGTGCCCTTCGAGCTGTGATCTTCGCCGGTGAGGCGTTGCACCCGTCCCGCCTGATGAGCTGGCACAGCGCATTCGGCCGCGACGTGCTGCTGTCCAACATGTACGGCATCACCGAGACCACGGTGCACCTGACAATCGAAGAGACCGACCCCGCAGACCATCGGTCGTTGATCGGCGACCCGCTTCGGGGCACCACACTTCTGATTCTCGACCGCTGGCTGCAGCCGGTTCCAATCGGAGTATGGGGCGAGTTGTACGCGTGCGGACCCCAAGTCACTCTCGGGTACGTGGGGCGGCCCGGTCTGACTGCCGAACGGTTCGTCGCCTGCCCGGCGCAGTCGGGTGGCGGACGGATGTACCGCAGCGGTGACATCGTGCGACGCACCGTGGACGGCAAGCTCGAGTACCGGGGTCGGTCGGACCGGCAGGTGCAGGTGCGCGGATTCCGCGTCGAGCCGGGCGATGTCGTCAACGCGCTCCAGACCTTGCCTGCCGTGGCTGAAGCGGAAGCGGTCACCCGCAACAGTGACACCGCGGTCGGCGCCGACATCCTCGCGTATGTCCGCCTTCGAACTGACCTCGCCGGCCACGTGCCGAACGAGGGTGAACTGCGTGACGCGGCGCGCACCGTCCTACCCGGATACCTCGTCCCCTCGCGGATTGTCGTGGTCGACACCTGGCCGCTGAACGCGTCGGGGAAGAGAGATCTCAGCGCGCTGCCTACACCCGATGCGCGAGGTGCGATCGAAGCCGAGGGCAATGCGGTGCTGCCTGTCGCCGAGGTGATTGCCGAGGTTTTGGGAGTGCCGCCGACCAGTGTGAGCCCTGAGGCCGGACTCTTCGACGTCGGCGCGAACTCGTTGTCGGCCATGCATATCGCACTCTTGCTGACCGAACGCACCGGCCGCGACGTCAGTGTGCGGATGGTGGCTGAGGCGCCGTCCATCGCGGACCTGCAAGTGTCCGTCGACGCAGCACGTCCCCGCCGCACGCCCGCCGCCGAGGAGTTGATCGGGTCCGCCGCACCGCCGGCCACTGCCCAGCAACGAGCGCTGTGGGCACTGAGCCGGATCGATGAAGGTAGCGCCGTCTACCACCTACCCGCTGTGCTCGATCTGCCACCGGAAGCGTCCCCGCGCACCGTCATCGATGCATTGACTGATGTGGTTGCGCGACACGAAGTCCTGCGCACGGTGCTGGCCGACAAGGATGGATTACCGCAACCGGTTCTGGTGCCGCTGGATCAGGTTCGCACACGACTTGCTGCCCTGGCCCGACCCCGACCGCTGCCGGAATCGCACGCGGCTGCCAACCTTCATGCCGAGGCGCTACGACCGTTCGACCTCGCAACCGAATTGCCCTGGCGCGCAGAGCTGTTCGAGGCAGGTGGAGGTCTAAGGCTGCTGCTGGTCGGGCACCACGTGGCCGTCGACGGATGGTCGATGACCGTGCTCGCCGAGGATTTCGCGACGGCTGTGCGGGCTCGCCTGGCCGGGACTGCTCCGGCCTGGTCGGCACCGGCGGCCCAGTACCGTGATCACGCCCGGCGGATGGCCAAAGCGCTGGGTACACCCCCACGCTCCACAGACCACCGCAATCGACTGCTCGAGCACTGGTCGCACGTGCTCGACGGTGCCCCGATTCATCTGCAACTACCGTTCGAGTCGAAGACGGCACCCGTGCCTCCTGGTCCCGAGCCCGCCGACTACCTGGATGTCCCGGTGCCGGCCGAGATCCGGGACGCGCTGCAACGCGTTGCTGCTGCGGAGAGTGCAAGCGTGTTCCATGTGTTGCACGCCGCACTGGCGGCGACGATTGGCCTGTTCACCGGGACCGACGACATCGTGATCGGGACGCCCACGGCCGGGCGTACCCGGGAGATGATGACCGCGGTCGGCATGTTCGTCCAGACCGTGGTGCTGCGTAGTCGAGTAGACACGGCCATGACTGTCCGCGAGTCCATTTCACAGAGTCGCGATGTGGTCACACAAGCTCTCGCGCACTCTGAGGTCTCATTCGAAGAAGTCAAAGAACGCCTGGCGCCACCGCGGACCCTCGATTCGGACGCCTATCTCGACGTCATGGTCGCCTACCAACCGGCGCCGGTCTCCGACAGCGACATCTCATTGACGCCGATACGCGTCGGTCAGGCGCGAGTGCCACTCGAGTTCACCATCACCGACCATGGTGACGGCAGCCCGATGCATCTCACGCTGAGTTACGGACTGTGGCATGTGAGGCCCGCAATGGCAGCGCAGTTCGCCGACACTTTTGTCCAGACAGTGCAGGCCCTGTCCGAGACGGTCGATCCGGGCGTCACCACGATGCATGCGCTGACCCGCCCCGCCGACCATCACATGCCCGTTGCATCACCGCGGCCACTGGTCGATGATGCACACCAGTACGCCGATGTGGTGGAACGCGTCATCGATCAAGCACGCCAGAGGCCCGAATCGATTGCGCTGGTAGATGTCACGGGCGACCTCACCTACTCGGCTCTTGTCACCCAGGCGGCCGTCATCGCGGATGAACTGAGGTCGCGCGGTGTGCAGCGCGGCGACCTCGTCGCGGTGGTCGGCGACCGGCGGGCCGGCACGGTGGCAGCCATGCTCGGCATCCTGTTTGGCGGCGGCGGCTACGTTCCCGTCGATCCGACGTACCCGGCCGAGCGGATCAGAACCATCATCGCCGATGCCAGGCCGGCAGCCATCATCGGAGCCGGCGGGGTACTCGACCGGGCGAACGCGGACATGCCGGCCGTCATCGACCTCGCAACGCTCGACATGGCGGGAAATCGCGGCCTCGAAGAAATCGACCGCGTCACAGCCAAATCCGGTGATACCGCGTACGTGATCTATACATCTGGATCCACCGGAAAACCCAAAGGCGTGGTGGTCACCCGGTCGAACATGGCCACGTTGCTGAGCACCGCCCAATCAGCGATCGGGGCGAGTTCCGACGACGTCTGGACCTGGTTCCACTCGGCCGCCTTCGACTTCTCTGTATGGGAGATCTTCGGTGCGTTGACTTCTGGCGGCAGACTGGTAGTGGTGGACCACGACACCGCTCGGGATCCCCATCACCTGGTGGGACTGCTGACACGCCACGAAGTCACCATCCTGAATCAGACACCGACGGCCTTCTCGCGATTGGTACAGCTGCCGGGCGATGACCTGCCGCAGTCGTTGCGTCTGGTGTTGTTCGGTGGCGAAGCACTCGATCCCAAGGCGTTGTCGCACTGGCATTCCCGGCGTCCTGAGGTGCGCTTGGTCAACATGTACGGCATCACCGAGACCACGGTGCACCTGTCTGTCACGGACGTCGACACGTCTGATTCGCGCAGTCTGATCGGAGTGGCGCTGCCGAGCGCGGGCCTCGTGGTGCTCGACCGATACCTCCGGCCTCAGCCGGTCGGTGCCACCGGAGAATTGTATGCCACCGGGCCCCAGATCACCGCCGGTTACCTCGGACGGCCAGACCTCACCGCCACCCGGTTTGTTCCCTCACCGTGGGGGCCGCCCGGAAGCCGGATGTACCGAACCGGCGATCTGGCCCGGTGGGTCGACGGCGGTCGACTCGAATACCTCGGTCGTGGCGATCAGCAACTGAAGATCCGCGGTCACCGCATCGAACCGGGTGAGATCGCGGCAGTGCTGCGGGCTCAGCCAGGAGTCAGTGACGCCAAAGTGCTGCTGCGTGACACCGATCGCCGGGGCGACGAGATGTTGATCGGGTACGTCATCGCCGACGAGTCGATGCCGAGCCCGGACCCCACGTCGCTGCGCTCGGCCTGCGCCGCCGCCTTGCCGGCCCATCTGGTTCCCGCCCAGGTCCAGATCGTCGCCGACTGGCCGCTAACGTCCACCGGGAAGCTCGACGCCACAAGGCTCCCGGCAATCTCCGCGCCGGTCGCATCGCGGGCACTCGAGGGATCCGAGGTCGTGGTCGCCGCGGCGGTCGCCGATGTGCTCGGGTTGGCAGCCGACGAACTGGGACCCGACACCAACTTCTTCGAACAGGGCGGCAATTCGCTGTCGGCGGCGCGACTCGCCTCGCACGTCGCAGCGCTCACAGGCGCTGACCTGGCCGTGCGGTCGGTGTTCGATCGCCCCACCGTCGGTTTGCTCGCGGAGTACATCGACAGCGGCGCCGGCGTCTCCGGCAGCACCCGACTGCCGATGACCGCACCGTCCGCACGTCCACGTCCACGTCCATCGCGACTGGAGCTCACGCCACAGCAGCAGGCACTATGGCTTCACTGGCAAGTGGATCCGGCACGTACCGACTACAACCTGAGCGGGCTCATCCCCGTCGGAGACATGCCCGTCAACGAGTTGTCCTCGCTCATGGCAACACTCGTCGACCACCACGAGAGCTTGCGCACGAGCTTTCCCGCCGACGCCGACGGCCCGTACCAAGAACTCTGGGACAGCGGCACGGTCCAGACCGAACTGCTCGGTCATGTGGTTGCCGATCCCGTAGCTGCGCTCGAGATGATCAACGGCCCGTTCGATCTGACCAGCGAACTCCCGTGGCGAGTAGCGCTGTTCGAATCGCCGACGCACGGTAGGCAACTCGCGGTGGTCGCGCACCACATCGCCGTCGACGGGGAGTCGGTACGAATCCTGTACCGGGAGCTCGCAGCGTTGACAGGCGGCGAGTCCCTACCCGATGGGTCGCTCGACTACGGGGACTACACGGCCTGGTCTTCTGCCGTTCTGAACCACAACGGCGAGATACTGCAACGGTTCTGGGAGAAAGTGTTCGCCGAACCCGTGGCCCGACCACCACTGCCCGGCCTGCGCCCACCGGCCGGCGATTCTCGACCGGGTCCCACGATCGAAGCCCAGCTCGACCCCGAACGGCATCAGCGGCTTCGTGAGCAGGCTGCGGCGCACAACACATCGACGTTCATGACCGTGCACGCTGCATTGGCCGTCCTGCTGGCACGCCTGGGTGATGACCCCGATGTGGTCATCGGAACCGTTGTCGCCGGGCGGGATGCGACGGAATTCGCGGACACCGTCGGGATGCTGGCCCGAACAGTGCTGCTGCGCAACAACATCGACATCAACAGACCGTTCTCGGCAACCCTGCGCGAGATCACTCGGGCAGATCTGGACAGCTTCGCGCACTCTGCGTACCCCGCCAACCTGGTTGCCGGGCTCGCCGATCCGGATCATCGACGGGGCACGCGACCGGTGGTCGACGTATTCCTCGCCGACCTGGGGCGCGCGGTGACCGACGGGGCACTCACGGACGGGCCCCACCGAGACCCCCGCGGAGACCGAGCCCTGCGACTGCCGTCGCGGTTCGGCCTCGATCTGATGATGGAGGAACGTGGCGGTGCCCTCGTCGTGCGGCTGGCCTTCGACTCGGCGCGCATGGACCAGCCCGACGCCGAACTGTTCCTGACCCGACTGATCGCTTTGCTGCAAGCCGTGGTCGCCGACCCGGCGCAACCACCTGCAGACCACCTCGGTGCAGCGCCCGGCGACCTCGATGTCGTACCCGAGTTCGACGTGTGGGAACCATTGCCGGATCTGCTACGCCGAGGGACGGTCTCGAGCCCGGCGGCGGTGGCGGTCGAGGACGGCTCGTGGATGCTGACCTACCGCGATCTCGACGTGGTGAGCACCCAGGTCGCACGAACGCTGATCGGCAGAGGCATCGGTCCGGGAGACGTGGTGGCGATCTGTGCTCACAGATCCGCGTGGTCGATCATCGCGACGTGGGCAATTGCCAAGACCGGCGCCGCGTTCGTCACACTCGGTGTCAATGACCCGGATACCCGTCGCCGTCGCATGGTGGACCAATCCGGAGCAGCGGCAGGTCTTTACGCACCCGGCGATCGCCCCGACGTCCCCGGGGTCGACTGGCTGTCACTCGCCGACATCGTCGCGGGCACGCCTGCCGAGCATGCCCGCGTCACATCTGCGTTCGTCGCCGAGGAACGGACTCGACCCATCCGTCCCAATGATGTTGCCTACGTGATCTTCACCTCGGGGTCCACCGGCGAACCCAAGGGCGTCAACGTCACCCAGCAGGGGATCGCTCCACTGGTGAACGCAGTCATCGAGCACGTGGGTCTGACCGCGGCCGGCCGAGTGCTGCACAACTACTCCACATCGTTCGATGCTCACCTCGTCGAGTTGCTGCCGGCGTTCGCCGTCGGCGCCACGGTGGTCGTGTGCCCGCCGACCGTGATCGGCGGACGGGAACTGACGGCGTTGCTCAACGACGCTGCGATCACCCACTTCTTCTCCACACCCGCGGTGATGGCAACGGTCGACCCCTCGGTGCTTGAAACAGTGCAGGTGGTCGCCACCGGCGGGGAATCACTGCCCAATGCGATTGCGCAGCAATGGGTTCCCGGGCGCAGAATCGTCAACTTCTACGGCCCCACCGAGGCCACCATCGTGGCGACGGCGAACCCGGCAGTGGAACCGCGGGGACCGATCCCGATCGGGAGAGCCACGGGGCCGGCAGCCACTTACGTGCTCGATCGCAGACTTCGTCCCGTGCCTCAGGGCGTGATCGGCGAGTTGTATCTGGCCGGAACCGGGTTGGCCCGCGGTTATACGGGAGCCGCCGGAATGACCGCGGGACGCTTCGTGCCGGATCCGTTCGGAGTTCCCGGCACGCGCATGTATCGCACCGGTGACCTTGTGCACCGAACGGTATCGGGTGAACTGGTGGTTCATGGTCGCGCCGATGAGCAGATCAAGGTGCGCGGAATCCGGCTCGAACCCGCCGAGATCGACGCGGCACTGATGTCGCTGCCTGGTGTCGAGCGGGCTGCGACCGGTGTGTACAACCGAGAGCAAGAACCTGTTCTGGCCTCCTGGATCATCGCCGACCCCGATCAGCCGTGCGATCCGGACCGCATTCGAGATCAGCTGCGGAGCATTCTCCCGCCGACCCACATCCCCACCCACATCACTGTTGTCGATCACTTCCCGGTCACTCCGAGTGGGAAACTGGACCGGCGGGCACTGCCGGCGCCGACGCAGACACACCACGAGATCGAAGATCCAAGCACCGACACCGAGGTCGCGGTGGCGGAGGGCTGGGCGGACGTCCTCGGACTGCCCCCGGAGATGGTCGGACGACACAGCGAGTTCTTCGACAGCGGAGGCACATCGTTGTCCGCCAGCCGAATTGCCGGCCGGTTACGGCAACAGACCCACCGCGACGTCACAGTCCGCCACATCCTCGACGCACGAACGGTGGCCGCCGTCGCGGCCGTCATCGACGGGTTGCCCTTCGCCGCGCTGAATGATGTGGCGCCGCAATCCCTGCCGGTACCGGCCGAGCTGGAGTTGGCGTATCCGCAGCAGCGGTTGTGGGTTCTCAACCGCATTGATCCGCTGTCGACGGCGTACCTTGTGCCTTTGGTACTGCGACTCCGCGGCGGAGTCGACGTCGATCGGCTGTCGGACGCCATCGTCGAGGTGCAACGCCGACACGCCAGCCTCCGCACGGTGTACCCGCAGACCCCGCGTGGACCACGGCAACAGATCGGTGGACTCGACTCGGCAAAGGCCCCCGCCGTCACCCGGGTGGATGACAACGACGTCAGCAGCCCGATCGCTGAACTGCTCACCGCGCCGTTTGATCTGAGCTCCGAACCCGGCTTCCGCAGCGCGGTGGTGGTCGCCGGAACCGACACCTGGCTGGTACTCGCGATGCATCACGTGGCCACCGATGGGTGGTCGATGCGGACCATCCTCGCCGATCTGGTCGGTGCCTATGCCGGAAGCCCCGCTCCGGCAGCAGAACTGACGTACTCCGACTTCACCCAGTGGCAGGCGAAACGCCTGGGACAACCGACGGACCCCGGCAGCCGGTACGCTCAGCAGCTCGCCTTCTGGCGGCAAACCCTCGCGGGTGTGGATGCGCCCTATCGCGTTCCAGGTCTCGTCGACAACGAGTCGGCCACCGGCGGCGCCGTGCACGCCACGCTCGGGCCAGACACTCTCGAAGCGCTGAACAACCTCGGGCATGCCGAGTCCGCCACGCTCTTCCACCTCGCGCACGTCGCCTTGACCGCTTTGCT
The DNA here is from genome assembly GCF_054063855.1 of Williamsia sp. R60. Lineage (NCBI taxonomy): Bacteria > Bacillati > Actinomycetota > Actinomycetes > Mycobacteriales > Nocardiaceae > Williamsia > Williamsia sp. R60. The sequence continues at coordinate 501,385 of NZ_JBSSGR010000001.1, forward strand.
GGCGCAGCACGGATCCACCCGCGACCTCGTCATCGGCACACCTGTACTGGGCCGAGATGACCCGGCCTGGGAGCGGGTGGTGGGAATGTTCGTGAACACCATCGCGCTTCGCACGCCGGTGGACGTGAGTCGCCCGATCCGGGCCGAGTTGCGAACCGTGCGCGACGCAGACCTGGCCGCCCAGTCGAATGCCGATGTGCCGTACGACGCCGTGGTGCGGGCGGTGACTTCGGTGCGCGACGCCGGCAGTCGGGACGTCGGCAGTCGGGACGCCGGCAGGGATCCACTCATCTCGGTACTGCTCGTGCACCAGGAGGCACTCGGTGAGGTGTCGTCCGGCCACGTCGACCTGCCCGGCGTCGACATCGAGATCGTCTCGGACGCATCCGAATACGTCGCGGCGAAGTTCGACCTCGAGATGGTGCTCGCGTCGGCACCCGGCGGCGGGCTCGCGCTGACATTGGTGCACGGTGCCGCCGTTCCCGAACGCGTCGCCGAGGCACTGCTCGAGGACTATTTGGAACTGTTGCACGCCATGGTCTCGGCTCCGGACCATCCGTTCCCGTCACTGAGTCGCCGCTTCGAACCCGCTGTGGCAGCGCTGACCTCGGAGCCGACGCCACTTGCGCCCACCTCTATCGAACAACCGTCGGAGCCGTCGGAGCTCGAACCCGTCGTGGCTGCAGCCTTTTCCGAAGTCCTGGGTGTCGGCATCCACAAAGTGGGCCGCGACAACAGCTTCTTCGACCTCGGAGGCAGTTCACTGTCGGCTACTCAGGTGGTGGCCATCATCGCCGATGAGACCGGGACTGCGGTTCCGGTGCGCCACCTGTTCACCGCCCCGTCGGTGGCCGCGCTGGCCGCGCTGCTCAGTAGCTCCGGCGAACGTGCCGCCGCAGCACTGCCTCCACTGACGGGTCTCGGTGCACCACCAGATCTCGGACCGGTGCCGTTGTCGCCGGCGCAGCAGCGACTGTGGCTGGTACAGCGCATGATTCCCGAGCGACCGCTGTATGCCGTCCCCGTTGTCGTCGCGGTCCCCGCGGGAGCTACCCACGACGACGTGATCGGCGCTTGGCAGCGGGTCGTCCGCCGGCATGCTCCCCTGCGAACGATCTATCCCGACAACGGCGGCGCCCCCGAACAGCGTGTTCTCGACCAACCGGCCGATGTCGTCGATCTGGGGGAGCGCGACCTCGCGGAGGTCATCGGGGACCTTCTTGCCGAGCCCTTTGAGCTCGAACGGGCCGTTCCGGTCCGCAGCGCACTCGTCGGAACCAACGGGCACCGGTTCGTGGTAGTGGTTGCCCACCACATCGCGATGGACGGGCAGTCGGTACAGGTGCTGCGCCGTGATCTCGAAAGTGCGCTGGCCGGTACCGAATTGCCGCAGCTGCCGGTGTCGTACCCCCAGGTGGCGCGCTGGCAGCACGTGGCGAACAATCTCTTGCGCAGCGAGATGCTCGACTTCTGGGCTCAAGCGCTGCGCGGGTACCCGGGGGTCCTCGAACTTCCCGATTGCGGACCGCGCGACGCGCAGCGATCGCTGAGTACGTCAACCGTGGCAGTGCCGGTGGCGACGAGCACCGTGGATGCGGTGAGCCGCACGGCACAACGACTCGGTGTCAGTGACTTCCACGTGTATCACGCCGCTCTCGCGCTGACGTTGTCGATCGCGTGTGGCACCGACGATGTCGCCGTGGGAACCCCGGTGTCGCTGCGGCGCCACGCCGAGACGACCGACATGGTGGGAATGTTCGTGTCCACGGTCGCCCTGCGGACCGTGCTGCGGCCCGGGTTGACGACCGATGACCTCATCCATCTCGTCCGCGACACCGACCTGGCCGCCATGGACAACGCGCTGCTCCCGTTCGATGAGGTGGTGGCCCAACAGGATCCGATCCGCGAGATGGGCCGGCACCCCGTCGTGCAGGTGACCCTCTCGGTGAGCGACGAGCCGGGTGGCCACGTGGCCGATGAACTGAGCCCCGATTCCGAGTTCGACCTGCAACTCACGGTCGGGCGGGGAACAGCGCTGTTCACCCATTCCAATGCGCTATACGACAAGCGCGCCATCGAGACTCTCGCACTGCGTTGGCAGCTCGCCTTGAGGCTGGTGGTGTCCGAGCAGTCGGTCTCGCTGGAGACGGCCGACCTGCGTACCGAGGAAGAGCGATCGGAGAGGTCATCGCTTGCCTCACCCGGCGCGCCGATGACCCTCACTCAGATGCTCGAGCGATCGGTTCGGGAACGTCCGACTGCGGACGCCGTCGATGACGGCGAGACGGTGCTGACATACACCCAACTGGACCAATGGTCCTCGGTCCTGGCATCCGAACTCGTCTCGGCAGGAGTCCGATCGGGTGATCGGGTGGCAATGATGTTGCCACGCAGTCTGGAATCGGTCACCGCATTCTGGGCCATTGCCCGTATCGGCGCCGTGTACGTACCCATCGACCCCCGGTATCCGGCCGAACGAATCGATCGGATGATCGCGACGAGTGGGGCACAGGTCGCCGTTGCCCGTCCGTCCGCGCCACGCCACTGTGCTGTGCAACTGTCGGTACCCGGGGCTGTGCACCTATCGGTACCCGAGCTGCGCACGGCTGCACCAGAACTGGGCCAGTCGACACCGGGGTGGATCCACGTGGCGCCCGAGGCTGCTGCCTACCTTCTGTTCACGTCCGGCACCACAGGGCTTCCCAACGGAGTTGTCGTCTCCCATCTCGGCCTGCGGAACCTGTTGGAACCCAGGGTTTTCGTGTCTCAGCCAGGCGCACGCGTGGCGCACGTCGCCAGCCCGAGCTTCGACGCGTCCATTTTGGAAATGGTGTGGGCGTTCGGGTCGGGAAGCACACTGGCAGTGGTGCCCGCTGACGACGCCACCGGCCGGACACTCACCGACTACCTCCGGTCGCTTGCAGTGACCCAGACCTTCCTCACGCCATCGGTTCTGTCGACCATCGATGAGTCCGCGTTGCCGGATCTGCGCACGGTGTTCGTGGGCGGTGAAACGTGCCCACCCGATCTCGTCCGTCGCTGGAGTCGTGGCCGGATGATGATGAACCTCTACGGCCCCACCGAGACAACGGTTTTGGGTACGTCACATTCACCGATGCGTCCGGAGAACGCCGCCACCATCGGTGCCGCGGTGCCGGGGTTGCAGGCCAAGGTGCTCGACGGACACCTGCGACCGACACCTGACGGGGCAGTGGGCGAGCTGTACTTCACCGGGCCGGCCCTGGCAATGGGCTACCAGGGCAACACGCCTTTGACGGCATCCCGTTTCGTGGCAACAGCCGACGGTGGGCGGATGTATCGCACCGGCGACCTCGTCCGCCGCCATCAAAGTGGTGACCTGGAGTATCTGGGCCGCGCCGACCGGCAGGTCAAGATACGTGGCCAGCGGATCGAGCCGGCCGAAGTAGACGCAGCGTTGACCGCGGTCGGCGTGCGTACCGCGATGACGGTGCTCCGGAACGGTCCCACAGGTCCGGTGCTGGTGTCGTATGTGGTGGGCAGCCCGGAGGATGCGTCGTCGACATCCGGCCTCCTCGATCTCCTGATGGAGCGTCTGCCACACCATCTGGTCCCCGCCGCCATCGTTCCCGTCGCCGAATTGCCCCGTACCCCTGTCGGGAAGCTGGACACCGCCGCTTTGCCGGAGCCGACCTGGACGGTGTCGGGTGGTGTGCCGCGTACGCCCACCGAAACCGCGGTGGTCGAAGTGTTCCGCGAAGTACTGGGCAACAACGACATCGGTATATACGACGACTTCTTCACGGTGGGAGGAAACTCACTGCTGCTCACCGCCGCTGCCGCCGCACTGACCCGGCGACTCGAGCGTCCCGTCCCCGTCGCGATTCTCTTTGCACACACCACGCCGGTGGCTCTCGCCGGCACGCTCGACAAGTACGAGGATCTCGCCGCGGAACTCGGGTCGGTGGTGCAACTGTCTCCCGCGCACCGGGCGGGCACCCCGCTCTGGTGTATCCACCCCGTCAGCGGGCTGGTGAACGACTACCGTCCACTCGGCCGCGACCTGCCCACTCCGGTGTTCGGATTGCAGATGCCCGGTTTGGACGACGTCTCGGCGCCGCATCTCACCACCATCGAAGCGATGGCGGCAGCCCACGTGGACAGCCTCAAGCGTAGGCAACCGAGCGGGCCCTACCGGCTGCTCGGCTGGTCACTCGGTGCTGTTCTCGCACACGAGATGACCAAACAACTCACCGCGGCTGGTGATTCGGTGGATCTGCTAGTACTGCTCGATCCGCGCGTGGAGCCCGATATGCAGCCTGCGGCGGGAATGGACGAGACCCTCGAGAGGTCGCTGCGGGCCATCGACGCAGCCCGATTCGAGCAGTACCGGATCCGGTGCGAAGAGGCGATTGCCGCAGCGGCCGCCTACGAACCGGATGTCGCCGCGGCGCGATCGACGATCATCGTTGCAGCGCAGGACAATCCGCATCCCGATCACTGGCGGTCGTTGATCGACGGGCGGGTGACCGTGGAGAACATCGCGGTCGTCCACCACGCAATGGGCACCGAAGACGCCATGTCCGTCGTCGCGCGGCTGACGAACGCAGCAATCAGCGACCTCGACGACAACCACGAGAACATCAGGAGCACACCTTGACCCACGCGGTGACCGACCAGCCAGAACCGAGACGCCGGCCGCGCCGGCTGCGGTGGTGGATCCTGGCGGTGCTGGGCGTGCTGGTGGTGCTCATCGTGGTGGGCCTGTATCTCGCATACCTGGCGTTCAGTGCCAAGGGCTCGCTCGAATCAGCGCGTGGCCACGCGTCGTCGGCGCAGCGGGCGTTCCTCGCCGGTGACACCGACAAGGCGGTGCGTGAGGCCAATGCCGCAGTTGTTCAGGCCGAGGCCGCCAACGGGGACACCCACAACCCGGTCTGGTCTGCGGTCGCGGTGCTGCCGTGGCTGGGTGATCCGTTGCAGTCGGTACGGGACCTGACCGAATCCGTCGAGGGTCTGTCCACGGACGTCCTGGTGCCCACGGCCGAACTGGCCGATGTCATCAACCCGAACAGTCTGCGCACCGAAGACAACACCATCAACACCGTCGCACTCGCCCAGGCACAGCCAGAACTCGGCACGATCGCCACGCGCGCCGAGGAACTCGAGGCGGACGTCGCCGCAACCGACGGCAGCTGGCTCGGCGTTGTCTCCGATGCGCAAACCGAACTACACGATCAGCTCACCGAATCGGCCCGTTTCATCCGCGGCACCGACACCGCGGCGCAGCTGCTGCCACCCATGCTGGGCGCGGGCGGCCAGCGCAACTACTTCTTCGGTTTCCAGACGCCGGCGGAGTCGCGGGCGACGGGCGGACTTCTCGGCGCGTACGGCGTGGTGAGCGCCGAGAACGGTCGGGTGAACGTGGACAATCTGGGCGCCAACAACACCATTCGGCCGCCGGCAGACCCCGTCGATCTCGGCGAGGAGTTCGACTTCAACTACGGCTACAACCGCCCGTACACCGACGTCCGCAACAGCAACATCAGTGCGCACTTCCCCTATGCGGCTCAGATCTGGATGTCGATGTGGGAGCAGCAGTCCGGTACCCCACTCGACGGGGCGGTCGCCATGGACCCGGTTGCGTTGAGCTATCTGCTCAAGGCCACCGGTCCGATCAAGCTGGCCAGCGGAGAAACCATCACCGGCGACAACGTCACCGAGATCACGTTGTCCACCTCGTACAAGCAATTCGGTGGCGACAATCCTGCGCGTAAGGCGTACCTGCAAGAGATCGCCCGCAAGGCCGTGTCATCGCTGACTGCGCTGCGCGGTAACACCGGAAAGGTGCTCGAGGCGCTGGGTCGTGGGGTGCACGAGCGACGAATCATGGTGTACAGCGCCGATGAAGGCGAGCAGAAGCTCTTGGCCGCAGCAGGGTTGACCCATGAAGTCGCCGAAACCGAGGCGCCCTATGCCGAAGTGGTGGTCGGCAACCTCGCGGGCAACAAGATCGACTACTTCCTGAAGCGGTCGATCACCTATCGCGCGGACAAGTGTGACGGTGATCGGCGCAAAGCCGTGGTGGAGGTCGAACTGACCAACACCGTCGAAGACATGAGTCTGCCGCCCTACGTGATCGGCAGCCTCGGTAACCCACAGCTGCAGCTGCCCAACGGAACGAACTTCGCGTCGGTCACCCTCTACGCCACCTCAGGCGCGAACCTCGAATCGGTGACGGTGGACGGAGATCCGATGCTGTACTCGTCGGGAACCGAGCGGGGCCACCCCTTTGTCACGGGCCAGGTCAAGATCCCCGCCGGCAAGACGGTGGTCCTCAAGTACGAGCTCGATGAGCCTGCCTCGTCGGGTACACCGCTGGTACCGGTACAGCCGCTCGTCGACGAGCCCCAGATCACGGTCGACGTACCGGCGTGCAAGGAGTGAAGGACAACAACATCGCCGCTTCGCCCGATCGACCAGGTGCGCACGGCGACAACGCGATCGAGATCCGCGATCTGCAGATGCGTTACCGGGGTGTGCACGCGTTGAAGTCGATCGACCTCGACGTTCCCGCAGGTACCGTGATGGGTGTTCTCGGACCCAACGGTGCCGGTAAGACAACCACTGTCCGGATCATCGGAACACTGCTGCGTCCGACGGCAGGCAGCGTGCGCATCAACGGGATCGACGCGCTGGCGAATCCACACGAGGTACGGAGTCTGATCGGGCTCTCGGGACAGGTCGCCGCGGTCGACGACAACCTCACGGGCATCGAGAATCTGAGGATGGTGGCCCGCCTGTCCGGGCTGGGCCGACGGGCATCGAAGGCCAGAACACACGAGTTGCTCGAGCAGTTCGGAATCGCCGAGGCCGGAAAACGTCGAGTGGGAACGTATTCCGGTGGGATGCGTCGTCGAATCGACCTGGCCGGCGCCATCATCATCCGACCGCCTGTGTTGTTGCTGGACGAGCCGACGGCGAGCCTGGATCCGATCAGCCGTGCCGAATTGTGGTCGGAGGTGCGGACTCTGGTCAGTGAGGGGACAACGGTGCTCCTGACCACGCAGTACCTCGAGGAGGCCGACCAACTCGCGGACGCGGTCACCGTCATCGTCGGTGGGGAAGTGGTGGCCCGCGGCACTCCCGGAGAACTCAAGGCAACCGTGGGAACGGCGCAGGTCCGACTGCAGTTGGCTGATTCCGCTGATGCCGTCCGGGCGGTCGGCATCGTCGCCCAGATCCCAGGTATGTCCGAGGTCGGTGCCGATGGGCCCGCCGTGACGTTCTCCACGGTGGAACCCAGTAGACACCTGGCACGTGCGGTGGCGGACCTCGCTCAGGCCGGCGTCGAGATCGTCGACGCGACAACAAGCGCACCGACCCTCGACGATGTCTTCCTCGCTCTGGCGCGGAGCTCGAAGTGAGCCGTCCCATCACCGCACCTCGCGGTCGCACCATCGCCACGTTCCTGGTGGATTGCGAGGTACTCGCAATCCGCAACCTGCGCACCATCTCGCGCAACTGGCAGATGCTGCTGGGTGTTGTCCTGCAGCCGCTGATGTTTGTGCTGCTGTTCTCGTATGTGTTCGGTGAGGCCCTCGGCGGTGACCGTTATCGCGAGTTCCTCATCGGCGGGATCATGACGCAGACGGTTGCTTTCAATGCCGGCTTCACCGCGCTCGGACTGGCCACCGACATCAAGACCGGGATGATCGACCGATTCCGGGCATTGCCGATGTCACGCGTGGCCATCGTGGTCGGCCGCACGGTCTCCGACCTCACGGTCAACATCGTCGGGCTCATCGTCATGTCGTTGGCGGGGCTGGCCATCGGATGGCGAATCGACACCGGTTTTCTCGATGCCCTCGCCGGCTACGCGATCGCGCTGCTGTTCGGATTCGCCATGTCCTGGATGGGGGCGGTGGGCGGTTTGGTCGCCGGGTCGGCAGAAGCCGCTCAGAGCCTGTTGCTCACCATCCTGTTCCCGCTGACGTTCATCTCGTCGGCGTTCATCCCGTCGACCACATTGCCCGGGCCTCTGCGGGTGATCGCCAACTGGAATCCTGTGACGTCCGTGGCGGGGAGCCTGCGCGAGTGTTTCGGCAATCCGGTGTCGGTCAATCCGCTGTTGCCCGAGCCGGTGACCTGGGCGTCCGAGAATCCGCAGTGGTATTCGATGCTCGCTTCCGCAGTGATCTTGCTGGTCGCCGTCCCACTCGCCGCTACCGTATTGAGACGTGTCTGAGCCGCAAGGTTGACCTTTATTTACGCGTTTTCTCAGCCTTTGTCTTCACACTGGCTGAATGATCGCATTCTGGATAACCCTCGCCGTGCTGGTGTGGCTGATCGTCGCAGTGGTGCTTGCGTTCATATTCGGCGGCGCCGTCCGACTCCGTGAACAGAGGCCGGACGTCCATGGTTCTCGACCTCACAGCACCTACTCGCACCCCTGGGCGTCCTGACGGCCGGTCGTTTGAGCGTGCTGCCGGGACACTCGGCGCCATGACGGTCGTCTTACTCGCGCCCGATAATTTCGCCGGTTCCCGGTTCTCGCAGGTTTTACGAGACCAATGCTGTGGCACCGACTTTGGGCAGGTGTCAAAGAAATCTGACCGTGTTCGAGGAGTGCTGGTCGTCCCGGTATGTGGGACGTGCGCCTTTGCTATCGCGGATTATCCAACACTCCCTGTGTGAGTTTGCTCACAGCGGGTCGGCGGTGCGGGTGAGGTATTCCCCGACCGGGGCAGCAAACCAGTGAGGCAAGTTACTGCCCGGTATGAATTGGCTCTGAAGTGGGCACGTCCCGCTCCAATCTGAACGTTAAGATCATCTTTGCTATCCATAATGTCCCAGGTCGTCGCCTTGCGTCACCGCAGAATGAACCGCATGCTCGTTTCTGTTGCATAACAGGCGCTCACTACAGCGTGGAGGCGGGATGTTCGAGGCCAAGAGAAATGACGGTGACTCACTCACCGTTGATTTCACATCGGTTGTGGACTCTCTGGGCACCGGAGTGCTTGTCATTTCCGCACAGGGAGAATTGCAGGCCGCGAATGCGAGCGCGAGGCGCATATTCGAACTCGACATCCGCAGCGACGGAAGCCCTGGAAACGCAAACGATCATTTCCCTCTCGTCGACGCCGATGGCCGCGAGCTCGCGCCAGAAGATCACCCGGACAAAATTGTTGCGCGCACCGGACGTGCAGTTTCCGGCATGGTCGTAGGCTTCGACCGCACCGACGGTCAACGCGTGTGGGTCACCTGCAACGTCGGCCTGGTGAACCCGGCGGACCCGGCCAACTCTGCGATCGCGGCGTCGTTCACCGATGTCACCGCACAGCACGTGGGCCGGGCGATGCTTCAGTACGCGGCCGATCACGACATGATGACCGAGCTGCCGAACCGTGCATGCGTGATGCGCCGACTGAACGAAGTGGTCGCGAACTCCCAGCGGTGCGAACCGGCCGAGTCGACAGTCGTGATGTTCATCGATCTCGACAGCCTCAAACAGGTGAACGATTCGCTGGGTCACGGCGGCGGCGACGTTGCACTGGTGACTGCAGCAAACCGCCTGCGTGGCATCCTGAACGAATACGGCATAGTCGGACGATTCGGCGGGGACGAGTTCGTTGCCGTCCTGTCAGGTATCTCCGGAGCGGACAGAATTGCCGTGCTGTCCAAGCGTGTTCACGATTCGCTTGTGGAACCTGTGATCATCCAGGGTCGCCTTCTTCGTATCCGCGCGAGCGTCGGCATCGTGGAGGTCACCCCGAGTGACATGCGCAGTGCCGAAGAAGTGATCCGCGCAGCGGACACCGCGATGTACGAAGCGAAGTCGGCGGGTGGTGGCCACAGCGTTGTCTACGGGCGCGACTCTTCTCAGCGCTTGCAGCAGCTTTCGAAGGCCTGAGCTGATCGGCTCAGCGCGACAGTAATTCGTTCCCCGCGGGGCGCTCGCGGATACCTTTACCGGTTATGAGGCGCTTCGTCGCCGAGAGTGCCCGCCAGACCGTTCGGACCGGCGCCGGCACGGGTGCTCGCAGTATTGCGTGCTTGCGGACGAAAACCGGTACTTCCCAGGTGGTCTGAGAGCCGGCGGGGAACAGGGCGGCGCTGTTGGGGCCGAGTCGGACCCGGTTGCCGTCCGCGCCGGTCACGATCACCTCGCCCTCGATGATGTGCACCAGTTCATCGCATCCGAACGTCCACCGAAACGTGCCTGCGGTGCAACTCCATACCGCCATGGTGGTGAGGCCGTCAGAGGATGTCACCCATTCGCTCGATTGCGCGACGGGCGCACCGTCGATGATCCAATCGGGATCGATTGGCGCGTCCGCGAGGACAACTCCCTCGAGATCGATGCTCTGAAAAGTGGTCATGCCCATTGCCCCCGTTCACGATCCGGTTCCACGGATCACCGCCCCGACAGTCAGGATGAGTATCCGGATGTCCAGCCACACCGACCAGTTCTCGATATAGAAGTTGTCGTACATCGCCCTGTCGTCGATGCTTGTGTCGCCACGCAGACCGTGGATGGCGGCCCAGCCGGTCAACCCCGCCTTCATGCGATGGCGGTCGCGGTATGACGGCACCGAGTCCTCGAATTGCTGCACGAAGTGTGGCCGCTCGGGTCGTGGACCGACCAGGGACATGTCTCCCTTGACGACGTTCCACAGCTGGGGGAGCTCGTCGATCGAGGTCTTGCGGATGATCTTTCCGACAGTGCCCACCCGCGACGAACGCTGAGCGTTCCAGCTGGTGTCCGAGTCGGCCGGCGGCGCCGGCCGCATCGACCGGAACTTGTACAACGTGAACTGAGCGCCGTTGCGGCCGATCCGGTGCTGGCGAAAGATGATCGGGGCGCGCCGGTCGGAGGCCTTCACGGCCAGCGCGGTGACAGCGAGCAACGGGCTCAGCAGCAACAGGGCCGATGCGGACACCGCCACATCGAAGACCCGCTTGAGAGGCCAGTACCACGTGCGCGCCATGTTGCGGCGAACGCAGGTCAGCGGAATCGTGTGGATGCGGTCCATATCCGTACTGAGATGCACGAACTCGAACAGTCGCGGAACGATGAAGATCTCGCAATCCAAGCCGTCGCATTCACGGAGCGGGGACACCAGCGAGGAATCGGGGGCGTTGCGGAATGCGACGATGACCGTCTCGATCTGGTGCTGCTCGACAAATGTACGAATAGGGATGTCCGAGACAACGGGAACCCCAAAGGTTGTCGGTCCCGCCATCGGGTCACTGCCGATGATCGCGATCGGTTCGACACCGAGCTCGGGGTAGTCGACCACACTTTCCAAGATCTTGGACGCGACGATGCCCCCGCCGATGATGACGGTGCGACTGCGCGCATTGGCGTTGCGCCGCCGTCGTCTGCGCTGAACCGCAAAGTAGAACAGCCGGACGACGAGAAGTACGCCGACCATTGCAACGGCGTGGACGAACAATTCGCCGACATGGGTGTCGCGCTCGAACACGACCGCCGAACTGAAAGCCGCGATGATGCAGGCGGCCACGAGCCCGGGCGCCTCACTCAGCGAGGAGAGGTTGAAGCGGGGGCGATATTTGCCTGCCAATTCGAGAACCACCACAAAGATGGCGGCATCGATCAGTGTGGAAGAGATGGGGCGCACCAACAGAAGATCCGTGATCACGATCGCGACCACGTCGAGCATGACCAGACTGACGTCGATCCGCTGCCGAGGTTTGAAACGATAGCGGCGTCGTGGCAACTCGGCTGTCAATTCACCCCTCTGGATCTGCGGACGCGGCGTCTTCTGCGGCGACATGGCCTCACTTGGTCTCGTTGCACTGCACGTTTGACGATCGATAGCGGCTGGACCGCGTCCCTCTTCCAGGATGCTATACGCCGACCAGCACGGTTGCTGATTCAGCTCAGATCGAATGCCGCGTCATAGCGCCGGAATACGGCGTCACGCGAATAGGTCGATTCAAAATGGGCTCGGGCGGCCTGGGACACCTCGTTGTTGTATCGGGTGGAGGTGAGGTCCACCATCACGTCGGCGAATTCCGCGGGCTCGTCGGCGAGGAGGACACCGTGGGAAGCTCCACTCGTAATTCCCTCGGCCCCAAGTTCGGTCGACACAACAGGTACCCCCCGCCCGAGCGCCTCGATCACCTTCAGCTTGATACCCGAACCGAACCTCAGCGGATTGATGGTGGCGGCAGCCCGTCCGAAGAGTTCGCCGAGATCGGGGACAAAGCCTTCGAGCGAGACGCTTTGCGAGAATCGTTCCGCCGCTTCACGCAGTTCCCTGGATGGCTCTCGACCCAGTACTCGCAGCCTCGCCCCGGGGACCCGTGCGAGCACCAACGGCCATACCGACGTCAGAAAAGAACGCAGCCCGTCGTCGTTGTGTGGGAGCGAGAGCAGCCCGAGAAAGATGAACTCCGGTGCGCCACCGTATTCGCGACGGTGTGTTCCCGGCTCGGCGATCAACGGCGGAATGGATTGCACCTTCATCTCGTCGACACCGGCTCGCCGGATGAGGTGTTCGGCCTCGCGCTGGTTGACCAGGAGGCTGCGCGGGAACAAACGTGCCGCTCGGTCCTCGCTCTTTCGCACCAGTCTGCGTTCGGCACGCATCAAACCGTGCTGGGTGTGCCTCTCGTCGGCAAGTGGACGCAACGCGCGCGGTACGTGGGCGGCGAAGTTACCGAGCGGACTTATCCGGACATCCGGATACCGTCTCGCGGCGTCGAGCATCGCCCGGTACCGCTCGGAGAAAAGGTCGTCGAGGTAGCAGATCTGTCGTCGCGTGCGCTCGCTGCCTGCATATTGGGCCAGGCGGACTGTGTCAAAAATCTCTACATCGGCATCTAGGTTCTGCAATGTGTGGTCGATTTCGGCTGCGACCGAGGCTGATCGGAGCAGTGCTTCCTGCAGGCTCGAGCGACCGGTGGGAACGCGGGTCAGAACATTTCCCAGTGCCGCGGCAGTTGCTGGTTTGGAAAGTGGATGCAGCCGCACCGGGAAATCCTGGGGTCCGACGCCGTCACCGATCAGGACGTAGTGGACGTTCTCCGCGCCGAGACGATCGCGGTAATAGTCGATGATTCCGGCCAGAACCACCTTCTTACCTGCATCGACCGGATAGGGATGCACCGCGCTGACAAGTGCAACCGATTTCGGCATATGACCTCCGTCGCAAGGGAACGACCGAATACTCCGACCATCGGGCGGCGTTGGGAGAGTCGCCGATGAAGTGTCCGAGCCTGGCCTGTATGGAGCGTAGCGGTCTGGTGCGGACAACGCGTCACGGTGTGGACGTTGCCCGGCCGGGCGAAAATCCCGCTCAGCGGCCGGTTTTGAGGTGGCTGGAATTGCCTGAATCGTGCACGGTGCTCCCGCCGATTCCCGCCGGCAGCGACTACCATCGAGGCAGCCCGGCATTCCGGGACAGGCAGGTGCGACTCCCGCGATTGTAGGAATCGGTGGTGGGGAGAGGATTGAGACAGCCGCATCATGCATGGCTCACCTCGCCCGGTTGATCAACTCGATCACGAGAACGCCAACGCGATAACCCTGCCTGTTTTCCCGCCCCTCCCGACGGCGATGTGGGATGCCCAGACCGACGTCCTCGAGCGTGTGGACACGTCCGTACCGGCCACCGGTCGTCAAGCCGCCTGGAATTACCTCGTTTTCGCGCTGAGCAAGAGTTCCACGCTCGTGATGACAATCGTGCTCGCGCGTCTGCTCGATCCCGCCGAGTTCGGCCTCTTCGCCTTTGCTCTCCTTGTGGTGAATCTGTTCGACTTCGTCAAAGATCTCGGGGTCGGCGCTTCTCTGGTGCAGAGCCGTCGCAGGTGGGACCAGATCGCCCCGACCGGCCTGACACTGTCGGTTGTCTTCGGTGTGCTGATCGGCGCCGTTCTGGCCGGTACCGCGGGGCTGACCTCCGAACTGGTCGGCCATCCGGACCTCGAACCCCTCATCCAGGTGCTGGCCATCGGACTCACGATCTCGGCGTTGAGCGTGGTGCCGACCGCATATCTGCGCCGCAACATAGATTTTCGCGGTCGCATCTTCCCCGAGTTCATCGGAGCGCTGCTCAAGACGATCTTGACCATCGGGCTCGCGGTCGCGGGATACGGCGTGTGGAGCCTCATCTGGGGACAGCTGGCCGGCGTCACGGTGACCATGTTGCTGTATTGGAAGGTGGCCGGTTCGACCCTGCGATTCGGCTTCGACGGACCCGAGGCCAAGTCGCTGTTGAAGTTCGGGCTACCGGTCACCGCGGTGACCCTCCTCGCCTTCGGCATCTACAACGTCGACTACCTCGCCATCGGCAGCCGCCAGGGTGACGCCGAACTGGGCCTCTACACGCTGGCGTACCGGATACCCGAACTGGTGGTGCTCAGTCTGTGTGGCGTCATCAGCGATGTCCTGTTCAGTTCGTTGTCGCGGCTGCAACACGACCTCAAGTCGCTGGGCAGCCACTATGTCCAAACCCTCGGTGTGGTCGTGGCTTTGACGGCGCCGATCGGAATCGGCCTCGCGGTCAGTTCGGACGCCCTCATCGCGACCATGTACGGCTCGCAATACGAGGCCGCAGATCCGATGTTGTCGGTGCTGGCGATCTACGCGGTGGTGTACTCGGCGTCGTTCCATTCGGGTGATGTCTACAAGGCGATCGGCCGACCGGGCATTCTCACCTCCATCAATGCCGGCAAGTTCGCGGCGCTGATCGTCCCGATTTGGTGGGCTGCCGGCCACAGCGCGGTATTGGTCGCGGTGGCCTTGCTCAGTGTCGAGTTGGGCCACTTCGTCGTTCGGATGATCGTGGTCCGCCGGGTGCTGTCCCTGTCCTGGAACCAGCTTGTGCCTTCGATCATCCGGCCGGTGGCCGCTGCGGTGGTGATGGGTGCGGCCCTTCTCGGTCTGCACCGGATGATCCGCACACTTCCGGCGCCGCTGGTGTTGGTGCTGCTCGCCTTGGCCGGTCTGCTGATCTATGTGGTGGCGTTGCGATTCACGGCGCCGCTGCTGTTCGCGTCGGGGTACGGCATCGTGATGAAGACGATGGGCAAGAATCCCACCATGACAACGCCGGGCCGACACCGTGCCCCGGCGGGTACACGACCGCGGCGTAGCGAAAACAACGTGGCCCCGGGCCGGCATCGCCGTACCGGACCCGCCACAGCGCGCGCGCTGGTCGTGTCTAATGCAAATGAGCCGCACCGTGGTGTGTCCGGCTCTCAAGGTCGGCACCGCGTCGTGTCGAGGAATTAAGGATGAAGATGATTGCATTCCTGCGAGCGCCCGGCCGTGGAATCGCGGCCCTGTGCGCCGTGGTCGGATTGATACTCGGACTCGCTGCAGCGCTGGTGTATTCGGCAGCCGCGACACCCTCGTACGAAGCGAAGGCGACCGTTGTGATGATGCCGGCGCCGGGAGTCCCGCCCGCCGAGTCGTCGTACTACTGGGAAATCCTCAGCCGTGGGCAGGTCACCCGTACCGCCGCGATCGTGTTGGCAGATCGCCGATGGCTCGAAGAGGCTGCGCAGTCCGCCGGTGTGCCGGCGTCCGAACTGACCCTCACCGCGGGTGCGGTCGCCGACACCACCTTGATCGAGGCCACCATGACCGCGAAATCCGGTGAGGCCGCCGAGAAGGGGCTGGAGAAGGTTCTCCAGGTGGCTTCCGCGGACGCGGCGAGCATTTCCGGTCCCTTTGTCCTGAAAGAGATCTCTGCACCCGGCGGTACTGCGACGTCGACCGGTATCTCGAAGGCGCAACTGATCCCGGCGGCATCGATCGCCGGACTCGTGCTGGGCCTCGGGGTAGGACTGCTGATCGCGCGGACCAGGCGCGACCCGCGTGCTCGGCATGGTTCCGGCCGGCCCGGATCCGGCGGCAACATCGATGGACGTTCTGACCAGAGTCCCGAGGCGTCGCCAGTGGGCCGCCGCGACGAACCGGGCAATGAGTACGCGGCCTATCGACCCACGCCGGGACAGGCTGGATGACCACTCTCCGGCCGGTGATGGACAAGAACGACCCCATCATCTTCCTGATCGGAACCGGCCTGGCCATCGCGGGATCCATCGCGCTGCTCGGACCTCGACCACTGCTGGTCGCCGCGGCGCCGTTCGCGGTTGCCGTCGCCGTGTATGCGATGCGACGGCCGCTCGTGACACTGCTGATCCTCGTGGTGTCCGAGGTTCTCAACCTCGCGGGCATCGTGGCACTGCATGTTCAGTTGCCGGTGTTCCCTGCGTCGCTTGCACTCGGCGCACTGACCATCGGTATCGCGTTGCGCTCGCCCGAGGGCCGAGCGAAGATCAACCGCTGGACTGCCTATTTCGCCGGCCTGGTGTGCATCTACCTTGGGACGCAGGCCATTGCGATCCTGGGCAGCGTCGACAACCAGGAGTCGATGTGGACCTTCCGGCGCATCCTCCTCGACTGCGTGTTCCTGTTGATCGTCCTGATGCTGGCGCAGCTGAGCGAACGACCCTGGGTGATGGTCGCGGCCATCGTTCTACCGCTCGCCGTGTTGTCGTTGCTCGCCTTGGTCAATCAGGTGGTGTTCAGCGGAACCATGTCCTTCGGCGGCTTCTCCACCGTCACCGAGGCCTCCGGTGAACTCACCACCACGTTGCGGTACGGCGGGCCACTTCCCGACTCGAACTTCTGGGGTCGAAACCTCGTGATGGGCATGCCCCTTGCGTGCGCGTTGCTGACCCGGTCGATCCGCCGCAACGATCGCATTGCGACGGCACTGTGGGGTGGTTCGGCAGTCGCCCTCCTGATCGGTGTGTACCTGACGCAGTCGCGAGGCACCTTCCTCGCCGCGGCCGTCGGCGTGCTGGTCTGGATCGTGGCGAGCGGCCCGGCCGTCCGGCGTTGGAGCCTGGTCGCGGTACCGTTCCTCGCGCTCGTGCTGGTGATCCCCGGTGTGGGCAACAGGTTGTCGGCGTTGGTCAATGACGTGTTCGCCGCCGACGTCGACTACGGGATCGACCCGTCGATCCTGGGACGCAAGGCTGCTCAGGAGATCGCGTGGGCGATGTTCGATGATCGCCCGATGTACGGCTTCGGACCCGGCACCTACTACACCCGGGTGCCCGAATACGCGGGGACAGTGGAAACAGCGGTGGTGCATCCCACCGACGCCCCGCACAACCTGTACGCACAGCTCGCCGCCGAGACCGGCATCGTCGGCCTGCTCGGTTGGTTGATCATGGTGGGTGGAGTGGTCGCCGTGGTGATCCTGCGGATGGGCTCGGTCACCTCCGGCAACCGTCGCACACTGCTCGCCGCTGCGCTGGCGGCAGTGATCGCCTGGTCTGCTGCGAGCATCTTCCTCCACCTGGCCTACTTCCGGTCCTTCGCTCTCGTCATCGCGCTGGCGGCGTTCTTGGCGTCGACGGGAGGTCCGGTGAAGGCGCGGTCTCTTGTCCGCGGTCGACGAACTGCGGTGGTCGTCTGCGGTTCACTGGGCCTCGGAGTCGTGGTCGCCGGAACGGTGTTGTGGTCGACGGCTTCTCACGACACGACGGCCAATCAGCAGCTGATGCTGTTACCTCGAGGCGATTCGGGTGATACTTACTTCGGATACGCGCTCGACATACGTTCTCGCACCCCAGTTCTCCCGACCTACTCGGCGATCATGAGGTCTGCCGACTCGCCGGCCACCGTGGCCGCTGACCCAGTTCGAGGAGTGATCACCATCAGCCTCACCGACGCGGACGCCGCGACAGCCGAGACCCGGCTGAGGTCCGCTGTGGAAGAGGCACGCGAGCGGGTTCGTGCGGTGGGTGCCGATGACGAATACTCCATCGTCAACGTCGGGAATCCGTACGAGACGTCGCACACGGAACATTCGGTGACCTCGGTACTGCTGGCGTTGGTTCTGGGCACAGGTGCGGCCGGCGCAACAGCGGCGGTGCTGCGCCGAGTCCGTCGGCGGCCCGCCGGGGACGTGCGGCCGGGCGAGCAGGATCTGGTCGGGACGCAGCGATGACAACGCGCCCGATTGTGCTGGTGGAGTTCTCCCCATCAGGTGGATTGTTCCAATTCGCAGTGCAATTGGGTGATGCGATGTCGGAGGCGGGACGGCCGGTTGTGCTCATCACCGGGCCCAGACCCGAGCTGACACCGTCACGCGGTTTGACCATCCGCCCGCTGCTGCCGACGTGGCATCCCGCAGACGACACCGTGCGGCCGGCGTGGTTCTCGGCGGCCCGCCGTGTGCTGCGTGCCGGGCAACTCGTGCTGGCGTGGTTGGTACTGGCAGTCGCACTCGTCCGTATCCGTCCCGGCGCCGTCCTGTGGTCGCACTGGCGCTTCTCCTTCGAGCCGATGTTCGTGGTGATGATCACCAAGATCGTGAGAAATGCCGTCTTCGGGATCATGGCGCATGAGCCGTTGCCGAGGTCGGACGCGAAGGACACGAGCACGCCGAAGTCGGGAATCCTGGTTGACAACGCCTTTTCGGCCGCGTGGCGGCAGATGGACGTCGCGTTTGTACTGGGGCCGCGCACCCGGGACCTGGTGCTCGAACACTTCGATCCCGCCGGCCCGGTGATCGTCATCCCGCACGGCGATGAACGTGCCCTACGCACATCGCATGTCCTCGCGCCTGTTTCGGAGTCCGGTCAGGTGGCGCTCTTCTTCGGTACGTGGACCGCCTACAAAGGCATCGACGTCCTCCTCGACGCTTTTGCCATCGTCCGAGCCGATCTACCCGACGCCCGGCTGGTTCTCGCCGGGGCGGTCGGCGCCGACATCGACCTCGACAGCCTGCTGCGGCGGGCCGATGAGATCGGGAACATCAGCACACACGCCGGATACATTGCGGTAGAAGAGGTCCCGGCCATCGTCGAGTCCGCCCGCGTTGTCATCACGCCGTACATCCGGGCCAGCCAGAGCGGTGTCGCCCACCTCGCTTACACCTTCGGGCGCCCAGTGATCGCGACCACCGTCGGAGATCTGCCCGAGGTGGTCCGCGACGGGGTGACCGGGTTGCTGGTGCCGCCCGGTGACGCGGTGGCCCTTGCCGGGGCAATGATCGAGTTGCTGACCGACCCGGTCCGCTCACGTGAACTCGGCGACGCCGGCCTGCAGCGGTTGTCGCAGGCATGGGATGTGGCCGCCGGCACCGTCATCGAATCGCTGGATGAAGCAATGGTCCGAACAGGGAGAGGTAAATGAGCCGTCACCCCATCGCAAGGCACCTCAACATCCACATGACGTGGCGAGTTGCGCTCATCTGCTCGCTTGTCGCGATGATCGTCGCGTCCACGGCCGTGCTGGTCTTCAGGTCTGAGAATCCGTCGAACGGCGCGTCGCTGAGCAAACCGTTCGCCACCAGCAGTCCGTGGAACACCGCGATCTCATCGAACGCGGCACTCGATCCGAACAGTTCGGCCATGAGCGCCTACGCGTCCCGGAACGGGCGGATGTACGCCTCGATGAGGGAGTTCGGGATCCCCATCTACGCGGCCGATGCGCAGACGCCGAAATATACGGTGCAGTGTACCCAGCAGGGTTGGGGCACATGCCCTTTCAGTGGGTACCAGGTGCCGATCCCCAATGGCGCCAAACCGCACACCGGCAGTGACGGCGCGATGGTGGTCGTGGACCAGGGCGCCAACCGGATCTACGAGTTCTGGCGCGCAAACCAGTCCGGGAGTCAGTGGACAACCCAGTGGGGCGCGATCAACCGCCTGGACGGCTCCGGATGGGGCGGAGCGAGCACGGGTTCGGGCGCATCGCGCCTTGCCGGGGTGATCCGGCTGGCCGAAATCCGCAACGGGGTGATCCCGCACGCACTCGCGGTCCAGACCGACAACATCTGTGCCGGGATCTTCCGTAGCCCGGCAATCAAGACCGACGGTCCGTCAACGCGTTCGGACTGCATCCCCGAGGGTGCGAGGCTACGGCTCGACCCCACGCTCAATCTGAGCACGCTGAACCTCGCCCCGGGCGTGCGTGCGGTGGCAAAGGCCATGCAGCAGTACGGGGCATACGCGATGGATGTCGGCGGCACGTCGCTCAGCGTCGCTTTCGAGTTGGATACCCAGGCGCCCGCCGGTTCCATCGGGCAGGTGTACACCAATGCCGGCTTGCGATGGGATTATGACGGGATGGAGTCGATACCCTGGAAACGCCTGCAGGTCCTGAGGTGACCCGTCCACTGCGTGTGCTGTTGCTCATCGATGCATTCCGGATGGGAGGGGCCGAGACGTTGCTCGCGCCACTGGCCGTCGCTTTCCGCGACAGTCCGGTGGAGATGGAGTTCGTCAGCGTCCTGTCGTCGACCGCCGATGCCGACAAGACCACCGAGATCCTGACCGAAGCGGGAATCAAGACCCGGGCCCTGGGCATCAAGCGTCTGCTCGATCCCGGCGCGCTGCCCAAGCTCGTGCGCGAGATCAAACAGTCGGACTTCGACGTGGTCCATGCCCACCTCGAGATGGCGATCACGCTTGCGGTGCCCGCCGCGGCCATCGCCCGACGACCGGCGATCTGCACGTTTCACCATGTGGCACGCCCACTGTCGGGTCGACAGGGTGCCCGGGAGCGACTGGCGGTGGCAGCCGCGGACAGGTCGTACCGCGCACTGTTCGTCTCCGAGGCGTCGCGGGAATCGTTTCAGCAGCAGTACCGTCCCCAGGGACTCCCGGGGAACTGGGATGTGATGCACAACGGGATCAACATCGCCAACTTCACTCCCGGACAACCTGACCCGACTGTCAGGCAGGAACTCGGAGGCGCCGAGGGGCCGCTGGTGGTGCTGCCTGCCGCGTTCCGGGACTTCAAGGGAATCCCCGTTGCCGTCGAGGCGTGGCCGAAGGTTCTCGAGCGCTTCCCGACGGCAGTGCTGTCGCTGGTCGGCGGGGGAGAGCTGGAAAAAGATCTCCGTGACCAGGTCTCGCAGCTCGGTCTACAAGACTCGGTTGTCTTCGCCGGGGTGCGGTCGGACATGCCGAATGTCTACCGGGCCGCGGACATCGTGCTGCTGCCCTCGACGCATGGCGAGAACCTGCCGACGGTGCTGATCGAGGCCATGGCTTCGGGCCGCGCACTGGCCGCCTCGAGGATCGGTGGGATCCCCGACATCGTCGCGGACGGATCCACCGGACTTCTGTTCGAGCCCAACGATCCTCAGGCCCTGGCCGACACCCTGGGCGAACTCATCGCCAATCCCGGTCGGCGTCAACAGCTCGGTGATGCCGCGGTCCTGCGCGCCCGTAGCGAGTTCTCGGCCACGTCCTGGGCGCAGCGGTTGCACGAACTGTATTCCGAAGCGGCAGAACGTAGAAAGTGAGCAAGCCCGAAATCGTCTACATGGTGTCGCGGTTCCCGCGGACATCGGAGACGTTCATCGTCCGCGAGCTCGATGGTCTGGCCGGTCTTGGTCGATTTGATGTCTCGGTGCGGTCGTTGTTCCCGTCGCCGGACACCGCAGTGCATTCGGTGGCCGAGCGATGGGCGGCGGTGCTGGTGCGGCCCGGAGCTGCGGCGATCACGCGTGGAGTGTTCTGGGCCCTGGGGCGGCACCCGCTGGCCTTCCTCGGTGTCCTCGCGACCGTGATCGGTGAGCACCTGCGGGCACCGCGGCTCGGCGCCCGGGCCCTGGTGACCACCGCGATCGGATGTGCACACGCGAGGGACCTCGCCCCGAGATCCCGCCGAGCGCACATTCACGCGCATTACGCGACGTATCCGGCGTTGGCGGCATGGGTGTGCCACCGTCTCACCGGCATCTCGTACAGCTTCACCGCACACGCCCACGATCTGTACGTCGACCAGGTGATGCTCTCCCGCAAGGTGTCCGATGCTGGGCTGGTGGTCACCATCTCGGACTTCAACCGGGCGATCCTGACCGGGCTGCACACCGGGACAGATGTACACGTGGTGCATTGCGGCATCAACACTTCCGGCTACCGATTCGAGCCGCGGGTGATTCCCGCACAGGGCCCGATACGTGCCGTGTGTGTGGCTTCGTTACAGGAGTACAAGGGTCACGAGGTGCTCCTGCGTGCCCTGGCCACGGGCGGCCCTGGCGTCGATCGCATCCAGCTGGACCTCATCGGAGACGGGCCACTACGAGCCGAGCTCGAACAGCTCAGCGTCGAGCTCGGTCTGGCCGACCGCGTCCGATTCCTGGGCGCTCAGACGGAAACCGTTGTGGCCGAGAAGCTGGCGGCCGCCGAACTGTTCGTGCTGCCCAGCGTCGTGGCCGCAGACGGGCAGATGGAAGGTCTCCCGGTCGCGTTGATGGAGGCACTGGCCTCGGGCCTGCCGTGTGTGTCGACCTCGCTGTCGGGGATTCCGGAGATCATCGTCGACGGGGTGACCGGACGTCTTGCCCGGCCCGGTGACGCGCAGGACCTTCGCGACGCGCTCGAGTCGGTGGTGTCCGGTGGGGTAGACGTCGCCGGGTTCGCCGCCGCGGGAAGGGCACTCGTCGAACACGACTTCGAGCTCCGCACCACCGTCGAGAAGCTGGCCGATCTGCTCGAACCGGTCTTCACGAACCGGCGAGACTGACCACAACCACAGCCATCGCGTGACAGTCGGTGTGCGACAACGACAACTGTGCTGTTGTCCACCTGGCCTGCGCGGCACGATCGGCCATCGACCCGTGCAATTCGACCCGAGGCGTCTCGTCGATCATCACCACCTCGATCTCCTGCATCGGTGTCGGGATGTCGGTGTCGGCAAGGGCTTTGATCACGGCTTCCTTGGCGGCGAATCTCGCGGCGAGCCGATCGACACGGCCGGCGCAGTACGCTACCTCGGCTGCGGTGAACACCCGATCGAGAAACCTTCCGCCGAAGTGGGACAGTGAGTTCCGCACCTCGTCGAGGGCCACGAGATCGCATCCGATGCGGGTGCCCGGCGGGAGATCCATGTGCATGTGCGGCGCATTCAGCGAACGTCGGCGGCAAAACGAGTGACGGTCGGAGTGTCGATCGAGGTGACCGAACCCTTGGGAGGCCTGCCGGGGTGGTCTCGGGAAGCGGTGAGCAGTACCCGGTATGGAAGGCCCGCAGCCAGGTGGAAGTAGTTGTCCGCAGGCCGCCATCCCGGCACGTCGACCTCCACGTACCGCAGAGTGGTGCGCGACAACAGTTCCAGCCACCACCGACCATCCGCCAGGACGGCTTTCGCATCCAGTTCGATGATCCCCTGGTGTGCCGTCGAACGGATGACGTGGACATCGCGCGCCACGACAACGTCTTTCACAATTAAGGTCGCCTGCACCGCGTCTGCCACCGGTTCGCCGAACCCGTAGGCGTGGGCCAAGTCGGTGAACCTGCCAGACAGATCGGAGTCGCGCAGCGTCGTCGACGAATGCGCATCGACGGACACCGGCCTGCGGGCCTCGGTCACCGGGTGGCCGGACGAGTTGGTGGCGATCAGTTCGATGGTCCCCTCGAGGGGATCCGGTTGGTCGTTGTAGACGTCGATACGAACTCCGGAAAGACCCGCGGATGCGAGGCGGACCGCCACAGGCGACCACAGTCGCGCGAGCGCTTGGAGAGGCGCCTTCGGTTGCCCATCGATGTCGATGAGTCCCCATCCCGCGCCCGCACACAGATCTTTGGACGACAGCACCAGCGCGCCGTCACATCCGGAGTCGTGCCGGCGCCAGAACGCATAACACTCGAGCATCGCCTCGGCCACGGCCAGCCGCCCCAGCTGCAAATAGCGTTCGGGATCAGTCCTGCGCACCATCAATGGATCGACGTCGAAGACCTCGGCCACATAGTGGTCGCGCACGTCCTCGAAGTCCCATGACGCTCCTCGGTCCCGCGGAACCCCCGATTTCCAGCGTGGATCGTGGCCGGCGACCGCCGCGCCGGAAAAGTGGCGGTCCACTGCGTCCGCAGACGGCGGGATGGCAAACGCCAAGCTCTCGGCTGCGAATCGGACACCCGCTGTCTTGACGTCGGCCAGAGGGCGCAGGTATCCACCGACGCCGAACCAGTGCGTCACACCGGAATCCGGACGGATCGCGAGGTCGGTGCTGCCGGGGGGCGACGATGGGCTGGCGACGACAAACACCGCGTCGGACTCTGCCGCGACCACGAGCGACAACGCTCTCGACAGAGCCGAGACGTCGCGTTGCTCGGCCGCCAAACCCAGCATCTCCGGCTGCTGGATGAGTTCGTTTCCGCCGCTGACCACAGCCAACGCAGGGTTGCCCGACACCGTCCGCAGAAGCTCACGCATCTCGGCGCACAGCAAGTCCTGGACGTCCTCGGGTGGGTCGAAGGTCGCCTGCATCGTGTCCTGCCACACCAAGATTCCGAGATCGGCGCAGTACGACCAGAACTCCGCGTCGGGGAATACCGTGCCACCGGGTACGCGGAGCATGGTGGTACCGGCGTCCGCGAGCAGCTGGAGGTGCTTCTGTGTGGTCGCGGACGGACTGGTCAGTCGAAGTGGGTCGGGTGGCATCCACACCGCACCCCGGCAGAAGATGTCGATGCCGTTGACAGCGATGGAAAAGCCTTGGCTGCCGGAGTGTTCATGGGCGCTGGTCATCTCGACGGTTCTGAATCCGAAGTCGTTCTCGCACAGAGGTTGTCCGGCCATGGTCACGATGGCGGTATAAAGGCTCTGATCCCCGTAACCGCGGGGCCACCACAGCGCCGGTTCGGGCACTGTTGCCGAGACCGTGAACTGCCCATCGGAGTCGGCGGTGGCCGCGCCGACCGTGAGCTCGGTGCCCTTGTGGCGCACGGACATCGAGACGTCGCCTGGGCTCGGTGCGACACCATTCACAGTCACCCGACCGGAGCGCGGATCGGCCTGCACCACCACGTCGCGGGCACGGCCGAGATCCCGTAGGGCCACCGGGCGCCAGAATCCCACTGCAGGGGATACCCCGGAGTACACCGGGGCGCGACCGATCAACGTTGTCCGCAACCACCGAAAGCCCTGCGCTGCAACCAGACTTGATCGCCACCGACCGCGTGGTCGACGCTTGCGCAGCACGGCGTCCAGGGCGGGGAAGTGCACCACCAGCCGGTTGTCGCCGGCGGGAACGGCCACCGATACCGGTAGGAACATCGATTCGACCTCGGCCACCGGGCGGTCATCGAGATAAACCGTTGCCGGCGCGGTCACACCCGCGAAGTCGATCCACGAGTCTTGCGCCGTCTCGATCGTGGTCGTGAACCACCAGTCGGATGCATCGACGTTGTCGCCCCATCGCGACAGTGCCTGGTCCACGGCCCCTACAACGGTGGCATCCTCCACGTCGACGGCGTCGGGCCAAAGGTCCTGCACTTCTTCGGAAGTCATGGCCGCACCGGGTGTGGTGCCCAAGAGCTTCCACCCGGTGATCGGACTCATCGCGCTACGGCGTCCGCGACGGTCTGCATGGCCGTGGCCCATGATCGAGCCATGTTGTCGAGACCCTCGCCGACGTCCACCTGGCGTCCGCGCGCGGCCCGAGCCATCTTGAACTGAACCGCCTTCGCTCCGGCGGCCACGTCGAGAAATGGCCCGACCGCTTCAGCAGCCCCTGGTGCCGGACCGGCCGCGAGGTGGCGACTGAGGTCTGCTGCCAACTCGGCGGTGGCGCCGCATTGACGCAATGTGGCGAAGGCCCACAGGTGAAAGGTCTCCATCCCGGCACCAGGAAGCCACGCGACGGCCTCCCGGACACCGTGGCCGAGGCGCTCCACCGGATTACCCGGTGCCCGGCGCGCCAGATGCTCGCGAACGATGGGCACGAGCGAATCCTCGTGGGCTCGTTCAGGAAAAGATCGAATCTGCTCCACGTAGGGCAGTAGTGAACCCTCTTCGGTCCCGGCGAGACCGAATATTCCTGTGAAATCAGCTCCGGAGAGGGAATGAATCCCGGAATTGTGGATATAGCTCATGGTCTGCGTGGATCGATCAACAGATGTCGGAATGATCGTGGTCTTCACATGATTCCGGTGGTAATCGGTGCCGGCGGTGTCGGGGAGCCACCAACTGTCGACTTCGACCGTATGGAGAATGCCGCGGCCAGGACCGCTTTCGATGGTCTCCAGCAGTGGCAGCCACACGTTCTCTTCGGTGACTTCGAGGCCGTAGAGTCGCCGGATGTCTTCTGGGGCGACCTTGAGGAAGCTCCATTGCTGACCGTCGTGGTCGGCTGAGAGCGCGCAGGCGAAGGCCGGTACCGGATCGTGGCCGAGCGCATGGAGCAATTCGATCCACAGGTCGACATAGCAGTTCGTCTCAGGCCAGATCCGGTCTCCGCTGTGAGAGAAGTGGGGCTGAGTGGTGTTGCTGATCGTCAGCGCCGCCGGCAAGCTCACGCGACACCGGCGAGAAGCTTGCTCACCACCGCTTCGAGGTTGCTGACCGTCGCGAATGTGGCCTTCTTCAGATCTTCGTCGGGGAACTCGACATCGAACTCGTCCTCGAGCGCCAGCATCACGTTCACACTCGCGTGCGAGGTCAGGCCCAGCTCGTAAAGGTCTGCGTCGTCCTCAACCGACTGCGCGTCCACGGCGAGTCTCCCGTGTGCCGCGAGGATGTCGCGAATCTGATCTTTCACCGACACGATCCTTTCAGTAGCAAGTCGCCCGTGCGAGAAGAGCCTTCAAACGTATGACAGTGGAATCCATTCTGCCGTCCACGTTTTCCGCATATAGCGATGTAGATTACAGTACGACCAGGAGCCATTGCCCGTCATACAGTTCGGCTGGGCGTCATCGCGCACCACGCGCCCTACCCGTACAGAGGTCCTCCATGACTGTCGACTCCACGCGCGACGGCGCCTCACCGATCGATGTCACGGGCGCGGTGAAAGCGGCTGCTGCCAACGCGCACATCGTCGACCGCGACGCGCGATTCCCGGTCGAGGCCGTCACCGCCATGAAAGATGCCGGACTCCTGTCGTGTTCGCTGCCCACCGAGTTGGGAGGTAGGTCGGCAGGCATGACCGAACTGGCGTCGTACGCCCGTGCCCTGGGAGCCGCGTGTAGTTCGGCGGCCATGGTCTTCGCGATGCACCACACGCAAGCCCTGACGCTCCGCTGGCACGGTGCGCAAGGCGACATCGCCGAGCTCACCCGATCGATCGCGCAGAACGAGTCGCTGCTCGCCTCGGCGACAACGGAGATCACCACCGGCGGCGACGTCCGGTCATCGACCTGCGCAGTGGTTGTCGAGGGCGACCGCGTGACGCTGTCCAAGAACGCCCCGGTGATCTCCTACGGCGAGTACGCCGATCACATCTGTGCCACTGCCCGGCGCGGCCCCGACAGTCCGCCCAGCGACCAGGTCCTGGTGATCTGTCCCGCCGCCGACACCGCGCTGGAGAAGACCGGGACGTGGGACGTCCTGGGTTTCCGGGGTACGTGCAGTCCCGGGTTCGAGCTCAAAGCCGACACCGACGCCCGCAACGTCCTACCGGTCGACTACGCCACCATTTCCGCGCACACGATGTTGCCTGCCTCTCACACCCTCTGGGCCTCGGTGTGGCTGGGGATCGCCGACGCCGCGGTGAACAAGGCGCGGGTGCAAATCCGCGCCGACGCCAAACGCAACTCAGGGGCGCCCACCGACCGCACCGCAGCATTCGCAGATCTGCTGGTGATCCATCAACGGTTCGCGTCCTCGGTGTCCGAGGAGATCCGACGTTACGAGACCTTCCTGGCGTCGGGAGAGCTCGAGACCACAGTGGGATTCGCGATCGCGATGAACAATCTCAAATTGAACGCATCCAAAGCAGTGGTCGAGGTGGTCGCCGGCGCACTCGGCCTGGTGGGGATCAATGCTTACCGTGAAGATCACGCGGCCTCGATGGGGCGTCTGCTGCGCGATGCCTACGGGCCACAACTGATGGTCTCCAATGACCGTATTCGCGCAAACAATGCGCGACTTGTTCTTGCATACCGGGGGAAACCATGACAACCACCGACCACGCGGAGACCGAACTCGAAGTTTCACGTCGCACCTTTCGAGATGAATTGATCGCCGCTGATCTGCTCGTGCCATCCGGCATAGACGGTCTGTTCGGCAGAGGCGCTGTATTCGAAGACATCGTTGATGGAATCGACCGGTATGTCCGGTCCGCCGGCCTCGAGGCGCACGGCTCCGATATTCGCCGTCTGCGCTTTCCTCCGGTGTTTCCGCGAGAGTCTTTCGAGAAAACCGACTACATCGCTTCATTCCCCAACTTGACGGGTTCGATCTCCACGTTTGTGGGAGACAACAAGGACCATCGGAAGCTTCTCGGCGATCGGGATGCCGGCGCGAGCTGGGACCACCACCTCTCCCCGGCGGGCACCATGCTGGTCTCTGCTGCCTGTCATCCTTGCTACTCGAGCCTGAGTGGCGTGCTACCGGACGGCGGCGTCACGTTGGACGTATACGGGTACTGCTTCCGGCATGAACCCGCCATCGACCCCGCGCGGATGCAGGCGTTCCGGATGCACGAGTTCGTTGTCGTCGGGACGCCTGAAGCAGCGCAGCAGCACCGTGATTCATGGGTACCCAGAGGTCTGCAGGTGCTGTCCGATCTGGGCCTTGAAGCAACGGCAGTGGCCGCCAACGACCCGTTCTTCGGCCGCGTCGGCAAGATGCTGGCGGCCAACCAGCTGCAGGAGAGCCTCAAAACCGAACTGGTGGTACGCCTTTACGCCGACCTGGACGACGGAACCGCTCTGGTGTCGTGCAATTGCCATCGCGAGCACTTCGGTCACAGCTTCGACATCAAGACGTCCGATGGCGCGCCTGCCCACAGCGCGTGCGTCGGTTTCGGCATGGAACGGATCGCCCTGGCGATGCTGCGCACCCATGGCCTGGACGTCACCCGCTGGCCGACGGACTTGCGCACCCGATTCGAGGCGTGATGCACGCGCGGCCAGACGTCACAACCCAATTGACGTACTTCGGGCCCGCGGACACCCCTTTGTTCGGTGTGGTGTGCACTCCTCGCGACGGTCAGGTCCGCGGTGGTGTGGTGATGTGCCCGCCGCTGGGGAAAGAGCAGGCCGACAGCACGCGGGGAATGAAGTTGCTCGCCGAAAGGCTGGCCGCCCAGGGATTTCTTGTGCTGCGGTTCGACTACCTCTGCACCGGTGAGTCCGCGGGGGCGCAGGACTCGCCGGGCGCCGCCGACGGATGGCTGGCCAGCATCGCGTCGGCAGTGCAATTCGTGCGCGATGCCGGTGCGGAAACCGTTGCGCTGGTAGGCCTTCGAGTCGGAGCGCTTCTGGCGTGCCAGCAGGTCGACCGCCTGGGACCACTCTCCGCACTGGTGCTGTGGGATCCGGTTGTGAACGGACGGCACCACGTTCGTGGTCAATCGGCACTGCACAACATGTCGGTGGGGCCGGTGGACCCGGCTGACGAACGCGTGCACCTGGTGGGCACCTCGCTGCATTCGACCACCGCCGCGCAGCTGTCCCGGATGCGGGTGACCGCCGACGTCCTCGCCGAGGACCAACGGCTGCCTGTGCTGTGTGCGATCAGGGACACCGATCTCGAACTGCCTGTGGTCAAGGCACTCGGTCAGCGTGGGGCCCGGGTTGCCCCGATCGGTGACCCGACCCGTTTCATCGCGTCCGAGACCGTCTACTTCGAGTTGCCCACCCATGCGGTCGAGGTCATCGCCCGGTGGGTCGATGCTGTCCTGCCGAAAACCGTTGCACCGGTGACTATTCGGGAAAAGATGCGGATCACCGTCGGGGCCGGTGCCGGTGGTCCCGACATCGACAAGAGCATCACAGTATTGCCCGGCGGCACGGTGGTGTGGGAGACCGCACCCGCCGACAGTCCCCGTGGAGTCGACAACCTGCTGATGGCGTACTCCACAGCAAACGACATCCGCACCGGTCCGGCGCGCCTGTGGGTGGAGGCCGGTGATCTGGTGGCGGGCCGCAACGGTCGGACCATTCGCTTCGACCGTCCGGGGGTCGGTGAATCCGGAAACGTCGACGCCGATGACGATTTTGCACCGCTCTACACCCCGGAGTCCGTCGAGCAGGCACGTGCGGTGTTCGACTTCGCAGCCGAACGCCCGGCCCGAATTGTCCACGCGGGCTTGTGTTCTGGTTCCTGGCTTGCCGCTCACGGCGGTTGCTGGCCGGAGGAGTCCCACGTGGTGATGGTGAACCCGCTGATGTGGCGTCTGCGCGCGCGAACGTTCGACACCGCCATGGCGATCGCCAGTGGAGCCGCCTCGCAACCCGTGGACAGCCCCGGGGCCGGTGCGCCCTGGTCGACCAGGGCGCAGGCGCGGCTGCGCGGCACGCTGGGCCCGTCCCTTCGCAAGCACATGCCGTACCCGCTGGTCGGTTTACTCGGGGCGGCCGGCGTTGTGCAAGCGCCGCAACTGTTGCTCAGAGAGCTGGCAGGCAGAGGTCTGCGTCCTGATGTGTTGTTCTCGCCGTGGGACCACGAGAGATTCACCGTGAATCGGGGGCCGAAGGCGGTCAGCAAGTTGAAACCCGACCGCCGGCCACAGGTCACCGTCACACGGACCGGTGATCATCCGGGGTTGCATTGGGCGGTCCGTGCCGCGGTGATCGATCGATGTCTGTCGGCCCTCGCCGAACCCGGCCGCGATCGGGCCGCCGTTCAGCGGTGAGCGTTGTCGAAGCTCTCGGCAGGTGCGGGTTTGCCGAAGAGGTACCCCTGAACCGTGGTGAACCCCAGCTCGCGTAATCCCTGCAGCTCGGAGTCGTGCTCCACTCCTTCGGCGACAGTGGTGATCCCGAGTGAGTCAGACAACGAGCACACTGCCCGGACGATGGTTCTGATGGTGTTGTCAGTACCGACCTTGTTGATCAGCGATCTGTCGACCTTGACCACCTTCACCGGCTGCTCCACCATGTAACGCAATGCGGCATAACCGGTTCCGAGGTCATCGACACACACGATGCAACCCAATTCGTCCAGCTCGATGAGCGTCTGGGTTGCCGGGGATCCGATCCGGATCAGGTCGCGTTCGGTGACCTCGATCCACAGGGTGGACGGTGGAACGCCGGTGGCATCGAGACCTGCCTGGATGAGCTTCGCAAGGCCGGGGTCACTCAATTGCCGGACCGAGAAGTTCACCGACATGAAGAGATTGAGGTCACCCGACTCGGCATGCCATTTCGCCAGCTGATGCAGCGCGGCAATCACCCCGAGGCGTCCGATGGGCACGATCAGCGACGTCTCCTCGGCCGCGTCCAAGAAGTCGGCAGGCGGCCTGATCTCGCCACCGACCCGCCACCGGAGAAGCGATTCGTAGCCCACCGCCTTGAGTGAGTTGATGTCGACGATCGGCTGGTAGAAGAGTTCGAAATCGCTACCCACAGACTTGGACAGCTCGGTGGTGCGGGCGACCTCACGATGCAGCCGCCCGATTGATTCCGAATCCGCGTAACTCACCGCTACATCGGTCACCAGGGCGCTGTGAACAGCAGCAAGGGCCGCCTGTACGAGCTGGCCGGGACTGGTCGCGGTCGGGACGTCGGCTGCCGACGCCACGCCGAGACGGGCCTGCACGAAGTACTCGTCGTCGTCGACCTTGGTGGGCCTGCTCATCCGTTCGGTGAGTTCGGTGACGACCTTGTCCGGGGCGTTCGCGACAGCGTCGAAGACGACAAGCAATTTGTGGTCGTACGGACCCAGGAACACGTCTGCCCTGGGGCTGAGCAACTCTCGAATGGCAGTGCCCATCGCCGGCCGCAGACGCTCGGTCAGCTCCCAGCCTTCGGCCGCGGCGAGCAGGCCGGTGGGATCGAGACCGATGACAACAACGGCGAGGCGCTCCATTCCGACGCTGTCGACCGCGTTCCGGAAGTCAGGGTCTGTGTCGAGCGAGCGACCCGACACCACTGGAGGACGCGGCACCCGAGAACCTCCCTGCCAGCCCGGTTTGGACGTGAACACACGGGTCTCACCCATGCGTCAGATGGCCTCACTGTACAGCGACCCCAACGGGATTCTCATCACCGTCGCCGAGTGTGGCGAACTTTGACTACAGTGATCGGAGCTGGTTGCAAATCGTTCATCCGGCTGTGCATCGGGGCCCTGCGGGGAGCGCGCTCTGGATGCATCGCTGTCCACTCCTGGAGTTACGGCCCTCACCGGGCGCCGTTGTTTCGTAAGGCTGGTAGTCGCTTGTCGTGAGGCATTTCTGGGGGCGTTTTGACGCTCGGTCCACAGCTGTTCTGGTGAGTACTGCCGGCGTATCCCCGCTGCCCCTGTTCGCTTTTTTCGCCCCGTCGTTCATCAACGACGGCCAGATGGTCTACGTCGCCGTCATCTGGGTGTTCACCGTCGGGAGCCTCGCGGTCACCCTTCGCCAGGGTCGTTTGGGTGACCGGGAGTTCATGGTCATCGGTCTGGGTGCCCTGCTGTGCATCTTCGGGGCGTCGCTGGTGGTGACCGATCCGGCGGCCGCCCGCGCGATCGTGTCGTTGCTTGCGGTGATCCCGGCGATCGCCGCCATGGGGTCGTCGAGGTGGGTGACGGCAGCGTTCACGTTGATCGCGGTGGCATTTGCGGTCACGTCGTCAATCGTCGAGGTGGCGTCGTCCACCGCACTGCTGGTAGCGGCCACCGCGGCGATCATCACGGTCATCGTGCCGGTGTCCATGGTGGCTGCGCTGCGGGCGTCGCTGAGGTTGGCGATGGACAAGGTGGCCCGACTGAGCGAAACAGACCCGTTGACAGACCTTTTGAATCGGCGCGGGCTGCTCGCACGCAGCGGTGGACTGCTCGACACGGTGACCAAGGGTGGAAACGCTGTCGGCTTCATGATGATCGACGTCGACAATTTCAAGACCGTCAACGACACCCATGGACATGCATTCGGTGACACGGTGTTACGTGACACTGCGGCCGCCATCGATCGCCAAGCAGGACCGTCGGCTCTGACCAGTCGGTTCGGGGGCGAGGAGTTCGTGGTGATGTGTGCCGTGTCCGGCATCGACGACCTCGTGCGCTCGGCCGAACGGATGCGCGAAGGTGTTGCGCGCGACTGCCTGGTGACCATCAGCGTCGGGGCGGTCTTCGCCCCTGTGACGCGGTCAGCTCAAGGATTGCCGAACATCGACCTGGTCATCGACGGTCTCACCCGTTCCGCGGACAAATGCGTGTACTCGGCGAAGACCGGCGGTCGCGACCGCGTCATGTCCTGCGAGGTGCCGCAGATCGCGTGGGTGCCCGGAGGGCCCAGCGAACCGGAGGGTGAGTTCACCAGCGAGCGCAGCACCAGCATCCTCGACCTCGTCCGCCGAGCAAGCCCCCGTTGGGACTGACGTTTCGCCGGGCGTGACGAGCTGCGCCGTCAGGTGAGTTCTTCGGTCTCCAAGACGAAACCGGCCGACTCGAGGCGGTCGATGAGAACGTCGCCGATCGCCGCGGCGGGGGTCAGCACGCCGGTCCGATTCGGCAGCACGTCCCGGTGCAATGCCAGGGAAAGTGCACTCTCGGCGAGCATGACAGCTGTGGCCTTGTACCCTGGGTCGCCTTTGGCTCGCATCCTCGACCGGTAACGCCTGCCGGTACTGGTGGTGGTGTAGGTCTCGGTGGTGAAATGACCTGTCTCGCGGACCTTTTCACTCGGTCCCTCGCCTGGTTTGGGAAGGATCCGGTCGAGTACGCTGCGTACCGGTCCCACGGACATGGCGCCGAGGAAGGCCACCGTCCCGGCGCTGACGGCACCGGCAACAGCGGTCGAGACGCCGGGGATTCCGCCCACGTACATCGCTTCGCCGTAGTGGAAGTCGTCGCCGTAGGCGCCGTCGAGCAGGGCGTTGGATCGACGGACGATGCGGGTGTTGTAGCTCGCCATGAAGAACGGCGCCAGCGTTCCCTTGAGGGATGGATCAACTTTGGAACCGTTGATCATTGCCATGTCGCTGGGCTCTGCGCTGCGTTTGATGCCTGCTCTCTCACCCGGGGCCGTCGAAAGGGCGTGAGGGTCGAGCAGCGTTCGCCGGGTCTCGGGGTCTGCGGCTTCTTTGGCGATGACCCGCATGGAGTCCACCGTGCCGCCGCTGACGCCGCCGCGGAAACTGCGCACGACCATGGTGGTGTCACCCATCGAGCCAGCCTGGTCTGCGGTGATGCGCTTGTGCAGGAGATAGACGCCGAGATCCGATGGCACGGAGTCGAACCCGCACGAGTGCACGATACGTGCACCGCTCGCCTCGGCCTGCTCGCCGTACTTGTCGATCGACAGGCGTACGAAGGGCACCTCGCCGGTGAGGTCGACGTAATCGGTGCCCGCGTTGGCGGCAGCGGCCAGCACGCTCTCGCCGAACTTGAGGTAGGGGCCGACCGTGGTGCAGATGACGCGAGTGCGAGCGGCCATCGCATCGAGGGAGGCGGGGGAGTTGATGTCGGCGACCACGAGGGGCCAGGTATCCGCCGGTGCCGGCAGGTCGAAGCGCACCTGGGCCAACTTGTGTTCACTGCGGCCGGCAAGTGCGATCTTGGTGCCCGCTGGTGCGAGCTCGGCCAGGTAGGCGGCAGTCAGCTTGCCGACAAATCCCGTGGCCCCGAAAACGATGACGTCGAACTCCCGATCACTCATGACCCCGACCTTACTGACGCGAGACGCGGCCGGCGAAAGATCTCGCCAACCGCGTCTCGTCAGTTGTGGTGTCTGGCGGCGAAGCCGCGGCAGACGTCAGTAGTAGTGCGCTCGTCCACCGACCTTGCGACCGGTCGCGCCGAGGATCCAGAGCACAGCCCCGACCACGATCAAGATGGCTCCGACGATGTAAAGAATGTTGATGCTGAATACAAGACCCAGAATCAGCAGAAGCAGTCCCAGAATGATCATTTTGGCTCCATTACGCCCCCGTACCAGCCCGGCATGCCCCGTCGATGTCTTCGACGATCGGCCGAACTCACGTCTCCCGCTGTTTTGGCCGTTCGTGCGCCAGGGAGCCGCATGAGATCGAATACCCTTGTTGCAAAACGCTAAACAAATAGGCTGTGACCTGGGCCGCAAGGACGGTTAGGTGTGACTACACCGACACGACCTCTGATGCGGCGGCAGAATGACGGCGCCGAAGCAACCATTGATACGCGCGCGCAGCAAACGGCGCGACGAACAACATGATGAGTACCCGAAGCATTTGGGCCGCGACAATGAAGGCCAGATTTCCGCCGGTGGCCGACGCCGTCGCGAGCACTGCATAGATGCCGCCGGGAGTGGTGGCGAGGTAGCTGTCGAACATCGACTCGCCCGTCCACAGACTCAGCAATGCGCCCAGCCCAGCTGACGCCGCGGCGATCGCAACGATGAGTACGGTGGCGAACGGCAGGATTCTGGCGATGGCCACCAGGGCCGACTTGGTGAAACCGAGCCCGGCCTGCCAACCGATCACCGCATAGGCGATCTGCACCAGTACGACCGGAATTGCGGCGGCGGTGGTGATCCCGAGCAATTCTCCGGCGACCGACAAGATGAGCGGGCCGAGCAGCCCCGCCGCAGGCAATCGGATGACTCGGCCGACCCCATAGCCGACGACCATGCACACCGCGAGGACGAGTAGACCCCACCATGGGTTGCCGTGATTCTCCGAGAACTCGCCTCCGCCACCAGATACCGACTTCCCGTACACGAAGATCGCCACGAGCGGCATCGACATCGTGATGATCGCGACGCGAAGATATTGGACAACGGCAACGATGCGCTCGTCCCCACCCAGTTCTCTGGCCAGGGCCACCAGGCCCGAAGCCCCGCCTGCCACCAGGGCAAGCGACCCGGTCAGCGAATCGACATTGCGATGCAGTCCGAGCAGTGCCCCGCCGACCACCGAGAGCACAAGTGTTGCAAGGGCCATGGACAGCACGGCAGGCCAATCCGAGCCGATGCCCGAGAGGGTGTCGGTGGAGATCAACGTGCCGATGTACACACCGAGCACTCCCTGGGCCGCCAGCCCGATCGGCCGGGGCATGGGAGGTTTGTCGCCACGGGCCCGCGGTGCCCACCCGACGACGGCCAGGATTGCTGCCACCACGAGGCCGGCGAACAGCGCCGCCGAGGGGACCCCGGCCACGGACAGGCCGACACTCGCCACGGCGGTGCACATCATCAATCCGATCCACCGCATCACGATTGCAAGTTTACGCTTGCGATTTTTCTATCTCTACTCAGGAAGAACAGTGTGAAAACCAAGTATGATCTTGGTATGTCCAGAGCTGACCAGGCGGCAGGAGTGTTGGATACCGAGGATGCGACGCGTCTTCGGGAGGCGATGATGGCGGTTACCCGGCAGGCGCGCAGACATCGGCCCGCCCACGGACTCACGATGACGCAGGTGGCCCTCCTCGGCGACCTCGACCGCAACGGGGTGAGCACGGTCGCCGAGTTGGCGGAACGAGCGCAGGTGAAAGTGCAATCACTGACCTTGAGCATGAACCGTCTCGAAGACCTCGGGCTCATCACCCGGCGTACCGACACCCTGGACCGCCGCAGGCAGTTGGTCGAACTGACCGAGGCGGCGGTGCCACTGCTCGAAGCCGACCGCAGGCAACGCGACGAGTGGCTTGCCGAGGCCGTGAACGACTTGTCCGACACCGAACGTGGGCTGCTGATGCTCTGCGTGCCGGTTCTCGAAAAGGTTGCGGCGTCGACGGAGTGACAACCGGTGGTGCTGCCCGGGTCAGACCGTCGACGATCTCCGATACGGCTCGCGTCCGACCGGTTGCGTCGGAGGCTCTCCGGCGCGGGTCGGTGGAATGGCCAGTGTGATCGGCTCATCGTTCAAGACGAATGCCTCGCCGTGATGCACCAGTTCCATCTTGTCGCCGTGCACCAATTGGTAAGTGGCCGCATCGGCATCGATCTGGACTTCAATGCACCCTGTGCCCACCGCCAAGCGAAACACCATCCGGTTCAGGCGTGAGGGCAATCGCGGCGCGAATGAGATTGTCCCGTGGTGGTCGCGCATCCCGCCGAACCCGGCGACGCAGCAGAGCCAGGTGCCCGCGAGTGAGGCGATGTGAAGCCCACTCGACGAGTTCTGGTGCAGGTCATGCAGATCGGTGAGCGCAGCCTCCACCAGATAGTCGAAGGCCAGGTCGAGATAGCCGACCTCGGCCGCGATCACCGATTGTGCGCAGGCTGACAGCGACGAGTCGCGCACGGTGAGCGACTCGTAGTAGTCGAAGTTCCGCTTCTTCTGTTCGGGGGTGAACGCATCGCCCCGCAGGTACATCGCGAGTACCAGATCTGCCTGCTTCACAACCTGTTTGCGATACAGATCCTGGTAGGGGTAGTTCAACAACAGCGGATAATTGTCGGCCGGGGTGTTGTCGAAGTCCCAGAGCGCCTGCCTGGTGAAGGACTCACTCTGCTGATGGACCTCGAGTGAGGAATCGTATGGAACGGTCATCCGCGCAGCGCAGTCCTTCCAGTGCGCCGTCTCCTCGTCGTTCACCCCGAGTTGTCGCGCATCCGAGGGATGGCGAGTGCAGGCCTCTGCGGCGTCGCGAAAGTTCTTCTGCGCCATCAGGTTCGTGTATAGATTGTTGTTTGCGACCGCAGAGTATTCGTCGGGCCCGGTCACCCCGTCGATTCGGAAGTGGCCGTGCAGGTCGTGATGTCCGAGCGACACCCACGAACGAGCGGTTTCCACAAGCAATTCGAGGCCGTGGTCGACCTCGAACTGCACATCACCGGTCGCCGCGACGTACTGCGCCACGGCATAGGCGATGTCGGCGTTGACGTGCACGGCAGCACTGCCTGCCGGCCAATAGCTCGAGCATTCCTCGCCATTGATCGAACGCCACGGGAACATCGCGCCGACCTGACCGAGTTCGCGGGCGCGGCTCTTGGCCTTGTCGAGCGTGGAGTGCCGCCATCGCAGGGCGTCGGCCGCTGCGGCGGGCACCGTGTAGGTCAGGACCGGCAGCACATACGTCTCGGTGTCCCAGAACGCGTGACCGTCGTAGCCGGGACCGGTGAGTCCCTTGCCCGGGATCGCCCGGGTTTCGCCGCGTGCCCCGGCCTGCAGCACGTGGAAGAGGGCAAACCGGATCGCCTGCTGGAGTTCGGCATCGCCGTCGATCCTGACGTCGGCGGCGGACCAGAAGTCGTCGAGGTACCGGCGCTGGCGTGCGAGCAGCTCGTCCCAGCCGTTGTCGAGCGCGGTGGCCAGGGCAGCGTCGACCTGGGCCCGCAGAGCAGACGGGGACCTCTGACTGGACCAGCCATACGCCAGGTATTTGGTGAGCGTGATCTTGTGCCCCACCTCCACGTTGGCGGTGACCGTGAGACGGGCCAGGTCGCCGCTGAGGACCTCGCAGCTCACCGAGTTCGGGGCGTCGAGTTCATGGTCCATGGCGGCCGCCATACGCAGCCCGGACTCCCTGGTGTGATGCCCGAGTACGGCACGATGCCCGTGCGCTTCGGCAAAGTCGGCCACCAGCGGACGATCGAGCGCCGCGGAGACCCGCGGGTCCTTACCCTGTTGTGGCGTCGACTCGTTGGCGAGCAGATCCGACTGCAGCACCAGCTCCATGTCGTGGTCGAGGGGTTCGACCTCGTAGCGGATGGCCGCGACCGCACGCTCGGTGAACGACACGAGTCGTTCGGTGCGCACCCGCACCCGTCGCCCGGTGGGCGAGGTCCATTCGGTGACCCGCTGCAGGGTTCCGGCGCGAAAGTCGAGGGTCCACTCGTGTTCCTGGGTGCTGCCGTACCGCAGATCCATCGGCTCGTCCTCGACGAGCAGGCGGATGATCTTCCCGTTTGTCACGTTGACCACGGTCTGCCCGTCCTCGGGATAGCCGTAACCGGCTTCGGCATAGGGCAATTCGCGCCGTTCGTAATAGCCGTTGAGGTAGGTGCCGGGATTGAACACCGGCTCGGCCTCCTCGAGACAGGCGCGTAAACCGATGTGGCCGTTGGAGAGCGCGAAGATCGACTCGATGTGTGCGAGCTCGTCGGCCTTCGTTCCGCGCCAGATCAGCTGCCACGGCGCGACCTCCAGGCCGCCGCCCTGGCTCATCGGGGATCCAGCAATTCGGTCAGGGCATCGACAACCACATCAGCGCCCGCCTGTTTCAGTTCGTGCCGGTGCGTGTCGCCGTCGGTGCGGTCGACGCCCACCACATGACCGAAAGCTCCGGCATGGCCGGCCTGCACGCCTGAGACGGCGTCCTCGAAGACGGCCGCCTGAGCGGGGGCCACGCCGAGCGCCTTCGCCCCGGCGAGAAACGAGTCCGGCGCCGGCTTGCCCGCCAGCCCCTGTTCGGCGATCACCAATCCGTCCACGCGGGCCTGCACGTAGGACTCGAGCCCCGTCGCACGCAGGATCTCCGCGCCGTTCTTCGACGACGTCACGACGGCGATGGCCAACTGTGCCTCCTGGGCTGCTTTCAGATAGGCGACGGCATCGGGATACGCCTGTGCGCCTGTGGTTTTGAGGATCTCGAGGAACAGGGCGTTCTTGGTGTTGCCGATGCCGGCGACGGTGGCGTCGTGCGGGCCGTCGTCCGGGCTGCCCGGTGGCAACGTTATGTTCCGTGACCGCAAGAACGTGGTGATGCCATCGTCCCGGGAGCGGCCGTCCACGTATTGCAGGTAATCGTTCTGGTCGAACGGCCGCTTCTGGGTGGCGTCACCGGCCGGATAGGTCTGGAGGAAGGTGTCGAATGCCTGCTTCCACGCCTGGCTGTGGATGACTGCGGTACTGGTGAGCACCCCGTCGAGATCGAACAGCAGCGCAGTGACCGAGCTCGGTAATCCAATCACCGCCCCGACGCTACCCGTGCTCTCCCGACAGCACCGGCCGTGTGGCGCATCCGATCGGGCCGGGACCGCCGCCCCGACCGCGGTTAGCCTGAAGTAATGAATCCCTCGACTCTGCAGGCCCGAGTGATCGTCGACGAGATGATCCGCGGCGGCGTACGCGAGGCGGTGCTGTGCCCCGGTTCACGTAATGCACCGTTCGCCTTCGCCCTGCACGCCGCCGACGCAGCGGGCCGACTGCGGCTCCACGTCCGGGTGGACGAGCGCACGGCCGGCTACCTCGCACTGGGTCTGGCTGTCGCCTCCGGGCAGCCGGTGCCCATCGTGATGACCAGCGGTACCGCGGTCGCCAACATGAGCCCGGCGGTGTTCGAGGCCAACTATGCACGTGTACCGCTGGTGGTGGTCAGCGCCAACAGGCCGTATGAACTCCTCGGCTCGGGTGCCAACCAGACCATCGAACAGTTCGGGATCTTCGGCACGCAGGTGCGTGCCGCCATCAGCCTGGGCCTCGCCGAACAGAACCTCGATACCAACAGTCAGTGGCGCTCGGCCGTCGGACGCGTGCTGGCCGCGGCGCGCGGAGCCCGCACCGGCAACGCGGGCCCCGTCCAGTTCGACATCCCGTTGCGCGAACCGCTCGTGCCCGAACCCGGCGTCGGACCGCACGACGACCTCGGCACCTACAGCGGCCGACCCGGCAACGCGCCGTGGACCGCGACAGCCGTCGGGAAGCTGGACGTACCGGTGGAGATCGACCTCAGCGAGCCCACCGTGGTGGTCTCCGGGCACGGCGCCGGACACCGTCCCGAACTCGCAGCGTTGCCCACGGTCGCCGAACCGACGGCACCTGCCCCCGAGAACCCGCTGCATCCGCTGGCTCTCACCGCGGTAAGGCCCACCCAGGCCATCATCTGCGGCCGGCCCACCCTGCACCGCCAGGTGTCGACGCTGCTCGCAAACCCGTCGATCAGGGTGTATGCGCTGACAACCGGGCCGCGGTGGCCGGACGTCTCCGGCAATGTCCTGGCGACGGGTTCGCGAGCCATCACCACCGGTGAGCCCGACGAGGACTGGCTGAAGGACTGCGCCGCCGCACATCAACGAGCGGTCGGGGCGGTGGACGCCGTCCTCGATGCCACCGACCTGCCCACCGGGTTACACGTGGCCCGGGTTGTCAGTGCCGCGATGTCGCCGGGTGAGCAGCTCGTGGTCGGGGCATCGAACCCGATCCGCGACGTCGCCCTGGCCGGCCGGGTGGGACCAGACGTCCGGGTGCTGTCCAACCGGGGTGTGGCAGGCATCGACGGCAACGTCTCCACGGCGATCGGGGCCGCGTTGGCCCGTGATGTGCGCACCGTGGCGTTGATGGGTGATCTGACGTTCGTGCACGACGCGACGGGTCTGTTGATCGGCCCGGCCGAGCCGCGACCGGGCCGGCTGACCATCGTGGTGGCCAACGACGACGGCGGCGGGATCTTCGGGTTGCTCGAGCAGGGCGACCCCCGCTTCGACGGGCCCGACTACCTCGGCGCGCACGAGCGGGTGTTCGGTACTCCACACCGCACCGACCTGGCGTCGGTCTGCGCGGGCTTCGGTACGAGGCATTCGCTGGTGACGCCGGCCGAGCTGCCCGCGGCACTGAGCGCTGCCGGCGAGGGCATCGACGTGGTGGAGGTACGCACCGACCGCGCGTCGCTGCGGTCGGTGCATGCCGCCATCAAGGCGCGCCTCTAGACCGATCGGGCCCTTTCGGTTCGCGGGTGGTGGATCACGGCTTGAGCAGGGTGAACTGCATGACGTCGACGTAGCCCTGCCGGAACAGCTCTGCGCACCCGGTGAGGTACTTCATGTACGTGTCGAACGTTTCCTGCGAGGCGATCTCGACCGCTTCGTCATGTCGGCGCTCCAACGCGGCCGACCAGAGGTCGAGTGTTCGTGCGTAGTGCAGCTGGAGTGGGTGCACCCGGTCGACCGTGTACCCGACACGTTCGGCGCCCTCGACAACCCACTTCGGTTCCGGCAGTTGCCCACCCGGGAAGATCTCCCGGGTGATGAACCGCGTGAACTCGAGGAGCTTGCGGTCGATCGGCAGACCCTTGTCTCGGATGTCGTGCCGATTGTGACCGACGATGGTGTGCAACAACATTCGACCGCCCGAGGGCAGGAGTGAGAACGACTTCTCGAAGAACGCGTCGTACCGTTCCTTGCGGAAGTGTTCGAACGCGCCGATGCTGACGATGCGGTCGACCGGTTCGTTGAACTCTTCCCATCCCTGCAAACGCACCGAAGCCCGTTCCGAGGGCCAACCGCGGTCGTCGATGAGCCCTTCAACATACTCGAATTGATTCTGCGACAACGTGAGTCCCACCGCGTCGACGCCGTACCCCTCCACTGCCCGCATCACCGTGGCGCCCCATCCGCAACCGATGTCGAGCAGGCGCATGCCCGGCTGGAGGTCGCATTTGCCCAGTGCCAGATCGACTTTCGCTCGCTGAGCCTGCTCCAGCGTGTAGTCGTCCTGCTCGAAGTAGGCGCAGCTGTACGTCCGCGTCGGATCGAGGAACAGTGCGAAGAAGTCGTCCGACAGATCGTAATGAGCTTGGACGTCGTCGAAATAGGGTTTGAGGTCGGCCATGA
Organism: Williamsia sp. R60; assembly: GCF_054063855.1. Taxonomy (NCBI): domain Bacteria; kingdom Bacillati; phylum Actinomycetota; class Actinomycetes; order Mycobacteriales; family Nocardiaceae; genus Williamsia; species Williamsia sp. R60. The sequence continues at coordinate 543,717 of NZ_JBSSGR010000001.1, forward strand.
AAGGTCCAATCAACGAGACTGAGCGACCGCAACCAACGCCCGAGGGTTTCAGCGCAGCGGCCACTGGTCCCGGGATATTACGGGTAACTCGGGCTCAATGTTGGATGAACAACATTGTTGCCCTGATGAGCCGGCGGTCACACGGTTCGGTGGGCAGGCGGCGGGGGTCGCTATTGTGGCCTGCATGTCCGCTACCGTGCTGCGCCGAGTACAGATCGGACTACTCACGGTCGGGGTCCTGGTGACCATCATGATGGCCGTGATGGTCGCCGGTTCGTATCGCGACGATGCGCTGATCGACGACGACAAGGCCACCGCCGTGGCCGATGTGGTCAGCGCCAGCCCCACCAAGGCCACCGTCAGCTTCTCGACGCCGGACGGCATCTTCCGCAGTCCCAGGCTCGGGGTGTTCTATCCCGGACGACTGACCGAGGGGCAGCGGATCAGCATCGAATACTCCTCGACCAACCCCGAGCTGGTCCGGGTGGCCGGACGCGACGCAAGTCTGTCCATCCTGCCCGCACTGTCGGTACTGGTGTATTCATGGCTCGCCATCGCGGCGATCATGGTGCTGCTGGCCGAAACACACCGTCGCCGCGCCAATGGACGTTCACCTACGGTTCGGCCTCCGGTCACGGCGTCGCAGACCTCCTGACAGGTCCGGTGCCCACACTGGCACCGTGCGAGTCGCAATCGTCGCGGAGAGCTTTCTCCCGAACATGAACGGCGTGGTGAACTCCGTGCTGCGGGTGGCCGAGCATTTTGAGCACACCGGGCACGAAGCCATGATCATCGCGCCGGCCCTTCCTCGGTCGGCGAGCAAGGGCGACGAGCAGTCGCGTGGGCCGGACGAGGTCTCCGGCGCTCCTGTCCACTACATCCCTTCGGTGATGGTCCCGAAGGTCAGTTCACTTCCTGTCGGTGTGCCCGCGCCGTCGATGTTCCGCGCACTCGCCGATTTCGAGCCGGACGTGGTGCACCTGGCATCACCGTTTGTGGTCGGGGCCGCGGGGGCTGCCGCAGCACGGCGCCTCGACGTGCCGTCGGTGGCCGTGTTCCAGACCGATGTCGCGGGCTTTGCGGCGAGCTACGGGATGAAACTAGGCACCCGCGCTGCCTGGGCTTGGACCCGCAAACTCCACACCGCCTGCGACCGCACTCTTGCGCCGTCCACCGTGTCGGTGAAAGCCCTTCGAGATCACGGGATCCCACGGGTGTTCCAGTGGGGCAGAGGTGTTGATGCCGAACGGTTCCATCCCGACCGACGTGACGAATCATTGCGGTCGAAGTGGAGCCCACAGGGCAAGTTGATCGTCGGTTTCGTCGGCAGATTGGCGCCCGAAAAGCACGTCGAGCGCCTCGCGGTGCTGTCCGGGCGTTCGGACGTGCAACTGGTGATCGTGGGCGGGGGACCCGAACGCGATCGGCTCGGCAAGCTGATGCCCGACGCGGTGTTCACCGGAGAACTGGGCGGTCTCGACCTCGCCCGCGCCTACGCCAGCCTCGACGTCTTCGTGCACGCGGGCGAACACGAGACGTTCTGCCAGGCGGTGCAGGAGGCCCTGGCCAGTGGTGTTCCCGCGATCGGGCCCGACGCCGGCGGTCCGCGTGACCTGATCACCCACTGCCGGACCGGGTACCTGCTCGGCGTCGAAGACTTCTCGCCCCGGCTCGTTGACGCCATCGCGACCTTGCAGGACAAGAGGACCCGTGACGAGTTCGGCGCCGCGGCCCGGCGCAGCGTGCGCGGACGCACCTGGTCGGCCATTGCTGACCAGCTGATCTGGCATTACGACGACGTCCTCGGCCGCGACGACCTGTTGCGTCGGCGGTCGGCATAGAGTTTCACGGGGACTCTTCTCCAGCCGGTACGGTGGCCGTTATGTCTCGTGCATCGCTGGCCAAGGATCCCGCCGACGTCGCGGCCATGTTCGACGGAGTGGCCGGCCGCTACGACCTGACGAACACGGTGCTCTCGTTCGGTCAGGACAGGGGATGGCGGGTCGCCACCCGCAAGGCGCTTGCCCTCGGACCCGGCGATGTGGTGCTCGATCTCGCCGCCGGTACCGCGGTGTCCACCGAAGAGCTCGCCCGCTCGGGTGCGGACTGTGTGGCCGCCGATTTCTCCATGGGCATGCTCAAGGCCGGCGCCCGGCGGTCGGTACCGAAGGTCGGGGCCGATGCGTTGCATCTGCCGTTCGGAGACGAGTCCTTCGATGCCGCGACCATCTCCTTCGGTCTGCGCAACGTGAACGACGTCGACCAGGCGTTCGCAGAACTGTTCCGGGTTCTCAAACCCGGTGGGCGAGTAGTGATCTGCGAGTTCTCCACACCGGTGTTCGCGCCGATGCGCGTGGTCTACATGGAGTACCTGATGAAGGCGCTGCCCTCGGTCGCCAGGAAGGTGTCCAGCAATCCGGATGCCTATGTGTACCTTGCGGAGTCGATCCGCGAATGGCCCGATCAGGCCGCCCTTGCGCAGCGGATGAAGTCCGCAGGTTTCGAGCACGTCCGCTGGCGCAACCTCACCTTCGGCATCACCGCTCTCCACCGAGGCATCAAGCCACGCTAGCCCGGAATTGGTGGGTTCGGGTGAGTCCCACCTGGGCAAACACTCACCCGAACCCACCAAGATCGGGGTCGGGGGACGGGTCAGGTGAAAGGCGGGCGGGAGTCGAGTGCGCTGCTGGTCATGCCGGCAACGCGCCAGGCCCGGGCGATCAGGTCGCTGTCGTCCTCGGTGATCAGATTTCCCATCACCCGCACCACCATCGACATCAGCGCTGCCGAGCGGATGCCCGGGCGGCCCAGGACGGGCACCACCCGCGGTACGGTCAGGACGGCAGCGAGTCGTCGGGCGGCGGAGAATGCCAACGCGTACCGCGACCGGAGCAGGTCCGGCCAGAGAGCCGAAAGGTCTTGCTGGTCAAGTACTTCGACGGCCAGCCGGGCGGTCTCCAGCGCGTAGTCGATGCCCTCGCCGTTGAGTGGGTTGACGCAGGCGGCCGCATCGCCGATCAATACCCAATTCGCTCCCGCGACGTTGCTGACCGCTCCGCCCATCGGCAACAGCGCCGAGGCGATGCGCATCGGCTCGCCGCTGAGCCGCCAGTCCTCACGCTGAGAGTTGGTGTAGTGCTCGATGATTGGGCGCAGCGCCATGCTCGCCGGGCGTTTGTCCGTCGCAAGGGCACCCACCCCGATGTTGACCAGCCCGGTCTCCGAACCCAGTGGGAAAACCCAGCCGTATCCGGGCAACAGTTCGGAATCGGTGCCGCGCAATTCCAGGTGCGACCCCATCCAGGGGTCGTTGCAGCGTTCGGACTGCACGTAGGCCCGCGCGGCCACGCCGTAAGCGGTGGTGCGATGCCACGACCGTCCCAGCGCATTGCCCAACGCCGAGCGCACCCCATCGGCGACGATGAGCTTGTCGACCTTGATCTCCGCGGGACCGTCGTCTGTATTGACCTGCACGGCAGTCACTTTGCCGTCGACGACCGTGGCACCGACCGCTTTGGTGCCCGACACCATCGTCGCGCCCGCCTCCACGGCATGAACGCGGATCCGGTCGTCGAGTTCGGTGCGGGCGACAGCGCTGCCGTAATCGGGGAAATGGTCCGACTTCGACGGCCAGCGGACGAGTTGACGGCCGCCCCAACCCTGCATGTCAAGTCCGAGAATTCGTGGACCCGAGAACGCGTCGCCGAGGCCGAGGGCATCGAGTTCGGCAATGGCGCGAGGCGTCAGTCCGTCGCCGCACGTCTTGTCCCGCGGGAACACCGCCGAGTCGAGCAGAGTCACCTCGTACCCCGCCCGGACTGCCGCATACGCCGCGGCCGAGCCGCCGGGACCTGCGCCGACCACAAGCACCTGGGTGCGTGACGGATATGGGATGGGTGCACTCACCCGGCAAGTATCGCGCACCATTAGGCTCGTCCTATGACAGGAGCTGGTCAGGCGTGAAGACGACGTTCGCGGGTCTGGATATGGGTTCGGAAGACTTTGCCGCAGATGTGGGCAGGTCGCTGGAGAGCGTCGAGAAGCTGCTGCTCGAGGAGTTGTCCTCTGGTGAGGACTTCCTGACCGAGGCGGCCACGCATCTGGCCAAGGCCGGTGGCAAACGGTTCCGGCCGATCTTCTCGATCCTGTCGGCCCATTTCGGCCCCAACCCACACGCCCACGAGGTCATCATCTCGGCGACCGTCGTGGAGATGATCCACCTGGCGACGCTGTACCACGACGACGTGATGGACGAGGCCGAGCTGCGGCGCGGTGCCGTCAGCGCCAACAGTCGGTGGGGCAACAGCGTTGCCATCCTGTCCGGGGACTTCTTGTTCGCGCGGGCTTCGCGCCTGGTCTCCACCCTCGGGCCGCACGCCGTCCGCATCATCGCCGACACCTTCGCCGAGCTGGTCACCGGACAGATGCGTGAAACCGTGGGCTCGCAGGGCAAGCTCGACCCCGTCGACCACTACCTGAAAGTGGTCTGGGAGAAGACCGGTTCGCTGATCGCGGCCAGTGGCCGGTTCGGCGCGATGTCCTCGGGTGCGGACGAAGAGCAGATCGAACGCCTGTCCCGGCTCGGAGACTCGATCGGGACCGCTTTCCAGGTCAGCGACGACATCATCGACATCAGCTCGGTGGCCGGCGACTCGGGCAAGAACCCGGGAACCGATCTGCGCGAAGGCGTGCACACCCTACCGGTGCTCTACGCCATCGCAGACCCCGACGAAACCCGGTTGCGCGAGTTGGTCCTCGCCGCCGACGGCACGCCCCGGCCGCTCACCGACGACGCCGAGGTCGCCGAAGCGCTCGAACTCCTGAACAAATCGGCGGGTCTGGCCAAGGCCCGAGCCACCCTCCAGGGGTATGCCGACGCGGCCGATGCCGAACTGGCCCAGCTCCCCGCTGGGCCCGCACACGATGCGATGAGCTCGCTGGTTCGCTACACCATCGACCGAATCGGCTGATCTGCTCCGTGGTCCGGCTCTGACCGGCCCGGGGTCGGGAACCGTGAGGTCGGGCCCGATCGTTGTGCTGCCGTGTGTACAGACGGGAGTGATGGATGAGTGGTCATGCCAACGGCCTGAAGACCGTCCTGCTGCTCGGTTTCATGTCGGCGATCATCGTCGGGATCGGGGCAGCGTTTCGCAGTCCCGCCATCCTGTTCGTCGCCGTGGTGGCTGCGGTCGGATTCAACGCCTACATCTACTTCAACAGCGCCAAGATGGCGCTCAAGGCCATGCATGCACAGCCCGTCACCGAGGTGCAGGCGCCGGCGCTGTACCGGATCGTCCGCGAGCTTGCGACAGTGGCGCGTCAGCCCATGCCCGCGTTGTACGTGAGCCCCACCGAGGCGCCGAACGCCTTTGCCACGGGACGTAATCCGAAGAACGCCGCAGTCTGCTGCACCGCAGGAATCCTGCAGATCCTCGACGAACGCGAGCTCCGGGCCGTCCTCGGCCACGAACTGTCACACGTCTACAACCGCGACATCCTCATCTCGTCGGTGGCCGGTGCGATGGCTGCGGTGATCAGCGGCATCGCCAACTTCGCGTTCTTCTTCGGCAGCAACCGCGAGGGTGGCGCCAACCCAATCATGTTGTTGCTCATCACATTCCTGGGCCCGATCGCAGCAACGGTGATCAAACTCGCGGTGTCGCGGTCACGCGAATACCAGGCCGATGCCTCGGGTGCAGAGCTCACCGGCGACCCACTGGCCCTTGCGTCCGCGCTGCGCAAGATCTCCGGCGGGGTGCAGGTCGCCCCGCTCCCGCCGAATCCCGACCTCGCCGCCCAGTCCCACCTGATGATCGCCAACCCGTTCCGGGCCGGCGAGCGGGTGGGCAAGCTGTTCTCCACGCACCCTCCGATGCAGGACCGCATCAGGCGTCTGGAAGAGATGGCCGGCCCACACCGCTGACGACGTCGAGAAGCCACCACAATCGTCCCGTTGGTGGGAACGCAAGGGGTATGTACCCTCCGCGCCCTGCAAGCGGGACGATGTCGGTGCGTGGGACTAGCGGTAATTCACGAACTGCAGGGCGATCTCGAAATCCTTGTTCTTCAGGAGCGTGATCACGGCCTGCAGGTCGTCGCGCTTCTTGCTGGAGACGCGCAGCTCCTCACCCTGAATCTGCGCCTTGACGCCCTTGGGTCCCTCGTCGCGGATCGCCTTGGTGATCTTCTTGGCCTTCTCCGAGTCGATGCCCTGCACCAGAGTCCCGGTGATCTTGTAGGTCTTGCCCGAAGCGACGACCTCGCCGGCGTCGAAAGCCTTCAAAGAGATGTCGCGCCGGATGAGCTTCTCCTTGAAGACCTCCAGGCCCGCCTGGGCGCGCTCCTCGGCGTCGGAGGTGATCACGATGTTCTCTTCACCCGACCACTCGATCTTGGTGTTGGTGCCCCGGAAGTCGTACCGCTGCGACAACTCTTTCGCCGCCTGATTGAGGGCGTTGTCGACTTCCTGCCGATCGAGCTTGCTGACCACGTCGAACGATGAATCTGCCATAACCGACAAGCCTAGTCGCCGCGCTCGGCAGTGATGGGCCCGATGGTCTCCGGGGCCGAAACAGGCGCCCATACGCAGGGCATTTGTGCTCAGGGGCCATGCCCGTTGTATTCTTTGCGGCGTTGCTTTCCGCCGGTCCAAAAGACTACGGAAAGTAGCCCGGCAGGTTGCCCGAGCGGCCAAAGGGAGCGGACTGTAAATCCGTCGCGCAAGCTACATAGGTTCGAATCCTATACCTGCCACAGCACCAGACAGTGACCTCGAGAACGGGGGGGCCTCGAGCTGGGTGAACCGGCCCGAGGTCGTTTGGTGCGGCGAGACAACTACAGAGGCGATTTGGCGTGTACCAGCGCCGCTGTGTAATCTCGTTAAGGCTCTTCGTGCGTTGCCAGATAGGCAGCACATGGAAAGCGAACGCCCCCTTAGCTCAGTCGGTAGAGCGTTTCCATGGTAAGGAAAAGGTCGACGGTTCGATTCCGTCAGGGGGCTCGCTGGACTCAGATCCTGGGCAGCGGCGCAGCTGATGCCAGACGCGCTGTCGGACCTGGAATCGGGGCCATGGCGGTGTAGCTCAGTTGGTTAGAGCGAACGACTCATAATCGTTAGGTCGCCGGTTCGAGTCCGGCCATCGCTACGAAGTGTCGTCTCCGACGACGCGCTACGAAGTGTCGTCTCCGACGACGCGCTACGAAGTGTCGTCTTGCGACGATGCGCCACAAGTACCGCCTCACGGTGGTACACCACACGATCCACCTGAAAGGCAATCCCGTGGCCTCCTCAACAGACGTGCGCCCCAAGATCACCTTGGCCTGCGAGGTTTGCAAACACCGCAACTACATCACCAAGAAGAACCGTCGCAACGATCCCGATCGCCTCGAGATCAAGAAGTTCTGCCCGAACTGCGGCAAGCACCAGAACCACAAGGAATCGCGCTAACTCCCACGCCGGGCGGCCGTTCTAGGCCGCCTGCGCAGCGGGGGCCACTGCGGCACCCCAACGAAGTCGGCTCTTCCCAGCCGACGATTTGTCCGGGAGTAGCCACGGCACCCGCGGCGCGGCCCACATCGACAAGCCGCCGGAGTCGACGAAAAGTCGAAAGTCAGAGGTCGGTTTAGTGACGAATGTGAGCGAAGCCCAAGCTGCCGAGCGCATCCAGGCGATCCGGGACGGCGTCAAGCTGACCCCCGAAGAAATCGCCGAACACACGCAGGCGCTGGTGGGGTACAAGTACACCGTCGACGACTACTACGAGGTCGGCCGCGAGAAGGTGCGCGAGCATGCCCGCGCCGTCCAGGACACCAACCCCGTCCACTGGAACGAGGCCAAGGCCCGTGAGATGGGCCACGACACCCTCGTCGCCGCGCCCACGTTCGTATCCGTCCTCGGGATCATCGCCCAGCGGCGCCTCTTCGAAGACGTCATCACCGGCTACGACCTCTGGCAGATCATGCAGAGCGATCAGCGGCTGGTGTTCCACCGGCCCATCAAGGTCGGCGACCACCTGATCTGCGACGTGTCCCTCGACTCGTTCCGACAGATGTCGGGCACCGACCTGATGGTCACCAAGAACGTCGTCTGGAATCAGCACAACGAGCCCGTGATGACCACGTGGACGAGCCTTGCCGCGAGGGCCGCCATCGAGGTCGACCCCGCGCTGGTCGACAAGATCGAACACGTGATGATGAGCGAGCCCCCCGGCATCGACCCGGGCAAGACCGTCAACGGCCCATTCGCCCGCTACACCGACCCGGACCCGGCTGTTGATCCAAAGCCTTATGCCGCAATCGATTTCGACACGCTGACGGTCGGACAAGAACTCCCCGCGCGGACATTCAAGCTGACCCGCGGAAACCTGATCAACTACGCGGGTGTGGCAGGCGATCCGAACCCGATCCACTACAGCGACGAGGTCGCCAAGGTGGCCGGCCTGCAGGACGTGGTGGCCCACGGCATGCAGACCATGGGTCTCGGAGCCAGTTTCATCGGCGAGTTCATCGGCGACCCGGCGGCCATCTACGAATACAACGTGCGGTTCACCAGCCCGGTATACGTACCGGCTGATGACTTCGCGGCCGTCGACTTCACCGGCAAGGTGAAGTCGCTTGATCCCGACACCCGCCGCGGCCAGATCTCGATCGTCGCGAAGCAGGGTGACCGCAAGATTTTCGGACGAGCACTCGTCAGCGTGCAGTTCAATTGATCGTCGGTACGGATGACCTGCGGTTTCCGCGGGTCATCACCGAGTTGGAGTTCAACCCGCCCGGTGACGTACACTTCAATAGTCTGAGTTCTACTCACACTTGCGCGCTGCCCTGAGGGTGGCGCGTTGGTTTTGTGTAGTGCAGACACCGGGTCGACGTGGCCTCGAGACCATCGCAAGGTGGTCACCGAGTAACTCGCCGTCCCAAAGGGGCGTAGCTCAACTGGCAGAGCAGCGGTCTCCAAAACCGCAGGTTGCAGGTTCAAGTCCTGTCGCCCCTGCCCTTGACGGTGTGCACGTCGGCACCTCAGGGCACCCGATGTCAGCTGTTCGGTGCCCAGGCACATCGCCTGCCGCCGAACATCCGACTTCAGCCACGAGAGGATCAAGTTGAGCAAGCGCGACCGTGCCGAACGCGCCAAGAGCGCGGCCGAGTCGAACGACGAGGTCGAGGTCGACACCTCAGTCGACGGCGAAGCCGGTTCGGTGGACGAGTCCGATGCTGAGAACGTCTCCGACGGGGACACTCAGACGGCGGCTCGCCCGACGGGTAAGCGTTCGCCGCGTGGCAAACGGACGAACCTGACGAAGAGCGACGACGACGATTCAGCGGGATCGGCCGTCGCCACCAAGGAAAAGACCAAAGACAAAAAGAAAGACGGCAAACGCAAGCGAGTCCGGCCCGAGGACAGCCACAATCCCTTCATCCGGTTGTGGATCTTCCTCAAGCAGGTTGTCAGCGAGCTAAAGAAGGTCATCTGGCCTACTCGCAAGCAGCTGATTCAGTACACGATCGTCGTGCTGATCTTCGTGATCATCATGGTCGCGTTCATCTCCGGGCTGGATCTGGGCTTTGCAAAGGCCGTTTTGTGGCTGTTCGGGTAATCACCCGCACGGCCGCTTCGAGGAAAGGGAGCGTGGGCTGCAGTGAGCACCCCCGAGAACGACGCTGAGATCAGCGAGACCGAAACCGACGTCACCGATCAGACGGTCGGTGATTCGGAGGCTGTTGACAGTGGCATCTCCGACCCCGAAGCGCCGGCTGATTCCGACGGCAGCGACCAGGACGTCTCCGGCGAGACCGACCAAGACGCCTCCGGCGAGAACGCGGCCCCCGAGGTCGTCGAACACGAGGAAGAAGAGGACCCGGTCGAGGCCCTCAAGAAGTCCCTCAAGCGCGCGGCAGGCGACTGGTACGTGATCCACTCCTACGCCGGTTACGAGAACAAGGTGAAGGCCAACCTCGAGACCCGCGTGCAGAACCTGGATGTGGGCGACTACATCTTCCAGGTCGAGGTACCCACCGAAGAAGTCACCGAGATCAAGAACGGCCAGCCCAAGAAGGTCAACCGCAAGGTGCTGCCGGGTTACATCCTCGTGCGCATGGACCTCAACGACGAATCGTGGGGCGCGGTGCGCAACACTCCCGGCGTCACGGGCTTCGTGGGATTGACCTCGCGTCCTTCGCCGTTGTCCATGGATGACGTGCTCAAGTTCCTGCTGCCCCGTGCCGAGCCGAAGAAGTCGTCGGCGAAGTCCGGCAGCGACGCCGGTTCCGACCTGGCAGCCGCCTCCGCACCGGTGGTCGAGGTCGACTTCGCGGTCGGCGAGTCGGTCACCGTCATGGACGGCCCGTTCGCGACGTTGCCCGCATCGATCAGCGAGGTCAACGCCGAGCAGCGCAAGGTGAAGGTGCTCGTCTCGATCTTCGGTCGCGAGACCCCGGTCGAACTCGCCTTCAACCAGGTCGAGAAGATCTAAGACTTTCGCGTCTCCAGCGGGCGCGAAACCGGGCTGACGGAGTGTTGTCAGCCCAAACGCAATCAATCAGAAACAGGGAAAAGGATGCCCCCCAAGAAGAAAAAGAAGCTGTCCGGGATCATCAAGCTTCAGATCCAGGCCGGCGCAGCCAACCCCGCACCCCCCGTGGGTCCGGCACTCGGCCAGCATGGCGTGAACATCATGGAGTTCTGCAAGGCGTACAACGCCGCGACAGAAAGCCAGCGCGGCAATGTCGTGCCCGTGGAGATCTACGTTTACGAAGATCGCTCCTTCGACTTCAAGTTGAAGACCCCGCCGGCCGCCAAACTGCTGCTGAAGGCCGCCGGTCTGCAGAAGGGTTCGGGAGAGCCGCACAAGACCAAGGTCGGCAAGGTCACGATGGACCAGGTCCGCGAGATCGCCAAGACCAAGCAGGAAGACCTCAACGCCAACGACGTTGAACAGGCCGCCAAGATCATCGCCGGAACCGCCCGCTCCATGGGCATCACGGTCGAGGCCTGAGTCTCTTCCTCGAACAGACATCACGTGGGAGGGCCGGCTCGGTCCGCACCACCAACCCGCATGAGTTGCGGAGAAAGACAGAGCAAACATGAGTAAAACCAGTAAGGCCTACAAAGCCGCTGCGGAAAAGGTCGACAAGTCCAAGCTCTACAGTCCGCTGGAGGCTGCCAAGCTTGCCAAGGAGACCGCTTCCACCAAGACCGACGCAACCGTCGAGGTCGCTGTCCGTCTCGGCGTCGATCCCCGTAAGGCAGACCAGATGGTGCGCGGCACCGTCAACCTGCCCCACGGCACCGGCAAGACCGCCCGCGTCATCGTGTTCGCCGCCGGCGACAAGGCCAACGAGGCCGTCGCCGCCGGAGCCGACGAAGTGGGCGCCGAGGATCTGATCGAGCGGATCCAGGGCGGCTGGCTCGACTTCGACGCCGCGATCGCCACCCCTGACCAGATGGCCAAGGTCGGCCGGATCGCGCGTGTCCTCGGACCGCGTGGCCTGATGCCGAACCCGAAGACGGGCACGGTCACCACCGACGTGACCAAGGCCGTCAACGAGATCAAGGGCGGAAAGATCAACTTCCGCGTCGACAAGGCAGCCAACCTGCACTTCGTCATCGGCAAGGCTTCCTTCGACCAGAAGAAGCTGGTCGAGAACTACGGAGCAGCCGTCGACGAGATCCTGCGTGTGAAGCCGTCAGCAGCAAAAGGCCGGTACCTGAAGAAGGTCACCGTTTCGACCACCACCGGACCGGGCATCCCGGTGGATCCTGCGGTGAACCGCAACTACCTCGAAGAGGACTGAAGTCTTCCTCTAGGCCAGGCACAAAAAACCGGGACTCCCTGATGGGGGTCCCGGTTTTTGTCTGTGGAGATTGGTTTCGGGAGTGGAGATCAGACCTTTGCGGTCTTCATCGCTTCGGCGGTGAGTTCGAGAGAACGGATACGTCCCGCACTGGTCACCGACTGGTGGGCCACGATGACCTCATCGGCCTGGGCCAACTCGGCGAAGTCCTCCAAGAAGCCGCGGACGTCCGCACCCGTGCCGACGCCGGTGTACTTCATCATGTGGGCGATACCGCGGCCCTCGCGGGTGGTGAGGAACGCATCGATCTCCTCATCGCTGTATTCGGGGGTCGACGGGCCGCGGGAGATGAACATCCGCACCCGGATCCGCCGCAACGCCTCGAAGTCCCGCGCCGCCTCGTCGGCATCCTCGGCCGCGACAACGTTCGCGCCCGCGATCACGTAGGGCTCCGACAGCTGAGCCGAGGGCTTGAACTCGCGGCGATAGAGCGTCACCGCCTGCTCCAGGGCATCGGGCGAGAAGTGCGACGCGAAGGCGTAGGGGAGCCCGAGCGCAGCGGCCAGTTGAGCGCCGAACAGTGACGAACCAAGGATGTAGAGCGGAACGTCGGTGCCCGCGCCGGGAACGGCTTGAACGCCGGGGATCCGGGACTGTCCGCGCAGGTAGGCCTGCAGTTCGAGGACATCCTGCGGGAAGCTCTCGGCCGAGCTGTGGTCTCGGCGCAGCGCGCGCATCGTTGCCTGGTCGCTACCGGGTGCGCGACCCAGACCCAGATCGATCCGGCCGGGGTGCAGCGTCTCCAGGGTTCCGAACTGCTCGGCGATCGTCAGCGGAGCATGGTTGGGGAGCATGATGCCGCCGGCACCCAGACGGATGGTCTCGGTGTGCGCGGCGATGTGAGCGATCAGCACACTGGTGGCCGATGACGCGATCGACTCCATGTTGTGGTGCTCGGCGTACCAGACTCGCTTGTAGTCGTTGCGTTCTGCGGCCTGGGCCAGCGCAACACTCGCCTCGAAGCTCGCGCGAGCGGACTCGCCGGGCGAAATCGGTGCAAGATCGAGAATCGACAGGGTCAAGGACATAGACGGGCCTTCTTCACTGCTGGAAAGTAGTCATCACGCGAAATAGTTGTACGTGTGCAACAACGCCTGAGCGCGCCACTACCTTCCCGAAACCGATCAAAACCCGTCCGGACTGCGCAGCGAGAGCAGCGTCAGGGTCGTTCGCGTTCGACCACCCGGCCCGGCAGACCCCATTCGGTCCGGCCCAGGCGACTGACCGGTGCGAGCCTCGTGAAGTCCGGATGGCCATCGGCGGCCGCGACAGCGGGATCGACCGTCACCGCGACCACCCGCCCCATCACCACCTGCGAGTTGCCGACCTCGATGATCTGGTGGAGTTCGCATTCGATGGCCACCGGGCTGTCGCGGACCCTCAGGCAGTCGACGACCGTGGCCGGTGCCGAGGCGACGCCCACAGCTGTGAACTCGTTGACGTCCTCGGCGAAACCGGCTGATGTGGCATTGACCTGGTCCATCATCGACTCCGTGGCGATGTTGACGACAAACTGACCGGTGGCCGCCGCGTTGTCCGCGCTGTGTTTGCCGCCGACCGCCGTGAATTGCACAACCATCGGATCGGTAGAGCTGACGGAGAAGAAGCTGAAGGGTGCGAGGTTGTCCACGCCTTCGGCGCTGCGCGAGGACACCCAGGCGATCGGCCGCGGGACGATCGCGGCGGTGATCAGCTTGTAGAAGTCACGCGTGGAGGTGTTGGAGTGGTCGAACAGCGTTCGACCGGCCAGGGTTTCGTCGAGATCTCGATTCACTCGTCCAGCATTCCACCAGCCGCACTACGGCGTCGTGCGGCTGGTGTCCTGCGCTCAGACGCGGCTCATCCGGCCGACACCCGGTAGACGCTCTGGGTCATCCCGTTGCCGAGAGTTGTGGTGCGCACGTGATCGAGCGGGATGTCGTGATCGATGGCACCGAACAACGGCAGACCGGATCCGATGATCACCGGTGCCGTGGTGATCGTGATCTCGGTGATCAGGCCGCGCTGGAGAAAGCTGGTGATCAGACGGCCGCCGTCGGCATAGACATGGCGCACACCCTCGTCGTGGGCAGCCTCGAAGAGTTCGTCGAGACCCCGGTGCACGGAGATCCGGTCGTCGGCTCCGGGCTCGAGGGTGGTACTGACCACGAACACGCGCATTCTCTCGTACGGCCACGTGTCGAAACTGCACCCGACCTCGTATGTGTTGCGGCCCATGACAATCGCATCCGTGGTCGCGATGAAGGCGTCGTAACCGGTCTCGCCGAGGTTCTCGTCGCGACTGAGCAGCCAATCGATACCGCCGTCTGTGCGGGCGATGTAACCGTCGACGCTGGTGGCGATGAACACCGCCCCGGTGACAGGGCTCGGTGCGGGGGAAGGGGATGTGGTCATTGTTGTCCTTTCATGTCCAGGTGGTGATGAGTCGGTCGAACTCGTCTCCGAGGGCATCGATGAGGGAGCCGTGCGGTTGCACGGTCCAGCCGAGGAACGTGCCCTCCAGAAGCGCGAACAATGTTCGGGCTGCGGCCGGCGGAAGCGGCGCGCCGGGTAGTTCACCGCTGTCGACCGCCCGGGCTATGACGGCTTGCAGTTGTCGGCGCTTCTTGTCCCAGCCGGCAGCGAGCAGTGCAGTCAGTTCCGGATCGCCGAGATCCATCGCCAGTGAGGACACGTGGTTTCCGGCCTGGTCGGGGTCGTCGCTGTCGGTGTAGGACTCGACCGACAACCGGCGAAGCGCCGCCAGGATCGGTTCGCCCGGGCGTCCGACGTCGTCGAGATCGATCGCGTCGACCCATCGCTGCGACGACGCGATGAGCAACCCACGTTTGGAACCGAAGCGCTTGACGAAGGTCGCCGCCGAGACGCCGGCCTCCCGGGCTGCCATCTCGAGGGTGAACCGGGCCGAGCCGGTCTGCGACAGGACGGCATCGGCTGCATCGAGCAGATGATCATCGGAGTTCACTCGAGGACGCGCCACGCAGTTAGTAAATCATCATTTCCTAATTCTGCCAACGAGTGGTCTGTCCACAGAAGCCGCGTTGTGCACATGACGTTGCCGCAGGCGGGGGAGCAGTCACACCGACGCCTTAGGGTTGTGAGCGTGCAAGACGACAAACTCCTGACCCGCATCTCCGGTTTGCTCAGGCAGGCAGAAGGCACCGACAACGAGCACGAGGCGCAAGCCTTCATGCAGGCGGCGCAACGGTTGGCCACCGCAGCGTCCATCGATCTGGCCGTGGCGCGGGCCCATGGAAAGCCTGGACAGCGCACGTCCCCGGTGCAACGCAACATCGCGATCGGAACGGCCGGCAAGCGAGGGCTGCGCACATATGTCCAGCTGTTTGTGGCCATCGCTCACGCCAACGACATCACCTGTGACGTAGCGAGCAACTCGACGTTTGTCTACGCCTACGGTTTCCCTGGCGACATCGACACCTGTGAGGCGTTGTACAGCTCGCTGGTGGTCCAGATGGTCGCAGCCAGCGACAGCTATCTGAAGTCGGGTGCGTACAAAGGCGAGACCTTTGCTCGTGTGGTCACCGAACGCCGCGGCTGGGTTCAGCGCAGGGTGGTCGAGGAGAAGCCGCTGTCACCGATCACGGCCCGGCTGAACTTCCAGTCGGCGTTCGCCGAACGGATCGGCAAGCGTTTGACGCAAGCCCGCAATGAGGCGCGTGCGGCTGCGGTCGCCGCCGACGGGGGCCGTTCCGACTCGGGAACGGCGCTGGTCCTGCGGAACAAAGAGGTAGAGGTCCGGGATTTCCACAAGGAGACGTCCACCGCACGGGGCACCTGGCGGTCCCAGAGCGCGTCGGCCGGCTACTCGGAGGGCGCGCGGCGGGCAGGGGACCGGGCCGGACGCCGGGCACGTATCGGCGAGGACAACCAATTGGGTGCTGCGCGTGGGGCCTTGGAGGCGTGAGTGGGCGTGCTGAACCGTGAGTGGGCGCGTTGACGCAGCGTGACAGCCAGCGTTCGGCCTTGTACTCCGCAGAAGCGCTGGTGCACAACGTTTTCGAGCGCGCCGCACGCGGTGGCTCCACTCTGGAGATCGCCGGCACCTCGGTGACACTGCCTCCGGAGGCCCGGTTCGGCTCGGTCGACTCGGTACGCGACTACGTGGACCGGGTGCTGTCGCTGGACAGCGTGATCGACAGGTTCCCGCGGGCAGCGGTTCCGGTCAGGGTTCGATCCCGCCGGGGGCAGCGCGAAGCCCACTACGAGTACCGGTCAGCCGATGGCGACGGCGTGATCGCTGTACCCGATGCAGCCGAGGGGCGCTGGGCGATGCGCGAGCTGGTGGTGCTCCACGAGATAGCCCACCACCTGAGTCCGGGGTCGGCGCAGGACAAGCACGGCCCACGATTCGCGGGCACCCTCATCGACCTGGTGGGGCTGGTGCTCGGACCTGAAGCCGCACTGATCTACCGGGTGACCCTCGGCGACAGCGGTATCGCGGTCGGTTGAGAGTCCGGTGACCGGCTACCAGCCTGGCTCGCCCACCGCCAGGAACGTGAGGTGGCTCTGGTGGAACGGGTCGAGAACGATTCTCTGCGAACGGAATCCGGACTTCACCAGATCGGGGACCACGGCAAGGAAACGGGGCATGCTCGCCGCGTAGACGTCTACCCGCAGCCGATGCCCGACGTCCAGTAGCGCATCTGTGGACACCAGGTCGATGTCGAGGTCGATGGGTACGTTCGGGATCACCTTCAGTTTGCGTTTGCGGCTGAGCGGGTGGTGGGCGACGAGCAGCGAGCCGTCCTCGGCGTAATCGCTGAGTTCTGGGTCCAGAGATCGGTTGGAGGCGGTCAGTGAGCCGTTGGTGAGCACGGTCGAGGTTCCGTCCGGCGCAACATCATTGAGGGTCACCGCCCACAGGGCGTCGCTACCGGCGCAGGTTGCGTGCAGGTGCAGATTGAGCGCGCCGGAGATCTGCACCTGTTCGGTGACCGGTGCCGTGGTGAACGAGAGGGCGCCCCGTTCCTGGAACCGGGCATCGGTGGTGAAGGCCTTGCCGAGAACCATGGTGGCGCCGGCGGTCACCTGGGTCATGTCCCGGGAGATGAAGCCGCGCACGCCCGGCTTCACCTTCAGTTCGGCGCGCGAGGTGTTCGCCTCCGCCCCCAGACTGCCGTCGTGGACACAGTGCCCAGCGGTGTCCGAGCCGTCGGGCGACAGGTACAGCCGCCGGACCCGCGCCTCGGGGCGGGGGAAGCTCTGACCCGAGGTCCACATACCGCCCTGTTGCTGCAGGGTCACCGGGCCGTATTCGTCCACGCCGTTGT
The DNA here is from genome assembly GCF_054063855.1 of Williamsia sp. R60. Lineage (NCBI taxonomy): Bacteria > Bacillati > Actinomycetota > Actinomycetes > Mycobacteriales > Nocardiaceae > Williamsia > Williamsia sp. R60. The sequence goes on from NZ_JBSSGR010000001.1 coordinate 560,861, forward strand.
CGAGGCCCTTGAGCCACTTGTCGAACCACGCGCGTTCGAGTACGTCGACGCGCGGCGGGCTGACCCGGCCGCCGAAGCCGAGCCCGGCATCGAGGTGGTAGCCGTCGGCCATGATCAGCTGCTTCTGCCCGGGCGGCAGATTGAGCTGGTTGTAGATGCGGGTTGCGCTGCGGCCGAAGAGATCGTGCCACCCACCGAAGACGAATGTCGGGGCGGTGATCTCGTCGATCTTGGGGTCGCGCTCGTCGAAATAGGGATCGTCGTAGATCCGTGGATCGCGCCCGGTGAGGAAACCCCAGGCCAGCGAGCCGATCTCGGTGGCGGGGGAGCCGACCCGGTCCTTCAGCCATCGGACGCCGTTGGTGCTGAGGGCATCACCCACCGCTGTGGACGGGTTGGGCAGCCACTTGAGCAGATTCACCGCGGAGAGCCAGATCGGGATGAACGCCGACGGCGCGCCGCCGGTGATGTAGATGTCGCGGACGATGTCCTCACATCCCTCGATGGCGAACACCGCCTTGAGGTGCGGTGAGCCGTTGCCGGCGGCCTGCAGAGAGTTGATCGCCGAGTACGACCAGCCGGCCATTCCGATGTTGCCGTTGCTCCAGCTCTGCGCAGCGGCCCAGTCGATGACCTCGATCGAGTCGCGTTGCTCGCGTTCACCCAGGATCTGCCAGCGTCCGTGCGAGGCACCGGTGCCGCGGACATCGACCACGAGCTGGGTGTATCCGCTCTGCACGAGCTTGCGGTTGATGCCGAAGACGTCGAGGGCGCCACCGGACAGTGGGGGGAGGGGAAGGCGATGGGTGGCCTGATCGATCGCGTCGAGCAGGGCGCGGTTGTACGGGTTGATGGTCACCACCGTCGGCAACGGGGTCTGCACGGGTTCGCCCGACATCTTCACCGGTCGTACGAGGGTGGCTCGCAATCGGACGCCGTCGGACATGGTCAGTTCCAGCGAACGGTCGATCGTCACCTTGGGAAACGCAGGACGGCCGTCGACCTGTTCGCGCCACCAACGGGCATTGGCGCCGCCGGTCGGGTCGCCGAACGGAAGAGTTGGTGCAGAGTGTGGAACCGCGCTCATCCGCGGCTCGGTGTTCTCGAACGGGTTGATCTGGTAGACCACGGCGTTCCCCTCTCTGCGTCGAGCGAGGCCACGCCTTCGGGACAACCCCGTCTGAACAGGGAGAATCCCGAAAACTGTGGCAACACTCCGTCGTGCTGCGGTACCGGGTGGGTCAGGAGGTATTCGTGACCGACCTCACACCGGATGGTTTGATGTCAATGTAGCCGAGCGGATGTTCGGTCGCGACTCTCGGGCCAGAACAGCCGCCGGTCCTTGACCCCGATGTGCCTGATTTGTGATCCGGTCAGTCGTGCCGGTACTGTTGCACCTTGGTGTTCGCAGGTCATCGGCCTGCGAGCGTCAGTTCAACCAGAGACCGTTGGTCACCGGTACGCATCGCGCGACCGGCCGAAGGCCCGACACACGTCGGCGGCCCACGCAGGGAGAACGAGGATTCGCTTTCGAAGCGGCGTCACAGTCGCTTTGCTCGTGTGCGCCCCGTGCCCTGTGCCGGGGCGTTTGTCGTTGGTGGGGCCCGCGGCCGATCGTACGAGTCGGACGAGGTGCCAACCGACACGTCATGAGAGGAGGCGAAGTATGGCAAATAGTGAAAAGGTCACCGCGGTTGCGGAGATCACCGAGCAGTTCAAGGAAGCCACTGCGGCAGTCGTCACGGAATACCGTGGCCTGACCGTCAAGCAGATCTCCGAGCTGCGTCGCTCACTGGGCGAAGGCGCTGTTTACTCCGTCGCCAAGAACACCCTGGTCAAGCGCGCTGCTGCTGATGCGGGCGTGGCCGGTCTGGACGAGCTGTTCACTGGCCCCACCGCAATTGCCTTCATCGAGGGCGAACCCGTGGTGGCTGCCAAGGCGATCAAGAATTTCGCCAAGGACAACAAGGCTCTCATCATCAAGGGCGGGTACATGGACGGCCGCGCGCTGTCCGTGGACGAGGTCAACCAGATCGCCGACCTTGAAACACGCGAGATTCTCCTTGCAAAGCTCGCCGGTGCCATGAAGGGCAACTTGGCAAAGGCCGCGGGTCTGTTCAGTCAGCCCGCTTCGCAGGTCGCACGTCTTGCGGCCGCACTGCAGGAAAAGCAAGCCGCGGGCGCACCCGCAGAAGCGGCCGAATAAACCCCCAAAACCCTCCTGTGGTCGCATCATCGCGCGCCCGCAGGAAAGACAGAAAGGATTGCCACCATGGCAAAGCTCTCCGCTGACGAGCTCATCGATCAGTTCAAAGAACTCACCCTGCTGGAACTCAGCGACTTCGTGAAGAAGTTCGAAGAGGTCTTCGAGGTCACCGCTGCTGCTCCGGTCGCCGTTGCCGCCGCCGGTGCACCCGCTGCCGCCGAAGCCGCTGTCGAGCAGGACGAGTTCGACGTCGTCCTCGAATCGGCCGGCGACAAGAAGATCCAGGTCATCAAGGTCGTCCGCGAGGTCGTCTCCGGACTGGGTCTGAAGGAAGCCAAGGATCTCGTCGAGTCGGCTCCCAAGGCCATCCTCGAGAAGATCGACAAGGACGCTGCCGAGGCTGCCAAGACCAAGCTCGAAGAAGCCGGCGCCAAGGTCTCGGTCAAGTAAGACAAGCACGTCAAATGCGATTGTTGATCCCTGCGTAGGGGTCGATCGCTCCACAACGATGGCCCGTAGCGACAGCTACGGGCCATCGTTGCGTCTCGGGTGGGGCGTGGCGCCACAGATCGGGTGCCGGCCGGCCCTGGCTACTGACGAGTAGAACCCGCTCCGACCTGGATTTGCGTCGCGCGGAAAAACTTTTTACGGTGAGCCAAGTTACTCGCGAGTAACTGTTCGTTTGATCTACCTGCGGCGATCGGGAAGAAGCCGTCGGGCAGGTGGGTCGGCGAGGGCGCGACGAAACTGAGAAAGATCGACAGCTCGTATATTCGTCACGCTGTGTGCGTTAGAGTGAGCCGAACCACAGGCTCCGCGCGGGGGCGGACTTCGTTTTGGAGGGACTAAATCAGTGGGCGTTGAGGTCAGTGTCGAGAATCTGACGAAGTCGTTCGGCTCGCAGAATATTTGGCGTGATGTGTCGCTGACCCTGCCCCAGGGTGAGGTCAGCGTGTTGCTCGGCCCGTCGGGTACCGGTAAGTCGGTGTTCCTGAAGTCGTTGATCGGTCTGCTCCATCCGGAGCAGGGCTCGGTCATCATCGACGGCACCGACATCACCAAATGCTCCAGCCGCGAGCTGTACGAGATCCGCAAGCTGTTCGGTGTCCTGTTCCAGGACGGCGCCCTCTTCGGTTCGATGAGCCTGTTCGACAACATCGCCTTCCCTCTTCGTGAGCACACCAAGAAGAAGGAAGACGAGATCCGCCAGATCGTCATGGACAAGATCGAGCTGGTGGGTCTGACGGGCGCGGAGAACAAGCTTCCCGGTGAGATCTCCGGTGGTATGCGCAAGCGCGCCGGCCTGGCCCGTGCCCTGGTCCTGGACCCGCAGATCATCCTGTGCGACGAGCCGGACTCCGGTCTGGACCCGGTCCGTACCGCGTATCTATCGCAGCTGTTGATCGACATCAACGCGCAGATCGACGCCACGATCCTGATCGTGACCCACAACATCCAGGTCGCCCGTACCGTCCCGGACAACATCGGCATGCTGTTCCGCAAGGAGCTGGTGATGTTCGGTCCGCGTGAGGTGCTGCTGACCTCGGACGAGCCGGTGGTGGATCAGTTCCTCAACGGTCGCCGTATCGGACCCATCGGTATGTCCGAGGAAAAGGACGACGCTCAGCAGCGCCGCGAGCAGGAGATGGTCGATGCCGGCCACTCCGACGGTGGCACCGCCGAAGACGTCCGCGGTATCGTCCCGCAGCTGCAGGCCACACCCGGACTGCCCGAGCGCAAGGCGGTCGGACGCCGGCAGGCCCGTGTCCGCGAGATCCTGCACACCCTGCCCGAGCCCGCCCAACGCGCGATCGAGGAGAGCTTCCTCGAAGAGGAGCGAGCTCAGGAGAACGGGCGCGAAGCTGCGCGTAAGACACAGAAGGTGAGCGCCGGTTCCGGCACCGCCTCCACATCCTCTTCCTACGACGACTCCAGTTACCAGGGTTCGGACGCTCAGACAGAGCAGTTCCCCGCATACCGCGCCGGTGACAAGGCTCTCTAGATGACCAGTGCCACTACACGTGGCGTCGACAGGGTGGCGAAAGCCGGCTCCGGGGCACTTTCTCAGACCGGCAACATCGTCCAGTTGTTCATCGACGTCGCACGCCAGACTTTCGTGCGCCCTTTTCAGTGGCGTGAGTTCATCCAGCAGGCCTGGTTCATCGCCAGCGTCACGATCCTGCCGACGGCGCTCGTCGCCATCCCGTTCGGCGCGATCGTCTCGCTGCAGACCGGGTCGCTGATCCGCCAGCTCGGTGCCGAATCCTTCACCGGTGCGGCCAGCGTCCTGGTGGTCATCCAGCAGGGTGCGCCGCTCGTGACCTCGCTGTTGGTCGCGGGCGCGGCAGGATCAGCGGTGGCTGCCGACCTCGGTGCCCGCACCATTCGCGAAGAGATCGACGCGATGGAAGTGCTCGGCATCAATCCAGTTCAGCGACTTGTGGTTCCGCGAGTGCTCGCCATGGTCCTCGTGGCCGTGCTGCTGTGCGGGCTGGTCTCGGTGGTCGGTATCGGCGGCGGTTACTTCTTCAACGTGATCATCCAAGACGGAACGCCAGGCGCGTATCTGGCGTCGTTCAGTGCACTGGCGCAGTTGCCCGACATCTACGTCGCCGAGGTGAAGGCTGCCGTCTTCGGTGTGATCGCCGGCGTGGTCGCTGCCTACAAGGGCCTGCACCCCAAGGGTGGTCCCAAAGGCGTTGGTGATGCGGTCAATCAGAGTGTCGTCATCACATTTTTGTTGTTGTTCTTCGCGAACTTGATCATCACCGCGGTCTACTTGCAGATCGTTCCCGCCAAGGGTTCATAGGAGGACTTCGGAAGTGACCATCGCCAAAGGTCGGGGAGACCTGGGATATCGGGCGGCCAAAGTCGCGCGTGTTCCTTTGCGCGTCCTCGACGGCGCGGGCGACCAGATGTCGTTCTATGGCCGCGCGATCGGCTGGTCGCCGCGCACCATTCGCCGTTACCCCAAAGAACTGCTCCGGCTTCTCGCCGAGGTGGCATTCGGGTCCGGTGGACTCGCGGTCATCGGCGGCACCATCGGCGTGATGGTGCTGATGTCGGGGTTCACCGGCGTCGTCGTCGGTCTGCAGGGCGCCAACGCGCTCGATCAGCTCGGGTCCCAGGCCCTTACCGGGTTCCTGGCGGCCTACGCCAACACCCGTGAGGTCGCCCCGCTCGTCGCCGGACTTGCTCTCTCCGCAACTGTCGGTTGTGGTTTCACCGCTCAGCTCGGCGCCATGCGCATCTCCGAGGAGATCGACGCACTCGAGACCATGGCCGTGCCGTCCATTCCGTTCCTTGTCACCACACGCGTGCTGGCCGGCTTCATCGCCGTCATCCCGCTGTACGTGCTGGGCCTGCTGTCGGCCTACTTCGCGTCCCGGCTGATAGCCACGCAGTTCACCGGGCAGTCGTCGGGCTCGTACGACCACTACTTCAATCTGTTCTTGCCACCTGCGGACGTCCTCTGGTCGTTCGGCAAGGTCATGATCTTCGCGTTCGTGATCATCCTGGTGCACTGCTACTACGGCTACTACGCCACCGGTGGTCCGGCCGGCGTCGGCGTGGCGGTGGGTCACGCGGTGCGTGCGGCTCTGGTGATCATCGCGGTGCTCGACTTCTTCCTGGGCCTCGCAATCTGGGGGACCACCACCTCCGTGCGAGTAGGGGGATAAACCGATGAAAGCTCTTCGCCGCCGGGCTCTGGGCCTGGTGTTCTTCATCGTTGTCATCTTGTTCCTGACGTTGACGATCATGCAGTACAACAAGTCGTTCACGAAGTTCGTCGACATCAAGTTGGCGACCAGTTCGGCCGGAAATGCGTTGCCGGCCAACGCCGACGTCAAGGCTCGTGGCCTGATCGTCGGGCAGGTACGCAGTGTCGAACCGGACATCAAGGACGGCTCGGTTGTGGTGACCCTCGGGCTGCAGCCGGACAAGGTCAAGATGCTGCCCACCGACACCACGGCCAGGATCTTGCCGAAGACCCTCTTCGGTGAACGCTATGTCGCGCTGCAGGTGCCCGACGGTCAAGAGGGATCGCCGAGCGATCACCTGACCAACGGTGACACCATCGACGAGGACGTGTCGGGTAACGCGGTGGAACTGCAACAGCTGTTCGACCAGTTGCTGCCGGTCCTCGACGCGATCCCGCCGGCCGACCTGAACATCACGCTGTCGGCGTTGTCGAAGGCGTTGTCGGGCAACGGCGAACGCCTGGGTACGAGCTTCGAGCAGCTCAACACGATCTTCAAGGACATCAACGCGAACATGCCTGAACTGCAGGGCACGTTGCGTGGCCTGGCCAGCTTCTCGGAGACCTATTCCGAGGCACTGCCCGATCTGGTGGACTCGCTGGACAATCTGCGCACGACCACCAACACGCTCTATGAGCGCCAGGGCGACCTCCGCACACTGATCGCCTCGGTGACCCAGGTTGCGGTGGACGGCACGAACTTCCTGACCACAAACCGGAAAGACCTCGTGGACTTGGCAATTCAGTCTGAGCCGCTGCTGACGGCGCTGGCGAGGTACTCGCCGACCTTCGGCTGCACGTTCAAGAACTTCGCGGGATTGGTCCCCGAGGCGAACATCATCACGGGTAAGGACACCGAGAATCCCGGTGTGCGCGTGAACCTCCAGTTCGTCAACCCGCGTGGTCGCTACCTTCCGAACCAGGACGAACCACGATTGTTCGACCAGCGCGGACCGATCTGCTACCCGCAGGCCCGCAACGGACGTCCGTTCCCGCAGTACCCCTACGGATCGGTCAATGACGGTTCGTACCAGCCCCCGTCGCGGAACGCCGGTCCTCGAGACCTGCCCGTCCTGCCCGAGCCGCAGTTCTCCGGTATCCCCTCGGGGACGATCGGTGAGGCCGAGCAGCAGCAGGACCCGCCGACCAACTACAGCGATCCGCGGAACAAACTCCAGGTGCGCGCCATCGTTGCGGCGTCATCCGGCAAGGACCCGGCCGAGATACCGGGATGGATCACGATGGTCGCGGCACCGACGATGCAGGGACAGCAGGTGAGCATTCGATGAAGAGTCTTGTCGGACCCCTCGTCAAGCTGATCGTCTTCTCCGTCATCACGGTTCTCGCCACCTCGGTCCTCGCCTTTGCGGTGGCCAACGGTGGTGGCGGTGGCGGCACCGATTTCAAGGCGATCTTCACCGACGCCACCCAGGTCGCCAAGGGCGACGACGTCCGCATCGCCGGCGTCCGGGTGGGACAGGTCAGCGGAGTGGAGATCGTCAACCGCGACGAGGCCCAGGTCAGCTTCTCCGTCGACCGTGGCCGGCTGCCTGCCGGTGTGCGGGTCGCAATCAAGCTCCGCAACCTCACCGGCCAGCGATACCTGTCCCTCGAGAAGGGGCCGGGCGACCCCGACGACACCATCGGCGGCGGCAGCACCATCGGTCTGCCGAACACCACCGAGGCCATCAACCTCACCGAGCTGTTCAACGGTTTCCGGCCGTTGTTCCAGCAGCTCACCGCCGACGACGTCAACAAGCTGTCGGCAGAGATCATCCAGGTGTTCCAGGGTGAGAGCGGCACGATCTCGGAGCTGGTCCGCGACACCGCCAGCCTCACCAACACGATCGCCGACCGCGACCAGGTGATCGGCACACTGATCGACAACCTGACCGTGGTGCTCAAGAACCTCAACGACCACGACGACCAGTTCACCGCGTTGCTGACGAACACCGAGAAGTTCGTCACCGGCCTTGCGGCACAGCGTGGTTCGGTCGGATCGGCGATCACCTCGCTGTCCAACCTGACGGCGGTGACGGCCTCGATCCTGCAGCCGACGCGCCCGTCCATCCAGGGCTCGATCGCTGCGCTCAACGATCTCGGGCAGACCGTTGTGCAGCGCCAGGACGAGATCAAGCAAACATTGACCAACCTGCCGGTGAAGCTCCAGAAGATCGGGCGGGCAGCCACATTCGGTTCGTGGTTCCAGTTCTACCTCTGTGGACTGGATGTCACCGCGGGGAACGGCACCAGCAGCTTGCTGACGCAGCCGCTGATCCCGCTACCCGACATCAACCACGTCCTGTACACCAGCGCAGCTACCCGCTGCTGGGCGAACGAGGATCCACCGTGAACGAGATGACCCACCATGCAAGGCGAGAAGGGGAGGTGAGCAAGTGAGCGACCGTTCCAGTTCCGGACGTAGTCCGGTCACCGTGGGTTTCATCGGCATCCTCGTGCTGCTGATGCTGTCGACCTCTGCGTTCTTCCTCAACTCGCTGCCGATGATCGGTGCCGGTGTCATCTACTCCGCCGACTTCTCCGAAGCAGCCGGTCTCAAACCGGACGCCGAGGTGCGAGTGGCCGGGGTCAAGGTCGGCAACGTGCGCGCCGTCGAACTCGACGGCGAGAAGGTCCGCGTCGACATGCAGGTCAGCAAGGCCTGGATCGGCAACCAGACCACGGCGTCGATCCAGATCAAGACAGTCCTGGGCCAGAAGTACATTGCGCTCGATCCGCAGGGCAGTGAACTCGCCGATCCCAAGGACGTCATCCCGCTGAGTCGTACCACCTCGCCGTATGACGTGATCGAGGCGTTCTCCGACGCCGCCGATCAGATCGAGGAAGTCGACACCAACCAACTGGCGACCAGCATGCGCACGTTGTCGGATGCCTTCTCGGGCACACCGGCCGACCTGCGTGCCTCGCTCGACGGGCTCACCCGGCTGTCGGAGACCATCGCGAGCCGCGACCAGAAGGTCCAGGAACTGTTGGAGGCGACCAAGGACACCTCCAAGATCCTCGCCGACCGCAACCAGGAGTTCGAGCGGTTGATCAACGGTGCGGGCCAGTTGCTCGAGGAACTGAACAATCGTCAGCAGTCGATCTCACGGCTGCTCTCGAGCACGATCACGCTCTCCGATGCCCTCAGCGGAATCGTCAAGGACAACCAGGAGCAGATCGGCCCGACGCTGGAAACTCTGCGTCAGGTGATCGAGATCCTCAACGACCAGAACGAGAACCTGCGTCAGTCGCTCACGTACATGGCGCCGTTCTACCGGCTCTACGCCAACGTGCTCGGTAGTGGTCGCTGGTTCGACTCGGTGGTCACCAACATCCTGCCGCCGGCTCTGCCGCAGCAGAACACGACAAGGCTCCCGGTGCAGCAGAAGCAGCTCAACAATGGCGGCGGAACGGTGGCCGGACAATGATGACCTCGGCGAGCAACACCCAGGACACTCGCGGTCCCGGCCGCTGGTTCACCCCGAAGCACATCGTCTTCATCGTCATCGCGCTGATCCTGGCGCTGTTGGTGGCGGGGTCGTTGTGGTGGGTGTTCAAGCGTGTCAACAGCACTCAGGTCACCGCGTACTTCAAGAGCAGCGTCGGTATCTACGACGGCAGTGACGTGCGTGTGCTCGGCGTTGCGGTGGGAACGGTGGAGAACGTCAAGCCCGAAGGCGATCAGGTGCGCGTCAAGATGCGCGTCGACGGCAACGTTGATCTTCCGAAAGACGTTGGTGCCGTGCAGATCACGCCGTCCGTGGTGGCCGACCGCTACGTGCAGTTGACGCCCGTCTACACCGGTGGCCCGAAGGCGCCGAAGGACATCAACCTGCCGGTCTCCAAGACAATGGTGCCCGTCGAGGTCGATGAGCTGTACTCATCGGTGCAGAAGCTCTCGACCGCGCTCGGTCCCGACGGCGCGAACAAGAACGGCGCGGTGTCCGAACTGGTCACCACCGGTGCGCAGAACCTCGCGGGCAACGGCGAGGCCCTGCAGTCGACGATCACGCAGCTCTCCAAGGCCGCCAACACCCTCAACGAGTCGCGGGGCAACATCGTCGACACGGTCAAGAACCTCGACAGCTTCATCGGGATGCTCGCGGCCAACGACCAGCAGGTGCGACAGTTCAACACCCAGATGGCCGACTTCAACAACTTCCTCGCCGGCGAGCGCGAACAGCTCGGAACCGCACTCGACAAGCTGTCGGTGGCGCTCGGTGACGTGGCCGGATTCGTCGAGGACAACCGCGAGGCACTGGGCGACCGGGTCTCGGAGTTGATCCCGACCACACAGATGCTCGTGGACACCAAGAGCTACCAGAAAGAGATCCTGACGGCGCTGCCGCTGGCACTGTCCAACCTGGTCAACGCTTACAACGCCGAATCGGGAACTCTCGATCTGCACCTGACCATCCCCGAGCTGCAAGACCTGCTCGGCGCTCAGTGTGGGCTGCTCGATCTGGGCAAGCTCAAGCCAGGTGACCCGGCGTTCGAACAGTTCAGCAAGACGCTCCAACCGCTGATCGATCAATGTACAAATGTTGCCGACCAGATCACCGCAGGAATCAAGACGCCGACGCTCAACCTGCCGTTCGGCATCCTGAGCAACGACAACCTGCAGAATCGCGGACCCGTGCCGGGCACGGTTCCGGGCAACCCGGATCCGGCACTGGAGGGTGGGAACTGATGAGGTCACCCCTTCGTAAGAACGCTGTCGGTCGTCAGCGACTGGTGCAGGTGGGTGCCGCGGCACTGGCCGGTGCCGCGCTGATCGCGGTGAGTGGCTGTGGCACGCAAGGGCTGCAGTCGGTCCCGCTGCCCGGTGGCGCCAACCTCGGCGAGTCGCCGCGTACGTACAAGTTGCAGTTCCTCGATGTGCTCGACCTGGTCCCGCAGTCGACGGTCAAGTTCAACGGCATCGAGGTCGGTCGCGTGGATTCGATCCAGGTCTCGCCTGATCAGTGGACTGCGGAGGTGAAGATCGAGGTGCAGAACAACGTCGATCTGTCCGACGCGTCCACCGCGGAGATCCAGCAGACGAACCTGCTGGGTGAGAAGTACGTGGCACTGGAAGATCCGCAGGAGAACGCGGGCCTGCCCCGGCAGAACCCGGCCGAAACCATCGGTTGCCCCGCGGTGGGTGCACCGGATTGCCGGACGCGCACGGCGACGGACATCGAGCAGGTTCTCGGTGCGTTGTCCTTGCTGCTCAACGGTGGTGGTATCTCGCAGATCAAGCCGATCGTCGACGAATTGAACACCGCACTCGACGGCCGCGAAACCCAGGTGAAGAGTCTTCTCAACGAGACCGCCACCCTGATCAGCGGACTCGAAGAGCAGAAGAACAACATCGTGACCGCGCTCGACGGCCTGGACAAACTGTCGAATCGGGCTCGGGCACAGACCGATCAGATCAACCGGGTCCTCGATGAACTGCCCAAGGGCATAGCGGTACTCGAAGAGCAGCGGCCTCAGCTGGTGGCGATGCTCGAACAGGTCGACCGCCTGGGTGTTGTCGGGGTGCAGGTGCTCGGCACCGCTCGCGAGGAGATCATCACCGACCTCAAGGCGCTGCGGCCGACGCTGCAGGCACTGGCCGGTGCGGCTCCGGACCTGATCACCGCGTCACCGCTGCTGTTCACCTACCCGTTCCCGGACGCACTGCTCCCGGGTGTGAAGGGTGACTCGACCAACCTGTTCGCCAACCTGGACCTGCGGCTGCTCAACCAGCTCGAGGCTCTCGGGGTGGGACAGGGTGAGCCGGTGTACAGCCCGCCACGGACCGGACCGCAGCCGATCATCGATCCTGCGAACCCGTACTACAACGGCAACGGCCCGCGGCTCGGCTGGCCGACCATCACGTTGCTCCCGCTGCCGAACGCCCGGCCGGGGCCGAACACGCCGCCGTCGGGTGGGCAGTATGCGCTGATGCCGGAAGAACGCGGGCAGCAGAGCTTCCTGCAGGGCCCGATGAACATGCTGGCCAACGCTAATGTCGGAGCTGGATCATGATGACCAAGATCGTCCGATGGCAGCTGATCATCTTCGTGGTGATCGGTGTGGTTGCCATCGTCTACGTGGGTGCCACCTACGCCAAGCTCGACCGGTTGGTCGGCGTCGGGTCGTACTCCGTGAAGGCCGAATTCCCGGACTCCGGGGGCATTTTCACCAATGCCGAGGTGACGTACCAGGGTGTTCCCGTCGGCCGGGTCGGCGCGCTGACGTTGCAGCCCGAGGGCGTCCAGGTCGAGTTGGTCCTCGACTCCGATGGCGCGGACATCCCGGATTCGGCTGTGGCCGTCGTCGCCAACCGATCGGCGATCGGCGAGCAGTACGTGGACCTGCGCCCGAAGAACAACGACGGTCCGTACCTCAAGAACGGCTCGGTCATCACCGACACCAAGACGCCGCCGCCGCTGCAGGACGTGCTGAAGTCGGCTGTCGACTTCACCGGGTCCATCCCGGTGGACGATCTACGCACGGTTGTCACAGAGTTGGGCAAGGCCTTCAACGGCAATGCGGAGAATCTGCGGTCGCTCGTGGATTCGCTGACCAACCTGTCCCAGGCAGGTCTCGACAACCTGCCCCAGACGATCTCGCTCATCCAGAACAGCGACACCGTTCTGAGCACCCAAGCCGAGCAGTCCGATGAGATCCTCAGCTGGTCACGCAATCTGGAACTGGTGACGCAGACCCTGCAGGCATCCGATCCGGCCATCCGGCGGTTGCTGACCACCGGAACCACCAGCGCCACACAGATTTCCAGGCTGCTGCAGGACAGTGGCGGCGACATCACCACCGTTGTCCGCAACCTCGCCGAAGACGTCCGGACAATCTCACCGACCTTCTTCGCGGCGGGCCCGGCGCTGGCGCTTCTGTCGGCGCTCTCCAGCGGCAGCTACAGCCCGGCGCCCGGCGACGGCACGATCCACTTCGGCATCGTCCTGGAGGTCAACAACCCACCTGCGTGCACGCTCGGATACGAGAGCACTCAGGACATCATCGCCGCCGAAGAAGCCCGCAACCCGGACTTCGACATCAACTACGACGACTTCCCGTTCAACACCGAGGCGAAATGTACGGTCGCGCAAGGTAATCCGACCGACGTTCGTGGTGCTGCCCGGGCGGTGTTCGCCAATCCGAACATCCCGCAGCCGTGGGATGACAACCCCAAGAAGATGCCCGACACGTTGAATCTGAACCCGATCGCGGAACAGATCGCGGCCCTTCTGGGTGTGCGGGACAAGTGATGTCGAGAATGTGGTCTGACAGCTTGTCGATTGCTGAGGCGAGGATGCACCCAGCAACGGCGTGTACCTTTGGCGGGCGATGACTGAGACTTCAGAGCCCGGCGGTAGGCGGCAGCAGGGATCGCGGACGCTGTGGTTGCGGGTCGGTGCTGCCCTGGCAGTGGCCGGCCTCGTGGCCGCAGTGGTGTGCGCAGCGTTCTTCGCGATCGGGTGGAAAGACGCCTACGCCGAGCACAACGCCCAGCAGACTCGCGACAGTGCGCAGGACGGTGCAGAACAGGTGATCCTCAACGTCACCAACATCGACCCGAAGAATCTGACGGCATTCCGCGAGCAGGTGGACGCATCGCTCACCGGTAACGCCAAGACGCAGATCACCGCGGAGGACTTCGAGAACCTCACCAAGCAGGTGGACGCCAACGGCGACAAGACCGCGACGTTGTCGTCGGTGGTCAAGCGCAGCGGCGTCGTCGAATTCAACAAGGAAGACAAGACCGCAAAGGTGCTCGTGTACGTCGATGTCACAAGTACGGTCCAGGGCACGCCGCCGACCACGTCGAACATGGGGTTCTCCGTGGACGTCGTCGATATCGACGGGGGCTGGAAGGCGTCGGACATCCAGTCGATCGATGCGATCGGACTCCAGGACCCGGCAGGCAGCACCCAGGCACCGGCAGGCGATCCGGCTGCCACCCCGGCGCCGGTTGAACCCGCTCCCACCACAGGGGGCAACTGATGGCAGGCACACCCCGTAAGCCGATCCGTCCGGCCGGGCCCCGCGGCAAGATACGCGTCGCAGGCAGCAGCCCGTCGGCCCGCAAGGTCAACTCTGCCGAGAACGCCGACGAATCGGCGACCACGGACAACGTGACGCCCGAGACAGCAGCACCGGAGTCATCGGCACCTGAAGTGGTCGAGTCGGCTGAGTCCGGCACCGTCGAGTCCGGCACCACCGAGGCGGGGGAGTCCACGCCCGACGCCACCGCAGAAACCAGCGGTCAGGCGTCGACCGGCGAAGCCACGGCAGCATCGCCCGAGACCGCGGCCACCGACAAAACGGTGGCACTCGGCAGGCCGGCCGCGAAGAGCAAGCCGAAGGTCAAGGGCGCCTCGCTCAAGAAGCCTGCATCCGAGCGTTCGTCCGACGACAAGCCGGCACAAGCCGCCGAACCGAAGACGGCGAAAGCCGCTTCGGGTTTCCTGACCTGGCGCAAGGTTGCGATCGTCGCGCTCCTGGCCGTCGTGTTCGCGGTGTTCGCCGTGGTCGCTGCGTTCAAACCGGGTGCTTCGACGCAGTCGAACATGGCGTTCATCAACTCGTCGGAGACCAGTGCCCTCAAGGCGCAGGCCGGCGACCGCATCTGCGCCGTGCTCTCGATCGACCCCACCAAGTTCGATGACTGGGCCGACAAGGCGAAGACCGGTCTGACCGGCGAAGCGCTCACCGAGTTCAACGAGTACCAGAGCACCAGCAGGGACCTGGCGGCCCAGAGCGGCCAGGGAGCCGAGTGCAAGGTTGACCTTGTCGCGGTCAGCAACATGGACGGCTCGAGTGCCACCGTGATCGCAACGGTGCTGATCAGTACCACCCAGCAGGGTGTGGCAGTCCTGAGCGGTCCGGGCCAGGCGCGTACCGAACTCGGCATGCAAAAGGTTGACGGACAGTGGCGCATCAACCGTATATCTGACTTTTAAGCGTCTTTCCGCGCGTTCCTCTTGACGCAGGGCCCCGTTGGTAGCAGTCTGTCCGCAGTAACCAAAAGGGGTTGTTTACGTGCGCCCATTTTCTGGTACAGTAGGACGTTGCGCTGGCTGCCTCCTGTCCATCTCTCGATCACACCTTCTCGCCACACCCGTGTGCCGTCCCAGGTGATCGCCGTTGACCAGGTCGTACAGCAGCGAAAACACCACTTAGGCACTACGAGTTATTCGTGTTGGAAGGACATATCTTGGCAGTCTCCCGCCAGTCCACCTCAACCATTCCAGGTGCGCCTCGGCGCGCCTCTTTCGCAAAGATCAGCGAGCCCCTCGAAGTACCCGGACTGCTTGATGTGCAGCTCGAGTCGTTCGAGTGGCTGGTCGGTTCAGCGGAATGGCGTGAGCGCGCTGCTTCCCGCGGCGACGGAAACCCTACCGGCGGCCTGGAGGACATCCTCGCCGAACTGTCCCCGATCGAGGACTTCTCCGGCTCCATGTCGCTGTCTTTCTCCGACCCACGCTTCGATGAGGTCAAGGCCTCGGTCGAGGAGTGCAAAGACAAGGACATGACGTACGCGGCGCCACTGTTCGTCACCGCGGAGTTCATCAACAACAACACCGGCGAGATCAAGTCGCAGACCGTCTTCATGGGCGACTTCCCGATCATGACCGACAAGGGCAGCTTCATCATCAACGGCACCGAGCGTGTCGTGGTGAGCCAGCTGGTGCGTAGCCCCGGTGTGTACTTCGACGCGACCATCGACAAGGCCACCGAGAAGACCCTGCACAGTGTCAAGGTCATCCCGGGCCGCGGCGCATGGCTCGAGTTCGACATCGACAAGCGCGACACCGTCGGCGTCCGCATCGACCGCAAGCGCCGCCAGTCGGTCACCGTTCTGCTCAAGGCACTCGGCTGGACCAAGGAGCAGATCGAAGAGCGCTTCGGTTTCTCCGAGATCATGATGTCGACGCTGGAGAAGGACAACACCGCAGGCACCGACGAGGCCCTGCTCGAGGTGTACCGCAAGCTGCGTCCGGGCGAGCCCCCCACCAAGGAGTCCGCGCAGACCCTGCTGGAGAACCTGTTCTTCAAGGAGAAGCGCTACGACCTCGCCAAGGTCGGTCGTTACAAGGTCAACAAGAAGCTCGGTCTGGTCGAGAACCCGATGGCCGGCGCACCCGTGCTGACCGAAGAGGACATCGTCGCCACCGTCGAGTACCTGGTGCGTCTGCACGAAGCCGACCCCAACGTCACCAGCACGATGACCGTGCCCGGTGGCGTCGAGGTGCCCGTCGAGGTCGACGACATCGACCACTTCGGCAACCGTCGCCTGCGTACCGTCGGTGAGCTGATCCAGAACCAGATCCGCGTGGGCCTGTCCCGCATGGAGCGCGTGGTCCGTGAGCGGATGACAACTCAGGACGTCGAGGCGATCACGCCGCAGACCCTGATCAACATCCGTCCGGTCGTCGCGGCGATCAAGGAGTTCTTCGGAACGTCGCAGCTGTCGCAGTTCATGGACCAGAACAACCCGCTGTCGGGCCTGACCCACAAGCGCCGCCTGTCGGCGCTGGGCCCCGGTGGTCTGTCCCGTGAGCGTGCCGGCCTCGAGGTCCGTGACGTCCACCCGTCGCACTACGGCCGCATGTGCCCGATCGAGACCCCCGAGGGCCCGAACATCGGCCTGATCGGTTCGCTGTCGGTGTACGCGCGGGTCAACCCGTTCGGATTCATCGAGACGCCGTACCGCAAGGTCGTCGACGGATACGTCACCGACGAGGTGCAGTACCTCACCGCCGACGAAGAGGATCGTTACCTGATCGCCCAGGCGAACTCGGGCATCGACACCGACAACCGGCTCTCCGACGACCGCGTGCTGGTCCGCAAGAAGGGCTCGGAGGTCGAGTTCGTCCCGACCAGCCAGGTCGAGTACATGGACGTCAGCCCGCGCCAGATGGTGTCGGTGGCCACGGCCATGATCCCGTTCCTCGAGCACGACGACGCGAACCGCGCCCTGATGGGTGCGAACATGCAGCGTCAGGCGGTGCCGCTGGTTCGCAGCGAGTCGCCGCTGGTCGGTACCGGCATGGAACTGCGTGCCGCCATCGACGCCGGCGATGTCATCATCTCGGCGAAAGCCGGCGTGGTGGAAGAGGTTTCGGCCGACTACATCACCGTGATGGCCGACGACGGCACTCGCGACACCTTCCGGATGCGCAAGTTCGCCCGCTCCAACCAGGGCACCTGCGCCAACCAGCGTCCGATCGTGGACGAGGGTCAGCGTGTCGAGGTCGGCCAGGTCCTGGCCGACGGTCCTTGCACCGATCAGGGTGAGATGGCCCTCGGAAAGAACCTGCTCGTGGCGATCATGCCGTGGGAAGGTCACAACTACGAGGACGCGATCATCCTGAGCCAGCGTCTGGTCGAAGAGGACGTGCTCACCTCGATTCACATCGAAGAGCACGAAATCGACGCCCGCGACACCAAGCTCGGTGCCGAGGAGATCACCCGGGACATCCCGAACGTCTCCGATGAGGTGCTCGCCGATCTCGACGAGCGCGGCATCATCCGCATCGGTGCCGAGGTCCGCGACGGCGACATCCTGGTCGGCAAGGTCACGCCCAAGGGCGAGACCGAGCTCACCCCGGAAGAGCGTCTGCTGCGCGCCATCTTCGGTGAGAAGGCGCGCGAGGTGCGCGACACCTCGCTGAAGGTTCCGCACGGTGAGACCGGCAAGGTCATCGGCATCCGCGTCTTCTCGCGTGATGACGACGACGATCTGCCTCCCGGTGTCAACGAGCTGGTCCGGGTGTACGTGGCCCAGAAGCGCAAGATCCAGGACGGCGACAAGCTCGCCGGCCGCCACGGCAACAAGGGCGTCATCGGCAAGATCCTCCCGCAAGAGGACATGCCGTTCCTGCCCGACGGCACCCCGGTCGACATCATCCTGAACACCCACGGTGTGCCGCGTCGTATGAACATCGGCCAGATCCTGGAGACCCACCTCGGGTGGATCGCCAAGACCGGCTGGAACATCGACGTTGCCCAGGGCGTGCCGGAGTGGGCGTCGAAGCTGCCCGAGGACATGCTCTCGGTGGAGCCCGACACCAACACCGCGACCCCGGTGTTCGACGGTGCTCGCGAAGAGGAGCTGACAGGGCTGCTGGCCTCGACGCTGCCGAACCGCGATGGCGAGGTCATGGTGAACGCGGACGGCAAGGCGACCCTGTTCGACGGTCGTAGTGGTGAGCCGTTCCCGTACCCGGTCTCGGTCGGCTACATGTACATCATCAAGCTGCACCACTTGGTCGACGACAAGATCCACGCGCGTTCGACCGGGCCGTACTCGATGATCACGCAGCAGCCGCTGGGTGGTAAGGCGCAGTTCGGTGGTCAGCGTTTCGGCGAGATGGAGTGCTGGGCCATGCAGGCCTACGGTGCGGCATACACGCTGCAGGAGCTTCTCACCATCAAGTCGGACGACGTCGTCGGCCGCGTGAAGGTGTACGAGGCGATCGTCAAGGGCGAGAACATCCCGGAACCGGGTATCCCCGAATCGTTCAAGGTGCTGCTGAAGGAACTTCAGTCGCTGTGCCTGAACGTCGAGGTGCTCAGCTCCGACGGTGCTGCCATCGAGATGCGTGACGGTGACGACGAGGACCTCGAGCGGGCTGCGGCCAACCTGGGGATCAACCTCTCGCGCAACGAGTCCGCCACTGTCGACGACTTGGCGAACTGACCTGACCCGCAAGCGGTCAGGCGGCTCGCCAACTGATCGTCCAGATTTACTGACTGAGCAACTGAAAGGTAAATAGTGCTCGACGTCAACTTTTTCGATGAACTCAAGATCGGTCTGGCCACCGCCGACGACATCCACAACTGGTCCTTCGGCGAGGTGAAGAAGCCGGAGACCATCAACTACCGCACGCTCAAGCCAGAGAAGGACGGCCTGTTCTGCGAGAAGATCTTCGGTCCCACCCGGGACTGGGAGTGCTACTGCGGTAAGTACAAGCGCGTCCGCTTCAAGGGCATCATCTGTGAGCGCTGCGGCGTCGAGGTCACTCGCGCCAAGGTGCGTCGTGAGCGGATGGGTCACATCGAGCTGGCCGCGCCGGTCACGCACATCTGGTACTTCAAGGGTGTGCCGAGCCGGTTGGGTTACCTGCTCGACCTGGCGCCGAAGGATCTCGAGAAGATCATCTACTTCGCCGCCTACGTCATCACCGCGGTGGACGACGAACTGCGCCACAACGAGAAGTCCACTCTCGAGGCCGAGATGGAGGTCGAGAAGAAAGGCGTTGCCGATCAGCGCGACGCCGATCTCGAAGAGCGCGCCAAGAAGCTCGAAGAGGACCTGGCAGAGCTGGAGCGCGAAGGCGCCAAGGCCGATGCCCGCCGCAAGGTGAAGGATGCCGGCGAGCGCGAGATGCGCCGTATCCGCGACACCGCGCAGCGCGCTCTCGACGATCTCGAAGAGATCTGGGACAAGTTCGTCAAGCTCGCTCCCAAGCAGATGATCATCGACGAGAAGCTCTACCGCGAGCTCCAAGACCGCTACGGCGAGTACTTCACCGGAGCCATGGGTGCTGAGGCCATCAAGCGTCTGCTCGAGGACTTCGACATCGCGGCCGAGGCCGAGATCCTGCGCGACACGATCCGTAATGGCAAGGGGCAGAAGAAGCTCCGTGCACTCAAGCGGCTCAAGGTCGTCGCGGCGTTCCACCAGTCGGGCAACTCCCCGCTGGGCATGGTTCTCGACGCCGTGCCGGTGATCCCGCCGGAGCTCCGTCCGATGGTCCAGCTCGATGGTGGCCGTTTCGCGACGTCCGACCTGAACGACCTGTACCGCCGCGTGATCAACCGCAACAACCGCCTCAAGCGACTGATCGACCTCGGTGCCCCCGAGATCATCGTCAACAACGAGAAGCGGATGCTGCAGGAGTCCGTCGACGCACTGTTCGACAACGGTCGTCGTGGCCGTCCGGTCACCGGACCGGGTAACCGCCCGCTGAAGTCGTTGAGCGATCTGCTCAAGGGCAAGCAGGGTCGTTTCCGTCAGAACCTGCTCGGCAAGCGCGTCGACTACTCGGGCCGTTCGGTCATCGTCGTCGGCCCGCAGCTCAAGCTGCATCAGTGTGGTCTGCCCAAGCTGATGGCACTCGAGCTGTTCAAGCCGTTCGTGATGAAGCGTCTCGTCGACCTGAATCAGGCGCAGAACATCAAGTCTGCCAAGCGGATGGTGGAGCGTCAGCGCCCCGCCGTGTGGGACGTGCTCGAAGAGGTCATCGCCGAACACCCGGTGCTGCTCAACCGTGCACCCACCCTGCACCGTCTGGGCATCCAGGCGTTCGAGCCGCAGCTCGTGGAGGGCAAGGCCATCCAGCTGCACCCGCTGGTGTGTGAGGCGTTCAACGCCGACTTCGACGGTGACCAGATGGCAGTGCACCTGCCGCTGAGCGCCGAGGCACAGGCCGAGGCCCGCATCCTGATGCTGTCCTCGAACAACATCCTGTCGCCCGCGTCGGGTCGTCCGCTGGCCATGCCGCGTCTGGACATGGTGACCGGTCTGTTCCACCTGACCACGCTCAAGGAAGAGGCGGTCGGCGCGTACACCGCATCGACCGACGGTGACATCGAGCGTGGCGTGTACTCCACACCGGCCGAGGCTCAGATGGCTGTCGATCGTGGGCTGCTCAGTGTGCAGGCACCGATCAAGGTCCGGCTCACGCATCAGCGTCCGCCGGCCACCATCGAGCGTGAGCGTTTCCCCGAGGGCTGGAAGTTCGGCACCCCGTGGGAGATCCACACCACGCTGGGTCGGGTGCTGTTCAACGAGTTGCTGCCGAACGACTATCCGTTCGTCAACGAGCAGATGCCGAAGAAGCGTCAGGCCACGATCATCAACGACATGGCCGAGCGCTACCCGATGATCGTTGTTGCGCAGACTGTCGACAAGCTCAAGGACGCCGGTTTCTACTGGGCGACCCGCTCGGGTGTCACCATCGCCATGTCCGACGTGCTGGTCTCGCCGGACAAGAAGCAGATCCTCGACAAGTACGAGGAGCGGGCCGACGGCCTGGAGCGCAAGTTCCAGCGCGGTGCGCTCACCGGCGCAGAGCGTCGTGACGCTCTGGTGGAGATCTGGAAGCAGGCGACCGAAGAGGTCGGTGCGGCCATGGAGGCGCACTACCCCGACGACAACCCGATCCCGATGATCGTGAAGTCCGGTGCCGCGGGCAACATGACCCAGATTCGCTCGCTCGCGGGCATGAAGGGTCTTGTGACCAACCCGAAGGGTGAGTTCATCCCGCGTCCGATCAAGTCCTCGTTCCGCGAGGGCCTGACCGTGGCCGAGTACTTCATCAACACCCACGGTGCTCGTAAGGGTTTGGCCGACACCGCGCTTCGTACCGCCGACTCGGGTTACCTGACCCGTCGCCTGGTGGACGTGTCGCAGGACGTCATCGTGCGCGAAACCGACTGTGGCACCGAGCGTGGCATCAACACGATCATCGCCGAGAAGCAGTCCGATGGTTCGCTCATCCGTGACGCCCATGTCGAGACGTCGACGTTCGCTCGTACGTTGGCCACCGACGCTGTCGATGAGAACGGCAACGTGATCATCGAGCGCGGCCACGATCTCGGTGATCCCGCGATCGAAGCCCTGCTCGAGGCCGGCATCTCGCAGGTGAAGGTCCGTTCGGTCCTCACCTGCAGCACCGGCACCGGCGTCTGCGCCACCTGCTACGGACGGTCGATGGCCACCGGCAAGCTCGTCGACATCGGCGAGGCCGTCGGTATCGTCGCGGCCCAGTCGATCGGTGAGCCCGGTACCCAGCTGACCATGCGTACCTTCCACCAGGGTGGTGTCGGCGACGACATCACCGGTGGTCTGCCGCGTGTGCAGGAGCTGTTCGAGGCCCGTGTCCCCAAGGGCAAGGCCCCGATCGCCGAGGTCTCCGGACGTATCCGGCTCGAGGATGATGATCGCTTCTACAAGATGACGATCACGCCTGACGACGGTTCCGAAGAGGTTGTCTACGACAAGATCTCGAAG
Source organism: Williamsia sp. R60 (assembly GCF_054063855.1). Lineage (NCBI taxonomy): Bacteria > Bacillati > Actinomycetota > Actinomycetes > Mycobacteriales > Nocardiaceae > Williamsia > Williamsia sp. R60. The sequence continues at coordinate 582,839 of NZ_JBSSGR010000001.1, forward strand.
CGTCAGCGTCTGCGCGTCTTCAAGCACGACGACGGCAGCGAGCGTCTACTCGCCGACGGCGACCATGTGGAGGTGGGACAGCAGCTCATGGAAGGTGCTGCCGATCCGCACGAGGTGCTGCGTGTGATGGGTCCGCGTCAGGTGCAGGTGCACCTCGTCAACGAGGTCCAGGAGGTCTACCGGAGCCAGGGTGTGTCGATCCACGACAAGCACATCGAGACGATCGTTCGTCAGATGCTGCGTCGTGTGACGATCATCGACTCCGGTGCCACCGAGTTCCTGCCCGGTTCGCTCACCGAGCGCGCCGAGTTCGAGGCGGCAAACCGTCGTGTCGTGGCCGAAGGTGGCGAGCCCGCTGCCGGACGTCCGGTGCTGATGGGTATCACCAAGGCATCGCTCGCGACCGAGTCGTGGTTGTCGGCGGCGTCGTTCCAGGAGACCACTCGTGTGCTCACCGATGCGGCCATCAACAGCCGTAGCGACAAGCTCATCGGTCTCAAGGAGAACGTGATCATCGGTAAGCTCATCCCGGCCGGAACCGGTATCAACCGGTACCGGAACATCCAGGTGCAGCCGACCGAAGAAGCACGTGCGGCCGCGTACGCGGTGCCGTCGTACGACGACACCTACTACAGCCCGGATGGCACCTTTGGTGCCCCGTCGGGTGCGGCTGTCCCGCTGGACGATTACGGATTCAGCAGCGACTACCGGTAGGTAAACGCAACCAAAGCGGGCGTCCTCTTCGGAGGGCGCCCGCTTTGTGTTGTCGAGCGTCGCCCCGCCCCGCGCCCGAATTCGCTCCACCTACTTGCGTCTGCTCCAGGTGCACTCGGCGCGTTCGACGGCAGGTGGAGCGGATTCGGGTTGTCCACAGAGCGATTGGTATCCACAGGACGCCGATTTACCGGTCGGACGGGTCCGGTCACCGTCGGTGGCGAACTCGAATCTCGGTGCATGAGCGAATCGAAGATCGAAGACCCTAATCTCGTCCGACGCCGGGATGCACTGCAGATCGGCGAACTCGACCGGCATCTGGCCGCTCGGGTCAAACGGGTGAGCTACGTCGGCTGTATCGGGGGTTCTATACGTTCACGGCTGACCTCGACCAACTCGATCGTCATGTCCGCGACACGGAGATCTATCGGCGCACAGTGCTTGCGGCCGCAGACAACGGTCAACCGAACAAAGCCATCAGTCACTGGTCGGCGGCGGTTCTGCACGGATTGCCGGTTCTCGATGGTGACTCTTCCCGTGTGCATTTCACCGCGAACCGAATCGGGGGAGGACGACGCAGAGGCCGGGCATGCGTTGTGCACGGCTCGACATGGGAGACCGACGAGGTGGCGGTGATCGGCGAGTTCCTCGTGACTTCGCGGGCCAGAACGGCAGTAGACGTCGCGCGGTCCGGGACATTCTTCCAAGCCGTCTGTGTGTTCGACGGAGCGCTGCACGCCGGCGTGACCCGTGGTGAACTCGAATCGGTGTTGCGGCGAAGCGTCGGCCGTACCGGCATCTCTGTCGCTCGCGCGGCGCTCGCAGTGGCAGACGGGAAGTCCGAGAGTATCGGGGAGTCACTGTCGCGCGCTCTGATACTGAGTTTCGGCGACATCCCGCTGCCTCGTCTGCAGCACAGATTCCTGGCCGGTGACGGAACCTTTGTGGCGCGCACCGACTTCGACTGGGGCGGGCTGGTCGCGGGAGAGTTCGACGGCTACGCCAAGTACATCCGCTACCTTCGTCCGGGCGAAACCACCGAGCAGGCTTACGAGCGCGAGAAGTGGCGCGAGCAGAGGCTGCGTCGCATCGGAGTCGTTGTGGTGCGCTGGAACTGGAGCGATCTCCAGAACCCGGAGCGTCTGCGTCGCATCCTGGTGGACGCGCTGACCGCACACGGGCTGATGCCGTCCGCCTGAATGTGAATTCGCGCCACCTACCCGCATGCGCGCCTGTTGCAAGCGGCGCACTCGCAGGCAAGCGGCGCGAATTTTGGGGGTTGGGGGCCAGCGGCGGGGAGCCGGTCAGGCGTAGCGGTACGGGAGGTACTGGACGGCCCAGTGGTTGCCGTCGGGATCGTCGAACGAGAGGAAGTGGCCCCAGGCCTGGACGTCGACCTCGCCGGGTTCGATGCCAACGGACCGGAGGTGGGTCTGGGCCTCGTTGATGTCGGAGACACAGACCTGCAAACCTTTGACAGAACCTGGCTCGGCTTCGGTGAGGCCTTTGCCGAAGGCGATGGAGCACGCTGAACCGGGAGGGGTCATCTGTACGAACCGGACGTCGTCCGACACGACGTGATCGTGGTCGACGTTGAATCCGATCTTCTCGTAGAAGTCGCGGGTGCGGTCGACGTCGGTGACGGGCAGGATGACGAGTTCGAGTGTCCAGTCCATGATGTGCTCCTCCGGTTGTGGCTGTCGGTTGCTGCTGGAACAAGGTTCTCAGCAATCGCGGACACATCCGGTCCTAATTGTGAACTTTCAGCGAATGATCTCCACCGTCACCGTGACCACGTCGCCTTCGGCGGCTCCGACTGCCCGCCGGACCGCCTTCTTCACCGGCAGAACATAGGTGCCGCGCTTGGAGTCCGGAAAGATCGATGTCTGCCACTCGGTCTCATCGATCGAGACGGAGACCCGGATCGATCCGAACCCGGGACCCGGTTCCACGGTTGCCCGAATCTCGTCGGCGGAGTCAGCGGGCAGCGAGACGAAGTGCCACGCTCCCATCTCCGGGGCAGTCCAGATCTCGGCGTCGAACGTGATGATCACCTCGACAGTGTGGCCCAGAGCTCTGACGTCTCAGTAGTACACCGGTCCGGGAACGCCGCCACCTGCTGCGATGGCGTCCCCGGTGATCGCGACACTGCGCGATGAGGCCAAGAATGCGACCACGTCGGCCACCTCGGATGCGTCGACGATCCGCCGGATCGAGTTGGTGGCCAGTTCGTTCTCCAGGTCCGCGACGGCCACGCCGGATTCCGCCGACCGCTCCGCGAGTTGATCGGTGAGCCGCTGGGTCCGGGTACGGCCGGGGTGGACAACCGTGACATTGATGCCGTGCGGACCCAGCTCGTCGGCGAGGTTCTTGGTCAACGCCGCGACGCTCACATTGCGGATGGTCTGGGCGATGGAGTTCGCCTGTCTCGCACCGAGACCGCTGATGTTGATGATCCGGCCCCAGCCCTGCTTGATCAGATACGGCGCCACCGCTCGCGCGGTGCGCAGGTACCCGAGCACCTTGATCTCGACCTCTCGCCGGACGACGTCATCGGTGGTTGCCGCGAAGTCGGTCGGCTTGCCGGCGCTCCACGGTGTGGCCGCCGAGTTGACCAGGATGTCGATGCCGCCCAGCACCGCGACCGTACGGGTCACGAGGTTCTGCACCGACGCGTCGTCACCGGTGTCGACGGATATCGCGATGGCTCGCCGGCCGGACTGCTGGGCGATGTCGGCGGCGGCGGTCTCCAGGGCCTCGACCCCGCGTGCGGCGATCACGACGTCGGCGCCCTCTGCGGCCAGGGCATGAGCGATCGCCAGGCCGATGCCCTTGCTGCCGCCCGTCACCAGTGCCCGTTTTCCGGTCAGACCCAGATCCATCTATGTACTCCTCGTGGTCGGTGAACTCATGCTCGTGTACTCGGGAACATACTTGCCCAACAGCACTGCGCCCCCGGCCGACAGTGCGGCCACGGCGAAAACTGCCGCCGACAACGGGAACACGGCCGCGGACAACGCGATCGACAACGGGCCGACGAGAAAGCCGCTGTCGTGCGTCAGACGCCATGCGGCGAGGAACTCGGCCCGGCCGGTGCTCGGTGCGACGTCTGCACCGATGGTCATGATGACCCCGTTGCCGAGGCCGTTCCCGACACCCATCACCACCGCGACCGCGGTGAACGTGAAAAGCGTTGTGGTGAACGGCAACAGCAGGTACGACACCGACAGCACCACAATCGACGGCACCGCCACCAACGTGCGCCCGAAACGGTCCATCAGATGGCCTGCGGGGTAGGCGAACAGCACGTCGGCAGCGGCTCCCACACCGAAGAGGAGGCTGGCCACAGCCGGCGACAACCCGATGTGGCTGGCCCACAACGGCAAGATCGCGTCACGAGCACTGCGTGCCACGCCGAGCAACAGCGACCCCGCGCCGAGGGTCGCCAACAGGCGACCGTGTTCTGCGAAGACCTGGGAGATGTTGTGCGACTTCATCATCGGTCCGGCGCCCGGCGGGTCGGGGAGCCGGGCCATCATCGACCCGGCGACCACAATCGCTGTCAGCTGCACTAGGAATCCGCCGCGGGTACCGAACACGACGATGGCGCCGGCACCGAGGAGCGGTCCGACAAAGAAGCCGAGCCGCATCGCGCCGCCGAACAGCGACATCGCCCGCGCCCGCCAGGCGAACGGAACGGCCAGTGACAGGTAGTTCTGTCGCGCGAGACCCCAGACCGCGTTGGCCAGGCCGACCGCAAAGATGCCCAGGCACAACGTCCATACCGCCGGTGCGAGAAGGCACGCCAGCGCACCCGACGCCGCGAGCAGACTGGCCACGATGATCGAGCGCCGCTCACCGATCTTGGCGACGATCTGCCCGGAACACGTGTCACCGACGACCTGGCCGAGTCCGATGATCGCCACGGTGAGGCCCGCCAGAGCTGCGGATGCGCCGAGCTCGAGGGCGGACAGCACCATCACCGGCGCGGCCGCCCCCTGCCCGATCCCGTAGGCCGTCGCCGGCAGGTAGACGGTGCCGGCGAGCGATCTCAGGGGTCGTTCGACGCGTCCGGCCGCTGTCGCCGGATCGTCGATCGATGTCATGCGCTGGCTGCCGCCGGCTCCTTCTCGACGGATTCGGACGGCAGTTCGATGCCGTAGTGGCCGCGGAGGGTGGATGCGGTGTAGTCGTCGCGGAAGCGGCCGCGGGCCTGCAGGATCGGGACGACGTGGTCGACGAAGTCCTCGAGGCCCCCGGGCAGGTAGGGAGGCATGACGTTGAAGCCGTCTGCCGCACCCGCGTCCACCCAGGCGATGAGGTCGTCGGCGATCTGCTCCGGTGTCCCGGTGATGGTGCGATGGCCGCGGCCGCCACCGAGCCGGCCGATCAACTCGCGGATCGTGAGATCTTCAGAGGCGGCGAGTTGGCGTACCAGCGTCGATCGACTCTTGTTGCCCTGGATCTCCGATTCCGGAGGTAGGGGTGGAAGCCGGGAATCGAGCGGGAGCCCGGTGAGGTCGACATTGAAGAAGTTCGACAGCTGGCCCAGCGCATAGTCGGGGGAGATCAGATCGGTGAACTCACGTTCGAGGTCACGTGCTTCCTTCTCGGTGCTGCCGATGAACGGCACGATGCCCGGGAGGATCTGGAGGTCTTCGGCGCCACGACCGTAACGCGGGAGACGGCGTTTGAGGTCGCGATAGAAGTCCTGGCCCTCAGCGATGGTGCGCTGGGCGGTGAAGACCACCTCTGCGTAGCGGGCTGCGAGGTCTTTGCCGTCCTCAGACGATCCGGCTTGCACGAGAACCGGCCGACCTTGCGGTGATCGCGGCGAGTTGAGCGGGCCACGGACCCTGAACGCCTCGCCGACGTGGTTGATGGGGTGCACCCGCTCGGGGTCGGCGAAGATCGCGTTGTCGACGTCGAGCACCACGGCGTCGTCCTCCCAGCTGTCCCACAGCCGGTTGACGACGTCGACGAATTCCTGGGCGCGGCGATATCGGCCGGCGTGGTCGGGGATGGAGTCATAACCGAAGTTGAGCGCCTCTTGTTCCTGACCGGACGTGACGATGTTCCATCCGGCACGGCCCCCGCTGATGTGTTCGAGTGAGGCGAAGGCACGTGCCAACGTGTAGGGGTGGTTGTAACCCGTTGAAGCAGTGGCGATGAGGCCGACCTTGCTGGTCCCGCCTGCGATGGCGGACAGCAGTGTGATCGGCTCGAAGATGGCCTGGGTGTTGCGGCGGATGTTGGGTCCCACGGCCAGACCGTCGGCGAAGAACACCGAGTCGAGTTTTCCGCGTTCGGCGATCTGGCCCAGCCGCACGAAGTGGGCGACGTCGAGCACTTCGTGTTCGGAGGTGCGTGGATGACGCCAGGCGGCCTCGTGATGGCCGACGCCCATCAAGAAGGCGTTCAGGTGCAGGGTGCGTGTCATGTGATCAGTCCTAGTGTGATGTCGGGTGATTCAGTTGGCGGCAGGTGTTCGCCAGCGAGAGAATCGGCGTTCGAGCAGAACGAGTACGTAGTTGAAGACGAGACCGACGAGCGCGATGGTGAGGATGCCGGCATACATCTGCGGGATCTGGAAGTTGAGCTGGCTCGCCATGATGAGGTAGCCGAGTCCCGAACGCGCACCGACCATTTCGGCCGCGATGAGAACCAGGATCGACGACGCGGCGGAGAGTCGGATGCCGGTGAAGATCGTCGGCAGGGCTGCGGGCAGGATCACCTTCTGGAACAACCGGTACGCGGGAAGACCCAGTGAGCGAGCAGATTTGATCAACAACGGGTCAACTGTCCGCACACCCGAGATCGTGTTGAGCAGGATGGGGAAGATGCAGGCATAGGTCACGAGCGCGACCTTGGAGGTCTCGCCGATGCCGAGGATGAGCACGAAGACGGGGAGCAAGGCCAGTGCAGCCGTGTTGCGGAACAATTCGAGAACCGGGCTGAGGTACTGCGCAAGAGGCCGGTACCAGCCGATCAGGATGCCCAGCGGCACGGCGAACACCACCGCGATGGCGAAGCCGCGCAGAGCTCGACCCAGACTCGCGGAGATGTGCTCCCAGAGTTGACCACTCTCGGCCAGGTCCACCAGAGCCTTCGCGACCACCGAGAACTCGGGGAGGAATGTTCGGTCGACCAGACCGATCCGCGGCGCGACCTCCCAGAATGCGACCAGGAGCACCAGGGCGATCGAACTCCGGAAGACCCAGGAGCCGGACTTTCGCAGTCTCCCTCCGACCCGCCGGGTTGGTGAGGCGACAGGGGCCGGAACCGGGGATGCGATGTCCTTCACCGGTGCCGGGCTCGAGACCTTTTCCAACGTGACACTAGACATGGCTACCCACTCCGATCGTTTCGGCGGCGGCACCGGCCACCTCGGGACGCAACGACAGCCAGATCCGGTGCCGGTAGTCGCGGAACTGCTCAGATGAACGGATGTCGTCGACGGCATCCCGGTCGATGTCGATCGGCAGGATCTCCTTGATCCGACCGGGGCGTTCGGTGAGGATGGCAACCCGATTGCCGAGATAGATGGCCTCGTCGATGCCGTGGGTGATGAACAGGATGGTCTTGCCCGTGGCCTTCCAGATCCGTAGGAGCTCGCCCTGCAACCCCTCGCGGGTCTGGGCGTCGAGTGCGGCAAACGGCTCGTCCATCAGCAGCACTTCGGGGTCGTACGAGAGGCTGCGCGCAATCGCCACACGCTGTTTCATGCCACCCGACAACTCGTGGGGGTAGTGGTCGCCGAAGTTGCCGAGACCGACGAGTCCGAGGTACTCATCGGCGATGGCCTTGCGCCGACGACGCGAGATGCCCTTGGCCTCGAGGCCGAACTCCACATTCGCGCGGGCCGTGCGCCATGGCAGCAGCGCGTACTGCTGGAACACCACGCCCCGATCCAGTCCCGGCCCGGTGATGGGCTTTCCGTCCAGCAGGATCTCACCCGCAGTGGGCTTGGTGAGGCCACCGACCAGGTCGAGCAGAGTGGACTTCCCGCTGCCGCTGGGGCCGACGAGGACAAGGAACTCGCCTTCGGCCGCAGAGATGCTGATGTCGTCGATGGCCACGAACTCGGGCTTGCCCGGCGCGGTGAACGACTTGCGCACCCCGCGCAGTTCCAGTTTGGGAGTCGTCATTTCGCTGCCACCACCGGTGCGCCGTCAGGCCCCGAGTCCGGCTGGTACGTGCCGTCGGCGTAAGGGTTGTCGTCGTTGGTGAAGATGTCCTGCGGTGTCAGCTTGCCCTTGTCGAGCTCGTTGTTGCGCACGAGCCAATCGATCCACAGCTGGAACTCCTCGGGCTTGATAACCCCGCCCGGCGTGGGGATGGACGAGCTCTTCCAGTAGTCGGCCAGAGCGGGATCCTCCCCGCGACCACGCTTGGTGATGATGTCCTTGAAACGTGCGATAACCTCTGCCTGTGGAGTCACCTGCGTCCAGCGGATCGCACGAGCGGTGCCCTGGACGAAGTCCTTCACGGCATCGGGGTTCTTCTTGATGAACTCGTCACGGAATACGTAGCTGCCATAGCTGAAGTCTCCGAAGATCCTGTCGGTGAACAGTTCCCGGAGCCCGCCGTTCTCCAGCGCGCGCTGCTGGAAGATGCCGTTGAAGGCACCGACATCGATCTGACCTTGGCGCAACGACGACTCGTTGTTGATCGGCGGCACCACCAGCAGCTGGACCGACGCGATCTCGTCCTTCGAAAGCCCCTCACGGGCAAGCCATTCGCGAATGACGAACTCCGAGTGCGCCCCCAACGTGTTGATCCCGATCTTCTTGCCGATCAGGTCCCGCGCGGTGCGGATCGGGGAGTCTTCCAGGACATAGAACCCGTTGAACGTCTTCTCGTCGGCGCCGTAGGAATCGACGACGGCGGTGATCGGTGAACCCGCTGACGCCAGCTTGACGATGGCTCCGTTGAAAGCGTGCCCGAAGTCGGTGTCGCCGGTGGCGGCGGCCTGGATCGACTGCGGGCCGCTGGTGGTCTCACCGACCGCCTTGATGCTGACCTTGGTGAAGTATCCGAGATCGGCTGCCAGTTCCGGGAATTGAACGGTGGCAGGGAAGCTGAGGTACCGCAGCTCGGTCTTGCCGTCGGCGGTGACGGTGGCCTCGTCGGCGGAGCCGCAGGCGGCAGTCGTCACCCCCACGAGAAGTGCCAGCGCTGCCGCGATGCGGACCCGCCATGGGTGTTTGTGACTCACTGCTTTTCCTTTCATCTGCTCGGTGTCGAGGCGCGATTGATTTGGGCCCCGGAAAAGGGCCGCCGTTTCGGGCCGAAGACCGGCACCATTTCGTCTGTGCGACGAAATGCATTGCTGCACAGCAGAACCAATTGAACTGCTGCGTTGGCCGGTATGGATCCCCCTGGACATCAACAACCTATTTCACAACGCGGAAATAGTGGCCGAATTAAATCGCGACGGATTAAAGGCACCCGACGCCGCTCTCGTTCACGCCCAGGAAGACGTGAAGACGCGGTGAACCAGTTACGCCGGACGGCGTCGTCGCATATCGTCGGGCACGATGACCACACCACCGACCCGGCGCTTCCGCGCGATCCTGCACGTCGACCTGGACCAGTTCCAGGTCTCGGTGGAGCGTCGCCGGAACCCGGACCTGATCGGCACACCGGTCATCGTCGGCGGGACCGGTGACCCGACCGAACCGCGCAAGGTCGTCACGTGCGCGTCGTACGAGGCCCGTGATCAGGGGGTACGGGCCGGTATGCCGTTGCGGTCGGCGTTTCGCAAGATGCCCGAGGCGATCTACCTGCCCCTGGACCACACGTCGTACGACGAGGCATCGGCCGAGGTGATGCAGACGCTTCGAGACTTCGGTTATCCCGTCGAGGTGATCGGGTGGGATGAGGCGTTCCTGGGAGTTCCGGCGTCGGAGACCGGTCTCGACATCACCGAGCTGGCCCAGTCCGTGCGGCAGCGGATTCTCGATGAGCGAGGGCTGTCGTCGGCGGTCGGCATCAGCGACAACAAACAGCGCGCCAAGATGGCGACCGGATTCGCGAAACGTTCATCCGAGCACGTCTTCACCCTGGACAACCAGAACTGGATGCCCATCATGGGGGAGCGCGGTGTCGGCGACCTCTGGAGCGTCGGTCCCAAGACGACAGCAAAACTGGAGAAGCTGGGGATCGATACCGTTGCCCAGCTTGCGGCAGAGGATGTCGGGCGGCTGGTGGCCGAGTTCGGACCCCACCTCGGCAATTGGCTGTACCTGCTCTCGCGTGGTGGCGGCGACATCGAGGTGAGCGCCGAACCGTACATCCCGCGGTCGCACAGCAAGGTCGAGACGTTCCCGACCGACCTCACCGCCCGCGCCGACATCGATGAGGCGATTCGGAAGCTGACCCGGGAACTGTTGGCGCAGGTCATCTCTGAGGGGCGGGTGGCTTTCCGGGTGGCCGTGACCGTACGGACCATGACGTTCTACACCCGGACGAAGTCGAAGAAGCTGCCCGCCCCGACCACCGACGCCACCGTGATCGAGGCGGCGATGCTCGAGGTGCTGCACAAGTTCGAGCTCGACCGCCCGATCCGGTTGTTGGGGGTGCGTCTTGATCTGGTGATGCCCGCAGAAGACATTCCGCCCGACCCGTAGGTGGCCGCACCGCTTCGGTGCTAACTTCCGGGCAGGGATCGGCGAGCGGGAGGGCATCACATGCGGTGGTTCAGGCAGGCGTTGGTGACAGCGGTCCTGGTCGGTCTGGCAACCGTCGGGCCGGCGCCGAGCGCGCAGGCGGCTCCGCTGCCGGTGCAGTACAACTTCCTGGCCGGCATACCCGCCGAACTCGCCAACCCGGATGGCTCGCTGCCCGGGTCCAACGATTACGCATGCAAGCCGTCTGCTCAGCACCCCGATCCGGTGGTACTGGTCCACGGCACCGCGGGCAGTCAGCAGACCAACTGGATCTCGCTCGTGCCGGTGCTCAAGAACGAGGGTTACTGCGTGTTCGCGCTCACCTATGGCGAGTTGTCGCAGCAGTGGCCGTTGTCGCGGATCGGCGGGCTGGGCGCCAAGGACGTCAGCGCCTGGGAGCTCAAGGTGTTCGTCGACAACGTGCTGGCGACGACGGGCGCGGCACAGGTCGACATCGTGGGCCATTCGCAGGGCACACAGATCCCGACCTATTGGGCGAAGTACTACGGGGGCGCGGGAAAGATCGACAAGTATGTGTCGCTCGCGCCGTACTGGCAGGGGTCGGACGGCGACGGCGAGGGCCGGTCGGAGTTGGTGAAGATGTTTGCCGACCGATTGGGATTGCCGCCCGCTGCGGTACCCGACACCGAATGCCCTGACTGCACCGCTGCACCCGGCGACGGTGACTTCGCGGCGGCCATCGATGCCCCCGATGGCCCCTACGTCGCGGGCATCGACTACACGAACATCGTCACCCGCTACGACCAGCTCGTGACCCCGTACACCAGCGGCATCCTGGCCGGGCCGCCCGGCATCGAGGTCACCAACATCGTTGTGCAGGACACGTGCTCGCAGGACCGTTCAGATCATCTGTCGATCGTGTCCAATCAGCGCAGTTCGGCGTTTGTGCTCAACGCCCTCGATCCCGCGCATCCCCGGCCCGTTCCCTGCCTGGCCGTTCCGCCTTACACCGGTGCGTGAGCGAGTTTCAGGAAGGAGTCGAACAAGGTCGCGCAGTTCTCTTTCGATTCAGCCGCGCGAGCGGTGATCTCGGCCGTGATCTTGTCCAGGTCGATACCGCGTTCGACGACCAGTTGACCCTGGCGGTTGGCGGCCCAGCTCGCCTGCCAGGTGGCCCACACCGCGGGTGAGATCTCCGGATGGAACTGAACCCCGAGATTCCGGCCAAAGGTGAAGGCCTGCAACGCTGCTCCGTTTCGGGCGATCTCGCGAGCACCGGGCGGGAGGGTGAATCGGTCGTAGTGCATCTGCATCCATGGTCCGCGTGCGACCAGTTCGGGCGCGACGGTGTCGACGGTGACGTAGCCGTGCTCGGGATGGTCAGACCGCTTGACCGTTCCGCCGAGAACTCGGCTGAGCAACTGGCCACCGAAGCACACCCCGAGAATCGGTACGTTTGCGGCGAGCGCCGCCCGCAGATAGCTGATCTCGGCCGCCAGCCAGGGGACCGAGTCGTTGTATGCCGCTTCCGAAGAACCCATCACGACAACAAAATCGAACCCGGCCACCTCCGGTAGATCTCCGGAAGGGTGCACGATGTCGACGTCGTAGCCCCGGTCGATGACGTGGTCGCGCAGGGTGCCCGTGTCGGCGACGCCGCGGTCCCGGTCGTGATCATGCACCACGAAGAGAGCGCGGTTCCGAGACGCCCCGGGACCTGGCTCGACGAGGTCTGGCCCGGCCATCACAACCGGTCGCGGAGCTGCGTCGAGGCGATACAGACCGTCGAGGGCGCGACAGCGACGTCTTGTGCTGAAAATTGCACTGGATACTCCTGGTACACGCCGGACTCATGTCCGACGGTGGTGGGGTTTTGTTCAGTATGGCCAGAACACGGGGCCGCCGCTCATCCGAGGCCCGGCTCCTGCGGCGCTCTGGGCCGGCGATGCGCGCATCGGCGCAGGTGGGGATTCCTGCGGCCATCGGGTTCTGCGAGGCGCATCATTGATCCATGGCCGATACGCATGAGGTGACCAATCAAGTCCCGCTCCTGAGTGGATACAACCCGGCGACCAACCCGGCGCTGTCGGAGTCGCTGGCCCGCGAAGGTGGTGGCTGGGGCGCCGACGAGATCTTCGAACTGGGTGCCATCGCCGCCGGTGAGGAAGCTCAACGGTGGGGTGAACTCGCCGACCGGAACCAGCCGATATTGCGCACGCACGACCGGTACGGTCACCGTGTCGACGAGGTCGAATACGACCCGGCGTACCACCGGTTGATGGATGTCGCTGTGACGCACGGTCTGCACGGGGCACCCTGGGCCGACGGTCGAGTCGGCGCGCACGTGGTGAGGGCCGCCAAACTCGGGGTCTGGACGGTCGAGGCGGGTCACGTCTGCCCGATCTCGATGACCTACGCCGTGGTGCCGGCGCTGCGGCACAACCCTGATCTGGCCGCCACCTACGAGTCGTTGCTGACCTCCCGAACCTACGACCCAAACCTGTCGGTCCCGGCGGGCAAGTCCGGTCTGATCGCGGGGATGTCGATGACCGAGAAGCAGGGCGGCTCCGATGTCCGCGCGAATGAGACGGCAGCTCAACCCAATTCGGACGGCTCCTACACGCTCACCGGCCACAAGTGGTTCACGTCCGCCCCGATGTCCGACCTGTTCCTTGTGCTCGCCCAAGCTCCCGGTGGACTCTCGTGCTTCTTCCTGCCCCGGGTACTGCCCGACGGCACCCGCAACCGGATGCGCTTGCAACGACTGAAGAACAAGCTCGGCAACCACGCCAACGCGTCGTCGGAAGTCGAATACGACGGTGCGACGGCATGGTTGGTGGGCGAGGAGGGACGCGGTGTCCGCACCATCATCGAGATGGTCAACCTCACCCGGCTCGACTGTGCGCTGGCCAGTGCGGGCAACATGCGTGTCGGGCTCACCCAGGCCATGCACCACAGCCAGCACCGGAAGGTGTTCGGCGACTACCTGATCGACCAACCGTTGATGCGGAACGTCCTCGCGGATCTCGCGATCGAGGCGGAAGCCGCCACCATGGTGTCGATGCGGATGGCGGGGGCCACCGACGCAGCCGAACGCGGCGACGACACGGAGGCCATGCTGCGACGTATCGGGTTGCCCGCAACCAAATACTGGTTGTGCAAGCGGGCCACCGCACACGTCGCCGAGTCGATGGAGTGCCTGGGCGGCAACGGTTATGTCGAGGACTCCGGGATGCCGCGGCTCTACCGCGAAGCCCCGCTCTACGGGATCTGGGAGGGCAGCGGGAACGTCAGCGCCCTCGACACCCTGCGTGCCATGGCCACGGCACCCAAGTCGGTGGATGCGCTGTTCGACGAATTGGACTCGGCGACCGGCATGGACACCCGGTACGACAACTACCTCGACTCCTTGAAGAGCCAGCTGGGAGAGGCAGGCCAACCGACCGCACGCAGGATCGCCGAGTCGATCTGCATCGCCCTACAGGGATCGCTGATGCTGCGGCACGGACATCCGGCCGTGGCGGAGGCCTTTGCGGCCACCCGTCTCGCAGGCGACTGGGCCGGCGCATACGGCACGTTGCCCACCGGTCTCGATCTCGCGCCCGTGCTCGAACGGGCTCTGGTCAAATAGGAGCGGGCAGACTCATTCCCGCGGGATGGCCAGTCGGGTCATGTGCGCCGTCGAGTCCGGCGTCAGACCCAGCTGGTCCCACGCGGTCTCGGTCTCCACGACCGCGTACGCGGACGTGGGAAAGCGCGGAATGTGCGCCGCCGGGTCCAGTGTCATCGCCGTGTCCGGCATCCCGGGCTCATGCCCGATCACCAATATCGTGGCGGCGTCCGCGGGCGCGTGGAGCCTGATCGCCTCGCACACGTCGTCAGCGTCTCCGCCGTAGATGTCTTCGACAAATGTGGCCGGTGCGCCGATACCGGTGTGCTGCAATGTCTCGCGCGTACGGATCGCAGTCGAGCACAGTACGGCGTCGACCGTGAGTCCGTCGTCGGCCATCCACCGGCCTGCCAGAGCTGCCTCGCGCCGACCGCGCTCGGCGAGCGGACGTTCCTGGTCGGGTGTACCGCTGGGATAGGCCGACTTGCCGTGCCGCATCAGGATCAGTGTTCGTGCCACGAGATCGACGGTAGCGTCACCGCGTTCGCCTGTCAGGAGACCTTGCGATGCCGGCCGGTCGACTCATCCGCTCCGCACCCGGCCAGCGTCGTACGCAGCAGTCGCACCGTGTGGTTCCAGGCGGATGCTTCCTGCTCGAGGTGCTGGGCGATCTCTTCGTTTCCCCGGTCCCACTCCAGCTCGGCCAGTTCACGCAGCTCGACGACCTCGTCGAGCCCGAAGGCAACAAGCTCTTTGATGGAGTCGATGTTCGAGCAGGCCCAGTCGATCTGATCACGCTGCAGCGTCATCAGACGCTCCAGGTCATCACGCAGGGCCGCCTGCGCCGATAGGGATAGACCACTCACCTGTCCCAGGGTGCCCCACCTGCCCTGCGAGTACTAGTTGACGCGCCGACAGCGGCGCCGATCATCTAGGACCACTTCCACTCGCGGATCTCCGGCATGTCCTCGAAGTGGGTGGTGACGTACTCGGTGTGGCGCTGCAGCTGCGACCGGCAGAACTCGGCGAGTTCTCGGCTGCGTTCGGGAACGCGGCTGGTTCGGCGAAGGGCTTCGAGCACCAAGTGGTACCGGCTCATCTTGTTCTGCACCACCATGTCGAAAGCAGTTGTGGTGGTGCCCTGTTCGATGAACCCGCGAACGTGGAAACGGTCGGCGCGGGTGCGCCCGTGCAGCTGCTGGTGAATGGCCCTCGGATAGCCGTGGAAAGCGAACACCACATCGGTGTCTGCGGTGAACAGATCGAGGAACTTCGATTCGGGCAGCCCATGTGGATGTTCGTCCTGGGGCAGCAGCACCATCAGGTCGACCACATTGACCACGCGGACGCGCAACCAGGGAACCCACTCACGCAGCAGATGTGCAGCGGCCAGGATCTCCTCGGTAGGAACGTCGCCCGCGGCGGCCAGCACGATGTCGGGTTGTTCGGGGTCCGCGTCGTTGGTCTCGCCCTCGGTACCGGCCCACTCCCAGATCGATGCCCCGGCTTCGGCATGTTTGTGTGCCTGTTCGAGGGTCAGGTACTGGGGGTGCTTCTGCTTGTCGACCACCAGGACGTTGACGTGGTCGCGGCTGCGGAAACAGTGGTCGGCCACCGAGAGCAGGGTGTTGGAATCCGGTGGCAGCCAGACTCGCACCACGCCGGGGGCCAGTGGGATGACGGCATCGATCAAGCCGGGTCCCTGATGGCTGAAACCGTTGTGGTCGTTACGCCAGCAGGTACTGGTGAGCAGCACGTTGAGCGATGCCACCGGTTCGCGCCACGGCAGCTCGGCCGCGTGCTGCAACCACTTGGTGTGCTGCACCAGCATGGAGACGCTCACCATTGCGAACGCCTCGTAGGTGGCGAACAGACCATGGCGTCCGGTCAGCAGATAACCCTCGAGCCAGCCCTGGCACAGGTGCTCACTGAGCACTTCCATGACGCGGCCTTCGGGCGACAGGTTGTCGTCGTTCTCGTTGGTCGGCAACTGCCAGCAGCGGTCGGTCTGCTCGAACACCGCCTGGAGCCGGTTCGAGGAGGTCTCATCCGGGCTGAACAGCCGGAACGATCCGCCGTGGTTCTCGTCCGAGTTGTCGCGGTAGATGTCGCGCATCAGCTCACCGAGCACCTTGGTGGTCTCGTAGGCGAGTGCGCCGGGCGCCTCGATGTCGAGGGCGTACGACTCGAGCGGCGGGATCTTGAGAGGAACCAGTGCTCGGCCGCCGTTGGCATACGGCGTCGCACCCATCCGCAGCTCGCCCCTGGGTGCGAGGTCGGCGAGGTCGTCGATGAGTGCACCCGACTTGTCGAACAGGTCGTCCGGCTTGTACGAGCGCAGCCACTCCTCGAGGAGTGCGAGGTGCTCGGGGTTCTCGCGGACCCCCGACAACGGGACCTGATGACTCCAGTGAGTGCCCTCGATCAGCTTGCCGTCCACCTCGTGCGGTCCTGTCCAACCCTTGGGGGTGCGCATGACGATGGCCGGCCACTTGTCGCCGGACGGGTTGCCTTCCCGGGCCCGGGTCTGGATCTCGACGATCTTGTCGTGCGCGTTCGCAATCGCCCGAGCCATGGCCGGGAACACCTCGTGAGGGTCGTCGCCGCCGACAAAGACGGGCTCCCAGCCCTGACCCGACAGGAACGCCGCGATGTCGTCGTCGCTGCTCCGGCCGAAGACGGTGGGGCCGGCGATCTTGGCGCCGTTGAGGTGCAGGATCGGCAGCACCGCACCATCGCGAGCCGGATTGAGGAACGCCGGGATCTTCCAGGAGCCGGCCAGGGGACCGGTCTCGGCCTCACCGTCGCCGACCACACACGCGACCACCAGATCGGGGCTGTCGAAGGCGGCGCCCGCGGCATGAATGAGGGCGTACCCGAGTTCGCCACCCTCGTGGATCGAACCCGGTGTCTGCACGCTCACGTGACTCGGGATGCCACCCGGCGTGGAGAACTGCCTGCACAGCGCTCGGAGCCCATCCGCATCCGGGGACACGTGCGGATAGATCTCGCTGTAGGTGCCCTCGAGGTAGGTCGCTGCCACCAGCGCCGGACCGCCGTGCCCGGGCCCGGTGATGTAGAGCCATTTCGAGTCGGTCTCGCGAATACGCCGGTTGAGGAGGGTGTAGATCATCGAGAGCCCAGGACTCGTACCCCAGTGCCCGAGCAAGCGAGGTTTGATGTGCTCGACGCCGAGCGGCTCGCGCAGCAAGACGTTGTCCTGCAGATAGATCTGCGCGACCGTCAGGTAGTTGGTCGCGGACCACCACCGCAGATCGAGTTCGAGTTCGGAATCGGTGTATCCGGCCAACGTCATATGCGCACCTTCTGGGTGTTTGCGGACAGGGCAACTTGATTATCGGGTGGGCTCGGGTGGCCCGCCACGGCTCGAGTACCCAAATGTCGAGAATTCGCGCCGCCGTCGCCAAGGTTTTGTTGTCCAACGAGATCGACTCGCTCACACTCCCACCGCGAGAGCACGCTCGCCCCCAGGTCCGGCAAGTATTGTCGGCACAGTGCACTTGTTCCTCCCGGCGCTGCTGGCGACTCTGTCGGCGCTCCTCGTCGCAACAGGGACACTCGTGCGTCAGCGCTCCTCGACGGCGTCGGGTGGGATCACCAAACGGTGGTGGCTCGGAGTACTGATCGCGGCCGCCGGGTTCGCGTTGCAGGCGGTGGCGCTCGGCCTCGGGTCGTTGCTTCTGGTGCAGCCGTTGATCGTGCTGTCGGTTCTGTTCGCACTGCCGATGGAGGCCTATCTCGACCACCGCCGCCTGAACTTCCACGAGTGGAAGTGGGGCATCATCCTCACCGTCTGCATCGCCGCGTTCGTAGTGATCGCCAGACCTGAGGCCGGGGGACACAACGTGTCGGCCGGAACCCTCGCGGGAACCATCGTCGTGGTGGTCGCGGTGCTCATCGGTCTGGTGGTCGCTGCCCGGCTCGTGTCACCGCATCACCGCGCGCTGCTGTTCGGATCGGCGTCGGGGCTGCTCACCGGAGTGCAGGCGTTTCTCCTCAAAGCGGTGGTGACCCAGCTCCGGGAAAGCGTTGTGGAGGTCCTGACCCACCCGGAGATTTACCTGATCCTGCTCGTCGCCACCGCCTCGGTGATCACCCAGCAGCTCGCGTTCGCCGCCCATGATCTGCAGACGTCGTTCCCGGCGATGACGGTGATGGAGCCCGCCGTGGCCATGGCGCTCGGCGTGGTGCTGCTCGGTGAAAGCGTCGACGTGAACATCTTCGACGGCATCATCGCCGGGCTGTCGCTGGTCATCATGCTCCGCGCGGTGTTCGTGCTCGCCAGACATGCGGCCGAGCGTGAGACCGAGTTCGAAGTGGCGTTCCCCAAAGCGCCTGCCCCTGCTCCCGGAGGGTCGGCAATGGGCCCGACCGACCACTAGTCGCCTGTGCAGAACATCATGTCGGCGGTACTGGCGGTCGCTGCCGCGTGCCTCATCGCCACCGGGACGGTCTTTCGGCAACGTGCATCGGCCGCCAGTGGCGCCATCACACCGGGATGGTGGCTCGGTGCCGGTCTGGCGGTGTGCGGATTCTCCCTGCAGGCAGCAGCCCTGGGCCTCGGCTCGATCTTGTTGGTCCAGCCGCTGCTCGTCCTGGCCGTGTTGTTCGCCCTGCCGCTGGAGGCGTGGTTCGACCATCGCAGGCCGACACGCACCGAATGGGCGTGGGGCGGCGCACTGACCTGCTGTGTGGCCGTGTTCCTCTGTCTGGCCTCACCGAGATCCTCCGACAGCCGCCCCGACCCCATGTTCTTCGTGCTCACGGTGGTAGCCGTGCTCGCATGCCTCGCCGGTCTGGTGATCGCGGCCGAGAGTTGCAACAACCACATGCGGTCGCTGTTCTATGGGCTCACCGCCGGAGCTCTCTTCGGGATCTCGGCGCTGCTCATCAAAGCCGTCATCGGACAGGCCACCGACGATCTGCCTCGGGTCGGATTTCATCTCGAGATCTACCTGCTGCTCATCGTCATAGCCGCCGGCATCTACGCCCAGCAGCGAGGCTTCGGCTCGGGCGATCTCCAGACGTCGTTCCCGGCGATGACGGTGATGGAACCGGCGGTGGCCATGGCGCTGGGCATGGCGCTTCTCTCCGAGCGGATCTCGGTCAGCGTGTGGGAGGCCGGGGTGGTGGGGCTGGCGCTTGTGGTGATGGTGGTCGCGGTGGTCGAACTGGCCCGGCACTCCGCCATCCGGGGCACCTGAGGACTGGAACCGGCCCGCCGGCGATGGCAGGGTGGGGTGATGACTGAATCGACCGCGGAGACAGACAGTTCGATCACCGAGTACGACGTCATCGTCATCGGAGGCGGCCCCGCAGGAGAGGTCGCCGCGCAGTACGCGACCGCCGGTTCTGACCGAACCGCCGCCATCGTCGAACACGAACTGCTCGGCGGGGAGTGCTCCTACTGGGCCTGCATGCCGAGCAAGGCACTGCTTCGTCCGATCGAAGTACATGCCGCGGCATCCAACCTCGAAGGAATCAAGGTCGGCGAAAAACTCAACCCCGAGGAATTGCTGCGTCGCCGCGACACCTGGGTGAGCCAGTACGAGGACGGGGGACAGGAGAAGTGGGCGACCGGCCTCGACATCGCCGTCCTGCGGGGCCACGGGGTCATCTCCGGTGAGCGCACCGTGACCGTCGACAACGGGGGCCAATGTCAGACCGTGCGTGCGCGCCTGGCGGTGATCGTGGCCACCGGCAGCACCGCCGTAATCCCCGAACTCTTCGCCGACGCACAGCCGTGGACGTCCCGGGATGCCACCGGGGTCAGGGAGATCCCGGGCTCGTTGATCGTGGTCGGCGGCGGTGTGGTGGCCTGCGAGGCCGCTACATGGATGGCGGCGCTGGGCAGCAAGGTCACCTTGCTCTCGCGCGGATCGCTGCTGGGTAAGACCGAACCCTTCGCCGGTGAGATGGTGGCCGAGGCGCTGACCGCCGCGGGCATCGATGTGCGTCAGCACGTCGACATCACCGAGGTGCGCCGACCGGTCTCCGCGGACACCGGCATCGGCCGCATCCACGGTGACCCGGCGACGGTGGTCGCCGGTGGTGACGAGATCACCGCCGATGAAGTCCTGGTGGCGACCGGGCGCCGCCCTGCCCGCAGCGGCATCGGGCTGGACGACGTCGATGCCGAGGCGTCGTGGCTCTTCTTCGTGGGCGACGCGTCCAAGGGCCCGGCGCTCACCCACTGGGGCAAGTATCAGGCCCGCAACGTGGGTCGGCTGATCGCCGCCCGTGCCGAGGGGCGCCCCGACCCGGTTGTGCCCGACGGAGTTCCGGTGCCGCAGGTGATCTTCACCGACCCGCAGGTCGCGAGCGTGGGTCTCACCGAGCGCGAAGCGACCGACAACGGGATCGACGTGACGGTTGCCGAGATCGCCTTCGAGTCGGTGGCCGGATTCGGGCTGCTCCGCGACGACGCCCACGGCAAGGCGAGGCTGGTGATCGACAAAGCCGCCGGTGTCATCGTCGGCGCCACCTTTGTCGGTCCCGAAGTCGACGAACTCGTTCATGCGGCGACGATCGCCATCGTGGGCCGGGTTCCGGTCGACACGTTGTGGCACGCGGTGCCGTCGTACCCGACGGTCAGCGAAGTGTGGCTACGCCTGCTGGAGTCCTTGCCCGAGTCGTAGGCCGGGCACCTGCGCGCGGAATGTGAGGCAGGCGCAGGCTTTTCGTCCGGATACCGGCACTGCAACGCCTGCAGACAGACACAAAGCCTGCAAGTTTCCTGAGCCGGCTCAGGCGCGCACCACAAACCAACCGTTCGCTGATTCCAGCGAGATGTCCGTGGGCGGGGGAGATGCTGTCTGGGTGCCGCCGAGACTGAACGGTCCGCCGTCGAACAGGGCGATGTCGGTGCAGGTGAACTCGCCGGCGATCACCTCGGCATCGAAAGTGGTGATCGTGACCTCGCAGCCGGTGTGCATGCTGTCCGCGAAGTAGGCCCCGTCGACCTGCAAGCCCATGAACGCGTCCTTGACCCGATGCGGGACGGTGGTCGGCAGGTTGCCGGTGTCCTCGCCGTCCACAGTGAGCAGGAGGCCGGCAGCCGCGTCGCCGAACCGGATGTCGATCTCCTTGTCGGAGGCGAACTCGCCGCCACCCGAATCGGTCTGCACCACAACGCATTTCTCGGTTCCGTCGGATAGTGCCACGGTATACGCTGCTTCACCGGTCTCGTAATCGGTGGCCGGGACGGGCTCGCTGACCGGCCCGGCCGGCGCCTTCCGCCCACATTCGCTGCCACCAGCGGCGGGGTCCGTGCTCGTCTCCGAAGTGGACGTGATCGCCGGCGATCTGACCGGTACCGCTTCTCCCGAGTCGTCGGAGCAGGCGGAGAGAAGCCCCAGACACAGGGCACTCGCGCTAAGTGCGGTGGTGGTCATTCGGGTGGTGCGGGAGGCGAGCACGATGTTCTCCTTGGCGCGGCGAGCAGGACGCACAAGAAGTTACCGTGACTTCATCGGTCGCGAAAGATCATAAAATTCACTCGAATGGCATCGCGGCCGACTCCTGCTCGCGAACTACAGCATCGTCCCGGGATTGAGGATGCCCAGGGGATCGACCGCGTTCTTGATCCGCTGCGTCAGCTCGATGACGTCGGGGCCCAGCTGATCGGGCAGCCAGCCCTTCTTCAAGCGTCCGACACCGTGTTCGCCGGTGATCGTGCCGCCCAGTCTGATCGCCAGGTCCATGATTTCCCCGAACGCGAGATTGGCACGTGCGGTCTCGTCGGGATCGTTGGGGTCGTGCACGATCAGCGGGTGCGTGTTGCCGTCGCCGGCGTGGGCGATGACGGAGATCAGCACCCGCCGGTCGGCGGCGATGGCCTCGATGCCATCGATGAGATCCGGCAACTTGTGCAGCGGAACCCCGACATCCTCGAGTAGCAGGGGGCCGATCTTCTCGACGGCGGGGATGGCGTACCGCCGCGCAGCGGTGAATGCCTCGCCCTCGTCGGGATCGGTGGTGGCGAACACCTCGGTGGCGCCGCAGGTGGTGAATGCCTGCTCGATGACCTCGACCTCGGCGGCTCCGGCAGCGCCTGGCGCATCGGACTGGGCGACGAGCAGGGCACCGGCGGTGCGGTCGAGGCCCATCTTCAGCTGGTCCTCGACGGCATTGATCGCGACCTTGTCCATGAACTCGAGCATCGCGGGCCGGATGGTCGACGTGATCGCGAGGACCGCCTCGGAGGCGGCATGCACCGACGAGAAGGTGCCCACCACGGTCGACGCCGGCGGCTGTGGCGGCAACAACCGCAAGATCACCTCGGTGATGATGCCCAGGGTGCCCTCGCTACCGACGAACAGTTTGGTCAGCGACAGCCCGGCGCTGTCCTTGAGCCGCGGTCCGCCGAGGCGCATTGCGCGCCCATCGGCGAGCACCACTTCGAGGCCGAGGACGTAGTCGCTCGTGACTCCGTACTTCACACAACACAGGCCGCCCGCGTTGGTTGCAGCGTTCCCGCCGATAGAGCAGATCTCGAACGACGACGGATCCGGCGGATACCAGAGTCCGTGTTCCTTGACCGCGGCCTTGACCTCGGCGTTGAGCAGTCCGGGCTGGCAGATCGCCGTACGGGTGACCGGATCGACGGTGATGTCGCGCATCTTCTCGGTGGTCAGGACGATGCCACCGTCGATGGCCGTGGCTCCGCCGGACAGGCCGGTGCCGGCTCCGCGGGGGATCACCGGTACGGAGTTGGCGGCGCACCACCTCACGGTCGCGACGACGTCCTCGGTGCTCGTCGCGCGGACCACCGCCATCGCGGTACCCGCGTCGGGGTCGAACGCCCGGTCCTGTCGGTAGCCCGCGACGATGTCCGGATCGGTGATCACCGTCCCCGCGGGCAGGGCCGTCACCAGGTCGTCCAACACCGTCTTCGTCGACATGTTTCGCAGCGTAATCGTCGCTGTCGGGAGGTGCCGCGAAGTCGCCGATCAGTGCCGGCGCCCGGGCCGCGTCAGCGCAGCGCGGGCGAGATGAGCGAGGAGATCTGCTGTGCCCATTCGGCCGCCTGCACCTTGGCGCTCACCTTCGACGACGCATCGTGGCGCCCGTGCTCGCCTACCTGGGTGGCGCCGAGTTCGGTGAGCTTTTCGGCCATGATCTCGCCGCCGCGGTTGTAGGTGTCGTCGTAGACGCTGTCGCCGAGGCCGAACATGGCAAAGCGGAGACCGTCGAGGGCGGGCTTCTCGTCGTCGAGGGCCTCGGCGAACGGCTCGGCTCCGGTGGGCAGTTCGCCCTCGCCGTAGGTCGAGCAGACCACCACGTAGAAGTCCTCGGCGGAGAGGTCTTCGACGGCGAACTCGGACATGTCGTACATCGACACGTCATGGTTCTCGGCCAGCACGTCGGAGATGGAATCGGACACCACTTCAGCGGTTCCGGTCTCGCTGCCGTACAGGATCACAACAGACATTTTATTTCTCTCTCCATCCGGTCTCGTCGGCAACTGAGGGTACCCTATGTTGCGGTAGGTGCCGGGTGCCCGATCAGCGATTTTAGCGATCGACGGGTCAACTGCACAGCCCGTGCCGCCTGGGGATCGAGCCGTCTGGTGGCCTGCGTGTCGGTACGGCGCGGGGACCGCTTCTGCGCAGGGATAATCACCTGACATCGTCGGCTCGGCTCGATACGCTCCGGGAGACGATGTTCAAGCAAAGGAGCGGTCGATGGCCGAAGATTCAGAGACCAAACGTAAGTTCCGAGAAGCATTGGAGCGCAAGAAGAATCGCGATCTGCCCACCGGTGATCACAAGGATTCGGCATCCAAGGCGTCCGGCCAGCACGGGCCTGAAGGTGGCCCGCATCAGTTCCGGCGCAAAACCGGGTAGTTCCGAACAGGTCATCTGCTGCCGGGGCTCGCATTACTAGGAAGTCCTAGTATATAGTGACGGGGACAACACGGCAGTAGATGACTTGTGAGGACCCCATGACCAGGCAAATCGACCATTTCGTGGACGGCGCACCGCTCGCCGGTACCAGCGGGCGCACCGCAGATGTGATGGATCCCAGCACCGGCAAGGTGCAGGCGACCGTTCCGCTGGCCAGTACAGCCGAGGTCGACGCTGCTGTCGCCGGCGCCGTCGAGGCGCAGAAGATCTGGGCAGCATGGAACCCGCAGCGTCGCGCTCGCGTGATGATGAAGTTCGTCGCACTCGTAAACGAGCACATGGACGAACTCGCCGAGTTGCTCTCCAAGGAGCACGGCAAGACCGTTCCCGATGCCAAGGGCGACATCCAGCGCGGCGTCGAGGTCATCGAGTTCTCGATCGGCATCCCGCACTTGCTGAAGGGTGAGTTCACCGAAGGCGCCGGAACCGGCATCGACGTGCACTCGGTGCGTCAGCCGCTCGGTGTGGTCGCAGGTATCACCCCGTTCAACTTCCCGGCCATGATCCCGCTGTGGAAGGCCGGCCCCGCGCTGGCGACCGGAAACGCGTTCATCCTCAAGCCGTCCGAGCGCGACCCGTCGGTGCCCGTGCGCCTGGCCGAACTGTTCCTCGAGGCCGGACTCCCCGCAGGTGTGTTCCAGGTCATCCACGGTGACAAGGAAGCCGTGGACGCGCTGCTCAACAACGACGACGTCCAGGCCTACGGTTTCGTCGGCAGCTCCGACATCGCGCAGTACATCTACTCCAGCGCGGCCGCCAACGGTAAGCGTGCACAGTGCTTCGGTGGCGCCAAGAACCACATGATCATCCTCCCGGACGCCGACCTCGACCAGGTCGCCGACGCCCTGATCGGTGCCGGTTACGGCAGCGCCGGCGAGCGCTGCATGGCGATCTCGGTGGCCGTGCCCGTGGGCGAGGCGACCGCCAACCGCCTGCGCGAGAAACTGGTCGACAAGGTCAACGCGCTGCGCGTCGGTCACAGCCTCGACATCAAGGCCGACTACGGCCCCCTCGTCAGCAAGGCTGCGCTCGAGCGTGTCAAGGACTACATCCAGCAGGGTGTGGACGCCGGCGCCGAACTCGTCATCGACGGTCGCGAGCGCGCCACCGACGACCTGACCTACGACGGTCAGAGCCTGGAAGAGGGCTACTTCATCGGGCCGACCCTCTTCGACCACGTCAAGAAAGATCAGACGATCTACACCGACGAGATCTTCGGACCGGTCGTCTGCATCGTCCGTGCCGCAGATTACGAAGAGGCCCTGGCGCTTCCGTCTGAGCACGAGTACGGCAACGGCGTCGCGATCTTCACCCAGGACGGCGACGCGGCCCGCGACTTCACCGCCCGCGTCCAGTGCGGCATGGTGGGCGTGAACGTGCCCATCCCCGTGCCGGTGGCCTACCACACCTTCGGTGGCTGGAAGCGTTCCGGATTCGGCGATCTGAACCAGCACGGGCCGGCGGCGATCCAGTTCTACACCAAGGTCAAGACCATCACGACTCGGTGGCCGTCCGGCATCAAGGATGGCGCCGAGTTCGTCATCCCGACCATGGACTGAGAGACCGGCCGGTGTCTTTCGACATGGATGACGATGACAAGGTCATCGTCGACACTGCCTCGGCGTTCGCGCGCAAGAGGCTCGAGCCACACGCCCTCGACTGGGATGAGCGCAAGCACTTCCCGGTCGAGGAGCTTCGCGAGGCCGCCGAACTCGGTATGGCGGGCATCTACACGAGCGAAGACGTGGGCGGAAGCGGTCTGCGGCGGATCGACGGCGTACGGATCTTCGAGGAGTTGGCGAAGGCCGATCCCACCACGGCGGCCTTTCTGTCGATCCACAACATGTGTACGTGGATGGTCGACTCGTACGGCACGGACGATCAGCGCACCACATGGGCGGTCAAGATGGCCTCGATGGAGGCCGTCGCCAGCTACTGCCTGACCGAACCCGCGGCCGGAAGTGACGCTGCGGCGTTGCGTACCAAGGCAGTTCGCGACGGCGACGACTACCTGCTGAACGGGGTCAAGCAGTTCATCTCCGGCGGCGGCGTCTCTGACGTGTACATCGTGATGGCCCGCACGGGTGCGGAGGGTCCCAAGGGGATCTCGACGTTCATCGTGCCGGCCGACACGCCTGGACTCTCGTTCGGCGCCAACGAGCAGAAGATGGGCTGGAACGCACAGCCCACCGCTCAGGTCATCATGGAGGACGCGCGGGTACCGGCGGCCAATCTCCTCGGTGGCGTGGAGGGTACGGGCTTCGGCATCGCGATGAACGGACTCAACGGTGGTCGCATCAACATCGCCGCATGTTCGCTGGGTGGTGCCCAGGCGGCGTACAACAAGGCCATCACCTACGTGTCCGACCGAGAAGCGTTCGGCGGCAAGCTGATCGACGAACCGACGATTCGGTTCACGCTTGCCGACATGGCCACGTCGTTGGAGACCTCCCGCCTCATCCTGTGGCGGGCCGCCGATGCGCTCGACGCCGGTCATCCCGACAAGGTCGAGCTGTGCGCAATGGCCAAGCGGTATGTGACCGACACCTGCTTCGACGTCGCCGATCAGGCGCTGCAGTTGCACGGTGGATACGGATACCTGCGTGA
The DNA here is from genome assembly GCF_054063855.1 of Williamsia sp. R60. Classification (NCBI taxonomy): domain Bacteria; kingdom Bacillati; phylum Actinomycetota; class Actinomycetes; order Mycobacteriales; family Nocardiaceae; genus Williamsia; species Williamsia sp. R60. The sequence continues at coordinate 609,331 of NZ_JBSSGR010000001.1, forward strand.
GTACGGTCTGGAGAAAATCGTCCGAGACCTCCGGGTGAACCGAATACTGGAGGGCACCAACGAGATCATGCGGGTTGTGATCGGCCGCGCAGAGGCGGACAAGTCGACAAAGGGGCAATACCTATGAGCACCATCGCGTTCCTCGGTCTGGGCCACATGGGCGGACCCATGGCAAAGAACCTGGTCAAGGCCGGGCACACCGTGCACGGATACGATCCGTCGCCCGAGGCTGCAGTGGCTGCCAAGGAAAATGGTGTGGAGGTGTTCGCGGGGGGCATTGAGGCGGTTGCCGATGCCGACGTGGTGATCACCATGCTCCCGCACGGCAAGGCCGTCATCGAGTGCTACGAGCAGATCCTGCCCGGCGCCAAGACCGGTGCGCTGCTGATCGACAGCTCCACGATCTCGGTCGACGACGCCCGCAAGATCCACCAGCACGCGGACGACCACGGGTTCGCGCAGATCGACGCCCCGGTCTCCGGTGGTGTGAAGGGTGCCGACGCCGGGACGCTCGCCTTCATGGTCGGAGGCACCGAAGAGGCGTTCGTCGCCGCACAGACCATTTTGGAGCCGATGGCCGGAAAGGTCATCCACTGCGGTGACCCCGGCAGTGGCCAGGCTGCGAAGGTCTGCAACAACATGGTGCTCGCCGTGCAGCAGATCGCGATCGGTGAGGCTTTTGTGCTCGCCGAGAAGCTGGGGCTGCAGGCGCAGGCGTTGTACGACGTGATCACCGGCGCCACCGGTAACTGCTGGGCCGTGCACACCAACTGCCCGGTTCCGGGTCCGGTGCCGACCTCGCCGGCCAACAACGACTTCAAGCCGGGGTTCGCCACCGCACTGATGAACAAAGACCTGGGGTTGGCGATGGCGGCGGTGGAGTCCACCGGCGCGACCGCCCCTCTCGGAGAGCACGCGGCCACCCTGTACGCGGACTTCGCGCAGGACAACGCGGGTAAGGACTTCAGCGCGATCATCGAGACGCTGCGCTGAGACGTAGGGCGTTGCGTTGAAACGCTGCCTTCGGGTGCGGAAAAGTCGACCGACCGAACGCTAGTACGGCCGTTTTGCCCGCTGAATCGGTCGATGCGTGAATGATGGGAGGGACGCCCGCCGACGATCCCGAGGAGCACCCCCATGGCACCAACCCACACGCAGAAGTTCTACATCGACGGACAGTGGGTGGACCCGGTGTCCACCTCGACCCTCGACGTCATCAACCCGGCAACCGAAGAGGTCGTCGCCACGATCGCCCTCGGCGACGAGAAGGATGTCGAACACGCTGTCGCGGCGGCGCGCAAGGCGTTCGAGACGTTCTCCGAGACCACCCGCGAAGAGCGTATCTCGTTGTTGGAGAAGATCATCGAGGTGTACTCGCGCCGCCTCGGCGACCTCGCCGAAGCGGTGAGCATCGAGATGGGTGCTCCGGTGAGTCTCGCGCAGGGAGCGCAGGCGCCCGCAGGCCTGGGCCATCTCATGTTCGGCCTGGAAGCACTGAAGAACTTCGAGTTCGAGGAGAAGGTCAACTCCACCACGGTGGTCCGCGAACCGGTCGGCGTCTGCGCACTGATCACCCCCTGGAACTGGCCGCTGAACCAGATCGGCGCCAAGGTGGCCCCGGCTCTGGCCGCCGGTTGCACCGTGGTGCTCAAGCCGTCCGAGATCGCCCCGCTCAGCGGACTGGTGTTCGCCGAGATCCTGGATGAGGCGGGCGTGCCGCCAGGCGTGTTCAACCTGGTGAACGGCGATGGCCCGACCGTGGGTGTGGCGTTGTCCTCGCATCCGGAGGTCGACATGGTCTCGTTCACCGGGTCCACTCGCGCGGGCATCGAGGTGGCCAGGAATGCGGCTCCCACGGTCAAGCGTGTGGCGCAGGAACTCGGTGGCAAGTCCGCCAACATCATCCTCGACGACGATGCGCTCGCCGACTCCGTGGCGCGTGATGTCGCGGCGATGGTGGTCAACTCGGGCCAGTCGTGCAACGCGGGATCACGCATCCTCGTTCCGGCGGGGCGGATGGACGAGGCAGCTGGGATCGCCAAGGAGACGGCGGCCAAGGTCGTTGTCGGATCGCCCGCGGACGAGAACACGCAGATCGGACCGGTGGTCTCGCAAGCTCAGTTCGACAAGATCCAGCGGCTCATCGAAACCGGTGTCGACGAGGGAGCCGACGTGGTCGTCGGTGGTCCGGGCCGCCCGGACGGCGTCGACGTCGGCTACTTCGTCAAGCCGACGGTGTTCGCGAACGTCACCAACGACATGACCATCGCCCGCGAAGAGATCTTCGGTCCGGTGATGGTCCTCATCGGGTATCAGGACGAAGACGACGCAGTCCGTATCGCCAATGACTCGAGCTACGGGCTCGGCGGCATGGTCTCGTCCGCGGACACCGATCGCGCGCGCAAGGTCGCCCGCAAGATGCGTACCGGAACCGTGCACATCAACGGTGCCCCGCTGGCCATGGATTCACCGTTCGGTGGTTACAAGCAGTCGGGCAACGGCCGCGAGTTCGGCAAGTTCGGTATGGAGGAGTTCCTGGAGGTCAAGTCGATCTTCGGGGACAACGCGTAGCCCGGGAGGGCGTTTCGCCTCGTCCGGCCATTCGAGTTCGCTAGAGTAGAACGTGTTCTAGTTTTCTTGCGAATGGAGTGGCCATGGGTCAGGTGCTCGACCGGATCGAAGAACATGCCGAGGAGATCCGCGCTGCGGGCGTCGAAGGCGACGAGTTGATGCGCCTGCCGGATTCCTCCGCGCAGCGGTTGCGGGAGTCGGGAGTGATCCGGCTCCTGCAACCGGTCGAGCACGGCGGGCTCGCTGTCCACCCCCGCGAGTTCGCCGAGACGGTCATGGGCGTCGCGGCCATGGACGGGGCCGCGGGCTGGGTGTCCGGAATCGTCGGAGTGCACCCGTGGGAGTTGGCGTTCGCCGACCCCAAGGTGCAGGAAGAGATCTGGGGCGACGACCCCGACACCTGGGTGGCCTCGCCCTATGCGCCGATGGGTGTGGCCAAGCCGGTCGACGGCGGGTATGTACTCAAAGGCCGTTGGTCGTTCTCCTCCGGCACCGACCACTGCGATTGGATCGTCCTCGGTGCGATCGTGGGCGACGCAGACGGCAAGCCGGTGATGCCGCCGACCATTCTGCATGTCTTCCTGCCGCGCGCCGACTACATCATCATCGACGACTCGTGGGATGTGGTGGGCCTGCGTGGCACCGGCTCTAAGGACGTGGTGGTCGACGGCGCCTTCATCCCCACCTACCGGACCCTCGACTCGGCAGACGTGATGGACGGTAGTGCGCCGCGGGCGGCCGGTCGCACCGAGTCGACCTACCTGATGCCCTTCAGTTGTATGTTCCCCCTTGGCATCACGTCGGCGGTGATCGGTATCGCCGAGGGTGCGCTGGCGTGTCATATTGCGGCGCAACGGGATCGGGTGGCCATCACCGGCCAGAAGATCAAAGAGGATCCGTACGTCCTCTATGCCATCGGCGAGTCGGCCGCCGAGATCGCGGCGTCGCGGGCGGCTCTGCTCGAGACGGTGGATCGCTTCTACGACAAAACCGAGGCGGGCAAAGAGATCTCGTTCGACGAGCGGGCCATCGGGCGGCGCACCCAAACCGCTGCTGCCTGGCGGGCGGTGCGGGCGGTCGACGAGATCTTCGCGCGGTCGGGCGGCGGCGCTCTGCACCGGAAGTTCCCCATGCAGAGGTTCTTTCGTGACGCGCACGCCGGACTCGCCCATGCCATCCACGTGCCGGGTTCGATCTTCCATGCGTCGGCGCTCACTCAGCTCGGCGGTGAGCCCCAGGGCATGATGCGCTCGATGATCTAGTGTCCGGCGCCGGAGATCCAACGGCTCTCTGGCGCAGGACGCTGGTCGAACGCATGTGGGTCTGGTCGGGGGGCCGCCGTGAAGTAGTCCGATCACGTCGCGTGGCGCGTGTGCCTTTTCTTCGCTTTCCGGCGGTGTCGGTAGCCCCTGATATCATTCCGCCAGGGACCTCTTGCGCAGCGGTTTGGAACCAGAGATGTTCTCTCTCAACAGAATTCATTCTCTTTTGACCTTGCGAACATGTGTTCGAAGAGGTAATCTGGAGTCAGTTGATCGGTCGGGGGGTTCCGACTAGGTGATTTCACGCGTATTCCCGGTCAACTGTTCTGGTTTGTGTTGTCTCCGAGGGGATTCGGTATGCGACTTGTTGACATGGTCGACGGAGTGATCAGTGCGGTGATACCAGATGATCCGCCGGCTCTTATCGCCGTCGTCAGGGATCTGATCATGCTGCGCAATGCTGCAGAGTCGCAGTTGGTGGTAGCAGCGGTAACCATCGACCGCCTGGGTCTGGCTAAACAGTCGGGGTCCACGACGTCGAAATTGTTGCAGGCCAACGGCGCCGCACCAGCTGCGGCTTCGCGGTGGCTACGAATAGGTGCAGGGCTGGCCGGCCTGGATCGCACTGCCGGCTACTTCCGGGACGGGTTCTTGTCGACCGAACATGTGGATGCGGTGGTCAAAGGTGTGGGGCATATCGGAAGCCGGTCCGAAGTGCCCGTGTCGGTTGAGCAGTGGTCAGAGTTCGAGCGAACCCTGTTGAGTCATGCCATTTCCGGGGCGTCTCCTGCCGAGATCGAGAAAGTGGCTCGGCGTCGGGGCAACGGTGTGGCCAAGGATTCTGGCGGACTTCCGCCGGCTGAGGATCCATCGTTGAACGTCTCGGACTACGTCGTCAGCGAGGGCCGTCTGATCGGGCGGTTCAATCTTGATGGGCAGATCGGGGAGAAAATGTTCTCCGCCTTGGACTTCTGGTCCAAGGCACGTCCAGAGCCCGATGGCTCCGACGATGCCCGGACACCACCTCAACGCCGCGCTGACGCCCTACATCGGTTGTTGGATTGCGGGGGAGGTGGGCAAATGATCGTGTCAGCACCCAAGACCGAGGTGGCGATCACAGTTCCGGCTGATCATCCTGATCAGGCGTCACTGCGGTGGATGGGACCGGTCGCCGAAGCCACCGCCACCCTGCTCGCCTGTGATTCCACGATTACCACGGTCACCCTGGACGGCCAAGAGGTACCGGTCGATTTGAGTCCACCGAAACGGTTGTTCACCGGCCTAGTGCGCAAAGCAATCATCATTCGCGATGCGTGCTGTGTGAAATGTGGTGCGCCAGCAAGCTGGTCGGACTGTCATCACATCGAACACTGGGCCGACGGCGGGGCGACGACCCTGGAGAACGGGTGTCTGCTGTGCCGCACCTGCCACCGGGCGGTCCACCACACCGACTGGGACATCACCATGGGAACCGACGGGCACCCGTGGCTGATCCCACCCGCCGACATCGACCCGATGCGCAGACCACTACCGGCCTACAACCGTCGAACACTCACCCTGGCAGCCTGACCCGGGCCGCTACCCCCAGCGCACCCGAGCCGTTCTCAGGACCGCGCACGCACAGTTGACAACTTCATAGTGTGAGGGCCGTCCGGCGAACTGCACGTGCGGACGGTGCGGCAGTAGTGGTGCTCAGATGTCTCCCGAGTGCTTTCGGACGGCATTGATCGATTTGACCAATGCCGCCGATTGCGCCTCGGTCATCCCCACGTCGCCGAAGACCTCTCGGTTGAGGGCGAGGGTCGCCTCTTCGACTGTCGTGCGGCCTGATTCGGTGATCTCGACCAGAGTGGTGCGGCCGTCGGTGGGGTGCGGCACCCGCCTGACGAGTCCGGATTCCTCGAGGCGACGGATCGCATGGGTCACCGAGGTGACGTGTACCTGAAGCCGGTCGCTCGCCTTGGTGATGGGCAGTGCGCCGCGACGGCTGAAGGCCAGTAGCCGGAGGAGCTCGAACCGCGAGAAGCTCAATTCCCAGGGCTTGAGTACCGATTCCACCCTTGCCAGCAAGATCTGGTGCACCCGCATCACCGAGGTCACCGCCTGCATACCGCCGGCCACATCACCCCAGCCGGCGTTCTCCCAGTTCTTTCGGGCCTCGGCGATCGGGTCGGGTCTGACGTCGCTGGACATGCCCCCATTCAACAGCAGTCGAGCGGGCGTTTTCGCGTCTCCGTATCCGTGGCGCCGTTACCGCCCATGCATGGCACAGTGATCATTGACACATTCGAGACAGGGGCCTAGCGTCGGAAACACCTGAGAGCTAGGAGGCTCGATGTCAGCACCAGCACGAGAAGCCATCGCGAACAGATTGCTGGCGGGTTCGGTCAAACGCTCGTATTCGCCGGTCGTCGACCTGGATTGGGATGCCCCACTCGACCCGGCCAAGTACTTCCTCCCACCGCGGGTGTGCAGTCTCTACGGCACCGAACTGTGGAACGGGCTCACCGAGGAGCAGCGGATCGAGGTCTCGCGGCAGGAGATGGCCAACATCCTCTCGGTCGGGATCTGGTTCGAAAATCTTCTGAATCGGGCTCTGCTGCAACGGCTCCTGTCCGAAGATCCCGCATCGGCGCAAACCCACTACGCGCTGACCGAGATGGGTGATGAATGCCGGCACATGGTGATGTTCGGACGCGCCATCGAACGAAGCGGCGCGCGGCCCTACGGATTGCTGTGGTGGGAGCGGTTGATCATGTCGATGCTGCCCTTCGCGATGCGGGGGTCGCTGTTGTGGGTCGCGGCGTTGGTGGGAGAGGAGATCTTCGACGCCTTGCAGCGCGAGATGCTCGACGATCCCGAGTTGCAGCCACTGGTGTCGCGCCTGATGCGGATCCATGTCACCGAGGAATCCCGCCACATCGGATTCGCCCGTGACGCGGTGGTCCGTCGTCGCGCCGTGCGAAGCCGCTGGGAGACATTCGTGGCGGCCAACCTGCATGGTCTCGCCGCACTGCGTTTCAAATATCTGTTCACCAACTCGGCGATGTACGCGCGAGCCGGCCTCGACCGGCAGGAGGCGACGGCCGCGGCCCGAAGCAATCCGAACTTCCAGCAGATGCAGATCGTCGGGTTCTCGAGCCTGGCCGCGTTCCTCGAGGAGAACGGGCTCATGACGAGGTTCTCGCGCAGGCTGTGGCGCCGGGCCGGATTTCTCGAATGAGTGCGCTGACGGTGGGGTTCGAGGGCGCCGGACCCATACTCGTCGCCGTCCGTGATCTGCTGCGGGCGTCGCCGTTGGAGATCGAGGTGGCCGCGGACTCCGGCGGTGATCACCCTGCCGACGTGGTGGTGACGTCGACGCCGGCCCCAGCAGGCACCTTCCTGGGGGTGGCAGATCCTCGGCGGCCCAACGTGTTCTACACGGGCGACGCAACCGCACCCGCCCGGCTGGTGGCCGGTTACATTGTCTCGGCGATCGAGGAGATGTTCGTTGCGGGCGCCGTCGAGATGCGAGTTCGGGCACCCATCGCCCGGTCGTGGGCCGGATACGCCGCGGCCAACCACGGCGGCGGACGCAAGCTGATCCGAAAGCTGAAGCGCTTCGACCCCGCGGACTACGACTACCGGTCGTCGCACGACGACGAGGACATCTACGACGGCGCTGCCGTCATCGAGCACGACCTCGAGTCCGTCGCCTGTCGGATCCGGGTGGGCGGCTATTTCGACCCCCTCGACGGCCATTACCACTGGGCCGGAATCGCATTCGGCGAATCAGTCCGAGAGCTCAAGGACGCCCGCGCCCGCGACGTCCTCGTCGCCGTCGACACACGCGACGGGGTCCCGGCCCGTCTCACCGAGATCACGCCATGGGGCTCTGTGCGCATCGTCGGTGTCGGGCAGCCTCCCTACGCACTCGACGACGTCGAGGTCCTGGGCTCTTCGCCGGAGCAACACCGCGTGGGCTCGTAGACTCGGACGCACGGGCGTCAAGCCGGGGTGTGAGGTCGAGGAGGAACCATGGGCAGAGAGATCGACCCAGCCAGACGCAACGCCGTGAGGCAGACGGTCGCCGCCCATCCCGGACTGGTGGTGTTCGCACTCAGTCCGGCGATCGTGGTGTTCGGCGTCCTGTGGTTGCTGACGAACTTCTGGCTCGCACTCATCGTGGGGCTTGTCGTGGGAGGCGGCGCGGCCTGGACGCTGCTGCGCAAGTAGGGCCGGGGTCATGGCTGAGCCCAGTACTCGCGTCGACAGCTGGATCTGGTCGGTCCGGCTGACCAAGACACGATCGGCAGCAGCGTCCGCATGTCGGGCGGGCCACGTCCGGGTGAACGGAACCACTGCCAAACCCGCACAGCACGTCGCCGTCGGGGACGAGGTCCGGGTTCGGGCATCGGGACGTGAGCGCATCGTCGAGGTCACCAGGGTGGTGTCCAAACGTGTCGGTCCATCGGTGGCCGCCGAGTGTCTGATCGACCGCAGCCCCCCGCCACCGCCCAAGGAACTGTTGTCGGCGCTGCCGTTACGTGACCGCGGAGCCGGCAGACCGACCAAGCGGGAACGGCGAGAGACCGACCGACTGCGCGGACGTTGACGTCGCATGGGTACAAGGGGCATGCAGACACACGCCGACATCGGCAGCGGCATCTCTACACTGCAAGCTGTGGACTCCAGGGGTGGCAAGCCGACCGGAACCGGTCTGAGACGAGGACGAGCTCCGCTGCGCTACGTGGTGGTCCTGCTCGCGGCCGCGATGCTCGTGCTGACCGGTTGCTCCGACGGCGGTTCGAACGACGACAGCCCCACCACGGAGACCGAGAGCGCACCCGGCAAGGCCGGCGAGGGGCCGTTCTTCGGTGAATGCGGGGGAGTCACCACCGAGGACGTCGCGCGGGTGACCAAGGTCGCCGGCCTCACCAACACGGTGAACAACCCGTCGGTGTGCGAGTGGGTCACCTCGCAAGACCAGCTCGGACCCCAGTTCTCCTTCAACTGGTACCGCGGCAGCCCCATCGGGCGCGAACGCGCCACCATCCAGTTGTCCCGCGATTCGGTCGAGGACATCACCATCGACGGTCACAGTGGCTTCATGGGATCGAGTAGCGGTATCTGCGAGATCGGCATCGCTTTCGGGGCCGACTTCTTCGAATGGTCGATCTCCTACGGCCTGCCCGCGGACGGTCAGAGCAACCCGTCCGACGACGACATCTGCGCCGCCGCGAAGACGCTGTCCGCCCAGTCGATCGAGAACGCGTCATGACCCGCCGGCGCAGGGTTGTCCCCTTGATCCTGGCGCTGCTCGCAGTGGTCGCGTTGTCGGCCGGGTGCACCCGCGCGGTCGACGGCGACGCCACCTCGATCGGTGGCGGCGACGGTACGTCCGACGGCAACGTCGACACCGACCGGTTCGACGGCCTGATGTACGAGTGCGAGATGCTGACGCCGGAGGCCATCGGCAAGGCCGTCGGCGGGTCCATCGCCGAACCCGGATTCTTCGGCGCGATCTGCCGTTGGGTGGTGGCCGGTCCGGTCATCACCGACGTCACCTTCAACTGGTTCGAGTGGGGCGACATCGAAGTCGAGAAATCGACCGCAAAAGAGCTCGGTTACACCACCGAGAACATCAAGGTCGCCAGCGTCACGGCATTCACGCAGCGCAATCCGGCCCGTCCGGCTGCGTGTGGCGTCACCGCCCGTTCACCCGATCGCGGCGTCTACACATGGTGGGTCGAGCCCCGCAGTTCCACGCCGAGCGGCGACCCCTGCGCCGCGCCGACCAAGCTCATGGAACTACTTCTCGGTGGCGGACAGTAGGCCCTGAACGCACGTCAGGGTCGTTTGGTGACGGTGACCGTCGCGGCCACCTGATCCTCGACGATCAGCCACATGCGCAGCTGATCGCCGACACGCTCTCGCCGGATGGTGACCGTGGCCGCCGGGGTGATCGCCCGTAGATATTCGATGACGGCCCGGTGCGGGGCGTCCACCAGATCAGGGTGGTCGAGGAGCTCGTCTTCGACCGCAGCCCAATAGGCGGCGTTGTTCAGGTGCTTGAACGGGTCGAAGTCGGTGGCGCGCAAGACATGTACGCGGTCGCTGTCCGATGCTTCGGGCACCGGCGCAGTGTTCATCGACTTCCACCGCAGGCGGTGCTCGTCGGTGGACTGACTGAGCATCTCGAAGGCCTCGTCGGTCAGCCGTGTCGGCATGCCCTGGTCGTTGACGTTGATCCAGAACGCCTCGGTCTCGATCAGGCCGTCCTCGCGGGGCTCGGGGTTGAAGCGGTTGGTCTCGTGGACCGATGTCACCCGCACGCGCATGTTCGTCCACCGGGTCGACAGGGCGCCGCACCACCGCTGCAGGGTCACGTTGCCCGGCCACGACACCGGGCGGATCACGTCGATGACGGTGCGCCGCACGATCCAGTAGGGGTCGCTGGTGTGAAAGGCCGTGGCCTCGATGTTGTCGTTCGCGATGTCCTGCAGGTAGCGGCTCAGGCCGTCGAGGCGCAGACGCATCTCCTGGTCGACATCACCGGTTCGCACCCGGTAGTTCGACTCGAAGTAGCTCGCGCCTTCCTTGAGTTCCGGTAGATCTGCCGGATTCATCGCGACGTCGGTCGGATCGATGGTCGATTTGTCTGGGCTCACCGGGTTCCCTTCGGTTGGGACGATGTCCGCTGCGGGATGAGCCTCGGGCAGGACTCGATCCCAAATGGGCAGCATAGGTTGCTTCATCTGAAGCGGGGTTGGCACTACCGCCAATGGGACTGACGTCCTAAAGTGTCTCAGTCGGCGGTCTGAATTGTTGCCGCCTGTGAGCAGAGAACTACGCTTGCCTTCGGCGGGTATTGGCGGCTGAGGTAAATTCAAGTAAAAATTGGAACACGTTCCATTTTCGGGGAACGCCGAGAGTACTGAGGTTGAAGGCGTATGGCGCACGTGATCACGCAGCCTTGCTGCAACGATGCCAGTTGCATCAGTGTCTGCCCGGTGAACTGTATTCATCCGACACCGGATGAACCCGAGTTCGCCAGCGCGGAAATGTTGTACATCGATCCCGACACCTGCATCGATTGCGGGGCCTGCATCGACGAGTGCCCGGTGGAGGCGATCTTCCCCGACGACTCGCTCGACGAGGGCCAAGAGCGTTACCTGCAGATCAATGCCGACTACTACACCGACCACGACGTGTCGGGTGGTCTGGTCGCACCCCGCAAGAAGCCCCCACTGCCGGCAGGCAAGGAACTCCACGTCGCGATCGTGGGTGCTGGGCCCGCCGCGTTCTACGCCGCCGAAGAACTCGTGAAGCACTCCGCCATCAAGGTGGACATGTTCGATCGTCTGCCGACGCCGTACGGGCTCGTACGTGCGGGTGTGGCGCCGGACCATCCGTCCACCAAGGGCGTGGAGAAGACGTTCGCGGCCACTGCCGCCAAGCGCACGTTTGAGTACTACCTCAACGTGGAGGTGGGCAAGCACCTCGATCACGATGAGCTGCTGGACCACTACGGTGCGGTCATCTACGCCCATGGCGCCTCCACGGACAAGCACCTCGGTATCGACGGTGAAGACCTGCCCGGCTCCATCGCCGCCACCGACTTCGTGGCCTGGTACAACGGTCACCCCGATCACGCGGACCGCGACTTCGACCTGTCGGCCGAGCGCGCGGTGATCGTCGGCAACGGCAACGTGGCGCTCGACGTCGCCCGGATCCTCCTCGACGACCCCGACCGGCTGGCCAAGACCGACATCGCAGATCACGCGCTGGAGAAGTTGCGCTCCAGCAACGTCCGAGAGGTCGTGCTGCTGGGCAGGCGCGGTATCGCACAGGGCGCGTACACGAACTCCGAGTTCCTCGCGATGGGGGACATGCCCGGGGTCGACGTCATCATCGACCCCGATGAGCTCGTGCTGGATGCCGCGAGCCAGGAAGCCCGCGACGCCGGCACCCTCGACTCGACCATCGCAACAAAGGTGCGCATTGCCGAGGAGTTCGCACAGCGCACCCCGACCGACGGCAACAAGCGCGTGGTGTTCCGATACCTCGTCTCACCGGTGGCCATCGAAGGGTCGGACGGCGTCGAAACCGTCCGCTGCGTGCGCAATGAGTTCGTGAATTCGCCCGACGAAAGTGCCGATCACGCCGGCCAATCGCCCAGGCCTGCATCGGGACGTGTCGCGATCACGCCGACCGGTGAAGAGTTCGACCTGAAGGCCGGCATGGTGTTGCGCGCCATCGGCTACACCGGTCTGCCGCTGGACGGCCTGCCGTTCGACGGAGCCCAGGGTGTTGTCCCCAACGAGTCGGGCCGCGTGCTCGACGCCCGTGGCGGCAGTCCCGTGGAAGGTGTGTACGTCGCGGGCTGGATCAAGCGAGGCGCCACCGGTGGCATCGGCATGAACCGGATCTGCGGTCAGGAGACGGCGTTGGCCGTGATCGCCGACTTCACCGAGGGCAGACTCTCCGAACCGGCCAAGTCGCGCGAGCAGATCCCGGATCTCATCGCCGAACGTGGCGCCGGCCGGGTGGACGGGTCGGGGTGGAAGAAGATCGACCTCGCCGAACGGACCGCGGGCAAGGAAGCCGGAAGGCGCCGGATCAAGTTCGTCACCATCGAGGCGATGGAATCGGCGGCAAGGGCCTAGTGGTCGCGGTCATGCGGCGCGGTCTCAGGACCGACGTCATCGGTGTGCCCCCTTTTTCGCCGGTGAGCGAGGCAGGTACCGGGCAGCTAACGTTACGGCCAAGAATGGCCCGGTATGAAAGGTCCCAATGCGCATAGCACTGCTGTCTTACCGGAGTAAGCCACACTGCGGAGGACAGGGCGTCTACGTGCGCCACCTTTCGCGGGAACTCGCGTTGCTGGGCCATCAGGTCGAGGTCTTCTCCGGGCAGCCCTACCCCGATCTCGACGATGAGGCGGTCGCTGCCGGCGTCACCCTGACCAAGGTGCCGAGCCTCGACCTCTACAACGACGTGAATCCGTTCCGGACGCCATGGCCGTGGGAGATCAAGAGCTGGATCGATGCGCTCGAGGTGCTCACGATGTGGACGGCAGGGTTCCCTGAGCCGCTGACGTTCAGTCTTCGTGCGGCTCGTCTCCTGCGCCGCCGCACCGACGATTTCGACGTGGTGCACGACAACCAGTGCCTGGGGTACGGCCTGCTGCAGATCGAACGCAGTGGTCTGCCCGTGGTCGCGACCATCCACCACCCGATCACCCGTGATCGCGAACTCGCCGTGAAAGCCGCCAAGGGGTGGCGCAAGCTGACGGCCCGCCGCTGGCACGCATTCCTGCGGATGCAGGGCCGCGTCGCCCGGCGAATTCCCCGGCTGCTCACGGTATCTCGCAGCAGCGAGGTCGACATCCGCAAGGCTTTCGCCATTCCGGAGGGCCGGCTCACCACCATCCCGCTGGGCGTGAACACCGAACAGTTCCGGCCGTCGCCGGAGCGGGTCGCCGGGCGCATCGTCTGTGTTGCCAGTGCTGATGCCCCGCTCAAGGGGGTCTCGTACCTTCTCGAGGCGGTCGCGAAGGTGCGGGCGGAACGGCAGGTCGAACTGGTCCTGGTGTCCAAGTTGGTCGAGGGCGGTCCGTCGGACACCCGGATCGATCAGCTGTCCATCCGCGACAGCGTGCAGGTGGTGTCCGGCCTGGACGATGACGAGCTCGCCGAACTCCTGGCATCGGCCGAAGTGGCTTGTGTGCCTTCACTTTACGAAGGCTTCTCGTTGCCGGCGGTGGAGGCGATGAGCTGCGGGACGCCGCTGGTCGCCACCCGCGCCGGGGCGATTCCGGAAGTGGTGGGCGAGCAGGAAGAAGCGGCGCTGCTGGTACCGCCGATGGATTCAGGTGCCCTGGCCGAGGCGCTGGGCAGACTGCTCGACGACTCCGAGCTGCGCACCCGCCTCGGCGAAGGTGGCCGGGCAAGGGTGGAAGAGCGTTACAGCTGGGCGGCGGTCGCCGCGAAAACGGCTGAGAACTATCAAAAAGCGATCGATCAGTTTGCTCGAGGAGGCAGCGTTGCTAACCGTTGATTTTGATCGACTGGGCGTAGGACCGAACACCAAGGCCATCGATATCGGTGCGGGGCAGGGACGACACTCGTTCGAGATGTTCCGGCGCGGTGCCGACGTGATCGCATTCGATCAGTCCGAGAGCGACATGTCCGAAGTCGCCGAGATGTTCGACGCGATGATCGCCGAGGGGCAGGTACCGGCTTCGGCCAAGGCCCGCGCCGAGGTCGGTGACGCGCTGCGGCTTCCCTTCGGTGACGGGGAGTTCGACGTGGTGCTCATGTCGGAGATCCTCGAACACATCCCCGACGACACCGACGCCATCTCCGAGATGGCCCGGATCCTGGCGCCCGGCGGTCTGGCCGCCGTGACCGTGCCGCGGTACTGGCCGGAAAAAGTGTGCTGGACGTTCTCTGACGAGTACCACGCCAACGAGGGTGGGCACGTGCGCATCTACAAGGCGTCGGAACTGGCCGGAAAGCTCAGTGCCGCGGGTCTGGAGGTGACCGGCACCGGTCACGCCCACGCGCTGCACGCGCCTTACTGGTGGCTCAAATGTGCTGTCGGAGTAGAGAACAACGACAATCCACTGGTCAAGGCCTACCACAAGCTCTTGGTGTGGGACATGATGTCGGCGCCCAAGCTCACCCGCGTCGGCGAGCAGGTGCTCAACCCGGTCTTCGGCAAGAGCGTGATCATCTACCTGCGCAAACCGGCTGATCTTCCGACCTCCGCGTCCGGCTCCGGCTCCGGCTCCGTCTCCGACTGAGCATGACGCCGATCCCTGAACTCGCGGACCTGATCAGCGCCGAAGAATGCCTGGCCACCGGGCGGGCGATCGCGGCGATGCAGGAAAGCACCGGCGCGATGCCCTGGTTCCCAGGCGGTCAGACCGACCCTTGGGACCACATCGAGTCGGCGATGGCGCTCAGCGCCACCGGCTTGATCGCCGAGGCAGAGGCGGCGTACGAATGGTCGCGGCGTACCCAGCGCGCGGACGGGTCGTGGGCGATCCGCACCGTGCTGGGCACGGTGACCGACCACAACACCGACAGCAACTTTTGCGCCTACGTGGCGGTCGGGGTGTGGCATCACTACCTGATCACCGGTGATGACCGGTTCCTGCAGAAGATGTGGCCGATGGTGTGCTCGGCCATCGACCTGGTGATCAAGTTCCAGGCGCCCGATGGCCAGATTTATTGGGGCGCAACATATCCACTGCCCGATCAGTCGTCCGGTACGTACCCGGGGATCTATCACGAGGCTCTCATCACGGGGAACTCGAGCATCCACCAGGCACTCGGATCCGCGGTATCGATCGCCGAGGAGCTGGGCCAGCCGGCCGAGGCGTGGGAGGCCGCGCAGACCAGGCTCGGACACGCGCTGCAGAGCCACCCCGAACTGTTCGCCCCGAAGTCCGAGTACTCGATGGACTGGTACTACCCGGTGCTCGGCGGTGCCGTCCGCGGCCGTGCGGGGCAGGAACTGATCGCCCAGCGGTGGGACGACTTCGTTGTCACCGACCTGGGCATCCGTTGTGTCGATCATCGCCCGTGGGTGACCGGCGCCGAGACCTGTGAGCTGGTCTTGGCTCTAGATGCACTCGGTGACGTCGCGGACGCGACCGCTTTGCTCTCGGACATGCAGCATCTGCGAGACCCGGACGGCTCGTACTGGACCGGTCTGGTGTTCGCCGACGGCAAGCGGTGGCCGGTGGAGAAAAGCTGCTGGACCTCGGCGGCGGTGGTGCTGGCGGTGGACGCGCTGAGCCGTACAACCCCTGCCAACGGCATCTTCCGCGACGCCGATCCGCTTGCGGATGGCCCAGGTCTGCACAAGTTGGCCAAATATAGAACGTGTTACTGTCTGTCTGCCTAGACTGGTGTCCAGGCACCGGTCCATGACCGGTTTGGAGCTGCAGCAGGAGGCACGATGGACTTCGGGATCGTCCAGTTCACCAGCGACCGGGGCTTGGCTCCGGCCACGTTGGCACCCTTGGTGGAAAACGCCGGTTTCGACGCGTACTTCGTACCGGAGCACAGTCACATCCCCACCAAGCGGGATGCCGCCCATCCACAGACCGGCGACTCGTCGCTGCCCGACGACCGCTACATGCGCACCCTCGACCCGTGGGTGTCGCTCAGTGGGGCGGCAGCGGTGACCAGCCGGATCCGGCTCGGTACCGCGGTGGCGCTGCCCGTACAGTCCGACCCGATCACCTTGGCCAAGATCATCGCGACGCTGGACCATCTGTCGGGTGGCCGGGTCACCCTCGGCGTCGGGTTCGGATGGAACCTCGACGAACTCTCGGACCACCACGTGCCGCCGAAGCGCCGTCGCACGATGCTGCGCGAGTACATCGAAGCCATGACCGCGTTGTGGTCGCAAGACGAAGCCGAGTTCGCCGGGGAGTTCGTGAACTTCGGCCCCAGCTGGGCATGGCCGAAAACCGTCCAGCAGCCGTCGCCGCCCGTCCTCGTCGGAGCCGCGGGCAACGAGAAGAACTTCAAGTGGATCGCCAAGAGCGCGGGTGGCTGGATCACCACGCCGGGCGAGCAGGACATCGAGGCGTCAGTGGTGTTGCTCAAGCAGATCTGGGCCGACGCCGGTCGCGAGGGTGATCCACAGATCGTGGTGCTCGACTTCAAGCCGGTGGCCGAGAAGCTGGACAAGTGGCGCGAACTGGGCGTCACGACTGTTCTGTACGGAGTGCCCGACGACAGCGAAGAACGTGCCGGCGCCTACCTGACCAAACTGGCCGGGAAACTGGGACTGAGCCCGGCGACGGTATGACCGCCGATCGGGCCGTAACGTCCGCCGACCGGGCCGTAACGACCGCCGACCGGGCCGTAACGACCGCCGATCGGGCCGAAAAGGCCGTCGACCGGGCCGTTACCGGCGTCGAGTTTCCCGAATTGGGTTGCTACGGGCTGGCCGGACACTCTGCGAGCCCGCGCGATCTCGTCGACGAGGTTCAGCAGGCGGAAAAGCTGGGTCTCGGCTCGGTCTTCCTGTCCGAACGGTTCAACGTCAAAGATGCTGCCGTGCTGGCCGGTGCGGCGGGTGCGGTGAGCCGGCACATCGGGATCGCCACCGCGGCAACAAATCACAACACCCGGCATCCGCTGGTGACCGCGACGATGGCAACGTCGATGCACAGGCTCACCGGCGGTCGCTATGCGCTCGGACTCGGGCGGGGTTTCAATCTCCTGTTCGATGTGATGGGCGTTCCCCGGGTGACCTCCGCGCAGATGGAAGACGCGGCCGGAATATACCGCACCCTCTGGCAGGGCGAGGCGGTTGTCGGACACGATGGTCCGGCGGGGAAGTATCCGTTCCTGATGCAGGATGCGTCGTTCGACGAAGACATCCCGTTGATGTTGATGGCGATCGGTGATCAGACCCTCAAACTGGCGGGGCGGATCGCGGACGGCGTTGTGCTGCATACGTTTTTCAGCGACGAGACACTCGAACGTTCGGTGGCGATCATCCGCGAGTCGGCGGCCGAGAGCGGCCGGGATCCGGCGTCGATCCGGATTTGGTCGGTGCTCGCCACCGTCGAGGAATCAATTCCAGAGGAGCTGCGTCTTCGCAAACTCGTCGGCCGGCTGGCGACCTATCTGCAAGGTTACGGTGAGGTGCTGGTCCGGTCGAATGGCTGGGATCTGGCGGACCTCGAGCGATTCCGGAATGATCCTTTTGTTCAGGGCTTTTCGGGCGCATTTGACGCCGTGGGCACAGTCGACGACCTGACCAGGATCAGCGCGCTGCTTCCTGATCATTGGCTTGCGGCCTCGGCCACCGGCGATGCGGCCCAGTGCGCTAACCGAATCGCAGACCAGTTCAACGCCGGCGCCGACAGTGTGATCCTGCACGGGGCCACCCCGACAGAGCTCGCGCCGGTACTCGATGCCTGGCGCTCCATCCGCCCGGGTGATCGATTCGACCGCCTGCCCGCCAACCCCGGAAGGGCCTTACCGTGATCACCGAGATCGTGACGTCCGCCGATGATCTGACCGCCGGCTGGGTGTCGGCAGCGCTGGGCCGGGAGGTCGAGTCGGTAAACGCCACTGCGGTCGGGACGGGCCAGATCGGTACGTGCTACCGATTGAATCTCACCGGAAGCGATGTGCCGGCACGGCTTCTCGCGAAGTTGCCTGCGTCAGATCCGGCAACCCGAGAGATGCTCGCGGGCGTCTACCGTTCTGAGGTTCGTTTCTACACATTGATTGCCGAGACCGTCTCGGTTCGGGTACCGCGGTGCTTCTACTCGGCGTCATCGGAGACCGGTGCGGACTTCACGCTGCTGCTCGAAGACATGAGCCCGGCCGAACAGGGTGATCAGCTGGCAGGCTGCACTGTGGATCAGGCGCGCGATGCCGTGATCAATCTCGCCGGCCTCCACGGCCCTCGGTGGTGCGACCCGACTCTGCTCGACATCGATGGGATGTCCATCAACGGCCCCGACGATGCCAAGATGATGGCCGAACTCTACGGTCCTGCGACGGAGATCTTCGTCGAGGCGCTCGGTGACCTGATCGCCGAGGAGGATGGCCGGACGTTGTGGGAATGCGTGGACGTCTGCGAGGCCTGGACGCTGGGACGAGCCGAGCGCTTCGGTCTGGTACACGGCGACTACCGGCTCGACAACCTGCTCTTTCCTCCGGACGGCGGGCCGGGGGTGTCGGCAATCGATTGGCAGACATTGAGTTTGGCGCTACCGGCACGCGATCTCGCATACTTTCTGGGCACCAGCCTCTCACCGCAGCAGCGGCGCGTCCACGAATCGGCACTGGTCGCCGACTACCACGAAGCGCTTGTGACCCAGGGTGTGACCGACTACGACCTCGATGCGTGCTGGGACGACTATCGATTCGCGATGATTCAGGGGCCATTGGTGTCGGTGTTCGGGTGTGCATACGGAAGTCGCACCGACCGTGGCGACCGGATGTTTGCGGCGATGGTGGCTCGATCGTGCGCTGCGATTCGCGATCTCGGCACCATCGCGTTGGCAGCCGGATCCCCGACAAGCTGAAGGTCGGCTGATGCCAGGCGCCGCCGAGGGAAAGACGCGCGTGATCCAATGGGCCACCGGGGCAGTGGGTGTCGAGGCCTTGCGCGGCATCCTCGACCATCCCGATCTCGAACTGGCTGGTGTCAGGGTGTACTCGAGCGACAAGCATGGTGTCGATGCCGGTGTGTTGGCCGGCCGATCGGCCGTGGGCGTCACCGCTACCACCAGCCTCGACGAGGTGGTGCAGTCGGACGCCGATTGTGTCCTCTACACACCCCGTAGTCCGTCAATCGATGACGTGTGCGCCCTTTTGGCGTCCGGGAAGAACGTCGTGACAACATCATTCGGCTTTCACACCGCGCGTGCTGACGGTCCCGACAAAGATCGCCTGCGCGAGGCCTGTGAGGCGGGCGGAACGTCATTGCACGGCACGGGCCTCAACCCCGGCAACCTCGGTGTTGTGTTGCCTTTGGCGTTGTCCGGGCTGACACGCGACATCACGAACGTGAAAATTCAGGAGCGGGCCGATTGGTCGGTGTACGAAAGTCTGGAGATCACGTTCGACCAGATGAGGTTCGGAAGTCCGGTCGGGGAGGTGACACCGAAATGCGAAAGCCTGAAGTTCACCAGTGATCTGTTCCGGGAACAGGTGTGGCTCGTGGGCGACGCTCTGGGCCTCGACCTGGACGAGGTGGTGACCGACCTGCAGGTGATCCCGGCGTCCGTCGACCACGAGGTCTTCGGTCGTACGCTCAAGGCCGGCACGGTGGCGGGTCAGTGGTGGCGGTGGATCGGTCGCTCAGCGGGACACATCCGCGTCGAGGTGGAGGCCGTGTGGACGGTGGGGGAGCGCCCGCCTTCGAATTGGCCCGCGCCTCAGCATGGTTGGACGATCACACTCGAGGGCACCCCATCGGCTCAGGCCCACATCGTCACACTGGCCAGTTTCGTTCGTGATGTCTCCCTGGCAGAACACGTGAACGCGGCCAGCGTCGCCACGGCCAGCCAGGCCGTCAACTCGGTGGCTGCAGTGGTCGCCGCACCACCGGGATTTGTCACCATCGCGGACCTGCCCCTGATCCGGAACCGTCATGCGGTGGCCAGCGCGAGCTGAGCTGATTCGGCGGGGAGCTTGTCAATATAACTGCGTAAGAACGCCACTCCTGCTTCATCTTTGCGTTTCTGTTCGTCAGTTTGGGTAGGGTTTGATGTGTTCTGAGTAGGCCATCGCGAGTTGCCCAAGGGACTGCTTTATGCCGCGTTCTTGGAGTTGTTGGGACGCTCGTTTGTCCTCGATGTCGCAAATGGTCAGCCACAGCAGTTTGCGGACTGCCGCGTCGTTCGGAAAGTGGCCGCGGTTCTTGATGATCTTGCGCAATCGATAGTTGAGTGACTCGATCGAGGTGGTGGTGTGGATGACTTGCCGGAGCTCGGGAGGGGACTCCAGGAATGGGTGTGAATCGTTACCAGGATCGGTTGAAGCAAGTGCGGCACTCGGGTGTTGTTGCCAAGCGCGGAGTCGCGGAACGCTTCCCACCCACCCCGGGCGGCCTCTGCGTTCATCGCGGTGTGGATCGGTGTGATCGCCCCGGGCGACCTGTTTGCGGTCCATGTAGTTCACGCGCTTGGCGGGAGTTGGGTCCGCATTGTGCGGTTGCCGATCCTATCGCCGGATTGCAACTGCGGTAACCCGGAGACCGGCAACCGCTGTGCAACAACGAAATCGATCCGCGCAGAATGTCAGACCCTGTCGCTAAACTGGTCGTATGTTGTTGGTCGAGGGGGGAACTCGAGTCACGCAGTTGGCCGAGGGGTTGAGAACTGTTCCGCGCGAACAGAATCGTCAGTTCGCGCAGACGATCGCCGACGTCGTCGAGCTGGCTACACTTCGAGTGCAAGAAGAACTGGCCGTATCAGGCGACCTGGACAAAGCCGCACGTATCCCAGTTGTCGAAGTGTCGATGCTGCTGGATGTGTCACGCACGATGGCTGGGGTCTATATCGACAACGGCCTGCAGCTACGCGACCGATTCCACCAAACACGTGCAGCGTTCGAAGCCGGCGACATCGGGTTCACTCATGTACGCGAAATCGTCACCGCACTCCAGGGCCTCGACGACGAGCTACTCGACCGCGTCGAAACCGAAGCCATACTGATTGCCCAACAGGGCCTCTCACGCTCAACCCTGCGCAACGAACTCGACCGCATGGTCATCGCCGCCGACCCCGACGGGGCAGCAGAACGACGCACAGCAATGCAACCACACCGCGACTACCGATCCTCCCGCGACCTCAACGGCCTCGCCCACATCTCCGCTACCATCACCGCAGCCGAAGCCGCCGAACTCGACGCACAAATCACCGCAGTCACCGGCACCGTATGCACCCGCGACCGCCGCCAACCCCACCAACAACGCGCCGACGCCTTCGTCGCCGTCATGCGCGGACACACACACATCGACTGCACCTGCAAACGCGACCAATGCCCCGAAAAACACCGCGAACCCCTACCCGCCCCACCCAAGCCGATAGTCAAAATCCACACCGACGCAGCCACCTTGGCCGGCCTGACCGGCCAGGTACCCACCATCGACGGATACGGCGTCATCGACCCCGCACTCGCACGCGAACTCGCCGCCGACGCCACCTGGCAAGGCCTCTACAAAGAAGCAGACCAGTACGCCCGCGGCCGACACCGCAAGCCCGGCATCACCGCCCCACCACCAGGACTCCTACCACCCGACGGCCACGGCGGACTCCACGAACCACCACCAGGCGCACTCACCTACCAACCATCACAAGCACTACGCGAAGCGATCATCGCCCGCGACGGCACCTGCCGCACCCCAGGATGTTCAACACCGGCATCCGAATGCGAAATCGACCACCTCATCCCGTTCAACCATGCCGACCCCCGATCAGGCGGCTGGACCATCGAACAAAACCTCGGCGCCATCTGCCGCCCCGACCACAAACGCAAAACACTCGGCTACTGGATGACGCGTATGCACGCCGACGGAACCATCACCTGGACAACCCAATACGGGCAAACATTCACCACACGGTCCCACGGGTGGACAGACTGAGTCGACGGTCGCCGGGCGCAGATCTTTCGACCGGAGTATCTACCCCAACAACAATTCGCCACTCTTGACCCCGGCGACAACGCCTCCGTCGACGAGGATGTCGGTACCGGTGATGAAGCCGGCCTTCGCCGGGTCGAGTAGGAACTCGGCAGCGGCAGCCACGTCTTCGGCGGTGCCGAAACGGCCGGCCGCAGATTGATTCACCATCGCCTCGTACGCCTGATGCGCAAACGAGGCGTTGAACTCGGCCCAGCCCATGGCGGTCGCGATGACGCCGGGGCTGATGCAATTCACCCTGGCGCCGCGCCGAGCCCATGCCGGCGCGGCGTACTGGACCCGTAATTGATTGCCGCGTTTGCAGTAGCCGTAGGTCAGGGCCCGGGTCAGATCGTCCGGCAGGCCAGTGATGTCGAGGACCTTGGCAGCCGACAATTCGTCGACGGGTGCGGTCGCAAGTATCTTTGCTGCCTCTTCGTCGACCGCCGCACCGAGGATATGACCGGCGACGCTGGCGATGTAGACGCCGGCGCCACCCTCCTCGATCACACTCCCGAACACATCCAGCGACAGCGCAGTTCCGACGAGATCCACCTCGATGATCCGATTGGCCGGGGCTTGAGCGGGGGAGAGGCCGGCCGTGTGCACCAGTCCGGTGATCGAGCCGAAGCCGAGGGCGAAGTCGGCAAGGCGACTCAGTGACTCGCGGTCGCTGACATCAACCTGTTGGGTGTGCACGTCGTACCCATTGTGTCGCAGGATCTCTCCGAGCGATTCGAGTCTGTCGACGTCGAAGTCGGCCAGGACAAGCGGACGGCCGGTGCCCAAGCGCCTCGCTATCGCCTCGCCCATGCCGCCCACGCCGATGACAACCAGGACAGATTTCGACATGAAGAACTCCTCGTTTTGCCCGGTCGCCGCGAAGGCGCCGGGATTGTCTCAGGTCGTGCCGGACTGCAAGCCGGGCAGCACGTATCGGCGGATGTACCTCAGCACGGCCGCGTCGTCGTCGGGGTCGAGTGTGTCGCCGGGAACGGTCGCGATGCTGATGAGCGAACGCGCCACCCATTCAGAGGCCTCGACGATGTCGATGTCGGGATGGAGTTCGTTCTTCTCCTGGGCGATCTCCAGGTAGGGCCGCCAGAACGCGGCGAGGTCGGGTACCAGACCCTGCACGCCCGCGCCCGCACAGGCGGCGAACTCCTCGGGCTCATTGACCCGCAACTTCATCAACAAGGCTCCGGGAGCGTCGTACGCGCTGCGGCCGATGCGCACGCCGGCGGCCACCCGTTGGTCGAAACCCTCCACCTCGGCCAGTGTGGAGTGCGAATCCGCCCAGAAGGTCTCGTTCAATCGGACGATTGCGCCGCCCAGCAACGCCGATTTGTCGGGGAAGTGGCGATAGAGCCACGCCCGCGACACCCCGGCCACCTCGGCGACCTCGAGCACGGTGGTCGCGCGAATGCCTTTGGCAGCCAAGCACTGTTCGGCGGCATCGAGAAGCCGGTCGTGCACACTGCGGGTATCGGCGGTGTCGGTCACGGGCGATGGGTCCTCGCTGTTGTCGGCCGGGCAGGGGCAAACGTACCAAAACGCGTAGACAGATTCTCGATTCTGTGTACTCTCCGTGTGAACAGGTTCTAGTTTCTGTCTACTTCGCTCGCTAGGAGCCGCTATGCCAGGACCCACCACCGCCATCATCGGCGCCGGAATCAGCGGTCTGACCGCCGGCAAGATGCTGGCCGACTACGGCGTGCCGTACACGTGCTTCGAAATGTCCGACCGGATCGGTGGCAACTGGGCGTTCGGAAACCCCAACGGGCACAGTAGCGCTTACCGCTCGCTGCACATCGACACTTCGAAACACCGGCTGTCTTTCCGTGACTTCCCGATGCCGGAGGACTACCCGGACTTTCCGCACCACACGCAGATCAAGTCGTATCTCGAGGACTATGCCGAGGCGTTCGACCTCAAGGACAACATCGAGTTCGAGAACGGCGTCAAGCATGCCCGGCGTCTGGACTCCGGGGGCTGGGAACTGCAGACGCAGGACGGGCAGACGCGGCTGTTCGACTTCCTTGTGGTTGCCAATGGGCACCACTGGGACCCGCGCATGGCGGATTTCCCCGGCGAGTTCACCGGTGAGTCGATCCACGCCCACCACTACGTCGATCCGCAGACCCCGCTCTCGTTCACCGGCAAGCGGATCCTGGTGGTGGGTATCGGCAACAGCGCGGCCGACATCGCGGTGGAACTGTCGTCGAAGGCATTGAGCAACCATGTGACACTCTCCACCCGGTCCGGTGCCTGGATCGTCCCCAAGTACATCGCGGGCCGACCTGCGGACAAGTACTTCAAGACCAGTCCCCACATCCCGCTGTCATGGCAGCGAAAGCTGGTACAACTCGGCCAGCCGCTCAGTGCGGGGCGACCGGAGAACTTCGGGCTGCCCACTCCCAATCACAAGTTCTTCGAGGCGCATCCGACGCAGTCGGTGGAACTGCCGCTGCGGCTCGGGTCGGGCGATGTCATCCCCAAGCCCAACGTCAGTCGCCTCGACGGGGCCACAGTGCATTTCGACGACAACACGCAGTCCGACTTCGACATCATCATCTACGCCACGGGGTACAACATCACCTTCCCGTTCTTCGACGAGGACTTCGTGAGCGCTCCCGACAACCACATCCCACTGTACAAGCGAATGTTCAAGCCCGGCATCGATGATCTGGCGTTTGTCGGATTCGCCCAGTCGACACCCACGTTGTTCCCGTTTGTCGAGTGCCAGTCCCGCCTCGTCGCGGCGTACGCGGCCGGTCGCTACCGGCTGCCGCCGGTGGCCGAAATGGAAGAGGTCATCATCAGCGACCAGCAGAAGTACACCGGCCACATGCTCGATCGTCCGCGGCACACGCAGCAGGTCGATTTCTTCATCTACGAGCACGACATGAGGGTGAAGGAATTGCCGACGGGGCTGCGCCGCGCCAAAGAATTGGGTGCACCGGCATGGGCGGGGGTGGCCTCCAGATGAGCTCAGCCGAGAACACCTTCAGCGACGTCAGCTTCGAGTCGGGCGGAACTCGTTGCGCTGCCTGGCACTTCACCGCGACCACTGACGCGCTCGATGGTCCGGCCGGCCGGCCGGTAGTGGTGATGGCGCACGGTCTGGGCGGCACGAAGGATTCCGGACTGGCGCCATTCGCCGAGAAGATCGCCGCGGCAGGCATGGACGTCTTGGCGTTCGACTACCGCGGGTTCGGCGACTCCGACGGCTCACCGCGGCAGACGGTGTCGATCAGCGGCCAGATCGACGACTACCGCGCCGCGATGACAACCGCGGCCGCCCTGCCGGGTGTGGATCCGAACCGGATTGTGCTGTGGGGGGTCTCGCTGTCCGGGGGACACGTGTTGACCGCGGCCGCGGGCCGCGACGACGTCTGTGCGGTCGTCTCGCTCACACCGCTGGTGAACGGCGCTGCCGCCGGCCGGCTCGCCTTCGCGCACCACCCCGTGTCGGCCATTGCGAAATCCACTGCGGCAGGCGTGCGCAGTCGACTGTCAGGGTTACGAGGCGGCGACGGGGTCATGATGCCGATCGTGGGCAGCCCGGGCGAGGTCGCAGCTCTGACACTGGACGGTTCTTACGCGGACTACATGGCCATCGCGGGGCCCAGCTGGCGCAACGAGATCGACGCGAGCATCGGGCTCGAGCTGGGTCGCCTCCGGGCCGACAAGTCGGCCAAGGATGTGCGATGTCCCGTGCTGGTGCAGGTGGCGGACTTCGACCGCAGTGCACCCCCGCACGCCGCGGGCAAGGCGGCGTTCACGGCGCGGGCCGAGGTGCGCCACTATCCGTGCGACCACTTCGGTGTGTGGCCCGGTCAGGACTGCTTCGAATCGGCCGTGGCCCATCAGATCTCGTTTCTCCGCCGACACCTTGCGACACCGGCGAACGACGAACCCCGGCAAAAGTCCTCCGCTGCCGCCGAACCCGTGGCCGCCGGCTGACGCCGCTGCCGAGTCCGATAAACGTCCAGTTCCGACCAGATCGAGGTAACGATGGCCGACACGATTCAGCAACTTCTCCGCCAACGCGCTGACGACACGAATGTTGCGGTGAAGTACGGCGACCAGACGTGGACCTGGAGCGAACACATCGCCGACGCCGAAGCGCAGGCATCGGCGCTGATCGGCGTCGCCGACAAGGAGCGCCCCCTGCACGTGGGTGTGCTGCTGGCCAACACCCCGGACATGCTCAGCGCCATGGCGGCTGCAGGTCTGGGCGGCTACGTCCTGTGCGGTATCAACAACACCCGGCGGGGTCCGGGGCTGGTTGCCGACATCGTGCGTGCGGACTGCCAGATCCTGATCACCGACGCCGAACACCTGCCACTCCTGGACGGTCTGTCACTGCCGGGCGTGCGGATCTTCGCCACGGATTCGGCGGAGTGGACCCAGCTCAAGCGCGACGCGGGACCTCTTGTCCCGCACCACGAGGCGCAGGTCACCGACACCTTCATGATGATCTTCACCTCGGGAACCAGCGGCGATCCCAAAGCGGTTCAGGTGGCTCACATGATGGTGCTGTTCGCGGGTCAGATGCTCACGGAGAAGTACGAACTGGGTCCGGCCGACACGTGTTACCTCTCCATGCCGCTGTTCCATTCCAACGCGGTGCTCGCCGGCTGGAGTGTGGCCGTCAACGCCGGGGCCGCCATGGCTCCGGCCACGTTCTCGGCATCGCGCTTCGTCGACGACATCCGGCGGTACGGCGCAACGTACATGAACTACGTCGGCAAGCCACTGGCGTACGTGCTGGCCACCGAAGAGCGACCCGACGATGCAGACAATCAACTCCGGGTGGCCTTTGGCAACGAGGCAACCGACCGCGACATCATCGAGTTCGGCCGACGTTTCGGCTGCACCGTCTGGGACGGTTTCGGCTCCACCGAAAGTGCTGTCATCATCACCCGCGAAGAGGGCACGCCCCTGGGGTCGATCGGTAAGGGCTTCCCGGGGGTCGCGATCTACAACTCCACCACCATCGAAGAATGTGCCGTGGCGCAGTTCGACGAATCGGGTGCGCTGGCCAATGCCGATGAGGCGGTCGGTGAGCTGGTCAATCTCGAAGGGGCAGGGTTCTTCTCGGGCTACTACAACGACCCCGGCGCCACGGAGGACCGGATGCGTCACGGGATGTTCTGGTCCGGAGATCTGGCCTACCGCGATGCCGATGGGTGGATCTACCTCGCCGGCCGTACCGCTGACTGGATGCGGGTCGACGGAGAGAACATGGCTGCCGCACCCATCGAGCGGATCTTGCTGCGACTACCAGAACTCAATCGGGTTGCCGTGTACGCGGTTCCCGACGTCGCGGTCGGCGACCAGGTGATGGCCGCGATCGTGTTGCAGGACGACGCCACGCTCACCCCGGAGCGGTTCGAGGAGTTCTTGGCTGCCCAGCCCGACCTGTCGCCCAAGGCGTGGCCGCGGTACGTGCGAGTGGCAGAAGATCTGCCGTCCACCGCGACGAACAAGGTGCTCAAGCGCGCGCTGGTTGCCGAAGGGCCGACCCCGGGTACCGGCGCACTGTGGATCCGGGAGGCGCGCGGCACCTCTTACGACATCGCCAGCACGGCGGTGCACTAGGGGGCAGACGGGGTCGGCGGGCCCAGGACAGTCGGGCCCAGGACAGTCGGGCCCAGGACAGTCGGGCCCAGAAGGTCAGGCCCCGTACACGTCCGGGCCCACCCTGCGGGTCATCCGCCGGTATCGCGACATGGACCAGGGCCAGTTGTGGGTGTCGAGCCCGTCCGCTTGCTTGTACCAGCTGTCGCATCCCGACGCCCACACCGTTCCCGGTTGCCTCGAGCGCAGGGCGGTCATGTAGTCGGCGAACACTTTTCGGCGCACTTCGAGGACGCCGACGGCGCCGCGCCGCAGACGCTTGACCGCAGCGACGACGTGGTCGGCTTGGGCCTCCATCAGGTAGATCACCGACCCCGAGCCGAGATTGGTGTTGGGACCGTACATGAAGAACAGGTTGGGGAAGTCGGGTACCGACAGCCCCAGGTAGGCCTCGGGGGCGCCGGCCCACTTGTCGTGCAATGTCATTCCGTCACGCCCGGTGATCGACACGCTGCCGGCAAAACCGGACGTGGCAAAGCCCGTGGCGAAGACCAGAACGTCGATCGGACATGGTCCGGCATCGGTCTCGACCCGACCGGGCCGGACACCGACGATCGTGTCGGTGGACACGGTGACATTCGGACGCTGCAGGCTCTCGTGGTAGCCGTCCGCGATGAGGATCCGTTTGCATCCGATCCGGTGGTCCGGAGTGAGTGCTGTACGCAAGTCTGGATCACGCACTGTGTGCCGCAACATGATCCGGTGGATCAGTGCCAGAGAGGTCAGCATTCGGGGCCAGCGCCAGAAGAACATGCCGAAGAACTCGAGGTAGAGCCACATCAGTTGTCGGGCGGCGCTCCTGAGCAGCGGATAGCGCCGGTACACCGCGCTGATGCCGGGACCGTACGAACCGTCCGGTTTCGGGAACACGAACGGCGCGGAGCGCTGGAACACGGTGAGGTGTTCGACCTCCTGCGCGATGGCCGGGATCACCTGGACGGCGCTGGCCCCGGTTCCGATGACGGCGACCCGCTTACCGGTGAGATCGACATCGTGCCGCCATCGCGCAGTGTGAAAGGCCGGTCCGGAGAACGTCTCCAGGCCGTCGATGTCTGGAACGGCCGGGATGTCGAGTTGGCCCGTCGCACAGACCACAACCTGCGCGTCCACCCGGGAACCGTCGGTCAGCTCGAGTTCCCATCGGTTGCCGCGCCACGTCGCCGACGTGACGCCCACACCCAGACGGAACCGCTCGGTGACCCCGGCCTCGTCGACGCAGCGCTGAAGATAATCGCGGATCTCCGGACCGGGCGCGAAGCGCCGGGACCAGTCGACCTGCTGGGCAAAGGAAAAGCTGTAGACATGGGACGGTGCGTCGCAGGCGGCACCCGGGTACGTGTTTGCCTGCCATGTACCCCCGACGGCGTCGGCCTTGTCGTAGACCACGAAGTCGCGCTCACCGGCGGTCTGCAGCTTCAGAGCCACTGCGATGCCGGAGAATCCGGCTCCGATGATGGCAGTCCCGACCGTTGTATGCGCCTGTGGATCGCGAGCAGTGCTCACCCCGGTACCACTCCACCCAGCTCGGCGGTGATGTCGTCTGCGGTGTCCCGGAGCCGGTGTCCGATGTCGCGGAGTTCGCCACCGGTGATCGCTTCCGGCACGTCGAGCAGGCACAGCGATCCGACAACCGTTCTCTCGCGGTCGAAGACAGGTGAATTGACCGAGAGCGGCCGGTAGAGCTGGGCGTCGTCTATCTCACCGACGAGCATCTCGACGTTGAGTCGTTCCTCCTGGCCTCGGGTGAACCGGGATGCGCGCTCGGAACCGTAGGCGATGGATGTCGCCGAGACCGCCACGTCGCGGAAGGCCGCGGGCTCGGGCGGATACTGCTCCACCGCGAAGCGCCGGTTCCGGATGAGGTCGAGCACCGCCCGATACCGGCTCGAGTCCTCGGCGACAACGGGATTGCGGTCCAGCCAAGCGGTGATGGCGAAGTCGTCGGCCCACGCCACCAAGACCGAACCCAGCGGCGGCCGATGGGTGATCTTGTCCCCGGCTCGCACACCGAGGAGCGGGCGGTCGTCCGGTTCGGGATGAGCGACCTCGGCGACCACGAGGTCACCACCGGACGGCACGATCAGGCAGCACACGTTGCCCGACTCGATGGCCAACCGCGACATGGGTTTACGGGCCGGCGCGATCGCGTTGACGGCGATCCGCGCCGAGTCGCCGACGGGGGCGAGCCTGGGTCCGAGCCGGTAGGTCTTCTTGGTCGGGTGTTTGACCACCCAGCCCACCCGGGTCAGCTCGGTCAGCATCGGGAACAGTGTCGCCTTGTCGGCCCCCAGGGTTCGCGAGATGTCGGCCAGGCTGCGCCCGTCGGTGGGCCGATCGGCCAGGTACTCGACGATCTCCACCAATCGCTCGGTCTGGGGTGAACGCCTGACCATCAAACACCCATTGCTGCCACGTGTTTGAGGATGTCGGGATATCTGCGGGTGTGCGCGCCGCCGTTGAGGTCGAAGGCGGCTCCGCTCACCCACGACGCACGGTCTGAGGCCAGGAATGCAACCATCTCCGCCACTTCCTCCGGTTGTCCACTGCGGCCGAGGGGTGTGTTCTCGATGTAGTCCTCGGTGAGACCAGGAACCAGGGCCAGGCCCGCAACGAGTGGGGTGTCGACCAGGCCGGGGGAGATCGCGTTGACCCGGATCTTCCGCTCGCCCAGCTCGAGGGCCGCGACCTCGGTCAGCATCAGCACGCCGGCTTTGGCGGCGCAGTACGCTGCCATGCCCGTTCCCGGCTGTCGACCGTTCAGCGATGCGATGGTGATCAGGCTCCCGCCGTCCGCGAGGTGTCTGGCCGAGTGTTTGGTCACCAGGAACGCCCCGGTGAGGCAGACATCGATGGTGGTCTGCCAATCAGCCAGGGCCAGGTCGGTTATGGCGCCGGGGATCGTGAGTCCGGCGCAGTTGACGACGCTGTGGAGCTGCCCGTGTTCGGCCACGATCTCGGTGAAGGCGCGGTCGACGGATTCCTCGTCCGTCACGTCGAGCCGCTTGGACGTGACCGATGGGCCGATCTCGGTTGCCCGCTGTGCGGCCTGCTCGGCGTTGATGTCGGCCAGGACAACGGTGTCGCCGCCTCCGGCCAGCAGTCGAGAGGTTGCGAGTCCGATTCCGGAGGCGCCGCCGATGACAAGCGAGACCTTGCTATGGGTGCTGATGATGGCTCCTGTGTTCTCGCTGGTGCCGGTCAGCCGACCAGCACCTGCTGCGGTTCGATGAGTACTTTCTGCTGATTCGACGGCGACCCCAGTTCGGCGATCAGCCGACCGAGGTCGTCGAGCCCGCCGCGCCCGGTGATGAAGTCGGAGACGTCGATCCTGCTTTGCTGCAACAGTTTTGCGGCGAGTGTGAACTCCTGCCTGGTGTAGTACGAGACGAAGCTCATGTCGATGTCCTTCACCACGCCGGCGACGGGCATGAAGCCGTCCTCTTCGAGGCACACTCCGGCCACCACGATCCGGCCGCGGGGTGCGACGGATTCGAGGCAGGCGGCGATCATCCCGCGCGACCCCACACATTCGAAGACGACGTCGAAACCCTCACCTGGGTGATCGGCGGCGGGATCGACAACCGAGGACGCGCCATAGACAAGCGCTGAGGTACGCCGGGAGGCGACCGGATCGGACACCACGATCTCGTCGACGCCTTGGCGGACTGCCCAGAGCAGGATGGCGATACCGACCGGCCCCGCGCCGACGATCAGCACACGATGGCCGGGCTTGATGGCCCCGCGGGCAACGGCGTGCAACCCCACGGCAAGAGGCTCGGTGACCGCGCCGACCGCGGTAGGTGCGCCGTCGAATCGAACCGTCTCGCGGGCGCTGACCCGGATGTACTCCGCGAATCCGCCGGCGCGTCCACCCAGGCCGAACGCCTCGACCCGCGTGCATCGGGCCACGTCCCCGCACACGCAGGAAAGGCATGTGCCGCAACCGCTCACGGGCATCGCGGTCGCCGGCGTGCCGATTTGCCACTGAGCGGCGACATCGCGCCCGGCAGCGACAACGGTGCCGGAGAACTCATGCCCCATGATCGTGCCGGCGGGCAGAAAGGGGGCGGTCTTGATGTCTGATCCACAGATGCCGCACGCGCTCACCTCGAGGATCAGATCGTCGGGGCCGGGCGTGGGATCGTCGACCTCGCACACCGAGAACGTCCCGGTGTCGACCACAGCTGCCCGCATGTTCGCTCCCCGATCACGGACGGTGCGCGCACCGTCCATCGATGCGACCCACGTCACATTTGTTCCGTCATTAGTTCACAGCAGCGCGGTACTGTCAACGAGAATCCCGCGTCTGAGTGTCAAGTGGCGCAACCGCTTTCGAAAAGTGTTTGCACTGTGCAAATCGTTGGTGGGTCGAAGCGTGCTCAGTAGACTGCCGCAGGTGACCAATGGGGCAAATGGCGGCGGGACCACGCCGGAGCAGGTGACCGTCGGTGATCTGACGTTCGACATCTCGGTGTCGCGGCCGGAGTCACCGCCGGCCGGGACTGTGCTGATGCTGCACGGGTTCCCCGAATCGCGAGCATCCTGGCGAGCTGTTGCCGACCTGCTGCGGGACGCCGGTTACGCGACGATCGCACCTGATCAGCGCGGCTACTCGGCCGGCGCCCGCCCTGTGGGGGTCGACGCTTACCAGCTCGACGAACTCGTCGCGGACGTCATCGCGATCTGTGACGCACTCGGGCTGGACACCGTGCATCTCGTGGGACACGACTGGGGAGCTGCCGTCGCATGGACTGTGGCCGCGCGGCATCCCGGACGGATCTCGTCGCTGACCGCCGTATCCGTGCCGCACCCCGCAGCTTTCGCGTGGGCCAAGAGCGAAGACCCCGAGCAGCGAGAGCGTTCGGGGTACATGGAGTACTTCCAGATACCGGACGAGCCCGAGTTCAATCTGCTGGCCGACGATGCCGCTGCGCTGCGGATGGGTTTCGGGGATGCGGTTCCCGGTGATGTGGCCGACCAACATGTGCGGGTCCTCAGCGCGCCGGGGGCGATGACCGCCGCTCTGAACTGGTACCGCGCTCAGACCCCGGCGAGCGAAGACGTTCCCGTCGTCGACGTACCGACCACGTTCGTGTGGAGTTCGGGCGACATCGCGATCGCGAGGGCCGGAGCCGAGCGTTGCGGTGAGTTCGTGCGCGGCGACTATCACTTCATCGAGATCCCAGATGCCTCGCACTGGCTGCCCGACGAGCATCCGGAGGCCATCGCCGACGCGATACTCTCGCGCATCGGCCGGTCGCCGGCCACCACGGCACGAGGGGATGCGCGGACATGACAGCACCGATGAGGATGATTCCCGGTCGCTACAGGAAGGTCGCCTGATGGGCGCCGAGTTCGCGGTGCTCAGCGGAGGTGCCGGCCTGTCGCTGATGTCGGCGGTGCCCGGCCCCGACCTGGCCGGCGCCGGGTATGACGAGGGTGAATACGCGGTGTCGGGGGTGGCGACGAGGTACTCAGCCGCCGGCCTGCCGGCCGATGGCTGTTTCGACATCGAGCCGGTCGACGACGCCGAGTTCATCACCCGCGTGGTCACGCGAGCGCCCGCCGACGCCGAGCGCTTCAACGGCACGCTGGTGGTGGAGTGGCTGAACGTCAGCAGCGGGCAGGACGCGGCCCCCGACTACACGTATCTGAGCGAGGAGATCGTCCGGGGCGGATACGCCTGGGTGGGGGTGTCGGCGCAGTTCTCCGGCGTTCAGGGTGGTTCGGCGACGGTGGCCGTCGGTGATGGCGCGCCGAAGGGCCTGGTCGGTGCCGACCCGGAGCGGTACGGCGGCCTGCATCACCCCGGCGACGGGTACAGCTATTCGATCTTCTCCAGGATCATCGACACCTTGCGAAACGGCTCTGCGACCCCGCTGGCCCACCTCGACATCCAGCGGGTGCTGGCGGTCGGTGAGTCCCAGTCCGCGCTCGCCATGACCACGTATGCGAACGGTGTCCAGCCGCATGACCGTCTCGTCGACGGGTTTGTCGTCCACAGCCGGGCAGGTGCCCCCATGCCGTTGGGGGAACCTGGTCGGGCCATCGATCTCGTCGCCGCTCTGGGCGCACCCGCCGTGCGAATCCGCGACGATCTCGATGTCCCGGTGATCCTCGTGCAAACCGAGACCGACATCTTGGGGCATCTCTGGTACCACCCTGCCCGACAAGACGATTCGGCCCGACTGCGACTGTGGGAAGTCGCAGGCAGTGCGCACGCCGACCGATTCCAGATCGGCGATTTCGAGACGTTCCTCGGATGTCCCACCGCGGTCAACGACGGCCAGCAACGTTTTGTCGTCCGGGCCGCCCTGCGTCATCTCGACGCCTGGGTGAGCGACGGGCGCGAGCCGCCTGCCGCCGAGCAGATGGCGGTGGACGACACCGGGCCCACTCCGCGGTTCGTCACCGATGCGGTGGGCAACGTCGTCGGGGGAGTGCGCACTCCGAGCGTGGAGGTCCCGACGTCGGTCCTCAGCGGATTCAGCACGGCCACGGCGTCTCGGATCTGCCAGCTGTTCGGGTCCACCGTCCCGTTGTCCCCGTCTGAACTCACCACGATGTACGGCACACCCGAGGCCTATCTCGAGCAGTACACGGCTGCCGCCGACGAGGCGATCGCGCGCGGTTTTGTCCTCGCCGAGGATCGCGCGGAGATCCTGCGCGACGCGAATGAGGCGGCTGCGGCCTGGCGCCTCGACCGGTAGAACTGTGGTCGTGAAACTGTTGCTGCTCGCCGACACCCACATCCCCAAGCGCGCCAAAGACCTTCCCGCGGTCGTGTGGGACGAGGTCGACCGGGCCGATGTGGTGATCCACGCCGGTGACTGGGTCGACCTTGCAAGCTTCGAAGCACTCGAGCGCCGGGCGAAACGACTGATCGCGTGCTGGGGGAACAACGACGGCCCTGATCTGCGGTCACGCATGCCCGAGCGCGCCGATGTGACCCTCGGCGGGCTGCGTTTCACCGTCACGCATGAGACCGGCGCGTCAGGGGGTCGGGAAAAACGGATGGCGGTCGCGTACCCCGACACCGATGTCCTGGTGTTCGGTCACAGTCACATCCCGTGGGACACCACCACGGGTACGGGTCTGCGTCTACTCAATCCCGGTTCGCCCACCGACCGGCGCAGGCAGCCGCATTGCACGTACATGACTGCTCGCGTGGTCGATGGCGACCTCGGCGATGTCGTTCTGCACCGGATCGAGCGGTGAACCGCTGACGCCAGGCCCGTGGCCGGACGTCAGCGATCAGAAGTCAGGCCGGTAGCGGCTGACCCGGTGTACCGCTGTCGCGACGCAGCACCCGGAGCGACCCCTGCGCGCCGACCTCGGTGAACTGCCCTGTCTGCAGGGCCTTCTCGTAGATCTCGAACGGTGGCCGGCCACCGTCCTCGGGGTTCGGGAAGACGTCGTGGATGAGCAGGGCGCCGCCCACCCGCACCCACGGTGCCCACCCCGCAAGATCGTTCTGGGCTGCTTCGCTGCTGTGGCCACCGTCGATGAACACGAAGTCCGCGGCCCGGCCCCAGACCTTTGCCGCCGCCGTCGAGGTGGCGAGCAATCCGATCACCGTCTCTTCGAGACCGGCGTCCCACATGGTGCGCCGGAACCGGGCCGAGGTGTCCAGTGTTCCCGTGTGCGGGTCCACCAGCGAGGTGTCGTGGTATTCCCAGCCGGGCTGATGCTCTTCGGAGCCGCGATGGTGGTCGATGGTGACGATGGTGGCGCCGGTCGGTTCTGCGGCGGCTCCGAGGAAGACGGTCGACTTCCCGCAGTAGGTTCCGATCTCCACCCCGATGCCCACCGCGTCGGGAGCCGACAAATATTGCTGCGCAACCCGATACAGCGCGACGGCCTCGTCGATCGGCATGAAGCCGGGAGCCTCGGCCGCGGCGTGCAGGTGCCGTTCGCTCGGCTGGTCGTTTCGGGTTTCGGATACAGATGTCATACCGGTGATCCTATCGGCGCCTCCGCGTAGGGTTGTGCGTTATGAAGGCGCAGATACTCACCGAAGAAACCGGCCCGAGCGGATTGTCCCTGAACGAGGTCCCGGACCCGGAGCCCACCGGCACCCAGGTGCTGGTCGACATCAAGTCCTGCGGCGTCTGCTTCCCCGACCTCCTGATGAGCCAGGGCAAGTACCAGCTCAAGGTGCCGACTCCGTTCACGCCGGGCACCGAGGTGGCGGGTGTCGTGTCGTGGGTGCCCGAGGGATCCGACCTGTCGGTGGGCGACCGGGTTCTTGTCATGTCGGTGGTGGGCGGTTTTGCCGAGAAGGTGGCTGCGGCGCCCGAGCAATTGCTGCCCATCCCGGACGGCCTCACATTCGACGAGGGTGCCGCCATGGGCATCAACTTCCAGACCGCGCTGTTCGCGCTGAAGACACGTGCCCATCTCGAACCGGGTGAGACCGTCGGCGTTCTCGGTAGCGCCGGGGGCGTGGGCGTGGCAACCATTCGCGTGGCAAAGGCAATGGGCGCCAGGGTGATCGCCATCGTGCATCGCACCGGTGCCGAAGAGATGCTGCGGGAGATGGGCGCCGACGAGGTGGTTCAGCTCGAGGAAGGCTGGGGCTCGCGGATCAAGGAACTCACCGGCAACGGTGTCGACGTCCTGATCGACCCGGTGGGGGGCGAGGTGTTCGACGAGGCGCTGCGTCAGGTGGCCCCTGACGGCCGGTTCGTGGTCATCGGGTTCGCGGCAGGCGGTATCCCCACGGTCAAGTTGAACCGGGTGCTGTTCCGGAACATCTCGGTGGTCGGCGCCGCCTGGGGCGAGTACGTCCGCACCCACCCCGGACTTCCGGCGCAGATCCACCAGGAGCTGACCACAATGATCGCCGGCGGCATGCGGCCACCGGTGAACGTGACCTATGAACTGGCTGATCTGCCCCAAGCTCTCGACGACCTGGCGGCAGGCAAGGTCCTCGGCAAGGCGGTAGTCAAGATATCGGAATAGTGGGAGTGGAAAACAATGTGTCGCAACATAACTGAGCTTCGTGGACTCGAACCTCCGGCCACCGACGTTGAGATCGAGGCCGCGGCCCGCCAGTACGTCCGCAAGGTCAGCGGCGTGCAGAAGCCGTCGGAGGCGAACCAGCAGGCGTTCGAACTCGCGGTCCTGCGGGTGACCGCTGCGACGCAGGAGTTGCTCCAGTCATTGCCGCCCCGGCGACAGCCACCCAAAACCGTTCCGCCCCTGCGTCGTCCCGAGGTGCAGGCGCGGATCGCGGCGCGAGCGGCGCGCGGAGCCTAGTCGAGTCCGAACAACTCCGACGCGTTGTGGTGCAGCACCCGGCGTAACCACTCGTCGCCCATGTCGAGTCGGTTGACCGCACGAAGTGCCGTTGCGTAGCCGTAGGGGATGTTGGGGAAGTCGCTGCCCCACAGGACGCGGTGGCCCAGATCGGCCAGCTGTGCCCTGCGATCGTCGGGAAACGGTGCCATCTCTTCGGCGAAGTCGGTGAATGCCATCGTCGTGTCGAGATGAATCCGTTCGTGGCGGCTCGCGATATCGAGGAAGTCCGCGTACTCGGGCATGCCCATGTGCGCGATGATCAACGTCAGCGTCGGAAACCGCTGCAACAGTTCGGCGATGGGCTCCGGGCCGGTGAAGGTCCCCGGCGCCGGGCCCGATCCGCAATGGATGACAACCGGTGTTCCCGCATCGGCGATGGCACCCCACACCGGATCGAGCAGTGGGTCGAGCGGACTGTAGTCGCCGACCTGGATATGCGCTTTGAACACCGATGTGCCCGATTCGATCGCTGCGGCGACGTATGCCGGTGCAGACGGCTCCGGGTAGAAGGTGGCAGTTCGCAGACAGTCGGGGGTGTGTGACGCGAACTCCGCGGCCCAGCTGTTGAGCCAGGCGGCCATGTCGGGTTTGTGCGGGTAGATCATCGACGTGAACGTCGTGACCCCGAAATCGCGCAGTGTCTGTACTCGCTGTTGTTCGTCGGTGCGGTAGGTGATCGGCCACTGCCTTCCGACGAGCGGGCCTGCGGCGTCGAAATAGGCCCAGACCTTGTCCATCACCGACTTCGGCATGAAATGGGTGTGGACGTCGATCATTCCCGGGAGGTCCAGGTCGCTCCAGATCCTGCGAACGGCGTGCACCTCGGCCGGGGACGAGGGGGAAGGCTCGGACACCTCGCCCACGCTACCGACTGCTTGCTCACCCTTTGGCAAAGCCTGCGTCTGGACGGCTGTCCAGACATGTGTATGTTTTAATGGTCGAAGTCCGGCGGGGAGTTGCTCCGCAAGTCCGGAACGAAGGCGTGCCGATGACAACTGATCGCATACTCGTGACAGGAGCGTTCGGCCTGGTGGGGGCCGAATTGGTCCGCACCCTGCTGTCCGGTGGCCACGATGTGGTGGCCACCGACCTCGACATCGAGCCCAATCTCAAGAAGGCCGCTCGGCTCAGCGGCAAGAACGGGCTCAGCGGTAGCAAAGGGCTCGCCGGCAGGAACGGGCTCGACGTCAGATGGGCCGACCTAACCAATCCCGCTGCGCTGAATGCGCTTGTGTCCGCGGTTCGTCCGACGGTCATCGTGCACTTGGCCGCAGTCATCCCGCCCGCTTGCTACGCGCGCCCTGACCTCGCCCGCAAGGTCAACGTGACGGCCACGCAGTCCCTGGTCGATGCCGCTGTTGCCCAACCCTCGCCGCCGCGATTCATCCAGGCATCCAGCGTGGCCGTGTACGGGCCGCGGAACCCACACCGCGTGGACGATGTCCTCACCCCGGACATGGCGCCGGCACCGTCGGACCTGTACGGCGCACACAAGGCCGAAGCCGAAAAGATCGTCACCGCTTCGCATCTCGATTGGGTGATCCTACGGTTGGGCGGGGTGATGACAGCTGAACCGCGCTGGGACATCGACAAGGATCTGGTGTACTTCGAAGGGTTGCTGCCCACGGACGGCCGCATCCAGACCGTCGACGTGCGCGATGTCGCCCATGCGTTCGCCGCAGCCGCCACCGGCCAGATGAGCAAGGAGATCTATCTGATCGGCGGTGACGAGTCGCACCGCATCACACAGGGTTTCCTCGCTCCGGCTGTTTCGGAGGCGATGGGTCTCACCGGTGGGCTCCCCATCGGCAGGCCAGGAAACCCGGACAGTGACCGCGACTGGTTCGCCACGGATTGGATGGACACCAGCTCCGCGCAGGCGGCCCTGGGTTTCCAGCGGCACACGCTTGCAGACCTCATCGCCGAGACCCGCGATCGGGTGGGTGTCAGGCGTTACCCGCTGCGGGTGATCGCCCCGGCGATGCGCAGATACCTGCGCGCTCAGTCGCCGTATCGCCACACGACGGGCCGGTTCGCCGATCCGTGGGGAGCGATCGCCTCCAGGTGGGGCGATCCAGCGCCCGACGGCCTCGATGGCCGGCAAGCACGGAACAGCGGGGTGAAGTAGTCCGATGGAGCGCATGACCGGACCGGACGCGTTGATGCTCAACATGGAGACCTCGACGACTCCGATGCACACCCTGAAGGTCGCAATTCTGGACTCGTCGAACCGTGGCACACCGGTGACCCTCGCCGAACTGCGCGCGTTGGTACCCCGCTATCTCGGCCACTTCCCCCGGGCGACCCAGCGGATCGAAGCGCTGCGTGGCCATCGGGGACGTCCTTTCTGGGTGCCCGACATGAGCTTTCGGATCGCCCACCACATCGATGAGCACGCCCTTCCGGCTGCTGGCGATCAATCGCAGCTTGATGAATTGCTGGCCGCCCTGGCCACGAAACAGCTCTCGCGCGACCGGCCCCTCTGGGCCATGACGCTGGTGCACGGGCTCAGCGGCGGCCGTCAGGCGGTGGTCATCCGGGTGCATCACGCGGTGGTGGACGGTCTGGCGGCGCTGAACTGTTTCCGCGCGGTGACCAGCGACAGCCCGGGAGCGACTGCGGCTGAACCGAATCCCTGGTCGGTCGAAGACGCCACACCTCCCGAACGCGCCGAGATGCGTGCGATGGCCCGCCGAGAATCGGTTCGCCTGATGCGCGACCTACCGAACGTAGTGTCAGATGTGTATCGCACCGGGGTGGCGGCCCGTCGTTTCGAACAGCGCCGAGCCGTACCCCACTTCATGGGCGCCGACCGCACGAGCTTCAACACCCCGAGTTCACATCGGCGGCGCTGTGCCAGTGCGTCGATTCCGCTCGCTGACGTGCGGCGGGTCGCGGTGGCCACGGGCACAACTGTCAACGGCGCGTTCCACGGGATCGTGGCAGGCGCGATCCGCGCGGAGCGTCTGGCCCGCCGAGAACGCACCGATCGTCCCGCCGTCGGGATGTTCGGGGTGTGCCGCGACCTCTCTTCGCCCCGCCGCCAGGGCAACGAGCTGGCGACGGCCACCGTCTACCTCCACACTGAGATCGTCGACCCCGTCGAGCGGGTGCGCGCCACCGCATCGAGTTGCGCTGCGGCCGTGTCCCTTCGCCGGCAGCTGGGTTTCGACCTCACCGAGCATCTCGCGACCTACACCGGTCGCCTGGGACCCTGGGCGCGTCCGATCGCAGCGCCCATCGCGCCGCTGGTGATGAACCACATCACCACGGCGAACATGCCAGGACCGAAAGAACATCGATGGATCGGCAACGTGAAAGTGGAGCAATGGACGTCTTTTGCACTGGCGATAGCCCCGGCAGATGTCAACCTGACCGCGTACAGCTACGCGGGGCAACTGTCGATGGGCCTGATCACCACACCCGAGTCCATGGCTGACCCGGCGGCATTCCTCGGCCGGGTCCAGTCGTCGCTGGACGAATTGACCTCGGCACTGCGCACGGCTGAGATGCTGGATCGATGACGGCCACACCCGGGCCGGATCGTGGCCGCTGGCAGAACAGATTCGACTCGTCGCTCACACGGATGTCGCTGCTGGCCGAAGTCCTGCCCCGCGCGGTGCTGAGCTCGCGCAGCGCCAGCCATCGCGCCGCGGCCACGGGCATCCCACCGTCGGCGTTCGGCGTCCGCCAGGTGGGTGAGACAGCGCTCGACGAGTTCTTCATCGCCGGCTTTTCGCTGCTGCGCGCCGTGCCCGATGAAGACGACATCCGAGCGAACGTGGACAGGTGTGCGTTGGTGGGCAGCAGGCTCAGGGCGCTGCCGATGGCCGAGGCGAACCCGGATCCCCCCGAGCTCCGAATCCAGCGGTCGATCCGCCGGAAATTGGGCCCGGTGGCGTACGAGCGGCTGGACTACGCGAGTCCGGACCCCCACCCTTTGTTGCTCTCGGGCGACAAGACCAAGACGGCGGCAACCGTGCGGATCCTCGAACACCGCGAGCGGGGGCACCCTTGGCTGCTCTGGATCCATGGCGCCGGTCAGGGCCGGATCGACGACCTGATGTCGTTGCGCGCAGCGTTCCTGCACGAGGAACTCGGCTACAACGTCGTGTTCCCGGTCCTGCCCGGGCACGGGTTACGACGCAGCAAAGGCGTGACCTTCCCCGGCTTCGATCCGATGGCCAACGTCGCGCTCACCGCTCGTGGGATCGCGGAGGTCCGTGCCCTGGTCCGGTGGATGCATGCGCAGGATCCGACCCCCATCACCGTCGGTGGCATCTCGCTGGGTGGTCCGGTCGCCGCAATCGTGGCCGGCCTCGAACCGCAGGTGCAATCGGTGATCGCAGTGGTTCCGATGCTGGACCTGCACGCAACCATGGCCCATCATCTGCTCCGCGGCGGTGACCGGGGTCGTGCGATCGCAGAGCTGTTGCGGTCGGATCCGGTCCAGGACGTGACGAGCGTGGTGGATCCCCTCAGGGTGGTACCTCATGCGCAGGCGGACCGCCGTCTGGTGGTGGCCGCCCTGAACGACAGGGTGACCTCGGTTGCCGCCGCGGAACGTTTGCACGCCCATTGGTCGGGGCCGGTGCACTGGTACCCGGGTGGACACATCGGCGGGGTGATGTCGTCGGCCGTGCGTGCGGCGATCACCGATTTCGCCTCGGCGCAGACCTAGAACGGCCCGCGCCTGAGGCGCCCTGTGCCGAGTGGTCGGCCGGAGCAGGTTGGTGACCCACGTGGCGGTCGGGGTACCGTTGCCAGCTGTGCCTGATCAGTCCCCGGTTGAAGCCACTCGTCGACGACTGACGGGCAAACGTGCCGACACGGTGTTGAAACTGGGTGCGGCCACCGTCGAGGTACTCGGCGAAGTGGGCTACTCGGAGCTGACGGTGCCTCTCGTCGCGGCCAAGGCGGGCCTGGCCCGCGCGACTGCGTACATCTATTTCTCCTCGAAGGAACACCTCGTCGCTGAGGTGTACTGGCGTCGGCTGACCACGGCCACACCTCCGGCCAACGACTCTCCGGAGATGATCGAGCGCGTCGTGAGTGTGCTGCGGTACCTGGCCCTCAATGTCGCCGACGAGCCCGAGTTCGCCGCGGCGGTGACGCAGGCATTGCTCAGCAATGACTCCGACGTCGAACAGCTCCGCTTCCAGATCAGCCGCGAGATCCATCGGCTCCTGGTGGCAGCCGTCGGGTCGGAGGGAAGCTCCAGAGATGTGGGACTGCTGGAGTTGGTCTACACCGGCGCGATGGTTCGCGCGGGGATGGGTCACCTGTCCTACGGCGAGGTCGCGGACCAGCTCGAGGCTGCCGCGCGCCAGATTCTGGCCTGAACGCGCGCGCCTTCAATAGTCAAGTCGTCTAATAGCTTTCGCCAGTTCCCGGCGCTGAATGCGCGCTGGGTCCGGCGCCTGTGACCGCTGTCGAGAACTCCACTCAATCACACAACTGGACACCCGTCTATACGGTTGACGATACGAATGTCTGTGCGTAATGTCTGACTGGCTTCGAACAAAGTGATCTGCATCACCAGCCGCCCCATCTCCCGCTCCTCGCGAGCCCACTGAGAAACCAGTCCTCCGTCGTGGATGGCCGGGCGATGGCGTCTGGCGCTCGATCGCCCCATCTATGGATCGTGAAGGGTATGAAATATGAAGTCACGCAGGACAAGTCGCAGCCGCGGCCAAGTCATCTTCGGCGTCGGTGCCTCGGTGTTGTTGACAGTTCTCGGCGTCAGCGCGTGCAGCGATGGTTCCGACAGTGACTCCCCGGATTCGTCGCTGCCCACAACATCCCTGCCGGCGGACGCCGCCACTGGCGCCCCGATCAAGGTGGGCTTCATCAACAGCGAAGGCGGGTCGTTCGCCTCTTTCCCGGCCAACCGCGAAACCGCTCAGGCCGCAGCCGAATACATCAACGCCAACGCGGGCGGCGTGGACGGACGGCCCATCGAACTCGTCATCTGCAAGCAGCAGGAAGAACCGGCTTCGGCGACGAACTGCGCCAACCAGATGGTCGAGCAAGGTGTTGTCGCAGTGGTGGTTCCCGGTGGAGCCCAAGGGCCGGCGATGTTGCCGATCCTCTCCGGCGCAGGTATCCCGTACGTCGGCCCGGTCGGCGTCACCCCCGTCGAGCTGACCTCGCCGGACTCCTTCATGTTCACCGCCGGACTGCCCGGCGTGCTCGCCGGTATGGCTCAGTATTCGGCGCAGAACGGCATCAAGAAGCTGGCCCTCATGTCGGGTGACGGTGGAGGCACCCCCGCGGCGATCTCCGCGATCGGCAACCCGATCTTCCAGGCGGCAGGTATCGAACTCAAGGTCGTACCCATTCCGACCGCAGTGCCCGACCCCACGCCGCAGCTCACCGCAGGGCTGTCCGACAACCCCGATGCCGTCGCCATCGTCGGCGACGCCAACATGTGCATCTCGGTGCTGAAGACCATGCAGACCGTCACCCCAGGCAAAGACCGATTGGTCGTGCCCACGTGCGTCGCCCCTGACGTGGTGAAAGCCGTTGGCGGATCGGTCATGGAAGGCATCAAGGACTTCACCACCGTCGACATCTACTCAGACGATCCCGACTCGGTCCTCTACCGCTCCGTGATGGCGCAGTACGCACCGGAGACCGACATCGGCGGCTACGGCTACACCGGATACCAGGGCGTTCTCGGCCTGTACCGGGTGATCGAGAACCTGACCGGCGACATCTCGCCCGCAACGGTGACCGGAGCCCTCAAGGCAGCCAAGGACATCCCGCTCCCCATCGGGGCCGGACTGAAGTTCACCTGCAACGGCACCGCGATCCCGCAGCTGCCGTCGATCTGCAGCAAGACGTTGCTCGTCGGTCCGGTCGACAGCGAGGGCAAGCCCTCGAACCTGACGAGCGTCGGCTAGATCCAGCGCGAGAAGACCCACCTGAATCATCGAAAGAAGTTGGAACAGTAGATGACCGAGCACTTTGCCTATCTCTTTCTCGGCCTGGGCAACGGAGCGGTCTACGCCGCCCTCGGACTCGCGTTGGTGATGACCTTCAAGAGTTCGGGGG
This sequence comes from Williamsia sp. R60, assembly GCF_054063855.1. Taxonomy (NCBI): domain Bacteria; kingdom Bacillati; phylum Actinomycetota; class Actinomycetes; order Mycobacteriales; family Nocardiaceae; genus Williamsia; species Williamsia sp. R60. Next base: position 653,328 of record NZ_JBSSGR010000001.1, read on the forward strand.
TGGTGAACTTCGCGACGGGAGCTGTCGCGCTGTACACCACGTACACGTATGGGTTACTGCGTGAGGGAGAACTCCTCATCCCGGTACCCGGCTTCCCGTCGACGATCGAACTGGGTGGCGAACTCGATCTCGTTCCCGCCGTCGCGATCTCGCTGGTGATCGCGGCGGCGCTGGGAGCGCTGCTGTACCTGGTGGTCTTCCGGCCGATGCGGTCGGCGCCGGTGGTCGCCAAAGCCGTTGCGTCAATCGGTCTCATGCTGGCCATCCAGGCGCTCCTCGCGCTTCGGGTCGGCACCACAGCGGTTCCGGTGGCACCGATCTTCGAACCGGGAGTCCTCTCCATCGGTGAGAGTCAGGTGCCCACGGACCGCATCTGGCTCGCCGTGGTGATCGTGGCCCTGGCGACGGTGGTCGCGCTGGTGTATCACTTCACGCGGTTCGGCGTGGCCACCGAAGCCGCCGCGGAATCGGAGAAAGGTGCGTTTGTCACCGGGCTTTCGCCCGATCGCATCGCAGTGAGCAACTGGGCTCTGTCGTCGGTGATCGCCGGACTCGGCGGTATCCTCATCGCCCCGATCGTGCCCCTGAGCCCGATCGCGTACACGATGTTCATCGTGCCCGCACTGGCTGCGGCGCTGGTGGGCAACTTCTCGTCCATGGCTTTGGCCGTCGCGGCGGGGCTGGGCATCGGCATACTGCAGGCAGAGGGAACGCACCTGCAGAGTCTCTACAGCTGGATTCCGAAATCTGGTGTATCCGAGGCGATCCCGCTGCTCTTGATTCTGGTGTTCCTGGTGGTCAAAGGTCGGCCGTTGCCCAGTCGCGGCGGTATCGTGCACCAGAACCTCGGCCGGGCTCCCCGTCCGAGACGGATCTGGACGCCGGCAGTTGCCGCCACCGTGATTGCCGTCATCGCCCTGTCGGCGACGTCGGGCAGCTACCGTGGGGCGATCATCGCCACATTCATCTTCGCGATCCTCGGACTCTCGCAGGTGGTGGTGACCGGGTTCGCCGGACAGGTCTCGCTCGCCCAGCTGACCCTCGCGGGTGTCGGTGCCTTCGGGTTGAGTGTGGTGAACACCGAACTGGGGATACCGTTCCCGTTCGCGCCGATCCTGGCTGCCCTGATGGCCACGGTCATCGGGGTGGTGGTCGGGTTGCCCGCCCTCCGGATCCGGGGGCTCCCGTTCATGGTGGTCACGCTTGCGCTCGCGGTGTTCCTGGAGACCTTCTGGTTCCGCAACCCGTCGTTCAACGGCGGACTCAAGGGCTCGAACTTCGACGCACCGAGCATCTTCGGGATCGATCTGGGTATCGGCGCCGGGGAGAACTACCCGAGGGTCTCGTTCGGGATCCTGTGCCTGATCATCGTGGTGATCGCTGCGGTCGGCGTCGGCCTGCTGCGGCGCAGTCGGCTCGGCTCGGCCATGCTCGCCGTCCGCGCCAACGAGAGGTCCGCGGCCGCCGCGGGTATCAACGTGTCGCGAACCAAGCTGGCCGCGTTCGCAATCGGCTCGTTCCTCGCCGGGCTCACCGGCACCTTGCTCGCATACCAACAAACTCTCGCAACCGCTGATCCGTTCAGTGTGTTCGCCGGCATCGCGATCTTCGCCATCATCTACACCGCCGGGATCACGTCCGTGTCGGGCGCTCTGCTCGCAGGTGTCCTCGCTCCCGGTGCGTTGCTGTACATCGTGCTGGACCGGGCCTTCGACTTCGGTGACTACTACGCGCTGGCCAGTGGGGTGCTCCTCATCCTGACGGTGATGATCAACCCGGACGGCATCGCCGGACGCATCACCCCTCTGGTGCAACGATTCTCGCGGTCCGAGACACCCCGAGCCCCGGCCGGGGAGCCTGATGCCTCGACGGCGCCCACATCCGGTCAGCTCGACGCCGGTACACCGGTGATCGATCGTGACCGGACGCTGCTGAAGGTCGACTCCGTATCGGTGCAGTACGGCGCAGTCACCGCTGTGAGCGAGGTGTCGTTCGAGGTGTTCGACGGTGAGATCGTCGGGCTGATCGGGCCGAACGGTGCCGGAAAGACCACCCTGATCGACGCCATCAGTGGGTTCGCGTCGGCATCGGGACACATCACTCTCGACGGAACCGACGTGACCGATCTGGCTCCGCACCGACGCAGCCGACGTGGATTGGGTCGCACGTTCCAGGATGTCGAGCTGTACGACGACCTGTCGGTGCGGGAGAACGTCACCGTCGGCGCGCGTGGCGGTAAGGCTTCCACGAGCGACGAGAGCGTCGACGATGTTCTCGGCTTGCTCGATCTGCATTCGGTCGCCGATGTCACCGTTGCCTCACTGTCACAAGGACAACGGCAATTGGTGTCGATGGCGCGGGTGCTCGCCGGCAATCCCTCGGTGGCACTGCTCGACGAGCCCGCCGCCGGCCTCGACAGCAACGAGAGTCGGTGGCTCGGTGAACGGCTACGCGCCGTCCGCAACAACGGCATGACGATGCTCCTCGTCGACCACGACATGGAACTCGTTCTGTCCGTGTGCGATCGAATCATCGTTCTCGATCTCGGCAAGGTCATCGCCAGTGGGACCCCCGACGCCATCCGGGCCGATGAGCACGTCATCCGTGCCTATCTGGGTGTGCCTGCGGGTGGTCGGGACACCGCCGAGGCCACATCGGCGACCGGGCTCACGGAACAGAAGGTGATCTCATGAGCGTGCTGGAATGCAAGGGCCTGGAGGCCGGGTACTTCAAGCGCAGCCCGTGTGTGCGCAACGTCGACCTGAACATCGGCGCGGGCGAGGTGGTGTCGCTGCTGGGGCCGAATGGTGCAGGCAAGACCACCTTGTTGCTCACCTTGGCCGGGTTGTTGCCGAGTTTCGGCGGGGACGTCTTGGTGGGTGGGCAGACCCTTCGTCGCGGAAGTCCGCGCGCGGCAGTGGGATCGGGCCTCGTGCTGGTGCCCGACGATCGCGCGCTCTTCCGCGGACTGAGCGTGCGCAAGAATCTCCAGCTCGCGACCCGCGGACGTGACCGCGGCAAGCAGGCATTGAACGAGGTGCTCGAGTACTTCCCGGCACTCGGTGCTCGCCTCAAAGTCGACGCCGGGCAGCTGTCCGGGGGTGAGCAGCAGATGCTGGCCATCGGCCGCGCACTCATCCAGCGGCCGAAGGTACTGCTGATCGACGAGCTGAGCATGGGGCTCGCACCCGTTGTGGTGGAGTCGATCCTGCCGATCATCCGCGCGGTCGCGGACCGGGGCGACACAGCGGTCGTGCTGGTGGAACAGCACGTCCACCTCGCCCTCGGGATCGCGGACCGAGCCGTGATCATGGTGCATGGTGAAGTGGTCCTCGACCAGCCCTCGTCGGTGCTGTCGGACGATCCATCGTTGGTCGAGCGGGCGTACATGGGTGCGCGCAAAGATGACTCGGAGAGCGTTGCGGGCTGAGTTGGGCGCTTTCTCGTCGAAGAAACTGTCAGACCCCGCGGTTAGACTGGGTGGTTCGGCACTGTCGGTTTGCTCGAAATAGGTTGCAGCGCAGGGAAATAAGGTAGTTCGAACACTTGTGCGAACAGTGATTTTGTTCTAATGTTGAGGCATGGATATCGGGGGAATCCGCACAGCGTTGGCTGTGGTTGCGCAGGGGTCACCGCCTGAAGCTGATGCCGTTCTGGCCGAGCAGGTGGTGGCGTTGATCAAGGTTCGTCATCTTGTTGATCACGTGTTGTCGGTGTGGGCGGGGGCGCTCGATCGGCGTGGTGTGGCCAAGCGGCTCGGAGCGGCGTCCACTGCTGCTTTGTTGATGAGCGGGGGACTTGCGCCTGGGTGTTCCCACCGCACGGTGCGGGTAGGTCGTGCCTTGGCGTTGTTACCGCGGGTCGAGGATCATGCTCGCGACGGTGACTTCTCCGGCGAGCAGGTCGACGCGATCGTGCGGGGCATAGCGCATGTCGAGCGAGCTGTGCCCGAATTGCCGGACGCAGCCCGCGACGCCTGTGTGAACCGCCTGCTGGGTCAGGCGTGGTCGGGTGCCACACCCACTGAGATCGGTGAACGGGCTCGTGGTGATGCGTGCGCGCTCGCGCCAACAACAGGTGCGGTGCCGGTGTCGGAAAACGCTGCGCTGAACGGCTTCACGGTCACTCCCGGTGGTGACGGGCGGGTGCGCGGAAAGTTCGACGTCGACGCAATTCTCGGGGAGAAATTGTTGACCGGGCTGGATCCACTGACCAGGCCGATGCCGGCCGACGATGGCACGCCTGACCCACGCTCGACCGAACAACGAATGGCCGAAGGCCTCGAGCGCTTGATCGACGCCTACTTGCAGGCCGAAGACCGGCCGACGGTGGGTGGGGTGCGCCCGCATCTGACGATGACCGTTGATGCGCGTGAGCTGGCCGAGGAAGGGGCGGCACTGCCGGGGTCGGGCGCGTCGACAGATGACTACGCGCAGTTCCTCGATGATCAGGGTTATACGAGCGCGTTCCACTTGCAGTGGATGGGTCCGATCAGCGGTGAAGCCGCACGGTTACTGGCCTGCGATGCCACGTTGACGTCGATGATCCTCAACGGTGAACGTGTGCCTCTCGACGTCGGTCGAGAACATCGCACGGTGACCCCGGCGATACGGAAAGCGTTGTTGGCGCGCGATTGTGGATGCGCGTTCCCAGGATGTGGTCGCCCTGCGGGATGGACCGATGCCCATCACATCGAGCACTGGTCCAAGGGCGGCAAGACCAGCCTGAGCAACACCGTCCTGTTGTGTCGGCACCACCACCGAATTATTCACCACCAGGGGTGGGCAGTCGCGATAGGTGGCGATGGGCATCCGTGGTTCACGCCACCGAAGAGTGTCGATCGACGACAGAAACCGATACCGGCCCACCGACGGTCGCGGATCGTCCTGCCCGCCGCCGCCTAGAACTCGAGATCTCGAACTGCAGACCATGTAACCGATCGACCAGCTCCTTGACAACTACACAGTGTGAGGCCGACTCAGTCCCATTCTCTTGGGCGTCAGTTCCTCAGTGCGGGGAGCACCTTCTCGCCGATGAGGTGCACGCTGTCCCAGGATGGTTGCTCAGGCATCCCGCCGCACAGGGGGTGACTTGTCACCAGGCGTACTTCGCGACTACGGCATTTCTCGACCAGGTCGTCCGGGGTGCAGACCAGATAGCCCGTGCCGCTACGAAGTTCGTCCCCGGTGGTGGAGCTGTCTCGAACATGCGAGGCGTGATCGCCGTGCCACGCCTCGTACGCCTGGGCGTCGGCGAGAAGGTACGAGCCGTAGTGGTGCCAGAACCGGTCCGGGTCTTCGGTGCAGAACACCGTCGACGGCCCTGGCGGCGGCATCATCACAAAACCCGGTTCGCGGCCGTGCGCACGGCATTCCGACTCGTACAGGTCGCGCAACGCGGTGTCGGCGACTTGGGGTTGGAAGCCGAGGTCGAGTCGGGCGGCGCGCAGAGCAGCAGCCCTGGAGCCGCCGCCGTAGAACAACATCGGATGGGGCTTGGACAACGGCGCCGGAGTCACCTGCGCTGTCCGTCCTTCGAACTCGAACGGTTCCCCACTCCACGCGGCCCGAAGAACGCCGATCAGTCGTTCGATATCGGCGCCCCGACTGACCCACGGCCGACCGAGTTGGGCGTACTCGTGGGGCAGGTACCCGAGACCGAGCGTGTACGACACCCGGCCCCCGCTGAGGTGGTCGAGGACGGCGATGTCCTCGGCCAGTCGCAGCGGGTCGTACAGATTCGCGACAAGCGCGGACACTGTGATCGCGATCCGAGACGTTCGTGCGGCGAACGCCGACGCCACCAGCATCGGGCTCGGGAGGTAGCCGTCGGGCGAACCGTGGTGCTCCGACAACATCAGGGCGTCCTGGCCGTGTGTGTCGAGGTACTCCGCCTGCTCCACCGACCGCGCGAAGAGTTCGCCGCGGGCGGCGGGGGTGGCGCCGGGAGCGCGGAAGTCGAATCGAGTCGCGAAGAATGTCACCGGACAGCTCAGTCCGCTGCCCGCGTCGCCTTCTTGTGCTTCTTGATGACCTCGCCGAACATCATGTTGAGCCGGGTACCTTGCGGCCAACCGATGTAATAGCAGAGGAACAAAGCGATTTCGAGTAGCTGATCACCATCGAGTTCGCCGTTCCCGAGTGCGGCGCCGGCCTGGATCTCGGCGACATCGGTCTGCCCGGTTGCGGCCAGCGCGCCCAGCAGCAGCAGTCTCCGATCCCGCACGGTGAGCCCCTCACGGGTCCACACCTCGGCGAACAGCTGGTCGGCGGTGTGCGCGAAGAAGTCGCCCGGGCCGTCCTGCATGTCCCACCCGTAGACCTTGGACATCATGTCCAGGCCCCGTTGACGTCGCTCTGACGTGCCCTCAGTAGTCATTGTTTTGCCTTTCCCACACCCAAGCCGTCAGCGAAACGATCCAAAGAGATATGCCCGAGCGGCAGATCGACCCCGAGTTCGGCGCCGAGCTGCAAGGCGAGTGCAAGGTCCTTCTCGCCGAGATCCCGCACGTGCGTGAAGATCCCGTACCAGAAGTCGTCGGGATCGATGGGCGCCGTGGTGTCCCGCAGCATGATCGCACCCGGTCCACCTGTTATCGCATCGGTGTGCCGGACCACCTTGCCGAGCTTGGCGATGTCGATGCCCGCCGCCTCCGCCAGCCGCGCCGCCTCGGTGGTCGCGGTGAAAGCGATGAAGTGAAGCAGATTGCGGGCCAACTTCATTCGGGTACCGGCACCCACCGGTCCGGCGTGCACCATCATGTCCGAGACCGATGAGTACGGCTCTTTCAGCTGAAGATAAGCCGACCGCTCACCGCCGACCATGATGGCGAGCTTGCCTTGTTGCGCCCCGGGGGCGCCCCCGGAGACCGGTGCATCCACCAGCTCCACGCGCGACTTCGCGCACACCGCGGCGAGATCGATCGCGGTCTGCGGACCGATCGTGGAGTGGATCGCGATGACCGTGCCGGGCGCCGCGGTCTGCAGGATGCCGTCGGGGCCGGAGACCACCGACTTGACCTGCTCGTCGTTGAGGACGGTGATGCCGATGACCCCTGCGGTCTTGGCGACCTCGGCAGGCGAATCGGCCAGTGTGGCACCGGCTTCGACCAGCTTCTCGGCCGCCTCGGGCCGGGTGTCGCAAACAACCAGGCCGCCGGGCCAGGCGAGTAGGCGCTCGGCCATGGGGGCACCCATGTTGCCCAGGCCGATGAAGCCGACTGCTTTCTGATCTGTCATGACCGGATGATCTGTCCGCCATCGACATTGAAGATCTGACCGGTGATCCAGCCGGCTTCGTCCGACAGCAGGAACAGGAGCATGCCGACCAGATCGTCGGGTGTGCCCATGCGAGACAGCGGCAGCTTGCTGACCATGTCCTTGACCATGCTGCCCGGCGTCGTCGACTTGGTCGCCTCGGTGTCGATGGGCCCCGGTGCGATCGCGTTGACGCGGATGCCGGAACCGCCGAGTTCGGTGGCGAGCTGCTGGGTCAGACCGTTCACTCCCACCTTGGCCAAGCCGTAGAAGCCGCTGTACAGCCATGCCGCGGTGGAAGACTGATTGACGATCGCGCTACCGGGCTTCATGTGACCGTAGACCGCACGGGTCACGTTGAGGGCGCCGTCGAGGTTCACGCTCATGAACTTCTTGTAGTAATCCCAGGGGACGGTGATGAGGAAGTCGAGCTTCATCCCGCCGTAGATCGCGGCGTTGTTCACGAGATAGTCGATCTGCCCGTAGGCATCGAGGGTGGCGGTGGCCAGGGCCTGCGCCGACTCGGGATCGGAGACGTCGGTGTTGACGTAGAGCCCACCGAGGTCGGTGGCGACCTGCTTGCCTGCCTCATCGTTGAGGTCGGCGACCACAACGTTGGCGCCCTCGGCGGCCAGACGGCGTGCATAGATTTCGCCGATACCACCGGCGGCGCCGGTGACGATGGCGGTTTTGCCTTCAAATCGGTTGTTACTCATACATGCTCCTTATGCTGGTGCCGCGATGGCTTTGAGTTCCAGGTATTCTTCGAATCCGGCAACGCCCATCTCGCGCCCGATGCCGGATTGCTTGTAGCCGCCGAACGGCACGTCGGCGCCGTACCAGATACCGCCGTTGATGCTCATCGTCCCGGTGCGGACACCGTCGACAACGTGCTGGATGCGTTCGGGGTCGGTGCCCCACACAGCGCCGGACAGGCCGTAGGGGGAATCGTTGGCGATGTTGATCGCGTCGTCGTCGCCGTCGTGGGGGATGATCACGAGCACGGGGCCGAAGATCTCTTCTTGCGCAACACGTGCGGAATTCTCCACCCCCGAGATCAGGGTGGGCTCGATGTAGTAGCCCTTCTCCTTGTTCGCGGGCCTGCCGCCACCGATCTCGATGGTGCCGCCCTCCTCGCGCGCCAGCTTCAAATAGCCCTCGACACGGTCTCGCTGCGTCGCGGAGATGACCGGACCACAGATGGTTCCGGCATCGGTGGGATCTCCGGCAGGTAGTCCCGCCATCGAATCACGGGTCAGCGCAATGGCTTCGTCGTACTTCTCGCGGGGAACCAGCAGTCGCGTGGTCAAAGCGCAACCCTGGCCCGCATGGGTGACCACGGAGAAGCCGGCCATGGAGCAGGCCGATGCGAGGTCTGCGTCGTCGAGCACGATGAACGCCGACTTGCCGCCGAGTTCGAGGAAGACGCGCTTGAGGCTGTCGGCAGCTGCCGCCATCACCTTCTTGCCGGTCGCCGTGGAGCCGGTGAACGAGACGATGTCGACGCGGGGATCGCTCGAAAGTACCGCTCCCACAGAGTGATCGCTCGAGGTGACGATGTTGATCACGCCGGCCGGGATGTCGGTTTCCTCGGCGATGACCTTGCCGACCAGTGCCGCGCACCAAGGGGTGTCGGGGGCGGGTTTGAGGACCACCGTGCAACCGGCGGCCAGCGCGGGGCCGATCTTCGCGAAGTTGATCTGGTGCGGGAAGTTCCACGGCGTGATGGCGCCGACAACTCCGGCGGCCTCACGCTGTACGCGCCGCTGGGTCTTGATGCCCATCGGTTTGGCCCGACCGAGGTCACTTTCCCATTCGTAGCTCTCGGCGAGGTCGGCCAGCCAGCCGAGATCGTTGATCGGGCCCTCGAGCTGCGGGCCTGAGGTCAAGAAGTGGGGGGCACCCACCTCGGCAATGGTGATCTCGCGGAGCTCTTCGACGTGGCCCTGCAAGGCGTCCCGGAGTTGGCGCAGGCACTTCGCCCGGAAGGCGTGGTCGTGGCGCCAGCTGGTGGTGTCGAATGCCGTGCGCGCGGCGGCGATTGCGGCCTCCATGTCGGCCACGGTGCCGTCGGCGGCCTGCCCGATCACCTCCTCGGTGGCCGGGTTGATGATGTCGAAAGTGCCACCGGAACCGGGTACGAGCTTCCCGTCGATGAGCAGCTCAGAGCTGGTTTCTGGCTTCAGCGCCATTGCTGGTCGCCTCCTTCTGGACACGTGTCTGGACTCGAGTATGAACCTAGTGTAATGTCAGCGTCCATGTCCAGTCCGGTTTCTTTCGAATCCACTCGCCGGCGGCTGACGACCGCTCAGGCGGAGACCGTCAACCGGCTGACCGCCGCGGCGGTGGAGGTGTTGCGGGAAGTCGGATACGACGCCTTGACCGTGCGATCTGTGGCCAAGCGCGCAGGCGTCGCACCGGCCACGGCCTACACGTACTTCAGCTCCAAGGGGCATGTGGTGGCCGAGCTCTTCTGGCGCCGGCTGGCCGAGGGAATCGCCGACCCCGACCCCTCGTTGCCCAGAACCGAACGGGTTGTCACCCAATTGCGTTCGGTGGCATTGGCTGTCGAGGACGACACCCATCTGGCCCGTGCGGTGACGGCATCACTGCTGGGCTCGGACCCGGATGTCGAGCACCTCCGGTTGCGGATCGGCGTCCTGATCCGGCAACGACTGGCCACCGCCCTCGGCGGCGACCCCGAGGCCCCTGAGAACGAGGCGCTGCTCGAGGCGCTCGAAATGCTGTACTCCGGCGCGCTCGTGCGTGCCGGCATGGGATACGAAACCTATTCCGCCATCGCCGACCGGCTCGACGCGGCGGCACGACTACTGCTGGAGAACCGATGACCACAGGTATGCAGACCCGGGTCCCGTTCGACCCCTACGACTACAACTTCCACGAAGACCCCTATCCCACGTATGCCCGCCTGCGCGCCGAGGCGCCGGTCTACCACAACGCGGACATGGACTTCTGGGCGTTCGCCAAGCACGAGGACGTACGCAACGGGTTCCGCGACGCAGTCCGGTTGTCCAACAGCTGGGGTGTGTCGATGGACCCGGCCGCCTACGGCCCCGATGCGCACAAGTCGATGTCGTTCCTTGCCCTCGACGACCCGAAGCACATGCGTATCCGCAAACTGGTCTCCAAGGGCTTCACGCCCAAGCGGGTCGCGGAGCTGGGTGACCGGATCGCCGAACTGACCCAACAACACTGGAGTCGCTGCCTGGAGATGGGGGAGTTCGACTACGTCACCGAGTTCGCCGGTCTGCTGCCCATGGATGTGGTGTCGGAGTTGCTCGACGTGCCGGTGGCCGACCGCGCCCACCTGCGTACCCAGTCCGACCTGCTGATCCACCGCGAAGAGGGCGTGTTCGACGTTCCCGAGGCCGCGGTGCTCGCCTACTTCGAGCTGACCCGCTACTACACCGAGCTGCTCGTCGAGCGCCGCAAGAAGCCGGGTACCGACCTTGTGTCCGCGCTGCTCGACGCAGAGGTCCTCGACGACGAGACCGGTGAGAAGACCAGGCTCACCGAGGACGAGATCATCGGGTTCATGATCCTGATGATCGTCGCAGGCAACGAGACCACCACGAAACTGCTTGCGAATGCGGTGTATTGGGGATGGCGGTTCCCCGATCAGCTCGCGATACCGATGGCCGATCCCGAGGCCGTGCCCCAGTGGACCGAAGAGACCCTGCGGTACGACAACTCCACCCAGATCGTCGTCCGCCGGGTCATGGAGGACGTCGAGTACGGCGGCTACACCATCCCAGCCGGTCAGCGTGTGCTCTTGCTCCTGGGCTCGGCGAACCGCGACGAGGACGTGTTCGAGAACCCCGACAACTACGACATCACCAGGGACAGCTCGCAGGCCCTGACCAGCTTCGGCCTCGGCACCCACTTCTGCCTCGGCGCACACCTCGCGCGGCTGGAAGCCAATGTCGCACTGGGACAGATCGTCAAGTCGATCGACCAGATCGACATCGACATCGAGAACGCCGCCCGGGTGCACTCGGTCAACGTCCGCGGGTTCGCAGCCCTGCCCATGAAAGTGAAGGTGCGCTGATGCCACGGTTCCCCGGACACCCAGAACGCAGGCCGGTGGTCGTCGCCGGTGCCTCGTCCGGCATCGGCGCAGCAACCGCCGTCATGCTCGGTGCGGCCGGCTATCCGGTGGCACTGGGCGCCCGGCGGGTGCAGAAGTCACAGGAGTTCGCCGACCAGATCAACGAAGCGGGTGGCGAGGCGATCGCCCTGCCGCTCGACATCACCGATGCCGACTCGATCGACGAGTTCGTCACCAAGGCCGAAGCCCAGCTCGGTCCCATCGAGGTGGCCGTGTCCGGTGCCGGCGACCTGGAACCGGGACGCTCGTTCGAGGTGTCCACCGACGACTTCGCCGCGCAGGTGAACATCCACCTGTTCGGCGCACAACGTCTGTACCGCAGGCTGATTCCCGAGATGATCGGTCGCCGGCGTGGTGATTTTGTGTTCATCAGCTCCGATGTGGTGGTGTCGCCGCGTCCGCAGATGGGCGCCTACGTGGCCGCCAAATGCGGTGTCGAAGGACTCGCCGAAGTCGCCAGGATGGAACTCGAGGGCACGGGTGTGCGCGCCAGTCTCGTTCGTCCCGGCCAGGTGATGACCGGCATGGGGATGAACTTCTCGCCCGAGGTCGCCGAATCGGTGCTCAACGACTGGATTCCGTGGGGCCTGGCCCGGCACGGGAACTTCCTCAAACCCGTCCATCTGGCCACCGCGGTCACAACCATCGTTTCAATGCCTCGGGGTGCACACATGCGCCTGGTCGAGGTCGAGGCCGAAGCCCCGGTCGCTCGTACTGAAGGAGACAGCAAATGACACTGACCAAGCCCAAGCGCGTATCCGGTGGCGACGGTGAGCACGGCCATCTCGACGAGTTGTCCACCGATCCCATCGGCCTGTTCAAGAGGGTCCGTGAAGAATGCGGCGACGTCGGGATCTTCCAGCTCGCCGACCGCGAGGTCGCGCTGGTCTCGGGCGCCGCGGCCAACGAGGCCTTCTTCCGTGCATCGGAAGAGGACCTGGACCAGGCAGCCGCCTACCCCTTCATGACGCCGATCTTCGGTGAGGGTGTGGTGTTCGACGCCAGCCCCGAGCGGCGATCGGAGATGCTCCACAACCAGGCGCTCAAGGGCGCTCACATGAAGAACCATGCCGTGACCATCCCGCTCGAGGTCGAGCGCATGATCGCCGATTGGGGCGATTCGGGTGAGATCGATCTGCTCGAGTTCTTCGCCGAGTTGACCATCTACACGTCGTCGACCTGCCTGGTGGGCAAGAAGTTCCGCGAACAGCTCGACGGCAGGTTCGCGCATCTCTACCACGATCTGGAAAAGGGCACCGACCCGATCGCGTACGTGGACGCCCATGCCGACATCGAGAGTTTCCGCAAGCGTGACGCCGCCCGCGAGGGACTGGTCGCGCTGGTCCAGGAAATAATGGACACCCGCATCGCCGAGCCGGACGAGAGCGACGACAAGGACCTGCTCGACGTCCTGGTCTCGATCCGCGACGAGGAGGGAAACCTCCGTTTCACCGCGGACACCATCACCGGGATCTTCATCTCGATGATGTTCGCCGGACACCACACCACATCCGGCACCGCTGCCTGGACGCTGATCGAACTGCTGCGCCACCCCGACTACATGAAGCAGGTCACCGACGAGCTCGACGAGATCTACTCAGGTGGTGCCGAATACAGCTTCGGTGCGATGCGTCAGATCCCCAAGCTGGAGTCGGCGCTCAAAGAAGCCCTGCGGTTGCACCCTCCGCTGATCGTGTTGATGCGCGTGGTCCAGAACGAGTTCATCGTCGAGGACTTCGAGATCACCGCGGGCCAGACCATCGCCGCGTCGCCTGCCATCTCCAACCGGTTGCCGGAAGACTTCCCGAACCCGGACAGCTTCGACCCGGACCGCTACCTCGAACCCCGTCAGGAAGATCTCGCCAACCGGTGGACGTGGATTCCCTTCGGTGCGGGCAGGCACCGTTGCGTCGGCGCGCAGTTCGCCATCATGCAGCTCAAGGCGATCTTCTCCGTGCTGCTGCAGAACTATGAGTTCGAGATGAGCCAGCCGTCCGAGTCGTACAAGAACGATCACTCGAAAATGGTTGTGCAGCTGGCCCAGCCGTGCAAGGTGAAGTACCGCAAGCGCGCTCGCTGAAGACGGGAGCAGCCGATGAGAATCGAAGTCGACCTGGATCTGTGCCAGGGACACGCAATGTGCGAGATGGAAGCGCCGGAGATCTTCGAAGCTGAACGCGAATCGGTGAATCTCCTTGACCCGCAACCGGATGACAGTCATTTGGAGGACGTGAAGCGCGCTGTGCGTTACTGTCCCACTCAGGCCCTCAAGATCATTGAAGAATGAAAGTTGGTTATTTCCATGGTATTTGATCGCGCTGAGCTCGACGAGATGGTCGAGCGCTGGCTGCAGGGGAACGTCGACTGCGAGAAAGCCGGCGACTGGCGTCCACTTGCGGAGTTCTACACCGAAGACGCCACATACGGCTGGAATTATGGCGCCAAGCATGACTTCATGGCGGTCGGTCGAGATGAGATCCGTGACTACGCGATCGGCTACGAGATGGACGGTCTCGACGGGTGGACCTACCCCTACCAGACGTGGGTGATCGATGAGAAGACCGGCGACATGCTCGGACTGTGGAAGCAGATCTTCGAGGCCACCCGCCCGGATGGTTCGCACTATGGGCTGGAAGGGATTCAGGGCAGCTGGTTCAAGTACGCCGGCGATTACAAGTGGGGCTGGCAGCGGGACTTCTTCGACTACGGCAACGTCACCGCACTGTTCATGGAGATGATGACCGACGGCGTGATGAGCAAGGGAATGCAGGGCCGCATCGACCGGGTCATCAACGCCAAGGAGTTGCTGCCAGGGTGGTACCCCCTCGGCAAGACTCCAGTTCCGATGTGGTGACCGGCAGATGTCATACGCGGACCTGAGTCGCGCCCAGCTGGCCAAGCTGGTGCCAGAACTACTGCTGTCCGGCCAATTGATCGACCGGTCCGGAATGGCGCACTGCATAGCGGCTTTCGGCCGCGAGACCATGGCACAGATTGCGATCGAGGAGTGGATGGCCGCGAGCCCGGTCTACACCGGGCGGATGCGAACCGCTCTGCAGATCGACGGTGACGGCGTGGCGGACATGTTCAAATGCCTGCAACTCGACATCGGCGCACCACCGCAGTTCATGGACTTCCGCTACACGATCTTCGACAAGTATCACGGCGAGTTCGTCCTCAACCACTGCGGCGCGTTGATGGACGTGGAGCCGATGGGCGACGACTACGTGACCTCGATGTGCCACGACATCGAAGACCCCACCTTCGACGCCACCGCGATCGCCACCAACCGGCGGGCACGGATTCGCCCGATCCACCGGCCACCTCGCCGTCCGGCCGATCAGCACCCGCACTGCGCGTGGACGGTCACCATCGAGCCGGACCGCGAAGAGCTACCGCTGCCTCCCGAATCCATCGAGATGTCGAAAACACAGGCCGCGAAGATCGAACTGTCGCCGATCGACCCGGAAAGCGAGGGCCACGGCGACTACATCGGGCCGGTCTGGGAAGACCTGCGTTTCGAGGACTGGTCCCACTCGGCCCTGGTGCGTATCGCCGAAGAGGTTGCACTGCAACACCATCTGCTGGCGTTGGGCTTCTTGATGTCGGTGCGGGGCAAGACCGACGAAGACAAGGCAGCCGAGATCTTCCGCAAGCAGTTGACGGGAATATCCGGTCTGACGGCCGATCGGTTGCGTAAATGCCTTGGCCTCGGACAGGGCGCCGAGGATCTGGCCGCGGTACTGCGGGTACATCCGATCCTCGGTCCTGATCAGTACGCGGGCACCGAGGTGTCGGTGCACGGCACGGGGGAGTCCGCCATCGTCCGGCTGCGTATCCCTGCCGATTCCAGTGCGGTCGCCGACGGCGGTTGGCTGGCACACATCGATCCAGACCATCTCGAACCGGTCCTGGCGATGGCCACCGGTGTCGATCTCACCTGGTCGGCGGTGACCGGTTACCGCGACGGTGGCGACGTGGTGGTCGAGATCGCACATGCCGAAGCCATCAAGGAACTCGGCGAGGTCGCAATCGCGCGATTCAGCGGCGGATCGACCTTTGAGTTCGCCGATCGAGGTATCCCGCTGTCGATCACGCCGGTCAACTCGGGCGCCTGACCTCCGTGGCCGAACAGCATCTCTCCGGCAAGTGCGTGGTGATCGCCGGTTCGAGCCGGGGAATCGGTCGCGCCGTGGCCGAACGCCTTGTCGCCGAGGGTGCATCGGTGGTGATCAACGGACGCGACGGTGACGTGGCCTCCCGCGTCGCCGCCGATCTGAGGGACCGCGGCGGTGTCGCTGTGGCGGTTGCCGGTTCGGCGGCCGGTGACGGCGTCGCCGAAGCATTGATCGCGGCATCGATCGACGGGTTCGGCCGCTTGGATGCGGTGATCAACTGCGCCGGGATCGCCGAACCAGAACAGTCGTCGATCCTCACCATGTCGACTGCCGACTTCCGCGCGCAGCTCGACGCCCACCTGCTGACCACTTTCGAGTTGGCTCGGGTGGCGGCGCCGGTCCTGTCCCGGCAGGGTCACGGGTCGATCGTGGCCACGGGCTCGGCGGCTGCGGCCGGCAACTTCGGTGGCACCGGATATCCGGCGGCCAAAGGCGGCGTCAATGGTCTGGCGCTGGCGCTGGCCGCGGACCTGAAGCCGCACGGCGTCCGGGTCAACGTCATCTGTCCCGGTGGGAGAACCCGATTGTCGACCGGTGCCGGCTACGAAGCGCACATCAGGGGTCTCTTCGAGCGCGGACTGCTCGACGAGTTCACCCGTGACGCCGCGCTCGATCCGGCACCGCCGGATTACGTGGCCCCGCTGTACGCCTACCTGGTGAGTGATCTGGCGTCCGAGGTCACCGGCCAGATATTCAGTGCGGCAGGAGGATTCATCGGCCGATACCCGGCTTTCGAGCCTGCTTTCGTGGCGTATCGCGGACACCAGGACGAACCGCCCTACACATTACCGGAGTTGCATCGACTCGTTCCTGACTGATCTGCGTGGGCAACGGTCGCTGTAGGTGTTGGACATGACCGAAACTTCCGTCGAGCGGGCCGAAATTTCCGTCGACCGGGCCGAAACTTCCGTCGAGCGGGCCGATCGGCGCACTTGCCCGCTTACCCGGCGCGGGCTTCAGCCCGGTCGAGAGCCTTTACGGCCCGCTCGATTGGGATTTCGGCCCGCTCGATGGTCACGAGGGCCCGCTCGACGGGAGTTTCGGCCCGCTCGGCGGGTACGAGAGTCCGCTCGGGACCAAAACAAGCAGCAGTGCTTGCTTTAGCTCCCGGGTCGTGTGATGCTGGCCCGGTGAGCATCGTGGCCGAGTTGGTGGCAGACCTGTCCGCCGAGATCGACGTCGTCGACAGCATGGTTGCAGATCTACCCGAATCCGGTTGGTTCGCAAGCACTCCCGCTGCTGGGTGGAGGGTCATCGACCAAGTGGCGCACCTGTCGTGGACCGACGAGCAGGCACGCGTCGCGGCCACCGACCCCGCAGCGTTCGACGACATTCTCAAGACGGCATGGGAGAACCCCACCACGTTTGTCGATGACGGGGCTCGTGAAGAGGCGGCGAAGCCGCCCGCACAACTTCTTGCCGATTGGCGTACGCGCCGACGTGCTCTGATGGACGCGCTCTTGTCCCATCCTCCCGGCGAGAAGCTGCCGTGGTTCGGGCCGCCCATGTCGGCGGCATCGATGGCCACGGCCCGGCTCATGGAAGTGTGGGCTCACGGCCTCGACATCGCCGACGCGCTGGGAATCTCCAACGCACCGACCGCTCGACTGAAGTCGATTGCACACTTGGGGGTCAGAACCCGTGATTTTGCGTATCAGGTGAACCAGATCATTCCTCCCGCCGAGGAATTCCGGTATGAGCTGACGGCTCCCGACGGTTCGGTGTGGACGTGGGGGCCAGAGGGGGCTGCGCAAAAGGTGTCCGGTTCTGCTCTCGACTTCTGCCTTTTGGTGACCCATCGCCGAAACCCGGCGGATGTCGACATCCGCACCGAGGGTGACGATGCGGCCCGGTGGGTGACCATCGCGCAGTGCTTCGCGGGTCCTCCTGGAGGCGGCCGATGAGCGCGGTACGCATCGGCAACGCGTCAGGTTTCTACGGTGACCGCTTCGCCGCGATGCAGGAGATGCTGACCGGCGGTGAACTCGACTACCTGACCGGCGACTACCTTGCCGAGCTGACCATGCTCATCCTCGGACGTGACCGACTCAAGGACTCCACGCTCGGTTACGCGAAAACCTTTCTGCGACAGATGGAGACAAATCTCGGCACGGCGATGGATCGCGGTGTCAAGATCGTCAGCAACGCGGGCGGTGTGAACCCGGCAGGCCTGGCCGAGGCGTTGACCCGGCTGGCCGGCGAACTCGGCCTCTCACCCTCCATCGCCTACGTCGACGGCGACGACCTCACCGCGAGTGCCGCCGACCTCGGGCTGGGCACCCCACTGACAGCAAACGCGTACCTCGGTGGCTTCGGCATCGCCGCCGCCCTGCAAGCCGGCGCCGACATCGTGGTGACCGGTCGCGTCACCGACGCGTCACTGGCCGTGGGTCCCGCCATCGCCCACTTCGGTTGGGAGCCGGACCATCTCGATCAGATCGCCGGTGCCATGGTCGCCGGCCACATCATCGAATGCGGCACCCAGGCGACCGGCGGCAACTATGCGTTCTTCACCGAGATCGCAGACCTGCGTCACCCGGGATTCCCGATCGCCGAGGTCGAGGCCGACGGGTCGTCGGTGATCACCAAACATGCCGGAACGGGCGGAGCGGTCACTGTCGGAACCGTCACGGCTCAGTTGCTGTATGAGGTAGGCGGGCCGCGCTACCTCGGGCCTGATGCAACCACTCGTCTCGACACGATCGAGCTCGAGGATCTCGGCGACGACCGCGTGCGGGTGACCGGTGTGCGAGGTGAGGCACCACCGGACACCCTGAAGGTGTCGCTGAACCACCTGGCCGGATTCCGTAACGAGATCACCATGATCCTCACGGGTCTGGACATCGAGGCGAAGGCCGAACTGGTGCGGGCGCAGTTCGAGTCCGAGTTACATCGCGCACCGGCCGACCTCACCTGGACCCTCACCCGCCTCGATCAAACCGACGCACCGACGCAACAACAGGCGAGTGCAGTGCTCCAGTGCGTCGCCAAGGACGCTGACCCGAAGGTCGTCGGGCGCCAGTTCTCCTCGGCTGCCGTCGAATTGGCGCTGGCCAGTTATCCGGGCTTCACGATGACCGCCCCGCCGGGGGCAGGGTCGCCCTTTGCGGTGTTCGAGCCCGGATATGTACCGGCACACAGCGTTCCTCACCGTGTGCATCTCGCGGACGGAACGACGCTCGACATCGATGCCAGCCCGGTGGCGACGTCGGCTCCGGCTGCCGACACATTGTCGCCGGACGAGCCGGACGAGCCCGCTGATCCCGCCCGCTGGGGCCTCACCCGACGGGCTCCGCTGGGCGACATCGCCGGCGCGCGCAGTGGAGACAAGGGCGGAAGCGCCAATGTCGGTGTGTGGGTGCGCAACCCGGTCCACTTCGAGTGGCTGGTGACAACCCTGACGACCGATCGGTTCACAGCCTTGATCCCCGAAGCCGCCGAACTGACGGTCCATCGCCACGTCTTCCCGAACCTGCTGGCGATGAACTTCGTGATCGAGGGCATCCTCGGTCGCGGTGTCGCGGACAACGTCCGGTTCGACCCTCAGGCCAAAGGCCTGGGGGAATGGCTGAGATCACGACACATCGACATCCCCATCGAATTCGGAGAGCTGACGTGAGAACACTCGAGACCCCAGCGTGGAGAACTGACGAGCGGGCGCAATTGCGCAGTACCGTCAGGGCTTTCGCGCAGCGACACATCTTGCCGCACCAGGACGAGTGGGAGCGCCTCGGCGAGCTGCCGCTGGACCTGCACAAGCAGGCCGCGGAGGTGGGACTCCTCGGATTGGGCTTTCCCGAAGAAGTCGGCGGCTCGGGTGGAGACCTGATCGACGCCACGATCTTGGGCGAGGAACTGCACTATGCGGGTGTGTCCGGTGGAGTGTTCTCGTCGCTGCTCACCTGCGGGATCGCGCTACCGCATCTGATCGCCGCACGAGATGCCGAGCAGATCGAGAAGTGGGTCCGGCCCACGTTGGCCGGAGAGAAGATCGGCAGTCTCGCGATCACCGAACCCGGCGGTGGCAGCGATGTCGGCCACCTGACCACCGCTGCGGTTCGCGACGGCGATCACTACATCGTCAACGGCGCCAAGACCTACATCACCTCAGGTGTACGTGCGGACTTCGTCGTCACCGCGGTACGCACCGGCGGGCCGGGCGCAGGTGGCGTCTCCCTGCTGGTGGTCGAGCGCGGCACCCCCGGCTTCACGGTCACCCGCAAGCTCGACAAGATGGGTTGGCGCGCATCGGATACCGCTGAGCTGTCGTACGTGGACGTCCGCGTACCCGTCACCAACCTCGTCGGTGCGCAGAACTCCGGGTTCGTGCAGATCGCGCAAGCCTTTGTCACCGAACGGGTCGGCCTGGCCGTGCAGGCCTACGCCAGCGCCCAACGGTGTCTCGACCTCACCCTGGAGTGGATCCGTGAGCGGCACACGTTCGGCAAACCGCTGATCGCCCGGCAGTCGGTGCAGGAAACGGTCACCGAGATGGCCCGCAAGATCGACGTGGTCCGCACCTACACCCACGCCATCGTGGACGCCGCGGCCGCCGGCGAGACCGATCTGATCGCCGAGGTCTGTTTCGCGAAGAACAGCGCGGTCGAGGCCGGGGAGTGGGTGGCCGACAAGGCAGTGCAGCTGTTCGGTGGGGCGGGGTACATGACCGGCACCGAGGTCGAACGCCAGTATCGCGACATGCGAATTATCGGTATCGGCGGCGGAACAACCGAAATCCTCACCGGCCTGGCCGGAAAACGATTGGGGTACCACCCGTGAGCGCGCCCGAGATCGACGACGCCACCACTTCGATGCTCGGCAAGATCGCCGAGATCGAAAAACTGTTCGCTCAGGCTGCGGCCGGTGGCGGCGAGAAGAAGGTGGCCCGCCACCGCGAACGCGGCAAGCTGCTTGCCCGCGAACGCATCGAGTTGCTGGTGGATGAGGACAGTCCGTTCCTGGAACTGTCGCCCATCGCCGCGTACGGATCCGACTTCCCTGTGGGGGCCTCGATCGTCACCGGCATCGGTGTGATCGAAGGGGTCGAATGTGTACTCGTGGCCAACGACCCGACCGTGCGTGGCGGCACCTCCAACCCCTGGACACTTCGTAAGGGCCTGCGCGCCAATCAGATCGCTTTGGAGAACCGTCTTCCACTGATCAATCTCGTGGAATCCGGGGGAGCGGACCTGCCCACGCAGAAAGAGGTGTTCATCCCCGGAGGCGCGATGTTCCGGGACCTCACCAGGCTGTCTGCGGCCGGGATACCCACGCTGTCACTGGTTTTCGGTAACTCCACCGCCGGTGGTGCCTACCTGCCGGGCATGTCCGACCACACCGTGATGATCGAAGGCCAGTCCAAGGTGTTCCTCGGCGGACCGCCTCTGGTGAAGATGGCCACCGGTGAGGTCAGCGACGACGAGTCCCTCGGTGGTGCCCAGATGCACGCGCGTACGTCCGGACTCGCCGACTACTACGCCACCGACGAACGCGACGCCATCCGGATCGGTCGCCGGATCGTGGCCCGGCTCAACTGGCGTAAGCGCGGCCCCGGCCCGGTGGCGGCGAGTATCGAACCGCGCCATCCCGAATCGGATCTGCTCGGGATCGTGCCGGGAGACCTGAGGATCCCGTTCGATCCTCGCGACGTCATCACCCGCATCGTCGACGACAGCGTGTTCGACGAGTTCAAACCCGAGTACGGATCGTCGCTGTGCACGGGATGGGCGCGCATCCACGGCTATCCGATCGGGATCCTGGCGAACGCCCAGGGGGTGCTGTTCAGCGCCGAGGCTCAGAAGGCAACCCAGTTCATCCAACTCGCGAACCGCTCGGACACCCCATTGCTGTTCTTGCACAACACCACCGGATACATGGTGGGTCAAGAATACGAGCGGGGCGGCATCATCAAACACGGCTCGATGATGATCAATGCGGTATCGAACTCCACCGTCCCGCACATCTCGCTGCTGATCGGCGCGAGCTACGGAGCAGGCCACTACGGCATGTGTGGACGGGCGTACAACCCCCGCTTCCTGTTCAGCTGGCCCAGTGCGAAGTCGGCGGTGATGGGGGCAGCCCAACTGGCCGGAGTGATCTCGATGGTGTCGCGCGCCGCGACCGAGGCCAGGGGCGGAACGGTCGACGAAGAGGCCGACGCCGGGATGCGGGCGATGATCGAAGCCCAGATCGAGAAGGAGTCGATGCCGGCGTTCCTCTCGGGAATGCTGTACGACGACGGCATCATCGACCCTCGGGACAGCCGTACGGTTCTCGGGCTCTGCCTCTCGGCGATCGACAACGGGCCGGTGCAAGGCACCAGCAACTTCGGCGTCTTCCGGATGTGATGGGAAACATGCAAACAGTACTGGTGGCCAACCGCGGCGAGATCGCGCGCCGGGTCTTCGCCACATGCCGCCGTCTCGGATTCGGCACCGTCGCGGTGTACTCGGACCCCGACGCCACTGCTCCTCACGTCCGTGAGGCAGATGTGGCAGTCCGGTTGCCGGGCAACACCTCTGCCGATACCTACCTCAAGATCGATGCGGTGATCGCTGCCGCGCGTGCCGCTGGTGCCGATGCGGTGCACCCGGGCTACGGCTTCTTGTCCGAGAACGCCGCCTTCGCCCGAGCGGTGATCGAGGCCGGGCTCACCTGGATAGGTCCCGATCCATCGGCGATCGATGCCATGGGTTCGAAGGTGAACGCCAAGGCGATCATGGCCGACGCGGGTGTACCGGTGTTGAGCAACCTGGATCCGGATGCCATTGCCGCCGAGGATCTTCCGGTCCTGATCAAGGCATCGGCCGGCGGTGGTGGCCGGGGTATGCGCATCGTTCGCGACCTCGCCGACCTGGCCGCAGAGGTGGCAGCTGCAGCTCGTGAAGCGCAATCGGCGTTCGGTGACGCGACGGTGTTCTGCGAGCCGTACATCGAGCGCGGCCACCACATCGAGGTGCAGGTGCTGGGCGACGCAGCAGGAAACGTGTGGGCGGTGGGCGAGCGGGAGTGCTCGATACAGCGGCGCCATCAGAAGATCATCGAGGAGGCGCCCTCACCGCTCGTGGAGCGAATCGGCGCCGCCTTGCGCCGCGAACTCTTCGATGCCGCGGTGGCCGCTGCATCGGCCATCGGTTACACCGGAGCCGGGACCGTCGAGTTCCTCGCCGACGACAACGGACGGTTCTTCTTCTTGGAGATGAACACCCGGCTGCAGGTCGAACACCCCGTCACAGAAGAGACCAGTGGGCTCGACCTGGTCGCGTGGCAACTGCACATCGCCGAGGGCGCACATCTGCCACCCGAAGCTCCGAAGCCGCAGGGTCACTCGATCGAGGTTCGCCTGTATGCCGAGGATCCCGGCGCCGACTGGCAACCCCAGTCCGGCAGGGTCGATCACGTCCACATCGCGGGCGATGCGGCCTTCCGCCGGCTGGGTGCACCCGGTGTGCGAGTGGACTCGGGCATCGAGGACGGAAGCGAGATCTCGGTCTTCTACGACCCGATGCTCGCGAAGGTGATCAGCTGGGCACCGGACCGACGCACCGCGATCAGCATCCTGGCAGGGGCGCTCGAGTCAGCGGAACTCCACGGCCCACGCACCAACCGCGACATGCTGGTGACGATGCTGCGCCGCAACGAGTTCCGTGATGGCGACACCACCACCAAGTTCATCGACGAGATCGGTCTGGACGTCCTGTCGGCCCCTTTGGCCGGTGAGGAGCGACGACGCGAGGCCATCATCGCCGCCGCACTCGCCGACGCCGCCGACAACCGTAGCCGTGCGGGCGTGGATGGGGGACTGCCGTCGGGCTGGCGCAACCTGCCGTCGGCCACCCAGACGAAGAACTACACGTTCGGTGAGAACACCGACGAGACGACGGTGCGATACCGGGTGACACGTGACGGTGTGGTGCTGCCGGATGACCCAGCGGTGACTGTGAAGACGATGCACGGCAACGCAGTGACCCTCACCGTCGCCGTCGTGGACCGCACCTTCCGGGTACGTCGACGCGACGACGCGCGCTGGGTCGATTTCTCAGGTGGGTCGGTGACGCTCCGCAGGGCACCGCGATTCGTCGATCCCGCCGAGATGAGTGCCCCCGGATCGCTGCTCGCCCCGATGCCGGGATCGATCATCAGGATCGCCGTCGTGGAAGGTCAGACCGTCACGAAGGGCGAGCCGCTGCTGTGGCTCGAGGCGATGAAGATGGAGCACACCATCTCGGCCTCCGCAGACGGAATCGTGGAGAAGCTGCCCATCGGGGCAGGGCAACAGGTGGCCGTGGGCGAAGTGCTCGCCGTCATCTCAGAACATCGGCCGAACGAGATCGAGGGAGAGTCAGCATGAGCTTCGTGGAAACAGATGAGCAGAAGGCGTTACGCAGTTCTGTGGCCGGTCTCGGCGGCCGTTTCGGCCACGAGTACTTCCTCGATTGCGCCCGCAGTGGCCGCAAGACGGACGAATTATGGTCTGAGGCAGGAAAGCTGGGCTTCATCGGTGTCAACCTGCCCGAGGAGTACGGCGGCGGTGGCGCGGGAATGTACGAGCTGTCGATCGTGATGGAAGAACTGGCGGCCATCGGTAGCGGACTGCTGATGATGGTGGTCTCCCCGGCGATCTGCGGAAACGTCATCGCGCGCTTCGGCACCGAAGACCAGAAGAAGCAGTGGCTGCCCGGACTCGCCGACGGGTCGATCACCATGGCTTTCGGTATCACCGAGCCCGATGCGGGGTCCAACTCGCACAACATCACCACCACTGCGCGGCGCGACGGTGGCGACTGGCTGCTCTCGGGTCGCAAGATCTACGTGTCCGGCGTGGACCAGGCCCAGGCCGTGCTGATCGTGGCCCGCACCGAGGACGCAAAGACCGGCCGGCTCAAGCCCGCGCTGTTCATCCTGCCCACCGACGCACCGGGTTTCGAGTTCAATCAGATCGAGATGGACCTGATCAATCCCGAGAAGCAGTTCCTGCTGTTCCTCGACGACGTGCGCCTGCCGTCGACCGCGCTGGTCGGTTCCGAGGATGCGGCGCTGAGCCAACTGTTCGCCGGTCTCAACCCCGAGCGCATCATGGCAGCGGCGTCAGCTGTCGGGATGGGACGCTTCGCTCTCGGCCGAGCGGTGGAATACGTCAACGAGCGGACCGTGTGGAAGACGCCCATCGGCGCACACCAGGCCATCGCACATCCACTGGCGGTCGGCAAGATCGAGATGGAGCTGGCCAAACTGATGATGCAGAAGGCCGCAACGCTGTACGACGCCGGTGACGACTGGGGTGCGGCCGAACCGGCGAACATGGCCAAGTATGCGGCGGCCGAGGCATGCGTCAAGATCGTCGACTCCGCCGTACAGTCGCTCGGCGGCAACGGTCTGTCCACCGAGTACGGACTCGCGCCGCTGCTCAACCTATGCCGGATCGCCCGCGTGGCGCCCGTCAGTCGCGAGATGATCCTGAACTTCGTGGCGCAGAACAGTCTCGGCCTACCCAAGTCGTACTGAGAGCGGAACCCGAGAACCGATATGGACAACATCGTCGGATACGCCGCCGAGGCGGGAATCGCGACCATCACACTGGATTCGCCAGGAAACCGCAACGCGATCTCAGGCGCGCTGGTCGAGCAGCTGACCGCACGACTGGACGCTGCCCGCGACGATAAGGCGGTGCGAGCGGTGGTGTTGACCCACACCGGCGGGACATTCTGTGCAGGAGCCGATCTCAGTGAGGCGGGCCGAACCGGGCCAGAGGTGATGATCGATCTCATGCGGTCGATCATCGAGTTGCCCAAGCCGGTGATCGGTCGGATCGATGGCCACGTACGAGCAGGCGGGTTCGGGTTCGTCGGGGCCTGCGATCTGGTGGCGGCGGGCCCTGCGAGCACCTTCGCGCTGACCGAAGCGAGAATCGGCGTTGCGCCATCGATGATCTCGCTCACGGTGCTCCCCAGACTCACGTCGCGGGCGGCCGGCCGATACTTCCTCACCGGTGAGAAGTTCGACGCTCAGGTGGCCGAGGAGATCGGGCTGATCACCACCGCGGCGGCGGACTCCGAAGCGCTGGCCGGCATCGTGGCGAACTGGTGCGTCGATCTGCGCAAGGGTTCCCCGCAGGGTCTCGCCGCGAGTAAGCGGCTGACCACAACGGCGATTCTGCGTGAATTCGACCGCGACGCAGCACGATTGGCGAGCGAATCGGCAGCCCTGTTCGGTTCGGATGAGGCCAGGGCGGGAATGCTCGCATTCCTGAACAAGCAACCGCCTCCGTGGGTGGCCGAGCACCCATGACGCGCGGCCCGGTACGAACTCCCCAGCAGGACCGCAGTCGGGCGACGCGGCAACGCCTGCTCGACGCGACCATCGACGTGCTTGCCGTCGATGGCTGGGCGGCGTGCAGCGTGGGTGTGGTTGCCGGCCGCGCGGGCGTGTCCCGCGGTGCGGCGCAACACCATTTCCCGACCCGCGAGGACCTCATCACCGCCGCTCTCGAGCATGTCTTCGAGAACCTGACGATGCGTGCCACCGACGAGGCCGAGCGACTCCCACCTGGAGCCGGACGGATCGAGGTCGCCGTCGCCACGGCCGTCGAGTTCTACACCGGTCAAGAGTTCAAGGCGGCGTTACAGGTGTGGTGCGCAGCAGCATCCGACGAATCGCTGCGCCGGTTGATCCTGCCGCTCGAGGGTCGGTTCGGAGCCGCGGCCCATTCGATGACGGTGCACATGCTGGGGGTCGACGATTCGGACCCCAAGGTCCATCGGCTGGTGCAGGCGACCCTGGACTTTGCGCGTGGGCTCGGATTGGCCGATACGTTGTCCGACGACTCCGCGCGCCGCAGGCAGGTCGTCGGGGCGTGGGCGGAGCAACTGCAGGCGTCTCTGCGCTGATGTGTGCAACCAGAAGGTTGCATATCCCTGCCGAGATGTGCAATCCTTGGGTTGCACATCAATCAGACACGGAGGACACCATGATTGAAGACTTCGACCGCATCGAGCGGCAGATCGACATCGACGCACCGGCGGATCGGGTGTGGTCGCTGATCAGTGAGCCCGGTTGGTACATCAACGATTCCGAGATCACCCCCCACGGGATCGAGCGGTCCGGCGATGTCGACATCGTGCATGATCCGGTGCACGGTGCTTTTGCCCTTCGCACCGTCACGCTGGACCCGCCGAGGTACGCCGCCTTCCGCTGGATCGCCGATGTGGACGACACCGCGGGCGCCTCGACGTTGGTCGAGTTCTGGATCGACGAGATGTCCTCGGGGTCAGTGGTTCTCAGGGTTGCCGAGAGCGGGTTCGCGTCTCTGCCCGGGGACGCCACCGAACGGCGCAAGAAGTTCGACGACAACACCGAGGGATGGACCCAGGAACTGGGCATCGCCAAGCGGCATCTCGAACTTGCTCAGGTCGATGTCCGGAGCTGACACCGAACTGCCGGCAGTCTTCGCCGCGCTCGCCGACGACACCCGTTGGGGGCTGCTCGTCAGGCTGGGCAGGTCCCCGGCATCCGCGTCGGCGCTCGCGGCGGAGTTCCCGGTCTCGCGACAGGCCATTGCCAAGCACCTGGCGATTTTGGAGGAGACGGGTCTGGTCTCGTCGTCGAAGTCCGGCCGCGAGGTGAGGTTCACCGCGGTGGGCGCCCGGCTCAGCCGGATCGGCCGCGAACTCGATGGCATCGCGGCCGGCTGGGATCGTCGTCTTGCCGACATCAAGACGCGTGCCGAGGCCGATCCGAACACCTAGGTCCAACTTCTTCCGCTGCCGGTAGGCCACCTGATATGAATCGGTGATGACTGACACGAGCGGGGACGCAGCAGGCCGGCAGCGGGTGACCTGTGAGGTCGCCGATGGGGTCGCGCAGGTGCGGCTCAATCGGCCGGACAAGATGAACGCCCTCGATCCGGCGATGTTCGAGGCGCTCGTCGACGTCGGGTCAGCGCTCATCGACCGCACCGACGTCTCCGCCGTGGTGATCGCCGGTGAAGGCCGGGCGTTCTGTGCCGGTCTCGACATGGGACAGTTCGAACTGATGCAAGGTGGGGCTGCCGACGTCGTGGCCGACCGCGAACGTCTGGGCGTGGCAACAGCTCTGGGCCAACAAGCCGTGCACGTGTGGTCGCTGGTGCCCGTACCCGTCATCGCCGCCCTCCACGGCGTCGCGTTCGGTGGGGGATTGCAGGTGGCGCTCGGCGCGGACATCCGGATCGCCGCGCCCGACACCACACTGTCGGTGATGGAGATCGCCTGGGGACTGATCCCGGACATGACCGGCACGCAGATACTGCCCGAGCTCGTCGGCCGCGACGTCGCCAAGGAGCTGGTGTTCACCGGTCGCAGATTCAGTGGAAGCGACGCAGCCGCAATGGGTCTGGTGACCCGCACCGACGACGAACCGCTGTCGGCGGCCACGGCGCTGGCCACCGAGATCGCAGGCAACTCCCGGGGCGCACTGGTCGAGGCCAAGGCTCTGCTCGAACTGGCCGGGCGAGTGGACCTCGCCGCGGGATTCGACGCCGAGCAGGTCGCCATCCGGAAGCTGATCGGCTCACCCGAGCAGATCGAGGTCGTCCGTAGGCGCACCGAGGACATGGCACGCCGCCGGCGCTGACGCACAACGCCGAAGGCCCGCACCCTGGCGCGATGGGTACGGGCCTTCGTCGGTACTCGTTACGCCGCGTGGTGGATGACCCCGCGGATGTTCTTGCCGTCGCGAAGATCCTGGTAGCCCTGATTGACCTGTTCGAGTGAGTAGGTCTGAGTGATCAGCTCATCCAGTTTCAACTGGCCGGCGTCGTACAGCCGCAGGAGTTTGACGATGTCGTACTGCGGATTCATCGATCCGAAGAGCGACCCCTTGATCGTCTTCTGGTTCAGGGTCAGATCGGTGCCCGACACCTGCACCGTCAACTTCGTCGGGTCCGCGAGGCCGGTGATCACCACTGTGCCGCCCTTGCCGATCACTGCAGTCGCGGCCGACACCACGTCCTGGTCGACGGTGCCGACCAGGATCAGGGCCGCGTCGGCGCCTTGGCCCCAGGTGAGTTCATTGACCTTCTCAGCGGCGCTGGCCGCATCGGCGAATGCGTGTGTGGCGCCGAACTTCAGCGCGGTCTCGCGCTTGAGCGGTACGGGGTCGACCACCACCACGTACTTGCAGCCGGCACCCACCGCACCCTGTACGGCGTTGATGCCCAGCCCGCCGATGCCGTAGATCACCGCCGTGTCGCCGTTGCGGAGGTTGCCGGCATTGACCGCCGTTCCCCAGCCGGACGGCACACCGCAGCCGACCAGGACGGCGGTCTCCAGCGGAAGCCAATCGTCGACCTTCACAACCGAGTGCTGTGAGATGGTGGCGCGTTCGGCGAACGTACCGAGCATGCACATGGCGCCGAAATCTTTTCCGTCCCCGTGGAATCGGAAGGAACCGTCGGGCATAGAGCCCTCCAGGATGGTGGCGCCCATGTCGCAGAGGTTCTGCCGACCGGTCGAGCAGTAGCGACAGGTACCGCAGTTGGGGATGAAGCTGCACACCACGTGGTCGCCGGGCTTCACCTTGGTGACGCCGGGTCCCACCTCCTCGATGATGCCTGACCCTTCGTGTCCGCCGACGATCGGATAGCGGGGCGGTAGGTCGCCGTCGGTGAGGTGCAGGTCGGAATGACAGAGTCCGGCGGCGGTGTACTTGATGAGCACCTCGCCGGGGCCCGGCCCGTCGAGTTCGAGTTCCATGATCTCGAACGGTTTGCCGGCCTCGAGTAGCACTGCGGCTTTGGTTTTCATGATGGTCCTTTCGATGGTGGGAAGGGGGATAACAGAGAAGTGTTGTCAGAGAGCGATGTTCACTGATTTGGTTTCGGTGTAGAGATCGATCGCCGAGTTGCCGAGTTCGCGGCCCCAGCCGGACTGTTTGTAGCCACCGAACGGCATCGCGGTGTCGAATCCGTTGTACTGGTTGACCCAGACCGAACCGGCCTTGATGCGCCTGGCTGTCTTGTGTGCCTTGGACAGGTCTCGGGTCCAGATGCCGGCGGCGAGTCCGTAGATCGAGTTGTTCGCGGCAGCCACCACGTCATCTCCGTCGAAGGGCATCGCGGCCACCACGGGGCCGAAGATCTCTTCCTCGACGATCGAGAAACTCGGCTCGACGTCCACGAACACGGTGGGTTCGATGAAGTATCCTTCGGTGCCCCAGCGTTTTCCGCCGGTCAGCGCCCGTGCTCCGTCGGCAAGGCCCTGAGCGAGATAGCCACTGACCTTGTCGAACTGCTCCTGCGAGATGAGCGGGCCGAGTTCGGTGGTGGGATCGAGGCCAGGCCCGATCTTGGCCTTCGATGCAGCCTCTGCCACGGCAGCGGTGAAGTCGTCGAAGATCGGGCGCTCGACGAAGAGTCGCGTGCCCGCGACGCAGCATTGGCCGTGGTTGAACATCCATGCGGCGACCGAACCGGCCACGGCCTGCTCGAAGTCGGCGTCGGCGAACACGATGTTCGGGCTCTTGCCACCCAATTCGAGGGAGACCTTCTTGAGATTGCCCTGGGCGGCCGCGACGATTTTCTTGCCGACCTCGGTGGACCCGGTGAACGCGATCTTGTCCACGTCCGGATGTGCCGTCAGGGCGGCGCCGGCATCACCGAAGCCGGTGACGATGTTGACGACCCCGGGAGGAAATCCTGCCTCCTCGAAGATCTCGCCCAAAAGCAATGCAGTCAAGGGGGTTTGCTCGGCAGGTTTGAGCACCACGGTGTTGCCGGCCGCCAGTGCGGGGGCCAACTTGAACGACGCCATCAGGAGTGGGAAGTTCCAGGGAACGATGAGGCCGCATACCCCGACGGGGTCGCGCAGGGTGTAGGCGTGGAACTCGCCGCCCGGGACAAAGGGCATCGACACGTTGACCGTGGATCCGAAGATCTTGGTGCACAGCCCCGCGTTGTATCGGAAGATGTCGGCCGACCACGCCGTGTCGACGGCCGCGGCGATACCCGCTGACTTGCCGTTGTCCAGGGCTTCGAGCTGGCCGAACTCCTCCGCGCGTTCGGTGAGCAGATCCCCGACCCGCCAGAGCAGACGTTCACGCTCGTTCGGCTTCATCCGGGCCCATGGCCCGTCGTCGAATGCTCGCCGGGCGGCCCGGACCGCTCGGTCGACGTCGGTGGCGTCGCCGTGGGCGACGTCGGTGATCGGAGCTGTGGTGGCCGGGTCGAAGGTGGTGAAAGTCTTGCCCGATGCGGCACCGGTCCACTCGCCCCCGATCAGCATCGAACGGTCGGTGGAAATGAAATCCCTTACCTGCGACGTCAATTGGGGCTCGGCGATGGCGGTCATACATTCTCCTAGCGTCAGCATGCACAGTCGTTTATGTGACTGCGGTCATAGTGCCAACGAAAGGTGGTGCCCAACTGTCCGGAATCTGTACACCCGGCCGGACGCTGCGAAAGGACTCGAGCGTCTACTCGTCCTTTCGATCGAACGAGCCTCAGTGATCGATGTCGAGTGCGCGAAGTCGGGTGTACAGCGTGCTGCGGCTGATGCCGAGCATCTTGGCCGCGTGGACCTTGTTGCCCTCGCTGGCCTGCATGGCCTCGACGATCGCCTGACGTTCGGCCCGGTCGCGTCCGGACAGCCGGTGCGCGCGCGTGGTGGTCTGATGGTGCGCGGGCAGGTCGGCAACCGTGATCACCCGGTCCGCGCGGCGGGCGGCGTTGTCGGCCGCGGTTCGCAGAACCATCGTGAGTTCGGTCAGGTTGCCCGGCCAGTCGGACGAGAGCAGGGCCTCACCGGCTGCCGCACCGAGCACGGCACGAGGGGCGATGCGCGACAACACGTTCCCCGCCAGGGCCGGTAGGTCGATCGTGCGATGGCGCAGCGGCGCCAGATCTATCCGGCGCGGACACAGAGCGATGAGGGCGGCGACCGGACCAGGTGACTCGGGCAGCGGGGGAGCGGTCAGCACAACGGGTGGGGTTCCCTCGAGAACTGCCGTCCTGAGCGCGGACAGGCTCAGCGGATCGAGCAGATGCACGTTCTCGATGAGCAGGGTGGTCTCGTCGGTGCCGGTGAGTTGGCCGATCAATCCGCCACCGCCCGATCCGGTCACCAGGGCCGCGGCGTCCACGGCGCGTACCGGTCGATCGCCGAGCAGTTCGGCCGCGGTGCTGGTCCGTCCACTACCCGGTTCGCCGGTGATGGCGGTGTTCTCCCACACGCTGCGAAGTCGGTCTGTCCGCATGCCCACGCCGGTGTGCGAGCGCGGTTTACGGGCAATCGGCACGTGGGGCAGATCCAGAGGTCGTACCCGGAAGAGCGCGCCTCCGGCACTGCCTGACACCCGCCGACCGACGACCTCCACGATGTTGCCCGACACCAGTGCGAGTTGCGTTCGGCGCTCGTCTGCACCCAGATCGGCGGCCAGTGCGCGGAGGGTTCCGAAATCCGCGGAGGCGAGGATGTCGGCGGCAAGGGCATTGGTCAGCAACAGATCGTCACCGACCGCGACGACGGCGACATCGCGACGGGGCGCGACACGCTGAAACGCCTCCACCACCGCCGTCTGCCGCGCCCTCGACCCCTCGAGTAGCCGCTGCTCGATATCGTCTGCGATCCGGTCGACAAACGGCGCGAACAGCGGATTGACGGTCGGTTCGAGGTTGCTCATGCAGACGATCCCCTCCAGCCGACGAGAGACGGGATGGAGGATGGGCCGCCCATAACAACTGATGGTGCGGAACTGTTCGAGGAAGTGTTCGGCGGCATTGATGACGATGCCGTCCCGGATCTCGAGCGGGGTACCGAGCGCGGTGGTCCCCATCGTGTCCTCGCTGAACTCGGCGCCGCACACCGCGCCCACCGATTCCAGTGCCTGCTCGACCTGGACCCCGCCGAACGTGCGGGACACGAGCCGGGCATCGGAATCCACCAGCAGCAGGGCCGTGTTGGACTCGGCCAATTGATGTGCCACGGCGTCGATGACCGGGCCGGCGGCCCGCAACAACGGATGCTCGGTCGATGAGATGTCCACAGGCCGCACGTCCGGCGAATCACCTGGCTTCAGCCCACCCAGCAGCGATCGCTGCCACGACTGGGCGATGTCGGGGCGATTCGGCTTGGTGTGCGATCGGCTGTTCATCTGCACCCGCGACGCTACCCCCGCGGTAGGCGGGAGCACTGCGGAACCGGGCGCCCCGAGGGTGGATGTCCCTGGGGCATCGAGCGCCGGTGGCGTAGGACTACGCCGCCGAACCCCAGGTCGAATCGGAGGAACCAGACGATCCTGATCCACAGTTGTCGGCCAGCTGACCCACTACGACGGTGTCGGCCAACTTCTGGTAGCCGGCGGCGCTGAGGTGGAGGTGATCGCCGTCGTCGATCGGGGGCCGGCACAGGCGAATAGACTCGCCGGAACCGGGAACTGGTCTGCAGCACCGGACTGAGATGGAGTCGTGGGAACCGCTGTGACGGATGTATTCGCCCGCTTGCCCGGCGTCGCGACCGCGCGGCAGTATCGCCGGGAGTGGCTGCGTCCCGACTTCACCGCGGGCCTGGTGTTGACCGCGCTGCTGATCCCGGCCGGGATGGGTTACGCAGAGGCTGCAGGGTTGCCCGCGTACGCCGGCCTGTACGCCACCATCGTCCCGCTCCTGGCGTATGCGGTGGTGGGCCCGTCGAAAATTCTTGTCCTCGGACCGGATTCGTCGCTCGCGCCCCTGATCGCCGCGGCGGTGGCGCCGCTTGCGGTGACCGGAGACCCGGAGACCGCGCTCGCCCTCGCAGGGATCCTCGCTGTCCTCGTCGGTCTCATCTTGCTCGTCGCCGGGTTCCTTCGGCTGGGGTTCGTCACCGACCTGCTGTCGAAACCGATCCGGCTCGGATATCTGAACGCGATCGCGCTCATCGTGGTCGTCGGCCAGTTGCCGAAACTGCTGGGCTTCTCCGTCGATGCCGACAACCTGATCGAGCAGGGTTGGGAGACCGCGCACGCCGCACTCAGCGGCGGCATCGACCTCGTCACCGCCACAATCGGTTTCGGCTCACTGGCGATCATCGTCGCCTTCCGGCTCTGGTTGCCCCGCGTTCCAGGGGTTCTCGTGGCCGTTGTGGCAGCGATCATCGTCTCCGCTGCCCTGGGTCTCACCGATGACGTCGGGATGGTCGGCGCGTTGCCCGACGGCATGCCGTTGCCGTCGTTCGGGGGAGTCGACTGGTCGGACGTGGTCGAACTCGTCGGGCCCGCGGCAGGCATCGCGTTGATCGCTTTCGCTGACACCGGTGTCCTGTCCCGCACGTTCGCGGCCCGCCACGGCGAAGAGGTGAACGGGAGCACGGAGATGAAGGCAATCGGCGTGGCCAACATCGCCGGCGGCCTCTTCAGCGGCTTCCCGATCTCGGCGAGTGGATCACGCACCCCCGTGGCCGAGCAGTCCGGGGCCAAGACCCAACTCGCGGGAGTCGTCGGGGCCCTCGCCGTCCTGGTCTTCGTGCTCGCGGCTCCGGGCGTCACCGCATACCTGCCCGACGCCACACTCGCCGCCGTGGTGATCGTGGCCGCCACCGCTCTGGTCGACGTGAGCGGCATGGTCCGGATGTTCCGGATGAGCAGGATCGAGTTCGCTCTCGCGGTCGCGGCCTTCGTTGGCGTCGCCCTGGTCGGGGTGCTCGAGGGGGTCCTGGTTGCGATCGGCCTGTCCTTTGTCGCCGTGGTCGCGCGGGCCTGGCAGCCCTACCGCACCGAGCTCGTCCAGGTCGCCGACCGCCCTGGCTTCCACGACATCGCGCGCCACCCGGCCGGTCGCCGCATCCCGGGTCTTGTCCTCGTCCGCTTTGATGCACCGCTGTTCTTCGCGAACGGCGGCATCTTCGACGACTACGTCCGGTCGGTGGTCGCGGCGGCCCACGAGCGGGTTGACTGGGTGATCGTGGCGGCCGAACCGGTGACCGGCATCGACACCACCGCGGTCGACGAACTGATCGATCTCGACACCTATCTGGCGAACAAGGGCATCCGTCTGGTCTTCGCGGAGATGAAGGGGCCCATGAAAGACAGGCTCATCCGATTCGGCGTGGGAGACAGATTCGGCCCCGACCGTTTCCATCCCACGATCGAGTCGGCGGTGGACGCGTTCAGGGGCCGCGAGGGCCGTTGAGTGGCTGCGCGCGAACAGGCGACAACCTGCGGGATCGCTCCGGTCGGCGGCGGTGCTGGACGATTTTGACCTGCGGTCGCACGGTCGGTAGAGTTGACCGCTGGTGCCCGGCCTCCGCCATATTCTAGATCGGCCGGGTCCATCTGCGTGCCTTCAACTGCCGCGTCGGGCAATTTCGACACGCCCGACCAAGGGGTAGGGAAGGCCACACCTGACCAGGGCGTTTGCCTCGGTGGGGCGTACTGCGGAAGAACCGATCACATCGGACTTGCCCGGAGCAGAAACCGCAGCAGAGACGAAGAACGCCAAACAAAGGAAGAACTCTCAGTGCCAACTATCAACCAGCTGGTCCGTAAGGGCCGCCATGACAAGCCTGCCAAGCAGAAGACGGCAGCGCTGAAGGGCAGCCCGCAGCGACGCGGCGTGTGCACTCGCGTCTACACAACCACCCCGAAGAAGCCGAACTCGGCGCTCCGGAAGGTGGCACGTGTTCGTCTCACCAGCTCGGTCGAGGTGACCGCATACATCCCCGGTGAAGGCCACAACCTGCAGGAGCACTCGATGGTGCTCGTCCGCGGTGGTCGTGTGAAGGACCTCCCGGGTGTGCGTTACAAGGTCATCCGCGGCTCGCTCGACACCCAGGGTGTCAAGGCTCGCAAGCAGGGTCGCAGCAAGTACGGCGCGAAGAAGGAGAAGGGCTGATGCCACGTAAAGGACCCGCACCCAAGCGCCCCCTGATCAACGACCCGGTCTACGGCAGCCCTGTCGTGACCCAGTTGGTCAACAAGATCCTGCTGGACGGCAAGAAGTCGACCGCCGAGCGGATCGTCTACCAGGCCCTCGAACAGGCTCGTGAGAAGACCGGCACCGATCCGGTCGTCACCCTCAAGCGCGCGCTGGACAACGTTCGTCCGGCCCTCGAGGTCAAGAGCCGTCGCGTCGGTGGCGCCACCTACCAGGTGCCCATCGAGGTCAAGCCGGGCCGTGCCAACACCCTCGCGCTGCGTTGGTTGGTGACCTTCAGTCGCCAGCGTCGCGAGAAGACGATGGTCGAGCGTCTCGCCAACGAGCTGCTCGACGCCAGCAACGGTCTCGGCGCGGCAGTCAAGCGTCGCGAGGACACCCACAAGATGGCCGAGGCCAACCGGGCGTTCGCGCACTACCGCTGGTGACAACGGGCCGCCGGCCCTCCAGGCCGGCGGCTACAACAACTTTCAGGCAATACAGAGTGAGGAATTAAGTGGCACAGGAAGTGCTCAGCGACCTCAACAAGGTTCGCAACATCGGCATCATGGCTCACATCGATGCCGGCAAGACCACCACCACCGAGCGAATCCTCTTCTACACCGGCGTCAACTACAAGATCGGCGAGACGCACGACGGCGCCTCGACGACCGACTGGATGGAGCAGGAGAAGGAGCGGGGTATCACCATCACCTCCGCTGCGGTGACCTGTTTCTGGAACAAGAACCAGATCAACATCATCGACACCCCCGGGCACGTCGACTTCACCGTCGAGGTGGAGCGAAGCCTACGTGTGCTCGACGGTGCGGTAGCGGTGTTCGACGGTAAAGAAGGCGTGGAGCCGCAGTCCGAGCAGGTCTGGCGGCAGGCCGAGAAGTACGAAGTCCCCCGTATCTGCTTCGTCAACAAGATGGACAAGCTGGGCGCCGACTTCTACTTCACGGTGCGCACCATCGAAGAGCGTCTCGGTGCCAAGCCGCTGGTTCTCCAGCTGCCGATCGGTGCCGAGGACGACTTCGACGGCGTCGTGGACCTCATCGAGATGAAGGCGATCACCTGGCGCGGCGTCGTGCCGACCGGTGCCGAGCCGACCATCGAGGAGATCCCGGCCGATCTGCTGGAGAAGGCCAAGGAGTACCGCGAGAAGCTGATGGAGACGGTCGCCGAGACCGACGAAGCGCTGCTCGAGAAGTACTTCGGCGGCGAAGAGCTCAGCATCGCCGAGGTCAAGGCGGCCATCCGCAAGCTCACCGTCACCCGTGAGCTGTACCCGGTGCTGTGTGGCTCGGCGTTCAAGAACAAGGGCGTGCAGCCCATGCTCGACGCGGTCATCGACTACCTGCCCAGCCCGCTCGACGTTCCCTCTGTGGAAGGTCACGCGGTCGGCAACGAAGAAGAGATCCTGTCGCGCAAGCCGTCGTCCGACGAGCCGTTCGCGGCGCTGGCATTCAAGATCGCCTCGCACCCGTTCTTCGGCAAGCTGACGTTCGTGCGTGTGTACTCCGGACACATCACGGCAGGCACCGGCGTGCTCAATGCCACCAAGGGCAAGAAAGAGCGCATCGGCAAGCTGTTCCAGATGCACGCCAACAAGGAAATGCCGGTCGAGGATGCCACGGCAGGCCACATCTACGCGATGATCGGCCTCAAGGACACCACCACCGGTGACACCTTGTGCGACTCGAATGCACCGATCGTCCTGGAATCGATGAGCTTCCCGGACCCGGTCATCAACGTCTCGATCGAGCCGAAGACCAAATCCGACCAGGAAAAGCTGGGTGTCGCCATCCAGAAACTGGCCGAAGAGGACCCCACGTTCTCGGTCAAGCTGGACGACGAGACCGGCCAGACCGTCATCGGCGGCATGGGCGAGCTCCACCTTGACATCCTGGTCGACCGCATGAAGCGCGAGTTCAAGGTCGAGGCCAACGTCGGTAAGCCCCAGGTGGCCTACCGAGAGACCATCCGCAAGACGGTCGAGAAGCACGACTACACCCACAAGAAGCAGACCGGTGGCAGTGGCCAGTTCGCAAAGGTCATCGTCAAGCTGGAGCCGTTGGTGGATGCCGAAGACGGTGCCACCTACGAGTTCGTCAATGCCGTGACCGGTGGTCGCGTCCCGCGTGAGTACATCCCCTCTGTGGATGCCGGCGCCCAGGACGCGATGCAGTACGGCGTGCTCGCGGGCTACCCGCTGGTCAACTTGAAGTTCACTCTGCTCGACGGCGCCTACCATGACGTCGACTCGTCGGAGATGGCGTTCAAGATCGCCGGATCGGCTGCGATGAAAGAAGCAGCCAGGATGGCGGGCCCGGTGATCCTGGAACCGTTGATGGCCGTAGAGGTCACGACACCCGAGGATTACATGGGTGACGTGATCGGCGACCTCAACTCACGCCGTGGTCAAATCCAGGCCATGGAAGAGCGCAGTGGCGCCCGTGTCGTCAAGGCACTGGTTCCGCTGTCGGAGATGTTCGGCTACATCGGAGACCTCCGGTCGAAGACCCAGGGCCGGGCAAACTACTCCATGGTGTTCGACTCGTACGCTGAAGTACCGGCGAACGTGTCGAAGGAGATCATTGCCAAAGCAACGGGTGAGTGATCACTCTCCCGTCGCCTCGGCGATAGCGCCACCGGCGCACAGCAGATAAGAATCGCTTGCCGGCAGGGGACGTGAGTCCCTTGCCGCGCAAGAACTAAACACCCAGTGAAACCCGGAAGATTCCGGTTCACGACAACAAGTCCAGGAGGACAATCAAGTGGCGAAGGCGAAGTTCGAGCGGACCAAGCCGCACGTGAACATCGGCACCATCGGTCACGTCGACCACGGCAAGACCACGCTGACGGCGGCCATCACCAAGGTGTTGCACGACAAGTTCCCGGATCTCAACGCGAGCTTTGCGTTCGATCAGATCGACAAGGCTCCGGAAGAGAAGGCTCGTGGTATCACGATCAACATCTCGCATGTTGAGTACCAGACGGAGAAGCGTCACTACGCCCACGTCGATGCTCCTGGTCACGCGGACTACATCAAGAACATGATCACCGGTGCAGCCCAGATGGACGGCGCCATCCTCGTGGTCGCCGCCACCGACGGCCCGATGCCGCAGACCCGTGAGCACGTGCTGCTCGCGCGTCAGGTCGGCGTGCCTTACATCCTGGTCGCGCTGAACAAGGCCGACATGGTTGATGACGACGAGATCATCGAGCTGGTCGAGATGGAGGTGCGCGAGCTCCTCGCTGCACAGGACTTCGACGAGGACGCTCCGGTCATCAAGGTCTCGGCCCTGAAGGCGCTCGAAGGCGACCCCGAGTGGGTCAAGACCGTCGAAGAGCTCATGGACGCTGTCGACGAGAGCATCCCGGAGCCGGTTCGTGAGACCGAGAAGCCCTTCCTCATGCCTGTGGAGGACGTGTTCACGATCACCGGTCGTGGCACCGTCGTCACCGGTCGTGTGGAGCGTGGCGAGGTCAAGGTGAACGAGGAAGTCGACATCGTCGGCATCCGCGAGAAGAGCACCAAGACCACCGTCACCGGTATCGAGATGTTCCACAAGCTCCTCGACTCGGCACAGGCGGGCGACAACGCCGGTCTGCTGCTGCGTGGTCTGAAGCGCGAAGACGTCGAGCGTGGACAGGTTGTCATCAAGCCGGGCACCACCACCCCGCACACCGAGTTCGAAGGACAGGCCTACATCCTGTCCAAGGACGAAGGCGGACGGCACACCCCGTTCTTCAACAACTACCGTCCCCAGTTCTACTTCCGTACAACTGACGTGACGGGCGTTGTGACCCTGCCCGAGGGCACCGAGATGGTCATGCCCGGTGACAACACCGAGATGTCCGTCAAGCTGATCCAGCCGGTCGCCATGGACGAGGGCCTGCGCTTCGCGATCCGTGAAGGTGGCCGCACCGTCGGTGCCGGTCGTGTCACGAAGATCAACAAGTAAGCAGTAACAGAACAAACACAAAAAGCGCCCGACCCCATCAGGGGTCGGGCGTTTTTTGCGTGCCCGGGCCGAAAATACGTGTGACGTGGTTTACAAGTAACTCCGCCAAAGATACGATTATAGAAATTCGTTTCTTCGGAGGTCGACGTATGCCCACCAAGTTCTCGCAGATCCCTTCCGGGAGTGGCCTCAAAGAGGTCCCTTTCTCGACGCGCAACGGCGTCATGGAGGTCCTGGCCATGCGCCACGACCCGTTCAAGCAGTCGGATGAACGCCACGCCAAGTACGGGCGGGTCTCGGGGATCAACGCATTCGGGCAGAAGATCGTCATCGCTTCGGGCCCCGACGCCTGCGACGAGATCCTGATGAACAAGAAGAAGGCCTTCGCGAACGGGCCGGCGTGGACTTATCTCATCGGGCCGTTCTTCAACCGGGGCGTGATGCTGCTGGACTTCGACGAGCACCGTCACCACCGGCTCATCCTGCAGCAGGCGTTCAACGCCAAGGTGTTGCGCGGATACATGGATGCGATGCAGCCGATCATCCGTGACCGGGTCGCTCAGTTCCCGACGGGAAAGGTGCTGCTGTTCCACGAGTTCAAGGCACTGACCCTCGATGTCGCCCTCGAGGTGTTCCTCGGGATGGAACTGCCGAAAGCCGAGGCGGACAGACTCAACAAAGCCTTCCTGGAGACCGTGCAGGCAGGCGTCGCGGTGATCCGCAAACCGGTCCCCGGTACCCGGTGGTGGAAAGGTCTCCGCTCACGCAAGATCCTCGAAGAGTTCTTCTACAAACACATCCCCGCCAAGCGGGCGACCGAGACGCCCGACCTCTTCTCCGTGCTCTGTCACGCCGAAAGCGATGAGGGACACAGCTTCACCGACGAGGACGTCGTCAACCACATGATCTTCGTGCTGATGGCCGCCCATGACACGTCCACCATCACGATGACCCAGATGTGTTACCGCATGGCCAAGTCTCCGCAGTGGCAGGTGCGCGCCCGCGAGCAGTCCCGCGAGCTGGGTTCGGAACTGAGCTACGACGACCTCGCCGCTCTGACCGACCTCGACCTGATCATGAAGGAGTCGCTGCGGATGTGCACCCCGGTCCCGGCGCATCCCCGGATGACCGTGCAGGACACCGAGATCCAGGGCTACTACCTTCCCAAGGGGACCATGGTGACGGTGCCCAGCATGATCAACCACCTCGACCCCGAGTACTGGAAAGACCCGTGGACGTTCGACCCCGAGCGTTTCAGCAAGGAGCGGGCCGAGGACAAGGTCCATCGCATGGCGTGGAGCCCGTTCGGCGGCGGCGTGCACAAGTGCATCGGGCTGTACTTCGGCCAGATGGAGGTCAAGACGATCATGCATCAGCTGTTGCGCAACTTCGAGTGGTCGGTGCCCGACAGCTATGAGATCCCGATGAACTATGCATCGTTGCCGATCCCCAAGGACAGTTTCCCGGTCACGCTACGTCGGTTGTGATATCTATTCACCTCGACAGCCGGTGACAGTTGGGGCCGAGAACCGCGCCCGGGCCGGCGGGGTGAGGGTGCCACAGCATGAGCTTTTTCGGACAGGGTGACAGCAACCGCGAACCGAGTTTCCTACGGACGTTCGTGCCGATCCTGCTGTTCACGCTGCTCTGCGGGATCGTCGGTCCGATCTTCCTGGTTG
This sequence comes from Williamsia sp. R60, assembly GCF_054063855.1. Taxonomy (NCBI): domain Bacteria; kingdom Bacillati; phylum Actinomycetota; class Actinomycetes; order Mycobacteriales; family Nocardiaceae; genus Williamsia; species Williamsia sp. R60. Next base: position 694,402 of record NZ_JBSSGR010000001.1, read on the forward strand.
CGTATTTCCTGATCGACGACCCGCTCACCGGCTGGATGTTCTACGCAGGTCTGGGGATCACGGTCGCAGACGTGGTCATCGGATACTTTGTCGCACAATCGCTCTACCGTCGCCGACGCAAACGGTACAACCTGGAACAGAACGGCAGGTTCGGCATCGGCGAGGTGCGCTCGGTGGACCAGACCAACGTGCGCATCAACGGACAGCCGATGATGAAGATCTCGCTGGCCATCTCCGGCGACGGCATCGCCCCGTTCGAGGCGACCAAACGCGTGGTGGTCCCGTTCATGTTCCTGCCGGCTCTGCGGTCGCACAGGGTTGCGGTGCTCGTCGACACCTACTCGGGTGAGTTCGACATCGACTGGCAGCGCACCGCACTGCTGGCCGGGACGTCGCCCGCGCGCTTCACCGACACCGAAACCGGTGAGGAGTTCGATCTGTCCGGTAGGAGTGACGCCCTGATCGAGATCATGAGGGTCTTCGCCGAGAACAACATCCCGTTCGGAGGCAGGGTGGACCTGCGGTCGAATCCGTTTGTGCGTGAGCAGGTGATGGACATCGCGCGACGTCACGGACGTCCGGACGGGTTCGCCCAGCAGGGGCCGCCGGGCCGTCCCACATCGGGGCGGCCGGACATGAGCAAGCCGGGCGCGGCTTCGTTCACACCCCCGCCTGCCGCGCCGCCCGGTCCACCACGCACACCTGGCCAGCGGCTGGCCGAACTCGAGTCGATGCGTGCGGCGGGCACCATCAGCCTCGAGGAGTACCGCGCGGTACGTACCAGGATTCTCAACGATTTCTGACGTTTGCGTCGCTGCCGTCGGCAGAACCGCTCAGGGCTGATCTGCCCTGGGCAGCAACATCTTTCGCTTGCCCCGGGCTGGGTTCACAGTGGGGTCATGAGTGACAACTACACACCTCCGGCCATCATCGACGACGAATTGCAGACGCGGCTCTTTCACCAACGGGTGATCGTGCTCGGCGATCAGCTCGACCAGAAGCTCGGCAACAGGCTGTGCAGCCAGCTGCTCTTGCTGTCGGCCGACGATTCGCGCAAAGACATCAGCTTCTGGATCAACTCGCCTGGGGGCTCGGTCCCGGCGATGCTCGCGATCATGGACGTCATGCGGGCCATTCCGAACGACGTCAGCACCCTTGCCCTCGGAATCGCCGCCAGCGCCGGCCAATTCCTGTTGTCGGCGGGGACGCCGGGTAAACGTCATGCGCTGACGCATTCCCGGATCTTGATGCACCAGGGTTCGTCCGGCATCGGTGGAACCGCGGTCGACGTCGAGTTACAGGCCGACGATTTGCGGCACACCCGCGACACGGTGCTTGCGCTGATCGCCGAGCACACCGGACAGCCCGCCGAGAAGATCTGGAACGACTCGCTACGGGACCGGTGGTACACGGCGGAGCAGGCGGTCGAATACGGATTCGTGGATCGCATCGCCGACGGTGTCGCGGACATCTATCCGGCGTCGGCCCGCCCGGTTGCACTGGGAGGCGTCCGATGAGCACGTACACGGTGCCGTACGTGGTGGAGAAGACCGCAGCGGGGGAGCGCTCGATGGACGTATACAGCCGACTTCTCTCCGAGCGGATCGTCTACCTGGGCACCGAGATCGACGACGGGGTGGCCAACGTACTGATCGCGCAGTTGCTGCATCTGGAGTCCGACAGCTCGGAGATGCCGATCAACCTCTACATCAACTCACCCGGCGGGTCGCCGGCCGCGATGCTCGCCGTGTACGACACGATGCAGTTCATCCGGCCCGACGTCGCGACGACCTGCGTCGGTCAGGCCGGTGGTCCCGCCGCGGTTCTGCTCGCCGGAGGTGCGGCCGGACAACGATCCATCCTCCGGCATGGCCGAGTGGTGTTGCACCAGCCGTCGATTCAGGGGCAGGGGTCGATTCCCGACCTGATCATCCACGCCGACGAGGTGGTTCGCGTACGTGCAGAACTCGAGGAACTGCTGGCGCGGCACACGGGTAAGAACCTCGATGCCCTTCGTCACGACACCGACCGTGAGCTCATCCTGCCCGCTGCGGCCACCGTCGAATACGGGTTGGCCGACCAGGTCCTGGAGTATCGGCCGATGCGGTGACCCCTCCGGAAGGCCGACGGCCAGGTCAGGACGCCAGACGCAGGTGAGCGCGGCCCGAGGATGAGGCCGGCCGCGACACCGAGGAGGAGGTCCGGGGGAGTCCGCCTACCGCGATCACCTGGCCGGATGCATCGTGTGTGGCCCTCTCGATGATCGCGGCGACGCCTTTGGTGATGTCGAGCAGTGTGAGCCCGAGCGCGCCGGCGACCGCGGAGAGGATCTCCGACGACGGCTCTTTGCGTCCGCGCTCGATCTCGGAGAGATATTGGGGTGAGACACCGGCATCGGCGGCTACCCCGGTGAGGATCCGGCCCTGCTCCCCGCGGACATCACGCAGGTACGTCCCGAGAACGTCGCGCCAGAGCGGCTCGGGTTCCTGCGGTTCTTCGCGAGGCCGTGAACGGGCACGGAGATCGGCGGACGTGGTGTCGGTGATGGTGAGAATGCGGCCCATCTACCGAACGTAGATCGACGGGTGGGCCGGTGCACCGCAAATCTGCTCAGAGCAGAAGGAGCGGTCGGTCTCGGCCCGGTTGCAGGCGAGGCGTCGTGCGGGAAGCGAGAACCGCGAATTCGTTTCGCGAGTGGCCACTCTCTATGTTATCGTTTGCGGTAGAGAGTGATGGAGGTCACACATGAGTCTGCAGGCGGACACCACGGCACCGGTCGACGGCAACGGACATACGGGAGGCGGCGATGCCCCGTACGACATGGTTGTCCGCGGGGGCACCTGGTTCGACGGCACCGGTCGGCCAGGTCTGCGCCGCGACCTCGGAATCCGGAACGGCAGGGTCGTCTCCGTCTCCGCCACACCTCTGCCCGCCGGGCCCGACACGCAGCTGATCGACGCTGCCGGTCAGTGGGTGATGCCAGGATTCATCGACGTGCACACCCATTACGACGCCGAGGTGCTGGTGGCACCGGGTCTGGGTGAGTCGGTACGCCACGGCATCACCACCGCGATCATCGGCAACTGTTCGCTGTCCACCGTGTACACGACCCCGGTCGACGCCGCGGACCTGTTCAGTCGGGTCGAGGCTCTGCCGCGCGATCACGTCATCAAGGCGCTCGAAGGCGGGAAGACGTGGACCGATCCTGCGTCCTACGTCGAGGCGATCGACGATCTGCCGCTGGGCCCGAACATCGCGGCCTTCCTCGGTCATTCCGACATCCGGACCGCCGTGATGGGGCTCGGTCGCTCCACCGATCGGTCCCACACACCGAGTCGCGCCGAGATGGACGCCATGCTCGAGGCGGTCAGCGACGCGCTCGACGCGGGATTCCTCGGGGTGTCGGGGATGACGAACCCCTGGGACAAGCTGGACGGCGACCGCTACCGGTCGCGGTCATTGCCCTCGACCTATGCCCACTGGAGCGAGCGCCGCAAGATCAACAAGGTGCTGCGGCAACGTGATCGGGTCTTGCAGACCATCCCCAACCTGAACACCAAATACGACATCCTCTTCTTCCTCGCCGGGAGCACCGGGCTCGGCCGCAAGCCCCTCAAGACCTCGGTCCTCGCGGCCGCCGACGCGAAGTCGGACCGGTGGGTGCGGCGCATCTTCGGACCGATCGCGACTGTGGCCAACAACTGGGGTCGGGGCGCCCTGCGCTGGCAGCATCTGCCGGTGCCCTTCCAGGTGTACAGCGACGGCATCGATCTTGTGGTGTTCGAGGAGTTCGGTTCGGGCCGTGCGGCACTGCACCTGCGCGAGGAGATGGGCCGTAACGACCTGCTGGCCGATCCCGAGTATCGGCGATGGTTCCGCAAGGACTTCGAGAAGAAGTTCAGCTCACGGATCTGGCATCGCGACTTCGACGATGCCGAGATCACCGAGTGCCCCGACGAATCCATGATCGGTAAGACGGTGGAAGAGGTGGCCCGCGAACGTGGGGTCCACAGCACCGACATGTTCCTCGACCTCGTGGTGGACTACGGCACGAAGTTCCGCTGGCGCACCGTGATCACCAATGACCGTCCGGAGATCGCCGACTGGTTGATCAAGCAGAACGGCGTGACCATCGGCTTCTCCGACGCCGGTGCGCATCTGCGCAACATGGCGTTCTACAACTACGGGATCCGTTTGCTGCAACGTGTGAAAGAAGCCGAACACGGCTCGCGCACACCATTTCTCACCATCGAAGAAGCGGTGCACAAACTCACCGGTGAACTCGGGGAATTCTACGGTCTCGACGCCGGATTCCTGCGTGAGGGGGACCGCGCCGATTTCGTGGTCGTCGACCCGGCGGGACTGACCGACCAGACCAAGGAATACGCTGAGGCAACCATGACCGAATTCGGGGGGATCAAGCGCATGGTCAATCGTAATGACGACGCGGTGTCTGCGACCGTGGTCGGCGGCCAGTATCTCTACGGTCGCGGCAACTTCGCACCGGGTTTCGGCACCACGGTGCAGGCCGGCCAGTTCCTGCGCGCAGGGGCCGCGCGTGGGACGGTACGCGAGAGGTCCACCGCGTAGATGGGAGAGGCACGCCGCACCCAGGAGCAGCGCCGGACAGCCACGATGGCGCGGCTGGTGGATGCGTGTGTGGAGTCGCTGTGCGAGCTGGGATATCAACGCAGCACCATCAGTGAGATCTGTGCGCGTAGCGGAGTGTCCCAGGGTGGGCTGTTCCGGCATTTCCCGACTCGGCTGGACCTGGTGATCGCGGCGGCCGATTCCGTGCGTGCCAGACAGTTCGAAGCCTTCTCGCAGAGTTTGGCCCTGCTGGGAACCGGTACGTTGGCCGACTGCCTCGTGCTGGTTCGTCAGGCGTGCCGGGCACCCATCAACGGCGCCTGGTACGAACTGCTGATCGCCGCGCGGACCGACGCGGGTCTTCGGGAACGGCTGGCGCCCATGCTCGCCGAGTATCACGATCAGATAGCGCAGTTCGCGCGGACCGTTCCCGCCGTACAGGGATTGCCCGACGGACAGATCGAACTCGTGGCGCTGACCATTGTCCATCTCTTCGACGGGGAAGCCGTTGCGGCGGCAGTCCATCCGCAGCCAGAATTGGAGCAGCAGAGGCTCGAACTGGTACTCGGCTGGCTGGCCGGTGCGGCAGATCGGTGAATCGTTCATGACGATCCCCTCCGCGTCCCCGGTCCCGCCTTACGAGGAGATCGCGGAGTCGGCCGTGGTGGTTGCCCTGCCCATGCGCATGCGGTTCCGCGACATCACCACTCGTGAGGTGATGCTGTTCCGGGGCCCGGCCGGATGGGGTGAGTTCGGTGCCTTCGTCGAATACGACGACGGCGAATCGGCCGCCTGGCTTGCTGCGGGTATCGAAGTCGCCTACCTCGGACCGCCACCCGCGGTGAGGGACTCGGTTGCGGTCAACGCCACCGTTCCCGCGATCCCGGCCGACCAGGTGGACGAAGTGTTGGCCCGATATCCAGGGGCGCACACAGCCAAGGTCAAGGTGGCGCAGGAGGGTCAGACGCTCGACGACGACGTCGCACGCGTGGAGGCCGTCCGGTCCCGCATCGACCATGTCCGGGTGGACGCGAACGGTAAATGGACTGTGCAGCAAGCGATCACAGCGATCCGCGCGCTCGGTGAGCTGCAGTACGCGGAGCAGCCCTGCGCCACCATCGACGAACTCGCTGCTGTCCGGGCCGCTGTCGACACCCCGATCGCGGCCGACGAGAGCATCCGGCGCGCCAGTGACCCTCTCAAGGTCATCGCCGCCGAGGCCGCCGACATCGCCGTCCTGAAGGTGGCGCCCCTCGGCGGCATGCGGCGGGTGCTCGATCTCGCCGGCCGGATTCGGATACCGGTGGTCATCTCCAGCGCCCTCGATTCCGCAGTCGGCATCTCGTCCGGCGTGGCCACCGCGGTCGCGTTGCCTGCCGAACCCCCTGCCTGCGGCCTCGGCACCGGCGGACTGTTCGTCACCGACGTCGCCGAGCCCTTTGTGCCGGAGATGGGTTCGCTCAGTCCCCGTCTGGTCGACATCGATCCCACTGCGCTGCCCCTCGCCGGTGAGGACAGACGGGACTGGTGGCTGGAGCGTCTGCGCCGCTGCCTGGCGATACTCGCCGACAACTGAAAACCGCAACCGGCTGTGCCTGGACGTCGCCAGAAGATACAATTTTGCGAAATCGTTCCAACAGCGGAGGTTCAGCAATGTCGGTCATCCTGGCGGAGGCCCCATCGGGCAGCGGTCTGAAGTCGATCGAGGGTTCGGACACCAACGGGGCGATCCAGATCCTGAAGATGCGCCGGGACCCGTTCGCCTTCAGCGACGCCCAGCAGGCGGCATTCGGTCGTGTCTCCTTCATGAACGCCTTCGGGCAGAAGCTGGTCACCTGCCGTGGACCCGAAGCGGCCGATCAGATCCTGATGAACAAGGACAAGGCGTTCGCAAACGGTCCGGCCTGGAGCTTTTTCATCGGCCCGTTCTTCAATCGCGGTGTGATGCTGCTCGACTTCGAAGAGCACCGCCACCATCGGCTGATCCTCCAGCAGGCTTTCACCCAGCCCGTGCTCAAGGGATACATGCAAGAGATGCAGCCGATGATCGTCGAGCGCATCAAGCAGTTCCCCGTCGGCGAGGTCAAACTGTTCAGCGAGTTCAAGGCCCTCACCCTGGACGTGGCACTCGAGGTCTTCATGGGTCTGGAACTGCCCAAACAGGAAGCCGACCGCGTCAACAAGGCGTTCATCGACACGGTCCGCGCAGGTGTCGCGCTGGTTCGCCGGCCGGTCCCCGGTGGTCGCTGGTGGAAGGGGCTGCGGTCACGCAAAGTCCTCGAAGAGTTCTTCATGAGCCACATCGCCGCCAAGCGGGCGGGGGAGTCGCCCGACCTGTTCTCGGTGCTGTGCCACGCCGAGAGCGAGGAGGGCCATCGGTTCACCGACGAAGACGTGGTCAACCACATGATCTTCGTGATGATGGCCGCCCACGACACCTCCACCATGACGATGAGTCAGATGGCTTACCGCATGGCCAAGTCGCCCGAGTGGCAGGACCGTGCCCGCGCCCAGTCCATGGAACTCGGCGCCGAACTCGGCTATGACGACCTGGCCAAGCTGACCGATCTCGACCTGATCATGAAGGAGTCGCTGCGCATGTGCGCTCCGGTTCCCGGGCAGCCGCGGATGGCGATCAAAGACACCGAGGTACTCGGGCACTACGTGCCCAAGGGTTCGATCGTGTCGGTTCCAGGGCTGACCAACCACTACGACGCGGAGTACTGGTCCAACCCGTTCGTCTTCGATCCCGAGCGGTTCACCAAGGAGCGTGCCGAGGACAAGAAGCACCGGATGGCCTGGATGCCCTTCGGCGGTGGCGTGCACAAGTGCATCGGGTTGTATTTTGGGCAGATGGAAGTCCGGACGATCATGCACCAGTTGTTACGCGGTTTCGAGTGGTCGGTGCCGCAGGACTACACGATGCCGATGGATTTCAGCTCGCTCCCGGTGCCCAAGGACAAGCTGCCAGTCACCATGCGGCGCGTGTGATGGCGCGGTCGTCGAGTCCCACCGAAGAACGGGCATCATCGTCGCGCAAGGTGCGCAACACCGCATCGCCGCGCGAGCAAGAAGACGCAATCCTCGAGGCGGCTCGAGGCGAGTTCGAGGACAACGGTATTCGCCGTACCGGCGTCGACGATGTCGCCAAGCGCGCGGGGGTCAGCCGCAGCACCCTCTATCGACGGTTCCCGAACAAGGAGGCGCTACTGCTCGGTGTGGCCGAACGCATCTACCTCGACGGAATGATGTTGCTCGAGCAGGCCACCGTCGGCCACGGACCGCAGGAAGCGGTCGTTGAGGCGTTCCTCGCCGGTGCGCAGCTGGTGAACAACGATCCGTTGATCCGCCGCATGATGGTCGATGAACGCGACGCACTCAAGGGCATCACCAACTCGGTGACCGGTCTGTTCATCGAGATCGTGACCGGGCGGATCATGAAGACGTTGCGGGCGGCGGGCGCGAAGATGCCCGATGAGGATCTGCACGCGGTCACCGAAATCCTTGTCCGGCTCGTGATCTCGTACCTCGATACCCCGGCGATGGATGAGAGCAGATCGGAGCCCGAAGCGGTCCGCGACTACGCGCAGCGCTATCTCGCGACGATGGTGTGGTGAGGCGTCGCGTGTCGAAGCTGAACCATGTGCGTACCGAGTTGGCAGCGGTACGGGAACTGAGGCGCGCCGGCGCGATGCCAGGTGTTCGTCAACTGCCGCAGGTCGCCAAGCTGCGTCGTGCGGCAGGTGAAGCCGCGGGACCCGCGATCTATGCGGCAATCCACGGCAGTCGGGTTGCGCTGATCGACCCGCTGGGACCGGTGACGTACAGCGAACTGGCCGCGATGTGCAACGCGGTGATGAACGGCCTGGGTGAGGTCCTGCCAGGTCAGGACCGTCCCACTGTGGGAGTGATGTGCCGCAACAGCCGCTTCGCGGTGATCGGTTTGCTCTCCGGCATCGGACTCGGTGCACGTGTGGTGCTGCTGAACACCGATCTCGGCGCCAAGCAGATGGCGGAGGTGACCGCTCGCGAGAAGGTCGACGTGATCCTGCACGACGCGGAGTTCGCCGGCGTTCTCGAATTGGTCGACCACGGTGTCCGCCGGTACATCGCCTGGACCGACCAGGCTGTGGGTGAGCCCGGACCCGACACACTCGACCACCTGATCGCGTCGAGCTCGACCGAACTGCCGCGGGCGCCGCAGCACCAGTCGTCGCTGGTGATCCTCACGAGCGGCAGCACCGGAGCGCCGAAGGGCGCGCCGCGAGACGGCGCCGTGTCGATGTCGTTGCCGGCCGGGTTCGTCTCCAAGATCCCGATCCGCGGCTCCGACACCGTGCTGATGTCCGCCCCGGCCTTCCACGGGTGGGGTCTGCTTGCCACGATGGTGTGCCTGCTGACCGGCGCGACCGTGGTGATGGACCGGCGTTTCCGGGCACCGGAGTCGCTGAATCTTCTGGTCGAACACCGTTGCACCGCAATGATGGTGGTACCCACCATGCTGCGCCGGTTCATGGACCTCGACGAGGAACAGCTCCGTCGCATCGACCACGGCCGGCTCCGGATGATCGCTTCCGGCGGCGCCAAACTCGACGCATCCCTGGTGCTTGCCGTCGCCGAGCGGTTCGGGCCGGTACTGCACAATCTCTACGGCGCGACCGAGGCTTCGTACGTCACCATTGCGACCCCTGACGATCTCGCGGCCGAACCCACCACCGCCGGGCGCCCACCGCTGGGCGTCGAGGTGGCCATCATCAGAGATGGTGCTCGGGTACCGACGGGGGAGTCCGGACAGATCTTCGTGCGGTCGGGCAGCCAGATCAGCAAGTACACCAACGGCACGAGCAAAGAGACACTGCACGGGATGTTGAACACCGGGGACACCGGACGTCTCGATGCCGCGGGCAGGCTGTTCGTCGAGGGCCGCAGTGACGGGATGATCATCTCCGGCGGCGAGAACGTCTTCCCCGAAGAGGTGGAACTGGCGCTCGGCAAGCATCCCGACATCGTCGACGCCGCTGTTGTTGCCGTCCCCGATCAGGACTTCGGTCAACGACTCCGGGCATTTGTGGTGCCGCGTGATGGTGCCGACGTGGCAGCCGCCGACGTGAAGACCTACATCGGTACCGAGCTGTCGCGGTCGCGAGTTCCTCGTGACGTCATCGTGGTTCCCGACCTGCCGCGTGGCGCACAAGGCAAAGTCACAAAAACCACACTCGACGCGCTGGCACAGGAGCACAACACGGCGTAAGTCGGTAGGGCCCCGCTCGGTGTTCTGGTTGTTGCTCGGTCTGTAGTGCGAGCGTTCACGAGTTTCCCGAGCCGCCCCCCAGCCTCGCGTGCGAATCTCGTGGTTGCCCCGTCCGCAGTGCGAGCGTTCGCGAGTTTCCCGAGCTGACCCGCAGCCCGACGTGCGATGCTCGCTCCGCAGCCCGAGCGTTCGCGAGTTTCCCGAGCCGCCGAACTACTTCGCTCGGTGTCCTTGTCGTTGCTCGCTCCGCAGCCTGAGCGTTCCCGAGTTTCCCGAGCGCCCCAACCCATTCCCGCGCCGGGACTGCCTCAGCAGTCGTCATCCACCCAGCGGATCAGAGGTGACGTTCAGCCTGGAGTGCTTGCGGCCGTAGATGAGGTAGTAGCAGATCACGACCGACACCCACAGTCCGAAGAAGACGAAGGTGTACCAGTGCAGTCCCCACAGGATGTACATGCACGCCGCGATGGCCAGAACAGGGGTGACGGGATAGAACGGGACCTTGAACGGCCGTTCCAGATTCGGCTCGCGGCGGCGCAGGATGATCACGCCGAGACTGACGACGGTGAATGCGGTGAGGGTGCCGATCGACACCATGTCGATCAGGTAATCCAAGGGGATGAAGCCGGCCATCAGGGCCACCACGACGGCCACCACAACCGTGTTGTTCACCGGCGTCAACGTCGTGGCGTTCACCCGCGTGAAGAACTTCGGCAGCATGCCGTCGCGGCCCATCGCGAACAGGATGCGGGTCTGTCCGTACAAGGTGACCAGGGTGACCGAGAAGATGGAGATGACGGCACCCGCCGACAACACGATGGACGGCCAGGTCGACCCGGTCACGTCCTCGAGGATCTGGGCCAGGCCGGCCTCCTGCCCCTTGAACTTGTCTGCCTGCTGGGCGCCGACCGCGGCGAGCGCGACCAACACGTACACAACGATGACGGTGATCAACGCGGCCATCAGTGCCCTGGGCATGGTGCGCTGCGGGTCCTTCACCTCTTCGCCTGCCGTGGACACGGCGTCGAGGCCGATGAACGAGAAGAAGATGACGCCTGCTGCGGCGGTCACGCCGTTGGCGCCGTTGAGGAAAAACGGGCTCATGTTATCGGTGTTGAAGGCAGAGAAGGCAACCGCTGCGAACAGGGCCAGTACCGACAACTTGATGGCCACCATGATCGCGTTGGCGCGCGCGGACTCGCTGGCTCCCCGGATGAGCAGAACCGCGCAGAGGGCCACCAGGATGATCGCGGGCAGATTGACCACACCGGGGTTCTCGTCCCACGGTGCCGCGCTGAGCGCATGTGGAATCGCTGGTAGGTGGATGTACCCGAGGAGTGCGTTGAGGTACTGACTCCAACCGACGGCGACCGCGGCGGTCGCCACCCCGTACTCGAGCAGCAGACAGCCCGCGACAGCCATCGCGACAACCTCGCCGAGCGTGGCGTACGCGTAGGAATACGTCGACCCCGACACCGGCACCGCCGACGCCATCTCGGCGTAGCAGATCACCGCGAGACCGGCGGCGATGCCGGCGATGAGGAATGAGATCACCACGGACGGCCCGGCATCGGGCACCGCTTCGCTCATCACGAAGAAGATGCCGGTACCGACGGTGGATCCGATACCGAAGCACGCCAGCTGTGTGGTGGTGATGGTGCGTTTGAGGCCGGTGTCCGCTTCCACGAGGTAACCGGTGGGAACGGGTTTTCGGCGGAACAGGGTGGAGATGGTCAGTGGTGCTTCGCCGGCGGAGGCCGGGTTCTTGTTGACATCCATGGTGGGTACCTCAGCCGGGGAAGATGATCGTGGGAACGGTCGCGGCAGCGATGATCTTCGCCGCCGTCGACCCGAGGAATACGCGCTTGACGGAATCACGAGGGGTCGTGCCGATGGTGAGGATCTCACCTTGCGGCCATTCGATGCCGTCGAAGGCCGCGTCCCAGTTGTCGCCGGTGCTCACCAACGTCTGGACGCTGTCGCCGATCACGTTGCGGTGCACCAGCTCTTGCATCGAGGCCGCCATCTGCTCGCGCCATGCCTGCATGACGCCGCGTTCGGCATCGAATCCGACCTCGGGCGGGAACATGTCCGCCGGCCGCACCCCGAACGTCGCCACGCGTAGCGGGACGGACAGTCGCCCGGCGAGATCACGTGCCGAGACGACCACGTCTTCGCCGCGCGAGTCACCGGAGTACGCGCAGGTGACACCGGTGATGGCAGTGCAACGGTAGCCCCTGGGAGCGAGCGCAAGCGGTACGGAGCTGGAGTGCATCAGGCGACTGGTGGTGGCACCGAGCGACATTCGGCCGCCATCGTCGCCGTGGGTGGTTCCGAGCACGAGGACGTCCGCGTCCAGCTCGTCGAGCGCCACATGTAGTGACTTCGACACCGAGCCTTCACTGACGCGGCGAAAGCTCACGCCGGTGCCCGGTGCGCGGGTCCGGAGGTGAGTGCGGGCGGCGGCCTCGGCGTCGTCGCCGTAACGCTGTGCGTACTCGGCGAACTCGGCGTCGACCCGGGCCATCGATGGCGTCTTCCACGGCTTGGGGGTGGCGATCACCAATACCAGGCTTGTGCCGAGCGCATCGGCCAGGCCGGACCCGAGCTCGATCGCCTCATCGCCTCCGCGCCCGGGCTGATATCCGACGACAACGGTCACTGCAGGGGCCGTGCTGGGTTCATACGTCCGCCTCTTCCGATGATCTCCACGTTCACCCCCGCAAGGAATGTAACCGACCCCGGCGCACCCTGTCGGAATGTCGGGCGGGCCGTTCTTGCCGACCGACACGCGACCGGCCGCCAGAAGCAGGACCCGCACGGCGGCCGGGTCTCTAGGATGAACCGGTGCTCAACGCCCGCGCACTGCTGTCCGCCACTCCGGCGGAAGAGCGTGCCCTCATCGCGAAGGACCGTGCTGCACGGGCGGATCTACGCGCGGCGGAGTCGGCCCTGGCCGCGCTGGAGGTGGAACTCGGCGAGCGTGACCCGATTCGATCGCCGGTGTGGTTCCGGATTCTCGTCGCTGCGGTCGCGCTGGCGGCCGTCGCAGCTGTTGCCGGCGGGTACCGATACGTCACCGCCGACAGCGGGTTCAGCGATGCCGACTACCAACGGACCGCGCGTGAACGCGTCGAGCTGCTGCTGACCCCGGCTGCCGACGACGCCGCCGGACGCAGCCGGAAGATTCTCGCCGGGTCCACGGGGACGTTCCGGGACGAGTTCGCCCAATCCGCCGATGCGTATACGAGGTTTGTGCAGCAGATCGGCGCCCAGGCGGCTGGAACCGTTGACGGCGTGGGTATCTCGTCGCGATCGGGCGAGCGGACGACTCTGCTGGTCACGGCTGCGATCGCCACCCGTACCGAGGTCACCGACGATCCCGCCAACACCGATCCGGCCGGCGGACCGGATGATCGGCGGTTCCGCATCCAGGTGGACGTGGTTCCCGAGGACGGGTCCCTGAAGATCTCGGACCTGGAGTTTTTCCCGTGAGCGTCGGTGCGGAGCGCAGTTCGCCCGCTGTTGTCTGGGGCGGTCTGGCCGTCGCGGTGCTCGTGATGGGCCTGTGCGCCGGTGCTCTCACCTGGGCGTGGCACGTCGACGGCGACGACGACCTGCTCGAGGCCAATCGCAGCCAGGCGCAGCAACAGGCCGGACCGCTGGTGGCTCAGGTGTTCTCGTTCGCAACCGACACTTACGGGCAAGACCGTGAACGGGCGCGCTCACTGGTGACCGATGAGTTCGCCGAGCAATATGCGACGTCACTCGATCCGGCGGCGGTGCCCGACTACTCGGTGAGCTGGACACCGATCGAGACCGGGATCTCCGACGTCGGTACCGATCATGCTGAGCTCGTGGTGTCGGCCGAGGTGGCCCAGACACGCACGGGCACGGAACCGGCGAGGTACGTCAAGGCAGTCGAGGTTCGGCTGGAGAAGGTCGGCGGCGACTGGAAACTCGCCAGGGCGGACGAGGTGCTGTGAGCGCGCGGACCACAGCCGGCAGTGGGGAGGAGACGGGCGGGAGCTCCACTCGGCTGCGATTGGCGCGCGAGCGTGTCGCGGACGCGCGGGCGACCGCCCGCAGCGCTCGGTCTGCAGCTGCGCCCGCATACGCCGCGCGAGACCGACGACGCCGTGGCCGGCTCGCTCTCGCCGGCGGGTGCGCGGCCGTCGTCGCTGTCGTATTGCTGATCGCAGCAATCGTTCTCGCCGTGCAGCACCGTGCCGCCGAGCAGGACCGTGCCCGCGACTCCTCCGTCCTCGACGACACCCGATCGGCGATCGCGACCCTGCTGACCATCGATCCCGCCGAGCCCCAGCGGTTTCTCGATGAGGCGCTCGCCGTCACATCCGGTGAACAACATCAGCGGCTCGTGGACGCACGGCCCCAGGTGCTCGAACTCGTCGGTCAACTCGACGCACCCAGTACCGGCCAGGTGCTCGCCGCAGGCATCACCGGTGACGTCGACGACGACACCGCCCGTGTGTATGTGGTTGCCGAGGGCACGAACCCGGCGCTGCTCGGTGCCGGTGCGGGACAGAATCGGGTGGCTCTGGTGGTCACCATGAAGGCCGACGACGGTCGCTGGAAGATCGATCGGACACAGTTGCAATGACAGAGCACGACCCGACTGAGCGCGACATGACTGAGCCCCGCCACACCCCGCCGGCGTCTCGCGCCGAGCATCGGGGGCGGCGACGAAAAACGGTCGTGGCGATTCTGGGCATCTCCCTCCTCGTGCTCGTCACCATCGCCGTGGTGGGGTTCATCGGCCCGCAGACGCGAGGTGACGAACGCGAGGGGCAGCGACGCGAGGTTCAAGCCGCCACGTCGGACGCGGTCAGCGCGTTGATGACGTTCACTCCGCAAACGCTCGCCGATCAGCAACAAATGGTCGGACCGCGGCTCACCGGCAGGCTGCTCCTCGATTTCCGTAGCAGAGGGCCTGCGGTGGTACTGCCGGCAGCCGTGGACCTCGGTGCCCAGATGTCTGCCCAGGTGATGGCGACGGCGGTGAACCGGATGGACTCCGACAGCGCCCGGGTACTGGTGTTCGTCAACCAGGACATCACCGTGCCGACCGCCGACCCCGCTCAGCAGGTGGTGGCTGTCTCGCGGTGGGCCGACATGCGTAAGGTCGACGGCAATTGGCTGCTCGCCGGGCTGCAACCGGTGGGACCGGGCTGAAGATGTCAAATCAATGTGCAGGCCGTATCCAGGATGTGAGGTGGCGATGAGCGCCGCGATCGTGATTGTCGGAGCCGGGCTCGGGGGAGCCCGACTGGTCGAAGATCTCCGTAATGAGGGATACGACGGGGACCTCGTACTGATCGGCCAGGAAGAGCACCCGCCCTACGATCGTCCGCCGCTGTCGAAATCGGTACTCATCGGCGATCAGGACCGGGTCGACCTCAAGCCGGCCGAGTTCTACGACGACAAGAAGGTGGATCTGCGCACCGGAACCCGGGTCATCGCAGTCGATCCCGCGTCGCACACGGTCACCACCGAACCGGTCGGCGGCGGCGCGCCGGAGACCCTTTCGTACGGCACGCTCGTGCTGGCGACCGGTCTGAACCCGCGCACTCTGCCGTTCGCCCGCGGGAAGGCGGGCGTGCACGTGCTGCGCACGGTCGACGACGCGCTGGCACTGCGTTCGGAGATCGACGGCGCGCGCACCGCAGTGGTGGTCGGTGCCGGCTTCATCGGCTGCGAGGTCGCCGCCAGTCTGCACACCCGAGGTCTCGACGTCACCGTGGTGGAACCGGCCCTCGCGCCCCTCGCGGTTGCGCTGGGTGAGCAGGTGGGCGCGATGGTCGGCAGGATCCACGCCGAACGCGGTGTGAAGATCAAGACCGGGATCGGCGTCTCCGACATCGTCGGCGATCAGAAGGTCAGCGCCGTCACTCTCGCCGACGGCACCGAACTACCCGCCGACATCGTCGTTCTCGGCATCGGGTCGACGCCGGTGATCGACTACCTCGAAGGGTCGGGTATCGCATTCGCCGACGGCGGCGACGGCGGTGGTATCGCGTGTGACGAGACCGGGCGAACCAGTGCTCCCGACGTGTACGCCATCGGCGATGTTGCCAATTGGCGTGACGCACAGGGCAAACCGTCGCGGGTTGAGCACTGGAACAACGTCATCGAGCAGGCGGCAAAGGTGGCGTACACGATCCTCGGCACCGAGGCCGATAACCCGCGGCCGTTTGTGCCCTACTTCTGGAGCGACCAGTTCGACATCAAGGTCCAGGCGCTGGGCCATCCCTCGCCAGGCGACGACGTGCACGTGATCTCTGACGACGGAACCAAGTTCGTGGTCTATTACAGCCGGGACGGGCTGCTCACCGCCGTGGTCGGGGCAGGCAAGGCCGGAGCGGTGATGAAGATGCGTAACAAGCTGCTCGCCCACGCGCCGATCTCCGACGTCCTGGAGTGAGCGGACTCTGAGCTGATGGATGCCGTCGGCACCGCCGAAACCCTTTCGGCCGCAGCGGTGATGGCTGCCATCGATGAGTTGGGGGATCCGGACCGGGCCGCGAGTTCGGCGAAGTTCTTCCGGACGGGGCCGGGTGACTACGGCGAGGGCGACCGCTTTGGCGGCGTTCCCGTCCCGCAGCAACGGAAGATCGCCAAGAGGTTTTGTGGCCTCGACCGCAGTCAGGTGAACGTCCTGCTGGACAGCGACATTCACGAACACCGGCTCACCGGATTGTTCCTCGTGCGCTCGGGTTTCGAGAAAGCTCGGAGCGACCAGGACCGCCTTGCCTGGGTGGACCTCTATCTGTCCGCCGTGGACCGGGGCCGGGTGAACAACTGGGATCTTGTCGACTCGTCTGCGGAATACATCCTGGGACAATGGCTTCTGCGCTGCGACCGGGAGAGGGGCGAGCGGGACCGCACGCTGCTCCTCGGGCTCGCCGCCGACACCGACCTCTGGCGTAGGCGGGTGGCCGTGCTGGCCACCTTCGCATTCATCAGAGCCGGTGACGGCACAACGCTTCTCGCGTTGGCCCCCACGCTGCTCGATGACCGTCGCGACCTGATCCAGAAAGCGGTCGGTTGGATGTTGCGGGAGACGGGAAAACGCGTCGACCGCCGTCTGCTGATCGACTTCCTCGACCAGCATGCCGCCGAGATGGGCCGCACCGCACTGAGTTACGCCACCGAACACCTCACCGCGCAGGAGCGTGCACACTACCGATCACTGCGGTGACGGGTTCCGAAGACGCGGGTCAGAACTCGATCTTGAGGGTGTCGGACGTGGGCCGGGCCTGACATCCGAGGATGTACCCGTCTTCGATGTCCTCTTCGTCGAGAGCCCCGACGTTCTCCATCGCCACGGTGCCCTCGGTGACCGTGCACGCGCACGACCCGCATTCGCCTTCACGGCAGGAGTACGGAACGTCCAGCCCGGCCGACAACATGATGTCCACCAGTGTCCGGCTACGGGGCCACGACAACTCGTGCACCTCGCCGTCGAGTTCGACCTCCACCGATGCGGCGTCGGCGATCTGTTCCTCGGTGAGTTCTTCGGGCTCGGAGTCCTCGAACGGGTCACCGGAGAGCGACGAGAACACCTCGGCATGAACCTGGTGGTGCGACATCCCGACCTCGGCAAGGGCCTTGTGCACCACGTCCATGAACGGACCCGGGCCGCACATGTATGCGTTGTAGGCCTTCAGTGGACGCAAGAGTGTTGCCAGCTTCTGCATCGTCGGGAGGCCCTGAACAGTCTCCAGCCAATGCACCACGGTGAGCCGTTCGGGGAACTGTTCCTGCAGCGCACGAAGTTCCGCGGCGAATATCACGTCGTTCTCGCTGCGGTTGGCGTAACAGAGATACACGCGCCCGGTGCCCTTGAGCAGGGCGGACTTGAGGATCGACATCACGGGCGTGATCCCGCTGCCTGCGGCGAGGAGCAGGATCGGCGCGCCGAGATCGGCCGGGGTGAACACACCTGAGGGCGGCAGCACCTCGATCTGATCTCCGGCGGACACGTTGTCGCAGACCCAGTTCGACCCGTAGCCATCTGCGGTGCGCTTGACGGTCACCTTGGGCTTCTCCGAGGCGAACGGGCTCGAGGCGAGCGAGTAGCAGCGAGCCACCGATCCCGTCTGATCGCTCGGTATGCGCAGCGTGAGGAACTGACCCGGCTTGTAGCGGAATCGTTCGGCCGACTCTTCCGGTACGTCGAAGACCAGGGACTTGGCGTCGCCGGTCTCGTCGATCACCTCGGCCACGGTCAGCACAATGCTGCGGGTGCTGTGCGGGGACACGGTCACCGGCC
Source organism: Williamsia sp. R60 (assembly GCF_054063855.1). NCBI lineage: Bacteria > Bacillati > Actinomycetota > Actinomycetes > Mycobacteriales > Nocardiaceae > Williamsia > Williamsia sp. R60. The sequence continues at coordinate 712,536 of NZ_JBSSGR010000001.1, forward strand.
TACCTCCTCGCCTGACGGCATAGCGGACGCCACGGACAAAACTGGAACACGTTCTAGTCGAGATTACCAGTGCGTCCGAGCGGCCCCAACTCGCTTGTGAGGCCCACGCTCAGGATATGGCTACCGCGCGTGAGCAGGTCGCCCAGATCGGAGTCGGGCCGGTCGAGCCACTGCTGGTACGCGGCGAGCGCCACGGCGAGAAGCATCCAGGCGACCGTCTGCGGGCCGTGATCGGAGGCGTCTGTGCCGGTGCGCATCGCGACGAACTCGGCGACCACATCGCGCCATCCGGTGTACATCAGCATCGAATGCGCCTGCAGGGCCGGAACGCTCAGCAGCAGGTGCATCCGCCGACGGTGATGTTCGAGGTGCTCGTCCGGGACCTCGTTGAAGGCGAGCAGTGCGGTTCGCAGCGCGTCGGCGACGGGCATGTCGGCGGGAAGGTCGGCAAGCAGCCTGCGCATGTCCTGCAGGTGCTCGTCGAAGTCACCCCACGCGATCGCGTTCTTGGAGGGGTAGTAGCGAAACAGGGTCCGCCGGGCGATCCCGGCGGCGGCGGCGACATCGTCGACACTGGTCTCGTCGAAGCCGACCTCCGTGAACAGGTCGATCGCGGCATCGGTGATCTTCGCCTTGGTGGTGCTCGGCCGCCGCCCGATCTGAGCGGTCACGCCGATCGCCGTCCACTGGGCACGGCTTCACCTCCGGTGCGTCTCGCGGTCGCCGGCGTGCGACATCGCCCATGGTAGATGTCGAACAGCGGCCTGTTCCTGTCGCCTCAAAAGGCTGGCCCTAAAGCCTCAAAAGGATCTGCCGCCCGGTGCCGATCAACTACGATTGCCCCACTTGCCGGGGCATGAAGTGAACGAGCGTTCCCTCACCTCGACGGCGTGGTCGGGGCACATCGATACCGCTCCGAACAGACGGTTATCAGACGTGAATGACGTTGAGAGGGAACACGATGCGTAGAACTGTATTCGAGACCGAACACGATCAGCTGAGGGAGACCACCCGCCAGTTCATTGAACGGGAGATCGCACCTCATGCGGAGCAGTGGGAACGGGAAGGCCAGGTCGACCGATCGGCGTATCTCGCCGCCGGCAAGTACGGGCTGATCGGGTTCAATCTGCCGGAGGAGTTCGGTGGCGGCGGGATCGAGGATTTCCGCTTCAACGCCGTCATCGTCGAAGAGCTGGCGAAGTTCGGATCCGCAACGCCTGCGTTGAGTCTGCAGAACGATGTGGTCGGGCCCTATATGGCAAAACTGACCAACGACGAACAAAAGCAACGCTGGCTTCCGGGCTTTGCCTCCGGCGAGCTGATCGGCGCCATCGCGATGAGCGAGCCCGGCGCAGGCAGCGACCTCGCCGGCATCAAGACGTCCGCAGTGCTCGACGGCGACCACTGGGTGCTCAACGGCTCCAAGACCTTCATCTCGGCAGGCATCAACTCCGACCTGGTCATCGTTGTCACCAGGACTGACCCGAACGGTGGGCACAAGGGGTTCACCCTGCTGGTCGTCGAACGCGGAATGCCGGGATTCGAACGCGGCCGCAAGTTGGACAAGATGGGCCAGCACGCGCAGGACACCGCCGAACTGCACTTCACCGACGTCCGGGTGCCGGTCGAGAACGTTCTGGGTGAGGTGAACAAGGGTTTCTACCACCTGATGCACAACCTGCCGTCCGAGCGGCTGTCGATAGCCATCGGTGCCATCGCCGGTGCGCGCCAGGTCTTCACCGACACGCTGCAATACACCAAGGACCGCAAGGCCTTCGGACAACCGATCGGAACGTTCCAGCACAACCGGTTCGTCCTTGCGGAGATGAGCACCGAGCTCGACATCGCAGAACAGTACATCGATCGGTGCCTGGCTGCCGTGGTCGAGGGAGAGCTGACGGCGGTGGACGCGGCGAAGGCCAAGTGGTGGACCACAGAACTCGCCAAGCGAGTGATCGACCACTGTGTCCAGCTGCACGGCGGATACGGCTACATGAACGAATATCCCGTGGCCAAGGCTTATGTCGACTCGCGGATCCAGACGATCTTCGGTGGCACCACCGAGATCATGAAGGACATCATCGGCCGCGACATGGGGCTGTAGTACCTGTCCTTTCGGACGGTTTTCGCGTAAATCTCGTGTTGATTCGACTCAACCCCTAGCGTTTGTGCACTGAGTGCCATTATGGTGGTCGTCACACCCACAACAGGAGGTAATCCCCATGACAGCTCAGAATCCTTCGCAGTCGGACGCCACCACCGAGACCGAACTGGTCACCGAATCCCTGGTCGAAGAGGTGTCGATCGACGGCATGTGCGGCGTCTACTGACGTGTCTGTCACCACCGATCGAGCAACCGCTTTCGACGCCGATCGCGCGTGGGTGCTGAACTCGTCGGTCGCACTGCGTCCCGAGCCTTTCGGAGCGTTGTTGTACCACTTCGGCACTCGCAAGCTGTCGTTCCTCAAGAACCTGACGGTGGTCGAGGTCGTGCAGTCGCTCGGTGACCACGCGAGTGCCGACGACGCGCTGGCAGCTGCCGGCATCGGCGATGCCGACCGGCACCTGTATGTCAGTGCGCTCTCTGCACTGGCTGTTTCGGGAATGATCGTCCCCAACTCCTAAGTCCGGCACAGCCGCACGCGTCGCAGCCCGGCGCGTGCGGTCCGGCAAATCCTTGCCGCCGGTACGTGTTCTGTGAGGAACCCCCATGACTTCTGTTCTCGACCGCCCCTCGGCGTCGTCTCAGCCCGTCGGCCGCCTGGTCGACCAGTTCGAAAAAGGTCTCGATGCACCGATCTGCCTGACGTGGGAGCTGACCTACGCGTGCAACTTGTCGTGTGTGCACTGCCTGTCCTCCTCGGGCAAGCGCGACCCACGTGAGCTCGACACCGCGCAGTGCAAGGCCATCATCGACGAGCTGCAGCGCATGCAGGTGTTCTACGTCAACATCGGTGGCGGCGAGCCGACGGTGCGGCCCGACTTCTGGGAATTGGTCGACTACGCCACCGATCACCAAGTGGGAGTGAAGTTCTCCACCAACGGCCTCAAGATCGACAAGAAGGTCGCCCAGCGTCTCGCGGCCAGCGACTACGTCGACGTGCAGATCTCACTCGATGGCGCGACCGCCGAGGTGAACGACGCAGTTCGCGGCCCGGGGTCGTATGCGATGGCGATCAAGGCGCTCGAGAACCTACACGAGGCGGGGTTCGCCGACGCCAAGATCAGCGTGGTGGTGACCCGGCAGAACGTCACCCAGCTTGATGAGTTCAAGGCGCTCGCGGACCGTTACGGCGCAACCCTGCGTATCACCAGGATGCGGCCGTCCGGTCGAGGTGCCGACGTCTGGGATGACCTGCACCCGCTACCCGAACAGCAGCGCGACCTGTACAACTGGCTCGTCGCGCACGGCGAAGGGGTACTCACCGGCGACTCGTTCTTCCACCTGTCGGCGTTCGCCGAGTCCGGCCAGGGTGCGCTGCCCGGTCTGAACCTCTGTGGCGCCGGCCGCGTGGTGTGCCTGATCGACCCCGTCGGTGATGTGTACGCCTGCCCGTTCGCCATCCACGAGAACTTTCTCGCCGGAAACATCTTGTCCGACGGCGGGTTCAAGACGATCTGGCAGCAGTCCGACCTGTTCCTCGAACTCCGCGAACCCCAGAACGCCGGCGCCTGCACCAAGTGCCAGCACTTCGACGCGTGCCGCGGAGGATGCATGGCCGCCAAGTTCTTCACCGGTCTTCCCCTGGCCGGACCCGACCCCGAATGTGTTCAGGGTTATGGCGAAGAATTGCTGGCCGGCGACCGCAGCGTGCCCTCGGCCAACAAGGACCACTCGCGTGGTGTGCCGTTGACCCTGATGACCCGTCCGCCCTCGCGTGACTGCGACGAGAACCCGCTGGCCGGATTCACGCCGGCGGCCGCCTCGGCCTGCCACTGAACGACGCGGCCTCACCCGGAGTCGCCTTTGATACCGAAGGCGAACTCCCACACCACAACCCGGCAAAGTCGCCGGTGAGCAAAGGAATCAACACCCCATGGTCAATCCCTGGTTCGAGAGTGTCGCCGAAGCCCAGCGGCGAGCGAAGAAGCGACTTCCCAAGTCGGTGTATTCGTCGCTGATCGCCGGAAGCGAGAAGGGCATCACGGTCAACGACAACGTGGATGCGTTTGCCGAACTCGGGTTCGCGCCCCACGTCGTCGGCGCGCACGCCGAGCGGGAACTGTCGACAACCGTGATGGGTCAAGACATTTCATTTCCGGTGATGATCTCGCCGACCGGCGTCCAGGCCGTCGACAAAGAAGGCGAGGTCGCCGTCGCTCGGGCAGCCGCCGCCCGTGGTACCGCCATGGGTCTGTCGAGTTTCGCCTCCAAGCCGATCGAGGAGGTCACCGCAGTCAACGACAAGATCTTCTTCCAGGCCTACTGGCTCAACTCTCGCGAGGACATCCTCAAGCGCGCCGAACGGGCCCGCGAGGCCGGCGCGAAAGGTCTCATCGTCACCACGGACTGGTCGTTCTCGATGGGGCGTGACTGGGGCAGCCCCGAGATCCCGGAGAAGGTCGACCTCAAGGCCCTGCTGAAACTGGCTCCCGAGATCGCGATGCGACCGCGTTACGCCTGGGACTGGTTCAACAAGGGCAAGCCCATCATCCCCGACCTCACCGCGCCGAACGTGGTGGACAAGGCGCAGCAGGCACCGACCTTCTTCGGCGCATACGGACAGTGGATGCAGACCGCACCGCCGCGGTGGGAAGACCTGCAGTGGCTGCGGGAGGAGTGGGGCGGGCCGTTCATGGTCAAGGGCATCACCCGCATCGACGACGCCAAGCGCGCCGTGGACATCGGGGCCACCGCCATCTCGGTGTCCAATCACGGTGGCAACAACCTCGACGGCACCCCGGCGACCATCCGGATGCTCGGACCGATCGCCGACGCCGTCGGCAAAGACATCGAGGTACTCCTCGACGGCGGGGTGCGGCGCGGCAGCGACGTCGTCAAGGCCCTCGCCCTCGGTGCCGATGCGGTGATGATCGGCCGCGCCTACCTCTGGGGCCTGGCCGCCAACGGCCAGACCGGTGTCGAGAACGTCCTCGACATCATGCGCGGCGGAATCGACTCGGCGCTGATGGGACTGGGCCGCCGCAGCATTCACGACCTCACCCGCGACGACATCATCATCCCCGAAGGCTTCGAGAAGCGATTCGGCGAAACCACCTCGTAGATCCCGGGGCGCCTCCGGCAGGTTGATTCGACTAGAACACGTTACAGTTTGTTGTAATGTGGCGTGGTACTCAACCCACGTTCAGATCGACGGAGGCAGTGGCCGATATGGGAGATTTCGACGGCAAGGTCGTCTACATCACGGGCATCGCCCGCGGACAGGGCCGCAGTCACGCGATCCGATTCGCCGAGGAAGGCGCATCGGTCATCGGGCTCGACGTATGTGGTGAGGTCACCAAGATCGGTTATCCGGTGGCCACCGCCGAAGACATGGAAGAGACCGTGCGCCAGGTCAAGGCCGCGGGGGGCAATATTCTTGCCCGCCAACTCGATACCCGTGACCTGGCGGGCCAGCAGCAGCTCGTTGCCGACGGCGTCGCACAATTCGGCCGACTCGACTACGTCATCGTCAATGCCGGTGTGCTCACCTGGGGCAGCGTCCACGAGATGACCGAGAGCCAGTTCATGGACGTCATCGATGTCAACGTGAACGGATCCTGGAAGACGCTCAAGGCGACCATCCCGGCGATGCTTGAAGCGGGCAACGGGGGCTCGATCGTGATCATCAGCTCCGTCGCCGGGATCAAGTCGATGCCGATGCAGGCGTCCTACTCGGCGTCCAAACATGCCTTGGTCGGGCTGGCGCACACAACCGCAAAAGAGCTGGGCCGCAGCAAGATCAGGGTCAACACCGTTCACCCCTACGGCGTCGAGACCCCGATGTGCATCGAAGACGCCGATGCTTTCAAGGTGTTCGAGATGCCCGAGTACAAGGCGCATTTCGAGCCGATCCTGCCCGGGATGGCCAAGTCCGGCGACATCACCGACGCGGTGATGTACCTCTGCTCCACACGCGCCAAGTTCATCACCGCCTCCTCTATCGAGGTGGACATGGGCGCCACCAAGGTCTAACCGGCCACACGGCGGATACGACAACGGCCCACCCCGCACGCGGGATGGGCCGTCGTTCGTGTCTGGGTCGGTCAGTCCTGCCAGAGCGTGGCGGGGTCGGCTGCGGTGCGGGCCGGTGCGGCGGGTGTGTCGGGCACTGTCCGCGAAAAGCGCGGTGCCACAGAGGCTTGCATGACGCCGTCGATCTCCACCAGGGATCGACGACTGGCCAGATGCTTGTTCTGCGGCGCCTCTTCCCAGTCGAGTACCGGCGTGGCGCACGCGTCTGTTCCGTCGAAGATCGCGGTCCACTCGTCGCGGGTCTTGGACTTGAACACCTCGGCAAATCGGATCTTCATGGCCGGCCACTGAGGCATGTCGAGCTGGTCGGGGAGTGTTTCGTCATCGGCGAGTCCCATCCCGTCGAGCAGAAGGGCATAGAACTGTGGCTCGATGGCGCCCACGGCGAAGTACTTTCCATCGGAGGTCTCGTAGACGTCGTAGAACGGGGCGCCGGTGTCGAGCAGGTTGGCGCCGCGCTCATTGCCCCACAGGCCCGTCCCGCGGAAGGCCCACATCATCTGGCCGAGCACCGAGGCACCGTCCACCATTGCGGCGTCGATGGTTTGGCCCTTGCCCGACTTCTCGCGCTCCACGAGCGCCGCCAGGATTCCCTGCACGAGGAACATGGATCCGCCGCCGAAATCGCCGAACAGATTGAGCGGTGGGGTGGGGACCTCGTCGGCCCGGCCGACGGCATGCAGCAGGCCGGTCAGCGAGATGTAGTTGATGTCGTGGCCGGCCACCTGCGACAGCGGGCCGTCCTGGCCCCACCCTGTCATCCGTCCGTAGACCACACGGGGATTGACGGCCGCGACATCATCGGGACCGAAACCGAGGCGTTCGGTGACGCCGGGACGGAAGCCTTCGATGACGACATCGGCCTTGGCGATCAGATTCATGATCGCCTCTTTGTCCGTAGGATCTTTCAAGTTCGCCTCGACCACCGTGCGGTTGCGCAAGAGCTGGTCGGCGACCTGTCCCTCTTTGGGAAGCTTGCCGGGACGCTCGATCCGCACGACGTCTGCGCCCAGATCTCCCAGCATCATCGCTGCGTGCGGCCCGGGGCCGATGCCTGCGAACTCGATCACGCGTATTCCGCTCAGCGGTCCGTTCTTTGCCATGTATCGCACCTCATCGTCGAGTGGTCCACCACGCACGCCACCCGGCGGGCGCAGCGCGTCACATCCAAATACTGTCGGGTGCCAAGTAAACCAGGTGCCGAGCGAATGCTCGGGCGGCAAAGCCCTTCGGGGCGAAGCGGCAACGGTCTACCATTGTCCGAATGACACCTTCGGGCGGGCTCGGCTTCCGAAGCTGGACCGAGTTGGATGATCGGTCGGCCACGGTCCTCGTCCCGTTGGGTTCCATCGAACAACATGGGCCACACCTGCCACTCGACACCGATGTGCGGATAGCGACTGCCGTTGCCGATGCCGCAACCGGATCGAGCCCGGAGCCAAGGGCTCCGGGGGTCGACCTGATGGTTGCGCCACCACTCAATTACGGTGCGGCCGGGGAGCACGAGGGATTCCCCGGGACCATCTCCATCGGGCACGAGGTGCTGCACTCGGTGCTGGTCGAGTACGGGCGCAGCGCCTGCCGATGGGCGGCCCGGTTGGTGTTCGTGAACGCTCACGGTGGCAACGGGAGAACGTTGCTGTCGGCGGTGTCGCAACTGCGCACCGAGGGTCGGGAAGTGGCATGGTTCGGATGCGCCTCTCCGGGCGCCGACGCACATGCCGGCTATACGGAAACGTCGCTGTTGCTGCACATCTCGCCGATGACGGTGCGCGTCGAGGAGATGGTCAGCGGCAACGTGACTCCGGTGTCCGAATTGATGGCATCGATGCGTGCAGGGGGAGTGGCAGCTGTGAGTGACAACGGGATACTCGGCGATCCGATGGCGGCTTCGGCCGCCGAAGGGAGGCGAATGCTCAGCGACATGGCCGTGCGGCTGGCCGACGCTGTCGGTCGGTGGGAGCCTGACTCGAACGGGATGCTCACGTGATCGCCGGAAGTCGTCAGGACGAGCGCGAAGACGAAGGTGGGGATCCGGACGGATCACAGGTCGACGTCCCGGTCGATCCCGACGTCGCGGTCCCGCCGCCCGGATTCCAGGTGCAGCTCGATCCACGCTGCATGATCTCCGACGATCGTCGCCACATCATCGGGGGATCGCCGACCCGGCTCCTGAACCTGTCCGAGTTGGCCGGCGGCCTACTCGACGCCGACGGCCGGCTCACGGTGCACGACCGCACCACCTCGCAACTGGCCAGGAAGTTGCTCGATGCCGGCGTCGGTCACCCACGGCCGATGTTCGGCCCGACCGACACCGACGTCACCGTGGTGGTCCCGGTGCGCGACAACCAGTCCGGAATCGACCGGCTGCTACCGGGTCTGGGCGGACACAAGGTCATCGTCGTCGACGACGGGTCGACCGTACCGATCGAGGCGCCAGGCGCCCAGGTGATCCGCCTCGAGCGCAGTCGTGGACCCGCAGCGGCGCGTAACAGGGGAGCCGCCCACGCGGACACCGAGTTGCTCGCTTTCCTCGACTCCGACGTCGTGCCAGAGCATGATTGGCTCACCAAGTTGCTCGGCCACTTCTCGGACCCGAAGGTCGCCCTGGCGGCGCCACGAATCGTCGCGCTCGAGCCGGGCGGCGGCGCCACCTCCCGGTACGAAGCCCTGTGTTCTTCCCTCGACATGGGCCGCCGAGAAGGTCCGGTAGCACCCCGGTCGCGCATTCCTTACGTCCCCAGCGCTGCAATGATCGTGCGCCGCAACTGCTTTCGCGGATTCGACGAGTCGATGGAGGTCGCCGAGGACGTGGACCTGTGCTGGCGGCTTCATGCAGACGGGTGGTCGCTGCGATACGACCCCATCGCCACCGTCGCCCACGACCATCGGCATCGTCTCTCCAAGAGCCTCGACCGCAAACGGTATTACGGTACCGGCGCGGCGCTGCTGTCGGGCCGTCATCCGGGCATGGGTGCTCCCTTGGCCCTCACCGTTCCCATGGCGGCGGCGATGGCGGCTCTGGTCACGGGGACGGTCTGGGGGGTCATGGCCGCCCTCGCTGTCTTCGGGGTGATCGGCGGGCGGCTGCACCGCCGGGTGTCGTCCATGCCCGATGCCGCCCGCACGGCCGCCAAACTCACAGCGCAGTCGGTGGGATTCGGGGTGTTGCAGTCGGCGTCTGCGATGTGTCGCCACTATTGGCCGCTGTCGATTCTCCTCGCCTTGGTGTCCAAGCGTTTTCGGCTGCTGCTGCTCACCGTTGCGGTCGGGGAGGCAGCATACGAGTGGGTCCGTTTGGAGCTGGTGAACCCCGAGCCCGGTGCTCGCGTCGGCTGGTGGCGGTTCATGGTGCTCAAACGGCTCGACGATCTGGCCTATGGCGCAGGTCTGTGGCAGGGGGCGCTCGCCGGCCGCAGCATCGACGCACTCTATCCGCGGATCAGTAATGCAGTGTCGACCGAAGCGCGCCCCCGCGTCGCCCCTCGATGACCTGATGAGCGGAGCTGCCGATGTCGGCGCGGACGTCATTGTTGTCGGCGCAGGCAGCAGCGGAAGTGTTGTCGCCGAGCGCCTTTCCCGAGATCCGGATCGGCGGGTCCTGTGGCTCGAGGCCGGCCCCGGTTCGCCGGGGCCATCCGCGCTGCGCCTGGACCGACTTCCGATTGGACCGGGTTCGGATCGGGTGGCGCGGTATCGGAGCAGGCAGGGGTTCGACCTACCCCGAGGGCGCGGTGTGGGCGGCTCGTCGGTGGTCAACGGCGGATACTTCCTGCGTTGGCACCGTTCGGATTTCACCGGCTGGTGCGAGGAGATCTGGCCGATGCCGGTGATCGCCGACACCTACGACAGTCTTGATGGTGGCGCGCAGGGCGGCGGCTCGATGCATGTCTCGGCATTTGCCGACGATGAGATCGGTGCGTATGCCGAGGCGTTCGAGAGTCATTGGGAATCAAAGGGTCTTGCGCGTGTTGAGGCGCCGTGGACCGATCTGGGGATCAATCGGGTGCGTTCGAATCGGGACGGCCCCCTACGTCGGTCGGCCGCGCACTGGATGGCTGACGATGGCGGCCGGCCCGGCCTGCGTCTGCTCACCGGCGCTGCCGCCACCGAGCTCGTGGTGCGGGGAGGGCGCGTCAGGGGAGTCGCCGTCGGTGACGATGTCTTCACTGCTGACGAAGTGATTGTCTGCGCCGGAACCCTGGGGACTGCAGAGCTGCTGATCCGGTCACCGGGCGTGCAGATTCAGAGCCTGGATGTGTGGGAGCATCGCGAAGTGCTCGTGCGGTTCGGCCCCGCGTCGCTGCCCGTCGCGAAGCCCCCGGCGTTGCTGCAGTCTGTGGTGCACACGTCCGACGGTGTCGAGTTACGTTGTTACGGAGGAGACTTCGCCGACTTCATCGACGGTCTGCCGGTGACGGGACCGGCTTTCGGGGCCGCTCTGATGCGTCCGCACCGCGCCGGATCCCTTTCCTGGGATGCGACGCACGGCCTGCAGGTCGACCTCGGTGAACTCGACGGCGCTGACACGCGCACCCTGGGCGTGTGGGCCGAGCGACTGCGGGCGATGTTCGAAAGTGATCACTTTGCCGCGTGCGCGGAGAAGGGGAGCGCTCAGATCGATCCGGTGCTCAGGACCTCACAGCACGCCTGGGGCACGCTGCCGATGGGGGTGGCCACGGACTGGGCCGGAGCGGTGAACGGGCTCGATGGTCTGAGGGTGATCGATGCCTCCATCCTGCCGACGGCCGGCTCGTCCGGGCCGCACGCGACGGTGATGATGGTCGCGACTCGCATCGTGGATCTGATCTATTGATTTACCCAACTGAATGTCCAATTGTCCTCCGTCAACGCCGGTGGCTACGGTGGGGCCATGGACGAATCTCGGTTGACCGTCGTGATCCCGGCCTACAACGAGGCCGAGACTCTCAGGGGTTGCCTCGCCAGCTTGGTACCGCAACTGACCCACCTGTACGAGATCGTGGTGGTGGACAACAACTCGACTGATGAAACGGCTTCGCTTGTTGAGGAATTCGCTTCGAAGTACGGCAAGTTCCGGTCGGTGGTGGCCACCGAACAGGGCGTGATCCACGCCCGCACAGTCGGTTTCGACAATGCCCGGGGTGATGTGATCGCTCGCATCGATGCCGACTCGCGCGTCGGTCCCGGGTGGGCGCAGTCGATCAACGAGTTCTTCGACCAGTACGGTGACGTTTACGAAGCGGGCACCGGCTTGTGCACTTCATATGATCTGCCGTTCCAGGATCGCTTTCGCCGATCGCACATCGGTATCACCGACGATGCGCGGGCCGAACTGGCCGCGATGTCAGAGCGGCCGGGGTCCGAGGGGCCAGATCTTCAGCGGTTGTTCGGGTCGAACATGGCAATGACAAAAACGGCGTGGGAGCAGGCGCGCTCGTGCAGCTGCATGCGCTCGGACGTGTTCGAGGATCTTGATCTGACCCTGTGCCTCAAGCGGAACGGTGTCCGGATCGGCCTGATCCCGGGCGCCGACGCAACAATCTCCGGCCGGCGATACCTCACCCCGCCCCCGGCATACTTCAGGTACTGCCTGCGAGATCAGCGAACCTTCAAAGTGCATGGGCTGCCCAAAGAGCGAGCGAAGGCGGTGGTGCAGATGCTTGTTGTCGCCATGCCCTTCTATCTGATCAACTGGGTGCCCTTTCGGGCATATGATCCCGTCTCGCAGCGATTCACCCTTCGGAACCTGATCCGGCCGCCGCAGACTCGGCTCACGCCCCGCGCCCACCGCTGACCGCCGTCGAACTGTCGATGCCCGAAGGCTTCACAAGCACAGCACGCGGTGGGTGATCCCGCCGCGGATCTTGCCCGCCTCGTGAGCTACGTGATAAATCCAGCGACCGGTGTTCATGCGGGTGACTGCTTGCGGCAGAAGAGGATTGCGAAGAGCGAGCGACGTCACCACCAGCGGGAACAGCAGCGGCCGGTTGTATTGGGTGAACCCCATCTCCCGGTAGCGGGCATGTATCTGCGCCGCCCCCCGGCCATAAACGTAGATCTGTTTCCACAGCGACCGGTAGGTGTTGCGCAGTCGGTAGTCGAGCAGGGCTTCAGAGCTGTGTACGAGCACGTACCCCGCCAGTTGTGCGCGCCATACGTAGTCGTTGTCCTCGGCCGTGTGGACAAAGGCCTCGTCGAATCCGCCGATACGGTCGTGGACATCGCGCCACACGCCCATGTTCGCGCCGATGGCGGTCGGATACCAGCCCGGTACCGGCCAACCGTCCTCGGGCAAAGGAATCGGCCGCCACGTCCGAACCCCAGGGGTGTTGAGCGCCTCGGTGTCGAGGGATCCCGATACGAGGTCGGCGGCTTCTGCGGCGGCCGCCATGCTGCTGAGCCAGTGTGGACGTACCCGGTCATCACTGTCGACGAACGCGAGAAAATCGCCTCGGGCGGCCTCGGCGCCCGCATTACGCGCATGCGACGCCCCCGGCACCGCAGAACTGTCGACGTAGACGACGTGGAGACCGTCGGGGATCGCTGGGCCATCGATGAACTCGCGCAATCCGTCGGTCGAACCGTTGTCGCTGATCACCACCTCCCAGTCGCCTCTATAGTCCTGAGCGGCAAGAGCTTTCATCTGCTCGATCAGGTAGGGCATGCCGTTTCTGACCGGGATGATCACCGAGACACGAGACGGTCCCCGGCGCTGTGATCGTGGAGGGGGCATAGCTCGCTGACCTCAGATGATGGTGGCTCGGTGCGTCTCGAATGACTCGCGGACGATCTGACAGTATTCGCCGATGTCGGGCATCACTGCCGAGTCGACCGTGATCGACATGGCGATGTGGTCGCCACGGTCGGAGATCGCGTGAGCCAGAGTTGCACCCGAGCCGACCGGTTGCATGGTGAAGCTGTCCACGATGTTCATCCCGCAGAAACTACCGTGTCTCGCGATCCCGGGCAGGTTGGTGATCACCACGTTGAAACGGGGTGGCGCGACTGACTTCTTGCGGCGCGGCCGCCCGGAACCGAGCAGCCGGAGGACCGGGGCGGGCACGATGTCGATGAACCCCGTCGTCTGTTCCGCCAACTTCTGTTTGACCCTGTTCTTCTTACGTGCGGTCTCCGCGGCGATCAGCGATATCCGCACCCGGGGATCCGCTTCGGTGGTCACCAGATCCACGACCACCGGAACGAACTGGTTTGCCGTATCCGCTTCACGCATTCCCCTCGTCGACACCGGTACCAGCGCAGACAGCGACGATGGCGGGGTCTCGTTCCTGCGACCGAGATAGTCGTGAACAGCCTGTCCGACAATGGACAACATGAGGTCGTTGACCGTGGCGCCACCCAACGAAGACTTCATCTCGAGCACATCGCCGCGGTCGAAGAGGATGTGGCCTACCGTGCGGGGGCCGCGGAAGTCGTGATTGAAGCGGGTGACCGGCCAAACCCGGTGGGGCCGAACACCGCCCGCCTGTGCTCGCCTCTGCTGTCTCGATGCCCGCACGATCCCGATACCCTCTTGTGCGAACCGGCTCCAGAGCGCGGGTCCACGCCGGAGTTCCCGACGGGTCAGCGCCGCGCGAGATGCAGTGCCCTTCCCGACGACCTGGCCCTCCGCGCGTGTTGCGTCGCTCACGACACCGTCGTCGAACACCTTCTCGCCCAAGGTCGCCGAGGTGACGCCATCGAAGGCGATGTGATGGAACCGGAACACCACGAGACTGCACAGGCCGGCGTGGCCTGGCACGCCGGTGACGTCGGGGATGACGTGCATGAGCCAGGGTGCGTGGGCCAGATCCATCGGCGAGTCCCCGAACTGCTCGACGAGCTCGATCGCCGAAGCCCACGTGCCGACGTTGCGGTGCACCTGCAGGTGGGCGGCTGCGGAGAAACCCGGATCAGGAACCCAATAGGGGTAACCGATGTCTGAGGGCAGCCGGATCAGCTTGCTGGTGAACAGGTCTGAGATCCAGATCCGTTCGCTGATCCACTCCAGGAGGCGATCCTCGGTGAGCTCGAGCGGTCGGCCGGCGGGGTTCACGACAACCTGGCAGCTGACCACCGTGGCCGTCGCGACTCCGTCCCCGAGGTAGAGGTATGCGGCGTCACGCGCGGTGACCTGTTTCATTCGGCGATCTCCGGTGATGTGCAGGGCCGTCCCACGCGATCCGCTGTGGCGCTACGGGACCGCGATCTGGACGGGCGGGGACGAACGGTGGGGTGGTCGGCCGGCAGTCTCAGCCGACGTCGGCCTGGTGGGTCTTGAACGATTGCTCGATGATCCGGCAGTACTCGGTGATGTCGGGGAGCGACGCACGATCGGCCGTGATGGACACCGCGAGCTTGTCGGCCCGGTTTGTCATCACGTGAGCCAGGGTCGATCCACTGGCCACGGTCTGGACCCCGAAGCCGCCCACCACTTCCAGTCCGAAGATCTTCCGTCGCATCTGGACACCGTTGACGTTGGTCACCACGATGTTGAACGCCGGGGCGGTGGAGGCCGACTTCGACTGCCGACGCGAGAGAACTCCGAGGAGACGCAGCAGTGGTGCGGGCATCGCGTCCACCACCGCGATGTCTGCCCGGGTCGCCTCCTCGGCGATGCGCTTCTTCTCCCGGCTCGTTTCCGCCGAGATCAATCGGACTCGCGTGGTGAGATCGGATTCGGCCGTCTGCAGGTCGACAACCATCGGGACGAACTGGTTCGCCGAAGCGGACTCACGCATCGCCCGTGTCGACATCGGCACCAGCGCGGACATCGAGGACTCGGGGCGCTCTCCCACCTGGGTCAGGTAACGGTTGGTCGCCTCTCCGATGACGGACAGCATCAGGTCGTTGAGGGTCGCGCCGGGGACCCGCGACCGCAACTCGAGCACTTCTTGGAGATCGAGCATCACGCCGTCAGCTATTCGCGGTCCCCGGAACGGCGCGTTGAACCGGATGACCGGCCAGCTGCGACGTATCCCGGGCTCGGATGTCTTCGCCTTTTCCCGGGTCCGGCGGATTGTCGTTCCGCAGACACGGGCGAACCGCCAGAAATGACCGGGCAGGCCGACGAGCTCTCTCCGCGCCGCCGCCGCCCGCGTTTTTTCGGCATCCCCGACGATCCGGCCTGCGGCACGGACTTCGTCGGTGATCTCCAGGTCGCTGAACATGGTGGCCGTCAGGGTGCTGAACAACATCCCATCGAACGCGGCGTGGTGGTAGTGAAGCGCCACGAGTGTCGACAACCCGGTTTGATCCGGTGCGTCGGGGATGTCGGTGATGACATGCATGAGCCACAGCGGACGGGACGGGTCGAGTGGTGTGGCCGCGATGTCTGCCACCAGGTCTCGGGCCGCGGACCAATCCGTCACGCCATGGAACCGGACATGTGCGGCGGGGTCGAATGCCGGATCCGGCACCCAGTAGGGCAAGCCGACGTCGCCGGGGAGACGCATCAGTTTGCTGGTGAACAGATCCGACACATCGAGGCGTCCGCGCAACCAATCCACGGCGGCGGTGTGGTCGATCGTCAGCGGTAGCCCGTCGGGATTGGGCATCAGGTACGACGACACGATGGTCGACGAGTTCACGTCGCCGAGATACAAGTAGGCGGCGTCACGTCCCGCGATCTGCTTCATCGCGTCGGTTTCGGTGGCATAGGTGTTGATCGTAGGCAACAACACCCCAACTCGGCGGTTTTCGAACAGGCCAGACCGGCCAAGGGGACGGTCAGGTTCGCGAGGCCGCGGCTCGTCGGTACCCGCGCAATGCCGGGTAGGCAAAGATCACGATCGCCCCCACAGCCCAGGCGACCGTCTTGATCAAGCTGTCGGCCACCGGTCCGCCGATGGCCAGCGCACGCATGGTCTCGATGGCACACGTCATGGGCTGGTTGCGGACCAGGGGCTGCAGGATCTCCGGGTAGGCCTCGATCGGAGAGAACCCCGAATTGAAGAACATCAACAAGCTCGTGATGAGCGACATGATGGGCACCAGGGGGAGGTTCGATGCCGAAACCGCCAGTGTCAGAACGATCGTCGAGTAGGCCGCACCGTAAAGGAGGGCGACCCCGAAGATGCCGATTGCCGGCAGGACCCCTTGGTTGAAGCGCCATCCGATGGCCAGGCCCGCGGTTGTCAGGATCGCTGTACTGACCAGGATCCGGATCAGCTCGACATTGACACGCGACGTCAGATCCGCAGCCCGATGTACCGGTAGTACGTAGAGGCGGGTCAGCAGTCCTGTTCGCCGCTCGCTGATCAGCCGGGTGCCCACGGCGAGCGAGCCGAACATCGCCCCGACAAGGACAACCAGGGGCACAGTGCCGTACGCACTGTTCTGACCCGTGGCCTGTCCGACGGCGTCCCCGAGGACAACCTTGAACATGACCATGCTCAGGAGCGGGAACAGCATGCTCTGCATGAGGGTGAGTCGGTCCCGCGTGACGACGAGCAACTGCCGACCGGTGAGGATGCGGGCGTGCCGCAGGAACGCCTTGACTCCGCGCTCACTGGCGTCGGGGTGATCGGCAAATGCTGTCGCCAGGTCCTTGCGGTGATCGCCCGCCGACTCCTGCTCGGCCGCGTCGACGGCCGCAGCAGCAGCGGCGATCTTCCGCACGTCCAGACGAACGGTCTGGGCCTGCTGGAGTTCGGCCGATACGTGGCTGGTGTCCAGAGCGCCCGGATCGGTGAACTGGGTGAGCTGCTCACCTCGGTATGCGGTGGCTCCCGCACGGCCCGACGGGCGAAGGACTGCTTGTTCGGCAGTCCAGTCCGCGGCTGCGGCACCAGGGGACAGAAGTGTCCACGGGCCGACAAAAGTCCGATTGGTGGCAGTGACCGGGGCTTCGTAATCGCTCTGGTCCGCCTCGCTGCGGTCGAGTCGCTCGAATCGTGTGGTCGGGAGGTCGTCGGGACGGCTTCGGCGTCGTCCGGACGGGGGCTGTTCGGTGCGCCACCAGTGCTGGAGCCCGGCGGCATCGCCGTCGCCCCGGTGTCGGGGGCGACGGGGCACCACCGGTACCGGCGGCTCCTGCGGCGGACGTTTGTCTTCGCTCAACGTCGGCTGCTCCGAATCATCACCCAGGCCCCGCCGATGATGGCGGCGACAACAACCCCTGTGGCCCACAAGATCGAGGGCAATGCGAGCCGCAGGGTCACCTCACCGCCGTCGAATCCCCGCATCAATTCGGTGAATTGAGAGATCGGCTGATTGCGTGCGAATGGTCTGATCCACTCGGGGAATCGTTCTTCCGGGACAAATCCGGTGGAGAGCATTCCGAGGATCAACTGCGGTAGGGCGAGGGCCTGGCTGGTGGCCTGCGGGTTTCGCGACAGGGCGCCGATCGTGTCGGCGCCGAACGCCAGGATTATGCCGACAACAAGGGCGACGCCGAGGAAGCCTGCGAAATTGAGCAGACCCGACTCCGGTCTCCACCCGATCACCAGCCCCGAGATGATGGCCCAGCACAACGAGATGATGAGCAGTACTACGTTCGCGGCGAGCCTGGCCATGAGTGGTACCAGGATGTTCACCGGCATGCTCCGCAGCCGGTTGCTCAATCCCAGGCTGCCGTCGGTGGCGGCCCGCATGGCAGCGGAGGTGGCCACGAACCCCACGGACTGCAAGCAGATCACCGGCATCAGGAACTGGGCATAGTCCATCCCGGGGTACAGATCCATGATCGTCCGCAACGGGACATAGAAGCAGACGGTCAGCAGCACCGGGGAGACGATGCACAGAAGGAACTGTCCTTCGCGGGCCATCCCTCGGAGCGACCGGTTGGTGAGGGCCAGCCACTGCTGGCCGGCATGCACCGAACGATCGCTCCCGGAGGACACGACCCGATCCGGGGTCAGCGTCGTCATCGGCGGTCCCGGGCTGCCGTGGAACTGGTGGCCGGAGACGTCGCCGTGGGGGAGCCGCCGGTCGGCGACTCGGTCAGCTTCAGGAACACGTCGTCCAGCGACGGACGACGGAGGCCGACGTCGGTGAGTTCGATGCGGGCGGCGTCGGTGCGGCGCACGATCTCCACGAGCGTCTGCGTCGCGTTGATCGCGGGCATCGTCAACGAGGTTCGCGACATGTCGATGCGGATCTGGTCCGGTGGAACCATGTCGGCCAAGAGTTGCTTGAGCTTCTTGAGGTCGTCGGGATAGCTGGGGATCACCTCGCAGAAGGTGCCACCGACCTCTTCCTTCAGCGCAGAGGCCGTGCCCTCGGCGATCACGCGCCCCTTGTCGATGACAACGATCCGGTCGCTGAGTAGGTCGGCCTCCTCCAGGTACTGGGTGGTCAGCAGCGTGGTGATGCCCTGATCGCGCAGCGACGTCACGATGTTCCAGACATCCTGGCGGCTTCGCGGGTCCAGGCCAGTGGTCGGTTCGTCGAGGAAGACCACCTCCGGCCGGACCACCAGACCACAGGCGATGTCGATACGCCGCCGCATTCCGCCGGAGAACTTCCCCACTCGCCTCGACGCAGCCTCCACAAGATTGAACGCCTCGAGGAGTTCATCGGCGCGGCCGTTCGCCTCGCGTTTGCGCAAACCCATCAACCTGCCGAACAAGATGAGGTTTTCGCGTCCGGTGAGAGATTCGTCAAGGGCAGCGAACTGCCCGGTCAGCATGATCGACTTGCGGACCGACGCGCGATCCTTGACCACGTCGAAACCGGCGATCGAGGCGCTGCCGCCGTCGGGAGTCAGCAGGGTCGCCAGCATGTTGACGGTTGTGGTCTTCCCGGCGCCGTTCGGCCCCAGGAGTCCGAGCACCGTCCCGGTCGGCACCTCGAAACTGATGCCGTCGACGGCGGTGAAATCACCGAATGTCTTGACCAGGTTGTTTGCCACCACACTGTGCTGAATCCGGCCGCCGCCGACGGGCTGTATCCGGCCGCCGCCGACCGGCTGCTGGTAGGCGGACGGGGCGCCCGAGGAGGCTCGTACGCCGTCCTGGTCGTCGCTGTTCTGCGTAACTCGGCCCCGCCTCGCCTGCATGTCCGTCCCGTCATCGTCATGGTCGCCATGGCGACGCGATCACACCTGATGATTCGTTACGAACCTATCGCACCCAACGGGCCGTAACGCTACGGCTCGACGCAGCGATATCGTCCGTATGAATGGAATGTTGGGCAATTGGTATTCAATGGCCTGACAATGGCTATGCTTCGGTGACCTGGACGGGGCTATTTGCAGGCATCCGACGAATTGCACGAGAAGAACGCATTCGGCGCACGTTTTGAGAGGGAGGGCGTTGTGGTACTGCAGCTCCGCCGCTATGGCAAGGGGTCGTCGGCCCGATCCGACGCACGCGGCTCTCGTAACCGAGAGGATCGCACACTCACGCAGCTCGTGATGGCTGCTGCTGATATCGGCCGTGATCGGCCGGCAGTGGTGGGTCAGGGTTACGCGGTGAACTTTGGCGAACTCAAGGGACGGGCACAGGGTGCCGCAATCGCGATGGCGAGCGACGCGGTGGATGATTCCGCCCTCACCGTCGCGCTCATGACTTCCGTGCCCGGGCTGGCGGTGTCGGGCCCGCGCGGCCTCGCCGATACGCTTGCCGGGATACGCATACAGGCAATGATGGTTCTCGCGGAAGCCGAACTGGTCTGATCTGCTGTCCGCCGGCAGTCTGTGCACCCGATGCGGGGTACGGGCCGCCGGCGGTGGTGTGTGTCGACCGTGGTGCACGCGTAACCGAAACTGGAGAAGGGTCCGCTCATGAGCAATCCATTCGACGACGAAGACGGCCGATTCTTTGTGCTGGTCAACGACGAGAACCAGCATTCGCTGTGGCCGACATTCGCCGACATCCCGGCCGGCTGGAACAAGGTCTTCGGTGAGGCATCGCGCGCCGAGTGCCTCGACTACGTGAACGAGCACTGGACTGACCTGCGCCCGAAGAGCCTGATCGAGGCCATGGAAGCCGATTCTCAGCAGTAGCTGCGCGACCGCGGGTCTGCGGGCCACAGCACCGTAAAGGTCATCGTGTCTGTCCGAAACACGTGGTGACAATGACACGAAATCGCATCGAACGTTTCATTTTCGATGCGTGCTGCGCGCCCATCCGCCCTGGTCAGGGGCCGTACGCTCCAGGTGTGTCGTAGATCACACCCGGATCTTGTAACAGCTGGAATACTTCCCTTCCCTTACTGCCCGGGTACTGTGAATATTAGCTACGCCGACCCATTGAGGGTCGAGGCAGATGCACAGGGTTGGTGAGCAGATGGCTATTTCAACGATTCGGCCGCAACAGCGGGCTATGGCGCCTTCATCTCAGAGGGTGGACCTGCCTGCCGCGGTGGGCGAGATCACTCGAGTGACCCCTGACCGGGTGGTCGTCCGGTACAGATCGCGTGCGCTGACGTACCGCGACCTCACCGGTGCGATCAATCTGATGATGCCGGTGACCCGGAACCAGTACATGGACGACCGATCCGCTGTCGTGGCCGCCATCTTCGCGGGCATCCCGGCTCTCGGTGCAGAAACCGACGGGTCGGTTGTCGCTGCGATCGTCGACGATGCACTTGCTCAGATCCGCGGCGACTTCGACGAACTGCACACCGCGACGGCACCGCCCCAGCAGCGTGTCACCGCCGGGCGAACGAGTGAGATCGACCTCCGTGTGATCGCCAGCAGGCTCGCAGGCGGGTAGTCCACCACCACCGGCCCCAGCGGCCCCCAGATATTCGACACCGGCCCCCTCGGACGCACATCGCGTACGAGGGGGCCGGACTCGTCGGTCCTGGTGACAGCCACCGATCGAACGTCAGCGATGGTGCGCGAGGCCTGGTCTATACTTGACTGCGCTGCCGGAGACGCCCGATGGACTCGCCAGAACCGCGATGTCGAGCTGATCCGGGCCGCCGAAGCGACGGTGTAACGGCTATGACAATCTGGTCGATAGGTCACAGAAAGGCATGCCATTCGAGTGGCAGATATCTGCGACTCGCCTGCGTGGTTACTGTCTAAACGACCACTTGCGGGTTGAATGTGAACAACGAAGACACCGCCATTACATTCGCAGATACAAGAATTCATCGTCACTGAGGCCGAGGCGAGCAAGCGTTCGAGATTGGAGCGGCAAACTTTGAGTGCTGGCCGTTCAGACGTACCAGCAGATGCGCCCGGCGACCCTTTTGAGCTGTCGGCGGCGCAGCGTGGGATCTGGTTCGCCCAGCAGAGTCTGGGCGAGGTCGCGATCAACATCGCCCAGTACGTGGAGCTGGTCGGCCCGGTAGATCTCGATACCCTCACCCGGGCATCGCGGTTCGTCGGCCGCGAGATGGGATCGGGATACCTCGGTCTTGTCGAAACCGACGGCCTGCCCTTGCAGCGTGTGGACGGCGGCATCGATGACACCATCGAGTTCGTCGACCTGGTCGATTCCCCCGACGCCGAGACTGCGGCGCAGACGTGGATGCGCGACGAGTACCGCCGCCCGATTGATCTTCTCCGGGACCGGCTGACCGTCAGCGCCCTGCTGCGCATCAGCACCGACCACTACTACTGGTACATCCGCACCCATCACATCGCGCTCGACGGCTTCGGCGCGATGGCGATGGTGACGCGCATCGCCGAGGTGTACACCGCCCTCGCATCAGGTGCCGAGATCCCGCCCGCCAAGGGTGCGGCCTTGCCCGAGATCATCGCCGATGAACGGCGCTACCGGGAATCGGACCGATTCGTCAAGGACCGCGAATACTGGGCGGAGCGAACGGCGGATCTGCCTGCCGCGCTCTCGTTGTCGCAGCAACGCGCGGTCCCGGGTGAGTTCTCGCGACTCGCCTCGTCCACGCTTCCCGACGACACCGCTGCGCTTCTCGACGAGGCGGCCCGCGACGCGTCGGGCAGTTCGGCTCCCGCCGTCATCGCGGCGTTTGCGGCGTACCTCGCGCGGATGACCGACAGCGAAGACGTGGTCCTGAGTCTGCCGGTCTCCGCTCGCAACACGGCCAAGCTCCGCCGGGCCGGGGGAATGGTGTCCAACATCGTTCCGATGCGTCTGACCGTCACCCCGTCGACCACCATCGCCGATCTGGTCCGCACCGTCCAGACCGAGCTGACCGGTGCTCTCCGGCGGCAGTTGTACCGGCACGAAGACATGCGTCGCGACATCGGCCAGGGCACCGGGCAGCGCGGCCTGTTCGGGCCGTCGGTGAATCTCATGATGTTCCACCCGGTGTTGCAGCTCGGCGACGTCGTCGGTCATCTGCACGTCCTGACCACCGGGCCTGTCGAAGACCTGTCCATGAACCTCTATCCCGGGGTCCAGGGATCGAATCTGCGTGTCGACTTCGAAGCCAACCCGCAGACCTACGCCGATGAGGACCTGCAGCGGCACCACCGCCGGTTCACCGACTTCCTCGCCCAGATGTTGCGGGCCGCCCCTGAGACACCCGTCGGTGCGCTCAATCTCGGTTCACCGGCCGAGATCGCCGCCACGATGGTGCAGTGGAACTCCACGGAACATCCGGTGGCGTCGCACGACATCATCGAGATGTGGAATCGGCAACTCGCTGCACGGCCTGACGCGATCGCGGTGGTCGACGGCGACCGCCGCTTCACGTTCGCCGAGTTCGATGCGTGGACGAACAAGCTCGCTCGTCATCTGATCGGCGTCGGCGTCGGCCCGGAGGTCCGCGTGGGTGTTGCGCTCCGGCGCTCCGCCGAGATGTTGGCCGCGCTCTACGCCGTCCTCAAGGCCGGCGGTGCCTACGTGCCGATCGACCCCGACCATCCCAGCTCGCGTATCTCCGATGTCCTGCAGACGGCCGAACCACTCTGCGTCTTCATCGCGGACTCCGATCGTGCCGTCGTCGATCTCGGCGCGACCGCCACGCTGAATCTGCATGACTTGCATCTTGATTCGCTGCCCGACGGCCGGGTCGACGACGCCGAGCGCATCGCGCCGCTGCGCCCTTCCTCGTTGGCGTACGTACTGTTCACCTCGGGGTCGACCGGCAAGCCCAAGGGCGTGGCCGTACCCCATCACAGCGTTGCCAACCAGTTGGATTGGCTCGCAGGGCATTACGAGATCGGGTCGAACGACGTCATCTTGCAGAAGACGCCGACCACCTTCGATGTGTCGGTGTGGGAGCTGTTCGCCCCGACGGTCGGCGCCAGACTTGTCATCGCCGAGCCGGACGGCCACCTCGATCCCGAGTACCTGGCCGGTGTGATCGCGTCCGAGGGGGTCACGGCCACCTCCTTCGTTCCTTCGATGCTCCAGCTCTTCCTCGGTGAGATCGGCCGGATCGAGCCTGGCTCACTGCGGTTGCTCTTGGTCGCAGGCGAAGCGTTCCCGGCCAAGCTCGCGGCTCAGTCACACCAGGCCCTGCCCGGTGTGCAGATCGAAAATTTGTACGGCCCAACCGAATTCACTGTGCACGCGACGTATTCGGCGGTCGACGCCGAGTCGGTGCACACTGTGCCGATCGGACGCGCGGTGTGGAACTGCCGGGCGTGGGTGCTCGACCGCAGGTTGCGGCCCTGTGTGATCGGTGCGGTCGGTGAGCTGTACCTCTCCGGCGCGCAGGTCGCCCGCGGGTACCTCGGTCGTCCGGACCTGACCGCCGAACGTTTTGTTCCCTGCGTGTTCGGCCCGGACGGTTCGGTCATGTACCGGACCGGGGATCTCGTGCGCTGGTCGGCCGACGGGTCGCTGGAGTACGTGGGCCGCAGCGACTTCCAGGTCAAGGTCCGTGGCCTCAGGATCGAGCTCGGTGAGATCGAATCCGCTGTGCTGGCTGATGATTCGGTTCGCGAGACCGTGGTCGTGGTGCACCACAGCACCCATGGTCAGCGTCTGGTTGCGTACGTGGTGGGCAACGGTGTCGACACCGCGCAGTTGATGAACACCGTTCGGGCCCGGGTGCCCGAGTACATGGTTCCCGACGCGATCGTCGAACTCCCGCAGATGCCGCTCGGTGCCAGCGGAAAGATCGACCGAAAAGCACTGCCGGAACCTGATTTCAGCGCTCAGACCGTGACGTTCCGTCCGCCGACCACCGACAAGGAACGCGCGATCACCGACCTGGTCGCCGACCTGCTCGGTCAGCCCCGTGTCGGACTCGACGACTCGTTCTTCGGTCTCGGCGGCGACAGCATCATGTCGATCCAGTTGGTGTCGCGTGCGCGGGCGATCGGTCTGCACTTCTCCTCACGAGAGGTGTTCGAGCACAAGACGATCGGTGAACTGGCCGAGGTCGCCCGGGAAGAGAGCTCGACCGTGGTCGCCGAGGAACTCGACGGCGGCGGGGTGGGCGAGGTCGCCCTGACTCCGATCATGAGCTGGATGGCGCAGGAACTGGCGGCCGTCGGTCCGTACTCCCAGTCCGTTGTGGTCTCCGCTCCCGAGCCTTTCGACGTCGATGTCCTCCGTCAGGCCCTTGCCGGCGTCCGGCGGCACCATGATGTGCTGAGGTCGCGACTGACGTTCGGCGACAACGGACTACGCCATGTGATCGCACCGGCGGAAGACTCGTCCGAGGTGCCCGTCGACGCGATCACCGTTGCGGCGTCGCGGGGTTCGTCGGCGTTCGACGATGCGATGGAGACGGCGGCAACCGCAGCGACCGATGCTCTCGATCCCGAATCCGGCCGCGTCATGTCCGTCACGGTTGTCGAGGCACCCTCTGGCGCGGACTCCGAGCGGCGACTGCTGATCGTTCTGCATCACCTCGCCGTCGACGGCGTCTCGTGGCGCATCCTGCTGCCCGATCTCGCGATGGCGTGGGCTCAGGTCTCCTCGGGGGAGCCGGTTCGGCTCGATCCGGTGGGCACATCGATGCGCCGGTGGGCTCATGGTCTGAAGGAACTGGCGGGCGATCCGGCACTTCTCGACGAACTCGATCACTGGCGGTCCGTGGCGTCGGCAATCGACAACCCCAGTCTGACGGTTCAGCCCGATCGGGATCTGGTCCGAACCCTCAAGCACCGGGAGCTCGTGCTCTCGCCCAAGTTGACCGACACGTTGCTGACCCGGGTGCCCCAGGCATTCCACGGTGGCGTGAACGACGGACTGTTGGCCGCATTCGCGTTGGCCGCGACCCACTGGCTGCGGGGACGCGGCGAGTCGGCGACCTCTCTCGTCGTCGCATTGGAGGGCCACGGCCGCGAGGAAGAGCTGCTGCCCGGCGCCGACTTGTCGCGCACGGTCGGCTGGTTCACCACCCTGTACCCGGTGCTCCTGACCACCGACGGAATCGACGTCGACGACGCGCTTGCGGGTGGGCAATCCGCGGGAAGTCTGGTCAAGGCGGTGAAGGAGCAGCTCGCCACCGTCCCGCGGCGCGGCGTCGGCTACGGTCTGCTGCGCTACCTCAATGACCAAGGCGCAGAAGCTCTCTCGAACGCTCCCGACTTTGCGATCACCTTCAACTATCTCGGACGCCTGGCAGGAACCGACGGATCTGGTCCGTGGGTTCCCGACGGCGAGAAGGCCATTCGCGGCACCCGTGGTGCGGCCGTGCCGGTACGCACGGCTCTCGACGTCAACGCCATGGTGACCGAGTCGGCGTCCGGACCGCAGCTGTCGGCGACCATCGACTACCCCGCTTCGGTTCTCGACGACGAGTCGGTGGACCGCCTCATCGAGTTGTGGCACCGTGCTCTGGAATCCATTGCGCTGCATTCGGTCTCGCCGGGAGCGGGTGGTTTGACGCCGTCGGACCTCGAGCTGGTTGACGTGCGGCAGGGGCAGATCGACGAGATAGAGCGGCGATTCGACGACATCGCCGACATCTGGCCGCTCACCCCGTTGCAGAACGGGCTGCTGTTCCACGCCGAATTGGCCGCAGGTGATGTGGATGTCTATGCGGCACAGATGGTCCTGGATCTGACCGGGGTGGATCCCGAACGCATGCGGCGCAGTGCCGAGTCGCTGATCGCGCGACACCCGAACCTGCGCAGTGCATTCATGACGGACTCCGAGGGTGCCGCGGTGGCGGTCATCCCGTCGCAAGCCCCGACGCCCTGGACCGACCATGATCTGACCGGACTGGACCCGGCCGACCGCGAAGCCCGGCTGACCGAGCTCACCCACGCCGAGCGCATCATGCCTTTTGCGATGGACCGGCCGCCGCTGATCCGCTTCACGCTCATCCGGCAGAGCGATTCGGTGCACCGGTTCGTGGTGACGCTGCATCACATCCTGCTCGACGGCTGGTCGATGCCGATCTTCATGACCGATCTGTTGGCCATCTATCAGGCCGGCGGCAGTGCGCAGACCCTGATCTCGCCGCGCCCGTACCGAAATTACCTGGCGTGGCTGCAATCCCAGTCGCCTCAGGAGTCGCTGGCCGCGTGGTCGCGCGCTCTCGACGGTATCGACGAACCGACCCTGCTCTTCCCGGGCGCCGACACCCACGGCGCAGGCCAGGTGCCGCGTCAGGTGGATGTCGTGCTCGACGAGGCGTTGTCGACGAGGTTGACCGAGTTCGTCCGTGAATCCGGGGTGACCGTCAACAACGTCCTCCAGACCGCGTGGGCGCTGGTGCTCGCCCGCCTGACCGGCCGCGACGACATCGTCTTCGGGACCACGGTGTCGGGACGGCCTCCGCAGGTGGCCGGCATCGAATCGATGCTCGGCCTGTTCATCAACACCTTGCCGGTGCGGATCCAGCTCGAAGCGGCCGCCGACCTCGGCAGGCTGATCAAACGTGTTGCGCAGGAACAGGCTGAGTTGCTCGACCATCACACGGTCGGCCTCGCCGAGATCCTGGGCGAGACAGACGTCGATTCGTTGTTCGACACCATGATGGTCTACGAGTCCTACCCACTCGACCGGACTGCGCTGACCGCGGCTGCGGACATCGACGGGATGCGGGTCGACCACGCAGATGTCCTCGACGCCACGCACTACCCGCTGACCCTGATCGCCATGTCCGATCCGGGCCTGCGACTGTCGGCGAAGTACCTCCCGGGCATTGTGGAGCGCGAGCAGGCCGAAGCGATCCTGGACATGATGGTCCGGGTGCTCGGACAGGTTGCTGCCGACACCGGTGTGCGTGTCGGCGATGTCGACATCCTCGATGCCGACCAGCGTGCCGAACTACTGGGTCAGAGCGGTGTCGGAACCACCGGTCTCGCGACGTTGCCGGAACTCCTCGACGCAGCGGTGGCAGCGGCGGGTGAACGCGATGCCGCGGTCTCTCCGGCCGGGTCGATCACCTACCGCGAGCTGGACGAGCGATCGAATGCCCTTGCGCGTCTTCTGATCTCGCGGGGGATCGGGCCGGAACAGATCGTCGCTCTGGGCATGGGCCGGTCCATCGACTTCATGGTGGGGCTGTGGGCGGTCGCCAAGACCGGGGCGGGCTACCTGCCGGTGGACATGCGCTACCCGGCCGAACGCATCGAGCACATGCTGCGTGACTCCGCGGCGGTGTACGGCCTGTCCACCTCGGCGTGGCGTGCAGAACGTCCCGACACCGTCGAGTGGCTTGAGCTCGATTCGGACGAGGCCATCGCGGTGGTCGCAGAACAGTCGACTGCCGTGTTGAGCGACGGCGAACGCATCGCACCGATCCGCGTGGCCAACACGGCGTACATGATCTACACCTCGGGAACCACGGGAGTGCCCAAGGGTGTGACCGTCACCCACGGTGGTCTCTCGAACCTGCTGAACGAACAAGCGGATCGTTTTGTCCTGACCGAGCACTCGCGCACACTGCACTTCGCGTCGCCGAGCTTCGACGCCTCCGTGCTGGAGGTGCTGCTCGCGCTCGCCAACGGCTCGACCATGGTGATCGCGCCGACAGAGGTATACGGCGGCGACGAACTGCACGACTTCCTGGCCCAGTACGGGGTCACCCACGGCTTCATCACCCCGGCAGCACTGGCCTCGGTGGATCCGGCCGGACTCGACGCATTCGAATCGGTTGTCGTCGGCGGCGAGGCGTGCCCGCCTGAGCTGGTCGATCGTTGGGCCCCAGGCCGCCGCATGTTCAACGGCTACGGCCCCACCGAGACAACATGTTTCGCCGACATAGCCGGACCCATGCAGCCGGGTGAACGCATCACCATCGGTTCGCCGGTCCGCGGCCTGACGTCGCTGATCCTCGACAACCGCTTGCAACCGGTACCCGTCGGCGTCGACGGCGAGCTCTACCTCAGTGGGCCGGCGATGGCGCGTGGGTATCACCGCAGGCCGTCGCTGACCGCTGACAGGTTCATCGCCAACCCCCACGGCGAGCCGGGTGCGCGGATGTACCGCACCGGCGACGTCGTCCGGTGGGTCCGGCGTGATGACCGACTCGAGGTCGAGTACATCGGCCGCAGCGATTTCCAGGTAAAGGTTCGTGGCTTCCGCATCGAGCTGGGTGAGATAGATGCGGCGCTCGCTGCGCATCCGGGGATCGACTTCGCGGCGACCTCGGGCGCCGAACTGCCCTCCGGTGTGACGGCGCTGGTCTCACATGTGCTTGCCTCACAACCGCTGGACGCCAGGGAGGTTCGCGAGTTCGTCGGGCAGCGGTTGCCGTCGCACATGGTGCCGAGCGCGATCGTGTTCCTCGACGAGATCCCGTTGACTCGTTCGGGAAAGCTCGATCGTGCCGCCCTGCCCGAAGCCGACCTCGAGGCGTTGATCGGTGGCGGGGCCGAGCCGTCCACGGACACCGAGCGCGCTCTCGTTGACATCTTCGCCGAAGTCCTGGGTTTGCCCTCGATCGGTGTCGGTGACTCCTTCTTCGATCTCGGTGGCAACTCACTCGTCGCCACCAAGGCGGTCGCCCGCATCAGCAGCCTCGTCGGTCGGCGTGTTGCGGTGCGCGAGATCTTCGAGAACCCGACCGTCGAGTCGCTGGCCGCACGACTCGACCAGACCGACCCGGGCACTGCGGGCCAGGACGCCACGCCGGCGCTGGTGCCGGGGATCGCCGGCGAACGGCCGCCACTGTCGCTGTCGCAGCAGGCGATGTGGTTGCTCAACCGCATGGATGCAGGCTCGCCCGCGTACAACATCGTGCTGCCCCTCACGCTGAAGGGTGCGCTGGACATCGGCGCGCTGCGTGCCGCGATGGGCGATGTACTCGAACGCCAGCAGTCGCTGCGGACGATCTTCCCGGATACGCCGGACGGTCCGTACCAGCGAGTGCTGCCACTGTCAGAGGCAACAGTCGATCTCGAGCCCGTCGACGTGGCCGACATCGATGCGATGTTCGCTGCCGCAGCCGAGTTCGCGGGCAACGGCTTCGACGTCACGGCCGAGCCGCCTGTGCGCGCCCGGTTGCTCCGGTCCGGCGACGACCACCTGCTCATCGTGATCGTCCACCACATCGTCGCCGACGGCGCGTCGATGGCGCCACTGGCCCGTGACCTGGTCATCGCCTACGCAGCCCGCAGCTCGGGATCCGAACCTCATTTCGAGGCACTGCCGTTGCAGTACACCGACTTCGCCGCATGGCAACGCGGTGTACTCGGTTCGCCTGACGATCCGGCGACAACGGCAGGCAAGCAGCTCGAGTTCTGGCGGTCGACGCTGGCCGGTGTTCCAGAGGTCATCGAACTGCCGCTGGACCGTCCGCGCCCGATGCGCCGGGAGATGCAGGGTGGCGCTGTGCCACTGGAGATCCCGGCGGACATCGTGGGATCCCTCAACGAACTGGCCCAACGCAACCAGGCGTCGCTGTTCATGGTGGTGCACTCGCTCGTCGCCACACTGCTTGCCCGGCTGTCCAATTCAGACGACATCACGGTCGGTACCCCTGTCGGGGGCCGCGACCACGCCGACCTCGAACCGCTTGTGGGGATGTTCGTCAACACTGTTGTCCTGCGCACCCGGGTTGACGCCGGGGACCGCTTCGACGACCTCTTGTCGCGCGTTCGCGCCGCCGATCTGGATGCGTTCGCCAACGACGACATCCCGTTCGAGAACGTTGTCGGTGCTCTCGTGCCCAAGCGGCAGAGCTCGCATTCGCCGTTGTTCCAGGTGCTGCTCTCGTTCGAGAACAACGAGACAGCGCGGGTGGATCTGCCCGGATTGAGCGTCGGTGTCGTCTCGGACATGGCCACCGGTGCGAAGTTCGACCTCACCTTCACGCTCGACGACAAGACCGTGGGCGAAACCGGTGAACGCACCCTGACGGGCCGGATCACCTATGCGAGCGACGTTTTCGATCGCGACACCGTTGCGACCATCGCCGAGCGCCTGGTGATCCTCGCTCGCGCCGTCGCAGAGGACTCCGCGGCCGTGATCGGCGATGTGGATATTCTCACCGACGCCGAGCGGCTGGACTCCGAACCCGCTTTCGAGCCGGAACCCGAACCGACGAAGTACACGGCGCGCGACCTCGCAGCGCTCCTCGCCGCGGCTGTCGACATCGACCCCGATGCGGTCGCCGTGGATCACGACGGCACTCGGATCACGTACCGCGACTTCAACGAACGCTTCTCGCAGCTGTCGGGTCCGCTGACCGAGCGCGGTATGGATTCCGATGCCATCGCCTCGGTGGTGCTCAGTGGACTGGTTCCGACGATCATGCTGGCGCCCGAGGGCTTTGCCACCGTCTTGGACACCGTCATCGCCGACGCCGCGCGGTTGGTGGGCGGCCGCTCGCTCGAGCGTTACCGTACGACAACGGCGCCCGCGGCAGACGGCCCAGCCGGGCCGGAGCAGGGTCTGGTCGCCACGCCGCTGACCGAGTGGGACGAGCGTGTTCGCGAACATCCGGGTGCACTTGCCGTGCGCAGCCCCGAGGCTTCATACACCCGTCTCGAACTCGACGAGAGTGCCAATCGTCTTGCCCGCGAACTGATGTCACGAGGCATCGGTCCAGACGACGTGGTGGGCCTGCTCACCCCACGGTCGGCGAACTGGGTGTTGGGAATGCTCGCCGCCTGGAAGGCGGGCGCGGCATACCTGCCTCTGGACCCGGGTGCACCTGCCGAACGTGCCGGCTCGGTCATCGAGGACACCAGCGCCACGGTGGTGGTCGCCAGTCAGAACGCCATCACGGACGAACTCCGCACCCGGATCGCGGCTACCGGTGCGCTCCTGATCGAATTGGGCGACAGCGCGACCGAGGAGCGGCTGCGGCGGCTGGATGGCGCAGCACTACCGGACCGCTGGACCGAACCCGGTGCCGGCAGTCGACTGGGTTACGTCATCACCACGTCTGGATCGACCGGCAGGCCCAAGCCGACTCTCGTACCCGCGGCCGGGCTGCTCAACATGTGGAACTGGTATCGCGGCCAGGTCACGTTCGAGGACGGTGACACCGTCCTGATCGCGTCATCGCCGCGATTCGACATGACGCAGAAGAACATCTGGCTCGCACTGCGGGTCGGTGGTGTCATCCGCCTGGCCACGGAGGGGTTCGATCCCGAGGAGATCCTCGGCATCATCGCGTCCGAGAAGATCGACCTGTTCAACGTCGCCCCCAGCGCGCTCGAGCTTCTGGTGGAGCTCGACGAGCACCGGGTCGTCACCAGCATTGCCAACGTCACCGCCGGCGGTGAGGTCCTGCCGCCGCGGGCCTACCGGACCTTGCTGGGCACCGACACGCACCTGCTGTCCACGTACGGGCCGACCGAGACGGCAGCCACCAGCTCGGCGACGGCCGTCGAAATGGCCGACCACGCACCGAATGTCGGCGACGAGGTCCGCGACATCGGCCCGATCACACTGGGACGGTCCATCCCGAACGTGACCCACAAGGTTCTCGACGGACGGCTGCGGCCGGTCCCGGTCGGAGTGGTCGGCGAGTTGTACATCGGCGGGATCGCTCCCGCCCGCGGGTACGGCGGCATGTTCGACACCACCGCAGCGCGTTTCGTCGCCGACCCCTACGGCAAACCCGGCGCACGGATGTACCGCACCGGTGACCTGGTCCGTCGGCTACCGAACGGTGACGCACAGTTCATCGGCCGCAGCGACTTCCAGGTGAAGGTGCGCGGACTGCGTATCGAACTGGGGGAGATCGAGTCCGCACTGACAGCGATCCCCGGAATCCGGCAGGCCGTGGTCTCCGCGCACGGCGAGTCATCCGACCGCCGGCTCGCGGCCCACGTCGCAGGCTTCGCCGACCTCGATGCCGGCGAGATCAGGGCCACGCTCGGCAAGGTGCTGCCCGACTACATGGTCCCCGAGGCCATCGTGATCCTCGATGCCCTGCCGCTGAATCCAAACGGCAAGGTGGACCGAAAGGCTCTGCCCGAACCCGAGTTCGGACAAACCCCAGAAGAGTCGTTCGTCGCGCCGCGCACGCCGCTGGAGGAGATCATCGCCGGTGTGTTCGCCGACGCGGTCGGTGCCGAGCGGATCAGCGCAACGGCGTCCTTCTTCGAGCAGGGCGGCAACTCGCTGAGCGCAGCGCGGCTCGCCACTCGACTCTCCGATGCCCTCGGCACGGCCGTCGGTCTGCGCGACGTCTTCGAGAAGCAGAGTCCCGCCGAGCTCGCAGAGTTGATCGAACAGCGCCGCACCGACGGTGTGGTCGCGACCGGCCGAGCCCCGGCCCGATTCGTGAAGCCGGAAGGCCCCACGCCCGAACGCATTCCGTTGTCCCTGGCGCAGCAGCGGCTCTGGTTCATCAACCGCTACGACCAGGAGTCGGGCGCCTACAACATCCCGATGACCTTGCTGCTCACCGGAGATCTCGATGTGGAGGCGATGGGCGCTGCCCTCGTCGACCTCGTCGAACGGCAGCAGGTCATCCGGACGATCTACCCCGAGAGCCCCGAGGGACCGGAACAGCGCATCATCCCGATCATGGACGCGCTGCCGCCGTTGCGTCTCGATTCGATTCCGCAGGGCGAGGTGTGGGAGCGACTACAGGCGTTCGCCCGTATCGGTTTCGACGTCACCAAGACCGTGCCATTCCGGGCAGCTCTCTGGCGGATCGAACCGGAGTCGCCGAAGCCGGGCGCAGCCGAAGAGCACCTGCTGGTGATCGTGGTGCACCACATCGCCTCGGACGGTTTGTCGATGCGTCCTCTGGCCACCGACCTGCTGACCGCCTACCAGGCTCGCCGTGAAGGTCGAGCACCCGGTTGGGCTCCGTTGGAGGTGCAGTACGCCGACTTCGCGATCTGGCAGCAACAGAACTTCGGCAGCGGTGCCGCGCCGGGCAGCCTGGCGACGACCCAGCTCGACTTCTGGCGGGATAACCTCGCCGGACTGCCCGAGGTCATCGGGCTGCCCACCGACCGCCCGCGTGCCAACACGCGCAGCGGTGTCGGGGCAAGCCACCTGTTCTTCGTGCCGCCGGGCCTACACAAGCGCGTCGTGGCGCTCGCCGGTGCCCACGGCCTGTCGAACTTCATGGTCATCCACGCCGCCCTGGCGGTGATGCTCGCCCGTTCCGGAGCGGACAACGATGTCGCCCTGGGTACTCCGATCGGCGGACGCGGAGCCCCTGAGCTCGACGCGCTGGTCGGCATGTTCGTCAACACACTCGTCTTGCGGACGCAGGTACCGCTGGACCGGACCGTCGCCGACTTCCTGACCGAGGTGCGCACGCGGGATCTCGACGCCTTCGTCCACAGCGATGTGCCCTTCGAGCAGATCGTCGACGCGCTCACACCGCACCGGTCGACGGCCCACACCCCGCTCATCCAGGTCATCTTCGGGCTGAACAACAATGCGCGGCCGATCCTCGACGTGGAAGGCCTCACGGTGACCCCCGGTGCGGTGGACACCGAGTTCAGCAAGTTCGACCTCGCCTTCGAGTTCACCGAGCAGTGGGACGACGACGGGAAACCGGCAGGCATGGCGGGCTTCCTCGGCTACGCCACCGACATCTTCGACGGCTCCACGGCCGCGTCGCTGACCGAGCGTCTCGTCCGGGTACTGGAGGGAATGGTCGCCGATCCCGGTGCGGTACTGGGCGAGATCGGTTTGCTCGACGACAAGGCGATGGCCGATCTGGTACCGGTCCGAGGTGTCGATCCGGTGCCGCCGGCCACGCTCGGTGAGCTGCTCGATGCCGCGGTGGACATGAACCCCGACGGTGTCGCTCTCGTGTGCGGCGGGCAGAGCATGACGTACCGCGACCTCGACGATCGCTCCAATCGGCTTGCGCGCGAGTTGATCTCGCGTGGTCTCGGCCCCGAAGACGTGGTTGCGCTCGGCATCACCCGCAGCATCGAATCGGTGCTCGCGGTCTGGGCGGTGGCTCGGTCGGGTGCCACCTTCGTTCCCGTCGACCCGAATTACCCGGCCGATCGCGTCGAGCACATGCTGACCGATTCGGGCGCGACGATCGGCCTCACCAGGCGGGTCGATGCCGTCAGGTTGCCGCAGACCATCGCCTGGCTCGACATCGACGACCCGGTCCTGCACCGTCACCCTGCCGGCCGCATCGGCGCCGACGAGCGACGCGGACCTGTCCTCACGGCCAATTGCGCGTACATCATCTACACCTCGGGCACCACCGGAAAGCCCAAGGGCGTCGAGGTGACCCACGGCGGGCTGGCTGCGTTCAATGCTGAGCAGCATCGTCGTTACAACACCGACAGCAACTCGCGCACACTGCATTTCGCCTCGCCGAGCTTCGATGCATCGATCCTCGAGTTGCTGCTCGCGGCCGGTGCGGGCGCCACGATGGTGATCGTGCCTGCCGGTGTCTACGGCGGCGAGGAACTGCGAGAGCTGCTCGCCGACAACCGCGTGACACACGCCTTCATCACTCCGTCCGCGCTGGCGTCGGTGGATCCGACCGAGTTGCCGCATTTCTCCGACGTGGTCGCAGGCGGCGAAGCCGTCCCGAGTGACCTGGTGGACCGCTGGGCTCCCGGCCGTCGCCTCTACAACGGTTACGGTCCGACCGAGACCACGATCATGACGAACATCAGCGATCCCATGGTGCCGGGTGAACCGGTCACCATCGGCGGCCCTGTCGCCGGTGTCGAAGCGCTTGTCCTCGACGGTCGCCTACGTCCTGTCCCCGCCGGCGTGCCGGGGGAGCTGTACATCAGTGGACCGGGTGTCTCGCGTGCGTACCGCGGTCGACCCGATCTCACCTCGCATCGGTTCGTGGCCAATCCCTATGCCGGCGAAGGCGTCCGCATGTACCGCACCGGCGACGTGGTGCGGTGGGTGGAGGTGGCCAAGCCCGACGGCCGGACCGTCTTCGAGATCGCCTACATGGGTCGATCCGATCAGCAGGTCAAGGTCCGCGGCTTCCGGATCGAACTGGGCGAGATCGACGCGGTACTGGCCGGGCATCCGGCCGTGGACTTCGCGGTGACGATCGGTGTGGACGGACCGAGTGGCGACACGGCTCTGGCGGCATACGTCAAACCCACCTCGGGCAGCACCATCGATGCCCGCGACCTGGCCGACTACGCCGGGGGATTCCTGCCGAAGTTCATGGTGCCGTCGTCGATCGTGATCCTCGACGAGGTCCCGCTGACGCCGGTCGGGAAACTGGACAAACGTGCACTTCCCGCGCCCGAGTTCCGCGGTGCCACGGGCGAACACCGTGAACCCTCGACTCCGATGGAGCACGCTGTGGCGGCTGCGTTCGCAGACGTCCTCGGAGTCGACACCGTCGGCGCCGACGACTCCTTCTTCGAACTCGGCGGCAATTCGCTGGCCGCCACCCGTGCCATCGCCAGGATCAACGAGATCCTGGGTGTGCGTCTGGGCGTACGGATCCTGTTCGATTCGCCGGTGGTGGCGGATCTCGCCGAAGCGATCGGTGCCTCGCCCGATCTCGACGGCATGCCGATCCGACCGCTCACCCCGCAGAAACGGCCGGACCGGATCCCGCTGTCGCTTGCGCAGCAACGGATGTGGTTCGTCAACCGGCTCAACCCCGATGCGGCCGACTACAACATCCCGCTCGGTCTGCGGCTGCGGGGCTCTCTCGACGAGAGCTCTCTGACCGCCGCCCTGATGGACGTGATCGAGCGCCAGGAGATCCTGCGTACGGTCTACCCCGACTCGGTGCAGGGCCCGTATCAGAAGATCCTTCCCGTCTCGGAGGCTGCGCCGCAGCTGATCACCCGCACGGTGGGGTCCGAGGACGAACTGCTCGAGATGTGCGTCCAACTCGCCACCGAGGGATTCGACGTCACCGCGGCGCCGCCGCTGCGGGCGATGTTGCTCGAGATCGCCCCCGACGACCATGTGGTGCTGCTGGTCATCCACCACATCGCAGCAGACGGGTCGTCCCTGGTCCCGCTGGCCACCGACCTGATGACCGCGTACACGGCGCGGGTTGCCGGTGCGGCTCCTGCCTTCCGGCCGCTCAGTGTGCAGTACGCCGACTACGCGATCTGGCAACGCGGTGTGATGGGGTCCGAGGACGACCGGGATTCGCTTGCGTCACGCCAGATCTCGTTCTGGCGTGAGCACCTCGCGGGAATGCCCGAGCTGCTCGACCTGCCGACCGACCGGCCGCGCACCGACAAGCGGTCGGTTGCCGGTGGCGAGGTCACGTTCACCATCCCCGCCGAGCTCCAGGCGCAGCTGCAAGCCCTGGCTCGCGAGAACGACACCACCATGTTCATGGTGGTGCACGCCGCGTACTCGATCCTGCTCGCCCGGTTGAGCGGCTCGGACGACGTCGCCGTCGGCACGCCGACGGCCGGCCGGAATGCCTCGGCGGTCGACGGACTGGTCGGCATGTTCGTCAACACGCTGGTGTTGCGCAGCAACGTCGACATGTCTTCGTCTTTCGTGTCCACCCTCGCCGCGGCGAAGTCGGCCGACCTCGCCGCGTTCAACAACGCCGACCTGCCGTTCGAGCAGGTTGTCGAGGCCGTGGCCCCCACCCGTTCGCGGAAGTACGCGCCGCTGGTCCAGGCGATGCTCACCATGCAGAACATCGAGGTGCCGACGGTGACCCTGCCGGGTCTCGAGGTGAGTGGGCTCGACTCACCGATCCGGTACGTCAAATCCGATCTGGGCCTGACGGTGTCGGAGAACTTCGGCGCCGACGGCAGAGGCCGCGGGATCGACGCGATCCTCGACTACGCCGTCGACATCTTCGACGAGTCGACCGTGCAGACGATGGCCGAGCGTTTCCTCGCCGTGCTGACCGCCATCACCGACGACCCCGAGGTTCCCGTCGGCGACATCGAGATCCTGACCGAAGCCGAGCGTTCGGCGATGGGTGGATCGGCGTCGGCAGACGAGGCGGCAGGGTTCGGTTCGGCACTGTCCGACCTGAAGGGCAAGTCACTCGCCGAGCTGCTCGCCACCGCCGCGCGGATCAACCCCGATGGCATCGCGTTGTCGCACAACGGAACCGATGTGACCTACGGCGCCTTGCATGCGAAGTCGACCGAACTGGTCGCAACGCTGGCGGCCGTGGGCGTGGGACCCGAAGCCGCCGTCACGGTCGCTTTGTCCACACTGCTTCCGGGGCTGCTCGAAGGCGCGGCAGCAGAAGGTTTCGCCGAGCAGTTCGCGGGGATGCTCGCCTCGGTGATCGCCGAGTCGGGCTCTAACGCCGATCAGGGCGAGCCCACGCTGGCGCGGTTGTTCGAAGCGCAGGTGGAGCGCACCCCCGACGCTCGGGCGCTGGTGTTCGAGGACGCGACGCTGAGCTACGCGGAGTTCTCCGGACAGGTCAGTGCCCTTGCGCGCCATCTGATTGCGGCCGGGGTGGGACCGGAAGTGCATGTCGCCCTGGCGATGCCGCGTTCGTTCGAGCTCTTGATCGGGATGTACGCCGTGATCGAGGCCGGCGCGTCGTACGTGCCGATCGACCTGGCGAACCCCGTCGACCGGATCGCCTACGTGCTCGACAGCAGCAACCCGAAGATGGTGCTCACCACCTCCGGTACCGGGTTCGAGATCCCGGAGGGCACAGCGGCCGATCCCGACATCCTGGTGATCGATTCCCTCGAACTCGATGGCTACGCCACCGGACCCATCACCGACGAGGAACGGACCGCACCGCTTCGAGGCGACAACACCGCCTACGTCATCTACACCTCCGGATCCACCGGACGTCCCAAGGGTGTGGCGGTCAGCCATCGCTCGATCGTCAACCGGCTGCTGTGGATGCAGGCCGAGTACTCCCTGACGGGCGACGACGTGGTGATGCAGAAGACGCCTGCGACGTTCGACGTGTCGGTGTGGGAGTTCTTCTGGCCCTTGCAGGTCGGCGCCACACTTGTCATCGCCATCCCCGATGGTCACCGCGACCCTGACTACCTGCGGCGGTTGATCGCCGAATGTGGCGTCAGCACCCTGCATTTCGTGCCGTCGATGCTCTCGGTGTTCCTCGCCGAGGCCGACAGCGCCTCGCTGGCGGGCCTCACGCGGGTCTTCGCCAGCGGTGAAGCTCTGCCGCCGGCCACCGCGGCGCGGTTCGCCAAGCTCACCGACGCCGGGCTGCACAACCTCTACGGACCGACCGAGGCAGCAGTCGACGTCACCTATCACCAGTACACCGCCGACGACGTGAACGTGGTCCCCATCGGGCGTCCGGTGGCGAACACGGGCGTACACGTTCTCGACGCCCGTCTGCGGCCGGTGCCACCGAACGTCTCCGGCGAGCTGTACCTCACCGGTGTCCAGCTGGCCCGGGGTTATGTGGGGCGGCCGGATCTGAGCGCAGACCGTTTCGTGGCGGACCCGATGGCCCGCGGCGAGCGGATGTACCGGACGGGCGACCTCGTCCGCAGGCGTACCGACGGTGAACTCGAGTACATCGGCCGTACCGACTTCCAGGTGAAGCTGCGTGGCCTGCGAATCGAGCTGCCGGAGATCGAAGCCGCACTGACCGACCACGAGTCGATCGCCGACGCCGTTGTGGTGGTGGTGGACGTGGCCGACGACAAACACCTCGTCGCCTACGTGGTGGCCGAACCCGGACAATCCGTCGACAACACCGACCTGCTGCGGCTACTTCGTGACCGGCTGCCCGCCTACATGGTGCCCAGCGCCATCATGGAATTGGACGCGTTCCCGCTCACCGCGAACGGCAAGCTCGACCGCAAGGCTCTGCCCGAGCCCGAATTCATGGACAGTGCAGCGGAATACATCGCTCCGCGCACGGCGGCCGAGGAAGCCGTTGCCAAGGTCTTCGGCGACATCGCCAAGCGGCCACAGGTCAGTGCCACCGACTCGTTCTTCGACATCGGCGGAACCTCGCTGGGCGCCACCCGCGTGGCCGCCCGGGTGCAGGCGGCACTCGGCATCGAGATCAGCGTGCGAGACATCTTCGACCACCCGACTGTCGCCGAGCTGGCCGAGCTGACCACCTCGCGTTCCGGTGGAGCACAGGCACGGCCCGAACTGGCCCCGAGGCCGCGGCCCGAACGGATCCCGCTGTCGCTCGCGCAGTCGCGGATGTGGTTCATCAACCAGTTCGACACCAGCTCGCCCGCATACAATCTGCCGCTCCCGCTGCGGTTGTCCGGCGAACTCGATGTCGATGCGCTGCGCGCCGCGATCGTCGATGTCGCCGAACGTCACGAGTCACTGCGCACCACGTTCCCCGACACCGCCGACGGCCCGTACCAGCTCATCCATCCTGTGGACGAGGCGGTCAACGGGATCTTCCACGAGGTGGAGGTACGGTCGGATCCCGAGGCGATCGCCGATGAACTGAGGCGCCACGCGATCGCCGGGTTCGATGTGACAACCGAACTCCCGATGCGAATCGTGTTGCTGCACATCAGCGAAACCGAACACATCCTGATGCTCGTCGCCCATCACATCGCCGCAGACGGTGCGTCGATGGCTCCGCTCTTCGGCGATCTGGTGCTCGCCTACGAGGCGCGGCGGGCAGGGGAGGCCCCGGACTACACCCCGTTGGCCGTCCAGTACGCGGACTTCTCGATCTGGCAGCGCGAAGTCCTCGGAGACGAGCAGGACGCCGGCTCGGTCGCCGCGGAACAGATCGGCTACTGGCGAAAGACCCTGTCGGGCTTGCCGGAATCGGTGGAACTCCCCACCGACAGGCAGCGTCCGGCCATGCAGTCGCTCCGCGGCGCCGCACTGCCGTTCACCGTCGCGCCGTCGGTCAGGGAAACGCTGCAGCGCGTCGCGCGGTCTCACGACGTCAGCATGTTCATGCTGATGCACGCCGCGCTGGCGGTGCTCATCGAGCGGTTGACCGGTGAGGCCGACATCGCCATCGGTACCCCGATCGCCGGTCGAGGCGAAGAAGCCCTCGACCCACTTGTCGGCATGTTCGTCAACACCGTCGTGCTACGGGCCGAGGTTGATCCAGAGGTCCGCTTTGTCGATCTGCTGGCGCAGGTCCGAGCCGCCGACATCGACGCGATGGCCCACGGGGACATCCCGTTCGAGCGCCTCGTCGAGGTGCTCGACGTCCACCGCTCCACCGCGCACCATCCGCTGTTCCAGATCGCGCTGTCGTTCGACAACAACGAGGCACCAGAACTCACGCTGCCGGGTCTGAAGGTGTCGCCGGTCCGCGCCGACTTCGACGTCGCCAAGTTCGACCTGCAGTTGTCGATCGGTGACAACGACGAGCCCGGTGCGCCGATCAATGCCGTCTTCACCTATGCGACGGACCTTTTCGACGAGTCGTCGATCAACACGTTCGCCGAGCGGTTCGTGCGAATCCTCGAAGCCGTCGCCGTCGACCCCGACGTGGTCGTCAGTGACGTCGACGTGTTGAGCGACACCGAACTCGCCGATCTGACCTCCGTCCGCGGCCCTGAAGGTGTTGCACCACAGACCCTGCCCGACCTGCTCGCGCGAGGGGTCGAGGCCAACCCGTCAGGCGTCGCGGTGTCCTACCGTGGGCAGACGCTCACCTACCAGGCGCTCGACCAGCTCACCAACCGCCTCGCCCGGCGACTCATCGAACTCGGTGCCGGTCCGGAAACCGTGGTCGCACTCGGTGTCCGCCGATCGATGAGCTCGATCGTCGGCACGTGGGCGATCGCGAAGACCGGCGCGGCGTATCTGCCGATCAACCTCGACTACCCGCTCGAGCGGATCGTGGAGATGATCCAGGACTCGGGTACGGCGTTCGGTCTGACCGTGCTCGGCGACGACGAGGCGCTGCCCGCCTCCGTCGACTGGTATGACCTCGACGAACTCGACGCGCAGACCGGCGACCGCTCCAAAGCCGTTGTCACCGACTCCGATCGGCTGTCGCCGCTTCGCATCGACCACCCCGCGTACCTCATCTACACGTCGGGTTCGACAGGGAAG
Organism: Williamsia sp. R60; assembly: GCF_054063855.1. Classification (NCBI taxonomy): domain Bacteria; kingdom Bacillati; phylum Actinomycetota; class Actinomycetes; order Mycobacteriales; family Nocardiaceae; genus Williamsia; species Williamsia sp. R60. The sequence continues at coordinate 753,813 of NZ_JBSSGR010000001.1, forward strand.
CCGAAGGCTGTGGTGGTGACCCACCACGGGCTCGCCAATCTCGCCACCGACGTGCGCGAGCACTACGACGTCACCACCTCGTCGCGCTTCCTGCACGTGGCCTCACCGAGCTTCGACACATCGGTCGGCGAATTGCTGGCAGCATTCACCGTCGGCGCAACACTGATCGTGTCGCCGCAGGACGTGTTCGGCGGTAGCGAGCTGGCAGAGCTGATCCATGCCGAACGCATCACCAATGTGGTGATGACCCCCACCGCTCTGATGACCGTCGACCCGGCCGGGCTCGACACTGTGCATTCGGTGGTGGTCGGCGGAGACATCTGTCCGCCAGAGCTCACCGAACGCTGGTCCGGTGCGCTGCGAAATGCATACGGCCCCACCGAGGCCACGGTCATCGTCACGATCACCGCGCCGTTGTCCGCGGGCTCCAAGGTCACCATCGGGTCGCCGCTGCGTGGCGTCACCACCCGCATCCTCGATTCGCGGTTGCGTGTGGTTCCCCGTGGTGTCGTCGGTGAGCTGTACCTCGCCGGCCCAGGGGTCGCCCGCGGCTACCACGATCGTCCGCAGATCACCGCACAACGCTTTGTGCCGGATCCCTACGGTGAGCCGGGCTCGAGGCTCTACCGCACCGGCGACCTCGTGCGCTACAGCATGGACCCCGGCAGGAACGGGCACTCGCTCGAATACGTGGGGCGTAGTGACTTCCAGGTGAAGGTGCGTGGGTTCCGTGTGGAGCTGGGCGAGATCGACAAGTTGCTCGATTCCCACCCCGACGTCGATTTCGCGGTCACGGTCGGTACCGCCGGACCCGGTGGCGACACCGTGCTGGCGTCGTACGTCCTGCCCAAGCCCGGACACGAGGTGGATCCGGAAGCGCTCAAACGTAATGTCGGCGAACACCTTCCACAGCACATGGTGCCGTCGGCGGTGACCGTCCTCGACGCCATCCCGCTCACCCCGATCGGCAAACTCGACCGGCGTGCGCTGCCCGAACCCGTCTTCACCGTGGGCGACCGCGTGTTCCGCGCTCCGCGCAATCCGGTGGAGACCACCCTCGCCGAGGTGTTCGCAGAGGTGCTCGATCTCCCCGAGGTGAGCATCGACGAGAGCTTCTTCGACCTCGGTGGCAACTCGCTGAGTGCCACCAAGGTCGTCGGCCGGGCAGGGGCCGCCCTCGGCGGGAAGATCGGGGTGCGTGAGCTGTTCGCCGCGCCGACCGTCGCCGAACTCGCCGAGCGCCTGGCCTCCGGGACCGGTGTACGTGCCCACCGCCCGCCGCTGGTGGCACGACCACGCCCGGTCCGGATCCCGTTGTCGCTGGCCCAGACCCGCATGTGGTTCCTCAACCGCTTCGACCCGGAATCGGTTGCCTACAACATCCCTGCCGCGGTGACGCTGGTCGGCGATCTCGACGTCGCAGCACTGCGGCGCGCGATCAACGACGTGGTCGCGCGACACGAATCGCTCCGGACCATCTACCCGGACTCGCCGACCGGACCGCATCAGGTGATCCTGACGGCGGAGCAGGCCGCCCCGGAGATGGAGATGGTCGACGCCACCGAGGACACGCTGTTCGACGAGCTGACCCGGTTCGTGGCACGGGGCTTCGACGTCACCACCACCGTGCCCGTGCGAATCGCGTTGATGCGACTGGACGAACAGCGTCACGTGCTGTCGATGGTGGTGCACCACGTGGCGGCCGACGGTCAGTCGATGGTGCCGTTCGTCGGTGATCTCGCGGTCGCCTACGACGCGCGTTCGGCCGGGCGGGCTCCGGAGTGGACGCCGCTGCCGGTGCAGTACGCCGACTACTCGATCTGGCAGCGTGAGTTGCTCGGTGACGAGTCGGATCCGACCAGCGTGCTGGCCACCCAGGTCGAGTTCTGGAAGAAGAACCTCGCGGACATCCCCGACCAGCTGGAACTGCCCACCGACCGGCCCCGGCCTCCGGTGCAGTCGCTGCGCGGACGTCAGTTGACGTTCTCGATCTCTGCCGAGGCCCATCGCGGCCTGGCCGACCTGGCACGTGCAAGGGGCGCCAGTGCGTTCATGGCCTTCCACGGCGCCTTCGCGCTGTTGCTCGCACGTCTGAGCGGCAACCCCGACATCACCGTCGGCACGCCGGTGAGCGGCAGGGTCGAGAGCGAGGTCGAAGGTGTCATCGGCATGTTCGTCAACACCCTCGCCATGCGGACCGAGATCGATCTCGGCCGTGGTTTCGGTGCGCTCCTGGACACCGTCCGCGATCGTGACGCCGAAGCGTTCTCCCACGCCGATGTGCCGTTCGAACGCCTCGTCGAAGTACTCAATCCGGTGCGTTCGACCGCCCACCATCCGATCTTCCAGGTCGGTCTGTCGTTCCAGAACATCGAGCGCGCCAGCCTCGACCTCGCCGGCCTGCGCATCGAACCCGTCGAGATGCCCGAGGGCGTCGCACAATTCGACCTGCATCTGATCCTGTCGGACAACTACGACGACGACGGACAGCCGGCCGGACTCGACGCGGTGTTCACCTACGCCGACGACCTGTTCGACCCGGAGACGGTGAGCGCGATCGCCGACCGCTTCGTCACATTGATCGACGAGATCATCGACGAGCCGCTCGTCGCCGTCGGTGACCTGCCGATGCTCACCGGTCGACAGCAGCGCGAACTGGTCCGTGGTCGCAACAACACCGCTGTGGTGCTGTCGCCCGGCACGCTTGCGACCCGGCTGTCGGAATCGATGCGCGACAACGCAGAAGACGTCGCGCTCGAGGCCGATGACGGCACCGCGCTGACGTACGGCGACCTGGCTGTCCGGGTGAACGCGTTGGCCCGGATCCTGATCGACCGTGGGGTCGGCCCGGAAACCACTGTCGGACTTGCGATGCCGCGATCGGTCGACCTGGTGGTGGCGATGTACGCGGTCACCGTTGCCGGCGGCGCCTACCTGCCCATCGACCCGGACCATCCGCTGGACCGCATCTCCTACATAGTCGACAACGCCCGGCCCGTGCTCACCCTGGTGGCAGGCGAGCGACCGTCGGGACTGCCGGAGACGACCCAGACGCTCGACGTCTGTGGCCTCGATCTGGCGGGAGTCTCCTCGGCGCCGGTGGAGGAGGGCGACCGCCTGGCTCCGCTGCGGCCGCACAACACGGCGTACATCATCTACACGTCCGGGTCCACGGGCCGACCCAAAGGCGTTGCGGTGCCTCACGCCGCGATCGTCAACCAACTCGACTGGATCGCCGCGCAGTATCGACTGGACGCCGACGACGCCGTGCTCCTGCGCACGCAGGCCACTTTCGACCTCTCGGTGTGGGAGTTCTGGTGGGCTGTGACCGCAGGTGCCCGTCTGGTGATCGCCTCGCCGCAGGGACATCGCGACCCGGCGTACCTGGCCGAACTGATCCGGCGAACCGCGATCACCACGGTGACCTTCGTGCCTTCGCTGCTGAACGTCTTCCTGCAGGAGGCGCGGGCCGATCAGCTCAGCACACTGCGTTACGTCCTGTGTATCGGCGAGGCACTGACCCCGGACGTCGTCTCGCGATTCCGGGACTTGACCGCACAGGCGTCTTCGGGCGTGGAGATCCACAACCTGTACGGGCCCACCGAGGCCGCGGTCAGCATCACCCATCAGGAGGTGCCGTCCGAACTGGGCTCGGCGGTACCGATCGGCAGGCCGGAATGGAACAGCCAGGTCTTCGTGCTCGACAACCGGCTGCATCCGGTGCCCGACGGGGTGACCGGTGAGCTGTACCTTGCCGGTGCGCAATTGGCGCGGGGCTACCACCAGCGCAGCGACCTCTCGGCCGAGCGGTTCGTCGCGAACCCGTTCGGCACGCCGGGCAGCCGGATGTACCGCACCGGCGACCTCGCGCGCTGGACCACTGTCGCCGGTGACACCCGGCCGACCCTGACGTACATGGGACGCAGCGACTTCCAGGTGAAGGTGCGCGGCTTCCGTATCGAACTCGGCGAGATCGAACGCGTCCTCACCATGTCGCCACAGGTGGATGCCGCGGTGGTCACCGTCCACAGCGACCCCCACGTCGGCGAGCAGCTGGTCGCGTATCTGGTGCCGTCCGCCGGCGCGGCCCTCGACACCCGTTCGGTGCTGTCGACCGCTGCCGAGGAACTACCGGCGTACATGGTGCCCGCGCTCGTGGTGCCGATCGAGCGGCTCCCGCTCAGTGTGAACGGCAAGCTCGACCGTAAAGCGTTGCCGCAGCCCGAGTTCGGATCGTCGGACAACTATCAGCCGCCGAGCAGTCCGGTGGAGGAGATCGTTGCCGGCATCTTTGCCGACGTGGTCGGGGCCACGATGGTCGGCGCCGGTGACAGCTTCTTCTCGCTCGGCGGCAACTCGCTGTCGGCCACCCGTGTGGTCGCGCAGATCAACGCTGCAGTGGGCTCGAACCTGGCCGTGCGCGACCTGTTCACCGAGCCGACCGTCGCCGGACTCGCGCTGCTGGCCGAACGCGCCGACGGGGACCGGGCGCGGCCCGCGCTGCTGGCGACCGCGCGTCCGGCCTTCCTGCCCCTGTCGCCCGCACAGAGCCGCATGTGGTTCATCAACCAGTTCGACACCACCTCACCGGCTTACAACATCCCGGCCGTGATCGCGATGTCCGGCGACCTCGACGTCGACGCACTTCGCGAGGCCGTGACCGATGTGATCAGCCGGCACGAGGTGCTGCGTACCCGCTACCCGGATGACGGCGACGGACCGCGCCAGCTGATCCTCGACGTGGACGAATTGCCGTCTGCCGGGCTCTCGTTGGATGTGCGTGAGGTGTCGGGCGACGACGAGTTGCATGCGCAGCTCGGTGCCTTGATCGGCGAGGGGTTCGATGTGACCGCCGCCGTGCCGGTCCGCATCGCACTGCTACGACGGTCGCCGTCCGAACACGTTCTGGTGGTGGTGATCCACCACATCAGCGGCGACGGCGCATCGATCGCACCGTTGGCGCGTGACGTCATGGTGGCCTACACCGCGCGCACCGGGGGCAGTGAGCCCGGCTGGTCGCCGCTGGCGGTGCAGTACGCCGACTACGCCCTCTGGCAGCACGAGGTACTCGGCGACGAGAACGACCCCGAGAGTCTGGCCGCGCGTCAGATCGACTTCTGGACCCGTCAACTCGACGGCATCCCGGATGTCATCGATCTGCCGATCGACCGTCCGCGGCCGCCGGTGCAGTCGACCGCTGGTGCGTCGTACGAGTTCTCGCTCGATCCCGAATTGCGCAAGGGGCTCGCGCGCGTGGCATCCGGCCACCACGCCACGATGTTCATGGTCTGTCACGCGGCGCTGGCCGTGCTGCTCGCACGATCTGGCACCACGGACGACATCGCCGTCGGAACCGCGATCGCCGGGCGCGGCGAGGCCGAACTCGACGACCTCGTGGGCATGTTCGTCAATACACTGGTGCTGCGTACCGAGGTCAGGCCCGGTGAGCCGTTCAGCGAATTGCTCGCCCGGACCCGCGCCACCGACATCGCCGCCTTCACACACACGGAGGTGCCGTTCGAGCGTCTGGTCGAGCACCTCGCGCCCGAGCGTGAGACCTCCTACGCGCCGCTGTTCCAGGTGGCTCTGGCGTTCCAGAACAACGAGCGGGCCGAGCTCGAGCTGCCGGGCATGCACGTGTCCGGACTCGAATCACCGATCACGACAACCAAGTTCGATCTCCAACTGACCCTGGCCGACGAGGTCGAGGACAACGGCGACACGGGCCTGACGGCGCTGTTCACCTACGCGACTGCGCTGTTCGACCAGTCGACCATCGCCGCGCTGGCCGAGCGCTTCACCGCGATCGCGACCGCCATCGTGGCCGACGCGGACGTACGGATCGGTGACATCGATCTGCTGACGCCCGCCGAGCGGTCCGAGTTGTCGCCGGTCGCCGGCCCGCCGGATGCCCCGTCGCGCACCATGATCGAGATCTTCGACGGCGCGGTGCAGAGCAACCCCGATGGTGTGGCGTTGGTGTGCGGCTCCGAATCGCTGACCTACCGTGAACTCGACTTCCGGTCGGGTGTGTACGCCGAGCTGCTCGTCGACCGAGGTGTGCGTCCCGGGATGCCGGTTGCGCTGGCGATCAGCCGATCGGTGAACTCGATGGTCGCGTTCTGGGCCATCGTCAAGTCGGGCGGCGCGGTGTTGCCGATCGATCCGAACTACCCGGCAGACCGCATCGAGCACATGGTCGCCGACGCCGACGTGACCATCGGTCTGACCATCGACGAGATCGTCGACCGCCTGCCTCAGTTGGCCAAATGGCTACCGGTGTCCGACGAGACGATGGACCGATACGGCCGTCGCACAGTCGAGACCGGCGCGGAGGCACCTGCCTCGTTCCCGGCGCACGCGCCCGTCCTCGACGACCTCGCGTACGTGATCTTCACCTCCGGGTCGACGGGCCGGCCCAAGGGCGTCGGTGTCACCCATCGGGGTCTGGCCAACCTGTTGGCCGAGATGGGCCCCCGGTTCTCGTTGACCTCGTCGTCACGGGTCCTGCATTTCGCGTCCCCGAGCTTCGACGCATCCATCTTCGAGATCATGATGGCGATCAACGCCGCATCCACGCAGGTGATCGCGCCGGCATCGATCTTCGGTGGCGAGGATCTGGCAAGGCTGCTCGCCGAGCAGCGGGTCTCCCACGCCTTCGTGACCCCCGCCGCGCTGGCCACCGTGCCCCCGGACGGCCTCGGCGGTGTCGAGATGATCGCTGTCGCCGGCGATGTGTGCCCGCCTGAACTGGTGCGGCGCTGGGCTCCGGACCGTGCGATGTTCAACCTCTACGGCCCGTCCGAGGCGACCATCTGGTCGACGTCCACGGACGCCATGGACCCGTCCCGGCCGGTCACGATCGGTGGCCCGATCACCGGTGTCCGTGCGCTGGTGGCGGATTCACGCCTGCAGCCCGTACCGCCGGGTGTCGCCGGTGAGCTCTACGTGTCCGGGTCCGCCGTCGCGCGGGGTTACCTCGGCAGGTTCGATCTGACAGCTCAACGTTTTGTGGCCGACCCGTTCGGCGAACCCGGTTCGCGGATGTACCGCACCGGCGATGTCGTCCGGTGGAAGCGGACCGCTGACGGGCGCCTGGAACTGGAGTTCCTCGGCCGAACCGACTACCAGGTGAAGGTCCGCGGCTTCCGCATCGAACTGGGCGAGATCGACTCCGCCCTCGGCGAGCATCCCGACATCGACTTCGCCATCACGATCGGGCACACGCATCCCCACACCGGCCAGACCGTGCTGGTCGCGTACGTGTACCCACGGCCCGGCCGGAGTGTCCAGGCGACCGAGATCAGTGCCCGGCTGGGTGAGCGGTTGCCCTCGCACATGGTCCCGTCATCGATCACCGTGCTCGACTCGGTGCCGCTGACCCCCGCGGGCAAGCTCGATCGACGCGCACTGCCAGAGCCGGTGTTCGACGGCAACTCCGGCGCCTACCGGGCCCCGAGCACTCCGATGGAGCAGCGGCTGGCCGAGCTCTTCACCGAGGTACTCGGTGTGGAGCGGATCGGTGTCGACGACTCCTTCTTCGCCCTGGGCGGTGACAGCATCGTCTCCATCCAGCTCGTGTCCAGGGCCCGCGCCGCCGGCATCGTGCTGACACCGCGCGACGTGTTCGATCGGCGCACCGTGGCGGAGCTGGCCGAGGTGGCCAAGCTCGCCGCCGACGCCGAGGTCCGCATGCTGGCCGAACTGCCCGGTGGCGCAGTCGGTCCCGTACCGCTGACTCCGATCATGCGTTGGCTCGTCGACACCCGCCGCCACTACAAGCAGTTCTCTCAGGCGAGCTTCCTGACCCTGCCTGCCGATCCAGGGCATGAGCGACTGCTCTCGGCTGTCGGTGCCGTCTTGGACCGCCACGATGCCCTGCGCGCACGACTGGACATCGACGACACGAACCCGGAATCGTCCAGCCTGGTCGTTCCGCCGGCAGGCACCATCGATCCGGCCACGGTCCTGACTCGCGTGGAGTTCTCCGAGACCCCTGGGACGCCGGAGTTCAAGGCGATGGTCGCAGCCACCACCGCGGCGGCGGTCGACCGCCTCGACCCGGCCGCAGGCGTCATGATGCAGGTGGTCTGGTTCGATCCCGTCGACGGCACCGCCACCGGACGGCTGTACGTGCTCGTCCACCACCTGGTGGTGGACGGCGTGTCGTGGCGGATCCTGCTGCCCGACCTCGCCATCGCCTGGGGGCAGAGCGAGAACGGCGGCACCCCCGACCTGCCTGCTGTCGGAACCTCGTTGCGTGCGTGGGCAACTGCGCTCACCGAGACCGCCACACACCGCGATGACGAGCTCGACCACTGGGCTGCCGTTGTCGCCACCGACGATCCAGCGCTGGGTGATCGCCGGATCGATCCCGACCGCGACACGGCGTCCACGGTCGAACGCCTGGACGTCGAGTTCCCGAACGACGTGACCGAGTCGATGCTGACCGGCGTCACCTCCGCCTACCGGGGCGGTGTCAACGATGCGCTGCTGACGGCACTCGCTCTGGCCGTGCGGCAATGGCGCGCGCGTCGGGGGGTCCACTCGGACACGCTGCTCATCGATCTGGAAGGCCATGGGCGCGAAGAAGAAGCCGTCGGTGGAGCCGACCTGTCTCGCACGGTCGGCTGGTTCACCAGTATGTACCCGCTGGCCATCGACCTCGCCGGCATCGACCAAGGCGACGCGTTCGCCGGTGGCCCTGCTGCGGGCTCGGCCTTCAAGGCCGTCAAGGAACAACTGCTCGCGGTGCCCGGCAACGGCATCGGATTCGGCGTACTCGCTCACGGCGGCGCGCGGTCGGTTCCCGCGCTCGCGGGCTACAAGGGCGCCCAGATCGGTTTCAACTATCTCGGCCGCGTGGCGGCCGGGCAGGACGACTCCGATCCGATGGCCGACGCCCACGGGTGGCAGCGAGCCACCGACGGTGGGGGATCGGTTGCGGGCGCACAGGATCCCGACATGGTGGTGCCCGCGGTCCTGAGCATCAACGCGGTCACCACCGACCACGCCGACGGTGCCCGGCTGTCGGCCTCCTTCGGCTACGCGGGGGAAATCCTCGGCCACGACGATGTGCAAGAACTCGCCGATCTCTGGGTGTCTGCGGCGACCGCGCTCGCCACCCACGAGCGCAGCGGCCGGGCCGGCGGACTGACCCCGTCCGATGTTCAGCTGGTTCAGATCAGCCAGCGCGAGATCGAGGAACTCGAGCGCGATTACCCTGTCGTGCACGACATCTGGCCGCTCTCGCCGCTGCAGATCGGTATGCTCTTCCACGCCGAGGTGGCCGGTCAGTACGTCACGGACGTCTACACCGCCCAGGTTGTCCTCGAACTGCGTGGGACCGTCGACGAACAGCGCCTGCGTGCTGCGATGGCTACTCTCGTGCGACGAAACCCCAACCTGCGCGCAGGATTCCGGCACATCGGCGACGGATCGGTTGTCCAGGTGATCGCCGGTGGTGTCGACATCGCCTGGGACGTCGTCGATCTCACCGACAATTACCGGACCGACAGCGCTGCCGCCGACCACGAGGTCGACCGGCTGCTCAGGGCTCACCGCAGCGACCGGTTCGACATGGCCGCTCCGCCGCTGATGCGCGCGCTGCTCCTGCGCATCGCCCCAGATGCCGACGGAACCCCTCGCTACCGGATGTCGCTCACCAACCACCACATCCTGCTGGACGGGTGGTCCGGACCGCTTCTGATGGAACAGCTGTTCACTCTGTATGCCACCGGCGGCGACGACTCCTACCTGACCCGCACCCGCTCGTACCGCGACTTCCTGGCCTGGCTGGACCGGCGCGACATGGCCACGGCCGTCGGATCGTGGCAACACGCCCTCGACGGCCTCGACTCGGCCACTCTGCTGGTCGATGAGCCGGCCGTGGAAAGCGCCGGAGATCAGATTCCCATCGAGTTGGGACTGGACCTCGGTCGTCGGACCGCCGAAGGGCTCGCGGATCTCTCGCGCGACCGCGGCATCACGATGAACACCTTGGTGCAGGCCGCATGGGGTCTGGTGCTGGCACGCACCCTGGGCAGTGACGACGTGGTGTTCGGTGCCACGGTCTCGGGCCGACCGCCCGAGATCCCGGGCGTCGAGTCGATACTCGGACTGTTCATCAACACCATCCCGGTGCGGATCAGGCTCGACGAACGGGAGACCGTCCTCGGGCTCCTCGAACGGATTCAGTCCGAACAGGCAGGCCTTCTCGACGCTCACCATGTCGGGCTGCCCACGATCCAGCGTTCTGCGGGGCTGCCGATCCTGTTCGACACGCTCACCGTCTTCGAGTCGTACCCGGTGGACCGCGGCAAGCTCGACGCGCAGTCGGACATCGACGGCATGTCGATCGCGGGCGCACAGATCAACGACGCGTCGCACTACCCGGCAACACTTCTGGCACAAGCAGATCCGGATCTGTCGCTGAAGTTGAAGTACCTGCCGTCCCTGGTGCCGGACGACCGCGCACAGGTGCTGGCCGATCGACTGGTCATGGTCCTGGACACGTTCGCGCAGGCAAGTCTGACGCCGGTTCGCGAACTCGACCTGCTCGACGCCGACGAATTGCACGCGCAACTGGACACCTGGAATGCCACCGACAAAGAGATCACCGACCGCACCGCCATGGAACTGTTCGCCGAGCAGGTGGCGGCAACTCCCGACGCCGTCGCGTTCATCGACGGCGAGCGGACGCTGACGTACGCGCAGTTCGACGCTCTCGGCAACAAACGGGCACGGGCTCTGATCGCCCGCGGTGTCGGACCCGATGCCGTGGTGGCCGTGGCCATGTCGCGCAGCCTGGAGCAGGTCGCGACCGTCTACGGGATCCTCAAGGCGGGCGGCGCCTACCTGCCGCTCGACGTGGAGGCGCCCGACGACCGGTTGCGCACGATCGTCTCGGATGCCGACGTCACCTGCGTGGTGGCCGATTCGGCACAGCTCGGACGTCTGCGTTCGGCGCTACCCGGCGTCAACTGCCTGGACCCGACCGTGCCGGATCTGCAGTCCATCGACGACAGTCCGATACGTCCCGGCGAACGCAGGGGCAAGGTGCGTCCACGTTCACTGGCGTACGTCTTGTTCACCTCCGGATCCACCGGCCGGCCCAAGGGTGTCCAGATCTCCCAGCGGGCATTGGTCAACCAGCTCCAGTGGATGGCTTCCGAACACGGATTCGGGGCGCAGGACGTGGTCCTGCTCAAGACGCCGTTCACCTTCGACGCCTCGGTCTGGGAGATGTTCGCGCCCACCATCGTCGGTGCCACCACCGTGATCGCGGGCCCGCAGGCACATCGCGAAGCCGATGAATTGGTGTCGCTGGTACAGCAGCACGACGTCACCGTGGTGCAGTTCGTGCCGTCGGTGCTGGCCGTGTTCGCGGAGTCGGCAGAACCCGGATCGCTGAAGTCGCTGCGCACGGTGTTCAGTGGTGGCGAGGCCCTCCCGGTGTCGCTTGCCCAACGTGTGGCCGACATCGCCGACGCGCAGGTGGTGAACCTCTACGGGCCCACCGAGGTCACCGTCGATGCCACCTCGCAGGTCGTCGCCGTACCGGGGACGGAACTGAACGGGCACGCAACCCGTGCCGATGCGGCGCCGATCGGCCGGCCTGTCTGGAACACCCGCAGCTTTGTCCTCGACCGGTGGCTTCGGCCCTGCGCGGTGGGTGCGGTGGGTGAGCTGTACCTGGCCGGTGACCAGCTGGCACGCGGGTACCTCGGGCGTCCCGACCTGACTGCCGAACGTTTTGTCCCGAGTGTGTTCGGACCTGCCGGGTCGCTGATGTACCGCACCGGAGACCGGGTACGGCGCCTCGCGGACGGCACACTCCAGTACCTCGGCCGGGTCGACTTCCAGGTGAAGGTCCGCGGTCTGCGTATCGAGCTCGAAGAGATCGAATCTGCTCTGGCACAGCATGACTCGGTGGCCCAGGCCGCCGTGGTGATGCACGAGGACGGCGGACGGCAGCGTCTGGTCGGGTACGTCACCGGACACGACGCGGATCCACAGGCGGTCCGTGCACACGCCGCACGCACACTCGCGCCGTACATGGTGCCCGAGGTGATCGTTTCGCTGGAGGAGTTCCCGCGCAGCCGGTCGGGCAAGATCGCACGACGTGAACTGCCACTACCCGAGGCCACTCTGGCTGCGGGCCGGGCACCGTCGACCCCGACCGAGGAAGTGCTCTGCCGCATCGTCGGCGAGCTGGTGGGTGCCGAGTCTGTGGGTGCCGACGACTCGTTCTTCGAACTCGGCGGCGACAGCATCCTTGCGATGCAGCTCGTCAGCCGCGCCCGGTCGGCCGGAGTGCACTTCACCGCCCGGGATGTGCTGGAGCACCGCACGATCGTCGCGCTCGCTGCTGCGGTGGATCGCGCAGCCGCCGCCTCTGACACGGATGAGACGGCGAGTGCAGAACCCGTTGCTGCGCCCGGCGATCCGACACTGGCCCCGCTCAGTCCCGCCGCAGCGCGCATGATCGAACGCGGCGGAGACACCCGCAGGTTCGTGATGCCTATGGTGGTCAACCTTCCTGCCGACGTCACGGCAGACCAGATCACGACCACCATGGGCGCGGTCATCGACACCCACGACATCCTGCGGTCCCGGCTCGATCGCGACGCTGGGGCACTGCTCATCGGTGCACCCGGATCTGTGGACGTGCACTCGTTGCTGCGCCGCGTGAACCTGACGGACGACAGCCGCCCGGGTGCGCCTGGATACCAGAACGCCCTGCGCGAGGTGCTGTTCGAAGAGATGGACCGGCTCGCTCCTGAGGACGGCGTCATGCTGCGGCTCGCCTGGCTGGATGCGGGACCGGATGCCGCCGGCAGGCTGCTGATTGTCGCGCACCACCTCGTGGTGGATGCGGTGTCGTGGCGAATCCTGGTGGCGGACATCGCCACCGCGGGCTCGCAGATCTCCGCAGGCGCTCCCGTCGAGCTTCCCGACGCGGGAACGACATGGCGGGACTGGACTGCCGGTCAGCATGAGCGGGTCGCGGACCGGCGAGGCGAGCTCGAGTACTGGACGTCGATCCTCGACGGCGACGACCCGGATCTGGGCAGTCGCCGACTCGACCTCGATCGCGACCGGACCGACCTGCTCACGAGGACTTCCGTCGAGATCCCGGCCGAGATCGTCGAGCCACTGATGAGCGCCACCGGCGACGGGACGACAATGGCCGACCAGCTGGTTGCCGGTTTGTCTGCGGCGGTGGTCGGTTGGCGGCGGGATCGCGGCATCGAGGTGCCCAGCGCACTGCTGACCCTCGAGGGCCACGGACGTCAGGAAGACGTGGTGCCCGGTGCTGACCTGTCCCGGACTGTCGGCTGGTTCACGTCGATGTTCCCCGCGAGGATCGACCTGTCCGGCATCGACATGGCCGCGCTGTTCGAACGGCCCGACGTCGCCCGCGAGGTGTTGAACCGGACCAGCGAGGCGATGGCGGCGAACCCGGACCGGGGCATCGGTTACGGCATGCTGCGCTATCTCGACCGGGAATCGGCTGCAACTCTGGCCGCGCTGCCCGAGCCGCAGATCGTGTTCAACTACATCGGGACCGTCCCGGGCGGCGACATCGCCGACGAGATTGCGGCAGCGCCGTGGTTCCCGGACGTGCGTGGGCCGCAGTTGGGCAGCACGGACAGCGATGTGATGGCCCGAGGGAACCGGATGCCGGCCCAGGCCGAGATCGACATCCAGTCGATGGCCACCGACACACCGGATGGGCCGGTCGTGCGCGCCTTCGTCACGTATATCGCAGATGCCGTCGACCCCGAGGACCTCGACGAGTTGATGCAGCATTGGCTGTTGGCTCTGCGGAGCCTGGCCGGGCGCTGAGCCAGGCTCGAGCCCCCGCTCGCAAACTTGCTCTGGCTCGGTCTGCCGGCCGCGCTTGTGCCGGTACTGCGAGCGCTCCCGGTGCCCCGCCCGCGGAACTCGCGGGCGCTCGGTCTGCGGGGCGAGCTTGTGCCGGTACCGCGAGCGGAGCTTGCGACCCGCTCGCGAAACTCGCTCTCGCTCTATCTGCAGGCTGAGCGGGTGCCGATACGGCGAGCGAAGCCTACGCCCCGCTCGCGAAACTCGCTCTTGCTCTACCCGTAGACCGAGCGTTGGCCGGTATGGCGAGCGAACCGTTTAGGCCGCTCGCGAAACTCGCTCTCGCTCTATCTGCAGGCTGAGCGGGTGCCGGTACCGCGAGCGAAGCGTATGGCCCGCTCGCGAAACTCGCGCACTCGATCTGCAGCGACCCAGTCGATATTCACGCGTTCATACGAGCGGCAGGCGAAATACGGGGCAATTACACGTGCATCCACTAATCTCGTAAAGTGAGTCCCAACGCGCATTTGTTTGGCGCGCCGCATTTCATGAGATACATGGCATGTGGAGCATTGAGCAGCCAATTGTCTATTGAAGTAGTCGAGGCGAGGGGGAGCTGTGTCCATTTCAGTGGTCATACCAGCATTCAACGAAGAAGTTTCGATCGGTCGGTGTCTCGACAATCTCGTCGAACAAATCGACGACATCGCGGAGATAGTTGTGGTCAATAACAATTCGACCGATAAAACAGCCGACGTAGTGGCCGCTCATCAAGCGACCGTCCAAAAGATACGACTGCTCGATGAGAGTCGTCAGGGAATCGTGCCCGCTCGCAACCGTGGCCTGGCGTCGGCCACGAGCGACGTCATCGCACGGATCGACGCGGACACGATAGTCCAGCCGGGGTGGGCTGCCGCGATCGACACATTCTTCTCGTCCGCGGGCCCCGAGTTCGGCGCGGCCGTAGGCCCGTTCACCCAGTACGACATGCCTCTTCAAGGGGTGCACCGCGCTTTGATGCGGATCGCGACCACGTCGCGGAAAGGGGAGAGTGACGAGGTCAAGCAATCTCCTGGCGTCTACGGAGCGAATATGGCGATCCGCCGGGACGCATGGGAGCAGATCGAGTCGCTGACCCATGACGAGCCGGGGATCTGGGAGGATCTGGACATTTCGATCGCGTTGCGCGCTGTCGGTCGGAAGATCGCCGTGATCGAGGGTATGCGGGTGCAGGTGTCCGGCCGGCGGATGCTGACGAGCCGAAAGTTGTACTGGCAGTTCACCCGGGGCGTTCCCCGCACCTGGGAGCTGCACGGGGACACCTCACGAGCCCGGGCGTCGTGGATCAATGTGTGGATCGCGCGTGCAATGTACCTTGCGTTCTGGGTACCCACCCGCACGTACGATCCGATGACGCGAAAGCACAGCATCAGACGGCTGTTTGCCCGTAGAGAAGACCGGCCGATCGCCTGATGCCGAACCGTCCACTCGGGCGGCGCCCGATGGGGCAGGCCCCTGACAGAAGGATGTACGCGTGACGACAGCTGTAGACCAGATCGAACAGGAGACCGCAGACATCCTGCGGGCGGAGATCCCGGGTGATCGGGTGGCCGTCTTGGACTATCCCAATCACTTCAATTCCGGCGACCTTCTCATCTATCGCGGACAACTGGCGTACCTCGATCGGCTGGGGATCGACCCCGCATATGTCTGCGCGACCCATACATATGACCGCGCCGCCCTTTCGCGTCGACTGCCGACGGGCCCGCTGTTGCTGCAGGGTGGTGGGAATTTCGGCGATCGGTATGACCGATTCCAGCTATTTCGTGAACGGGTGATCGAGGAGAATCCGGACCGAAAAATCATCCAGATGCCGCAGACGATCGATTTCCTCGACAAGTCTGCGCTGGAGCGTGCGCAGGCCGTGTACTCCCGGCATCCGGATTTGACTCTGATGATCCGCGACAGGGCGGGCTGTGAAATGACCCGCGAATTGTTTCCCGACAATCGGGTGGTCTACTGTCCGGACCTGGCATTCGGAGCCCGGCCACTGCCACCGGTAAGGGAACCGAGCCGCGACGTGGTGATGCTCAAACGTCGGGATCAAGAATCGATGCACGAGAAAGACGATGTCGCCCGGGCATTCCCGGGCGTCCCGAGGACCGAATGGCATGCGTCGGTGGCGGACAACTTCAAGTGGTGGCCGGTCAGCCTGGCGAACTCGGCGATCCACAAGGTGCCGCGGGTCCGGGCGCGGGCCTACCCGTACGCCCGGTGGGCGTTCGATTACCAGTGCGATCTGGTCATCCGCAACGCGGTGGACATCCTGTCCGAGGGCAAGGTGGTGGTCACCGACCGGCTCCACGCAGCTGTCTTCTCGGTTCTGCTCGACAAGCCGGTGGTGATGGTGGACAACGCCAACAAGAAGATCTCGGCCATCTACCGGGACTATCTCGGATCTGCTCCGGGCACCCATCTCGCCGGGGACTTCGACGAGGCCGCGCGAATCGTCACAACCCTGCTCTGACGTCTCTCCCGGCCCGAGTCATCAGTCTGCGTCAGGGGCACGGTGCCGGATGTGTCCGCGCATATCCCGGGTCGAGGGCAGCGAGGGTGATCCACACCGACCGTGGGCTGCTGGTGACCTCCATGTGGTTGGCCTCAGCGCTCTCGCAACCGTCCTGCACCCACACGTTCTTCACGGTCGCGCCCGGAACCGGCTTGAGGAACGAGTGCTCCGGTGGCGTCACCATCGTGTCCTGCTTGGTACCGACCGCCACGTAGTCGACCCCGGGACGGGTGTCCCCGCCAGCGGCCAGTTCGCGAAGGAACGGCGAGCCCGCCATCTGCTCGATGTACGAAGGCCCCACCGTTGCGGCGGCAAGCGTGACCACCGGGATTCCGAGCATCTCGGCGATCGCACCGAGCTGCTGGTTGATGTTGAAGCTTGTCCCCTGATTGGTGCCGGCAAGGCTGACCAGGGTGCGGACGATGTTGCGCTCAGGACGAACGGCATCCGAACCACCGCCCGACTTCAGGTACGACCGCGCGACAAGCGCACCTTGGGAGTGGCCGACCACATCGACCTGCGGTGCCCCGGTCGCGGTGCGGACGCGCGACACGAAGTCGCCGAGACTGCGGGCCGACCGCTCGATGGTGTCGCCGCCGACGAGATCGAGGAGGTTCTGGCGCGTGCCGGGCGCCCTCGTCCCGTAGTTGAGAGCGAAGACGCAATACCCCTCGGCCTTGAGCGCCGGAGAAAGCGTCTTCCACGTCGTGGCCATATCGGCCCACGTCCCGTGGACCAGGACAACCGGGCGGGGATGTGCCGGGCTGGGGATGCAGGACCAGTCATTGGCACCCTCGGGTGACTCACCACCAGATGTTGTCGGTGCAGGTGCAGGTGCGGGTGCCGCCGTCGCAGGCGCGGCGAGTGCGGTCAGTCCCAAGCACATCACCGCCGTGCATACCAGGGCGATCCGTCCCGTGAGCCATCGTCGATCCAGCGTTCGCAGCAAACCTTGCCCCTCATCCGATCACAACTATAAACCTCTCGTTGAGAGTTTACGGGATGATGCAGGGGCGTCACCAATCGCCGGGATGTGGTCAGGACGACGCGTACGGAAGCACCCTCGTCTTGTGTCTGGAGAACAGCTGTTTCAGCGAGTACCGGCCCTTGACCGGGTCCCACGCACGTGACGGCAGCCAGAAGATGCGATGCAGCACCCGCATCGTCCGGACGTTGGCCACAGACCTGCGGGCTTGCTCGTGCATGCCGCGTGCCTCGTAGGTTGCGGGCATGTAGTCGGTGAACTTGCGGTACACCTCCACGCTCGAGAGCATGCGGCGTCCCGAGGCGCTGATGTCCATGCCTGGGATGAACACGCTTCGTTGGCCGACCTCGGTCACACACAACGTGATGTCGAGGTCGTCGAAGATGCCGTTCTGGTCGAGCAGGATCGGGCGGATCTGCTCCCAGGTCGTCCGGCGGATCGCCATGTTCGCGCCGAACAGCGACGGAAGGTCGCCGCCCTTCTTGTCGGCCGATTTCAGCGCGACCGTCAGCAACTTCCTGTGCACCCATTGCAGAGGCATGTCGTATTGGTCGAAGAAGCCGGTGCCCGCACCGATTGTCTCGTCGGCAGTTGCGAAGAACTCGCGGACCGCGCGGGCCCAACCGGGCTTCGCTCTGGCGTCGGCGTCGATCCTTCCGATGATGTCGCCGGTCGCGTTGTCGAAACCTGCGTTGCGCGCGGCGATGACGCCTGGCCGCTTCTCGGTGATGACCCGCAATTGGGTGATGCGGTCGGTGAACCCGGCGACGATCTGCGGCGTCTCATCTGTGGAGTTGTTGTCGACGACGATGATCTCGTCGAGCTGATCCAACTCGGTCATCAGGGACTCGAGTAACCAACCGATCGAATCGGCTTCGTTGTACGCAGGAATGACCAGCGACAAGGTGGGGGAGGTCATGAATCAGGAGTATTACATGTCAAACCGGCAGCGGCGCCTGTTCATTCGCGAATGCAAACAAAAAGCAAAGCACGAAATTGACCGTGACGCTCACTTATTTCGATCGTCGTGAGTTTCTGCGGCAGCTGTGTCACCTGCAGTGATCAACGTCATAAATAGACAGGGTGCCTTCCCAACCAAGGGCCCATCCGACATTTCTGTACGTGTGGCACCCTTAATCCACCTCGCCACCGGCGAGAGAAGAGCGAAAGCGGAGATCCTCGTGAGCGATACGATTTCGGCGTCCGAACGTCCGGCGGAAGCGGGTGTTCCCGCACTCTCCGTCATCACGAAGACCGCGGCAAGTGTGCCGGATCGAGTGGCCGCGCAATACGGTACAAGCCGTGTCACCTACGGGCGCCTCCAGATGGTCATAGAGGAATATCGCGTACTGACCGCCGAGCTCGGTCTCGACGACAACGCAGCGGTGTACGCGGCCGTGATGCACACGCTTCCCGACCTCGGCGTGATCGGCGATCCCTATGAGATGGCGGGTGTGGTCACCGCATTGCTCTCGCGCATCGTCGACTCGGACCTCACGCAGTCGGTCAACTGATCGCACCTCGCCCGAAAGGCTCGAGCAGGCCGTTGTAGACCTTCGGGATCGGCGGTGCGAGTTCGCCCGTGTTCCGGGGTCGCAGACCCATGGTGACCAACGACTGGACCAGCAAGGTGCCCGCGGCGACTCCGTCGACCACAGGAATGCCGATCTTGGCGCTGATGACCTGTGCAAGATCGGCCATGCCGGCACAACCCAGGACGATCGCGTCGCTGCCGTCCGCTTCGGCGGCTGAACGGCACGCGTCCACCAGGATGCCTGCGGTGTCGGGATTGGTCTCCAGTTCGAGCACCGGGATCTCGCACGCGTGGATGCCGCGGCAGCGGCCCGCCAGTCCATACCGTTCGGCGAGCTCTTCGGCGCGACCCATCGTTCTGCCCAGCGTGGTGACCACCGAGAAGGTGCGACCGAGCAAGGACGCGGCGTGCATCGCGGCTTCGGCGATACCGACCACAGGAACCGGGGCCACTTCGCGGGCTGCATCGAGCCCGGGGTCTCCGAAGCAGGCCAGCACGTAGGCGTCGGCGGGATGCTCGCTGCGCTCGCTGCGGACAATTGCTTCGATCACGCCGGGAACGGACAAGGCCTCGTCGTAGTGAGACTCGATCGAGGCGGGCCCCATCGAGGAGGTGACGCCGACGATCTCGGTTCCCGGCGCCGCCACCGACCGCGCCGCGGCCGCGATCTGCTCGGTCATCGACACGGTCGTATTGGGATTTATGACGCTGATACGCACGACAACCAGTATTCCTGTCCCGGCACGAGAACCGCCCGGGTGACCGGCTGCAGACGCAGCCGGCCACCCGCGATCGAAGATGTGGATCGGGTTGATCCGGTCAGATGACCGGCGCCTCGGACGGCTCGGCGGTCCGGGTCCGGGTGCCATAGATCAGCTCGGTGGGAAGCAACTTCATACCCAGCATGTAGATGACGAATCCGATTGCCGCACCGATGAACCAGGTGAAGCTGGCCTGGTAGCTGGTGCCCCAGATGACCACGCCGATGGGAACCAGCGCCGCGACGATGGTCGCCACCACCGCAACCGGGTTCACGCCGCCGCGGAAGTAGTACATCGAGTTCTCGTTCATCGTGAACAGGTCGTCGACCTCGATCTTCTGTTTCTTGATGAGGTAGAAATCGGCGATCAGGATCCCGAACAGTGGCCCGATGACCGCACCCAGCGTGTCGAGTGTGTAGTGGATGGCGTCGGGATTGTTGTACAGGTTCCACGGGGTGATGAGGATGGAACCGACCGCCGCGATCATTCCGCCGGCGCGCCAGGTGATCTTGGTCGGTGCCACATTCGAGAAGTCGAATGCGGGGGCGACGAAGTTGGCGACGATGTTGATCCCGATGGTCGCGATGGCGAATGTCAGGACACCCAGGACGGCAGCAGTGGTGTTGTCGATCTTGTCGACGATGTGCACCGGATCGGTGATGATGTTGCCCGCCTCGTCCGTACCGATCACCGTGGCGCCCGCGGACACCGTGCACACCACCAGGATCGAGAAGAACAAGAAGTTGACCGGCAGTCCCCAGAAGTTGCCCTTCTTGACCTCGCTGTAGGACTTGCCGTAGCGGGAGAAGTCGCCGAAGTTGAGCATCGGGCCCGAGAAGTACGACACCACAAGGGCGATGGCACTGATCAGAGCGGTGATGGATGCCCACCCGGTTTTGCTGGGGCCGACCGACAGATCGAAACTGACGTTGTCCCAGCCTGCCTTCCAGATGAGGTAACCGGCGAGGATGACCATGACCACGTAGACCGCGGGCCCGCAGAAGTCGATGAACTTACGGATGGTCTCCATGCCGTTCCAGAAGACGATCGCCTGCAGGACCCACATGAGCATGAAGCCGGCCCAGCCGAGCGGTGACAGACCGAGGAAGGCCATGTCGCCGCTCTCGCTGTACTTCTCGAGTGACGGCCAGAACTTGAGAGCGAGGAGACCGAACGCCACCGAGGCGAGATAGGTCTGGATCCCGTACCAGGCCACTGCGATCAGACCACGGATGATGGCCGGGATGTTGGCGCCGCGGACACCGAAGGCGACGCGGGTCGTCACCGGGTACGGCACACCCGCCTGCTGGGATGGTTTGGCGACGAGATTGCAGAGCAGATTGACGATCACGATGCCGATCACCAGGGCGACCAAGACCTGCCAGGCGGCGATGCCCAGCGCAAAGAGGCTGCCCGCGAAGACATATCCGCCGACGCTGTGCACATCGGACATCCAGAACGCGAAGATGTTGTACCAGGTCCACGTCTGGTGGCGCAGTGGCGCGAGGTCCTCATTGGTGAGGCGCTGGTCGTAACCGAGCTTGATGACGCTCTCGCCCGCTGCATTGTTGTGATTGGTCGGTATCTCGGGTTCAGAACCTGGAGTCTTGACGTTTGTCATGGGCGGCATCCTCGAGTCGTTTCGAACCGTTTCGGAGTTCCTGTGCGGCTGAGAAAAACTTAAGTTCGTTGTATTGCACCCTGATTACGTACGTGACAAATCGGCCGGGACAACGCCAGGGAATGCGATATATTCTGCGAGCACCGGCCAGAAACGCTCTGGTAGAGCGCGAATTGTGGGCGAATCAGCGAACCGGTGGCTGATCCTCACGAGCCACGTTCAGCTCGGCGGCGGTCTCGATGATCACCGATTCGAGCCGGCGATGGTGGGCCTGTGCGATCGAGATCAAGTCGCCGGCGTCACGCCTGGCCATGGCGTCGATCATCTTCTCGTGGTCGCTGTGCAGTTGCAGCTGGGTGGGCCCGGTCGCCCGCTGCATCACCTGGAACGGTTCGGTGATGTCCCATGTGGAGTCGAACATGTTGAGCAGGCGAAGCATGCCGCACGGCGCCGCGAGTGCGCGATGGAACAGACGCGAATGCACGTGGTACGCGCGCCTGTTGCCGGCGATGGTCGCTTCCTGCAGTGCTTCGTGCTGTCTGCGCGCGCGGTCCAGGTCGTCGTCGGTGGCCAGCTCGCATGCTCGGCTCAAGGCGGCCTGCTCGAGGACACCCCGGACGAAGTAGATCTCTTTCAACTCGGTGAGGGTGAGCTGCGCGACGAAGTAACCCCCGCCGGTCTGATGGCCCACCAGGCCTTCGCCGATCAAGGTCTTGAGCGCCTCACGCACCGGGATCGCGCTGATGCCGAAGAGATCTGCCACCTCACCGACCGGGATGGCGGTACCGGGCGCCGCACTGCCGTCGAGGATCACCCGCCGCAGATCGCCCAGAACACTTGCCTGCGCGGACCCCGAGCGCTCGCCGCTCAGGTACGAGACCAACGGTGGCTGCGACTGGTGTGTGGACACGGTTTCCTCTGTGACGGGTGGCTAGCGGCTACCGATGCCGGATGAGCCGGGTGTGGCGAATGCGTCGAGCACCCAGTCTCTCAGGGCCTCGGTGAGCACACGCTGATTGTCCCGTTTCACGATCTCGTGCCCCTCGTCGGGGAAGAGGATCAGATCGGCCTTCTGCCCGTGTGCGCGAGCGGACTCGACGACCTGCTCGGATTCACTGACCGGGACGTTGGTGTCGTGTCGGCCGTGGATCACCAGCAGCGGCGCACGTAGTTCGGAGATGCGATGGATGGGCGACAGGTCGCGCAACAGTTCCCGGTCGGCGTCCGGATGTCCGTATTTCGTGTAGGCGGCCACCGCGATCCATGGTTCGGTGTTCTCGTAGAACGACTGAAGGTCGCTCATCCCGCAGATCGCCACGCCGGCCGCAAACGTCTCGGCGTGGAAGGTCAGGCATGCCAACGTCAGGTATCCGCCGTACGATCTTCCCGCACAAGCGATCCGGCCGGGGTCGGCATACCCTTCGCGGACGAGGAACGCCGCGCAGTCCGCGGCATCGTTGATCCCGGCATATCTGCCGTACCGGTCGTCGGCGTGGGCGAACAGACGGCCGGATCCTCCCGAGCCACGCACGTTCGCCGCGAGGACGGTGATGCCTGCCTCGAGCAGGGCGGGGAACAGGAAGCTGTAGTCGGGCCGGGCCTGGGCTTCGGGTCCGCCGTGGAAGTAGATGAGCGCCGGTTGGGCGCCGGAGCCCCCACCCTGGCCCGCCCGCCGCGCACGAGCGGCCCGGGACGCCGATTCGTCGGGGTGATAGAGCCAGCCCGACAACGGCATCCCGTCGCGGGCGAAGAACTCGACGTGGTCGGGCTGGTTTGCCCCGCGGCGATCTGTGGTGCTGTCGGCGATGGCATTGGGATGGTCAAGGGGAGTCCAGTGGGCCTCACGCCAGTTCACCAGACCCACCTCGGGAGGGAGGTCGGGACCCTGCACGGTCATCGCGATCAGGGAACCCGTTGTACTGATCGACAATTCACTGACAACCGCACCGGGCAACTCGATCGGTGGGTGCAGCGTGCGGTCGGGCAGTGTCATCACCTGCAACTCGCTGCGCCCCTTGTTGTTCCACAGGATGGCCAGGGTGCTCTGGTCGTAGCTGAGTGCGAACTCGTCCAAACCGCAGTCCGGCCGCTCGGCGATGACCGCGAACCGGATACCCTCCCGCGCGGACTCGATACCGAGCAGTCGGGGGAACTTGGCGTCGAAGTCGCTGCGCACCAGGGCCTGCACGCTGTCGAGGTCCTTGTGAAGCTTCGGCAGGCCGAGGCCGGGGAAGAGCAGGGACGAGTGCTGGTAGCCCTGGTCGAGGATCACCCCCTGGTCGGACGTCGCCCCGGTGTCGTTGGGGAGCAGAGGGGTGATGGTCGTGGCGTGCGGATCGGACTGCGCCGAACGCCGGTTGTCTCGGCGCAGCAGCAACATGTCGCGATAACCGCGTGGTCCGACCCGCAGCAGGGCGGCGTCCTTCCACGAATCGACCAAGTGCCCACCCACCCGGGCGTCGAGGTCGATGACGTACTGCGACAGGGGATCGGCGATGAGAGCGTGGGCGGTTCCGTCGGCCTCGGTTGCGGTGAGCTGCACCCGGTTCACGTCCCAACCGATCAGCTCGACCGTCGCGTAGTCGTCGGCGGCAGCCACCCGGTGGGCGGCGGTGTCGTGGGGATCGGTGGTCACCACCCACACCTGATGGTGTTCGCCGCCTCCGGGCGCGACCTCGCACGCCAGCCAGTGCCCGTCCGCGGAGTGGATCAGTTTGCGTACCGGCCCGGTGCACGGCAGATCGACCATCCGCAGCGGTCCGGCGCCCGCCCTGCTGAGAGATCGCTGCACAGCCCGCGGGTACCCGGTGCCGTCGTCCAGGATGTAGGCGAGCGCCTTTCCTCCCGGCGACACCGACGCACCGTAGCTGTGGCGCTGGCGGGTGTTGTCCGAGGTCGTCGATGCCGACGTGCGCTGCGCAGAGCTGCCTGTGACCGCCGGCGTCACCTCGACCCCGGCGCGCCTGTCATCGACTCCATGCTTTGTAGCCACATCTCCAGCATGGCGACCTGCCACAGCGCGTTCGAGCCCAGGGTGGTGCGAGTCCGATTCGGGGCGGCCAGCAGTGCGGCGATGGCATCGTCTTCGTACAACGCGCGGCGACGCGCCGACTCGGCGCGCAAGGTGTCGTTGACCAGGTCGAGGACTCCACCGTCCAGGTGGCGGATGCCAGGGACGGGGAAATAACCCTTCGTGCGGTCGATGACCTCAGCAGGCAGCAGGGCGCGGCTGGCCTCCTTGAGTACCCCTTTGCCGCCGTGCGCGAGTTTGAGCCCCGGTGGGCACGTGGCCGCGAGTTCGACGAACTCGTGATCGAGGAAAGGAACGCGACCTTCCAGACCCCACGCCATGGTCATCGAGTCGACGCGTTTGACGGGGTCGTCCACCAGCATCACGGTGGTGTCGAGTCGTAGGGCAGCGTCGACGGCGGTGGCGGCACCAGGCGCGTTCTGGTGCTCGGCGGCGAACTGCCAACTGGGGTCATGGTCCAGGCGATAGTCGCTGCGCAACAACATGTTCAGCTCGTGGTGCGAACGGTCGAAGAACACCGAGGCGTATGCCTTCGTGACATCTTCGCGCGGAGTGTTCTCCAGGGGCGGATACCAGTCGTAGCCGCCGAGGATCTCGTCGGCGCCCTGTCCCGACTGCACCACCTTGATCGACTTGCTGACCTCCTGGGACAACAGGTAGAACGCCACACAGTCGTGGCTGACCATCGGCTCGCTCATCGCCGCGACGGTGCCCGCAATGGCGGGGAGCAGACGGTCGGTGCCGATGTGGATCTTGTGATGGTCGGTTTTGAACGTGCTCGCGATGAGGTCGGAGTACTCGTATTCGTCACCGGATTCTCCACCGGCCGAGTCGAACCCGATGCTGAACGTCGCGAGGTCGCGCTGACCCTGCTCGGCGAGCAGCGCGACGACCAGGGACGAGTCGATACCGCCCGAGAGCAGCACGCCGACCGGGACGTCGGCGACCATCCGTCGGCGTACCGCGACCCGCAGGGAGTCGAGCAGGGCTTCGCCCCATTGCGCCTCTTCCCAATTCAGGCGATCGGGATGAGGCTCGAAAACCGGCTCCCAGTAACGCTTCTCGGTGGAGGTGCCGTCGGCCCTGATGGTGCGGACCGTGGCGGGCGGCAACTTGCGGACACCGGCATACATGGTGTGCGGCGCGGGCACCACCGAATGGAACGTGAAGTAGTGGTGCAACGCGACGCGGTCGATCGAGGTGTCGACGCCACCGGCGCGCAGCAGTGCCGGGATGGACGATGCGAAGCGCAGCCGCGACGTCGTCTCGCTGATGTACAGGGGTTTGATGCCGAGGCGGTCGCGGGCCAGCGTCAGCTCACCGGTGTCGGTGTTGACGATCGCGAACGCGAACATGCCCTTGAAATGCTGGACGCAGTCGGCGCCCCAGCGGTGGAACGCCTTGAGGATCACCTCACTGTCGGCGGTCGAGAAGAAGGAATAGCCGTGGCCCGCGAGTTCATCGCGCAGCTCGCGATAGTTGTAGATGCAGCCGTTGAACACCAGCGACAAACCCAGAGCGGTGTCGACCATGGGTTGTGCACCTCGGCCGGACAGGTCGATGATCTCCAGTCGCCGGTGTCCGAGGGCCACGTTGCGGTGGAGGTAGGCGCCCTCGCCGTCGGGTCCGCGGGCGGTCATCGTCTCGGTCATGGCTGCGACGGCCGCGAGATCGGGCCGTTCGCCGCCCCAGGTGATCTCCCCGCTGATGCCGCACATGCGCTACCGCCTCTCGGTTGGGGTCTGCGGGCAGGCATGGTCCCGCGACGATCCGCTGAGGATCCACGTGTCTTTGCCGCCTCCGCCACGGGAAGAGTTGACGATCATGCTGCCCGAGGGGGCGACCCTGGTGAGGGCCGCGGGCGCCATGTGGGCCGAGACGTTGCCGTCCCCGTCGGCCCGTAGGTGAACGAACGCACGTAGGTCCACGTGGTGTGGGTAGAGCCCCTGACCGTCGAATGTCGGGTGGGTGGACAACCGGACAACGTCTTGTGCGACAAACCTTTCCGGGTGTCCGATCAGGTCTTTGCGCCGCTCGGCCAGCTCCTGTTCGGTGGCCTCGGGCCCGATCATCACCCCTGAGCCGCCGAGGCCGTCGATCGGTTTCACGACCATCTCGTCCAGGCGGGAGAGCACGTGGTCGCGCTGATCGCGCTCGGCACACAGCCAGGTGGGGATCTGGTCGATGGCCGGCTCCTCACCCAGGTAGTACCGGATCATCGCCGGGACGAATGCGTACACGGCCTTGTCGTCGGCGATCCCGTTGCCGAGCGCGTTGGCGATCGCGAGCGTTCCGGCTCCGAGCGCCCGGAGGAACGGGTGCCGCAGGGGAGCACCATCGGATCCTGTCGACGAGAGCAGCATGTCCTCGTCCATGCGGGCGTAGATGACGCTGAGGGGCACGTCCTTGCCGTGGATCCGCGCCACGATCCGGTTACCGTCACCACGAAGGTCGCCGGTGTCCACCACGGCCAGCCCGGCGCGTTCGGCGATCATCGTGTGCTCGAACCACGCCGAGTCCTCCCACCCGGCGCTCAGGACCACGATCGCGCCGTTGGGATCGCCGCGTGGTGGACGCGCGGCGCCCAGCGTCTCGTCGATCATCTGCGGCATGGTGTCGACCGGCAGGATCTCGTCGTGACACCTGATCTCGCCGAGGAACCGCGTCATCAAAGCGCGGTTGGAGATCGCGTAGGCGACGCCCGAGGGCACCCGCAGGTTGTCCTCCAGGACACAGAACTCGCCCGGTCCGGTCGACACCAGATCGGTCCCGCAGATGTGCGTCCGAACCCGTTGCCACCGTGGGGCATTGCCTGCGCTTCGGTACCCAGGGGCCCGGTCCAGGATCTCAGGCGGGATGACGCCCTCGGAGATGATCTCCTGGTCGCCGTAGACGTCCAGGAGGAACGCGTTGAGGGCGAGGGCGCGCTGGCGCAGCCCCTTCGACACCCGCTCCCAGGTGCCGGCCTCGATGATCCGCGGCACCGCGTCGAGTGAGAAGATCTGTGCCCGGTCCTGGCCGCTGACCCGGAAGGTCATCCCACCCGCGCTCTGCTCGCTCTCCATGTGATGTTGCCGATTGCGCAGGGTCACCGGGCCCAGGGTTGTCAGCGTGTCGATGACCCCGCGGTAGGCGCCCCGTACCCGACCGTCGGCGTCGAACACCTCGTCGTAGAGGTCGGGTTGTGGATTGTCGTGGCGGGTGTTGTAGCTGTGGAGCATCGGGTTGGCGGGGTCGGCGACGGTCGGCGGGGGTGGGGCAGCGCCGGCGGTCTCGGTGAGCAGACTGTCCACCACGTCCGACAGATGTCCACGCCGCCGCAGCGCACGTCGTTGCCTGGCCGACGAACTGCCGACACCGATCGCCTGGTCGATGAGCTCGGTGACGGTCTCCCAGTCGCCGCAGGACTCCAGTTCCGGCCGCAGCATCGACGCCAGTTCGCGCACCATGTCCTCGGCCGGACGCGGTTTGGCGGCGACCATGTCGACGAGGTCTGCCTCCAAGCCCGACCGCGCAGCCTGCCACAACGCAGCCCGATAGATCGTGGGCGACACCTCGACGCCGGGTTCGCCGTGGGCCATGGCCGTGATCTCGTGCTGCACCAATGCCCGGAACAGGCCGGCGACGAGCGCGACGGTGTCGACGGAGGGACAGCTGTCGCAGACCCGGAGTTCCAGTGTCGGCTGCCTCGCCGAGGGCCGCACGTCGTAATAGACCATTCCCGGGTCGGTGATGACCCCGGTGTCGATCAGGCGTTGGATCTCTGCGTCGTAGTGAGCGGCGGAATCGAGACGGAGAAATGGGCCGGTGGTGGGCCACCGTTGCCAGACGAGTGTGCGTGAGCTGGCATAGCCGGTGTCGGTGCCGTCGGCCCAGAACGGTGAACTCGCGGACAGCGCCAGCAAGGTCGGCACATGTGGCGACAGTCGCCACGCAACCTGAACTGCCTGGTCGCGATCAGCGACATCGACGTGGACCTGGGTTCCGCAGATGAGCTGTTCCCGGGCCAGGAGTTGGTAGTCGGCCAGCATCTGGCGGTAGCGCGGGGTCTCGGTGACCTGTAATTCGGTGGGGACCGCCAGTGGCATGGCGCCCGCGGCAACCACCCCGATCCCGAGTTCGCGGGCCGTGTCCGCCAAGACCGCACGATGCTCACGCAGATCATCACGCAACGACGAGAGCCTGCTGAACACAGCACTGTTCACCTCGATGACACAGCGTTGCAATTCCTCCACGTAGCCGCCCGTATGCGGCAGGGCCTCGAGCAGTTCAGGCGCCCGTGGAGTCAACCGGCGGGTGCGGAGATCAACGAGGTGGAATTCCTCTTCCACCCCGATATTTCTCGGCTGACCGTTCATTTGAGAAGCCTAAGACCAAATTCGGCAGTCGGCACGGCGACGGAACGCCGGAACTGGTCACCCGAGGTTCATGACGGCGTCACCCAGGTGGTGATGGTGCAGTGGACCACTTCGACGCCGTCGCGGTCGGTGATCGTGATGTCCACCGGCACCTCGCATCCCCCGGTCAATGCCGCGAAGTCGACCGGTTCGGACAGCGTCGCGACCGCATGCAGACCGGTGGTGGCCTTGGCGAGGTAGCGACTCTCCATCCCCTTCGGGATCCAGCGGTGCGTGCTGGGCACGGTGGCCTCCATCAGCATTCCCATCGCGACCTCGGCGAGATTGCACGCCGCGATGGCGTGGAACGTACCGAGGTGGTTGTGGACGCCGAACCACTTCGGCGCGACGACCTCGCATCTGCCGGGTTCCATCGTCTTCACGAACGGGAGGATGGTCGCGAAGTAGGGGACCCGCACACACATCCCGATCGAGAACAGCACCGAGCCCAGCCGGCCGGCGGGGAGCTTCTGACGGAAACGGTGGGTGGGGCTGCTTCGAGGGGGCTGGACGGAAGAAGTCATGACGGCATCTTACCGGCGAGTAAGTTAGCGCGGCGCGCAGCTGACCGGGGCAGCGGCAGAACCTGGCTCGCGGCCGTCGAGTGCTTCGCGCGCCTCGTGTCGTCCCATATTGAATGCCGTGGGTCCGTGTTCGTCCGCGAGGTCGCGCCCGACGCCACGCAGGACGCACTCTTGAAGGTCGACGGGCAGTCCCAGCAGCGCTTCGGTGGCATCGGGGGACAGGTTCGCCAGATAGATCAGATCGACCTTGCCGGTTCGTTCGAAGCGGTCGACGTTGGCCTGGGCGATTCGTTCGTCCGGGTTGTAGGCCGCGAACGACAATGCGGCAACCATGGTGAGAAACCCTAGAGCCCTTGGCAATTGGCGGGTGCCGAGGCCGGCGCCGGCAATGATCAGGGCGACGAGGACGGCTCCGAGCCACAGCTCTGTCGCCATCACACCGACGCGCAGCCGGGTGGCTCCGAAGGTGTCCATATAGAGGTCCATCCGGTGCAACGCCGAAGCCACGACGGCAAGCGCCGCGATGCAGAGTCCACCGAGGATCGTCCGCGTCAGTACCCGCCCGGCAGGCGTGCTGCGGTCCGCGCGTTGCCAGGCGATCGACACCACCAGGATGGTCAAGGCCGTGACGGCGAAGAGCTGCCAGAATCCGGTGCGCGCGTAGTCCGCGTAGGTCAGTCCCGCCGTCTCCTGCACGTAGTCGTCACCGCCGAACATCGCCCGTGCCTGGGTGATCAGGAAGGCGATGTACAAGACGAGCACGGTGCCGGTGGGAACTGCCCACATCCACGGTTCGGCCGACGTGCGCGGCGACCGGTCCGCCAGACGTGGTCGGGCGTAGCGCAGGTAGATCCCGATTGCGGTGGCTCCTCCGATGACAAGACCGAGGACAACACCGGGGCCCACCTCGGTGTCGCCGACGTCCGGCAACACAGTGCTCAGCAACGACTCGAACGTCGCGTCGGCGCCGGCGAACAGGGCGCCGAACACCACCAGGAGCACCACTGTCACCACTGCCACCTGGAGGATGGCTCCCAGGTTCTTCACCGGACGGTCCCGTGCGCCGTCGGCGATCCCGCGCCCCAACCATGCGGCGGTCGGGACGAGGGCGACGATCGGCGCGACGACGGCGGCGGCCATCTCGCGAATGGTCCGGGCGCCGACAACCAGCGTCCCCGTGGCCAGGATCGCGATGGCCGTGCAGACTGCGGCCAGCCATCCGGCGCTGCGCCATCCCGAGACGAGTAGTAGTGCAACGATGCCGGTGGCGGTGATCAGCTCGGGCACGGTGGGCCGCTCGGGCGACGCGGCGAAGACGGCTGCCAGCACAACGAGGCCGGTCAGTGCGATGCCGATCCCGATCGCGTCGGTCGGCACCAACGCCATCGCCAGTACCGTGGTGACAGCAACTGCCGCAACGACTTTCGCAGGCGCGGACCCAGGTAACGACGTGGAGAGGGTGACCCGGCGGACCTTGGCCGGTTCCTTGGTCAGCACCACCGATTGGTAAGCCTGCGGAGCATCCGAACTGTCGGTTTTGGGCATGGGTGTAGCACCTCTCGGAGACGATGGATCAAAATGGTGCCGCGATCTGCGGCAGTGGTGTGCGCGTTCGAGCAGTCGTCAGTCGGCGGGCACGAGCGGTAGACGGATCCTGATCCGGCATCCCTCAGGGTCGTCGACCACACCGATGTCGCCGGCGTGCAGTGTGATCACCCACTGGGCGATGGCCAGACCCAGACCTGTTCCGCCGTCGCGTGATCCGCCTCGACTGAACCGCTCGAAGATGCGCAGTCGCTCGGCGGGCGCGATACCCGGGCCCTGGTCGGCCACGTCGATGACAACTATCTCGCCCTCCGGCCAGGCGCTGACCTCCACGACGCCGCCGGGCGGGGAGTGGCGGGCCGCGTTGTCGAGGAGATTGGCGAGCACCTGGTGCAGACGGCCCTCGTCGGCGTGGACGTGGAGCGCCGCCGCGACGTCGATCGCAAACGAGATGTCGCCCGGTGAGCGGAGCCGGCATTCGGCGACGGCGGTCTCGGCGAAGTATGCGAGGTCGATGCGCTGGTGGTCGAGTTGGGCGACCCCGCCTTCGATCCGGGACAGGTCCAGCAACTCGGTGATCAGCCGTCCCAGCCGGTCCGTTTGCGAGAGCGCCAGTTCTAGGGTCTCCTGGTCCGGCGTCCGCACGCCGTCGACCATGTTCTCCAGCACTGCGTGCAAAGCGGCGACCGGTGTCCGCAGCTCGTGGGCGACATTTCCGATGACTTCGCGGCGATAGCGGTCCTCGCCGGCGAGGTCATCGGCCATCTGATTGAAAGCCGTTGCCAGCGTACCGATCTCATCGCGGGACGTCGCTCGGACGCGGGCGGTGTAGTCGCCGCGGGACATCCGGCGCACCGCCCCCGTCATCTCGCGCAGCGGAGACGTCATCCCGTGGGCGAGCACAAACGTGACAACGATCGCGACGAGCAGTGCCATCAGCAAGGCGTACCGGAACTGCCACTGCGCGGTGATCCAGAACGACACGCTGGAGGTGAACAGTGCGCAACCGACCACAACCGCTGTCTTGAACTTGAACGAGTGCAGCGGGTCCAGCGGCCGGGGCAGCATCACGGCGGTCCCTCGGTTCCCGGCGCCGCGCGGACCTCGAGCGCGTAGCCGATGCCGTGCACGGTCCGGATCCGAGAAGAACCCACCTTCTTGCGGAGGGAACGGATGTGGCTGTCGACCGTGCGGGTCTCTCCGGCGGCGGGCCAGTGCCAGACCGCGTCGAGCAACTGTTCCCGACTGAGCACGGCGCCGGGGTGGCGGAGCAGGAACGCCAGGAGGTCGAACTCGGTGCGGGTGAGATGTACCTCTTGCCCTTCGACCGTCACCTGCCGGGCGGTCTCGTCGATGCGCAGACCGTCCCTCGCCTCGTCGGCCGGATCCGGCGCCGCGGGCTCGGCCGCAGAGTCGGTGAACGGGCCGTAGCGTTCGGCACGTCGGAGCAGGGCGCGGGTGCGCGCCACGAGCTCGCGCATCGAGAACGGCTTGGCCAGGTAGTCGTCGGCGCCCACTCCCAGTCCGATGACGAGGTCGGTCTCGCCGGAGCGGGCGGTGAGCATCAGTACCGGGGTCGCCGAATGTGCCTGGATGCGCCGGCAGACCTCGAGGCCGTCCATCCCAGGAAGCATCAGATCGAGGATCACCGCGTCCGGATTGGTGCTGCGATGAGCGTCGATGGCAGCAGGCCCCGAGTCGGCCGTGGTCACCGCGAAGCCCTCCGCGCCAAGGCGGTCCGCGATCGACTGACGGATCAGTGGCTCGTCGTCGACGACCAGCACCGATGGCGTCTGCGGGTGTGGGGTCATGACTGCGACGGTAGTGCTCCGATGTCCGCACCCTGCGCAGATGTTGTGAAGAGTCTGCGAAGGTTTTGTGCGGAGAATGCGCGGTCGTGACGGCAGGGTCGTGACCTGGGCCGGGGCAATTTGGACCTGGGCCGGATCTATTGCATACTTGTCGGGTTGCCTTGATCGGCAGCGCGGCCCTGTATGTCTGTCGTCTGAGCGTGCGAACGTTCAGACCAGGTAACAGGCCCCCGTCGATCAGAGAGCATCACCGGACGAACTAAGCGGTCACGAACTGGTTCGAGCTTCCGTTGTGGTGCACAACAAGCAAGTACGACCCGCGTCCACCTGGACGCACACCGGCACCACGGGTTCTGCGCATGCGCAGAGGTATGTGTAGCGATTGCGACACGCCCGACTGCGTGGACCGGACGGGCCTGCGGAAGCAGGCACTGAACAACGACAGATGAACAGCGTCGATCACCACCGCAAGGTTCTGGTCACGGGGATGCGACTACACAGTTGCGTCGTTCGAGGTGTTCATCTGTGCAGCCGAAATTGACGGAAGAGGACACAGCGTGGCGGGACAAAAGATCCGCATCCGGCTCAAGGCCTACGACCATGAGGCGATCGACGCGTCGGCGCGCAAGATCGTGGAGACCGTGACCCGTACGGGTGCACGTGTGGTCGGCCCTGTGCCGTTGCCCACCGAAAAGAACGTGTATTGCGTCATCCGCTCGCCGCACAAGTACAAGGACTCGCGCGAGCATTTCGAGATGCGTACACACAAGCGACTGATCGACATCCTCGACCCGACGCCGAAGACCGTTGACGCCTTGATGCGCATCGATCTGCCGGCGAGCGTCGACGTCAACATCCAGTGAGTGGCGGGAATCATCAGATGACTCAAAGAAATGTGAAGGGAATCCTGGGCACGAAGCTCGGGATGACCCAGGTCTTCGACGAAGACAACCGGGTGATCCCGGTGACCGTCGTCAAGGCCGGACCCAACGTGGTCACCCAGATCCGCACCGAAGAGACCGACGGTTACACCGCCGTGCAGCTCGCCTACGGTGCCATCGACCCGCGCAAGGTCACCAAGCCTGTCGCCGGTCAGTTCGCCAAGGCCGGGGTCACCCCGCGCAGGCACCTGACCGAGATCCGCGTCCACGACGTGTCCGACTACACCGTCGGACAGGAACTGACCGCCGAGATCTTCGCCGACGGAGCACTGGTCGACGTGACCGGGACCTCCAAGGGCAAGGGCTTCGCCGGTGTCATGAAGCGCCACGGCTTCAAGGGCCTGGGCGCCAGCCACGGCGTGCACCGCGTGCACCGCTCGCCGGGATCCATCGGCGGTTGCGCCACTCCCGGTCGCGTGTTCAAGGGCATGCGGATGGCCGGCCGGATGGGCAACGACAAGGTCACCACTCAGAACCTCAAGGTTCACAAGGTGGATGCCGAATCAGGCCTGCTGCTGATCAAGGGAGCAATTCCCGGTCGCAAGGGCGCTGTTGTCATCGTTCGTGACGCAATGAAGGGCGGTGCGTAGCCGATGAGTGTCAACACTGAAAAGCAGCAGACCCGCACGGTCGACGTGAAGGCCTTCGGTGGCAAGACCGACGGCACCGTCGAGTTGCCGGCCGAAATCTTCGATGCTCCGGCGAACATCTCGCTGATGCACCAGGTCGTCGTCGCGCAGCAGGGTGCCGCCCGTCAGGGCACGCACTCCACCAAGACTCGTGCCGAGGTTCGCGGTGGTGGCGCAAAGCCGTACCGCCAGAAGGGAACCGGCCGGGCTCGTCAGGGTTCGACCCGGGCGCCGCAGTTCGTCGGTGGTGGCACCGTTCACGGACCACAGCCGCGTGACTACAGCCAGCGCACCCCCAAGAAGATGAAGGCCGCCGCCCTGCGCGGAGCCCTCTCGGACCGGGCCCGCAACGAGCGCATCCACGTGATCACCGAATTGGTCGCCGGACAGGATCCGTCGACCAAGACGGCTCGTCAGTTCCTCGCGGAACTGTCGGATCGCCGCAAGTTCCTGTTGGTCGTCGGACGTGAAGACGTCGCGGCATGGAAGAGCGTGCAGAACCTGCAGCATGTTCTGCCCATCGCACCCGACCAGCTGAACACCTACGACGTGCTCGATGCCGACGAGGTCGTGTTCAGCCGTGAGGCACTCGGCGTCTTCATCGACGGCGCCAAAAAAGATGAGAAGGAGGCCTGAGAAACATGACAGTTCAGGCAAACCCCCGCGACATCATCCTGGCGCCGGTCATCTCCGAGAAGTCCTACGGGCTGATCGAGGACAACGTGTACACGTTCTTCGTGCATCCGGAGTCGAACAAGACCCAGATCAAGATCGCCATCGAAGAGATCTTCGGCGTGCAGGTCTCGAGCGTGAACACCGCCAACCGTCAGGGCAAGCGCAAGCGCACCCGCTTCGGCTACGGCAAGCGCAAGGACACCAAGCGCGCGATCGTGACACTGACCGCAGACAGCAAGCCCATCGAGATCTTCGGAGGCCCGGTCGGCTGACGCCGCTCGGACTCCACCGAAGAAGTAGAGGACAAGAAGACTCATGGCTATTCGTAAGTACAAGCCGACGACCCCCGGTCGTCGTGGCGCTTCCGGCGCGGACTTCTCCGAAGTCACTCGTGACACCCCGGAGAAGTCGCTGGTTCGTCCGCTGCATGGTCGCGGTGGACGAAACGCCCACGGCCGCATCACAACCCGTCACAAGGGTGGTGGCCACAAGCGTGCCTACCGTCTGATCGACTTCCGTCGCCACGACAAGGACGGCATCAACGCCAAGGTCGCTCACATCGAGTACGACCCGAACCGCACTGCGCGGATCGCGTTGCTGCACTACGTCGACGGTGAGAAGCGGTACATCATCGCGCCCAAGGGACTCAAGCAGCACGACGTGGTGGAAAGCGGTCCGACCGCCGACATCAAGCCGGGCAACAACCTCCCGATGCGCAACATCCCGACCGGTACTCAGATCCACGCTGTGGAGCTGCGTCCCGGTGGCGGCGCCAAGATGGCTCGTAGCGCCGGTGCCTCGATCCAGTTGCTCGGTAAGGAAGGCCCCTACGCCACGCTGCGTATGCCTTCCGGTGAAATCCGTCGTGTCGACGTGCGCTGCCGCGCCACCGTCGGCGAGGTCGGCAACGCCGAGCAGAGCAACATCAACTGGGGCAAGGCCGGCCGTATGCGTTGGAAGGGCAAGCGCCCGACCGTCCGTGGTGTCGTGATGAACCCGGTCGACCACCCGCACGGTGGCGGCGAGGGCAAGACCTCCGGTGGTCGCCACCCGGTCAGCCCGTGGGGTAAGCCCGAGGGCCGTACCCGCAAGAACAAGGCCAGCGACAAGCTGATCGTCCGTCGCCGGCGCACCGGCAAGAACAAGCGATAACAGGAGGGAGTTAGAGAATGCCACGCAGCCTCAAGAAGGGCCCCTTCGTCGACGACCACCTGTTGAGCAAGGTCGACGTTCAGAACGAAAAGGGCACCAAGCAGGTCATCAAGACCTGGTCCCGTCGGTCCACCATCATTCCGGACTTCATCGGTCACACCTTCGCCGTCCACGACGGCCGCAAGCATGTACCGGTGTTCGTCTCGGAGTCCATGGTCGGTCACAAGCTCGGCGAGTTCGCGCCGACGCGCACCTTCAAGGGACACATCAAAGACGACCGGAAAGCGAAGCGTCGGTAGATGAGTACTGAAACAACCAATCCGACCGCCAAGGCGACCGCGAAGTTCGTGCGTGTCACGCCGATGAAGGCGCGTCGTGTCATCGACCTGGTCCGCGGCAAGAACGTGGACGAGGCCCTCGACATCCTGCAGTTCGCGCCCCAGGCTGCGAGCGAGCCGGTCGCCAAGGTGCTCGCCAGCGCCGTGGCCAACGCGGAGAACAACCTCGACCTCGACCGTCGCACCCTCGTGGTGTCGCAGGCGTTCGCCGACGAGGGTCCGACCATGAAGCGGTTCCGTCCGCGCGCCCAGGGGCGTGCCTTCCGGATCCGTAAGCGGACCAGCCACATCACCGTCGTGGTGGAAAGCATCGCCAGGAGCGACGCGGCCGCCGGCCGCAATCGCCGGAAGGGAGCTCAGTAGTGGGCCAGAAGATCAACCCGCATGGCTTCCGTCTCGGTATCACCACGGACTGGAAGTCCCGGTGGTACGCAGACAAGCAGTATGCGGAATACGTCAAAGAGGATGTCGCCATCCGCAAGCTCCTGGCCACCGGCCTCGAGCGCGCCGGCATCGCCAAGGTGGAGATCGAGCGCACCCGTGACCGGGTTCGCGTCGACATCCACACCGCCCGTCCGGGCATCGTCATCGGTCGCCGCGGCGCCGAGGCCGACCGGATCCGTGGCGACCTGGAGAAGCTGACCGGCAAGCAGGTCCAGCTGAACATCCTCGAGGTCAAGAACGCCGAGTCGGAAGCTCAGCTGGTGGCACAGGGTGTCGCCGAGCAGCTCAGCAACCGCGTGGCTTTCCGCCGGGCGATGCGTAAGGCCATCCAGTCGGCCATGCGTCAGCCCAACGTCAAGGGAATCCGGGTCCAGTGCTCGGGTCGCCTCGGCGGTGCGGAGATGAGCCGCAGCGAGTTCTACCGCGAAGGTCGGGTGCCGCTGCACACGCTGCGCGCAGACATCGACTACGGCCTCTACGAGGCCAAGACAACCTTCGGCCGTATCGGCGTGAAGGTGTGGATCTACAAGGGCGACATCGTCGGTGGCAAGCGCGAGGCTCTGTCCTCGTCGGCTGCTCCGGCTGAAGATCGTCGTCCGCGTCGTCCGGCCCGCCCGAAGCGGAGCGGTTCGTCGGGTACCACAGCGACCAGCACCGAAGCTGGACGCGCGGCTACCGCGACCGCAGATGCGCCTGCGGCTGTCGACGCTCCAGCGACAACGCCTGCCCCCGCGCAGGCCGAGAACCAGGAGGGCTGAGGCATGTTGATCCCTCGTCGGGTCAAACACCGCAAGCAGCACCACCCCAGCCTGAAAGGTCAGGCCAAGGGCGGCACCAAGGTGACGTTCGGTGACTACGGCATCCAGGCACTGGAGAGCGCGTACATCACCAACCGTCAGATCGAGTCAGCTCGTATCGCGATCAACCGGCACATCAAGCGTGGCGGCAAGGTGTGGATCAACATCTTCCCCGACCGCCCGTTGACGAAGAAGCCCGCCGAGACCCGCATGGGTTCCGGTAAGGGTTCGCCCGAGTGGTGGGTCGCGCCGGTCAAGCCGGGTCGCGTGCTGTTCGAGATGAGCTACCCCAATGAGGAGACCGCTCGCGAGGCCCTGCGTCGCGCGCAGCACAAGCTCCCGATCAAGACCCGCATCGTGACCAGGGAGGAGCAGTTCTGATGTCTGTCGGAATCGCCGCCGCCGAGCTCCGCGAGCTCAGTGACGAAGAACTGGTCGAACGTTTGCGTGAGTCGAAGGAAGAGCTGTTCAACCTTCGGTTCCAGATGGCCACCGGTCAGCTCGACAACAACCGCCGGCTGCGTACCGTGCGTCGCGAGATCGCGCGCGTGTACACCGTCATGCGGGAGCGCGAGCTCGGCCTGGCCTCAGGACCCGAAGCCGAGAGCGGTGACGACGCATGAGCGAGGACCAAAAAGTGACTGAAACGTCCACCACCGAGGAGCGTGCACGCCGCAAAGAGCGGATCGGGTACGTCGTCTCGGACAAGATGCAGAAGACCATCGTGGTCGAGCTGGAAGATCGTGTGAAGCACCCGCTTTACGGCAAGATCATCCGCACCACCAGCAAGGTCAAGGCTCACGACGAGAACGAGACCGCCGGCATCGGCGACCGCGTTCGCCTGATGGAGACCCGCCCGACCAGTGCCACCAAGCGCTGGCGTCTGGTCGAGGTCCTCGAGAAGGCCAAGTAAGCCAAGCAGTTTCACGAAAGCGGCCCGTCCCTCTGTTGGGGCGGGCCGCTTTTGGTTGCTTGTTCACCGACAACGTTCCCGTGACCGTGTGCCGGGGGCATAGTGCCCTCCGTACATGTCGACGGGGACGTTGTTGGTGGCGGGCGCGAGCTACTTGCCGCCGATCACCACCGGCAGCAGGTTCCACGGGCGATCGGTGAGCCAGTCGATGACGTTGGAGAGCCCAGGTGTCTCGTCGGCATCGAGGTCGTCGAGAAGCGGATCCCGTGTGGGGTCGTCCTCGGACACACCGGCATTGGGTGAGGGTTCGTCGCACACGATCATCGTGTTGTCGGCTTCGCCCCATGCCTCCTCGAATTCGTCGAGTGGGACTTCCATGCGGTCGCCGTCGGGATGTCCTGGGTCGCTGAGGTAGACCACACCTTTGTCGGTGTCGATCTCGCTGATCACCACACAGTGATCGCCTCCCTGGTCGCGACCCGTGGCTTCGTCGCGCTCCTCCTGCTCCGGACCCCAGTACTCGCCGGAGTCGACGTACAGCATGACGCCGCGGCCCTCGTCCAGAGCTGTCGCGAGGTCGTCCATCGTGCCCGTCTCGACGGTGGCCGGGATGCCGTTCTGTTCGAGCAGGTCTGCCGCGGCGTAGATGGGCATGCCGTTCTCGATCTCGCCGTCGAGGAAGTAGCCGTTGTCCTGGGCCATCTCGACAAAGGCGTCTTCGCTCTGGATGTCTTCGCCGGTGTACTCCGCGACGATCTGGGCAACACTCGCCGGCACGCAGGTGCCGTTCACGGCTTGCTGGAACCAGTGTTCGGAGTATTCGTCGGCGTCGCCGCCGCCGACCCCGTCAGACGGTTCTGCGGGCTCGTCCGGCGGAGCCGCATCCTGATCGGGCCACAGTTCGCTCAGCACCGTCTCGAGTTCGTCCAGTGCGCCGGAGTCGTCGGCCGCCGACGCTGTCGAGCTGTCCTGCGCGCTGTATTCGGCATCGCCTTCACCCATGGCTGTTCCCTTCGATCAGATCCGATATCGATTGGATCGGCGTCAGGGCCCGAATGTTCCCGTGATGAGCGAACCCGGATTTCTCGGGCGTCCAGGAAGCTCACAGCCAGGTGCCAGAGTTCTGCGAGTTCGCGTTTCTACCTTGTGAGGAGTCGGCCCGGGCAGAACAGGTCGGGCTTCAGGAAGGGAGGACAACATGCAGGTCAAGAAGGCGTTCACGCGGACGGTCGCAACGGGGGCAATCGGCCTGGCCTCGCTGGGACTCGGTGGGGCAGTGGCCGAGGCGACAGCAGCGCCGTCGGCGACATCATCAACAACGACGCAGGACGGCCCCAACCGGACGACCTCATCGTCCCCGGGCGCGGTCAAACGCCCGGATCTTGCGACATTCACCTTCCGCGGGCAGGAGGTCACCCCCGCCTACGACCGATACAAGCGTGGTTGGGGCTTCTGGTTCTTCGGCTTCTGGGTCCCGGTTGTTCTGTGACAACCGCTCGGCGCCTCGGCCGGCGCGACGAAATAATTCGGACCACGGTCCGGTTATGATGATCGTAGCTTCTACCGAGGAGGTAGCCATGCAGTTCGGAATCTTCACCGTCGGCGATGTCACCGTCGACCCCACCACCGGTGTCGAACCCACCGAGAACGACCGGATCAAGGCCATGGTCGCGATCGCCAAGAAGGCGGAAGACGTCGGGCTCGACGTTTTCGCCACCGGCGAGCACCACAACAAGCCGTTCGTGCCCTCGTCTCCCACAACGATGCTCGGTTACATCGCAGCCCAGACCAAGACTCTGCAGCTGTCGACGTCGACCACACTGATCACCACCAACGACCCGGTGAAGATCGCCGAGGACTTCGCGATGTTGCAGCACCTGG
This sequence comes from Williamsia sp. R60, assembly GCF_054063855.1. Taxonomy (NCBI): domain Bacteria; kingdom Bacillati; phylum Actinomycetota; class Actinomycetes; order Mycobacteriales; family Nocardiaceae; genus Williamsia; species Williamsia sp. R60. The sequence continues at coordinate 794,191 of NZ_JBSSGR010000001.1, forward strand.
CCGACGGTCGTGTCGATCTGATGCTGGGCCGCGGCAACACGGGCCCGGTCTATCCGTGGTTCGGCAAGGACATCCGTCAGGGCATCCCGCTCGCCATCGAGAACTACCATCTGCTGCACCGACTCTGGACCGAAGAGGTGGTGGACTGGCAGGGCAAGTTCCGTACGCCGCTCACCTCGTTCACCTCCACGCCGCGACCGCTCGACGGCGTCGCGCCATTCGTCTGGCACGGGTCGATCCGTAGCCCGGAGATCGCCGAGCAGGCCGCCTATTACGGGGACGGCTTCTTCGCTAACCACATCTTCTGGCCCAAGGAGCACTTCCAGCAGCTGATCGGTTTCTACCGCGAGCGTTACGAGCACTACGGCCACGGCACAGCGTCTCAGGCCATCGTGGGACTGGGCGGACAGTTCTTCATCCGCCCCAAGTCGCAGGATGCGGTCAACGAGTTCCGGCCGTACTTCGACAACGCGCCGGTCTACGGCCATGGCCCCTCGCTCGAGGAGTTCACTGAGGACACACCACTCACCGTCGGCAGCCCACAGCAGTTCGTGGACAAGACGCTGAGCTTCCGTGAACACTTCGGCGACTACCAGCGCCAACTGTTCCTGGTCGACCATGCCGGACTGCCGCTGAAAACCGTTCTTGAACAACTCGATCAACTCGGGGAGGTGCTGCCGCAACTGCGGGCGGGATTCGCCGAGGGGCGCCCCTCAGATGTTCCGGACGCGCCCACCCATGCATCGCTGGTGGCTGCACGAAGCGCTGCGGTCACCGAGGCGGACACGGCCGAGGCGGAGGCGATCAGCCGATGAATCCGACTCGTGTGGTGGTCGTGAGTGCCGGGGCCGGTGAACCGTCGTCGACTCGGCTACTCGCCGACAGGCTCGCCGCTTCGGTGCAGGCGCAACGTGATTCGATTGTGGTCGAGACCGTTGATCTGCGGGAGATCGCGGTCGACATCGCCCGGAGCATGATCGCCGGATTCCCGGTGGGTGCTGCGGGTCCCGCGGTGAAGGCTGTTGTCGAATCCGATGCCGTCATCGCAGCGACGCCGGTGTTCAACGCGTCCTACAGCGGATTGTTCAAGTCGTTCTTCGACATCATCGACAAGAACAGTTTTGCCGGTAAGCCGGTGCTGATCGCTGCCACCGGTGGTAGTCCGCGACACTCGATGGTGCTCGATCACGCTGTGCGGCCGATGTTCTCGTATCTGCGCGCTGTGGTGGTCCCGACCGGTGTATATGCCGCGTCCGAGGATTGGGCGGGTACCTCCGGGGACACCGCCACGCTTGCCGACCGGGTGGATCGTGCCGCCGGAGAATTGGTGGCGCTGTTGGGCGGCACCCGTCCGACGCCATCGCCGGTTGACGATGACGAAGCCGGGATCGCCAACTTTGCTCGGCTGCTGGGGGAGTCCTTCCACCAACCCAACTGATCGCGCGATCGGCCCACGGACACATTTCCCTGGCATCAGCGCCCCCGGCACCACTGCCGGGGGCGCTTTCGCGTCAGCGTGCTGGACACCGGATGTGCGAGGTCAGCGGTGGCCTTTCGATCGACATGGGCGATTCGGTCGCGTCGGCGAATGGTGGACAAGCGCCGAAAATTGGGATCGGTAGCCGCTCGGCCGGGCTTTAGTTATCCCATGCCGGAGCCACACCGAAGGCGCCGCACAACGAAAGGGAAGACCAATGAAACGAGTCCTCACAGCCACCCTCGGACTGATCGCCAGCGCAACCCTGCTGATGGCCTGCTCGGACGACAGCAGCAGCAACGCAGACAGCAGCCCCGCGGCCAACCCGGTCGCAACCAGCCAGTCGAACGGAACAGAGGTTTCCACCGGCGGCGACACCGAGGTCAAGGTGGAGGGCAAGGATCTCGCCGGCGTGGACCTCAACTCGGTGAGCTGCGTGAAGCAGGGCGGCAAGATCAACGTCGGCAGCGGCTCCACCGGTGGCCAGCAGGGCCTCGGCATCGTGATGACGGATGAGGCCACCCCGAAGGTCGAGTCGCTGGGACTGGTGGTCGACGGCAACGCACTGGCCGTGACCAACGGGATGGGGATGTCGGTCGGTACGGCGAAGGTCTCGGTAGACGGTGACACCTACACCATCACCGGTGAGGCCGAAGGCGCTGACATGAAGAACCCGACGGCCGGAATGATCAAGAAGGAGTTCAGCATCAAGGTGAGCTGCAACTGATCTGAACCGGTGAGAGAGCGGCGGACGTGCATCGCACGTCCGCCGCTTTCGTGTGGGGTGCCAGTGTAATCGGTTGCCCGCTGGTCCGCGATCAATATGATGCAGCCATGTCGGTGGCCGGTGATCTCGAGCGTGCGCGCAACCTCGCCTGTGCCGACGACCACGCTGCCGCCCGCGATCTGTTGCTGTCGCTGATGCCGAAGATCGAACAGCTCGACCGAGACGATTTGATGCTCGAAGTGTTCGCCCAGCTCGGAACGATCTACCTGACCCGCGGCGCTCACGACGGGGTCGTGGAATGTGTCCGCAGGATTCGCGATTGCGTCGGTATCTATTCGGAGATCCTCGCCGGGAAGATGCCCGAGGCCGCGGCGCAGGTGACGATGTCACTCGACGACATCACCCGGATGGTCGGCCGTTATACCGGGCGCGCGGATGTCCTCGACATCGGCCTGGCGTCAGCTCGCGGTGACCACGACGAAGCGGCGCGGCGGGTTGCGCATCTCACCGGCAACGCCGTGGGCGAGCCCGATTCGGACCCCGACCACGGGTTCCATGTGGCACACGCACGCATCCTGTGCGCGATCGCGCTCGGTGATGTGGACGAGCACGTGGCTGCCGCGCCCCTGTGGGAACTCGGTCTCGAAGAGTTGGTCATCGTGCGACGAACCGCGTCGGAACCCGGCCCGCCCCCGCCGTCCGATGCCTGGAGCCGGCCGGGCTCGGTAGGTGCCGACCGGCTTGCGGTGGACGCTGGGATCGGCTACGGCAGATTCTGTGTGCAGACCGGACGGCTCGAGGAGGCCGGCTCGCATCTTCGTCGTGCGGGTGCGCTTGCGTCGCAACGCGGCTGGCCTCTGGCATCGGCGCGCAGCGAACTCGAACGTGCGGCTCTCGCCTGGGCTCGGTCCGACCATGCGGACACCGAACGCCTGGCCCAGGCGGCGTACCCGGTGTTGGCCACGTATGCGGTCGCCCATGACGTCTCCAGATGCTGGTTGTACCTGGGGCTCACCCGGATGGCCGCGGGCGAACTGCAGGCAGCCGACCACTGCTGGGAACAGGCGCAGCGGCACTGGGACGAATTGGGTATACCCCTGCATCGTCACCGGATTTTGATGCAGCGCAGTTGGATACCGGTGTTCCGTGGACAATTCGACCGCGCCCGGGAGATGGTCGGGCAGGCCCGGATGCTCCTGGACGCGACCCCCCATGCGACCTGGCTGCACCACGCCCGCCTCGATGACCTCATGGGATCGATATGGCGAGCAGAGGCTCTCGCCGACATGGGTTTCGACGGCATCGGTGATCCGCTCGCCGACTGGAATTCGGTGGAGACGCGGGTTGCGATGTCGGAGGGCATCACCACGGCGGCCGACGGGTCGCCCGGCCATCTCTCGGCCCAGCCCAAATTCGAACAAGCCGCCGCGCTGAAGATACCCGCGGCGCTTGCGGTCGACAGTGTGCGGCATTCGATGCCCGACGCCGAGGCCCGTTCGCGCTGGGCCCAGTCGGTCTCGGCCCCGGTGATGGCCGGCGCCTTCGCTGTCGCGTGGGAATGGGACAACACCTCATTGGTCGCCGAGATGATCGAATACGTCAGTGCCCGGGGAACATTCGGCCTCGACCCGAGAGTGTCCGATGCTGTCGGCGGTGAGTGGGCACTGACCGCGACGGGGGCCACACCGTTGCACTCCGTCGCTGATTCCGACGCCGGCATCGACGAAAACCGTGCGGTGGCTGCCGGGGCCACGACCACTGCGGTCACCGGCGGTTTGACCCGGCTGGGTCCGTTGCCCCCGCTGCAGATGGACCGCGGTGCCGGCGCGATCCTGGCGGAGTATCGACGGCTGGCCGCCGAACGCTACGGACGCACGGTCACGAGCGACGAGCCGATGTGGCCCACGTGGAGATGACCAGCGCGCCACCAACAAGATTGGTCCTGCGGTTTGCCGACGTGGGAGTTGCGACATACGCCAGCCTGCGGGTGGTGGGCGAGCCCGCACGCACCGTCACCTGGGTGGTGGAGGAGCCGTTTGTGGTGGCCGCGATCGAGCAGGTGGCCGATGCACTGCCCTCGCCGCGCGACGGCGAGACGATGGTGGATGCCCTTCGGCGGTCACTCCTGTCGGGCCCATTTGCCGATCCGTCGACCGAGTTGCGTGCGTCGTACCATCTCGGGCTGCTGTTGCTCTCACAACAGGCATGGTCTCTCTTGCTCGAATGTGTGGCGGCCGTTCGCCCGGTTCTGCATCTCACTCCCACGGCGCGGCTGGCACAGATCCCGTTCGCCCTGCTCGCGTTGCCATCGGTATATCCCACCGCCGACCAGTTGGTGCGTGCCAAGGCCGGGGCTGTGTTGGCCACCGGGGAGGTGCTTGCCCGACTGCCCTGGAAGGCAGACGATCTCACCGCGTACACCGAGGGTTATCGGTTGATGGAACTGGTGGATCTCGTGATGTCGCCCCCGGCGAACATCGTCAACGCCCCGAGACGCCCGGCGCGCTGGGAGGAGCGCCGCACCTCACCTCCGGTTCTCATCCTCGATCCCCGCGTGCCTGGGCAGACACCTTCCTCACCTCTCGGTTCGGTGTTGGGCAGGCCGTCGCCGGACAGCCTGGTGTCAGGACACTTCGCCGGCGCACTGGCGCGCCATACCGTGTATCCGCCGGTATCGGACACGGTGGAGTTGTTCCGGCGCCGCGACACGGACCGGAACTGGTTGTCGGTTGTGTTGCAGGACAAGCCGAGCAGGATGCTGTTCGTCGGTCATGCCAGTGCGGCCTCGAGCGAGGTGGGCTACGCCGAGCGGTCGGCGTTGCACCTGTCGTGTACAGCTCTGCACCCCGGACTGGCGGATCCGGTGGGCAGCCATCGACCGTGGACGGCCGCCGACCTCCTCGCCGATACCGGGCGCTGGCCGATGCCTCCGCGAGTGGCCCTGGTGGCGTGTGCATCGGGCACCGATCACCGTTTCGACGAGCCGAACGGTTTGGTCGCGGCCATGATCCTGGCCGGATCGGAGCTGGTGACGGCGACGTTGTGGTCGTTGCCGACAACGGCCGGATATCGAAGCCTCGCCGACGGCGTTACCGACATCGATCCCATGGGGGAGTTGATCGCAGCTGTGGACAGCGCCCACGAGAGCGATGACCCGGTGGTGGTACTCGGTCGGTGGCAGCGTGCGCAGATGAGACGCTGGCGATCGGGGGATGTCACTGCGCACCCGGTGTTCTGGGCATCCGTGGTCACCTTCGCAGTGCCCGATCGCGGAGCGTGAGGTCGGTGCTGCGCCGGCTCAACTGCGGGGGACACAGACCGCGACATGGGAGGAATCAGTGGAGCGGTAGTAGGTGTCGATGATGCTGCCGGGCTCGACCTTCGCCACGGAAGTGGCCGGGATGAACGTCACCTCGTGTGCGGGGAACTGGCCACCTTCGGGACGGTTGACGATCACGTCGAGCTCGACCTGACGGTAGTCCTCGCACACCCGGCCGGTCGGCTTCATGGCTGTCACCACCGCATGTGACTTGACGCCCCGCCGGATGAGGTCGAGTTTGTCCGCCGTGGTCAACCCCTTCCGGATCAGCATGGTGTCAAAAGCCGCTCGCGCTGCGGTCATGTCGTCGGCCAGGATGACTTCGGACGGTCGCTCCGGGTCGAATCGGACGGCGAGCACCACACCCGGCCACAGGGTGGCTCGTGAGGCCTCTGCATCGAATCCGTGATGATTCAGATGTCCCCGAAAGTGCTGTCCGGACACCGTTTCGACGTCGACGATGATCGTGGGTGCCGCTTCCCTGTGGTCAACCCAGGCCCTGTCGCCAACCCGAGCCTTGTCACCGACCGGCGACGCTTCCTCGACGGCATGGACTGTTGCGATGCCGATACCCGGTTCGTCCAGAGGCACGGACTTCGGCTCGTGGTGGGAGCAACGGCTCATGCGGGACGACGGACGCATCTCGCCGACCGACACCAGAGCCGCGCCGGCGAGGGCAACGGCCCCGACCGAGAACACTGCGGCGCTCGGCAGGAGGAATGCAACGGTCGCGATCAGCGCGACCGTCGCGCACGACGCCAAGGTCGCCAGTGCAGGAGTCGAGATCGGACCAATTACGGGGCGGGGTGCTTGTTTCATGGATCAAGGGTCACTGCAGGTGCCGGCTACCGAACCCAACTTCTCGAGCCACGCGGCTCTGGTCGAGCGCACAGTGCCTCGTCTAGCATCACCTGGTGACTACCGGGTACGACGTGGCGACGGAGGTCGCCCTCGCCCGCCCGCGTCGGGCGGTCATCGACGAGGCCTGGCGCCGGCTCGGACCCGGTGTGGAGGTGCTCAGCGGCAGCGACGGTGGCCCGCTGCGCCGGACCGTGAAACGTATTCTCGATCCGCTGGTGCTGCGGCTTCGTGCGAATCCTCAGTTCTCGGCGGCGATCCTCGCCCCCGATGTGGCGCGCGACCTACATGACGTGATCATCGCTCACGGCGATCAATTGCTCTGCACCGCACAGTGGTTCGAGGTGCTCAAGAAGAGTCGCAGGCGGCTGCGCATCACCACCGGTAACGCGCAGGAACTCTATTTCCCGGTCTCGTACGAGCTGGCCGTCACCCGCGGTGCGCCGACGGGGGACGTGGAGGCTGTCGCCGATGCCGTTCTCCGTGACGTCCACTCGGATCGGGACCGTACCGCGACCGCAGCTCTGGACAAGCATCTGGCTGCGTCCCAGACCATCTCGACCCTCACTCGACAACTCGAGAGGAGCTGGCGCGACGTGCGTCCCGGTGGGGCGATCACCGGGCCGTTCCTGTCGGGATTGAGCACCGTACTGGCGGAGACGGGCGACCATCGGGCGCGGGCGGCACGGCAACGGGTGTGGACGGCCCTGGTCGCCGACGACACGCCGTTCAATCTGGGGGCGGGTGCACGGGTCGATCCTGCCGCGTTGCCCTGGCGGCTGGTGGACCTCGGTCTGACATCTACTGAGCCGCAACGACGTCCGCATCTGACGGAGAGGTCCTCCGGGGAGCGGCCGCTCGACCGGGCCGTGGTGGACCGTGTCCGCGCCACACTGCGTCGAGCGCTCGACCGCGAGGAACTCCCCGACATCCCGCTGTTGTGTGCCGAAGAGGTGGACCGTGCGTGTTCCCCCTGGGGTCTGCTGGCAGAGGACATCCAGGCAACTCTTGTCGCCGGCATCGAGGTGGCTGTGGAATTGATGCCGCTGGACGAAAGACACAGCGCCCGATACGGATTGGCAGCGCTGATCCAGGCCCGGCTGCGCAAGGAGGCCTACGTGTTGCACGCCCGCCGGTGCCTTGCCGCGGGCGCCCCCGTTCATCCTCGTCAGCAGCGGGTCGTCGACGACCTACGCGCGTTTCGCCGCCCGTATCTAGGCCGGCTGTGGGCCCGGCTGCACGGTCGTGATGTGTGGCAGGAATCCTGCGACGATGTCGAGGACATCCGATCACTGCTCGATGGGGTCGCCCGGTCGGCGAGTCTGGACCAGCGGCAGCGGATCAAGGCCATGCTCGCGAACGTGAGCGGGTCCGAGATCGAGGTGGCCGGGTGAGGGTCGTGCCATGAGAATCGGAGTCGAGTCGGGGCTGTGGACCACCGGCGATGTGGAGCGTGCACTACCGCTGGTGACGGTGCTCGAGGTGAGCGGCGCGGTGATGTCCTGGACGCTCGACGAGCAGAGCACGCCGCAGATCGAGTTCACCGATGCATCGCGTGCCGACTGGCTGTGGCGAGTGGTCGGTGAACGCGGCCATGTCGCGGTCGCGGCGGTCACCGACGGCCCGACCGATTCTGCGATGGCGATCGAACTCGACGGCATCGACGTGGACACAGAGGCCGTCGAGATCCCCCGACGACTCGCCTTGGGACATTGGCTGCGCAGATGGTGGCCCGCCGGTGTGGGCGATGGCATCCCGGCTCTCGACCTGCCTCTGCTCGACGCGGAGATCGCGATTCTCACCTCCGCTGCGGAGAGCTTCTTCACCGACGACACCATCGATTCCGGTGTCGCCGAACTGCTCTCGCCACACGCCGCCGCGCTCACCGAACATGTGCGTTCAGGCGATCCACGTGTGGTCGAGCTGGTGCGTCGATGCGTGGATCTGGTGGAGGAGGCGGGCATCGGCGATTCGGTCCACCGATCCGAATGGGCTGAGCTCTCGGCTCTCACTGCGCACATGGACGCACTCGATACGCCCCCACGAGGACGTCAAGATGATTACGCCCTGGCAGCGGGAAGTGGTTCGGCGCCTCGAACCGACGCGATCGCCGCCGGCACCGACACGATTCGCTGGGGTGGTGTGCCTGCGGGAATCTTCGATGCTGCCGAAGACACCGTCGACTGGTACGTGCGAGCCGACCCGGCTGTCACCGTGATCGTCGCGGCGGCGGTGGTACCGGGCGCCGACCCGGCGGGCATCGATGTGTCGGTGCGCGCCGCCGGTGTCAGCGGCTCGGCGGTCCTGGGATCAGACGGCCGGGCACATGTCCCGTTGGTGGACACCGACGGCGAGCCGATGAACGACGACCGGGCGTGGTCCCACGACTGGGCGTCCACGTCGGTCACGGTCGGGGTCCCCGTCGAGGAGACACGTGAAACCAGGGACCGGGTGCGAGCATTCGCGCGCCGACGGCTCGGTGTGCCAGGGCCGGACGCGTTCCTGGCGGAGATCCTGGCCGCGGAGGCCGACTACTGACAGTCGTTCACCGGTCAGCGGCTGGCGACGGTCCGGTAGCGCCACAGCGACAGCGGGACGAACACCAGCAGGATTGCCAGCGAGGTGATCAGTGAGTATCCGACGGCATGGTCGGCCACCCAGCCGGTGGCCTGCGGGAAGTCCGGGGGCGCGGAGTTGCCCAGCAGATCACGAGCTGCCGTGGCCACCGCGGTGATCGGGTTCCATTCGGCGATCGCCTTGAGTGGTCCGGGCAGGCTCTGAGCCGAGATGAACGCACTCGACAAGAACGTCGCCGGGAACATCCACACGAAGCCGACGCTCTGCGCCACCTCGACGTTGCGGGCCATCAATCCGGTGAAGGCGCCCACCCACGACATGGCGAAGGCGAGCAGAAGGATCAGGCCGAGCGCGAGCAGGGCATCGGCGAAGCTGCCGCGGATACGCCAACCGATGACCAGTCCGGTGATGGCCATCACGGCAACACTGACGATGCTGACCACGAGATCGGAGAGGGTTCGGCCGAGGACCACCGCCAGCGACCACATGGGCAGGGTCCGTAGCCGATCGACCAAGCCCGACTGCAGATCGCCTGCCAGTCCGACGGTGGTGAAGGCCGAGTTGAAAACGACTGTCTGGGTGAAGATGCCGGCCATCAGGAACTCACGATAGGACGCCCCGCCCAGCGTTGCACCGAAGACGTACGCGAAGAGGAACACGAACATGAACGGCTGAACGGTCGCGGAGACCAGCAGGGTCGGGACGCGGCGGATGGTGAGCAGGTTGCGTCCGGCCATCACCGAGCTGTCGGAGAAGAGTCCGCCACCGGACATCGTCGGTGTGGATTTCGAGGAGGCGGCACGCGGTGCGCCGGTCCTGGCGGATCGGGCCTCGGTGGTCGCGGTCATGCGGCGTTCTCCTCGGGATCGGGCGTGGGATTGGACGTGAGGGAAAGGAACACGTCGTCGAGCGTCGGTGCTTCCACGGAGAAGTCGTGCACCGCGACACCGGCCTCGGACAGCGCCTGGATGATCGTTGCGGCGCTGGCAGTTCCGTCGCTCACGGCAACCTGCCACTCGGTGGAGTGTGCGGTTCCGTGCGGTTCTGAGGACCCGTGCTGGGACAAGACGCGGTGCACCAGATCCCGGTCGATGTCGAGCCCGACCTCCACGGTCAGCAACGTCGACTGGCTCGCGGCCTTCAGCTCGGCGGCCGAGCCCATCGCAACCACTTCGCCGTGATCGATGACGGTGATGGTGTCTGCCAGTGCGTCGGCTTCTTCCAGGTACTGGGTCGTCAGGAGCACCGTGGTGCCGCCGCGCACGAGCTGATTGATCAGAGCCCACATCTCGCGGCGTCCGCGCGGGTCGAGTCCGGTGGTCGGCTCGTCCAGGATCACCACACCGGGCTGCGCGATCAGGGCACCGGCCAGGTCGAGACGGCGGCGCATGCCACCGGAGTAGGTGCGCGCCGGGCGGTCGCGCGCCGACTCGAGGCGGAAGTCGTTGATCAGTTCGTCGGCACGGGTGCCGGCTGCACGTTTGGTCATCCCGTAGAGACGCGCGACCATCCGGAGGTTCTCCCAGCCGGTGAGGTTGCCGTCGACGGCCGCGTACTGACCCGATACGCCGATGCTGCGGCGCACCTGCGCCGGATGCGCGAGCGCGTCGATGCCGAGTACGTGCGCCGTGCCCGCGTCCGGCTTGAGCAGGGTGGAGATGATGCGCACGGTGGTGGTCTTGCCCGCGCCGTTGGGGCCGAGCAGCGCGTGCACGGTTCCTCGACGCACCTTCAGATCCACACCGCCGAGTGCCTGATGGGATGCGCCGCGGCCGAAGCGGCTCCCGAATGTCTTGAACAGGCCCGAGACCTCGATGGCGAACTCGGACCCGTCACCCACCGTGTTGTCGGGCGCCTCACCGTCGGGCCCCTCGTTCACCGGGTGGTCGAGATGCGTCTGCGTCTCCTCACCCATTGATCCACCACTCGCCGTCGCGAGCCGAAGCGGCGACGGCCTTGCGTTCAGGCATGGATCGCGTCAAGCTCGCCGGCGCGATGTCGCGCCAGTTCTGCTCGACGAACTGCAGGCAGTCCTCGCGTCCGGACGGCCCGTGCTGCGAGGTCCACCCGCCCGGGACGGGAGCGAAATCGGGCCACAGCGAATGCTGCCCCTCGTGATTGACCAGGACGCGGAAAGTACCCCGCTCGTCATCGAATGGATTGATCATCTTTGGTCCTTTCATCAAGTGTTGCAAGGTGATCGCCGAGTGCCCCGGCGACTGGATGGACATGATCACCGTCGAGTAGCTGGCTGTGCCGGCAGTAGGCGACGGTGTGCCCGATGTCCCCGGTGACGTGGTGACGCCAGTCATCGACAGCGGGCCGTCCGGGTGGTGGGTCCTCGGACGCGGTGACGAACAGGGCTGCGCCGTCGTACACCCGCGGTGTCCACTCGCGGGCCACCGCAGTGGCAGCGACGTAGGCGTCGTACAACGACTCGAGATCCGTGACCGACAGATGCGCCAACGGGCCCTCGGAAGCGCGGATGATCTCGGTCGCCTCGTCGATGCCGATGTCGCCGCCCACATCACCGGTCAGCTCACCGTCACCGAAGCCGAACTCCGTCAGCAACTCTCCGACCGACGGAGTCACATCGAGCTCGGGACGGCCGGGGATCACATACGAATCGAGCAGCATCAGCGTCCCGACCTGGTGGCCTTGCTCCCGTAGTTGCACCGCCATCTCATGCGCGATGGAACCGCCCAGCGACCAGCCGATCAGGTGATACGGACCCTCGGGTTGCACGGCCCGGACCTGCTGCAGGTAGTACGCAGCGAGGTCGGGCACCGACCGAAGTCGGGGACCGCCCGACAGCGCCGGGTTCTGCAGTCCGTACAAGGGCCGGTCGGAATCGAGATGCGGCAGCAGAGCGGTGTAGCTCCACGCGACACCGAGCGCCGGATGCACCGCGAAGAGTGGAGCCCGGGTTCCCTGCGCCCGCAGACCGATCAGCGGAGCCAGCGCCGGGTCGATACCCGCCGCGGCCCCGGTGTCAGCGGGATCGCTGTCGGCGGCCTGCTCGTCGATCCGTGCCGCGAGCTCCTCCGGGGACGAGTCGCTGAACATCCAGCCGACCGGAACCGCGATACCGGCCTCGTCGCGGAGCGTCGCGATCACCTTGGTGGCCAGGAGCGAGTTGCCGCCGAGATCGAAGAACCCGTCGACAGCGCTGACCGATTCGACGTCGAGGGCCTTGGCGAAGGCTTGCGCCACAATGGTTTCCGTTCCCGGCGCCGGTTCGCGTCCGGGCTCGGACGAGAACTCGGGCTTGGGGAGCGCGTTCTTGTCGAGTTTGCCCACCGGTGTCAGAGGCATCGCGTCGATGACCGTGATCGCCGACGGCACCATGTGACGAGGCAACTTCTGGGCCAGCTTGTCGCGGAGAGCGGCGGTGTCGATGTCCGCACCGTCATGGGCCACCACATAACTGAGCAGCCGTGCGTATTTGCCCGCTTCCTCACCGGTGTCCACGATGGTCACCGAATGCTGTACCTGCTCGAGGCCGGACAAGACGGCGTCGATCTCACCGAGCTCGATACGGAACCCGCGCACCTGAACCTGATCGTCACTGCGGCCGACGTATTGCAGTGTGCGGGTTGCCGTCCAGCGCACCACGTCGCCGGTGCGGTACATCCGTTCGCCACCGACACCGGTCGGGTTGGCAACGAAGCGGGCCGCTGTGAGGTCGGGGCGCCCGAAATAGCCTCGGGTCACCTGATCCCCGATGAGGTAGAGCTCACCGGCCACCCCCACCGGGGTGGGGTGCAGGCGGGAGTCGAGCACAAGCGCCCGGACGCCGCGGTTGGGCGCCCCGATCGTGATCGGGGTGTCAGGCGCCATCGGTTCACTGCTGGTGGTGATGATGGTGGTCTCGGTGGGGCCGTACACATTCAGCATCAACCGGTCAGCGGACCACCGGCGGACGAGATCGCTGCCGAATGCCTCGCCACCCACCGCGATGGTGCGCAGTCCGCGGACCCGCCGGTGATCCAGACTGGCCAGCGCCGCGGGCGTGATGAAGGCGTGGGTGACCGCGCCGAGCTCGAGGAAGTCGGCGAGCTGATCGCCACCGAAGACATCGGTCGGGCTGACCACCAGCGCGGAGCGCCCCGAGATGGCCAGCAACATCTCGAGGATCGATGCGTCGAAACTCGGCGATGCGAAATGCAGTACCCGCGAGGCCGATTCGGGCGACATCTTCGCCTTCAGCTCGTCGTGCACCGCCGCCAGACCTCGATGGGGCACCATTACACCCTTGGGCCTGCCGGTGGAACCGGAGGTGTAGATGATGTACGCCAGCTGATCGTGCCGCGTACCGTGCCCGACCTCGGCTGGGGTGAGGGGCAGTGCCGACATCGAGACGGTCGCCCCCTGCACCGCGGAGTCGTCGAGAACGAACCAGTCCACCGCAGGTGGCATCGACTGTGCGTACTGCTCGATGGTGATACCCACGCGCACCCGGCTGTCGGCGAGCATGTGCTCGATGCGGCCTGCCGGGTACGTGGGATCAACGGGCAGGAATGCCGCGCCGGTCTTGCTGATGGCGATGGTCGCGATGATCGCGTCCACCGACCGCGGAATGGCCATGGCCACCAACGAATCCGGGCCGAGTCCGCGTCGTAGCAACAGCCTGGCCAGTTTGTTCGATCGGGTGTCGACCTGCCGGTAGCTCACACTCGTGTGCGCGTCGATCAACGCGGTGCCGTCGGGATTGTCGTTGACCGCCGCGGTGAACAGCTCCACCAGTGATCTCGGCTTCGGGGCGGGCAGACCGCGCACCGGGGCCAGGGTGGCCTCCTCGACGAAATCAGTGACCGGCGTGTCGCCGACGGGCATCGTCGGTGAGTCGGTGACCGCCCGGAGAACACGGATCAATCGGGCCGAGATGGCCTCGGCGGTCCGCTGGTCGTAGCGCGCCCGTGCGTAGGTCATCTTGATCCGCGCCTGACCTTCGGCGCCGGGGTTGATACCGGTGACGGTGAACTGCAGGTCGAACTTCACCGACTCCGTGTCGACCTCGGTGACCTGGGCCAGAAGTCCGGCGCCGGCATCGAGGTTTCCGCCGAGGCTGGTCTCGGACCAGTCGTGAACCGACAGAGCGACCTGGAAGAGGGGATGACGTCCGGGCACCCGCTGAGGGTTGACGGCGCTGACGACATCGTCGAACGGTACGTCGACGTGTGCGAGTGCTTCGAGATCGCTCTCGCGGATCGACGACAACAGCTCGGTGAACGACGCCGCGGGATCGAGTGTGCTGCGCAGTGCGAGGGTGTTGACGAACATGCCTACGACTCTTTGCAACTCGGGCTCGAACCGGCCGGCCACGGGGGTGCCGATCAGTACATCGGACCCCGAACCCATGCGGTACATCAGAACCGCGAGCGCGGCGTGCATCAGCATGAACGGGCTGACACCTTCTCGGCGTGCGAGTTCGGCGATGGCGCCGCGCAGATCATCGTCGATGGTCAGCACCGTGTGTCCGCCACTGTGTGCGGCGGCGCCGTCTTGGGCCTTGGTTGTCTCTTCCTGCGACGGGATCGTGGAATCGATGGGGGCATCGGCGAGTACACCCCTCCAGTAGTCGATCTGCCGGGCCGCGGCGCTGCCTGGATCGTCGGGTGAACCCACGGTGGTGTGTTGCCACAGGGTGTGGTCGATGTAGCTGACAGGCAACGGGTCGAACTGCGGTGTCTCGCCCGAGCTGCGCGCGCGGTAGGCGAGCATCAGATCGCCGAGCAGCGTCGGCAACGACCAACCGTCCGCGGCGATGTGGTGCAGCACCACCACCAGCGTGTGGCTCAGGGGCCCGGTACGTAGCAATCGGACGCGGATGGGCGGCTGGTTCGACAGGTCGAAACCCTGTGCAGCGGTGGTCAAGACCAGGCTTTTCAGGTCTGCGATGTCATGATTCTCCACCAGCAGCCGGTGACCGATCACCTTCGCGGCGTCGGGCTCGGGCACCTGGGTGGCCTCCCCGTCGATCTCGGGGAACAGCGTCCGCAGACTCTCGTGCCGCTCGACCAGGTCGATCAACGCCGAATGCAGTGCGTCGACGGACAATTCGCCGTGGAACTCCACCGCGAAGGGCACGTTGTACGCCGCCGACTCCGGATCGGTGCGGGAGAGGAACCACAGGCGCCGCTGCGCCAGTGACAGCGGTGCCGACGTGGCGTGGTCGCGGTGGCTCAGCGTCGCTCGCTCACCTCGGTCCGCAGCCACGTCTCCAGTGGCGGCAAACCCGGCGAGGTCGGAGACCGTCGGATGGTCGAAGACCATCCTCACCGGCAGTTCGGTACCCAATGCCCGGTTGATCCGGCTGATCAACTGGGTGGCGGTCAGCGAGGTACCGCCGAGTTCGAAGAAGTCGTCGTCTGCACCGATCTGGTCGGCCGGTACGCCGAGCACCTCGGCGAACAACGTGGCGAGGGCCTCTTGGGCATTGCCCGCCACGGGGCGGCGCTCGGTGTCGGTTCCGCCGACCACGGGTTCGGGGAGGGCAGCGCTGTTCAGTTTTCCGTTGGCGGTCAACGGGATCGAGTCGATCGGTGTGATCGAAGCAGGCACCTGATGGCGCGGCAGTCGGGCCTGCAGGTGGCGCCTCACGTCGTCGAGATCCACCTCGCCGTCGACGGGGACGACATAACTCGCCAGCGTGGCACCCTCCCCGCGACCGCGCACCACCGTCACCGCGAAGCGGATGTCGGGTCGTGCGGTGAGTGCGGTGTTGATCTCACCGAGCTCGATCCGGAACCCGCGGAGCTTGACCTGGTTGTCACTGCGTGAGAGGTAGGTGATCACGCCGTCTGGACTCACTGTCACCACATCGCCTGTGCGGTAAAGCAATCCGCCCGGTTCGCCGTAGGGGTTCGCGACGAACCGCGTGGCTGTCAGACCCGCACGCCGGACGTATCCGCGTGCGAGACCCGCCCCGCTGAGATACAGCTCGCCGGGTACACCCGCCGGCACCGGCCGGAGGGCAGCATCGAGGACCACTGCGCCCTCACCACGGACGGGCGTGCCGATCGGAATGGGTCCGCTCGGCAGAGGCCGGCTGTCGTCGCCGTTGATCGTGGCCATCACGGACACGACAGTGGTCTCGGTGGGGCCGTAGGCATTGAGGAACGTACGTCCGGGGGCCCAGGTACGGACGAGGTCGGGACCGCATGCCTCGCCGCCCACAGCCAGCGTGCGGAGGTCAGGCAGATCTGTGCTCGGAACGGTGGCGAGGGCCGCGGGTGTGATGAACGCGTGGGTGATGCGCTGCGACCGCAGGAACTGCTCGAGTTCGGACCCTCCATAGATTCGTGGGGCGATGACCATGGTGGCACCGGCCGAGACGGCCAGCAGCAGTTCGAGCATCGAGGCATCGAAGCTCGGTGACGCGAAATGCAGCGTGCGCGAATCGCTGTCGACCCCGTACCGCTCACGTTGTTCGGCCGCCAGCGGTGCCAGACCACGGTGGGTGACCGCCACGCCCTTGGGCACTCCTGTGGAGCCCGACGTGTAGATCACGTACGCGATGTTGTCCGGCTGGGCCCACCTGTGACGGGTGAGTCGACGACCACTCATGGTGTTCACGGCTGCACCGAGCTGGCCGTCCAGGCTGACCCACCGGACGCCGACGGGAAGATCATGCGCGGTCGCCTGATCGGTCAGGCCGACGACGGCTTTGCTGTCGGTCACCATGTGTTCGATGCGCTCAGCCGGATAGCCCGGGTCCACCGGCAAGAAAGCTGCGCCGGTCTTGGTGATCGCCCACATCGCGGCCACCGAGGTGGCACCCCGCTGCAGGGCGATGGGAACGATGTCCTCGGGGCCGATCTCCAGGCTGAGAAGGTAGCGGGCCCAACGGTTCGACCACTCGTCGAGTTCCCGGTAGGTGAGCACCTGGCGACCGTCGTCGGTCAGGGTGCCCGGACCGGCTTCCGAGGCCGGCCACTGGCCCGCGTCGAAGACGAGCGCCGGCGCGTCCGGGTTGCGGCTCACGGCATCGGCGAGCAGATCGGGCAACAGGGTCTGCTGGTCCGACCAGGCATTGCCCGCCTCGTCGGTTCCCGCGGCGACACCCTCGGGCCACTCGTTCTCGGTCAGCACATCGAGGTCGCCGATGGTGATCTCGGGGTCTGCGACCACGCTCTCGAGAACGCGGACGAAGCGCTGCGCCATGGCTTCGATGACGGCTGCGGGATATTTGTCCCGCGCGTAGGTCAGCCGCATCATGTGCCCGGTGACCCGGAGCTCCAGATCGAAACGCGTTCCCGCGGTGTCGATCTCTGTGACGTCGGCGATCAGCTCCCCGAGCTGGAGGGCAGGGCCGGATTCGTCGGCGAACGCCAGGGCGACCCGGACGAGGGGATCCTGCTGGCGGCGGTCGTCCGCGACCGCGGTGGCCAGTTGGTCATAGGGAACGTCGGCGTGCGAGAACGCGTCGATGTCGGTGTCGCGAACGCGGTCGATGAGCTCGGTGAACTGCGCACCGGACGTCACCGGTGTGCGCAGCACAACGGTGTTCACGAACATGCCGACCAGGTCGGCGAGATCGGGGTGGTCGCGTCCGGCGACCGGGCTACCGATCACCACATCGGAATCGGCGCCCTCGAGATGGACGTCGGAGTGGGTGCTCAGGCGGTGGAGTAGCGCGGCAAACGCGCTGTGCATCACCATGAACAGGCTTGCGTCACGCGAGCGTGCGACGCTGGACAGTCCGTCCAGGACCTCAGGGGCGATCTGGAAGTCGACCGTTCCACTGCCGTGTTCGCCGGTGTCGGTGTGAGCGAGAATCGACTCCCGGCTCACCCCTGACAGGGTGTCGCGCCACCAGCTCAGCAAACCGCTGATCCGGCTGCTCGGATCCTGGTCGTCCCCGAGTGCAGCCCGCTGCCACTCGGCGAAGTCACGGAAACGAACGGGCAGCGGGGCCAGGTCGGGTGTTCGCCCGGCGCACCGCGCTTCGTATGCGACGGCGAGATCGGTTGCGAGTGGACGCAACGACCAGCCATCGGCGGCGATGTGATGGATCACCATCGTCAGCACGTGGGTGTCGACATCCGTGCGGACGAGTTCGGCCCTGATCGGCGGCGAGGTGCGCAGATCGAATCCTTCGACGCCCAATGCTGTTTGCCGCTCGGCCAGTTGATCGCCTACCGATTCAGAAACCGGTAACTCGAACCGCGGGGCTTCGAGCACCTCGACCTGTGGCCTGCCGTCGTCCTCGGGATAGATGGTGCGCAGCGGTTCATGGCGGGCGACCACGTCGGTGAGTGCGAGTTCGAGCGCCGCCACATTCAGGACGCCGCGCAAGGTGACGGCGAAGGCGATGTTGTACGCGCCGGATTCGGGTTCGAGTCGATTGAGGAACCAGAGTCGTGAGGCAGCGAGCGCGGGAACGGAGTCACGCCCGAACGCCGGACGTTCACGGGCCACGAGTTCGGGCAGAGGTGCGGTCGCGTCGTCGCCGGGCTCTGCTGCACAGGCCCGGGCGAGGCGCGCGGTGGTGGGGTTGTCGAAGAGGGTGCGGACCGGGACGCGGCGTCCCAGCAAGGCCTCGAGACGCGCCACCACCTGAGTGGCCATCAGCGAGTTGCCGCCCATCTCGAAGAAGTCTTCGCTGCGGCCGATGGTGGCGACATCGCGGCCGGTCACCTGCGCGAACATGGCGGCGATCTGCTGCTCGCGGAGGCCGCGCGGTTCGCCGCCGTTGTCTGTCGGGCTGTCCGCGGAACGCGACGGTTCGGGAAGCGCCCGGTAGTCGATCTTCCCGCTGGGGGTCACCGGCAGGCGATCGATCACCATGATGGAACGCGGCACCATATGACCCGGGAGTTGAGCTGACAACCGTTCTCGCAGCGAATCGGCCTGCAACGTGTGGGCGGTCACCGGGCTGACGTACGACACCAATTCCGTGGTGCCGTCGCGGCCCGGCCGGGCGACCGTGACGGCCTCGGCCACCAGGTCGTCACGAATGAGGGCTGCATCGATCTCACCGAGCTCGATCCGGAAGCCACGCACCTTGACCTGGCTATCGGCACGCCCGAGGAACTCCAGTTCACCGGCCGATGTCCATCGCACGAGGTCGCCGGTGCGGTACATGCGGTCGCCGTCGCGCCCGAATGGGTTGGCCAGGAACGATTCCGACGTGCGCCGTACCCGTCGGTGGTATCCGCGCGCCAGGTGTCCGCCTGCGAGATACAACTCGCCAACGGCGCCGGTCGGTACCGGCTGAAGCCGTTCGTCCAGGACCAGCAGATCCATGCCCCGTACCGGCCCGCCGATGCTCAAGGTCTCATCGGGTGCGATCGGGTCGGTGATGGTGGCAGCAACGGTGGCTTCGGTGGGGCCGTAGGCGTTGAACAACCGACGACCACGGGCCCATCGAGAGATGACCTCGGGGTTGGGGTGCTCGCCACCGACGATCACCGTGGACAGGGAAGGCAGGGCGTCCGATTCCATGGTTGCCAGCACCGACGGCGTGACGAACGCGTGCGTGACCGACTGGTCGGCGAGTACGTCCTGGAGTTCGTTGCCGCCGAGAACATGTGGCGGAGCGATCACCATGGTCGCGGCTCCGCCGACCGCCATCAGGACCTCGAGGACCGAGGCGTCGAAGCTCGGCGATGCGAAATGCAGTGTGACGCTGTCGGTCTCGACACCGAACCGCTGCACCTGTTCGGACGTGAAGTCGACCAGGCCGTGATGGCTGACCACCACACCCTTCGGCACACCGGTGGTCCCGGAGGTGTAGATGAGATACGCGGGGTTGTCCAGTGTCAGTGGGCCGACCCGGTGGTGTGACCGGACCGGGTTGTCCGGGGCTGCACGAAGTTGCTCGAGCAGTTCGGGGTGGTCGACCGCCATCGCAGGGGTTCCAGGGGGCGCCACCGGCGAGTTCCGCACGGTGAGGCACAGTTTCGCCCCGGAATCAGCCAGGATGTGGTCGATGCGCTCGGCCGGATACCGCGGATCCACCGGCACCCAGGCAGCGCCTGTCTTGGCGGTGGCCCACAGCGCGATGATCCATTCGAGCGAACGGGGGACCGCAATGGCCACGAAGTCCTCCGGGCCGATGCCCTCCGCGATGAGGAGGTGCGCGAGGGCGTCCGAGCGAGTGTCGAGTTCGACATAGGTGAGCTCGCGGCCGGCTTCGCGGACCGCGACCGCGTCGGGATTCACCGAGACCGCCTCGGCGAGGATGTCCGGCAGCACCCGCGCGCGGCGTGGGGTGGGACCGGTGGCCGGTACAAGCGCCATCTCCTCCGCGCGACCGAGGATGTTGATGTCGCCGATCGGCCGGGTGGGGTCGGCGAGCACGCCGCGGGCGACCTGCTGCAGTCGTTTGCCCAGTGTGCGGATGGTCGCGTGGTCGAACAGTTCTGCGGCGTAATCGATCTCGACATCGAGGCCGGCCGGCTCGCCGTCCGCCGTGTACTGCTCGGTGACGGTGAACTGGAGGTCGAACTTGGTGACCCCGGCGCTGATCGGTGCAGCCGACACGGTGAGACCCGGCAGTTCGAGGGAGATGTCGGTGTTCTCGTTGAGAGCAATACTCACCTGGAACAGCGGATGTGCTGGATTCGAACGGTCGGGGTTGACTGCCTGCACCACCTGTTCGAACGGGGCGTCGGCGTGTGCCAGCGCATCGACCGTGATGGCCTGCAGGCGCGATACGAGATCGCCGAAGCTGTCCGACTTGCTGATCGATGCGCGCAGTACGACGGTGTTGACGAACATGCCGACCAGCTGGTCGAGGGCGTCGTCGCCGCGGCCACCCACCGGTGTGCCCACCGCGACGTCGTCGTCGTTGGCCATCCGACGCAGCAACGTCGCGACCAATGCGTGGACAACGGTGAACAGCGTCTGCTCGCCCGGCGCCTGTGCGGCAGCGAGCAGTCCGCGATGCACGTCGGCATCGAGTTCGACGGTGTGGCCACCGGCGCGCATGGTTGGGTTCGCCGGCCGCGGCCGGTCCGTCGGCAGATCGGTCTGCGCCGGCATGTCGGCGAGTGTGAGAGACCAGTAACGAAGTTGCGCCGCAATGGAATCGGGGCTGCTGTCATCGGCCAGTTGCTCGGCCTGCCAGATGCTGAAGTCGCTGTACTGCACGGGCAGCGGCTGCCAGGCGGGCTGGTGACCGGTCGAGCGGGCGGTGTAGGCGATCGACAGGTCGCCCGCGAGCGGGGCAAGTGAGAGTCCGTCGGCCGCGATGTGGTGCAGGACGACGACCAGCACGTGTTCGGTGTCGGACATGCGCAGAAGCCGCGCACGGATCGGGACCTGCTGACCGAGGTCGAAGCCCTCACCGGCCAGCTCACGGCTCACGCGTTCGACATCCGGTCGGCTGACGTCGGTCTCGGCGAGGTCGAGGTCCACCTCGTCCACCGGCAGAACGCGCTGGAACGGCCCGTCGTCGTCGAGTGGGAACACCGTCCGCAACACCTGCTGACGTTCGGCGACATCGACCAGTGCCTGGGCCAGTGCGTCGTGGTCGAGCGTGCCACGAAGGGTCAGGCGGAATGGGATGTTGTATGCGCCGGATTCGGGATCTGACCGGTTGATGAACCACACCCGCTGCTGAGCCGCCGACAGTGGGATCCGGGTGTCGTTCGTGGTGACCGCCTTGATGGTGGTGACGGCTCGATCGGGTCGGATCAGTGACTCGTCGACGCCCATGTCGCGCAGCGCCTCGGCCAGATCTGAGGGGGTGGGCGCCGCGAACAAGGTCTTGATGCCGATGCGTCGGCCGGCCAGCGCGGTCAACCGGGCGACGATCTTGGTGGCGAGCAGTGAATTGCCCCCGAGATCGAAGAATGATGCCTCGGCGCTGACGGTCTCTCGTCCGAGTATGCCCGAAAACAGTTGACACAGTGCGAGTTCGAGGTCGTCGCGAGGGGCGACCGTCGTGTCCTCGGTGGGGGTGAACACCGGATCCGGCAACGCTCGACTGTCGAGCTTGCCGTTCGACGTGGTGGGGATCTGGGCGAGTTCCACGATCACCGACGGGATCATGAACTCGGGCAATGTCCTTCGGAGTGCGCGGCGGATGTCGACCGTGTCGGGGGATGCCCCGCCCGACGGCGTGATGTAGCCGACGAGCATGGGATCGCCTGTGCCCGGGTCCACGCGGACGACCACCACGGCCTCGCCGACGCCTCCAGCGCCGGTCAGCGCTGCCTGGACCTCGCCGAGTTCGATGCGCTGGCCACGGATCTTCACCTGGAAGTCGCTGCGCCCGATGTAGTCGAGAGTGCCGTTCGCACGCCACCGGACGAGGTCGCCGGTGCGGTACATCCGTCGACCCGGCTGATGGGGATCGGCCACAAACCGATCGGCCGTCAGGTCCGGTCGTCCGACGTAGCCACGGGCCAATTGTGTTCCGGCCAAGTACAGTTCGCCGACCGCGCCGACAGGCTGGGGGCGAAGCTGCTGGTCGAGAACATATACCGCTGTGTTCCACACCGGGCGTCCGATCGGCACGGAGGCGCCGGTGCTCGAGGCACTGTCGTTCTCGAAGGTGACGTCGACGGCGGCTTCGGTGGGACCATAGAGATTGTTGACCGGAGCATTGCTGACGCGGCGGAACCGCACAGCAGTCGCCGTGGCGAGGGCCTCGCCACTGGTGAAGACCAGCCGCAGGTTGTCGAGCCCATCGCGACCTTCTGCGGTCTGCGGATCGGACTCGAATGCGGAGACGAAGGCCGCGAGCATCGACGGGACGAAGTGAGCGACCGTCACGGCATGCACCGACATGACGTCGCGCAAGTACCACGGATCCCGGTGTCCGTCAGGGGTGGGCACGATGAGATGCGCGCCTGCCGCCAGAGGCCAGAAGAACTCCCACACCGATACGTCGAAGGTGGCCGGGGTTTTCTGGATGACACGGTCGTTCTGGTCGATGTGATACTCGTGCTGCATCCACTGCAGCCGGTTTGTGATCGCTCGATGACTGACCGTGACGCCCTTGGGTTTACCGGTTGAGCCCGAGGTGAAGATCACATACGCAGGGTGCTCCGGCCGCAAGGGTGCGCGGCGGTCGGCGTCGGTGATCGCCCGGTGGTCGACGTCCGAGGTGTCGTCGAGGCCGACGTCGAGAACGGTCGCGGTGGTCTCGGGAGCCTGCTGATCGGTGGCGACCAGCACGATCGACGGAGCGGCCGTACCCAGGATGTGCTCGATGCGGTCGGCAGGGTCGTCTGGATTGATCGGCAGATATGCGGCGCCCGATTTGATGACCGCATGGATGGCGACCACTTGTTCGACGCTGCGGGGCAACGTCACCGCCACCACCGACTCAGGCCCCGCACCCTCCGCGATCAGACGTCGTGCGAGGCGGTTCGTATGCCGCGCCAGGTCTGCGTACGTGAGTGGGTGCGTGGCGTTCCCGGCCGACTGAAGGGCGGGTCGGTCGGCGTGGTGTTCGGCTGCTGCATCCAGGAGTTCCGTCAGCGTCTGCGCCGGCAATTCCCGGTAGGTGTCGTTCCAGACGTGCAGAAGCTGTCTGCGCTCGTCGGCGGGCACGGTGCTGACCTGCGCGATGGTGCGGTCGAGGTCGCCGCGGACGATGTCGGTGAGCAGGGCCTCGATACGCCGGTGGTGATCACGGACCTCGTCGGGCGAGTACCGATTGGGATTCGCTTCGAGGTCGAGCATGATGTGCTGATTGCCGAAGTTCTCGTAGACGTTGAACGACAGATCTTCGACAGGTCCGGTGGACAGCAGGTGCACCTCACCGCTGACCGATCCGAAGTCGATGTGGCTGAAGAACAGCATCACGTTGACCATCGGCCCGTAGAAGTCCCGCTCGGTGCCGGTGTCGCCGAGCAGCTCCCGGTTGATGTCCTCGTGGCGGAAGCGCTGGTGCTTGAGGCCGTGCTTGATGTGCAGGTTCGCCTGGGCGAAGAGTTCACGGATCGTCATGGACGGGTCGGTGGGGACCTCGATGGGCAGGACGTTGGACGTCATCCCGGCGCTCACGCGCAGCATGTCCGAGGTGCGAGCGGCCACGGGGAGACTGATGACGGTCTCATTCCGGCCGGTCAGTCCGGAAAGGTACAGGGCGACAATGGCAGTGATCGCAGAGGCCGGCCGCACACCACAGGCCTTGGCCGCGGCACGCAGGTCTGCCGCGAGTTCCTCGCTGAGCTCAGAGGAGGCGATGGTGGCGGTGAGGGCGGCGGTCAGGTCATCGGTCTCGGCGCCACGCCGCAGCACCTCGCTGCGGGTGAGTGACGCGCGCGCGGTCGCCGCGACGTCAGGGTCGATGTTGTCGAGCTGGTCTTTCCAGTACTGGCGGTCGGTCTCGAACCGCTCTGACGCGCGGTACTCGCGATCCATCTCGGAGATGTGCAGCATCGAGGCGGAGGTTGGGGGTGTGTAGTCGCGTCCCTCGACGATCGCACCGTAGTGCGCGGCGACGGCGGTGAGCATGAACATTGCGCCGTAGCCGTCGAAGGCTAGGTGATGGCCCCAGCAGTACCAGATCACATGCTCGTCGGCGAGTTGGAGTACGTAGGTCTCGAGCAGGTGGTCGGTGACCAGATCCACCGGTTTGAGCCGGTGGGTCTTCATCCAATTCAGAGCTGCGGCATGGGGATCGGCATCGTCGCGGAGATCGACGTAGCCGAGTTCGACCTCCCGGTCCCGATCGACGGTCAGCACCGGCTCGTCGTCGGTCTCGATCACGCGCAACAGCGCCGACTCGGTGTCTCGGGCGGTCTTGTGTACGGCGTCGGCCAGGACATCGAGGTCGACAGGCCCGCGCAGTTCGACGTATGCCGAGACCGACAGCGGAACCTCGGAATCGAACTGATGGGCGTACCAGATCCCGCGCTGAGCGGCAGTCATCGGGAATGACGGTTGTGTAGGGGCCTCTGGTGCCGGCCTGTCCTCGCTGCCCAAGGTGAACTCTGGGACGACCAGATTCTGATCGATGCCGATGGTTTCAGGCATGCTTGTACCGCTAAAGGCTCGCTTCACAACGCCCCTCCCGTAACTTGGTCGCTCGTTGTGCAGTGTCTTGCCTAGTTGTTCGGTACTGACGCTGCATCAGATTGGTCAGACTGACTATTTTCTTCGCCCCGGTGGCGTCTGGCCTGGTGACAGCCCTATCGCTGTTCGGAAATACTTTGTTACAGGGGCGGTTACGCGCTCGGCGAGCTAGTTACCCACGGTCGCAACGCAATAAACGAGAGCGTTCACCACATGGACACCGGGGGTTTGCACACAGCTGTTATCGAATGATCTTCGCGGTCACGATTGCCGTTAGCACATCTATGATTTCGTCGGGTTCGGACTCCGATTGGGTGCCGGCTTCGGTGCGCCGTTCGTAGTCGGCGATCAACGCGAACATCGCCGTGGCGACGGCTGCGACCCGCCGAGTGCGGGCTGCGCGATCGGCATCGATCGATTTGGTCAGTCGTTCAAGTACTTTCGGCCACTCCGTGTCATGGCGTTGCAGCGTTTCATCCGGCCAGGCCGTTCGGATGACTTCGAGAAAGCGTGCGTAGTGGGTGCCCTTCATCTGGAGGATGGGCAGGACAAGGACGCTGATCAAGTCGCGGATGCTGGGTTCTTTGTTCTGTGCCGCAAGCTCTTTCAGCATTTGCGATCGCACGAGTTCCATGGGCCCGAGACGTCGGGCGACGATGGCGGCGATCAATCCCTCGCGGTTCCCGAAGTGATACTGCACGGCGGAGTTGTTGCGATGCCCGGCTTCGATCGCGATGTCCCGGAGGGGGACCTCGTAGCCGCGGGTGGCGATCAATCTCTCGGCTGCGTCGAGCAATTCTCGCTTGCCGCGGTCGGTTCCGGTGTCCGTCACTGTGGCCCCTCCCGTCCCATTGCGCCGAGTCGGCCCGAATGAAGTTCGTAAGCCACATCACCGTTAAGCGGCCATGCTTATATTGAACGATGATTACTGACCCGCTGCACAAGAAAGTGGTCTTTGTCACTGGCGCCTCGTCTGGTCTGGGATCCGCTGTGGTCGAACTGTTTTCTGCGCGCGGCGCAGAGGTGTTCGGCTTCGCGCGCGATGCCGACCGCCTGACGGAAGTGTTCGAGGGCGTGCCGGACGGCCGATTTCAGATCGGCGACCTTGTCGATGCGCAGCAGTGCCGGAGTGCGATCGAGGCCTGTGTGGATCGGTTCGGCAGGATCGACGCACTCGTGAACGTCGCGGGCGCACACACCATGCGTCACACCACGGAGGTGACCGACAACGATTGGCAGCGCGATCTCGCTGTCAATCTGAGTGGTCCTTTTCACCTGATCCAGGCGGCATTGCCTCAGCTGATCGAGAACCGGGGGAGCATCGTCAACGTCTCGTCGGTGGCGGGGGTCCAGGGCCAGGCGTACTCAGCTGGCTACTGCGCGGCCAAACACGGTCTCGTCGGCCTCACCCGAGCACTCGCCGTGGAGTACGCCCACACAGGGCTGCGGGTCAATGCGGTGTGCCCGGGAGGGATGTTGACCCCTCAGGTGACAAACTTCGCGCCGCCCTCGAGCGCCGACTTCGACCTGGTGATGCGAGCGGCGTCACCGCGAGGATTCGCCGACACCGCGGACGTCGCGAAATTGATCGCGTTCCTCGCCAGCGATGACGCCGCAGCCGTGCACGGTGCGGTCTACGCGGCCGACAACGGTCGGTCCGCGGACTGACTCAGTCGCCGGAACGTTGCCACGGATTGGTGTGGCCGTCGGGGATCAGCCCGTCGAACATCGCACGCATGTCGTCAGACAGTTTCATCAGTTCGACGTAGGACCCGATCGGACCGCCTCCGATATAGGCGAACTCCATCCCGACGCCTTCGAACACACCGTCCTGGAGGATCTGTGTGCCCGCAGTCTCAAGGTCGGCGATGGCCGCGTCGAAATCTTCTGGGAGCCAGGCGATGTGGTGGAGGCCGGGCCCGTGCGCATCGAGGAATTCGGTGTAGAGGTTCACTCCTGAGACGGGCTGGATCAATTCGAGCTGCTGGCCGCCGGCGTATCCCAGCGATACATGGATCGAGTAGTCGGCGGGCGCGCCGCGGTAGGAGCATGCGTCTGGGCCGAATGCCACGTCCGGGATGCGCAACCACGATCGGACGCCGTAGCGGTCGGTGAACTCCTTTTCGGCGGCGTCGATGTCGGCCACAACCCACGCGACCTGAAAGATCGGCCCGTCGGCAACGTTCACCTCAGGAACCGATCGCCAGCGCGAGTGCCATGAAGAGCATGAGGACAAAAGACGTCATGAGGCCGCCGATGGCAATGCCTGTCCATGCCTGGGCCTCGCCTGTCTCCCCGGTGTTCTTCATCTGACCCAAGCCGATAAAGCCCATGATCACCGCTGCGGGGGCGAGCAGCGCTCCGAGACAGATGAACGTGGCGGGTACGGAGATGAGGGCGCAGATCATGGCCGCGTTGGCCATGGAGTTCGTCCGGGGGCGGGCAGTTGCATACGGGTTGACCGGGTACGCGTGGAGACCGGGTGAACCGCCCGGATACGTCAGCGGCGGATAGGCGCCGAGGTACGGGGGGTACGCGGGGTCGAGGCTCGCGAGGGGATCTCGGAATCCACCCGATCCTTCGGGGTCGTACGACGGCCAGTGGCCGGATGACCAGTGGGGAGACGACCAGGGCTCGGTGGCGATGGGCTCGGTGCTGTGCGTTCGACCGGCGGGCGTGGGCTTGGTGAGGTCAGGCCGTTGACGATCGGGTTCCTGGCCTTGTGTCATCGGTGCGCTCCGCTCGTTCGGCTGTCCATCGCCTTCTCGTGCCAGCTTATGCGTCGCCTACCGGGAGCCGGCGAGATCAGTGGCGCATTCGGCGGTCACGGCGGTCGCTGAGACGACGAAGCGCGGTGCCCGGACACCGAAGTGGCCCGGCACCGCGCATCGGTTCCGATCAGGTTGCGGTTGCGTCAGCCGCCGTGCGTGGACCCCATGGAGGCGAGGTCGGCGATGGACGATCCCGCGAGCTTCCAGGTTCCGTCGGTGTAGACGTAGTCGATGGGCATGGCCACCGGCTGCGGGGTGTGCGGGCTCGCCACCTCGACGTTCGCGGTGGCCTTGTTCTCGCCGTTCACCGTCACCGTGGTGACCGTGAACTTGTCCGGGGTGTAACCGGCGGTGGTGAAGCCGCGCGACAATCCCGTCAGCTGTGCGCCGATGGACGGATCCGTCGAGTCGACCAGCTTCGCCGAGTCGGCAGGCGCGGTCTCGGGCGTGAGGACCGTGCGCAAGATCTCCTGTGCGGTGGAGCTCTCGAGGGTCGACCCCGACTCGGTGGCCGTGCCGGACGTGTCCGCAGAGTTCTGGGATGTCGCCGAGGCCGAGGCCGTGGTCGAGGATGCGGATTCGGACTCGCTGTCGTCGCTGCACGCGGCGACTCCGAAGACGGTCAGGCCGACCAGGGCGATGCCGGCGACACTCTTGCGAAAGTTCATATGCACTCCTAGAACCGATTAAGTAAGCCAACACTAACCCAGGTGCGTCCGACCTGTCCGACGAGGTCAGGTGCCCAGCCCGGCGGTTTTTGATGCCTCGGGCTGCGGTACGGGTTCTTCATCGGCGCGTTCGATCCGGGCCGTGTCGCTGGCTAGTGACCTTTGCGAAAGATGTTGTGATTGAGCCTTTTACGGCCGCACCCGTTAGATTTGCGGTGCCGATCGCCATTCGAGGAGGGGGTCGCGGTCGGCGCAGTGCACCCACGCAGCGGGTTGTCGTCGACACGGCGTGCGCTGCGACGGTCATCACGAAAGGGGGAGCGGGATCCATGACAGTCGAGGATGTGCATCCGGGGCGCACTCCCGGCGCGGGGGGTCAGACGGATTCGGGGGGCGTACCCACCCTCTCTCCGCGGGAGGTGGAGGTGCTCCTGGCCTGGTTCGCCGCCGACTCCAAAGTCGAGGCGGCAGCATCGCTGTTCATCACGCCGGCCACCGTCAGCACCCACATCACCCGGATCCGGGGCAAATACGACCTTGTCGGTCGGCCGGCCCGTACAAAAGCACAGCTGCTCGCGCGGGCCATCCAAGACGGGTACACGCACCTCGACGACTGGTGAAACCCGACGTCAGTGTTGTGTCCCGGGCTCATCTTGCAGCAATTTGGTTTCCACCTGCTGGTTCTCTACACTTGAGCGGTTGCCTGGGCACAGTTGTGCCCTGGCGGCGAGACCGCGTGCGTCGGGTCGGAAATTCGGCGTGCAAGAAGTAAACCAGGTCAAGGAGACTACAAAGTGATCCAGCAGGAGTCACGCCTGCGGGTCGCCGACAACACGGGTGCCAAGGAAATCTTGTGCATTCGCGTGCTCGGAGGCTCGTCACGGCGCTACGCCGGCATCGGTGACGTCATCGTCGCCACTGTCAAAGACGCCATCCCCGGCGGAAACGTCAAGCGGGGAGAGGTTGTCAAAGCGGTCATCGTGCGCACCACCAAGGAGCGCCGCCGTCCGGACGGTTCGTACATCCGTTTCGACGAGAATGCCGCCGTCATCATCAAGAACGAAAGCGATCCTCGCGGAACCCGCATCTTCGGCCCGGTCGGCCGTGAGCTGCGTGAGAAGAAGTTCATGAAGATCGTCTCGCTGGCTCCGGAGGTGCTCTGACATGAAGATCCACAAGGGCGACACCGTGATCGTCGTCTCCGGTAAGGACAAGGGCGCCAAGGGCAAGGTCATCGAGTCCTACCCGCAGCGCAGCCGCATCCTCGTCGAAGGCGTCAACCGCATCAAGAAGCACACCTCGGCCTCGCAGAACGAGCGCGGCGCATCCTCGGGCGGCATCGTCACCCAGGAAGCCCCCATTCACGTGTCGAACGTGATGGTCGTCGATTCCGACGGCACCCCGACGCGCATCGGCTACCGCACCGACGACAACGGCAAGCGCGTGCGCATTTCCCGCAAGAACGGGAAGGACATCTGACATGAGCACAACTGAGAAGATCCAGCCGCGACTGAAGCTTCGCTACCGCGAAGAGATCAAAGACGCGCTGAACAAAGAGTTCGCCTACGACAACGTCATGCAGATCCCCGGCGTCGTCAAGGTCGTGGTCAACATGGGTGTCGGCGACGCCGCCCGTGACGCCAAGCTGATCAACGGCGCCATCAAGGACCTGGAACTGATCACCGGTCAGAAGCCAGAAGTTCGTCGGGCCCGCAAGTCGATCGCACAGTTCAAGCTGCGTGAAGGCATGCCCATCGGCGCCCGCGTCACCCTGCGTGGCGACCGCATGTGGGAGTTCCTCGACCGCCTCGTGTCGATCGCACTTCCGCGTATCCGTGACTTCCGCGGCCTGAGCGATCGCCAGTTCGACGGCAACGGCAACTACACCTTCGGTCTCAACGAGCAGTCGATGTTCCACGAGATCAACATCGACAACATCGACCGTCCGCGTGGCATGGACATCACCGTCGTCACCACCGCGACCAACGATGACGAAGGTCGGGCACTGCTGCGTCAGCTCGGCTTCCCGTTCAAAGACCCCAACGTGAAGGACAACTGACATGGCAAAAAAGGCTCTGGTCAACAAGGCCAACAAGAAGCCCAAGTTCGCCGTGCGTGGCTACACCCGCTGCAACCGTTGCGGTCGCCCGCACTCGGTGTTCCGCAAGTTCGGTCTGTGCCGAATCTGCTTGCGCGAGATGGCACACGCGGGCGAGCTGCCCGGCGTGCAGAAGAGCAGCTGGTGATCTGGTAGCCACCAGGCTCACCGTCAGGCTTTGACGAAAGGCGCTCCACCTTCGGGTGGGGCGCCTTTCGCGTCGGTGGGGAGCGCGTGGTCAAGGTCTGTTCTTGCGTCGCTGTGTGTGACGTCGCTGGGCTCGGTTCGGTCCGGTGTGTGGGGTGATGACTCGCGGGCCCCGCGGTCGGGTGTCATCGCTCGGCAGGACACCCTTGAATAGCTGATGTTCGGGACGCAGAGCGTAACCCTCCTCCCACGGGTGCTGCCCATACTCGTCCGGCCAAACGACTTGCAGCGCAGGCGAATCGGGGAACAGTTCGTTTGTGATGATGAGATCGTCCTTGTCGATCAGCTCGATGAGGCGGACAGGGACATCGATCGATTGCAGTGGCACGTCGACCCTCTGGTCGACGATGTCGGTCCACTCGTATCGGTGGAGCACGTTGCCGAGCTCGTTGAGAACCGAACCGCTTGTCCTGGCGTCGAGCCCGTACACGACGAGTTCGGGTAGTGAATGCAGGCCGAGGCCGGTTGTGTAGGCGAACGAGCAGTCGGGCGGCTCGCACTCGGGTGAGTTGCACTCGCACTCTTCGCTCACGGCTGTGACGGCCCAGCCGTGGGCGCGGATCCTCGAAATGGTGGCGTTCACTCGCGGATCGCGGTGCCAGCGTGGAAGTCCTCGGATGGCTGCGGCGTGGTCGGACATGTTCGCTCCTTCGTTCGGTTGCGACCACTAGAGCAGTGGGGTCGGACAAGTCACCACGATCGGCCCGCTGCGTGGCCGCCAAGGGAAATATGCCCTTCACTGCAGGCCAGGGGGATGATCCTGGTGCGGCTGGGGCCGTCCACATTGCTGGTGCGTCTGATCGCCATGGAGATCGGTGTCTACAGTCGTCCGGAGCTGCAGCAGCAGGGGCTGGACGGGTGGCAACTGCGCACACAGGTTCGCGACGGTTCGCTGATCAGGCTGCGCACCGGCTGGTACGCAACGGAGACGGCCGATGCCGTTGTTGTCGAGGCGGTTCGAAGCGGCGGAGCGCTCAGCTGTGTGTCGGCCCTACGACACCACGGACTGTGGGTGCCTCCGGGTTATGACCGCGTTCACGTGCGGGCCAGTAAACACAACAAAGCGCACGGCACCCGGTCGTGTCAGGGTCATGGGCGGCCGATGCCGGTCACCCGCGCGGTCGACCCGATTCCGGTGGCGCTCGACTGCGCCGCCCGGTGTATGGGTGCCGAGGACTGGATTGTCGTCTGCGACTCGGCGCTGAACTCGGGCGGCCTGACGATCGCCGGGCTCAGATCGGCGATGGGCGCTGTGACACAACGAGTTTCGGACCTGATGGACAAGTGCGAACCAGAATCTCAGTCGGGGACCGAATCGATCACGCGCCTGCGGCTTCGTGCGGCGGGGTTCACCGTGGTCGTGCAACCGGTGATCGTCGGGGTCGGCCGAGTCGACATGCGGGTGGGTCGGCTGCTCATCGAGTGCGACAGCCAGAGCCACCACACCAGCCTGGAGAACTACCGCAACGATCGTCGTCGCGACCGAAACGCTCTGCTGGACAAGTGGCTGACCCTGCGGATCACCTATGACGACGTCCTGTACGGCTGGGAGGAGGTCCTCGCCGACATCCGGTCCATCACCCGGACCGACCGCCACCGCATTCGCACTACGATCGTCCCCGTCAGTGGTGGCGAAAGGTTATCTGCCCTCGGTGACCGTGCTGCGGGATGAAGGTGGTGGGATCAGCGGCCGAGTAGTCCGCCGAGCCCGCCCTGGACACCCGATTGCTGTCCACCGCCGGTCCCGCCGATGAGTCCACCCGGCGGCATCTCGGACGGCTGAACGACCACAAAGCCGTGGCCGCTGAACGCGAGCGTGAATCTCTCGCCGGTGCTGCGTCCCATCAGGGTTCCGAGGTTGAAGGAATCGTTGCGCTTGACGCTGGTCTGCAAGCTCGACGACCACGCGACAGCGGCATTCGGGTCGGCATAGGTCTGCTGATCGACGGTCAGCACCACCGGGTTGCCGTCGGTGGTGATGGCAATCCGACCGCGGCCGGTGAAGACGCAGTTGAACAGACCGGCATTGCTCTGTGCGGCTGCGCCCTGCATCCGTTTGACGTCATAGCTCAACGTGGAGTCGAAGGCGAGGACGTTGGCGCCGTTGATCGTCAGGCCGTCGGTCCCGTCGAGGTCGATCAGATGGACGTCGCTGGCGGCATCGGCAAGGAACAGATCGCCGCGTCCGGTGACCTTCATCAGCGGGACACCCTCGCCGGTGAGGGTGTTGCGGATGGCCCGGCCGATACCCCCGGATCCGAGGGCCTCGAACTTCAGGTCGCCCTGGTAGGCAACCATCGACCCGGATCGGGCCATCACCTCGCCGTTCATGCCGACCCGGCACATCTTGCTGCCCTGCTTCTGGATTCCGGTGCCCGACACCTCGGCATGTGCCGGCGCGAAAAGGTCACTGTTCATGGCGTGGACTCCCTGGTTCTGGGGTGATGGCGAGTTCGTCGGCTGTGACACCGGCTGCGCCGGGGCGTACGACGATGCAGCCGGGGGCTGTGCGGGCGGGGTGGGCTGCCCGGCCGGTGGCCAGGGCATGGGGTCGGGCGCGGGGGGAGTGGTCACCGGATCGTCGTCGACCTGGATACCGAAGGCTTTCGCGAGTCCGGCGAGTCCGTCGTCGTACCCCTGGCCGACGGCCCGGACCTTCCATGCATCGCCGCGCCGGTACACCTCCATGCACACCACCGCGGCTTCGGTGGTCAGACGTGCCGGGGTGAACGACACGGACGGCACACCTGCACCATCGCGCAGTTCGGCACGCAGCGTTCCCGCGGTGGCGAAGGTGGTCGGACCGTTGCCGTCGAGACTGGCGGTGATGGCGATCGTCTCGATGTCGGCCGGCACCCGTCCGGTGTCGATGCTGATGACGTCGGACGCGCCGGCGTCGCGGTAGCCGACACCGGGTCCCGACGCCTGGTTGTAGAAGATCAGATCGTCGTCCGAACGCACCCGGCCATCGCGGCCCAGCATGACCGCCGACGTGTTCACCGGAGATGCGCAGGTCACCGACACGCTGATCTGCGGCGACGGGATCGCGGTGTTCTCTCCTGGAGCGAGTTCTCTCATGGTGTGTGCCATTGTTCCAGGTACGTGCTCGGCGCAGCCGCGACCGACGGATTCACACTGGAATCGTGAGGGTGCCGACCGCGCAGGAGAAGGCCGAAGATTTGGCCTGAGCAGCGCCGTTCCCTACACTAGAACGGTTGCCTCGGCTGACCCGTGCCTTCGGTCGGTCAGAAACACCCAGGTGACCACTTTTTCTTGGCTTCCGGCTTTGAAAACTCCCGAGTGCATCCGTGCATTCGGGGGAGCACTACCCCCGACTGGCTTGCCAGTCGGACTGAACTGCCCTGACCGGCAACGGTCGGTCAGGGACACGTAACTCACTTCGTAGTAGGCCCACGATGTGACGTGCAAGGCCCGCGACGGCCAGGCGATCGCCTGGAGGTCAACGGAACCGGTATGCGCATGCTGCATGGGAACCGCCGCGAGAAAGGTTGACGGTCTGATATGACCATGACTGATCCGATCGCAGACTTCTTGACCCGTCTGCGCAACGCCAATTCGGCGTTTCACGATGAGGTGAGCCTGCCGCATTCGAAGATCAAGGCCAACATCGCCGAGATCCTCAAGCGCGAGGGCTACATCACGGACTACCGCAGCGAAGATGCCGAGGTCGGCAAGAACCTCGTTGTCACGCTGAAGTACGGCCCCACCCGCGAGCGGAGCATCGCCGGCCTCCGGCGCGTCTCCAAGCCGGGTCTGCGCGTGTACGCGAAGTCCACCAATTTGCCAAAGGTGCTCGGCGGCCTGGGCGTGGCGATCATCTCCACTTCCTCGGGTCTGCTGACCGACCGCCAAGCCGCCAACCAGGGCGTGGGCGGCGAAGTCCTCGCGTACGTCTGGTAAGGGGCAAAACTAATGTCGCGTATTGGAAAGAACCCGGTCGCAATCCCGGCCGGAGTAGACGTGAAGATCGACGGCCAGACCGTCAACGTCAAGGGCCCCAAGGGGCAACTGTCAGTTGACATCTCGGAGCCGATCAGTGTCGCAGTCGAAGATGGCACCGTTGTGGTGACCCGTCCCAACGACGAGCGACGGAACCGTGCACTGCACGGCCTGAGCCGCAGCCTGGTGGCCAACCTGGTCACCGGTGTCACCGAGGGCTACACGCGCAAGATGGAAATCTTCGGTGTCGGTTACCGCGTGGCGCTCAAGGGCAGCGACCTCGAGTTCGCGCTCGGTTACAGCCACCCGGTGCCCATCAAGGCGCCCGAGGGCATCACCTTCGCGGTGGAATCGCCCACCAAATTCTCGGTTTCGGGAATCGACAAGCAACAAGTCGGACAGATCTCGGCGAACATCCGCCGCCTGCGCCGTCCGGACCCCTACAAGGGCAAGGGCGTTCGCTTCGAGGGTGAGCAGATCCGTCGCAAGGTCGGAAAGACGGGTAAGTGACATGAGTGAAACTGTGAAGACCAAGCGTCTGCCCCTGGGCAAGGACGTGTCCACCCGTCGTCGTGTCTCCAACGCCCGCCGGCACTTCCGGCTGCGCAAGAAGATCAGCGGCACTCCCGAACGGCCGCGGCTCGTGGTGAAGCGCTCCTCGCGCCACATCCACGTGCAGCTGGTCGACGACCTCGCCGGCAACACCGTGGCCGCAGCCTCGACCATCGAGGCCGACGTCCGCAGTGCCGGTGGCGACAAGTCGGCACAGAGCAAGAAGGTCGGTGAACTGATCGCCGCCCGCGCCAAGGCTGCCGGTGTGCAGGCCGTGGTGTTCGACCACGGTGGCCACGGCTACCACGGTCGTATCGCTGCTCTGGCGGATGCCGCCCGCGAGGGAGGGCTCGAGTTCTGATGATTGATACGAATACTTGCAACGGAAGGACCATCTGATGCCGGGACGTCAGCGTCGTGACGGCGGTACCGGAAGCGGACCCGCCGGAAGTACCAGCAATGACCCCAACGCCAACAACGCGGGCGGCGACCGCCGCGGTGGCGGCGGCAACCGTGACCGTCGCGACAACCAGCGCGGTGGCGGCCGGGAAGACAAGAACCAGCTCGAGCGCGTCGTAGCCATCAACCGCGTCTCCAAGGTGGTCAAGGGTGGACGTCGGTTCTCCTTCACCGCTCTGGTGGTCGTCGGTGACGGCAACGGCCTGGTCGGTGTCGGTTACGGCAAGGCCAAGGAAGTTCCCGCGGCGATCCAGAAGGGTGTCGAAGAGGCTCGTAAGAACTTCTTCCGCGTCCCGATGATCGGCGCGACCATCACCCACCCGGTTCAGGGTGAGGCTGCGGCCGGAGTCGTGATGCTCCGTCCGGCCAGCCCCGGTACCGGTGTGATCGCCGGTGGCGCGGTGCGTGCCGTGCTCGAGTGCGCGGGTGTCCACGACATCCTCGGCAAGAGCCTGGGCAGCGACAACGCCATCAACGTCGTGCACGCAACCGTGGCAGCGCTCAAGCTGCTGCAGCGTCCCGAAGAGGTGGCTGCACGTCGTGGCCTGCCTATCGAAGACGTCGCACCGGCCGGTATGTTGCGAGCCCGAGCAGGACAGGGAGCGTAGTGAAATGGCAGAACTGAAGATCACCCAGGTGAAGAGCACCATCGGTTCCAAGCGCAACCAGCGTGACAGCCTGCGGACCCTCGGACTCCGGGGCATCCGCAAGACCGTCACCCGCGAGGACAATGCCCAGAACCGCGGCCTGATCAATGCGGTCCGGCACCTCGTGACCGTCGAAGAGGTTTAGTTCCATGACAATCAAACTGCATCATCTGCGGCCCGCCCCCGGGTCGAAGACAGAGAAGACCCGCCTGGGTCGCGGTGAAGGTTCCAAGGGTAAGACCTCGGGACGTGGCACCAAGGGCACCAAGGCACGCAAGAACGTGCCTGCCCGCTTCGAGGGCGGGCAGATGCCCATCCACATGCGGCTGCCCAAGCTCAAGGGTTTCAAGAACCGCAACCGGGTCGAGTACCAGGTTGTCAACATCGGTGACATCGCCCGGCTGTTCCCCGAAGGGGGCACCGTGGGTGTCGACGAGTTGGTCGCCAAGGGTGCCGTTCGCAAGAACGAGCTGGTGAAGGTTCTCGGCGAGGGCGAATTGTCGGTGGCCGTGCAGGTCTCCGCCAACAAGTTCTCGTCGTCCGCGAGCGAGAAGATCGCTGCTGCGGGCGGGTCCACGACTGTCCTGTAGGGCAGACGTCGATCACCCACCACCCAGGACTCGCTACAGTGGCGGGCGGCGCGTTTGCAACTGCGCGCGCCGCTCGCCACTTCAGTGGTCGCACGCCGGATCCCCGGCGCGTGACTGTTAGAGTCCAAGAGTTGTTTGTAGCCCGGTGCAACGCTGCTGCCGGAGCGACATTGCCCAGGAGGAGTTAGTGCGTTCCGCCGTCATATCGGCCTTCAGGACACCCGACCTGAGGCGGAAGATTCTCTTCGTACTGGGAATCATCATTCTTTATCGTCTCGGCGCGACCATTCCGTCGCCCGGCGTGGACTACAAGCAGGTTCAGCAGTGTCTGGACGCGGCGTCTCAGGGCGACTCGGCCGGCATCTACTCCCTGATCAACATGTTCTCCGGTGGAGCCCTGCTCCAGCTGTCGGTGTTCGCCATCGGCATCATGCCGTTCATCACCGCCAGCATCATCGTTCAGCTGTTGACCGTGGTGATCCCACGTTTCGAGCAGCTGCGTAAAGAGGGACAGTCCGGCCAGGCGAAGATGACGCAGTACACGCGGTATCTGACACTCGCCCTGGCCCTGTTGCAGTCCACCGGCATCGTCGCTCTCGCCGACCGTGGCGATCTGCTCCCCGAGTGTGAGAACGGTGATCAGATCCTTCGGGATCAATCGATCTTCGGGCTGTTCATCATCGTCCTCGTGATGACTGCGGGCGCGCTCGTGGTGATGTGGTTCGGTGAATTGATCACCGAGCGTGGCATCGGCAACGGTATGTCGCTGATGATCTTCGCTGGTATCGCCGCCCGTATCCCGTCCGAGGGCAAGACCATCCTCGACACCCGTGGTGGCCTGGTCTTCTTCTTGGTGTTGCTGGCCGCTCTGGCCATCGTCGCCGGCGTGGTGTTCATCGAACAGGGGCAGCGCCGTATCCCGGTGCAATATGCCAAGCGGATGGTCGGCCGCAAGATGTACGGCGGTTCGTCCACCTACCTCCCGTTGAAGGTGAACCAGGCAGGCGTCATCCCCGTCATCTTCGCGTCGTCCTTGCTGTACCTGCCGAACCTGATCCTCCAGCTGACGCAGAGTTCCACCGAGGAACCCTCGTGGTGGCAGCGTCAGATCCAGACGTACCTCGTGGACCCGAGCAATCCGGTCTACATCCTCGTCTACTTCTTGATGATCATCTTCTTCACGTACTTCTATGTCGCGATCACGTTCAACCCACAAGAGCGTGCGGACGAGATGAAGAAGTACGGCGGCTTCATCCCGGGCATCCGCCCGGGTCAGCCGACGGCGGACTACCTCGGCTACGTGTTGAGCCGAATCACTCTGCCCGGCTCCATCTATCTCGGCACCATCGCCGTGTTGCCCAACCTCTTCCTGGAGATCGGCAATTCGGGATCGGTGCAGAACATCCCGTTTGGCGGCACCGCGGTGCTGATCATGGTCGGCGTCGGGTTGGACACCGTCAAACAGGTCAATTCGCAGCTCATGCAGCGCAAGTATGAAGGGTTTCTCAAGTGAGACTGGTGATTCTCGGCCCGCCCGGCGCCGGCAAGGGTACGCAGGCAGAACTCATCTCGGAAAGCCTGGGAATCCCGCACATCTCCACCGGAGACCTGTTCCGCGCCAACATCTCGCAGGGCACCCCGATCGGGCTCGAAGCGAAGAAGTATCTTGATGCCGGCAATCTGGTGCCGTCGGAGATCACGATCGACATGGTTCGCGCTCGCGTTGCCGAGCCGGATGCCGCCAAAGGTTTCATCCTCGACGGTTTCCCTCGTTCGACCGACCAGGCCGATGCGCTCACACACATCCTCGATGAGCTCGACACCAAGCTCGATGCGGTGCTGTCGTTCGGCGTCGACGAAGATGTTGTGGTCAAGCGGATGCTGGCTCGCGGACGTGCGGACGACACCGAAGAAGTGATCCGCAACCGTATGCAGGTCTACCTCACGGAGACGGCGCCGCTGCTCGAGTACTACGCCGACACGGTCAAGACCATCGACGCCATGGGCGACGTCAACGAGGTACACCAGCGCGTGTTGCGGGCCATCGGCGCCTGAGCATCTGAGAGTTGTAGGTTCTGATGGGGTTTCGTAGACCCAAGCCCGTTCCGTTCCGTTCGGCAGGCGAGGTGGATGCGATGGCCGCTGCCGGTGAGGTTGTCGGCCGCGCGCTGGTCGCCGTACGCGAAGCCGCCAAGGCAGGTGTCTCCACCCTGGAACTGGACGAGGTCGCCGAGACGGTGATCCGCGAGGCCGGGGCCGTCCCATCGTTCCTCGGCTACCACGGGTTCACCGGCTCTATCTGTTCGTCGGTCAACGACGTTGTGGTGCACGGCATCCCGTCCAAGGACGTGGTGCTCGCCGAGCATGACCTGGTGTCCATCGACTGTGGTGCGATTCTCGACGGCTGGCACGGTGACTCCGCGTGGACCTTCGGGGTCGGTGACCTGTCGGCGGCAGATCAGGACCTCAACGACGCGACCCGCCTGGCCATGGAGGCCGGTATCGCCGCGATGGTTGACGGCGGACGGCTCACCGACATCTCGCATGCGATCGAGACGGCCACCCGTGCTGCAGAGAAGACCTACGGCCGGACCTTCGGCATCGTCGACGGATACGGCGGTCACGGCATCGGACGCGAGATGCATCTGGACCCGTTCCTGCCGAATGAGGGCAAGGCGGGCCGGGGCCCGCAGCTGGTGATCGGATCCACGCTCGCGATCGAACCCATGCTCACCCTCGGCACGGTGGAAACCACCGTGCTCGACGACGGTTGGACCGTCATCACCAACGACGGCACCCGAGCCTCGCATTGGGAGCACACCGTTGTGGTCACCTCCGACGGTCCTCGCATCCTCACCGTCCGCCCGTAATCCCATAGTGGTGGGTTCGGGTGGGTAGACCTGCAGGTCAGGTTCACCGGAACCCACCAAAATCGGGTCTCAGACCTCCAACATGATGGTCACCGGGCCGTCGTTGACCAGGCTGACCTGCATGTGCGCCCCGAACCGGCCGGTCGCCACCTCGGCACCCGACGACCGCAGCGCTGTGACCACCTCGTCCACGAGTGGTTCTGCCACCGAACCCGGCGCTGCCGCATTCCACGACGGCCGACGTCCCTTGGCGGTGTTGGCGTACAGGGTGAACTGACTGATCACGAGAATCGGTGCGCCGAGGTCGGCAGCTGACTTCTCTCCGTCGAGAATCCGGAGCCGCCAGATCTTGTCGGCGAGGGTCCTGGCGTCGTCGGCGCCATCGGTGTGCGTCACCCCGATGAGCGCGACCAGGCCATGGCGACCATCGCCGGGTTCGATCCGGCCGACCACCTCACCTTCGACTTCGACCGACGCTTCGGTGACCCTCTGCAGAAGTGCTCTCACCCGGCCAACTTAGCGGGTACCCGGACCTACTCGCCGGAGGCGACCATGTCCGATGACGCGCTCAGCCGGTCGCGGATGGAGTCGGACGTGCGGTCGAGGGCGGCGACCTGGATCGGCACGCCGGTCATGTTGGCCATCCCTGCCAGGCGCTCGAGATCCTCGGGGTCCGAGGAGATGAGCTTGTTGACGTTGACCCCGCCGGTGCCGAGGTCGTTGCTCGCGGCGTCGTTCGCTCTGGTCCACCCGCCGTTCCCGTTGTGGCCCCAGCCGTGTGGGATGGCGACGACGCCCTGTTTGATGTCGTCCGTCAGCGTCACCGGAAGCGCGATCTGACCGTGCCGCGAGGCGACACTGATCAGCTCGCCCTCCGCGATTCCTCGGTCGGCGGCATCGGTGGGGTGCATGCGGGCCGCATGAGTCCTGCCGCCGCGCAACAACATCGGCGCGTTGTGCTGCCAGCTGTTCTCCGAACGGATCTCGCGCATGCCGATGAGCCGTAAAGGGTAGCCGGGGTCGGTATCACGCTCGAGGCGGTCGATCTCGGCGAGCAACTCGGGCGCGTCCAACCGGATCTTGCGCGATCGATGGGTGACGATCTTGCGCAGCTGGCCGGGCTCGAGATTGTCCGCGACTATCTTGCCGTGCGGGAACTTGTTGATCAGCTTCTCGAATGTGAGGCCACCGCGACGAAGACCGAAACGGTCACCGCCGATCCCTATCCGCACCACCAGATCGGAGAGCGTCGTCGGAGTCCACGGCTTGCCGACAAGATCGGCGAACTTGTTGAACAGGTGCAGCCCGCCCAACAGCGGTACCTGTTTGGCAAGCGACGCCACGAGCTCGTTGATGATCTCCCATTCTTCACGCGCTTCCCCACGAGGCGGGATGACGGCTTCGGTGGCCTGTTTGAACGGCGTGGTGAACAGGGCCTGGAAGGGGAGGAGGAAGTCGGACCGCTCGTACATCGTGGTGGTCGGCAGGATGTAGTCGGCGTGAGCGTTGGTCTCGTTCTGATAGAAGTCGAGGGACACCATCAACTCCAGGTCGCCGAGCGCCTTGGAGAGTTCGTCGCCGTTGGGCACCGACAGAACCGGATTGCCGGCGCTCACGAACAGGGCCTTGAGTTGTCCTTTGCCCGGGGTGAGCATCTCCTTGGCCATCACCGAGGCCGGAGCAGTGCCCAGAACCTGCGGCAGATCGCCGATCCTGCTGCGCCGTCCGTTCCACGCGAACCGCGAGACATGTTGCAGCGCTGACACTCCCAGGCGTTGTCCGGGGATGCCCAGATCGCCGAACATGGATCCGCCGGCGACGTCGAGGTTGCCGGCGACGAGGTTGACGATGTCGAGCAACGCGGTGGTGAGGGTGCCTGCGCGACCCAGCGACGTCCCGATCCGGCCATAGATCGCGGCGCGGTCGGTGACCACCAGGGTGCGGGCCAGCTCGCGCACGGTCTGGGGATCGATGCCCGTGCGATCGGCGGTCATCTCGGGAGCGAAACCGGCGGCCAGCTCTTTGATCGACTCGAGACCGGCGGATTGCTCGGCCAGCTGATCCTCGTCGGCGAGCTTCTCGGCGAACATGACGTGCAGGAGCGACAGGAGCAGCAGCGCGTCGGTATCCG
Source organism: Williamsia sp. R60 (assembly GCF_054063855.1). Taxonomy (NCBI): domain Bacteria; kingdom Bacillati; phylum Actinomycetota; class Actinomycetes; order Mycobacteriales; family Nocardiaceae; genus Williamsia; species Williamsia sp. R60. The sequence goes on from NZ_JBSSGR010000001.1 coordinate 836,083, forward strand.
GGACGATCGGCTGCCATTCGAACTCGCGGGCGGTCTCGGTGCGGCGAGGGTCGATCACCAATACGCGTCCACCGCGGTTCGTGATGGCCTGCAGGCTTTCCCGGATACGCGGTGAACTCATCACACTGCCGTGGGAGACAACGGGATTGGCGCCGATGATCACCAGGAATTGCACCCGGTTGATGTCGGGAATGGGTGCTGCAACCGGGGTGCCGTAGAGGAAGTGACTCGCCACGAATCGGTTGTTGACGTCTTGTGACCCGGCCGAGTAGACGTGCGGTGTGCCCAGCAGCGTCGTGAAGTTGGCCACCCAGAGTGTGTGGCCGGTGGAGAATGTTGCCGGATTGCCGAAATACCATCCGATGCTGCCGGCACCGTCACGGCGGTGGATCGCGCCGAGGCGAGAGGTGATGTCGGACATCGCGGTGTCCCAGGAAACCTCTTCGAACTCGCCGAACTCGTTCTTGCGCAAGGGGTGCAGAACGCGGTCGGGATCGTTGACGATCTCCGTGAAGGCTATGCCCTTGGGGCAGGCGAAGCCTTTGGACAACGGGTTCTGCTTGTCCGGCCGCAGCGAGAGCAGCTTCCCGTCCTCGACGGTGGCGATCATCCCGCAGAGCGGTTCGCAGATCCGGCAATAGGTGGTTTTCTCTTCTTTCACGCGCTGCCTCCTTGTGACCCCGTTCACATCTGACAACGAGTGTTTCACGATTGCGGGGCGTGCGCCAGCGGTGTCAGATGTCGATGGGCTGATCGTTCGGTGTCGCGCCCACGGTGGAGGCGCGGGCCACCAGCTCCGGCTGGAACAGGATGTGCTCGGGACCGGCGCCCGGAGCCCTGTCCGTCTCGGCGAGCAGGAGGTCCACGGCGTGGGTCCCGAGCTGGCCACTGGGCTGACGGATCGAGGAGAGAGGAACGACGGCGGACTGTGCGAAGTCGATGTCGTCGTACCCGATCAGCGCGATGTCTCCGGGAACCGACACGTCCCCGAGCATCGTCAGTGCTTGCAGTACGCCGATGGCCAACAGGTCGTTGGCGCAGAAGATGGCGTCGGGACGGTCGGTTGCCGGCCGCGAGCGGATGCTCTCGCCGGCAGCGCGGCCCGCGAGCACACTCAAGGCGCCCGTCGTGATGACCTCGAGCTGGGCGCCCTGGACCTCGTCGACTGCCTCGCGTGCACCGCGTAACCGGTCGGCGACCTGATGAAGTCCGGCCGGTCCGCCGATGAAGGCGATGCGCCGGCGACCGATGGCGCAGAGATGTTCGCAGGCGAGTCTTCCCCCGGCGACATCGTCGACTGCCACCGACGAAAACGGGCTCCCCTCGCCGCGACGGTCCACCAGGACCACCGGGGTCCCGCGTCGGTGGAGCTCGGCGAGACGGCTCAGGTCGTCCCCGGCGGGTGAGACCAGGACGCCGTAAACGCGTTGTTCGTCAAAGGTTTCGACGTATGCGCGTTCTCGTGCCGGGTCATCGTCGGAGGTCCCGAGGAGTACGGTGAGCCGGTTCTCGGCGGCCCTGCGTTCGGCCGCCCGCGCCAGGTCGGTGAAGAACGGGTTACCGACGTCGAGGACGATCAGCCCGACACACCGGGAGCGGCCCGCCTTGAGCTGACGGGCCGCATCGTTGCGGACGAACCCGAGGTCGGCGATGGCTCGATGGACCCGTTCGACGGTGGTCGGGGCGACCTTCTCCGGTGCGTTGAGGACGTTGGAGACCGTCCCGACGGACACCTCTGCCGCAGCGGCGACGTCGCGAACGCTCACCGCCATCGCTCACGCTCCTCTCGACGCCACCCAGGGGACCGCAGACCGGGTGATCGGTCGAACGGGTATCTGTCCGAAAGGCTATCGGGTCGTCTCCGGCGACGGGGCGTGTGCGGGCATCGGGGAGAGCCGCACGAGTTGGGTGACGTGCCCGGGATTGAGCTCTTCGAGACAGGTGACACCGAGAAGTCGCATGGTGCGTTCGATCTGCTCGGCGAGGATGTCGACGGCGCGGTTGACGCCGGCCTCGCCGCCCGCCATCAAGCCGTACAGGTATGCCCGGCCGATGAGGGTGAACCGGGCGCCGAGCGCAACTGCCGCCACGATGTCCGCGCCCGACATGATGCCGGTGTCGAGGATGATCTCGGTGTCGCGGCCCACCTCGGCTGCGACGTGGGGCAACAGGTGGAACGGGATCGGGGCCCGATCGAGTTGCCTGCCGCCGTGATTGGACAGCACCAGCCCGTCCACCCCCAGCTCGACGACGGCCTTGGCGTCGGCCACCGTCTGGATGCCTTTGACCACCAGCTTGCCGGGCCACTGGGCGCGAATCCAGGCCAGGTCGTCGAAGGTGACCGTGGGGTCGAACATCGTGTCCAGCAGTTCCGCGACCGTCCCCGACCATCGGTCCAGGGACGCGAAGGCCAGCGGTTCGGTGGTCAGGAAGTCGATCCACCATTGGGGGCGGGGCAGTGCGTTGATGACGGTGCCCGGTGTCAGGGCCGGCGGTATCGACATCCCGTTGCGCTTGTCCCGCAGGCGGGCCCCGGCGACCGGTACGTCCACCGTCACCAGCAGGGTGTCGTACCCGGCCTTGGCTGCGCGGTCGACAAGCGCCATCGAGCGCTCGCGTTCCTTCCACATGTACAGCTGAAACCAGTTGCGGCCGAGCGGGTTCGCGGCCTTCACATCCTCGATGGATGCAGTCCCCATCGTAGACAGCGAGAACGGGATGCCTGCGCGGGCGGCGGCGTGGGCACCGGCGATCTCGCCTTCGGTCTGCATCATCCGGGTGAAGCCGGTGGGTGCGATACCGAACGGCAGCTGCACCGGGCCGCCGAGCACGTCCCAGCCGGTGGAGACCTTGGACACGTCTCGCAGGATCGCCGGATGGAACTCGATGTCGGCGAAGGCCTGACGGGCCCGGGTGATGGACAGCTCCGCCTCGGCCGATCCATCCGTGTAGTCGAACGCCGCGCGCGGGGTCCGGCGTTTGGCGATGGCGCGCAGGTCCTCGATGGTCAACGCGGCCTCGAGACGTCGCTTCTTGCCGTTGAACTCCGGCTTCTTGAACTGCATCAAGGGGGCGAGGTCGTGGGGCTTGGGAATCTGCCGCTTCATCGTCATGCCTTTCTCAGAGCCGCTGGTCGCGGATCATACTGCTGTGGGGGGAAGGCCGCCGCGACCATCGCGCGAGCAGCGGCGAGATCGGCGCCGATCAGTTGTTGTGTGCGAGCCGAGATCAATACGTTGCCGATGGCGGTGGCCTCCACCGGACCGGCGAGCACCGGCAGGCCGAGCCGGTCGGCGGTCAGCTGGCACAGCAGACGGTTCTGCGCTCCACCGCCGACCACGTGCACGGTGCGTACCTCGGTTGCCGAGAGCTGCGCGGCCTGTTGCACGCGTTCGGCAAAAGCGGCGGCCAGACTCTCCAAGATGGCGCGCACCATCTCGGCATGCCCGTTCGGGGCCGGTAGGCCCCGCTGGGTGTACCAGCTCGAGATGCGCGAAGGCATGTCGCCAGGGGTCAGGAACTCGTCGGCGTCGGTGTCGAAGACCTGGGCCGGAGGTTGGGCGAAGGTGGCCCCGTCGATCAGGTCGGGGAGATCGATCACGGTGCCCTCGCGTTCCCATTGCCGTACCGATTCGCTGAGCAACCACAAACCCATGACGTTGCGCAGGAAGCGGATACGGCCGTCGGCACCGACCTCGTTGGTGAAGTTCGCCGAGCGGGCGGCCTGATCCACCACCCGGTGCGCCAGTTCCACACCGACCAGGCCCCACGTGCCGCAGGAGATGTAGGCGGCATCGTCGGGGTTCATCGGTACAGCGGCGACGGCCGATGCGGTGTCGTGGGATGCGACCGCGTTCACTGTCACACCCCCTGACAGACCCAGACCCGAACCGACCGACGGCAACACCTGCCCGAGTTCGCAACCGGGCTCGATCAGCGGACCGAACAGGTCTGTCGGGAAACCCAGGGTCGACATCAGGTCGTCGTCCCAGTACCCGTGGATTTCGAGCAGTCCGGTTGTCGAGGCGTTTGTGCGCTCGGTGCGCATCTGACCGGTCAGCCAGTATCCGATGAGGTCGGGGATGAGCAGTGCGTGGTCGGCCAACTCCAGGGTGCCGCACGCCTTCTCCGCGGCCAACTGGTACACGGTGTTGAACGGCAAGAACTGAAGGCCGTTGCGCGAGTAAAGGATCTCCGGCGACACGGCGTTGTGCACGATCTCGGTGCCGACGGACGATCGGTCGTCGCGGTAGTGGTAGGGCAGACCGAGCAGGCGTCCATCGCGGAGCAGTCCGTAGTCCACCGCCCACGAGTCGATCCCGATGCCCGTCAGGTCGGGCGCCCGCCTCGCGGCCAGTGCCAGCCCCTCTCGGATGTGCGCAAAGAGCCCGGGCACATCCCAGTGCAGGCCCGTCCGGGTCCCGTCCCAGATCGGTAGGGGCCCGTTGGCGAAGCGGGTGAGTTGCTCGATGCGCAGCTGTCCGCCACCGACCTCGGCGAGCATGACCCGGCCGCTGGTGGCGCCGAGATCCACCGCCACCAGCTGCCGTGTCGGCCCTGACCTCGTCATCGCAGGAAAGCCGCCGCCACACCGGCGTCGACCGGCAAGTGCAGGCCGGTCGTATGCGACATGTCGGCGCTGCACAGGACAAACGCCGCGTTGGCGATGTTCTCCGGCAGTACTTCACGTTTGAGCAAGGTGCGCTGCGCGTAGAACTCACCGAGCTCTTCCTCCGGCACTCCGTACACCGCAGCACGTTTGGCGCCCCATCCACTGGCAAAGATCCCCGAGCCGCGGACAACGCCATCCGGGTTGATGCCGTTCACCTTCACGCCGTGTTCGCCGAGCTCTGCCGCGAGCAGGCGAACCTGATGTGCCTGGTCGGCCTTGGTCGCCGAGTAGGCGATGTTGTTCGGGCCGGCGAACACCGAGTTCTTCGACGAGATGTAGAGGATGTCGCCGCCCATCTGCTGATCGATGAGGGCCTTGGCGGCCGCCTTCGACACCAGGAAGGAGCCACGGGCCATCACGTTGTGCTGCAGGTCCCAGTCTGCGGCAGTGGTGTCCAGCAACGACTTCGACAGTGAGAGGCCGGCATTGTTCACCACCAGGTCGATACCGCCGAAGGCCAGCACACACGCGTCGACCGCTGCTTGCACCTGCTCTTCGTCGGTGACGTCGGCACGGATACCGATTGCCACGTCGGACGAACCGATCTCCTCGGCGGCTGCCTGTGCCTTGTCGGCGTCGAGATCGGCGATCACCACGCAGGCACCCTCGGCGGCTAGACGCTGCGCGATGGCCTTGCCGATACCCGAAGCTGCCCCGGTGACAAGCGCGATGCGCGTCGCCAGTGGCTTCGGTTTCGGCATCCGGGCCAGTTTGGCCTCTTCCAGCGCCCAGTATTCGATCCTGAACTTCTCGGCTTCGTCGATCGGGCTGTAGTGCGAGATGGCCTCGGCGCCGCGCATCACGTTGATGGCGTTGAGGTAGAACTCGCCGGCCACTCGTGCGGTCTGCTTGTCCTTTCCGTAGCTGAACATCCCGACCCCGGGGATCAACACGATCGCCGGATCGGCACCGCGCATGGCAGGGGAGTCGGGTGTGGCGTGCCGCTCGTAGTAGGCCGTGTAGTCCTTGCGGTACGCGGCGTGGAGCTCCTTCAGTCGGGTGATGCAGTCGTCCACGGATGCGTCGGCAGGCAGATCGAGCACCATCGGCTTCACCTTGGTGCGCAGGAAGTGATCGGGGCAGGAGGTGCCGAGGGCTGCCAGCTGTGGATGCTCTGCAGCAGAAAGGAATTCGAGGACGGGATCGGTGTCCGTGAAGTGACCGACCTGAGGATTGTCGGTGCTCACCAGACCGCGCAGTGTCGGTGCCAGTGCCGCCGCCTTGGCCCGCCTCTCGTCGTCGGGCAGCGGCCCGAACCCACGCAGCGCCGGGCCGAAGGGCTGCGGTCGCCCGTTGCGGGCGATGTACTCTTCGGCCGCCCTGATGATCTCCAGCGAGTTCGCCTCGGCCTCCTCGGACGTCTCGCCCCACGCTGTGATGCCGTGTCCACCGAGGATGGTGCCGATGGCCTGCGGATTGCGGCGTTTGTGTTCGGCGATGTCGAGACCGAGCTGAAAACCCGGTCGCTGCCACGGGATCCAGATCACCCGGTCGCCGTAGATCTGCTTGGTGATGGCCTCACCGTCTGCAGCGGTGGCGATGGCGATCCCGGAGTCGGGATGCAGGTGGTCGACATGGGCGGCGTCGACCAGGCCGTGCATGGCGGTGTCGATCGACGGCGCCGCGCCACCGCGCCCGTGCAGCGTGTAGTCGAACGCCGCGACCATCTCGTCTTCGCGCTCGACACCGGGGTACACGTCGACCATGGACCGCAGTCGATCCAGGCGCAGAACGGCCAGGCCCTTCTCGGTCAGTGTGCCGAGGTCGCCGCCGGATCCCTTGACCCACATCAAGACGACGTCGGCGCCGGTGACAGGGTCGATGTCGGTGCCCTTGGCAGAGGTGTTGCCGCCGGCGTAGTTGGTGTTCTTGGGGTCGGAACCGAGTCGGTTCGACCGCTCGATCAGCGCGCTGACGGTGGGGTTGGTACTCGGGAGTGCCTGGGTTGTGGCTGCTTTGTCGGTCATTCGAATTCCCTTCGGTGAGCTCATGCGTTCCAGGACGACTGGGTGCCCGAGGCCCGCTCGGTCGCCATCTGTTCTCGGTATCCCGACGCCGCGAACGCGTCCATCGGATCGGCGGGCAGTCCACGTTCGGTGCGCCACTGGGCCAGCATCGGCCTCACGTCCGTGTAGAACGCATCCATCACGATTCCGTTGGCACCCAACACGTCTCCCGCTTCTTGTGCGGCGGCCAGTGCGACGGTGTCGACGAGCAGAGCTCGTGCTGTCATCTCCTGCACATTGAGTACGGAGCGGATCTGCCCGGGGATCTTCTCTTCGACGTTGTGGCATTGGTCGAGCATGAGGGCCACCGGGGAGTCGGCGTCGAGACCGCCGCCGCGGATCACCTCGCACATGATGCGGAACAACTGGAACGGGTCAGCCGCGCCGACGATCAGGTCGTCGTCTGCGTAGAAACGCGAGTTGAAATCGAACGACCCGAGCTTTCCCAGGCGCAGCAACTGGGCCACGATGAACTCGATGTTGGTGCCGGGTGCGTGATGCCCGGTGTCGAGGCAGACCATCGCTCGCTCGCCGAGAGCACTGACCTGCGTGTAGGAGGTACCCCAGTCCGGCACGTCGGTCATGTACATCGCCGGCTCGAAGAACTTGTATTCGAGCACGAGTCGCTGATCTTCTCCGATGTGCTGGTAGATGGTTGCCAGCGATTCGGCGAGGCGATCCTGCCGGCCCCGGATGTCGCCCTGGCCGGGGTAGTTGGTGCCGTCGGCAAGCCAGATCTTGAGGTCCCGCGACCCGGTCTGGTTCATCACCTCGATGCATCGCAGGTGGTGGTCGATTGCCTTCTGGCGCACGGTCTTGTCGATGTGGGTGAGGCTGCCGAACTTGTAGTCGTCGTCCTGGAAGGTGTTCGAGTTGATGGTGCCGAGCCGCACGCCGTGGTCGGCGGCGTACCGTCCCAACGCCGAGAAGTCGTCGGTCACGTCCCAGGGGATGTGCAGCGCAACCGAAGGTGCCAACCCGGTGAGGCGGTTGACGACGGCGGCGTCGGCGATCTTCTCCTCGACGGTGCGAGGCGTGCCCGGCGTACCGAAGACCTTGAAGCGGGTCCCGGAGTTCCCGAATGCCCAGGACGGCAACTCGATTGCGAGGTTCTCCAGGAGGGACCCGGGTGCGTTCACAGCTGTCATCGGTGTGGAGTCCTTGCGATCGTCGGGTGGTTGAAACGTTTCAATACTGCCATGTCGAGGTGATGTCATCGCTACAGACCCCCACCCGTGGGCACCGAGGCGGGCGCCGGTCGGTCAGCGGGCTCGGACGGGACGGGATGAGCCGCAGCCACGTTAGACGCGGTCGCCAGTTCCGGACTGAGAGGTTCGCCGTAACGCTCGATCTCGATCTGCTGCAGTGTCTTGCCGCGGGTGTTCGGGGCGGCGATCGCACCGATGATGAGGGCGACGGTCAGCAGGGTCACGAGCAACAGGCCGACCCAGGCCAGTCCGACGGCAGCGAGCAGGGTGGGGAAGAAGTAGCTCAGTGCCCCGGTCGCCGTGCGGACCACGAAGAACATGAAGCCTTGTGCACTCGCGCGGTACGGGGTGGCGAACAACTCGCTGGCCCAGAGGCTGTAGAAGGCCTGCGCGCCGATACCGCTCGAGATGCCCCAGCAGATCGCGAAGATGAGCAACGTGGGCAGACCGCCGTCGGTGAACAACACCAGTACGCCCCATCCGATGATGCCGGGGACGGCGCCGGCCACATACAGCGTGCGCTGCGAGACGCGGTCGCCGTAACGCATGAACCCGAAATAAGTTGCCAGTACGGTCATTCCCCACACCAGGACCTGCAGCAGGTTCTGCTGCACCTCGCTGTCGAGGCCTGCGGTCTCGTACACCCGGGGCATGAAGATGCCCGCCTGGCCCGCCACGGTGTTCCAGAACCCGTAGATGCCGATCAGGACGAGCAGTGCGGTGATGTTCTTCTTGCGCGAGAACAGTCCGCGCAGACCGTTGCCACCGCTGACGCGCTGTGCCTGGTCTGTGGTGGTGTCATGGCCCTCTTCGGTCCAGATCTTCGATTCGACGAGGCCTTGCCGGATCCACCAGACGATGGCCGCGACCACAAACAGATGCAGGAAGATCAACCGCGAACCCAGCAACTCCAGCGGCGCCAGTGCGGCGGCCAGGGCGAAGCCGATCAGTGGCCCGACGGACCACGCCAACTGTGCTGTTCCCACATGGCGGGCTCGCGCATTGGAGGGCGCCTGTTCGGCGATGTACGTCCACGATGCCGGGACTCCCGCACCGACCGCCAGGCCGGTCACGACGAATGCCAGTAGCAGCATGGTGAAGTTCATCGCGAACGCGGCGATGAGCACACCGACCATGTACAGCAGCAGGTCGTAGGTGTAGATCGCCTTGCGGCCGTACCGGTCACACAGTGGCCCACCGATTGCTGCGCCGACGGCCGCACCAAAGGCGTTGGCGCTCAGCGCGGCGAGAAGGCCGACCGCGAAGTTGCTGATCCCGAACTCGTCTTGCCAGAATCCGAGGCTCGTGGCGATCGCGATGATCGAGCCGGCCTCGATGTAGTTGGACATGGCCACAGAGATGGTTGCTTTCCATCCCGTGGTCTTCTTGGCCCCCAATTTCATGGGTACTCCTTGTGGGGTGAGTCTTGTGCAGGGTAATTGGTTGATGCGAGCTGGCGGATGCCGATGAGACGCAGCCGCGACGGGATGGGCAGGGGATCTCCCCTCAGTCGAGGTGGAAGTAGTCGGTGAGTCGTTCGAGCGTCTGATCCGGTCCGCGACCGGCGGGGTCGGTGAAGTACTCGGCCATCGAGGACTGCCAGCGGGCGTTGACATCAGTCGCGTCCATCTCGGCCACCGCACGGTCGAAGTCGTCGGTCTCGAGGTAGCCGACGACCAGTCCGTCGCCGCGTCGCAGGAAAAGCGAGTAGTTGTGCCATCCGGCGGCGCGCAGGGCATCGAGCATCTCGGGCCAGACGTGCTCGTGCGCCGCGAGGTAGTCGTCCACGCGTTCGGGTCGCAGGTTCATGGTGAAACACACTCGCCGGCGTGCCGGTGGTTCATCTCCTGCCCGGGAGTCCGTGAGATGAGTGGTCGGGGTGGGAGCCATCGTGGGTCCTTGAGCTGATCGGGCATCCGGTCGGGGAGCCGGCGGATGAGACGGGGATGAACGACTTTGAAACGTTTCAAATCGATGTGATTGGAGTCACCGTAAACTGATGGGAGGTGGTCGTCAAGAGGTGACTTCGTGAGCCTTCGGAAGCCGGGCGACTGCTCTTGTGGGCAAAAGGCGACGCGACGAGGTGCCGAAAACGCCCGGTCGGCGGGGATCTGAGTGGCCCGAACTGGGCGTATTTGTCCTGAGCTGCGCGAACGCGTAATGTAGATCAACGGTGCGCCCGCGCGCCGGGTTGTTTTTGTGCCCAGATCCGCAGAGCTCGTTCGAGTCCCCTGCCAACTGAGACTCGAAAGCCCGGGACAAGTGCGTGCCAAGAAGGTAACCGAACAGAACTGTTCAGGTGTGGTCAACACACCAGAATCGTGGAGGCTATGGCCAAAGAAGGCGCGATCGAGGTCGAGGGCCGTGTTGTCGAACCCTTGCCCAATGCGATGTTCCGCATTGAGCTGGAGAACGGCCACAAGGTGCTTGCCCATATCAGCGGCAAGATGCGACAGCACTACATCCGCATCCTGCCCGAGGACCGCGTGGTCGTGGAGCTCTCGCCTTATGACCTGACCCGCGGCCGCATCGTTTACCGCTACAAGTAATCGACCGGTACCTCGGCCCGCTGATGCGGGCGAGAGGGCCAGTGCAACATGCCCGGTACCGCCGGGTGTGAACACCAACGACAGGCGTGGCCCCAGGGCCACGCCGCAGGCTTTGAAGGAGATCACTGACGTGAAGGTTCAGCCGAGCGTCAAGCCGATCTGCGAAAAGTGCAAAGTGATCCGGCGTAACGGCCGAGTCATGGTGATCTGCGAAAACCTGCGCCACAAGCAGCGCCAGGGCTGATCAGCACTTGTAGGAGATCGCTTGTGAGAGCGACACAACTCAATAGAGGCACGACAGAAGACCTTCCAGCACCAGCGGCCATAAACGGATGACCGCCTACCCCCGGCACGGAGGCCGGGGCCCCTCGCAGAGTAGGGGACGGACTGGGAGCAGACCTCCGAGAACCAAAGGAAACGCCACATGGCACGTGTTGCTGGTGTTGATCTTCCGCGCGAGAAGCGCCTGGAGATCGCACTGACCTACATCTACGGAGTTGGCCGCACCACCTCCAAGGAAATCCTCGACGCCACCGGGCTCAGCCCGGATCTGCGCGCCAAGGACCTCACCGACGAAGACGTCTTGAAGCTTCGTGAGTACCTCGAAGCCTCGGTCAAGGTCGAAGGTGACCTGCGCCGCGAGGTCCAGGCCGATATCCGTCGCAAGATCGAAATCGGTTGCTACCAGGGCCTGCGCCACCGTCGTGGCCTGCCCGTCCGCGGACAGCGCACCAAGACCAACGCTCGGACCCGCAAGGGCCCGAAGAAGACCATCGCCGGGAAGAAGAAGTAATCCATGCCTCCTAAGTCACGTAGCGCTGGCCCGAAGAAGGGCACTCGCCGTCGCGAGAAGAAGAACGTCCCGCACGGTAGCGCGCACATCAAGAGCACGTTCAACAACACCATCGTCTCGATCACCGACCCCGCCGGGAACGTCATCGCATGGGCATCCTCGGGCCACGTCGGCTTCAAGGGCTCACGTAAGAGCACCCCGTTCGCCGCGCAGCTCGCTGCCGAGAACGCTGCCCGCAAGGCGCAGGAGCACGGCGTCAAGAAGGTCGACGTGTTCGTCAAGGGACCGGGCTCCGGTCGTGAGACCGCGATCCGCTCACTGCAGGCCGCCGGCCTCGAGGTCGGCACGATTTCCGATGTCACCCCGCAGCCGCACAACGGTTGCCGCCCGCCCAAGCGGCGCCGGGTCTAACGGGAAAGAGAGAACTAGAAAATGGCTCGTTATACCGGACCCGTCACCCGTAAATCACGTCGCCTCCGCGTCGACCTCGTCGGCGGAGACCAGGCGTTCGAACGTCGCCCTTACCCGCCCGGCCAGCACGGCCGCGCGCGGATCAAGGAGAGCGAATACCTGCTGCAGCTCCAGGAGAAGCAGAAGGCCCGCTTCACCTATGGAGTGATGGAGAAGCAGTTCCGTCGCTACTACGAAGAGGCCAACCGTCGCAACGGCAAGACCGGTGACGAGTTGCTGAAGATGCTGGAGACCCGTCTCGACAACGTGGTGTACCGCGCAGGCCTGGCCCGCACGCGTCGCCAGTCGCGTCAGATGGTCAGCCACGGCCACTTCACCGTCAACGGTGTGAAGGTCGATGTGCCCAGCTACCGCGTCTCTCGCTTCGACATCATCGATGTCCGCCCGAAGTCGCTGCAGACCACCCCGTTCCAGATCGCCCGGGAAATCCAGGCCGATCGCAAGGCGCCGGGCTGGCTGCAGGTTGTCCCTGACACGCTGCGCATCCTGGTGCACTCGGAGCCTGAGCGCGCGCAGATCGATGTGCCGCTCACCGAGCAGCTCATCGTCGAGTTCTACTCGAAGTAACCGCCGTTCGTCGCTGGGCAGGGTTCGCCCTGCCCAGCGTCTGGCCGGCCCCTGGCAACAGACACAAGGGTCTGCTGTCGCAGTCGAGCGTCATATAGCGGACGTTCACACAGGAGGAAAAATCTATGCTCATTTCACAGCGACCCACACTCTCCGAAGAGGTCATCTCCGGCGATCGCTCGAAGTTCGTCATCGAGCCGCTCGAGCCGGGTTTCGGGTACACGCTCGGCAACTCGCTTCGCCGCACCCTGCTCTCGTCGATCCCCGGCGCTGCTGTCACCAGCATCCGCATCGACGGTGTGCTGCATGAGTTCACCACCGTTCCCGGGGTCAAGGAAGATGTCACCGACATCATCCTGAACCTCAAGGGCCTGGTCGTGAGCTCCGAAGAGGACGAGCCGGTCACCATGTACGTGCGCAAGCAGGGCCCGGGTGCAGTCACCGGTGCCGACATCGTGCCTCCGGCCGGTGTCACCGTGCACAATCCCGATCTGCACATCGCCACCCTGAACGACAAGGGCAAGCTGGAGATCGAGCTCGTGGTCGAGCGCGGTCGCGGTTACGTCCCGGCCGTGCAGAACAAGGCCTCGGGCGCCGAGATCGGCCGTATCCCGGTCGACTCGATCTACTCGCCGGTCCTCAAGGTCACCTACAAGGTGGAGGCCACCCGCGTCGAGCAGCGCACCGACTTCGACCGTCTGGTGCTGGACGTCGAGACCAAGAACTCGATCACCGCGCGGGATGCGCTGGCCTCGGCCGGCAAGACCCTCGTCGAGCTGTTTGGGCTCGCTCGTGAGCTGAACATCGAAGCAGAAGGTGTCGAGATCGGACCCTCGCCTGCCGAGGCCGATCACATCGCATCGTTCAGCCTTCCGATCGAGGATCTCGAGCTCACCGTCCGCTCGTACAACTGCCTCAAGCGCGAGGGAGTGCACACGGTCGGCGAACTGGTGGCCCGCACCGAGTCGGATCTTCTCGACATCCGCAACTTCGGCCAGAAGTCGATCGACGAGGTCAAGGTCAAGCTGCACGCACTCGGCCTGGCACTCAAGGACAGCCCGGCCAGCTTCGATCCGTCCCAGGTGGCCGGATACGACGTGGCCACCGGCACGTGGTCAGATGACGCCGCTTTCTCCGATGCCGATGCCGGCGAGGATTTCGCGGAAACCGAACAGCTTTAATCGCAACCCAGCTCACGGCCGAGAGGCCGAGAGTTAACCCTAGGAGTTCGAAATGCCCAAGCCCACAAAGGGTACCCGCCTCGGTGGGTCGGCTTCGCACCAGAAAGCGATGCTGGCGAACCTGGCCACCTCGCTCTTCGAGCACGGCCGGATCACCACCACCGAAGCCAAGGCGAAGCGGCTGCGTCCGTACGCGGAGAAGCTGATCACGCACGCCAAGGCCGGCAACCTCGCCCACCGTCGTGAGGTCCTCAAGGACATTCGCAACAAGGACGTGGTGCACACCCTGTTCGCGGAGATCGGCCCGTTCTTCGCCGACCGCAACGGTGGCTACACCCGCATCATCAAGACCCTGCCGCGCAAGGGCGACAACGCCCCCATGGCAGTGATCGAGCTGGTGCGGGAGAAGACGGCTTCGTCGGAGGCCGATCGGGCCACCCGCGCTGCTGCCTCGAAGCAGAAGGCTTCCGAGCCCGTCGCCGAGGTTCCCGCCGAGGTGTCCGAAGGCGACAATGTCGTCGAGGCCACCCTGGATGAGGCCACCGACGCACAGGTCGAGAACGCCGACGCCGTCGCCGAGGGCTTCACCGAGGAGACGACCGCGGAGAGCGCCACCGAGATCGTCGACGAAGGCAAGGCCGAAGGCTCCGACGACAAGAAGTCGGCCGAGAAAGATTCTGGCGCCTGAGCGAGAACATGTCTGACGAGCCCGTCACCGGAGTTTCCGGTGGCGGGCTTCGTCATTTCGTCTCGCCGGTCCGGCTGCGTATGCAGATCGGTTATGACGGAACAGATTTCGCCGGATGGGCCAGACAACCCGGACAGCGCACGGTGTGCGGGGTTCTGGAGCAGACACTGTCCACCATCGTCCGAGAGCCCGTCATCCTGACGGTCGCCGGACGCACCGATGCCGGCGTGCACGCCACCGGTCAGGTCGCCCACTTCGACGTGTCCGGCGAGGCGTTGCAGACCAGGTCGATCGCCGGTGAACCCGCGAACCTCGTTCGACGGCTGGCGAAGATGTTGCCGCCCGACGTCCGGGTGAAGGATGTCGAGACCGCACCTGCCGAGTTCGACGCCCGATTCTCGGCGCTGCGCCGGCATTACGAATACCGACTGGCCGATGATCCCTGGGGTGCCGAGCCGGTGGCTGCCCGCACCACGGCGGCATGGACACGGCCCCTCAACGTGGACAGGATGCAGCAGGCATCAGCAGAACTGGTGGGTCTGAACGATTTCGCCGCCTTCTGCCGCCGGCGTGATGGGGCGACCACCGTTCGTGACCTGCAGCAATTCGAATGGGTGCGTGACGACTATGGCGTGCTCGTGGCCCAGGTGAGTGCCGACGCCTTCTGCTGGTCGATGGTGCGCTCACTCGTGGGTGCGGTCGCCGTGGTGGGGGAGGGCCGACGCACACCCGAATGGTGCGCCGGACTCCTTCGACAACGGGTTCGCTCCAGTGAGGTGCCTGTTGCGCCGGCGTGCGGCCTGAGTCTCGTCGGCGTGGACTACCCTCCAGATGAGCAAGTCGCCGACCGCAATTACGTGACCCGTGAGGTCAGATCGGCGATCGACCCGGCCGGGTGCTGCGGCGACTGACCGCTTCCACGGGCCGCCCGTGCACCTCCAGCCCGCCCGATGGTCAGGGGCGCAGCTTGAATCCCCGCGGGTCTCGCACCGCGCCGGTGAACATCATGATCGCATCGATGATCACCCAGATGCCGAGGCCGAACAGCACCAGCCAGCCGACCAGGACGAGGGTCAGCAGCCAACCGAAGAACAGCGTGATGAGCTGAGTGACGGCGATAGCGTTCGAACCGAGGTAAAAGCGGCCGGCCCCGAAGCCTCCCAGAAAAAGCTGCAGCAGGCCGGCCGTCGCTTTCGACTTGTCCGACAACGGTTCTCCGGTGAACGGGTCACGACCGAACGGTGCGCCCGGGTCGCCGCCGAACCCGTACCCGGGTCCGTACGGCTGGTTGTAGAACGGTTGCGGAGCGAATTGCGGCGCCGGAAACGGCTGCTGCTGATGGTGCGTCTGATCCCACGGCTGTGACGGGTTCGCCGGCCGCGTCGGACCGTATGGATCAGGAACGCCCGAATCGTCGTATGGCATGGGATAGTTCATTCTCGTACCTCGCTGGTCGACCGGATGGGTCAGGAGTTGTAAAAGGGTTCGCCCCGTCGCGATGCGGTGGTCGAGAAGTCCTCGGCGACCGTGGCCGCCAACTCGACAAAAGCCCTGCGGGTTGCCTTGCCGAGAAGATCGAGGTCGACTTCCGCGCCCTCGGCGAGGTGGTCGTCGAACGGGATCTGCTGCACTGCGCGACAACGGGTGAGGAAGTGGGCGCTGAGCTGGCCGGTGTCGATGGTGGAGGCCCCTGGGCGCGACGAGCTGAGTACCACCACCGCGCCGGAGACCAGATGCCCGAAACCGTGCGCCTGCAACCAGTCCAGGGTGGCGCCCGCGCTGCGGGCACCGTCGATGGCGGGCGAGGTGACGAGGATGAGTGAATTGGCCATGTCGAGCACACCGTTCATCGCGGAGTGGCTCAACCCGGTGCCGCAGTCGGTGATGATGATGTTGTAGAACCGCTGCAGGACCGTCATCACGCCGCGGTAGTCGGTCTCGCTGAACGCCTCGGCAATCGCGGGATCACGTTCGGAAGCAAGAACTTCCAACCGGCTCGGGGCCTGGGAGGTATGGGCCCGCACATCCGAGTACCGGTAGATCGATTCATCGGAGAGCAGGTCGCGCACGGTGGACCGCGTCTGCTGCGGAATGCGCTGAGCAAGCGTGCCCAGGTCGGGGTTCGCGTCCACAGCGATCACGCGATCGCCGCGCAGGGAAGCGAAGGTCGATCCCAAACCGACTGTTGCGGTTGTCTTCCCGACGCCGCCCTTGAGGGAGAGAACCGCTATGCGGTAATCGCCGCGCACCGGCTGGTTCACCCGATCGAGGAGTTGCTTGTAGATCAGGTCATCCGGCGACTCGCCGGGGTTGATGGCGCCTGCAGACAACTTGTGTACGGTGCGTCGCCATCCACTGGCCGGGGCGCGCCGTGCCTTGCGGAGCAGCGCCACCTCGTCGAGGGTAGCCGGCCCCGACGCCGGGGGCTGGGGTGTGAACCCCGCCGGGCCGGGATAGCTATGTGGCGCATGGTGCTGGGGAGTCATGTGCTGGGCCGGGCCGGGGCCGGTCTGCGATGCCGGTTGCGGTGGCGAGATGTGGGGTGGCGGCATCGTCGAGAAGTGTTGAGACGGTGCGGGGCCCGGTCCGGTGACGAAGGGCGGAGTGGTGAAGTGCTGGGCGGCCTGCTGATCCGGGGTCGGATACTGGGGCGGACCGGGATGGTGCGGCGGGCCCGAATGTGGCGGGCCGGGGTGCGGTGCCTGGGCCGACGAATTGCTCTGTGGCATCAGAGGATCGAATGCCGTGGGCGTGGGTCCGTCATGCGCGGCGCTGAAGTGTTGCTGCGGAACTGCTGTCGGCGATGGACGGTCGTGCGGCGTGGGCGTTGGGTGTCCGTCGTGAGTCGATTGTCGTTCATCTGTTGGAGGCTCAGGGGCGCTCGGGGGAGCCTGTCCATGCCTGCCCGGTACGTGGTCGCTCGACGGTTCCTGCAGACGGGCGTCAGGTGCGGGCGACGAATCGTGCTGTGAGACAGCGGGATCGGTGCCACGGGGTGCGCCGAACGCGGCGACATCCACCTCTGCGGCGTCTTGCAGCCACGGCGGAGCTGCCGGCACGTCGGCATTGTCGAAACTCAAAGTACTGCCCCCTGTTGCACGATCGAACCCCCGGACACAGTTCTTCGATCTCCCCGAACTGCCCCGCACCCCGGCGTGCTCACGGCGCCGGCGACATCGCCGGCCCTGTCTTGCACACCACCTGCACGGACTATAGACCAACGGGCGGTTCACCGGATGTTCTGGACTGGCGTTGTCGGCGCTTGTGGGTACTATCTGCAACCACAGGGGAGAAGAAATCTAGGGGGGAACGTGGCTGCCGCGACTTCGCGCACCGGGAACATTGCCGTTTTGACCACCGATCAGGGCTTGCCCACATCGGTCAGGATCGAGCCCGCTGAGCTCCGGAAAGACCCGGGCCTGTTGGCCGCCGAGGTGCTCAGGCTGTGTCAGCAGGCCGCGATGAAAGCCGGTGTCGCGCGGCGTGACGAGCTGCGTGCCGGTGGGGTGAGCAACGAGATCATCGATGCGATGAACCTGCCGCGTCCTGACGACCTCGCCCGGGCCGAGTACGAGGACGACGCGGTCGCCGGTGCTCCCGGTAGTTGGATGAGGTCGGTATGAGTTCGGCCATGGACGAACTCGAGGCGCGGGCGCGGGCGCAGCTCGACGGACTCCGCGAGGTCAACGAGAAGCTCGAGGCCATCTCGGTACGGGAGACCTCACCCGATGATCGTGTCACCGCCGAGGTCGACGGGATCGGTGCGCTGACCGGCTTGTGGTTCAGCCCCACCGCGCACGCCATCGGGGCGACAGAGCTCGGTGATCTCGTGGTCGCCACCGCGTCCACCGCTGCCGCTCACGCTTTTGCGCGGCGTGCTGCTGTGCTCGAAGACTTCAACGAGTCCTTCACCGAGCTCGTCGCCAGCCGGCCGGGCGGCGAGCGTCCCCGGTCGCCGATCGGAACCACACCGCATTCGCCGGCGTCCTAGTTCGCGACGCAGTCATCAGCACGACCGGCGTCGGCCGGTCCGCTTCTGCACGTACACGCTTCACCATTCACATCAACGGGGGTTCGATGTCCGAGATCACTGCTGTTCCTGCTGCCATCGAGGCGTTCGGTGACACGGCGGCACTCATGTCCGCTGCCGTGGCCAGCGCGGGATCCATCAACGCCGCGGCGAACATCGCTCAGATGGTGCCGGTCTTCGGGTTGATCGGCCAAGAGTTCCTCCTGGCGTTCGCCGGGGCCCAGGCCAGCCACCTGCTCGGGGTCGGTCAGCTCGCAGCGGTGCATGCGGGGACCGCAGCCGCTGCGCTAACAACGGCATCGGAGTTCACGGACACCGATGATGGAGCCGGCCGAGAGTTCACAGCCATCCAGTCGGCTCTGTGAGAAAGCGCGACCAGTGACCGAATCCGAGCCTGCCCCGCCGGCTTCATCTCCTCCTGTCGACCCCACCATCAATGACCTCTTGCAGGCGAGTCCGCTGGGTCCCATCCTGGACACCCCGGTCAGTCAGGTGCTCAAAGACCTGGGAATAGCCGGTCTTCCGCAACTTCCGCCTGCTCCACCGATGCCTGGACTGCCGCCGCTGCCGCCGCTTGATCTGGACGTCCTCGTCAAGCCGCTCACCGACTTGCTCGGTGGCTTCGGAACGGGGAACCTCGGCGGTGGGGACTTCGATCCGACCTCGATACTCCAAGGGCTCTCGCAGATCCTCGACCTGTCGATGTCCATGGGTTCGGGGGCTCTCAAGGCGCTCGACCAGGTCTGGACGGGCCAGGCGGCCACTGCCACCGCAGCCAAGAGTGTGCAGGCAAGCGCTGATACGGCCGCTTTGTCCGCCCAGGGAACCACGATGACGGCCGACACCCAGGGTGCCGCGGCGATCGTCGGCACCGGCCTGGCGCTGGTACAGGGCATCATCGCGAAAACGGTTGCCATCATTGCCGCTTCGGCCCCTTTCCTGGTGACTCCTCCGGGACAGGCAGTGGCACTCGGTGCCGCTGCCGATGGT
This sequence comes from Williamsia sp. R60, assembly GCF_054063855.1. Lineage (NCBI taxonomy): Bacteria > Bacillati > Actinomycetota > Actinomycetes > Mycobacteriales > Nocardiaceae > Williamsia > Williamsia sp. R60. The sequence goes on from NZ_JBSSGR010000001.1 coordinate 855,238, forward strand.
CTCGCCGAGGCCACCGCCGTGGTCGCGGCCACGCGTGCAGAGCTGTTGGCGCCGACGGGGCACATGGTCGTGAACGGACAACCGGTGCCCGTGACCGGGGCACCGATGGCGGGTCCATCGCCGTTCTCCATCGCCGGCACGGTGCTCGACAGTGTCGGCAAGCCCATGGTCGCGGGCGTCGGGCAGCTCGGCGGGATGGCAGGTCCGGCGGGCTCTCAACTACTCAGAACCCATGAGGCGCAACTGAAGAAGTCGGCTACCGATCCATCAATGGATCCCGCGAGAACCATGCCTGCCGGCCTTGCGGGTGGCCTGGGCGGCGGCGGTGGTGGCGGAGGCGGCGGTGGCCTGGGTCCAGGAGGTGGCGGACCCAGTGCGCTGAGCGCCCGTACCACCCCAGGATTGATGAGCGGCGCTGGGCCGGAAGGTGTTCCGGCAACGAACAATCGCAATCAGAGCACGGTGGTTCCAGCTGCGATGGGAAGCCCGATGGCGCCGATGGGTGCGATGGGAGCCGGTCGCGGAGCCGGTGCGTCAGACGACCAGCACGAGACCGCGGACTACCTCGTCACCGAGCTCAACGGGACTCAGATCATCGGGGACATCCCGGACGTCGCGCCCCCTGTGCTGGGAGAAGTGCAGACCGAGGACCGGGAGTCCTCACCTGACGTGCGGTTGCGCCTGGGACCGTCTGGCGGAGACCAGGAGATAGGACACCGATGAACAACGGAGAAACAATGACCGGATCACAGTTGAACGTCGACCCCGACGAGTTGGTGCGCGCGGCAACAGATCTGGATCGGCTGGCCGATCAGTTGGGCAGTGCTCTGACACAGCACCTGCCGACGCTGTCCGTCGCTCCGGCCGGCCGCGACGAAGTGTCGACCGTCGCCGCACAGACCCTGACGGCAGTGGGTGCTGAATTCGCGGCAACCACCTCCGCCGGGGTGAACGAACTACGAAAAATCGCGGCCGTGCTGCGGGCTCAGGCCGGCGGCTACCGCGGTGCCGAAGAGAGCATCGAGGAGGCATTCCGGCTGTGACCGGGTTCACGGGGGTGGTCTGGGAGGCGCGGCCTGCGCAGCGGCTCGCCGCTGATCTCGTCGAAGGCGGCGCCGGGGCGACACCGTCTGCGCAAGCGGCTCTCGCCTGGGGCTGCGTCGCGGGGGTGCTCGCCGACGCGGGATTGGACTACGCGGCAATACTGACGCGCCTCGGAACCGGTTGGGAATCTCCGACATCCGACCACGCGTTCGCCAGGCTCGCCCACTTCGCGACCTGGTTCACCGAGGTTTCCGCGGCCGCCGTGGAGAACGCGGGGAAGGCCACGGCTCAGTGCGCCGCCACCACCGTTGCCCATGCCAACATGCCCAATCTGCCTGAGATCGCTGTGACAAAGGGTATTCGGGACACAGCGGCTACCGTGGGTGCCGCCCTGGGCGCGCCGATCGGCGGCGTTGCGGCAGATGCCGAACGCGCTCTGCACGACCAGAAGCAGCGTGCTGCCCGGGTCATGGACACGTACGAGGCCGCGAGTGCACCTCTGGCCGAACCGTGGCTTCCGCCGCGTCTGACGGAGGTCGTCTCGTCCACCGCGCTGGCCGGCGAACAGATGTCACGCCCGCCTGCGCATGTCGCGCCGGTATCGGCGCCCACCTCGACGACATCCCCCGGGCCACTGCTCCTGGGCGGATTCGCGCCGGCCCCTCAGGCTCCACGTGAGAAGACGCGTTTTGCCACAACGGTTCTGGCCGGTACCACAACTCCGTCCCCGGCGGCCGAAGTTGCGGGCCAGCCGACACCGCTGCGGTCGACAACTGCGATGACGCCTGCGCCCCCCGTCTCGCCGCTCGCGACGGTCGGCCAGGATCCGGCACGTGCGGCCCGGTCGCCGCAGGGCGCGGGTATCGACGCAGCGGCCGTCACCCAGGACCCGGCCGGTCGGTTCGGTGACGAATCGGGGCCGACAGCCGAGGTCATCGACGCTCGCTACCGCACGGGTGCACTCGATTTGCCGCCGGCGACGTCGGTCCCGGCAGTCCTCGGTGCCCCGGACACAGGACGATGACAACGATGTGGATCAAGGATATCGCACCGGAGTATCGCGTGACCCTCACCGATATCGACTATCTCGCAGGGCTTCTCGATATCCAGACGTGGCCAACAGTGCTCGATGTGACGCCGGTTCACGACACCGCAGTGGAGCGAGCCGCGGCGCATTCCTCCGCGTCACGAAAGCTGCTGGATGCCGGGATCATGAGCAGAGATGCCTGTTCGACAGTCGGCGTGACCGAGCCGCTGGCGGACGCGCTGGCCGTCCTTGCCAACCCCGAGGCCGTTGTGGAACTCCGGCGATACGGCGTCGAGGTGTCGCCGCGTATGTGTCTGGCCCGGAGCGGCGGCAGACATGTTGTGGCACATCGACGGTCGGACGGACTCACCATCCGGATGCTCGGGACGGTCGACGCGAGCGAGGTCGGTCCGCTGATCGCCGCTGAATTCGGGCCGATGTCGGCGGCGGACGTCCAGTCGATCAGCGCGCCCGCGGCCGAACTCCGCGAACGACTCGATCGCGCGGCCACGCCGGCCGACTATGCGGATGCGCTGTACGCCGTCGGTGCGACGCACACTGACGCAGCCAGGTACGCGGCGGCATTCGAATCGTGTGTCGGCCATGCCGAGATCATCGCGCGGGAGGCAGGCCCGGGCAGAAATCTACGAACGTCGGGCGCGGTCGCGGTGTACGACACCGCCCGTGGCCGGATCGTGGCGAGTCCGACCGTGTCGCCCGATGGCCGGATCTGGACGACGCTGTCCGCGGGCACACCGCACCGCGTCGCGCAGGCAACCGACCTGTTGATGGAGACGTTGCCGACCGGCAGATGGATGCCGTGATCGGGGGGAATCGAGAGGGGGAGCAGATCCCAGCCGTCGAGGCTGATCGACGAACGGGAGTCAGTCGCTGTACACGCGGACGTCATCTGATTCCGCGGCAATCACACACAAAAGGGGAAGCATCATGAGCACCGGAACCAACGGTCTCGATCTCGACGTCGCGGCCGGGTTGGCCTCGACGAAATCGGTGGGGGACATCGTCGACGACATGGGCACCGTCCTGGCCCGCATCACCGCAGACGCCGAAGAGGCGCTTGCACTGTGGAAAGGCAACGCGAGTGGGGCCTTCCAGGGCGCGGTGACCGCCTGGAAGGACGAGGCGACACAGTTGCAGACAGCTCTCGACACGCTCAAGACGTCGCTGTCGACCGGCTTCAACGGCTACGACGCCGACGACCAGGACAACGCCGGCATCTTCAACAACGTCGCCGGATCCGGACCCGCGCTCAAGCTCTGAGCGCTCCCACTTCCACCGAGTCAGAAAGCAGACCAACCATGAGCATCATCCAGTACAACTACCCGCGGATGGAAGAGCTGGCATCTCAGCTCAACAGCAACTTCAACCAGCTCGAACACCTCGCCACCACCTTGAAGTCCGAGGTGTCCCGGCTGCACGAGAACTGGCAGTCACAGCAGGCATCGCAGGCCTATGGCGCAGCGCAGCAGTCGTGGGACACCAGCTTCACCGACTCCCGCGCGCTGCTCACCGCGCTGTCGTCGAAGGTCACCGAGGCATCGAGCAACATGCAGGCTGCCGACCAGCGGACGGCCGGCTACTTCAGCTGATCGTCGGACCACCTCGAACAACCCGAAACCCGCCGCCCACCTGAGTCGGCGGGTTTCGGCGTCTGGCAGGTGGGTTGAGAGGTGCGGCGATCCGTACCGCTGCCGACCAAACCACGCCGATCGACCGGGTGCCTCGGAGCCACCAATTTTGTTGCCGTAAGAATCTTCGTGTGCATCGCGGCGGATTGGGCAATCTACGCCGGTTGCGTCCGATAGTTTGCAGACAGGCTGCACGCTGGGGCACGCCGCGTTCGAGTGAGGGAGTTCCTGCATGGGTAATCCGCTGACACGGACAAAGTCCGTAGAGCAATCGATGGCTGACACCGAAGAACCCGGTTCGCAGCTGAAGAAGAGTTTGACCTGGTGGGACCTCACGGTCTTCGGTGTATCGGTCGTCATCGGTGCCGGCATCTTCACGATCACCGCGTCCACCGCGGGTAACAAGGCCGGACCGGCGATCTCGCTGTCATTTGTGATGGCCGCAGTGGCGTGCGCATTGGCAGCCCTGTGTTACGCCGAGTTCGCTTCCACGGTTCCGGTGGCCGGGTCTGCCTACACCTTCGGGTATGCCACCTTCGGCGAGTTCCTGGCCTGGATCCTCGGCTGGGACCTCATCCTGGAGTTCGCCGTCGGCGCGGCGGTGGTGTCGAAGGGGTGGTCGAGCTATCTCGGCACGGTCTTCGGATTCGCGGGTGGCACAACGGAAATAGCGGGGCACACCGTCGACTGGGGTGCGTTGGTGATCGTCTCGGTGATCACCGTCCTGCTGGTGCTCGGCACCAAACTGTCGTCGACGTTCAGCGCAGTGATCACGGCCATCAAGGTGACGGTTGTGCTGCTGGTCATCGTGGTGGGCTTCTTCTACATCAAGGCCGACAACTACAAGCCGTTCATCCCGGAGTCGCAGCCATCGGAATCGGGTGGCAAGTCCGTTGATTCCACGCTCTTTTCGTTGATCACCGGTGGTGGCGACTCGAGCTACGGCTGGTACGGCGTGTTGGCAGCGGCATCGATCGTGTTCTTCGCGTTCATCGGATTCGACGTGGTGGCAACAACTGCCGAGGAGACCAAGAATCCGAAGAAGGACGTTCCGCGAGGCATCCTGGGTTCCCTGGCCATCGTGACGGTGCTGTACATCCTGGTCACGATCGTGGTGACCGGCATGTTGAGCTACAAGGAACTGGCGACATCGGCGGGCAACGGCGAACCGAAGAACCTCGCGTACGCGTTCGGACAGAACGGCGTCACCTGGGCAGAGAAGGCGATCTCGATCGGTGCCCTGGCCGGACTGACAACCGTTGTGATGGTCCTGATGCTGGGCCAGTCCCGGGTGTTGTTCGCGATGGCCCGAGACGGACTCCTGCCGCGCTCGTTGTCGAAGACGAGCAAGTTCGGCACACCCGCCCGAATCCAGATCATCGTGGGCGTCGCAGTCGCGGTTGTCGCGGCGTTCTTCCCGATCGAGAAGCTCGAGGAGATGGTCAACGTCGGCACGCTGTTCGCCTTCGTTGTGGTCGCGGCCGGAGTCATCGTTCTCCGACGCACCCGCCCGGATCTGCCTCGCGGCTTCAAGGTTCCCCTGATGCCGATCCTGCCGATAGCGGCAATCGTGGCCTGCCTCTGGTTGATGCTGAATCTGTCGGCGCTGACATGGATCCGGTTCCTGATCTGGATGGTCATCGGCGTAGCGGTCTACTTCCTCTACAGCCAGCGTCATTCCATGGTGGGCAAGCGTCAGCGTGGCGAGATAGACGACGCTGTCGGCGACGCGGCGTTGGCCGCGGAAGCGAAGAGAGCGGGACCGAATCGGCCGTAACGGCTGACTCACACAGAGCCCCGGTCGAGAGTGCGACTCTCGACCGGGGCTCTTTTTGTGAACTGGGGCACTTTACAAATAACCTCGTATGTATAGACAACAGACGTGACACTGACTATTGTCAAACTCATCACGTTCTACTCGACGAGGAGGTAGTTGATGAGCACCGATCTCACGGCACAAGGTGGCCAGGGGGTGTCGCCGTCTCTCGAGTGGCGAGACCGCAAGCGGTACCTGTGGTTGCTCGGCCTGATCCCCCCGACGGCACTGTTTCTCGCGGCCGGTCTGATCGCCGGCTTCAACGCACTCGGATGGAGCGCGGTGTCACCGGTGTGGTGGTGGATCGGACCTCTGCTCGTCTACGGTCTGCTACCCGTCCTCGACATCTTCTTCGGACCGGACGGTCAGAACCCTCCCGAAGAGCTGATGGAGCAACTGGAGAACGACAAGTACTACCGGTATTGCACCTACGCCTACATCCCGTTCCAGTTCGCAAGCCTGATCTTTGCCTGCTACCTGTGGACAACCAGCGATCTGAGCTGGCTGGGTGTCGACGGCGGACTGGGGATCATCTCCAAGATCGGTGTGGCGCTGTCGATCGGTGTCATGGGTGGCATCGGCATCAACACCGCTCACGAACTGGGTCACAAGAAGGATTCGCTCGAACGCTGGCTCTCGAAGATCACTCTCGCGCAGACGTTCTACGGTCACTTCTACATCGAGCACAACCGGGGCCATCACGTCCGTGTCGCGACGCCCGAGGATCCGGCCAGCGCCAAGTTCGGTGAGACGTTCTGGGCGTTCCTGCCACGCAGCGTCTGGGGTTCGCTCACCTCGGCGTGGAAGCTCGAACGCACCCGGATGAACCGCCTGGAGCACTCTGTCTGGAACATCCGCAACGACGTGCTCAACGCCTGGCTGATGTCAGTGGTGCTCTGGGGTGCGCTGACGATCATCTTCGGCTTAGAGATATTGCCATTCATGGTGATTCAGGCGGTGTACGGGTTCAGCCTGCTCGAGACGGTCAACTACCTCGAGCACTACGGACTGATGCGCCAGAAGCTTCCGAGTGGCCGGTACGTACGCGCGGCACCCGAGCACAGCTGGAACTCCGACCACATCTGCACCAACATCTTCCTCTATCACCTGCAGCGTCACAGCGACCACCACGCCAATCCGACCAGGCGCTACCAGGTTCTGCGGAGCTTCGACGACGCCCCGAATCTGCCCAGCGGCTACGCGAGCATGATCACGCTGGCGTACTTCCCTCCGATCTGGCGCAAGGTGATGGACCACAGGGTGATCGACCACTACGACGGCGACCTCACCAAGCTCAACGTCGTACCCGGCAAACGGGAGAAGGTGCTCGCCCGAGCGGCTGGGAGCAAGCAGCGATGAGCGCGTACCGATGCCCGGTCTGCGACTACGTCTACGACGAGTCGGCCGGGGCGCCGCGCGAGGGTTTCCGGCCGGGCACAGCGTGGAACGACGTGCCGGACGACTGGCCGTGCCCCGATTGCGGGGTCCGCGAGAAGGTCGACTTCGAACCAGCTCCTGGGCGCTGACCGCAACGGCCGAATATCACCGATGACATCGCTTCAACACATCACCACCGAGGACATCACCATGAACTACAAGCTGTACGTCTGTATGCAATGCGGGTTCGAGTACGACGAGGAAAAGGGTTGGCCCGAAGACGGAATCGCGCCGGGAACCCGCTGGGACGACATCCCGGATGACTGGAGTTGCCCGGACTGCGGTGCCGCCAAGGCCGATTTCTACATGGAGGAAGTAACCCGGTCTTGACCACCGATGCGGTGGTGCCGTTGCGGCCCGGTGTCGCGGTGCGCGCGGGCACGCGCACACGGGCCGACGGGCGCACCGCCGCCGACCGATATCCTGACCGCATGTCTGAACCCCCTGTCGAGCCGGCGTCGGCACGCCACGCACCACGGGGCACAGCATCAACGGACGTCGGTTCGGTCCCGGCGCCGCAGACCTCATTCGCGCAGGCGAGCAAGAAGCTGTTGCGGGACAGCCTTCTCGACGGGATGCGTGATCTCCTGCGTACCCGCGACTGGTCGGCTGTCACGATGGCCGATGTTGCGGCGGCCTCCGGGGTCAGCAGGCAGACCGTCTACAACGAGTTCCGTTCGCGACAGGGCCTTGCCTCGGCGTACGCGCTGCGGTTGGCCGACGAACTCGTGGACCTGGTGTCGGCCGCGATCCTGGCGCACGAGGGGCAGGCGAAAGTCGCCTTGGCCGAGGGGTTCTCGGACTTCTTCGCGACTGCGGCCGACGACCCACTCATCCAGTCGTTGCTCACCGGGCAGGCGAAACCGGATCTGCTCCGGCTGATCACCACTGATGCGGGACCGTTGATCACGCAGGCCAGCGCCAGGGTGGTGGTGTTGTTGCAGACGAGCTGGGTCCAGGCGGACGAGACGGCGGCGGTGAGGATCGCCCGTGCCATCGTCCGGATGGCGCTGAGCTATGTGTCGATGCCTCCCGAGGCCGACCGCGACGTCGCAGACGATCTGGCCGAGATCTTTGGGCCGGTGGTGGATGCCGCAGCCGGGGGCCGGGTCGGTTCATCCACCCGTTAGCCTGGTACCCATCATCCAAGTTGGACTTGAGGAGTGGTTAATGACATCGGTCCAGACCGGTTCGCTCACGGCGGACAACCGCAACGGTATCGACTTCAAGGTCGCCGACCTTTCGCTTGCAGAATACGGGCGTAAAGAGATCGGCCTGGCCGAACACGAGATGCCGGGCTTGATGGCACTCCGACGCGAATATGCAGATGTGTTGCCGCTCAAGGGAGCTCGGATCTCCGGATCTCTCCACATGACCGTGCAGACCGCTGTGCTGATCGAAACCCTGGTGGCTCTCGGCGCCGAAGTGCGTTGGGCCTCCTGCAACATCTTTTCCACCCAGGACGAGGCCGCCGCGGCCATCGTCGTCGGACCTCACGGCACCGTGGACGAGCCCAAGGGCGTCCCCGTGTTCGCGTGGAAGGGCGAGAGCCTCGAGGAGTACTGGTGGGCTGCCGAGCAGATGCTCACCTGGCCCGGCGAACCGGCCAACATGATCCTCGACGATGGCGGCGACGCCACCATGCTGGTGCTGCGTGGCGCTCAGTTCGAGAAGGCCGGGACCGTGCCACCCACCGACGACGACACCGATTCGGCTGAATACAAGGTGTTCCTGTCGCTGCTGCGCGAGCGGTTCGAAACCGACAAGGGCAAGTGGTCGGCGATCGCGGAGTCGGTTCAGGGCGTCACCGAAGAGACCACCACCGGTGTGTTGCGGCTGTACCAGTTCGCAGCTGCCGGCGAGCTGACCTTCCCCGCCATCAACGTCAACGACTCGGTCACCAAGAGCAAGTTCGACAACAAGTACGGCACCCGCCACTCGTTGATCGACGGCATCAACCGCGGCACCGATGTCCTGATCGGTGGCAAGAAGGTGCTGATCTGCGGCTACGGCGACGTGGGCAAGGGCTGCGCCGAGTCCCTCGCAGGCCAGGGGGCTCGCGTGCAGGTCACCGAGATAGACCCGATCAATGCCCTGCAGGCGTTGATGGACGGATACGACGTCGTCACGGTCGAGGACGCGATCGGCTCCGCCGACATCATCATCACCTCCACCGGCAACCTCGGCATCATCACCTTTGAGCACATGAGGCAGATGAAGCACCACGCCATCCTCGGCAACATCGGTCACTTCGACAACGAGATCGACATGGCCGGCCTGGAAGCGTCGAAGGATATGACCCGGATCAACATCAAGCCGCAGGTCGACCAGTGGATCTTCCCCGACGGCAAGGCAATCATCGTCCTGTCCGAGGGCCGTCTGCTCAACCTGGGTAATGCCACCGGGCATCCGTCGTTCGTGATGAGCAACAGCTTCTCGAACCAGGTCATCGCCCAGATCGAACTGTGGACCAAGAACGACGAGTACGACAACGAGGTCTACCGGCTGCCGAAGGCCCTCGATGAGAAGGTCGCGAAGATTCACGTCGAAGCGCTCGGCGGCAAGCTCACCAAGCTCACCAAAGAGCAGGCCGAGTACATCAATGTCGATGTCGAAGGGCCGTACAAGCCCGAGCACTACCGGTACTGATTTACATCTGAACTGGTAACGACCACCGAAATGGTGGGTCCAGGGGCATCACTCAGTGATCGCCTCGGGGCCCACCATTTTTGTTGTCGGGGCCTGTGATGGCGATCAGCCGGTGATGATCCCGCCGCCTTCTGGTTCGTCGGCGGTGGAACGCTCGGACAGGCTGGGGCAGAAGCGCCACTGATCCTCTTCGTTGCGGAATGCCCAATGCACCTCGCCTGTCTCGGACTCGATCGTCATCACGCCGTCGATCTTGCCGACGATGCCGCTGACCGTGACGTCCTGGATGTCGATGCGGGCGGTGATCGACCCGTTGCGGTCGAAGAGTTGCTGATACCCCGCCACGGACTCGGTTCGTGAGTCCGCGGCGCAGGCCATGTCGTGCAGCCCGATCGCGTCCTGGTCGTTGATGAGCTGAACACGCTTTTCCGCAGCGGCCTGGACGGCATTTTCCTCGGCCGTACCGTCCAGTCGGCCGGTTGTGGTGACCGGGCCCTGGGTGGATGAGGACGGTGCTGCAAACGGGTCGCTGTTGTTGCCGCCGTTGAACGAGAGGACGGCGGCCAACGCCACGGCCAGCACGACCACCACGCCGATGACTCCGGCGACGATCAGTCCGCTGTGTGAACCTCGTGGAGGCGGGGGTGGAGGCGATCCCCATGGGGCCGGCCGCCCGAAAGGCTGGGCCGGCGGGGGAGACGGGTTCCATTGACCGGAAGGTGTGGGCCCCCACTGCCTCGGCCCCGGTGCCTGCCATGGACCGTTCTGTCCTGGTCCGTTGCCGGCACCATGCCGGCCGCTCGGTGGGCCGGGCTGTTGTGAGCCGCCTTGACCGGGATGCTGCTGACCGTATGTGCCGGGCCGTCCGTAGGGCTCCGACGGACCTGGGTCACGCCAGGGCGACGAGCCCGGTGGTGGGTGGGTCAAGGAGTCCTTCCCGAGGACCGCTCAGATTTCTCGGGTCGAGCAGATCAGCCAGTCCCCGGAGCGGTTCTCCATGTCGAAGGTATAGCGATTGGTGTCGAGGTCGGATTGGTTGTCCGGGTCGACGAAGGTCAGTGACACGGTTGCCTGCGCGCTGTCGCCGGTGACATCGATACCGGTGACCGAGTTCAGCTTCATTCCCACGGTGGCGGTGTCCTTGGCCTGGATGTCCTCGATCGTCGCCTCCTCGGCGCCACAGGTGACCGCGATCGCCGCGTCCCAGTCGCGCGCGGTGAACGCCGTCGTGTACTCGCGCACGGCCGTCTCGATCTGCTCCTCGGCGTCGGCGGTCGACGTCTGCGAACTGTCGGTGGTGTCCGACGATCCGGTGGTCTCCGAGGTCTCCGTCGAACTCGTCGGCGAGGCTTTCGGGTCGTCGTCGTCGCCGCCGAGAACCAGGAACAGCACAACCCCCAGGGCGATGACCACGGCCGCCGCGATCCCGATCCCGATGATCCAGGGCGTCTTCGACGGCTTCGGCCCGGGGGGAGGGCCGTATCCCGGGCCGCCGGGGCCGCCTCCCGGTGGCGGCGGGGTGGCGCCGTACGGCTGCTGGTAGCCGCCGTACTGGCCGGAGTTGTACTCACCCGGGCGGTACTCGCTTGTCGGTTCGTACTGCGGTTGTCCGCCGCCGGGCGACGAGGGTTGTCCCCAGCCGGGCTGTTGTCCGGCCTGACCGCCCCAGGTGGGTTCGCCGGGCTGGCCCCAATTCGGCTGCTGCCCCGGTTGCCCGCCCCAGGTCGGTTCACCCGGGCCGGAACCCCAACGAGGGTCGCCCTGGTTGTCGCCCGAGCCGTAGGGGCCTTGCGGTGGTTGCGTCATCGGGGCCTCCGGGCGAGTTCGGGAGCGGCTGGGGTGTCAGCTCGGTGTGGGGTGAATAGCGTTTGCGCAGCGGCGGTTTGCTGTGTTCGAACATTACTGGGGATACCGGCACCCACCAACAGGGGAGTCGACCACACGCCGGGTCGTTGCCGACATGTGATGGTGGTGAGAGGCGGTTTCCGTGGAATCAAAGATAATGGATGGGTGATTCACTATCGCTTGGTTGGCACATCTTCCAGCCGGTTTGTTCGCGACTGAAGTGTGTGAGTTCGGCAGGCCGGGCGGAGATGGCCCCGTTCGTCGGCCCGGCGACCGCCAGCGTCACGTGTGCGGTTGCCATCTGGTTGTCGCCCGATCCGATGAACTGGATGTCGGCTATGCGGGTGACACGGATGAGCGCTCCTCGCTCAGGCGGCCCGAGGGCCTGGACGATCTGGTGGGCCACGACGCCCTGCTGATCGCAGTACGTGAGCGAGAGCGCGGCCGGGTCGCGGCGATTGAGTGCGTCGATCTGCTGGTGGACCAGTTCGCGGATCTGGCTCTCGTCGCCGGCCGCGGCCGGTCGCAGAGCAAGAGCGGACCACACCAGCACGATGTTGAGGACCAGGACAACCAGGGCGAGCAGGGCTGCGGTGCGGACGGGTACGTACTGAGTCGGGTGGGGCAGCGTCAGGCTCATGCGCTGACCTCCCTCCACCTGGATCGTCCCGCGCGGGTGCTCCTCGGGGACGACCTAGGTCTCTGGTCGAGAGGCTAGTGATGCGACGGTATGCGGCAGCGGACATAACGGCTGTCGTTGCAGTGTCTTGACCGAGTTGTGATCGCTGGTCGGCACTTGGCTATCGCGCACCCCGGGGAGGTCGTCGCTAGATGGCGATCAATCGGTCCGCGAGTTCGGGATCTGCCTCGGTGCCGAGGCGCGACCACGGCGACATCCAGCCCATCTCGGCGAGCGCGCGGTAAACGAGTCCGGTGCGTTCCTGGAGCTCGTGGTCGCGCTCGTAGTGGTCGCGCAGGCGTGAGGCATCCAGCTCGGCGCGCGACTTGGCCCTGCCGATGGCGACATCGGTCGGAACGTCGAGCAGCAGATGATGATCGGGTACCGGCAGTCCGAACCTGCTGAACTCCAGAGTCGTCACCCACTGCACCACTTCGCCATCGGCATCCTGCCCCAAACGGGCTGCGCTGTAGGCGGCGTTCGACGCCACGTAGCGGTCGAGGATCACGGCGTCGTTGGCAGCCAACAACTTTCGCAGATACTCCGCGGCGTCGCGGCGATCGAGGGCGAACAGGATCGCCATCGCGTGCACGCTCGAACGCAGATCGCCGTGCTCTCCGTGCAGTGCCTCGGCGGCGATGTCGGCGGTGACGGACTCGCTGTACCTCGGGAACGTCAACGTCTGCACCCGATAACCCTGTGTGGCCCAACGGTTGACGAGTCCGGTGACCAACGTGTGTTTGCCGGCGCCGTCGAGACCTTCCACCGCTATCAATACGCCCACTCCTGCAGGGTAGCCGCGTTCGGCGGCCAAACGCCGCAGCCCGGTGGGATGGGCCGGTCGGCGCGTCAACCACAAATAAGGGCCATTCGGTGACACGATGAGACGATGAAACCCAGGATTCTGGTTGTCGATGATGATGCGGCATTGGCGGAGATGCTCACCATCGTGCTGCGCGGAGAGGGTTTTGAGCCCTTCGTGGTCGGCGACGGCACTCAGGCGCTGACGGCGGTCCGCGAGATCCGGCCGGATCTGGTGCTGCTGGACCTGATGTTGCCTGGGATGAACGGGATCGACGTGTGCCGGGTGCTCCGGGCGGACTCGGGAGTCCCGATCGTGATGCTGACCGCCAAGTCGGACACCGTCGACGTGGTCCTCGGGCTCGAATCCGGCGCCGACGACTACATGATCAAGCCGTTCAAACCCAAGGAACTGGTCGCGCGGGTGCGTGCCCGCCTACGTCGTACGGAAGACGAACCGGCCGAATTGCTGTCGATCGGCCCGGTCGAGATCGACGTTCCCGCGCACAAGGTGACGCGTGAGGGCGTGCCCATCTCGCTGACCCCGCTGGAGTTCGATCTTCTGGTGGCGCTCGCTCGCAAACCCCGTCAGGTGTTCACCCGGGACGTGCTGCTCGAACAGGTGTGGGGCTACCGGCACCCGGCCGACACTAGGCTGGTCAACGTGCACGTTCAGCGCCTGCGGGCCAAGGTCGAACACGATCCGGAAAACCCAGAAGTGGTTCTCACGGTGAGGGGGGTCGGCTACAAGGCCGGACCACCGTGATCGGACGCCCTCGGCGCCGCATCAATGGTTCATTCGGGCCCTGGATGCGTCGGGTGGGCGCGGTCGGAAGGATCGTCGGACAGCTGTGGCGGCGTTCGCTGCAGCTGCGTGTTGTCGTGTCCACGCTCGCTCTGTCTTTTGTGGTCCTCCTCATCCTGGCCTTTGTCCTGACCAGTCAGATCACCGATCGGCTGCTCGACCTCAAGTTGCAGGCCGCCACCGAAGAACTCGACCGCACCCGGGTCGCCGTGGAACGCGACCTCTCCGGCGCCGATCCGAACACCTCACTGGTCAACCGGCTGCGTCAGACCCGATCGATCCTCACCGACCGCGATGTCGACTCGGGCGATTCATCGGGTGTGGTGGGTACCTTCGACACGGTGTTGCTCGCACCAGGCTCCGGGCCCACCGAACCGACAGGCGTTGGGCCGGTGGGGGAGATCCCGGAGAACCTGCGCCAGATGGTGCAGGGCGGCCAGATCGCCTACCGATACTCGTCGGTGACGGGGTCTAGTGGGCACCAGAGTCCCGCGCTGATCATCGGCAGCCCCACGAACTCCGACATCCCCGGCCTCGAGCTGTATCTGGTCTTCCCCCTCACCAATGAGGAGAACACCGTCTCGCTGGTGCGGGGCACGATCTTCACCGGTGGAATCGTTCTGCTCGGGCTCCTCGCGGCCATCGCGATCCTGGTGTCGCGGCAGGTGGTGATCCCGGTCCGATCGGCGTCGAGGATCGCGGTGAGGTTTGCGGACGGACGCCTCAAAGAACGCATGCCGGTGCGCGGCGAGGACGACATGGCCAGGTTGGCAATGTCGTTCAACGACATGGCCGAGAGCCTGTCGAAGCAGATCACCCACCTCGAAGAGTTCGGCGGTCTGCAGCGTCAGTTCACCTCGGATGTCTCCCACGAACTGCGCACCCCTTTGACCACCGTGCGGATGGCCGCCGACGTGCTCTACGAGAGTCGCGAACAGCTCGAGCCGGTCCTCAAGCGGTCGGTGGAACTGCTGGACAAAGAGCTCGATCGATTCGAGACCCTGCTCAGTGAGTTGCTCGAGATCTCCCGCCACGACGCCGGTGTGGCGGAACTCGCCGCCGACAGGCTGAACATGTCGATTCCGATCGATGCCGCGGTGAGGACGGTGCAGCATCTTGCCGACGAGACGGACACCGAACTGATCCTCGATCTCCCCGACGAACCCGTGATCGCGGAGATCGACCCACGACGAGTGGAACGTATTCTGCGAAATCTGTTGGCCAACGCCATCGACCACGGCGAACAGCGACCGGTGACGCTGACGATGCGCAGCGACGGTGATGCAGTCGCCGTGACGGTGCGAGACCAGGGGATCGGTCTGCGACCCGGTGAAGAGAAGTTGGTGTTCAACCGATTCTGGCGGTCTGACCCCTCGCGGTTCCGGAGGTCGGGTGGCACCGGCCTCGGGTTGGCCATCAGCGTCGAAGATGCGCGACTGCACCAGGGCCGGCTCGAGGCCTGGGGAGAGCCGGGGCAGGGCGCCTGTTTCAGGCTCACGCTTCCGCTGGTCCGTGGACACAAGGTGCTCGGCAGTCCGCTGCCGCTCAAGCCGCCGTCGATGCGACGCAGCCGGGATTCGGGGCAGACCCATGTATGAGCGATCGAGGACCCTGCGGACCGGGATCGTACTGGCGGTGATCATCGCTGCGGCGGCCCTGCTGTCGTCGTGTGTGTCGATCCCGAACAACTCCAGTCCGCAGCCGCTGGGGTCGCTCGAACGGCATCAGCCCACCCGCAACGTCCCCACCCCGCGCCCGGACATGGACCCCGAGGCCTTGGTCCGCGACTTCCTCAAGGCGTCGGTGCAGCCGGGATCGGGCCATCTCGCGGCACGTCAGTTCCTCACGCAGGAGGCGTCGAACTCCTGGGACGACCAGGGCGGGGCACTGCTGCTCGACGAGATCAACGTGCTCAGTGACAACCGCACCGACGACACCATCACGGTGCGGGTGAACGGCGAGAACACGGGTGAACTACAGCCGAGCGGCCAACTGATCCCGAGCTCGGGACGGATCGAGACCCGGTTGTCGCTTCGCAAGGTGGACGGGCAGTGGCGCATCGACGGTCCGCTCCCGGTCGGGGTGGTGATGGACCGCGAACAGTTCGAGTCGTCGTACCGGCCGCACGTGCTCTACTACCCGAGCACCGACGACCAGCACCTGGTGGCCGATCCCCGGTGGATGTACTCCGGCGGCGATCAGCTCGCCGACCAGCTCATCGGTCTCTTGATCGCCGGACCGGTCGACGACCTACGAGGCGCCGTCACCAACGAATTCCCTGCCCGGTCGTCGCTGCATGGCTCGATCGAGTCGCTGCCGACGGGCGGGATCCGACTTGATCTCGCCGGGCTCAACGGTGTGGGCGACGCCGAACGTAATCGGCTTGCGGCGCAGATCATCTGGACGCT
Organism: Williamsia sp. R60; assembly: GCF_054063855.1. Taxonomy (NCBI): domain Bacteria; kingdom Bacillati; phylum Actinomycetota; class Actinomycetes; order Mycobacteriales; family Nocardiaceae; genus Williamsia; species Williamsia sp. R60. Next base: position 871,398 of record NZ_JBSSGR010000001.1, read on the forward strand.
CAGCGAGTCCGACATCACCGGGCCGTACGTGATCGACGCCGACGGCGCACCGCTCGACGAACGACACTCGGGCGGATGGCAGACCAGCGATGTGGAGTCGCTCGATCCCAGCCCGGCACCGGACTCACCGATGGGACTGCACATCATCCGCGGCGGATCGTTGTCGCTGGTGGCCGACAATGCGGTCACACCGGTGCCCGGGGCGCTCGGTTCGACGCGCAGTCTGTTGTCAGCCGACATCTCGGCCAACGGCAGGCGGGTGGCGGTGGTGTCGCAGAATACTGCGCCGGGTCCGGCGCCGCGCCTGGCGCTCGCGGTCGGGGACTACGGCGCCGCCGTCACCCCGGTGCTCGAGGGCGAGATGATCACCCGGCCGTCGTTCGCCGGCGACGACCAGACGATGTGGGCAGTTGTCGACGAAACCCGGGTCACGCAGGTGACCCAGGGTGCCGGTGGTGGACAGATCACCGAGACGGAGGTCGACTCGTCGGCCATCAGGGCGGTGGCCCAGGGGCCGATCACCGAACTGCAGGTGTCGCAGGACGGTGCCAGGGCCGCGATGATCGTGAACGGTCAAGTGGTGCTCGCCGTCATCGAGGACCGGGCCGACGGCAGGCCGGTGCTCACGAACGCGCAGGGCGCCGCGGCGCTCAACATCTCGGGTGCGGTGTCGCTCGACTGGTTGAGCAGCGAGATGCTCGTGATCGCGAGGAATGCTTCCGACGGACCTGTGGTGCAGTTGCGGATCGACGGCACGCCACCCGGGGCGCTGCCGAGCGGCAACCTCAGTCCGCCGGTGACCGCGGTGGTGGCCGGCCAATCGACCATCTATGCCGCGGACAGTCGCGGAGTGCTCAGGCTCGGGAGCACCAACGATGAACCCGACCAGTACTGGAGTGAGGTCACCCCGACGATGGGGTCGGGCGCAATCCCCGTCCTGCCTCACTGAGCCCTGCGGTGGACAACCATCGGGCTGTGGACAACCACAGCGGACACAGTGGCGCGGCCGTTGTGAGAGTGGCTGTCGCCGCGATGATGGCGGCATGGTCAGACGTGTGGTCGATGCCCTCGCCGACCTGGTGGTGCCGCGACTGTGTGGCGGCTGTGGACGACCCGGCCTGAACTGGTGTGCGCAGTGCGCACTCCTTCTCGCCGACGCACCCACGGCTGTGCAGACCCGCGTGCCACTCCCGGTGCCGGTCTATGCCGTTGGTCCCTACACCGGGCCGCGCCGCCGGGCGATCCTCGAACTCAAGGAACACGGCCGCGTCGATCTCGCCGCGCCGCTGGGACGGGCGCTCGCCGACGCACTCCGGATCCTCGATGGTTGGTCAGAGTTGCCGATGGCCACGAGCCTGGTCCTCATCCCGGCTCCGACGAGGAAGCTCTCGGCACGTCGGCGCGGTGGCGATCCCGTGACCGCGGTCTGTCGGTCCGCCGCGGCGCACCTGGGGTCGGCGGTGGTGGTCCTCCCGGTCCTGACGACGTCGCCGTGGGCCCGGGATTCGGCCGGACTGTCGGCGTCTGCCCGCAGCGCGAACCTGGCCGGCGCGATAGGCATCGGCGGGCGTGACCGCCGGGAGGTCGCGACCGCGAGGGCCGGCGACACCGCTGTCGTCTTGGTAGATGACGTGGTGACCACCGGAGCGACGGCGGCCGAATCGATCAGGGTTCTTGATCGAGCAGGAATCGGTGTACACCTGGTGCTCGTGATCGCAGCAGTGTGACGGGGTTTTTCGTGCGTTCATCCGTTGTCGCCGAACATGTTTCGTGGCGCAGTGGTAGGGGTCTTGAAGTCGGGCGGCGCGCCGTCGGAGGTGAACACCTGTTGACGAAACTGTGGCGAACACCTGCCGGGCGGACTAACGTCAGGGGTGCGATCTGATTGCCAGACCCAAGGCCACCGACGGTGGCGACGGGGGGAGGTGATGCCGAACATTCAGACCGGTACCAGGTCGCTTGCGGCCGCGGTACCGGAAGTCCTGTTCACCGATCCAGGAGGTATCGCAAGTGACGACAAGTGTCGGCAGGAATGCCGTTTCCGAATCCAGCGTCGACAAGCAAGCGAGTGTCGACCCCGAAGCCGCAGGTGCCCCCGAATCCGCCGCGCACGACCCGTTTGATCCCGGCATATACATACGAACCGAATCCTCTGACGCGCCGTCGCGACCTGATGCCGAAGTCCAGGTCAGTGGCCGCAACGTCGAGATCCCCGACCACTTCCGCGTCCATGTGATGGACAAACTCTCCCGGGTGGAACGTTTCGATCCCACGATCTTCCGCTTCGATGTGGAACTGCACCACGAACGCAACCGCCGTCAGTCGAAGATCTGTCAACGACTCGAGATCACCGCACGCGGCAAGGGCCCCGTGGTTCGAGGCGAGGCCTGCGCCGACAACTTCTACGCCGCCCTGGACGCGGCACTCACCAAGCTGCAATCCCGTCTGCGTCGCACCAAGGACCGGCGCAAGGTCCACCACGGTCTGCGCACCCCGATCTCCGTTGCCGAAGCGACCGCCGCCGCTGATCCGCTCCTGAACGGCAATACGGCCGCACCGGCCGGCGAGGTGGAAGACGACCGATGGGCCGACCACAGTCCCGAGGCCGCGGGCCCCGGTCAGATCGTCCGGATCAAGGAACACGACGCGGTTCCGATGACCGTGGATGACGCGCTCTACGAGATGGAACTGGTCGGTCACGACTTCTTTTTGTTCCATGACAAGGAAACCGACAAACCCACGGTTGTGTACCGGCGCCATGCGTTCGATTACGGATTGATCCGTCTGTCCTGACCGTCGAGAGGCACCTGATCTGCCTCGCGTGACCGCGATGGCGCTGACCGTGGCTACCATGGAATCCGACCTGCTCCGAATCTGCAGGTCGGATTTCGTGTGTAGTCAATTGGATCGAGGATAAAACCAGTGCTCAACAAGCTGCTGCGCGTCGGCGAAGGCCGGATGGTCAAACGCCTGGATGCCATCGCTTCGCATGTGGAGACGCTCGACAACGAGACCGAGGCGCTGACCGACGAGCAGCTGCGGGCCAAGACCGACGAGTTCAAGGAGCGCTACGCCGGTGGCGAGGCGCTCGACGATCTCTTGCCGGAGGCGTTCGCGGTCGCCCGGGAGGCCGCCTGGCGGGTGCTCTCGCAGAAACACTTCCACGTTCAGATCATGGGCGGCGCCGCCCTGCATTTCGGCAACATCGCCGAGATGAAGACCGGTGAGGGCAAGACCCTCACCTGTGTGCTGCCCGCCTATCTCAATGCGTTGGCCGGCGACGGCGTGCACGTGGTGACCGTCAACGACTACCTCGCCAAACGTGACTCCGAGTGGATGGGCCGTGTGCACCGCTTCCTCGGGCTCGAGACGGCCGTCATCCTGACCGGGATGACGTCTGATCAGCGCCGCGAGGCCTACAACGCCGACATCACCTACGGAACGAACAACGAGTTCGGTTTCGACTATCTCCGCGACAACATGGCGCACTCGCTGAACGACCTGGTGCAGCGCGGGCATCCGTTTGCCATCGTCGACGAGGTCGACTCGATCCTCATCGACGAGGCCAGGACGCCGCTGATCATCTCCGGTCCCGCCGACTCGTCGAGCAAGTGGTACGCCGAGTTCGCCCGCATTGCGCCGCTGCTCAAGAAGGACGTGCACTACGAGGTCGACATCCGTAAGCGCACCATCGGTGTGCACGAGGAGGGTGTCGAGTTCGTCGAGGACCAGTTAGGCATCGACAACCTGTACGAGGCGGCCAACTCGCCGCTGGTGAGCTACTTGAACAATGCGCTCAAGGTCAAAGAGCTCTTCGAGCGTGACAAGGACTACATCGTCCGCAACGGTGAGGTCCTGATCGTCGACGAGTTCACCGGCCGTGTGCTCGAGGGCCGGCGTTTCAACGAAGGTCTGCACCAGGCGATCGAGGCCAAAGAGCGGGTGGAGATCAAGGCCGAGAACCAGACCCTGGCCACGATCACGCTGCAGAACTACTTCCGCATGTACGACAAGTTGTCGGGCATGACGGGTACGGCGCAGACCGAGGCCGCCGAGCTCGACCAGATCTACAAACTCGGTGTGCTGCCCATCCCGACGAACAAGCCGATGGTGCGCGTGGATCAGACGGACCTGATCTACAAGACCGAGGAGGCCAAGTTCGATGCGGTGGTCGACGACATCCTCGAGCGTCACCAGAAGGGTCAGCCGGTCCTGATCGGTACCACCAGCGTCGAGCGGTCCGAGTACCTCGCCCGGCAGCTCAAGAAGCGTGGCGTCCCGCACAACGTGCTCAACGCCAAGTTCCATGAGCAGGAAGCCCAGATCATCGCCGAGGCCGGTCGCAGCGGTGCGGTCACCGTGGCCACCAACATGGCCGGCCGCGGCACCGACGTCGTGCTCGGCGGCAACCCCGACATTCTGGCCGACATCCGCCTGCGCAAGGCGGGGCTGGATCCGGTGGACACTCCCGAGGAGTACGAGGCCGCGTGGGACGAGATGATCGAGCTCGTCAAGAGCGAGGTCGCCGACGACGCGGAGAAGGTCCGGCAGGCCGGCGGGCTCTACGTACTGGGTACCGAGCGACACGAGTCCCGCCGTATCGACGACCAGCTCCGTGGTCGTTCGGGCCGCCAGGGAGATCCCGGCGAATCCCGTTTCTACCTGTCGCTCGGTGACGAGCTGATGCGCCGATTCAACGGCGCAGCCCTCGAGGCGATCATGAACCGGGTCAACCTGCCGGACGACGTGCCCATCGAGGCCAAGATGGTCACCAAGGCCATCCGCAGCGCACAGACCCAGGTCGAGCAGCAGAACTTCGAGGTGCGTAAGAACGTCCTCAAGTACGACGAGGTGATGAACCAGCAGCGCAAGGTGATCTACGCCGAGCGTCGCACCATCCTCGAGGGCGAAGACCACCGCGAGCAGGTCCAGCGCATGATCGACGACGTCGTCGGTGCCTACGTCGATGCCGCCACGGCCGAGGGGTACGTCGAGGACTGGGACTTCGAGCAGCTCTGGACCGCCATCAAGACGCTGTACCCGATCGAGATCGACTACAAGGAACTGGTCGAGGAGAATGAGTTCGGCGAGCGCAAGGAGATCAGCGCGCAGGAACTTCGCGACATGCTGATCGCCGACGCGCATGCTGCGTACGAGAAGCGTGAGAAGGAGATCGAGTCGATCGCCGGCGAGAACGCGATGCGTCAGCTTGAGCGGACCATCCTGCTCAGTGTCCTCGACCGCAAGTGGCGTGACCACCTCTACGAGATGGACTACCTGCGCGAAGGTATCCACCTGCGCTCGATGGCGCAGCGTGATCCCGTGGTCGAGTACCAGCGCGAGGGTTACGACATGTTCACCGGCATGCTCGAAGGCCTCAAAGAGGAGTCGATCGGCTTCCTGTTCAACGTGGCTGTCGAGGCGACACCTGCGCAACCGGCTGCCGCGGTTGCACCAGCTGCTCCCGCCGCGCCTGCTGCCCCCACCGCGCCGGCCCCCTTGCCGACCGGACAGCCGGCCCCGGCGCGTAAGCCTGCTCCGGCAGCCCTGCGCGCCAAGGGGATCGACGACTCGGACGATGCCGCACTGACGTACAGCGGTCCGTCGGAGACCGGTGGCACCGCAGTCCGCCAGACCGGTTCGTCGAACGGCCAGGCGTCCGGCACGCGCAAGGAGCGGCGCGCTGCCGCACGCGCAGGCACCAAGACAGGTGGGCCCAAGCCGGCCAAATCGCGCAAGAAGCGGTGACACAAACGGCGATCTGAGGTCGCCGTCAGCGTCACCTCTCCGGACAAAGGAACCCGGATACCGCAGGGCACGTCGTACTGCTGGTATCCGGGTTCCCCGGTTTACCGGGCCGGCCACCAGTGCCGGTCATGTGCCGATGGGTCCGGGGGGACCATGACAACAACAACGCTCGGGACGGCCACGGAGCTCGCCCCGACCTCAGATTCGAGCTCACCCGCACACGAGGGTCCGTTCGCATGTTCCCGGCCGATGGGGGAGTCCCATTCGTCCGCCGCGGAGGTCGTGGATCGCGCACTTCTGCGGGTGACCGCTGCACCTCGATACGAACCGGAACCGGTGGATCCGAGTCAGCCGCGGGTGATCACACTCGGCCGGCCGGCTCCGCTCCGTCGATCTCCGGTACCCGTGGTGCCCGACGGTGTGGACCTCGAGATCCGGCAATTCGCCATTGGGGCAATCAAACTCGTGCTTGAGGTGATGAATCGTCGCCGTCCCGTGACGCAGTTGTCGGCAGTGGCAATTCCGCATATCGCCGACCAGTTCCGCACGCTGCTGTCCTCTGGAACCGACCGGGGTGGCCCGCCTGCGGCGTTGCTGCGCCTGCATACACAGAGCATCCGGCCGGACGTCGCCGAGATCACCGTCGTCTACGGACGGGGCGACAGAGTGTTCGCGATGGGCGCTCGTGTGGAGCGCCGCTGGGTGGTGATGCGCGCAGCCGAACCGGGGGGAGCACGCCGCCGAACGCAGCGCTGTCTCCTGACCGCTGTGACCGTCGGATGATCGGCAACCATGCGCTCGCCTGCCGCGACGCCGCAACGCCGGCGTGGCGGACAGGTGGGCCCGTTCGGCCACCGACGGCTAGCATCGAACTGTGAATCGGCTGTCGCCCCAGGACTCGATGTACTACTACCTCGATGAGCGCGGCACCACCACGCAGGTCGGATCGCTTCTGATCCTGGAACGTCGACCTGGGGGACTGGACTACGCGAGTCTGCTGACGACGGTCGAGTGCCGTCTGCAACTGGTACCCCGATATCGGCAGAAGATCCGCGAGGTGACGCTGGGGTTGGCGCGGCCGGTATGGGTCGACGACCGCGACTTCGACATCACCTATCACGTGCGGCGATCGGCACTGCCGAGCCCCGGTGCCGACGACCAGCTGCACGATCTCGTGGCGCGCCTGATGTCGCGACCGCTCGAGCGCAGTAGGCCGCTCTGGGAGATGTACCTCGTGGAGGGCCTCGCAGACGACCGGGTGGCCATCCTCACCAAGACCCACCGGGCGCTGGTCGACGGGCACGAAGCGCTCGAGATCAATCAGGTCATCGTCGACGACACCCGCGAACCCGCCCAGATGCCCGAAGACCTCTGGCTTCCCGACCGGGAGCCGAGCAACAGCGAGCTGGTGGTCGGGGCGATCACCGACGTCATCACCCGGCCCTGGGAGATGGTCGACCAGGTGCGAGCCGCCACCAACCAGGTGACCTGGTTGGGCCAGGCCGTCACGGCGACGGCCCGCAGGGTGGAGACGGTGATGAAGATGGCGGCCAGCACCGCGCCCGCGAGTCCACTCAACGGCGCGACGGCGCCCACCCGTCGTTTCACGGTCGCCTCGTTCGCGGTCGAGGACTGCGTCGACATCGCCGAGCGGTACAGCTGCCAACCCAACGACGTGATCCTCGCTGCCATCGCGGGGGCCATCCGGCGGTGGCTGCTCTCCCGCGAGCAAGCGGTCGACCAGGTCGAGACGATCCGCGCGATGGTCCCTCTCTCGGCGTACCCGGTCGACAACGACGCGGCGGAGTCCGACGCCGACATCGAGGCCCGTGGCATGGCCACGTCGGCCGAATGGATGGCAGGCGGTCTACACGGGTTTGTCACCGATCTCCCTGTGGGAGAAGCCAATCCGGCTGTGCGCCTCTCGCAGGTCGCGCAGCTGGCCGAACGGCACTCGCAGTCGGGCCGGCGGGGATCGGTGGGCGTGGAACCCTGGATACCCGAGATCGGGCCGGCGACCTTCCATGCGATGAGCGCGCGCGCGACAGCCTCGCTGTCGCGTCGGTCGTTCAATCTGCCCATCACGATCGCCCGGGGTCCGAGGGCGGCGCAGTATCTTGGTGGCAACGAGATCCTCGCGATCTATCCGGTTCCCGTCCTGGTGCGCAACCGCGCGCTGGCCGTCGGCCTGACCTCGTACAACGGCCGGATCTACTTCGGCCTCAATGCCGATCGCGGTGTGATGTGGGACCTGGGCGCGATGGCGGAGTACCTCACCGACTCGTTCGACGAATTGCTTTCCGGCGCGCGCTGAGCCCGTGCCGGTCCCTCGAGAAAGGTCACATGAGAATCTATCTGCCCGCCACACTGTCGATGCTGTTCGAGCTCAACCAGTCCGGTGAGTTCTGGCCGGTCGGCGGTACGGCCTTCGCGCTGACCCCGGCGCTCCGAGAGGCGTACCACGACGGTGACGACGAGGAACTCGCCGAAGCGGCCATCCGTGAAGCGGCCAGGGCGTCGCTGCGGTTGCTGGCGGCGGAGGACGACGATCGGTCCGACGAGGACGGACAGGCCCAGCTACCTTCCCGGCGTGTGGTGATCGCGGCGGACGTCGACGAGGTGAAGCTGCGGCCCGACCTCGACGTCGCGGTGGTCAAGGTCCCCCCGGTGGTGGACCGCTCGGCGATCGCGTCGGTTCTCATCGACGGTGGTGATGCCGAGGACAAGGTGGTCCGAGCTGTCGGGCTGGTGGACTCGGCCGACCTCGGCGACGAGGACTCCGAGCTGGCGATCGGCGACGTCGAGGATTTCGACCTGGGTTGGTATGCAACGCAGGAGCTTCCGTTCCTGCTGGAGCTGCTCTAGGCGCGCCGGCGCCGACCTCCCTGTGCGCCCGTTCGACGCGTAACCTACGGTTGCGTAAGTTTGCGCCCGAGAATTGACGGCGGCAGTTGAATGGAGGCACTTCAGATGGGTTGGCGAGAACGTTTCGAGGCACCGGTGCGGGGCATCGCCAGCAGCAACCGGGCGGCTAACACCGTGCGGGCGGTGGCGGCAAGGATCACCACCCCGTTGTTGCCGGACGACTATCTGCACCTCGCGAATCCGCTGTGGTCGGCGCGTGAGCTGCGCGGCAAGATCGTGGAGGTCCGGCCGGAGACGCCGGACTCGGCCACCATCGTCATCAAACCGGGGTGGGGTTTTTCGTTCAATTACCTTCCGGGCCAGTACATGGGGATCGGGGTGCTCGTCGAGGGGCGCTGGACCTGGCGTTCGTATTCTCTGACGTCGGTGCCGCAGACCTCGGGAGGTGCCCGTAGCCGGGTGGTCACCATCACCGTCAAGGCGATGGCCGAGGGTTTCCTCTCCGGGCACCTGGTTCGGGGCCTGGCACCGGGCACCGTGGTCCGGCTCGCGCCGCCTCAGGGTGAGTTCGTCCTTCCCGCCGACCTGCCCGAGAAGCTGCTGTTCGTAACTGCCGGTAGCGGCATCACCCCGATCATGTCGATGCTGCGCACGATGGAGTCGCGCCACCAGCACACCGATGTGCGACTGATCCATTCGGTGCCCACGGCGGATGACCTGATGTTCGGCGCGGAACTCGAAGCGATGCAGGCGGGCGGGCTGCTCGACGCCCACATCCAGTTCACCCGCAGCGAGGGCAAGGTGGACATCGAGCGTCTCGACGCTCTGTGTCCGGATTGGGCGTCTCGCCAGACCTGGGCCTGTGGCCCGGCCGCACTACTGGATTCGCTGACCCACAAGTGGACCCAGGCGGGGCTGCGGGACCACCTGCACATCGAGCGGTTCGCGTTGGAGCGTGGCGAGGTCGGTGCCGAGGGCGGCACGGTGACCTTTTCTCGTACCGGCAAGACGGCGACCGTGGACGGTGCCACCACACTGATGACGGCCGGCGAGGATGTCGGTGTGCAGATGCCGTTCGGCTGCCGGATGGGTATCTGCCAGAGCTGTGTGGTGATGCTCGAGAAAGGCTGCGTGCGAGATCTGCGCAGCGGCGCCGAACACGTAGAGGGCGAACGAGTTCAGACCTGCGTCAGTGTCGCGGCAGGGGATTGCACCCTCGAGGTCTGACCCGTAGAACGCACACCGACCCCCGATGATGTGCTGTTCTGGCGGAACTCACCTGGAGGTTTGTTCGCCAGAAGGGCACATCATCGGGGGTCGGGACGTGTAGCGGGGCTCTAGCGTGCGGAGCCGGTCCGGCTGGAGGTGCTGCTGCGACGGCTGCCGCCCTGGCCGGTGTGGCCGCGGGTACGGCCGTTCTCGGCGCGGCCACCTTCGGATCGTGCGCTCTGTCCCCGGCCACGACCCTCATACGGCGCGGAGCCGTTGGCGGTGGGGCGAGGACGACGCGAACCGGCCGAGCGGCTGCCCGGCGCCTTGGCGGTCCGGTTCGGGACGTTGCTCACGGCAGGCGGGGCAACTAGGTCGGCCGGTTCGCCGACCAGTGTCTTGAGCTGCTCGGAGTCGGCGGTCACCCGGATCGGGGTGGCCTTGATCGCGGCCTTGCGCAGCAGTTGCGACATGTCGCGACGCTGTTCGGGAAGGGTCAGGGTCACCACGTCGCCGGCACTGCCCGCGCGAGCGGTGCGGCCCGAACGGTGAAGGTATGCCTTGTGTTCGGTGGGCGGATCCACGTGCACAACCAATTCGACGTCGTCCACGTGCACGCCACGTGCCGCGACGTCGGTGGCGACGAGCACACGGGCCTTTCCGCTGGAGAAGGCGAGAAGGTTGCGGTCGCGGGCGCCCTGCGACAGGTTGCCGTGAAGGTCGACGCTGGGGATGCCGGCGTCGGTCAGCTGCTTGGCGAGCTTGCGGGCCTGATGCTTGGTGCGCATGAACAGGATCCGGCGACCACGTCCTGAGGCGAGTGCGAAGACGACGCCCTTCTTGGAGTCCTGTCCGGAGACCTCGAAGATGTGGTGGGTCATCGCGGAGACGTGCGAGGTGGCCTCGTCGACCGAGTGCATGACCGGCTGGTTCAGGAAACGCTTGACCAGTTTGTCGACACCGTTGTCGAGCGTGGCCGAGAACAGCAGACGCTGTCCGCCTTCGGGCGTCGCGGTCAAGATGCGGGTGACGCCGGGGAGGAAGCCCAGGTCGGCCATGTGATCGGCCTCGTCGAGGATAGAGATCTCGACGCGGTCCAGACGCACTAGACGCTGGCGCATGAGGTCTTCGAGGCGGCCCGGGCAGGCCACGACGATGTCGACACCGGCGCGCAGAGCGGAGGCCTGACGGCCCTGGGGCACGCCACCGAAAATGGTGGTCACGGTCAGTCCGAGAGCTGCGGCCATGGGCTGCACCACTGCGGTGATCTGCGTAGCGAGCTCGCGGGTGGGGGCGAGGATCAGACCACGCGGTCGGCCGGCACCGGCCGAGGTGCCCTCGGCGAGCCGGGCCACCAGCGGAATGGCGAAAGCGAGGGTCTTGCCACTACCGGTCTTTCCGCGACCGAGTACGTCGCGACCGGCGAGACTGTCGGGCAGCGTGTCGGCCTGGATGGGGAACGGGGCGGTGATGCCGCCGGCGGTGAGCACCTTGACCAGGCGCGGGGGAACGCCGAGGTCGGCGAAAGTGGTTGAGGCAGGACTGGATACAGAAGTCATCAAAAAATCACGTTTTCCGTGTTACGCGGTGCTCCGAGCTCGATTCACCGCTGGTTGGCGCGACTGCCGCTGATCAGGGCCGAATACCTCGGCCACCATTCGGTGGGCAGTAACGATCGCCGTGTGAAAGCTCGGTGGGGTTGATCAACTCGCACATGATGCGCATCGAATCTCTTCGGGTGCGACGGTGCGAGGAAGCAGTTCCACGACGGTTCCGCGCATATGGCGCGGAGTACCCGTCAACTATAGCCCGCGATCGCCGCGTTCTGGGTATTCGCCCCTGCGTGACCTGAGTCTCACCGCACTGGACAGCCTCGGAATCGGAACCTACGATTGCGTAAGTTACGTTCCCGTAGGTTGCTCTCTCGATCCGGTTCGGCCTCCCCCCAATCCTCGAGAAGAGAGGTTTGATTCAGATGGCAATTGCTGACATCCCCGAGTACGCCCACCTGACCGACGCCGATGTCGAAGCGCTCGGCGCGGAACTCGACGCGATCCGCCGCGACATCGAATCCGTCCGCGGCGAGAAGGATGCCAAGTACCTTCGCAACACCATTCGTTTCCAGCGCGGCATGGAGCTGACGGGCCGCGCGCTGCTGTTCGGCGCCCGCGACCGCAAGCTGTGGGCACTCGGTGCCGGCGCCCTGGGCGTCTCCAAGATCGTCGAGAACATGGAACTCGGCCACAACGTGATGCACGGTCAATGGGACTGGATGAACGACCCGGAAGTGCATTCGACCAGCTGGGAATGGGACAACACAGGTCCATCCGCCCACTGGAAGCACACGCACAACTTCATCCACCACAAGTACACAAACGTGCTGGGGATGGACGACGACGTGGGCTACGGATTGATCCGTGTGACCCGGGATCAGCGGTGGAAGCCGTTCAACCTGGGCAACCTGGCCTACAACACGCTCCTCATGCTGTTCTTCCAGTACGGCGTCGCCGTCCAGCACCTCGAACTCGGCCGGGTCGCCGCGGGCAAACACCCCAACCCCGACGAGTTCAAGAAGGACCTCAAGGACGTCGGCATCAAGGTGGGCCGGCAGATCGGCAAGGACTACGTCGTCTACCCGGCGCTGGCCGGCGCGACCAATCGCTCGTGGACGAGCTGGGGACGGGCGATGACCGCCACGCTCGCAGGCAACACCATCCGCAACATCTGGACCAACGCAGTGATCTTCTGCGGTCACTTCCCTGATGGAGCCGAGAAGTTCACCAAGCAGGACATGGAGAACGAGACCCAGGCGCAGTGGTACTTGCGGCAGATGCTGGGCAGCGCCAACTTCCATGCGGGCAAGCCCCTTGCCTTCATGAGCGGCAATCTCTGCTACCAGATCGAGCACCACCTGTTCCCCGATCTGCCGAGCAACCGGCTCGCGGAGATCTCCGTGCGGGTTCGCGAACTGTGCGAGAAGTACGACCTGCCGTACACCACGGGCCCGTTCCTGGTGCAGTATGCGAAGTCCTGGCGCACCATCGCCAAACTGTCGCTACCGAACAAGTACCTCAAGGCGACCACCGACGACGCACCTGAAACGGCGTCCGAACGACGCTTCAAGTCGCATCCCGAGCAGCGACTCGTCGCCGAGATCGACCCGGCCACAGGCCGCCGCCGTGGATTGCGCAGTGCGATCAACAGTCTTCGCGGTCGCCGTTCACCGGTGATCTCCATCCGTAAACGCACTCAGACCGACGGCGTCAGGGCTGCCTGAACGTACCGGGTCGCCCCCGACAACCCCGGCGTGGACAATGGTGGAACACCACCAGTCCACGCCGGCTTCATCCGGTGGACAACGCCGACAAGGAGTTACAAGGCGCGATGGCAATCAATGACATCAACGCGTATGCGCATCTGACCGAAGCCGACGTCGAGGCCCTCGGCAACGAGCTCGATGCACTGCGACGCGAGATCGAATCCGACCGCGGCGAGCGCGATGCCAAGTATCTGCGGCGCACCATCGCCGCACAGCGATTCCTGGAGGTCGGCGGTCGGCTGACACTGCTGGGAAGCCGCAACCGGCTGCTGTGGCTCGGCGGAACGGCCATGCTCTCGGTCGCCAAGATCATCGAAAACATGGAACTCGGCCACAATGTCATGCACGGCCAATGGGATTGGATGAACGACCCGGAGGTGCACTCCACGTCGTGGGAGTGGGACATGGTGTGCGCTTCGACCCACTGGAAGCACTCGCACAACTACATCCATCACAAGTACACGAATGTGGTCGGCATGGATCACGACGTGGGCTACCGGGTGCTGCGGGTGACGCGCGACGAACCGTGGCAGTGGAAGCACCTGCCCCAACCGTTCATCAACTTGTTCCTCGCTGCCACCTTCGAGTGGGGAATCGGTCTGCACGACTTGGAGATCCGGGAGTACCTGGCGGGAAACAAGCCGAAAGAGATTGCGGTCCCGCAGATCAAGGACTTCTCGAAGAAGGTCGCCAAGCAGCTGGCCAAGGACTATGTGATCTTCCCGCTGCTCTCGGGCAAGGCTGCTCGTCGTACCCTCTCCGCCAATCTGACGGCCAACCTGGTTCGTAACTTCTGGGCGTACCTCGTCATCTTCTGTGGTCACTTCCCTGATGGCGCCGAGAAGTTCAACGAGGAAACGCTGATCGACGAGACGCACGGCCAGTGGTATCTGCGGCAGATGCTCGGCACCGCCAACTTCAATGCCGGCCCGGCGATGGCGTTCATGAGCGGCAACCTCTGCTACCAGATCGAACACCACCTCTTTCCTGATCTGCCGTCGAATCGCTACGCCGAGATCGGTGTCCGGATCCGCGAGCTGTGCGAGAAATACGACCTGCCGTACACCACGGGGTCGTTGCCGAACCAGTACTGGTTGACATTCCGGACCATCTGCAAGCTCGCGCTGCCCGACGGTCTGCTCGTCGACACCGCCGACGATGCGCCGGAAACCGCCTCGGAGAAGAAGTTCGCGGGTCTGCGTGGCGCCGCTGCGGTGAGTGGCCGACGGCTCGCCGCCGACAAGCGGGAGGGCCTCAAAACCGCTCTTGCCGAGGCGCGTTCACGGCGCAAGGTCCGCGCACAGCAGTTGCGCGCCTAGTCCCAGTGGTTGGCCACGCTCAGCGCGGCCAGTAGTTCGCGCACGGCCATGGCGCGACGATGGTGCTGGCCCTCGAGCGCGTCCAGAGCGCATTCGGGGTCCGCGGGCGGACCGAGGTGTGTGCAACCACGGGGGCAGGCCTCGATGGCGACGGCCAGGTCGTCGAAGGCCTTGATGACGTCCTCCGGGCCGATGTGGGCGAGCCCGAACGAGCGGATGCCGGGCGTGTCGACCACCCATCCGCCGCCGGGCAACGGCAGCACCACCGACTGTGTCGAGGTGTGCCGGCCCTTGCCCACGCCTGACACCACCGCGGTTGCACGGTAGGCGTCGGGAACGAGTCTGTTCACGAGCGTGGATTTGCCGACGCCGCTGTGCCCGATCAAGGCGGTCAGCTTGCCCTGCAACAGTTCCTGCGCGGGTTCGATGGGATCGTCCCGCCCGGCGATCAGAACCGGCAGGTCGAGGTCGGCGAACGCCGCCCGGAAGGATTCGGGGTCGGCCAGGTCCCCTTTGGTCAGGCACAGTATCGGAGTGAGGCCGCCGACATAGGCTGCGGCCAAGGCTCGTTCGACGAATCCGGTGCGTGGCGGTGGGTCGGCGAGGGCGGTGACGATCAGCAGTTGCTCGGCGTTGGCCACCACGATGCGCTCGTACGGGTCTGTGTCATCAGCCGTGCGCCGCAACACAGTTCGTCGCGGCGCCACCCGGACGATGCGCGCCAGGGTGTCCGCTTTACCGGAGAGGTCGCCCACCACCGAGACGTCGTCACCGACCACGATGGGGGTACGGCCGAGTTCGCGGGCGCGCATGCAGACAACTCTGGTGTCGGGGTCGTCGGCGAGTACGCATCCCCACCGTCCGCGATCGACGGAGACCACCATGGCCGTCTCGGCATCCTCGTGTGTCGGACGGGTTTTGGTGCGTGGCCGAGTGCCCCGGCCCGGGCGTACCCGGACATCGGTCTCGTCGTACTGCCGCTTACTCAAGCGTTGATCATCCTCGCCCACATCGCCGGGAAGTCGGGGAGTGTCTTGGCGGTGGTGCCGATGTCGTCGACCGAGACGCCCTCGGTGACCAGACCGACAAGAGCGCCTGCAGTGGCCATCCGATGATCGGCGTACGCACGCCAGGTCCCGCCGTGCAGGGTTCTGGGCTCGATGACAAGACCGTCCGGGGTTTCGCTGCACCGCCCACCCAGCCGGTTGATCTCGGCGGTCAACGCCGCGAGGCGGTCGGTCTCGTGGCCCCTCAGATGGGCGATTCCGGAGAGTGTCGAGGGTCCTTCCGCGAGTGCGCACAGTGCGGCGACGGTCGGGGTCAGTTCGCCGACGGCGCTCATGTCCCACGAGATTCCTTGCAGCGCAGTGGGTCCGGTGATCGAGAGAACGCCCTCCTCGTTCTGGCTGCGGCACCCCATCGCCTCGAGGATCTGGACGATCACCGCCCCTGGCTGGGTGGTCGTCACCGGCCACCGGGGAACCGAGATCGTGCCGCCGGTGGCTGCAGCGGCGGCAAGGAAGGCCGCGGCGTTCGACAGGTCGGGCTCGATCTGCCAATCGACGGCGCGGACCACGCCTGGCGCCACCTGCCAACGGTTCGCGGTCGAGACGTCCGCCGCGACACCGGCTGTGGTCAGCATGTCGATCGTCATCGTGATGTGGGGGGTCGACGGGACGGGGTCACCGACGTGGAGGATCGTGAGTCCGTTGTCGAAGCGGGCCGCACTGAGCAGCAGGCCCGAGACGAACTGCGATGAGGCCGACGCGTCGATGGTCACCTCGCCCCCGCGGACCGAACCGGTCCCGGTGATGGTGAACGGGAGGGAGTCGCCCGCGACCTGGACACCGATGTCGCGGAGTGCCCCGAGGATGGTGTGCAGCGGCCGGCTGCGGGCCTGTTCGTCACCGTCGAACTCCACGACGCCGTCCGCCTGGGCAGCCAGCGGCGGAACAAAACGCATGACCGTGCCGGCCAGCCCACAATCGACCTTTCCGCTGTGCATGGGCGCGGGGGTGATGGTGACGGTGGCGGGATCGTCGGGATCGATATCGACCCCGACGCCGAGCTCGGCCAGCGCATCGAGCATCAGGTCGCTGTCACGGCTGCGGAGTGTGCCGGTCAGTGTCGATGGACCGTCGGCCTGCGCCGCCAGCACCAGTGCCCGGTTGGTGATTGACTTGCTGCCGGGGAGGCTGACAACGGCGTCGACGGGCGCGGGAGCGTGGGGGGCGTTCCATGCATTCACCCAGACAGTCTTTCATGCCTTCGCAGCAGGTCCGATGGTCTGAGGCGGCCTCGGGGCGCCGTCGGGCGAGGGTGGTCTGCCGAATAGCTGACAAGACGGGAATTTGTGGCCGTTTGCCCGCTATGTTCTTTCCATGAACCTTCGCCCAACTCGCCCCGCCGCGCTCGTCGCACTATGTGCCGCAGCCGTTTTGACCCTCTCGGCGTGCTCCGACGACTCGTCGGACAGTGCGGATCCGTCCGCGAGCGCGCAAACGTCTTCGAGTTCGGAGCCCACGGCCGCCGAACTCGACGCCCGTGCCGAAGACCTGATGCTCCCCGAGTCGGAGTTCCCTGGCGGCGGCACGTATGTGGTCATGGACAAAGCCGCGATCGAAGCCGATAACGAGTCCGATCCCGAGGTCACGCCGACGGGCTGCGCGAACATCGCCGATGAGACCGACGCCAGCAAGCAATTCGACCGGGCGAAGGTCAAGTACGACCTCGAAGACGGCAGCACCATCGAAACCCAGGTGATCCTCGGCCAGGACGGTTCCTTCGAGGAACTGGAGAACGACATCGCGTCCTGTCCTGCGATGACCATGCGCGACGACCTCCCGGACGGTTCGCAGTTGGTCGCCGAGATGGAGAACTCGCTCGAAGACCCCCAGGGCACCACCGTCCCGGCGAAGACCGTCGTGAGCACCGGCACCGCAACCGTGGGTGCCGACACCTTGCCGCTGACCATCCGGTCAACCGGGGCCTACGTCGACGGCGTCACCGTGAGCGTCGACGTGACGCTCATCGGAGAGGACGCCGGCAGTTGGGGCAGCGCCGACGAGGCGGCAGTGGTGGACCTCCTCAACAAGCAGATCGCCATCGTCCAGGACGCAGCCAACGCCTGATACCGACCGAACCGGCGCCCTCTCGACCTGTCGAGGGGGCGCTGGTGTTCTTGTGTGCCGGAACATGCGTCAGTGCCGCGGTCGGCGCTCGCGCGGGGGGATAATGGACCGCATGTGTGGGCGATACGCCACGACGGCGAGTACATCAGATCTGGTTGCCGCATTCGACGCTGCTCTGGCCGCCGAGGACGCGGCCAAACTTGACACTCCGTCCTACAACGTGGCTCCGACGACGACGGTCCCGACCGTTCTCGAACGGGCCGAACGGTCCGAGTCCGATCAGTCCCTCCGACAATCGGAGTCGATCCATGCCAGCGAAGGCGACCCGGCCGTACAAAGGCAGTTGCGGGCACTTCGCTGGGGACTGGTGCCGAGTTGGGCCAAGGACCCGTCCATCGGCAATCGGATGATCAACGCGCGATCGGAGACGCTGACCGAGAAGCCCTCGTTCAAACGGGCCGCCGCGAAACGCCGCTGCATCTTGCCGGCGGCCGGCTTCTTCGAGTGGACCAAGGGGGAGGACGGCAAGAAGCTGCCGTTCTTCATGCACGACCCCGACACCCCCATCCTCGGTTTCGCGGGCCTTTACGAACTGTGGCCCGACCCGGGCAAGGCCAAGGATGATCCGGACCGCTGGTTGTGGACCACCACGGTGATCACCCGTCCCGCGGCGGATGCGCTGGGCCACATCCACGACCGCACGCCGGTCATTGTGACCCCGGACATGCGCGACGACTGGCTGGATTGCTCGAGCGGCAAGGTCGATGTGGCCCGAGACCTGCTGGCAGCCCTGCCCGAGCCGCATCTGGTGCCGTACCGGGTGTCCACCGACGTGAACAACGTCCGCAACAATCGCGCGGATCTGATCCAGCCGCTCTGAGGGTCCGCGCAGCACGGTTCCTAGCGCTTCGGCAATCCCGGCGCCTTCAGGAAGTGATGTCTGCGACGACGGCGTCGGTGACGGCGATCAGGTCGGCGGGGGACAGCTCGATCTCGAGGCCGCGTTTGCCCCCACTGCAGAACACCACGGGCCACAGCTCGGCAGTCTCGTCGACGACGGTGGGCAGCGGCCTGCGCTGACCGATCGGTGACACCCCGCCCAGGACGTAGCCGGTGACCCGCATGACGTCCTTCGGCTCGGCCATCGCTGCTTTGCCGCCCAGCCCCAAGGCGGCAGCGGCGGCCTTGAGCGAGAGCCGCGTGGGAACGGGGATGACCGCCACGGCCAGCGTGCCGGCCACATCGAACACCAGCGTCTTGAATATCTGGTCGGGTTCGGCGCCCACCGCGTCGGTCATGAACGAGACGGCCTCAGGACCCCAGGCCCCGTCCGAACTCGCCGAATATGTGTGAACGCGGTGGTCGATGCCTGCGGTCTGCAGGGCCAGCAATGCCGAAGTCGCTGCCATGGGGATCCATTGTCCTGCCCGAGATGGGTGTTCGGTCCGGCCACCCCGTTGCCGTGACGAGAGTGCCCCGAGATCCAGTGATAAAGCCCAGGGTGGGCGAAACCTGACGTCTTCCGGAACAAGGTGCGCGGTGATGGTGTTCTTTACTGCGAAGGAGGTGTGGTGTGCACAGCAACTCAGCAGATACCGGGTCGGTAGGCTTGCTCGACAGACCTGATTTTCCCGCAGGTCTCGAAGGGATTGTCGTGACCGAAGCCGAAACACCGGAAGAGCACCCAGAGACCCCGGAAGAGCAGTACGCGCGATTCGAGCGCGACGCTCTGCCGTTGCTCGATCAGATGTACGGGGCCGCGCTGCGGATGACCCGTAATCCGGCCGATGCCGAAGATCTGGTGCAGGAGACGTATGTGAAGGCGTTCACCGCGTTCAAGTCGTTCCGCGCGGGGACCAACCTGAAGGCCTGGCTGTACCGGATTCTCACCAACACGTACATCAACGGCTATCGCAAGAAGCAGCGACAGCCCGCGCAGTATCCGACCGACGAGATCACCGACTGGCAGCTGGCGGCCACCGCCGAGCACACGTCGGCCGGTCTGCGGTCGGCCGAGATCGAGGCGCTCGACGCCCTCCCGGACGACGACATCAAGGCAGCTCTGCAGGAGTTGCCCGAGGACTTCCGGATGGCCGTGTACTACGCGGACGTCGAAGGCCTGCCCTACAAGGAGATCGCCGAGATCATGGACACCCCGATCGGGACCGTGATGTCGCGATTGCACCGGGGCCGTAAGCAATTGCGCGACCTGCTCGGCGACGTCGCTCGCGAGCGAGGATTCAACAGAGGAACTGGCGGCCGATCGGCCGGTGGCCGCAAGGGTCACGAACAGGAGGTTGCCGGATGAGTACCGGGAATGCAGGCGATGGAGTGGGACACGACGCGCGTGCCGACGAGGCCATCGACGAAAACGACCGGCTCGACTGTTCGGCGGTGATCGCCGATGTCTGGCTGCTGCTCGACAACGAGTGCGACCAGAACGCGCGGGCGCGGCTGCAGACGCACATCGATTCGTGCGCGCCATGCCTCGAGCACTACGGGATCGAGAAGCAGCTCAAGAGTCTGGTGAGCCGCAAATGCGGTGGGGATCAGGCGCCAGAAGGCCTGCGCGAACGCCTGACCCTGGAGATCCGCAAGACAGTCATCGTCCGCGAGACCCGCGGGTAGTTCCGCCACACACGAGCCCCCAAGCAAACGATCCACTTATCTGAAGACAGTCCGCTGTGCAAGCGGATCGTCCTCGGATAAGTGGATCGATTGTTGTTTCGGGCACTCTTCGATGAAGCGCCCAACGCTCAGGCGTTGGGGCGCTTACCGTGGTTGGCCGCGTTCTTCTTGCGGGCCCGCTTCTTACGTCCACGTTTTCCCATGACAGTCTCCTTTCGACAGCGCTCCATTGTGACACGAAGGGGGTCGCCGCCGAGAATCGCGGACGGTCTTCGTGCGATAGGTTGATACCGCAGAACATCAACTTGGGAGGACGGCATGGCAGAAGAGGTCGTGGCAGAGATTGTGGCGAGCGTTCTCGAAGTGGTCGTCACCCCTGGTCAGGTGGTGGAAGCCGGTGACACCATCGTCCTCCTGGAGTCGATGAAGATGGAGATCCCGGTACTCGCCGAAGAGGCGGGCACGGTGACCGAGGTCAAGGTCAATGTCGGCGACGTGATTCAGGCCGGGCACCTCATCGCGGTCATCGACAACTGACCGCCGAGCTCGCGGTCGTGATGTCGACCAACGCTGACGCGCGCGCCGCTCACACTCCGAACAAGCGGGGTCCGTCCTGATGTCGACGCTGTCCGAGCTGCTCGCCGAACACACCGAGCTCTCCGGCGCCGCAGGTGGCCATCTCCAGCGTGTGGTCGCCGAGTGGCAGTTGCTGGCCGACCTGTCGTTCGCCGACCTTCAGATGTGGGTGCATTCTCAGCGGGCCCACGACACCTCAGACGACGGTACGTCCGGCAACACCACCCATATGGTCTGTGTCGCCCAGTGCCGTCCCAACACGGCGCCCACCGTCTTTCCGTCCGACGTGGTCGGTACATCGATCACCGTCGACGAGAATCCTCAGGTGTTCGGTGCACTGGTCAGTGGCCGTATCTTGCGTGAAGAAGATCCGACGTGGGTGGGATCGGTGGCGATCCGGCGTGAAGCGGTGCCCGTCAGGTTCGAGGGATCAGTTGTCGGAGTGCTCGCCCGGGCCATCAATCTGACGCAGCCGAGGCTGCCGTCACCGCTGGAACTCTCCTACCAGGACTGCGCAAATGACTTGTGCCAGATGGTGTCTGAAGGCACGTTCCCGCAAAATGAAGGCAACCCGCGGGGGCTGTCCACCCCTCGTGCCGGCGACGGTTTCATTCGCGTCGACGAACACTGCGCCGTGCAGTACGCCAGTCCCAACGCACTGTCCGCGTATCACCGGATGGGGTGGACGTCCGAGCTCGGCGGCAACAACCTCGCCGATGTGACCGTGTCACTGCTGACCGATCCGTTCGAATCCGAAGAAGCCGCCGCGATGTTGCGCGCCGCCGCCGAAGGGCACGCCGGCATGCGGATCGAGGCAGACGCGCACCGTGCCACGGTGCTAATGCGCGCCGTCCCACTCCGGCCCCGGGGCGAACTGGTCGGCGCCGTGATCCTCGTGCGCGACGTCACCGAGGTCAAACGCCGGGACCTGGCCTTGATCAGTAAAGACGCGACCATCCGCGAGATCCACCACCGAGTGAAGAACAACCTCCAAAGTGTGTCGGCACTGCTGCGTCTGCAGGCCCGCCGTACCCCCAACGAAGAGGCCCGGCAAGCGCTCGGCGAGGCCGTGCGCCGGGTCGCCTCGATCGCGCTGGTTCACGAATTGCTCTCGGGCAGCGTGGATGAGGAGGTTGATCTCGACGTCGCCATCGACCAGCTCGTCCCGGTGATGGCGGATGTGGCGTCCGGCGGCAGTGACGTTGTCGTGCGCCGGGTCGGAAAGATCGGTGTGGTGAAGAGTGACCTCGCGATGCCGATGGTGATGGTGCTCACCGAGCTGATCCAGAATGCGGTCGAGCACGGATTCGAGCCCGAACAATCGGGCCTGGTCTTGATCGAGACCTCCCGCACCACCCGCGAACTCGTGATCACGGTGCACGACAACGGGATCGGGTTGCCGCCGGACTTCGATCCGCAGAAGTCCGACCGGCTGGGGCTGCAGATCGTGCACACGCTGGTGCAGATCGAGCTGTCCGGCACGTTGGAGCTGCGCAGCGGAACCGATGGTGGTACCGATGCCGTGCTCACCGTTCCGTTGCGCTGAAAAGCGCTGACGCTCTTTACCTTTGAGCCTGAAACAACACAAACCCGGTGGCTGGTGTGCCACCGGGTTGGGTTGTCTGTTGTCGGGTGATCAATGGGCTGTGATCACCCAGGTCGGGCTATACGGAACTGCGTGTACGACTGCGTGCGTTGCGCCGCTTGAGCGCACGCCGCTCGTCTTCGCTCATTCCGCCCCAAACGCCTGCGTCCTGTCCGGACTCCAATGCCCAAGTGAGGCAATCAGCTGTAACCGGGCAGCGGTTGCAGACGAGCTTCGCATCAGCAATCTGCGCGATGGCCGGGCCACTGTTTCCCACCGGGAAGAACAGCTCCGGGTCCTCGTCGCGACAAATTGCGTTGTGACGCCAGTCCATCCCTCTGCTCCTTCAGGCGCTTCTTCGCGCCGCTCGTAACCGTCAGTTCATGCGTGCGTAGTTATTGTTTCCGCACTGTTGCTTGTGAATACTTTCACGAATCCAGATGAAGTCAATGGTGTTGCGTTAACACGTGTGCAATATCACTGTGTAGGGGGTGCCTTCATTGGTCCACCTCCCGTTGTACTACTGTGCAGACGGTTTTGCCTGTGATTTATCAGGCAAACATGGTGTGACCTCGGACTCTTTACAGATGTCCAACGATCAGCTAACACGCGGACGAGAGGCACATCACTCGGGCGGAGCGACCACTTCCAACGCGCCGGGCCTGCAGCCGAACGTCAGGGCGGTACGCGTCCCCAGGTATTCGCCGTCCATCTGCATGTCTATCGGTGCAGTACTGCTGACCACCACGGACGGGACGTCGTCAGCTCTGAGCAGGTGGCGTGCGCTCGGCTGCGCCGTGCGCGAGAGCAGCTGGCGGGCGAGCGGCAGGTTGCGTAGCGGACTCATCGATCTCGACGCGAACACGCCCAGTTGCCCATCGAAGCTGGTGTCCGGATTGGTCTCGATGGGCCGCGCGCCCAGATAGGTCCAGGGCCGGGAGTTGGAGACGAACAGATAGTGGACGCCGTCTACAGGTTCGGCATCGGGAAGGGTGACGGTCAGGGTCGGCTGCTGGCCCGCGGCCCCGATGAAAGTACGTACTGCGGTCCACAGATATCTCGTGGCGGAGGCCCGGTGACCGGCCACGCGCTGTTCGTCGATCGACTTCACCACCTGGGCGTCGAGTCCCAGGCCCGCGTTGAACAGAAACCAGCGGTCATCGGTGTGGCCGAGACTGACCCGGCGCCGTGCCCCGCCGGCGAGCAGGTCCACGAGTTGCCCGGTGGCCTTGAGCGGATCGGGGTCGATACCCAACGCCCTGGCGAAAACGTTTGCGCTGCCTCCCGGCACCACCGCCACGGCAGGTGAGGGCAGGCCGCTCGACTGAGCTGATCCGGGTGGGTCGATGACGCCGTTGACCACCTCGTTCACGCTGCCGTCGCCGCCGTGGACCACAACGACGTCGTAACCCTCGAGCCGAGCCTTCGACGCCAGTTCGCCGGCATGTCCTCGGTGGGTGGTGTGTTCGACGGTGATCTCGACAAATGGGGTCCGGTGGTCCCCGGGCCGGCGCAGTGACGCAGTCAGGGTGCCCACCAGCGCATCCCGCCCCGCCTCGGTGGTCGAGGTGGCGAAGGGGTTGACGATCAGCATCGCGCGCACGAGAAGTGAGCCTAGCGGGATGTGTGGATCAACCGCCGACGCGATCCTCCACCGTCCGGCCGATCGCGGACCACTAGGCTGGTCCGGTGCCGGACTCAACTCCTCCGATCAACGTTCGCCGGGCAGGCGCCATCGTGGCGCTCGAGGGCGCCGCCTTCATCGTCTATGCGATTGTCGCCGTTGTCCGCGGCCTGATGGGCCACGAAGAGGAGGCGATCAGTGGGTACGGCACCGCAGCGTGGTTCGCAATCCTCGGCGGCGGCATCTTCGCAGGCGGGCTCGCGCTGCTGATGGGCCGGCGATGGGGGAGGGCGATCGCCGTCATCGCACAGGTCCTACTGCTGCCGTTCGCCTTTGCGCTGATCACCGACAGCGACCTGCCGGTTCTCGGTACGCCGATCCTGATCGCTCTGGTGGCGGCACTGGTATTCCTCTTCAGTCCGTCGTCGATGACGTGGTTCGCTGCCGCATACGCGATCGACGGTCCGGACGACGGCGCGGAAGATGCTGTGGCAGACAAAGAGTCGGCGCCAAAACGCGCGCAGTCACGCAAGAAGAAGCGTCGCCGGTAGCGGCGCCGCGCTCGGTCCCTCCCCGAGATCGATATCGGGGTGGCGGTTGGTCAGGACACGCCCGGGCCGGTCACGTGACGGTTCGCACATGGGCCGGGCGGCCGGCATCCACGTAATCGGCGCTGCGATAGCCGGTGATCCCGAGCGACTGGATCTGATGGGTCTCGCCGTCGAAGCCGAGAACCGCCAGCGATGCGGGCAGCATCGCAAAATGAGCGCCGAATCGGACCGGTGCGCCGATCCACCGTGCGAGCAACGACCGCGAGAAGTGTCCGTGGCCGATGACCACCACCGATCGATCGCGTAGGTACTGCACGAGATCGGCGATCACACCGTCCATACGGTCACTCATCTGCTGCGGTGACTCACCATCAGGTCCGCCGCGATTCCATACCGTCCAACCCGGGTCGGTCTCGCGGATCTCCGGTGTGGTGAGTCCTTCGTATCGGCCGTAGTCCCACTCGGCGAACTCCTCGCCCGTACGGGTGATGGTCAATCCTGCCAATTCGGCGGTGTGGCGGGCGCGCAGCCTCGGCGACGACAGCACCAGCGGATCGGTCAAGAGCAGCTCATCGAGTGGCGCCCGCAGGCTCTGGGCCTGCTGTTCACCGAGCTCTGTCAGAGCGATATCGCTCGACCCGGTGTGCTTTCCCGCCTTCGACCACTCCGTCTCACCGTGGCGGATGAGGATGAGGCGATGGATTGCCGAAACCGCAGCGTTCTCTGCGGACAAATTGCTCGGTGGGCGCATAGGGTCAAGGGAACACAGGCTGCGACGGCACCGCAAGCCATCTTCTGTTCCTGACCGGCGGACAGAACATGTAATTGTGGGCGCTGTCGGAGACAGAGCAGGACGAAGCTCGATCAGCTCTTCCAAATGCGTGGCCGGAGGGAGTCAAGCAATGAGCAAGGTACTTGCCGTGGCGAATCAAAAGGGTGGCGTCGCCAAGACGACAACCGTGATCTCGCTGGGGGCGGCGCTGGCGGGGATGGATGTGTCGGTCTTGGTCGTGGACCTCGATCCTCAAGGCAGCCTTACGTTTTCGTTGGGTCACGACCCTGACAAGTTGCCCATTTCGGTGCACGACGTGCTGCTCGGCGAAGCTGAGATCGCCGACGTACTGCTCGACACCGAAGACAAGATGACGTTGCTGCCGGCGACCATCGACCTCGCCGGCGCCGAGGCCCTGTTGCTGATGCGGCCGGGGCGCGAGTACGCGCTCAAGCGGGTGCTGGCAAAGGTGGCCGACGACTATGACGTGATCATCATCGACTGCCCGCCGTCCCTCGGCGTGCTCACCTTGAACGGACTCACCGCGGCGGACGAGGTGATCGTGCCCCTACAGTGCGAGACGCTTGCGCATCGGGGTGTCGGTCAGCTGCTGCGCACGGTCACCGAGATCCAGCAAATCACGAACCCTGATCTTGCGCTGCTCGGCGCGTTGCCGACCCTGTACGACGCTCGCACCACCCACAGTCGCGATGTGCTCGCCGACGTCTCCGATCGGTACGACCTCCCCGTGCTGGCTCCCGCGATCCCGCGCACGGTGCGCTTTGCCGAGGCGTCGGCGACCGGGGTCAGTGTGCTCGGGGGTCGCAAGAACAAGGGGTCGGAGGCCTACCGGGAACTCGCGGAGAACCTGTGGAAGCACTGGCAGGTGGGAGCCGACCTGGTGACGATCGACGCGGAGTGATCTCCACTCGGCCTAGGCCGCGGAGGGTTTCAGTACCGAGATCGTCGGTCCCCATTGCTGGACGACGTTGTCGCCGATCAGGCCGAGTGTGATGATGCCGCCGCCGTAGCCGCTGCGCTGCACCGGGATCGACCGAATCGGCCTGCCGTCGACGATGTTGTGTTCGCTGATGCCCGACGCACTGGGCAGCAGCAGAGAACCTGCCATCACCACGCCGGGCCCCAGTGTCGCAGGTACCTGGAACCGGGCTTGCAACGTGCTCGCGTCCAGGACCAGCGTGGCCTCGCCGGTCCAGAAGGTGATGAGCCCGCCGCTACTGACCGGCTTGCTCTCGACACCCACCGCACGCCCCAGCAGGGTGGTGCGGCCCCGCAGGGTGCCGTCGAGTGCGTAGGTCTCGAGCATGGGGCTCGGCGACGAGACGTACACGGCCACGCCGTTCGCACCGACCGCCACCACGCGGGGTGGTGAACCGAGATCAGCGGTGATCAACGTCGACCCCTGCTCGTCCAGCTTCTCGTCTTTGTCCAGCGTCGCACCGAGAACCGTCAATCGGTACCCGGGTTCGATCCCGCACCGCTCGACGACTGCCACACGGCCGGAACCGATTGCGCTGGAGAGCAACTCGCAGCCGGACCGCGGTTGTGCGCCTGGGTTCACGGGTGCGTCCACGCGACCGTATTCGATGGTGCGCACCAGATCGCTGCGCCACGTCTCCAACCGGGTGTCGCCCTGTGCCAGGAAATAGTCCTTCTCGACGCTGAAGTCGAGAGTGCTGTCGGCGTCGCTACTACGGGACGCCGCGCGCTGTCCGGTGGCGGAGTAGAGAGCTGTCACCTCGCTGCAACCGCGGGCATTGCGATAGACCGCGATGACGTAGTCGCGTCCCGAGCCGGGCCAGCCGGCAACCCCGCACAGCGGGAGGTCACGGCGATAGGACCAGAGTTCACGTCCCGTCGACGGGTCGTGTCCGATGACGGTCCCACCGTCGCCGGTGACCACCACCGGGCCGATCACAACGGGCACTGTGGTCGCGTTGCTGGCAGCGCGCCAGGCCTCGGTGAGACCCGACGGCACCGACGATGCCGAGGTCGGAAGAGGTGCGGAGTTCTGAGCGGGGTCCGAGCTGGTCCCGCGCACGGCGCTGGTGGACCAGATGGCAACGCCTGCAACGACGATCACCACAACGATGACCGCGGCCACCGCGAGATCGACCCGTGTTCGCCGCTCAGGCTTTGGCACCGTCAGTTACTCCGAGGTGCTGCTCACGGTCTCGCCGCTACCTTCGGCGCCGCCCGAGGTCTGCCCGCCACGGCGACGTCGACGACGCCGCGGACGGTCGCCGCCCTCGGTGCCCGGTCCGGACGTCTCCGACGGTGCGGTCGAGGCGGCCGAACCGGTGCTCGCGGACTCGGTGGTGGTGGTCGCCTCGCCGGCCACGCCGGCGCCTTCGCCCGGTGTGCCGCCGCGGGTGCGACGACGCTGACGAGACGGGCGCTGGCCCCCCTCGCGCTGGCCGGAGTCGCGGCCTGCGGTTTCTCGGCTTCCGGATTCGCGGCGACCCGACCCCGAGGAACGTCCACCCGAGCGGGGTTCACGTTCTTTGCGGTCTTCGCGTGCCGCGCCGCCCGATCCGATCCGGCCGTTGGCCGTCTCCGGGATGTTGAGGTCGGAACGCAGATGCGGTGAGCTGGAATAGGTTTCGGCGGGCTCGTCCTTGGCCAGGTCGAGCGCCTTGCTGATCATCTCCCAGCGGTGCAGCTCGTCCCAGTCGACCAGCGTCACGGCGATACCGGTCCGTCCGGCGCGCCCCGTGCGGCCGATGCGGTGCACGTAGGTCTTCTCGTCGTCGGGGCACTGGTAGTTGATGACGTGGGTGACGTCGTCGATGTCGATTCCTCGGGCGGCGACATCGGTGGCCACGAGTACGTTGATGCGACCCTCGCGGAAGGCAGTCAGGGCCTTCTCGCGCGCGACCTGTCCGAGGTCTCCGTGTACGGCACCGACGGCGAACCCGCGCTCGGCGAGGTCATCGGCGACCTTCTGGGCTGTGCGCTTGGTCCGGGTGAAAACCATTGTGGCGCCGCGACCCTCGGCTTGAAGGATGCGGGCGACGAGCTCGGCCTTGTCGAGGGCGTGCGCGCGGTACACGTACTGTGTGGTGCGCTCGTGGATCGCCGAATCGTTGGCGTGCTCGGCGCGGATGTGCGTCGGCTTGGTCAAGAATGTGCGGGCCAGGGTCACGATCGGCCCGGGCATCGTGGCCGAGAAGAGCATGGTCTGACGGGCATCCGGCAGCGAGCTCATGATTCGTTCGATGTCGGGGAGGAATCCCAGGTCGAGCATCTCGTCGGCCTCGTCGAGAACCAGAACCTGCACCTTGCCCAAGATCAAGTGGCCCTGGCGGGCGAGGTCGAGCAGACGCCCGGGAGTACCCACCACCACGTCGATGCCGATCTTCAGCTCGCTGATCTGATGCTCGAACGGCCGGCCGCCGAAGATCGAAAGCAGGCGGATGGGCCGGTTCTGTCCGTCCGCGGTGTCGACGTGCAGGCCCTTGGCCGCCACCTCGAGGTCGTCGGTCACCTGGATGCACAGCTCGCGCGTGGGCACGATGATCAGTGCGCGGGGAGTGCCATCGAGCTTGCGGATGCCGGGTTCGCCGGCGTCCGCAGTGGCCTGTGACACCCGCTGCAACAGGGGGACGCCGAAGCCGAGGGTCTTGCCCATGCCGGTCCGTGCCTGGCCGATGAGATCGTCGCCCGCCATGGCCAGGGGAAGCGTGAGCTCCTGGATCGCGAAGGTGTTCGTGATGCCGTCGGCGGCGAGGGCGTCGACGATCTCCTGCCGGACGCCGAGCTCGGCGAAGGTGGGGGAGACGTGGTCCTCGGCGACGATGACGTGCTCTTCGGCCTCGACGACGTCGTCCAGGGAGACTGCAGTCTCGGTGTTCGTATCTGAGGTGTGATTGTCGGTGTTCAGTTGATTGCCTTCCGCAAAGTGCTTTCCCGCGCGCACTGCAAGAATCAACCAACAGGTCAGCTCTGGATCCTCGATCTGCCGAGGACTCGCATGACCGGTATCGGGCGAATCGGGCCGATTTTGTTCAATCGGGCTGCCGTCGGTGCGCGCACAATGTCCGTGTGAGCCAGCTAAGGCGCTTGGCTTACTCCTCGCAGTGTACGTGTCCTCGGCATATTGCCAACATCGAGTCGGCGACCCGCCGGATGTCCATCCGGCCTGCGCGCGTGCTCAGTCGTCGCGGACGGTGAGCTGCTGACTACACTGGAGACCATGTCGTCTGGTTCACAAACCGAACCGCCGGTGTCGGATGTCGCCACCTCGGTCCCCTTCGATCACCCTGGAATCACCGAACTCTTCGGGGTCCTGGCGTGCGGTGAACTGGCCGCGTTCTACCGCCTGACCTCCGAGGCCGTGATGGCCCCGGGAATCCGGGGACGCGTGGCGATGGCCAGCATGGCCGCCGCGGAGATGGCCCACTTCGAGATCCTGCAGGACGAACTGCGTGCGCGCGGGGTGGACGTGTACGACGCGATCGAGAAGTACGAGGCCGTACTCGAGCGCTACCACGCGTCGACCGTGCCGAGCAGTTGGCAGGAGTCGCTGGTCAAGGCCTACGTCGGCGATGGCCTGGCCGCGGATTTCTATCTCGAGATCGCCGGCACCCTGCCGCCTGAGGCCGAGGCCGTGGTCCGCAAGGTGATGTCGGAGACGGGGCACTCGGACTTCGCCGCCACCGCCGTCCGTGACGCGGTCGCCGCAGACCCCGACCTGAAGTCGCCCCTCACCCTCTGGGGACGTCGGCTTCTCGGCGAGGCGATCACCCAGACGCAGTACGTGCTCGCCGGCCAGGAGGAATTGACCGAGCTGCTGTTCTCGGTCCAGTCCGATCTGAACCGGATCGTGACGTTCTTCGATTCCATCCAAGAGCGGCACGCTCGCCGGATGGCCGATATGGGCCTGGGCTGAGCCGCCGCCTCCGGGCTGGCGTCGTCGGCACTCGTGAGTGCGACTAGCCTTGGAACGAGAGTCGGGACCTGTTCACCGAGCTCGACCTGTGAGATCCAATCGTGAAGACCTGTGGAGGATTCTGTGGCCGTTGATGTGAAGATCGGGATCACCGACAGTGCACGCGAGATCGTGGTGCACACCGATCAGAGCAGTGATGACGCCCATGCCGCGGTGGAGTCCGCGCTGGCCGGCGGCGATCAGTTGCTGCGTCTGCAGGACGACAAGGGCGCACGTTTCCTGATCCCGGTCACCAAGATCGCCTACGTCGAGGTCGGCATCTCCGATGCACGCAAGGTCGGTTTCGGCGCCATCTGACGCTCGGCAGACGGGCCGGGCTAGTTCTCTAGGATGCCGGAGGACTGCTGAAGCGGCACTCGGGACAGCCCGCCCCAGAGCATGGTCACCGTGATGTCCACGGCCTCTTCCTTGGTCACCGGACGCTTGGCGTCCAGCCAGTGCCGGGCGTTGACCTGGCTGGTCCCCACAAGTCCGGCCGCCAGCATCCTCGACCGGTGCGGATCGAGCCCCGAGTCGTGCATCACCAGTCCGTAGACGGCGTCGACGCACGCTTCGGTTGCGCCTTCGACACGCCTGATCGCGGCAGGATCGAGAGCGTCCGAGCGGAAGATGAGCCGGTATCCCTGGCTGTCCTCGTCGATGAAATCGAAGAACGCCTGCACTGCGGCACGCACCCGATGACGGTTGTCGGTGGAACTGAGCAGGGCCCCGGTGACACGGTTCACCATCGACTCGGCGTGGGAATCGAGTACCGCGAGGTACAGGTCGAGCTTGCTCGGAAAGTGTTGATAGAGAACAGGTTTGCTGACCCCGGCGTGTACTGCGATCTCGTCCATCCCCGCCGAGTGGTAGCCGCGTTCGACGAAGATCTCGCTGGCGGCGTCCAGCAGTTGTAGTCGCCGCGCGCTGCGCGGCATCCGGACGCTTCGACGTCCGCCACCGGCGGTGGTCGAGTTCGTTCCGGTGCCTGCGGCAGCCGATTCAGTCATGGTCGCCAGGGTATATCCGCCCGCGATGTGCGCCACCGGTGGTTGCCTACAGATGAATCGTGGATGCCTGTGAGAAGGTTTAACGGTGACTGGTGCTGGCGGCTCGGGACCGACGGAAACGCGGCGTACACCGCGCGACACCGCCGATCCTGAACGGACCCGTCGGACCGCCGGCTCCGACCGGAAGCGGCGAAGTACCGACCCCGATCAGACCAGCAGGACCGTCGATCGGGCGCGCCGCGCCGCGAGGCGTGCGGCAGAGGCCGACGCCTACCTCGCGAACCAGGAAACCGACGTACATCGTCCCGTCTCCGGTCGGCCCGCCCCTGACCAGCCGTTACGTGCCCGTTGGGATCCCATCGACGAACCGGGCAGGCCGCGTGCGGACCGCGCGAAAGACCGTAAGAAGCAGTCGGCGGTTGGTCGATTCGTCACCACCTACGGTTGGCGGGCGTACGCCATCCCCGTCCTCGTCGTGCTGACGATCGTGATGATCGTGCTCACCGTCCAATCCCACCAGGACGGCGGCTCCGACCGCGTTGTCGACTCCGATCCCGATGCCGTTCGCAACACCAACGTGCGGGATCAGACCACCGCCATCGGGGCACCCCCGAAGTCTGTGCCATTGGAGCAACTGCCTGCCGGTGTCCTGCCCGCCGGCGGTCCTTTCACGGAGAAGGGCGCGGCCGGTTATCACGTGGTGCCCGGGACCACGACTCGCGTGGGCACCGGGGGGCAGGAGTACACGTACACCGTCGAGGTCGAGAACGGCCTGGCGTCGGGCGACTTCGGCGGCGACCCCACGTTCGCCAAGTTGATCGACACGACACTCGCCAACCCGAAGAGCTGGATCGGCGACGGCACCGTGTCATTCCGTCGGATCGACAACGGCGAGCCCGATTTCCGGGTGACGCTCACGTCCCCCGACACCACGCGGCAGCTGTGCGGATACGAGATCAAGCTCGAGACCTCGTGCTACTACCCGCCGGAATCCCGGGTCACGCTCAACGAGGCGCGATGGGTCCGCGGCGCGACGTCGTATCAGGGTGACGATCTCGGCTATCGGCAATATCTGATCAATCACGAGATCGGGCATGCGATCGGGTTCGAGGCGCATGAGCCCTGCAAGATGAACGGCTCTCTGGCGCCGATCATGATGCAACAGACATTCGGCACCGCTAACAGCGAGATCATGGCGCTCGATCCGGACATGAAGGCCAACCGCGACTACGTCTGCAACCCCAACCCCTGGCCTTTCCCGGAACGCTGAGCTCGGCCACCGCACAGGCCGGGGCTGCCGGAATCTTCCCGGGCAAATGCTCGTTGCACCTACGTGGGGTGGCCGGACCGACGACCATCACCGTCACGCGCACTTCGTGAGGAGCCCGAGATGTCAACGTTGCCGCCACTGGTCGAACCCGCTGCCGAGCTGACCCGCGACGAGGTCGCCAGATACAGCAGGCACCTGATCATCCCCGACCTCGGTGTCGACGGGCAGAAACGTCTGAAGAACGCGAAGGTGCTGGTGATCGGCGCGGGCGGACTCGGTTCCCCGGCGTTGCTCTACCTCGCGGCCGCCGGGGTCGGAACGATCGGCATCGTCGAGTTCGACGAGGTGGACGAATCGAATCTCCAGCGTCAGGTGATCCACGGGCAGTCCGATGTCGGCCGGCCGAAAGCCGATTCCGCGCGCGACTCCATCCTCGAGATCAATCCGCTCGTCACGGTGAACACCCACAAGGTGCGACTGGACAACGACAACGCGATCGAACTGTTCAGCGCCTATGACCTGATCGTGGACGGTACCGACAACTTCGCGACGCGCTACCTGGTCAACGATGCGGCTGTCCTCGCCGGCAAACCCTATGTGTGGGGGTCGATCTACCGGTTCGAGGGCCAGGCCTCGGTGTTCTGGGAAGATGCGCCGGACGGCCTCGGTCTCAACTACCGCGATCTCTACCCCGAGGCCCCGCCGCCCGGGATGGTGCCTTCGTGCGCCGAGGGCGGCGTGCTCGGAATCCTGTGCGCATCGATCGGGTCGATCATGGGAACCGAGGCGATCAAGCTCATCACCGGTATCGGCGAGACGCTGCTCGGCAGGCTGATGGTGTACGACGCGCTGGACATGCGGTACCGCACCATCAAGCTCCGAAAGGATCCGGAGGCGCCGAAGATCACCGAACTGATCGACTACGACGCATTCTGCGGTGTCGTGTCTGATGACGGTGTCTCGGCTGCGGCCGACTCGACCCTGACCGCCGTCGAACTCAAGCAGCGGCTGGACTCCGGCGAGAAGATCGCCCTGATCGACGTGCGTGAGCCGGTGGAGTGGGACATCGTCCGGATCGACGGCGCCACCCTGATCCCCAAGGGTGACATCGAGTCGGGCGAGGGGTTGGCCCAGCTGCCACAGGACCGGCCGGCGGTGCTCTATTGCAAGACCGGAATCCGGTCCGCAGAGGCGCTGGCCGCGGTCAAGAAGGCCGGTTTCTCCGACGCCACCCATCTGCAGGGCGGGATCACCGCGTGGGCCAAGCAGGTCGATCCGGCGTTGCCGGTCTACTGACGTATCTGCCACCTGCGGCAGGTACGGGCGCTGGTGCGGCGACACCTGCGCCGCCTGCTCTGAATCTCGCGGTCACGCCGGTAACGTTTGACGGGTGACCTCTGACTTGACCTCCGTCGAGCCTCCGGAGCATGTGCTGCAGACCTTCGGGCTGACGCAACATCCCGTGGTGGCTCTCGGTGAGGGCTGGGAAGGTGGCTGGCGGATCGGTGAGACGGTGTTGTCGCTGGTACCCGACCACGCCCGGGCTGCCTGGTCGGCCAAGGTCAGAGAAACCCTGTACGTCGAAGGCGTCCGCATCGCGCGCCCTGTGCGATCGTCCGACGGCCGGTACGTGGTGTCGGGCTGGCGAGCGGACACGTACATCGCCGGAACTCCGGAACCGCGCTACGACGAAGTCGTCTCGCTGGCCGACCGGCTGCACGAGGCGACGGCCGAACTCGAACGCCCGAGATTCCTGATGCAGCCTCCCGCGCCGCCCTACAACGACGTCGATGTGTTCACCGCCGCCGATCGCGCGGCCTGGGACGATGTGCCGTTGCGTTCGGCAAAGGCCGCGGGCATGGGCGACCCCACGTCACCCGACGGGGTCACCAGTCTGGAGATCCTGCACACGCTTGCAAAGCTGCGCACCAAGGTGTCGTCGCCGTCCCAGCTGGTCCACGGTGACCTGTTCGGCACGGTTCTGTTCGCCGGCGCAGCGGCCCCCGGGATCACGGATATCACGCCGTATTGGCGACCCGCAGCGTGGGCGGCCGCCGTCGTGGTGGTCGATGCACTCGCCTGGGGCGGCGCAGACGATGGTCTTGTGGACCGCTGGGAAGACCTGCCCGAGTGGCCGCAGATGATGTTGCGGGCCGTGATGTTCCGTCTTGCCGTGCACGCGTTACATCCGCGATCCACCGCTGGAGCCCTTCCCGGCCTGCAGCGCGTAGCCGACATGGTCCGCTTCCTCGTCTGACAGCACCCTCTGAGCTGGGAATACTCAGTTCGGCCCGGCAGCTGGCGGGTTTTTGTGTTCCCGCCTTCTCACGTTCGGTGACGTACCGGAGTGAGAACACTGTGATTGTTCGGTCATTGAATGCAAAATTGCGGCAACACCCGTTTCCTACGGTTCTCCTCAGGCACCCGCCAATTCGCGCCGGACCCCTGAGGAGGGCCTAGTGACCGTTACTGGCACCAAACGAAAGCACTACATCACCGACTGGGATCCAGAGGATGTAGAGGCTTGGGACAACGGCAACGCTGCCATCGCCAAGCGCAATCTGATCTGGTCCGTGATCTGCGAACACGTCGGATTCTCGATCTGGTCCATGTTCTCGGCACTCGCGCTGCTCCTCGGACCGGAATACGGCATCAGCCTCGACCAGAAGTTCGTCATCGGCGCCACCGCGACATTCGTCGGTTCGTGCCTGCGGATTCCCTACACCCAGGCAACCGCCATATTCGGCGGCCGTAACTGGGCGATCTTCTCCGCGGTTGTCCTGATGATCCCCACGGGCCTGACGTTGATGCTGGTGTTGAACCCCGGTGACTTCGGGTTCGGATGGTTCCTCTTCGTCGCCGCACTCACCGGCTTCGGTGGCGGCAACTTCGCCTCCTCGATGACCAACATCAACGCCTTCTACCCGCAGCGGCTCAAGGGCTGGGCCCTCGGCCTCAACGCCGGTGGCGGCAACATCGGTGTCCCCGCGATCCAGCTGGTCGGCCTGTTCGTGATCTGGGTGGCCTCGGACAAGCCCGAGATCCTCTGCGCCATCTACCTGGTGCTGCTCGCGGTTGCCGGTGTGGGTGCAGCGCTCTACATGGACAACCTCGACCACCAGACCTCGAGCGGCAAGGCGATGCTCGAGACGCTGAAGTACAAGGACACGTGGATCATCTCGCTGCTCTACGTCGGCACATTCGGTTCGTTCATCGGATTCGGATTCGCCTTCAGCCAGGTGCTCAACATCTCGTTCACCGCCAACGGCGCCACCAAGCCGGCCCTCGCCGCAGCCCAGATCGCCTGGATCGGACCACTTCTCGGGTCGATCAGCCGGCCTTACGGTGGCAAGCTAGCCGACAAGATCGGTGGCGGCAAAATCACGATGTACTGCTTCATCTCGATGGTGGCCGCGTCGTCCATCCTCGTGGCTGCCAGTGCCCTGTCCGATGCCAACGACAAGAAGATCACCGGTGGCACCCTCACAGCTTTTGTCATCGGCTTCGTGTTGCTCTTCGTCATCTCGGGTATCGCCAACGGTTCGGTGTACAAGATCATCCCCGCGATCTGGGAACACAAGGCAAAGGTCAACCCTGCGCTCAATCCGCTCGGCAAGGCCAACTGGTCGCGGTCGATGTCCGGAGCCCTGATCGGTATCGCCGGAGCGTTCGGTGGACTCGGCGGTGTGGCCATCAACCTGGTGCTGCGAGACAGCTACAAGTCGAATCAGTCTGCCACGCAGGCATTCTGGATCTTCCTGGCCTTCTATGTGGTGGCCGCCGGCATCACCTACTGGTTCTACGTCCGCCGGTCGATCGAATCGACCGACAAGACCCGCGCGCTCGAGGACTCGTCCACCACCACACCGGTCACCGCCTGATCATGACTGCGCAAACCGTGTCCATCGATCTGCCCCTCGGCGAGCCGGGCAACCGCTCCGCCGGCGAGTTCGCCGCGGGGTCGGTCGGGACCGCCACACACTGCCCGTATTGCGGTCTGCAGTGTGCGATGAACATCAGCGGCAACGGAGCCGCCGATGCCGTGGTCACGCCTCGGCAGTTCCCCACCAATCGGGGCGGTCTGTGCCAGAAGGGTTGGACCGCTGCCGATGTGCTGCGCAACCCCAACCGCCTGACCGCTCCGTTGGTGCGGCGCAACGGAGTCCTGACGCCCACCACGTGGGAGGACGCGCTGGACGTCGTCGCGTCCGGATTTGCCCGGGCCCGCAGCGAGTACGGCGCTGACGCGGTCGGAATCTTCGGTGGCGGTGGACTGACCAACGAAAAGGCTTACCAGCTGGGCAAGTTCGCCCGGGTGGCACTGGGTACGTCGAACATCGACTACAACGGCCGCTTCTGCATGAGTTCGGCCGCGGCTGCGGGCATCAAGTCGTTCGGACTGGACCGGGGTTTGCCTTTCCCTCTCGCCGACCTCGGTTCGGCAGAGTGCATCGTCATCCTCGGCGGTAACATCGCCGAGACCATGCCGCCGATGGTCGGTCATCTGATGACGGCCGCGCGAGCCGGCGGGCTGGTGGTCGCAGACCCACGCCGGACCGCCACGGTGGAACGGGCGGTCGCCGACGGCGGTGTACATCTGCAACTGTCGCCGGGCACGGATCTGCCTCTGGCACTGGGGCTCGCACACATTGCCGTCACCGAGGGCTATGCCGATCTCGACTACGTCGCCGACCGGACCAACGGCTTCGACGACTTCTGGCGCGCGGCTGCGCAGTGGTGGCCCGAACGTACCGAGCGTGTCACCGGGGTTCCGGTGAGTGCGTTGCGTCGCACGGTTGCGATGCTCGCCGGCGCCCGCGCGGCGGGCAAAGGTGCGTATGTGCTGACAGCGCGTGGCGCCGAACAACATTCGAGCGGTACAGACACGGTCAGTGCCGTCATCGGTCTGTCCCTGGTCCTGGGCCTGTGCGGTCGTGAGGGCAGCGGATACGGCTGCATCACGGGTCAGGGGAACGGGCAGGGTGGCCGCGAACACGGCCAGAAGGCCGATCAACTGCCGGGTTACCGCAAGATCACCGATCCCGCCGCCCGTGCGCATGTGGCCGAGGTGTGGGGCATCGACCCGGACGATCTGCCCGGCCCGGGCAAGAGTGCCTACGAATTGCTCGAATCACTCGGACAGCCCGGCGGACCCAAGATGCTGATGGTGCACGGCGCGAACCTGGCCGTCTCGGCGCCGCGGGCTGGGCACGTGGTCGAGCGACTCGAATCGCTGGAGATGCTGGTGGTCAACGACTTCCTGCTGTCGGAGACAGCGCAATTGGCCGACGTGGTACTGCCGGTTCTGCAGTGGGCAGAAGAAGAGGGCACAATGACCTCCCTGGAGGGCCGGGTCCTGCGCCGTCGCCAGGCGGTTCCCGTTCCCGACGGCCCCCGCAGCGAGCTCGAGGTCCTTTCCGAACTCGCGGTCCGCCTCGGTCAGCCGGCACACCGCTTCAAGACCGACCCTCGCGAGGTGTTCGACGAACTGCGCGCCGCATCGGCGGGTGGCGCGGCCGACTACACCGGGATCACCTACGAACGACTCGACGATGACGAGGCGCTCCACTGGCCGTGTCCGGAGATCGGCCATCCCGGCACCCCCAGGATCTTCCTCGACCGGTTCGCCACCGACGACGGCCGCGCGAAGTTCATCGCGGTCGACTACCGCGGACCGACGGAACCGGTGAACGCGCAATACCCGCTGGTGTGCACCACGGGCCGGGTGCTGACGCACTACCAGTCCGGTGCGCAGACCCGGTACGTCAAAGATCTCGCCGACGCGGCCGGTCCGATGTTCGTCGAGGTGAACACCGACACCGCAGAACGACTCGGGGTCGCTGACGGTCAGCAGGTGCGTGTGACCTCGCGGCGGGGGACGATGACCGCCGCGGCACGCTGCGTCGAGTCACTGCGACCGGACACGGTGTTCCTGCCCTTTCACTACGCGGGTGACCAGCGAGCCAACCTGCTCACCAATCCCGAGTTGGACCCCACCAGCCGCATGCCCGAGTTCAAGGCGTGTGCGGTGCGGTTGGAGCCGTTGGAGTTGCCGGCTCGGTTAGTCGTGGAGACGCAGCGCAGCGGAGCTCGACCAATCGTTGGAGAGGTGCCATGACCAGGCGTGTGGTGATCATCGGAAACGGAATGGCCGGCGCCCGATTGCAGGAAGAACTGCACCGGCGGGATCCCGCGGGCGAGCACGTCACCAGCGTGGTCATCGGCGACGAGCCCGGATCGGCGTACAACCGCATCCTGATGTCGAACGTGGTGGCCGGCCGGATCACACCCGCCGACACCAGGCTTCGCGCCGACAACTGGTATTCCGAACGGAACCTGCAGACGCACACGGGTGTTCGGGTCGAGCGTGTGGACCGCGACACCAAGACCGTGCACTGCGACGACGGCACGGTGCACGGCTACGACAGTCTGGTCTTCGCGACCGGCAGCCGTGCTTTCATCCCGCCGATCGACGGTGCGCTCGCGGAATCGGGTCGCCCGATCGAAGGTGTGATCGCGTTCCGTAACCTGGCCGACTGCGAATCGATCGTGTCGTCGCTCCGCGAGGGAACACGAGTGGTTGTTGTCGGTGGCGGCCTTCTCGGACTCGAGGCCGCGCGCGGCGCGCTGCTGCGCGGGGCCCAGGTGACGGTTGTCCATCCACGGAGCTTCCCGATGGAGAAGCAGATGGACGCTGCCGGCGGCGCAGTGCTGACCCGTGTGCTGCGTGAGATCGGGATGGACGTGGTGCTCGGCAGCCGGGTCACCGCCGTCCGGGATGAGCCGGGAACAGGCCGGGAAGTGGTGCTCACCGACGGCTCCACCCTGGGCGCCGATCTCGTGATCGTGACCGCCGGCATCGCTCCCAACGTCGAGCTCGCCACCGCTGCGGACCTCGCGGTCGAACGCGGTATCAAGGTCGATGATCATCTGCGCACAAACGATCCGTCGATCTACGCGATCGGCGAATGCGCCCAGCACCGCGACATCGTCTACGGCTTGGTGCAACCGGGCTGGGAGATGGCCGAGACGGTGGCACAGAACCTGCTCGGTGATCGGCAGGCCGCCTATGAGGGGACGCAGCAGATCCTGCGTCTGAAGGCACACGACGTGGATCTCGCGTCGATGGGGGAGGTGGACACCGACCCGGGCGACCTCGAGGCCGAGGTGCTGACCCTGTCCGATCCTCATCGCGGGCGTTACGCGAAAGTGGTTGTGCGCAAGGATCGTCTGGTCGGCGCGGTACTGCTCGGCAATCCCGAGGTGGTGGGCACCATCACGCAGTTGTTCGACTCCGGCGCGCCGGTGCCCAGCGATCGAATGCGCCTGCTGCTCGGTCACCTCATCGGTGGCGCAACCGAATCGGCGAGTCCGGCCCAGATGCCGGGCGACGCGATCATCTGCCGGTGCAACTCGGTGTCCAAGAAGAACCTGACCGATGCGTGGCGCAAAGGTGCGCGCAGCCCCATGGCGATGGCCGATGCCACCAGGGCCACAACAGGTTGCGGCAGTTGTGAATCCGTTGTCGAGGGACTTTGTGAATGGCTGGCAACAGCCGATGCCTGAGAGACCAACAGAAGAAGTACTAGGAGGGGTACCAGTGCCCAGCAAAACAGTTGTGGTGGTAGGCCATGGGATGGTCGGCCATCGGTTCGTGCAGGAACTCCGCGAACGTGACGTCACCGACCAATGGCGTGTGGTCGTCGTCTGTGACGAACCCAGCCCTGCCTACGACCGCGTAGGACTCTCGTCTTATGTCAACAGTTGGGATCCCGACGCGCTGGCGCTCGAGGGCAATACCTACCCGGGCGACCCGCTGGTGACCTTGCTGGTGGGCCGGTCGGTCACCTCGATCAACCGGGTTGCGCGTACGGCCGTCCTCGACGACGACTCGAGCATCGTGTTCGACGCGCTGGTGATCGCGACCGGTTCGTATCCGTTTGTGCCGCCGGTACAGGGAGCCGATTCGCCGAACTGTTTCGTCTACCGCACACTCGACGACCTCGACAAGATCCGTGCCACCGCAGAGGCGGCGCCGGCAGGGGCCAACGCAGTGGTTGTCGGGGGCGGCCTGCTCGGGCTCGAGGCGGCCAACGCACTCAAGCTGCTCGGACTGAAACCACATGTGGTGGAGTTCGCGCCGCGGCTCATGCCGCTGCAGGTGGACGAGGGTGGCGGCGCGCTGCTCGCGGGCCTCGTCACCGAACTCGGGGTGAGTGTGCACACCGGTGTCGGGACCACGGCCATCGAACCGGCCGGCGACAACACTCTCCACGTCACCCTTTCCGACGGCAGCAGCATCGACAACGCTGCCCTGCTCGTGTTCTCGGCCGGCATCCGGCCCCGCGACCAGCTCGCACGCGATGCGGGGCTCGACGTCGGTGAGCGCGGCGGCGTCCTGGTGGACGACGGATGCCGCACGGTCGATCCCGACATCTACGCCATCGGCGAGGTCGCCGCGGTCAACGGTGTTTGCTACGGGCTGGTTGCCCCGGGGTACAGCACCGCCGAGGTCGTGGCGGACCGGCTCCTGGGTGGCAAATCCGAGTTCCCGGGCGCGGACCTGTCCACCAAGCTCAAGGCGCTCGGCGTGGATGTCGCGAGTTTCGGCGACGCGATGGGTGCCTCCGAAGGTGCGCTCGAGGTGGTCTTCAACGATCCCGTTGCCGGTACGTACGCCAAAGTTGTTGTCTCCGACGATGCCAAGACCCTTCTCGGTGGGGTGCTCGTCGGCGATGCTGGTCAGTACGCGCTACTCAAACCGATGGTCGGTGGCCCGTTGCCCGGCGATCCCGCAGCGCTGATCGCACCGGCTGCCGGCGAAGGTGTGGGTCTGTCGGCCCTCCCGGATTCCGCCGAGATCTGCTCGTGCAACGGGGTCAGCAAGGGCGACATCTGCAGCGCGATCGCTCATGGTGCCCAGGACGTCACCGCGGTGAAGACATGCACCAAGGCGGGCACCACGTGCGGTGGCTGTATCCCGTCGATCAACCGCTTGCTGGCCGATTCCGGTGTGGCGGTGTCGAAGTCGTTGTGCGATCACTTCCACCAGTCGCGCACTGAACTCTTCGAGATCGTCCGGGCGACCGGTATTCGGACCTTCACCGACCTCGTGGCACGGTACGGCAAGGGCGGGGGATGCGAGATCTGCAAGCCGACAGTGGCCTCGATCCTCGCCTCCACCTCGAGTGACCACATCCTGTCGGGAGAGCAGGCCGCCCTGCAGGACACCAACGACCACTTCTTGGCCAACATGCAGAAGAACGGCACGTATTCGGTGGTGCCACGGATGCCCGGCGGTGAGGTCACCGCGGAGCAGCTGATCGTGATCGGCGAGGTGGCCAAGGAGTTCGGGCTCTACATCAAGGTGACCGGCGGCCAGCGGATCGACATGTTCGGGGCCAGGGTGGAGCAGTTGCCGCTGATCTGGCGCAAGCTCGTCGACGCGGGCATGGAGTCCGGGCAGGCCTACGGCAAGAGCCTGCGCACGGTGAAGAGTTGTGTCGGTACGAGCTGGTGCCGCTACGGGGTCCAGGATTCGGTGGGCATGGCCGTCGACCTCGAAAAGCGTTACCGCGGTCTGCGTTCGCCCCACAAGATCAAGTTCGGGGTGTCCGGTTGTGCCCGAGAGTGTGCCGAGGCCCGCGGTAAAGACGTGGGTGTCATCGCCACCGAACACGGGTGGAACCTGTATGTGGGCGGAAATGGTGGTCAAAGCCCCGCGCACGCACAGCTTTTGGCTTCCGGCATCGATGACAGGACGCTTGTCGCCTATATCGACCGGTTCCTGATGTTCTACATCCGCACCGCAGACCGGCTGCAGCGCACGGCGCCGTGGATCGATTCGCTCGACGGTGGTCTCGATCACCTCAAGGCCGTCGTGTGTGATGACAGCCTGGGAATCGCAGCCGAACTCGAAACGGCGATGGAGTCGCATGTCGCCGGGTACAAGGACGAATGGTCCGGAGTCCTCGAAGACGAGGAGAAGCTCTCCCGGTTCGTCTCGTTCGTCAACGCACCTGCCCAACCGGACCCCACCATCGAGTTCTCGGAAGGTAGCGGGCGCAAGGTACCGGTACTCTTGGGAACACCGCAGCCCGGCGTACGCCCGCCGGCGAACGGAGGAAGCTGACCATGAGTCTCGTTGATGACACTCGGGTTGATGAAGTCGCAGCCACATGGACTGCGGCGTGCCCGTTCGACCAGCTCGTACCAGGGAGGGGAGTGGCCGTGCTCCTGCCCGGGGACGAACAGGTGGCCTTGTTCCGCCTCACCGACGACACCCTCCATGCCGTGGGGAACATCGACCCCTTCGGACGTGCGGCGGTGATGTCTCGCGGCCTGGTCGGGGACCGCGCCGGTGAGCCCACCGTGGCCTCACCGTTGCTCAAGCAGGTCTTCTCGCTGGTCGACGGACGTTGCCTCAGCGACGAATCCGTTGTCCTGCCGGTGTACGACGTACGAATCAAGGCCGGTCTCGTCCAGGTCAGGCCCCATCGAGTGCAAACACCGATCGCGTGAGACATGGAGGTCTAGTGAAAGCGGGTGATCGAATCGCCGACTGCGAATCCGGTCCATTGACCGGATTCACGATCGGCATCACGGCGGCCAGGCGTGCCAACGAGTTCGCCGCGTTGCTGGAACGACGCGGCGCGCAGGTGGAGCACGCCCCGGCGATCGAGATCATCCCGCTGGCCGACGACGCAGAGTTGCGGTCGGTCACCGACCAGATCATCGCCAACGCGCC
Organism: Williamsia sp. R60; assembly: GCF_054063855.1. Lineage (NCBI taxonomy): Bacteria > Bacillati > Actinomycetota > Actinomycetes > Mycobacteriales > Nocardiaceae > Williamsia > Williamsia sp. R60. The sequence goes on from NZ_JBSSGR010000001.1 coordinate 914,703, forward strand.
GGAGATCGTCGTCGCCACAACCGGTATCGGGTTCCGCGGGTGGATGGAGGCGGCCGAGGACTGGGGTGTTGCGGAGCGCTTGATCGCCGCCCTCGAACCCACCCGGCTGCTGGCGCGCGGGCCGAAAGCAAAAGGCGCGATCCGCGCCGCCGGGCTGCGCGAGGAATGGTCGCCACCCAACGAATCATCGAGTGAAGTTCTCGAGCACCTGCTCGACGAAGGCGTCGAAGGCACCCGGGTGGGCGTACAGCTGCACGGCGCCACCACCGAGTGGGAGCCACTGCCCGACTTCTGCGAGGTGTTGCGCGAGGCGGGCGCAGAGGTACTGCCGATCCCGGTCTACCGGTGGCTACCGCCGCAGGACACCACCGCGATGGACCAGATGATCTCGGCCATCGTGGGTGGTGAGATGGACGCGGTGTCGTTCACCAGCGCTCCGGCCGTTGCATCGATGCTCGGTCGAGCCCAGGACACGGGGCGGCTCGATGCGCTTCTGGACGCTCTGCGAACCGACGTTCACGTCATGTGTGTGGGGTCGGTCACCGCCGGCCCGCTCGCGGCGTTGCGGGTGCCCACCTCGCGGCCGAATCGCTTTCGCCTCGGTGCTCTCGCCAGGCACATCGCCGAAGAGTTGCCCCGTCGGGTGCCGACTCTGCGTGTCGCCGGTCACGACATGTCGATCCGCAGTCGTTCGGTGATGGTCGACGGCGAGCTCCGGCCGCTGTCGCCGGCAGGTCTGACCTTGCTCAAAGCACTGGCGCGCCGCCCCGGCAGGGTGGTGTCACGGCATGCGCTGCTCACCGAACTCCCCGGCGGCGGCGGCGACACCCACGCGGTGGAGACCGCCATGGCACGCCTGCGAGCGGGCCTCGGTGACCCCAGGATGATCCAGACCGTTGTCAAACGTGGCTACCGCCTCTCTGTCGACGTCGAGTACGAGGAAGGGGAAAACGCATGAGAATCAAGGGAATCGACGCGCAACCCATCCTGGTCGCACATGGGACCCGCTCTGAACACGGCGTATCGATGATCGCGGACCTCGCGGACAAGGTTTCGGCCCAGATCGGTAGTACGCGCGTAGCGTTCGTCGACGTACTCGGGCCATCGCCGTCAGAGGTGCTGCGCGGGATCGACGGGCCCGCTGTGGTCGTCCCGGCGTTCCTGGCGTCGGGCTATCACGTCCGCAAAGATCTTCCCGAGCACATCGAGGCCAGCGGGCATCAGGGTGTCTCGGTATCGCGGTCGCTGGGTCCCGATCCCGAACTGGCGCGGGTCTTGGCGTTGCGTCTGTCCGAAAGTGGCTGGCGTCGAGGTGATTCCGTTGTGCTCGCCGCGGCGGGATCGTCCGATCTGTTCGCGCTGGGCCAGGTCCGGCGTGCCGCCAACCTGCTGGGCACGATGATCGGTGAGCCGGTTCCGGTCGGGTATGTGGCCACTGCCCAGCCGCGCATCGCGGACGTCGTCGCCGACACCAGGGCTCGCACCGGGCGCCGCGTGTTCATTGCCTCATATCTGTTGGCGCATGGGCTGTTCCACGATCGGCTCCACGACGCCGGCGCTGATGGTGTGGCTCAGCCCCTGGGTGCCGACCCCCGTGTCGTCGACCTGGTCGTGCGCCGGATGAGGTCGGTGCGCCCCGTGGTCGCCGCCGGACGCTGAGCCACCCACCCCGGCCCCACTCACCACAAAATTCGCGCCACCTCCCGACATCTGCGCCGGCTACAACCGGCGCGAACCTCGGTAGGTGGCGCGAATTTTGTGGTGGGTGGGGCGGTCAGGCGAGGTCGGCTCGGGCGACCTTCATGTCGACTCGGCCGTCGAACACCGGAACACCCTCGGCGCGAAGGTTTTCGAGCTGGCGGTCACGCAGGTGCGGAGCCGGTGTCCCGGCGGCGCTGATCACCCGGTGCCACGGTAGATCAGCCGAGTCGGTTCGCATGATCCATCCGACGATGCGGGGGCTCGACAGGCCCGCAGCCGCTGCCACGTCACCGTAGGTGGTCACCTTGCCGGCCGGTACCGACGCCACGATCGCACGTACGCGTTCGACCTGGTCGTCGGTGATCTTCGCCATCAGCTCTCGGATCGTGGACGCGCCAGGGCCTCCGCGACCAGGCGCGCGGTCAGTTCGGGGCGGGCGAAGGGAACCATGTGGTCGCAGTCCTCCTCGTACAGCGAGAAGAGCTCTCCCTGTTGTGCGGCAAGCGCTTCGAGTAGATCGGCGGTGACGTACGGCGGTTGCACGCGCAAGGCCTGAACAAGATCGACCGGCATGTGCGGTGGGGGTAGCACAAAGGGACGGGCCAATTCGCTCCATGTGGTGACCACGGTTCCCGGGTGGACGCGCCAGCGCATCCGGTCACCCGCTGTGGTCAGGTGGTCGGCGACCTCTCGATCGAGCAGTTCCGGAGGTAGTTCGGCCCACGACTCGCCCAGCTTCTCCGCACGGGCGGCTGCCTCGTCCGGGTAGTCGTGATGAGCGATGTAGCTGGTGGCGATGTCCATGAGCCGGGCGGGCTCGAGGCCGATGGCCGGGTCGAGCAGCACCAGCGACCGGATGTGATCGGGGACAAGTCGTGACAGATGCAGGGCAAGTGCTCCGCCGAAGGAATGGCCCACCAGGACCACAGGGGACGACGCGTGGGCCTCGACCACGTCGGCCAGGGCAGCGGAGTGTGCGTCGATGGACCACGGCGGCTCCCAGGTCGAGAATCCGTGTCCGAGCAGGTCCGGGGCGATGATCCTGGCGTCGGGCAGCGCTGCGGCGAGGTCCGCCCACCGCTTGCCGTGGCCGGTGACGCCATGAAGTGCGAGGACGGGGTCGCCGTCTGCGGGGCCGTACAGTTCCACGTTCAAACCAGCCATGGGACCAATCGTGCCCGACCGTGGTCGGGCACGCAGTACCGACCCGGGCGCGGCTGGGCGATGGTGGCGCGGTCGAGATGTCGGTCACCCGTGACACCATCGTGGAGGAACCAGAGGAAGGAGACCGTGTGCCAGCCATGACGACGCGACTGGTGTCGGCGCCCATCCCTCCGGCGCAACCGCGTACCTGGCCAGAGCGGGTGCAGTCGTTGATCGACCGTCCAGGCGGCGCCGCGTCACCGGGTTTCCACCCACTGCGGGTTCACGGAGGCCCGGGCACGGGAAAGACGTCACTGATCGTCGACATCGCGGTGGCCCGTCTCGCCGACCCGGCGATCGATCCGGAGTCGCTGCTGGTCCTGGCCGCCGGGCGACGGGCAGCCACCGAGTTGCGCGAGCAGATCACCGCGCGACTGCTGGCTCAGCGCGCCGGGGGAGCGGGCCGCGCTCCGCGAGCCACCCGCGAGCCGATCGTCCGCACCGTGCACTCCTATGCGTTTGCGGTGCTTCGCCTGCAGGCGGCCGCACACGACAATCCGCCGCCACGCCTGATCACCGGCGCGGAGCAGGATGCGGTGTTGCGGGAACTGCTGGCCGGCGACATCGAGGACGGTGCCGCCTATTGGCCGCCGAGATTGCGGCCGGCTCTGGGCACCAACGGGTTTGCACAGGCATTGCGGGACATGATGATGCGGGCCGCCGAACGCGGTGTGGGGCCCGAGGACCTGATGGCGCTGGGCCGCAGGCACAAGCGTCCGGAGTGGGAGGCGGTCGGCAAGGCCTACCGTCAGTACGAGCAGAGCGGTCTGCTGCGGGGGGCGGTCGGGCTGGAGGCACCGCAGGCGACCGCGCCCGCAGTCGACGCCGCAGAGCTGGTGGGCTCTGCTCTCACAGCATTCGCGACCGACCCCGATCTGCTGCGGCGCGAGCGAGCACGGGTGCGGTATCTGCTGGTGGACGACGCCCAGCACCTCGATCCGCAGGCCGCCACCCTCGTCGAGCTGATCGGGGCGGGAACACACCAGACGGTGGTTGCCGGCGACGGTGACCAGGCGATCTACGGCTTCCGCGGGGCCAGTTCGCGGTTTCTCGACGAACTCGACGACCCGGATCGAGACATCCTGCTCGACAACAACTTCCGGTCGAGCAAGCCCATCAGCGACCTGGGTGCGGCGATCGCCGCGCGGCTCCCGGGTCCCCGTCGGCGCCGAGCCGAGGTCGCCGACCGGGGTGGGCCGGTGCCCGTGGTCAAAATCTACGGATCGGCCGCCAAAGAGGCCACGGCCATCGCCGACATGATGCGCCGGGCGCACCTCTACGACGATGTCCCGTGGTCGGAGATGGCGGTAATCGTCCGATCGGTGCCCCGCGCGATGGCGCCACTGCGGCGCGCGCTGCGCTCGGCCGGTGTGCCGGTGATGACACCGGCCAGCGAGATCCCACTCGCGCGTCAACGCTCGGTGGCAGCGATGCTGCTGGCCCTGCGTGCGGTGTCGGAATCGCTGGAGCCGGACGAAGCGCTCGAACTGCTCGCAGGACCCATCGGAGGAGCCGACCCGGCTGCGCTGCGGCGGCTGCGGCGTGGACTGCGTCGTATCGAGACCGAATCCGGCGGAGACCGCGACTCCGCGTCTGTCATCGCCGAACTGGTCACCGGCCACCGGGTGCGAGTCGAGCATGACCCCATCGATGTCGCCCACTACCTCGACGGGCTGACCGACGCCGAGAAGCAGCCGCTGGCAAGGGTTCTCGCGGTCATCGGCGCAGCTCGCGTGGCGTACGAGAACCGCCGCGGTATCGAGGAGATCCTCTGGGAGGCGTGGCAGGCCACCGGACTCGGCCCGCGATGGTCGAATCAGGTGATGCGCCGCGACCACGGACCCGGCGGTGCGCAGGCCGATCGGGACCTCGATGCGATGGTGGCGCTGTTCGACGCGGCGGCGAGCTTCACCGACAGCCTGCCTGCCGCGACACTCGGTGGGTTCCTGGATTACCTCGGGGCGTTGCAGATCCCCACCGAATCCCGCATGGCGCAGGCGTCATCGGACGCCGTCACGGTGTTGTCCGCCCATGCGGCCACCGGTCGCGAATGGGATGTGGTGGCGGTCGCGGGTGTTCAGGACGGTTTGTGGCCGAGCCTGCGCAGCCGGGGGAGCATTCTCGGTACCGGACAGTTGGTCGATCTTCTCGATGGCGTGGATGCCGATGCGCTGGACACCATCTCCCGCACCGCGATGGCTCTTGCAGAGGAGCGTCGACTGCTGCTGGTGGCATGCACGCGGGCTCGCGATCGACTGATGGTCAGTGCTGTCGACGACGGGAGCGGAGATGCCGCGCCCTCACGGTTCATCGGCGAATTGGCCGCGATCGTCGAGAAGGGCGCCGTGGACGACGATGAGATCGAACTGGAGCTCCCGGTGGAGCCCGGTCTGCGACGGGTGCTGTCGCTGTCGTCGCTGGTCGCCGAGTTGCGCGCCGAGGTGTGCGCAGACACCGATACGCCTACGGAGCGGGCGAAAGCCGCCGCAGACATGCTCGCCGAGCTCGCCGACGCCGGTGTTCCGGGTGCGCATCCCGACCAGTGGTACGGCCTTGCTGCTCCCAGCTCGGAGATCCCTCTGTGGTCGGAGTCGGCTGGGCCGCTGACCCTTTCGCCGTCCAGTGTGGAGGCGCTGGGCACCTGCTCGCTGCGCTGGATGCTGGAGCGGTACGGCGGCCGCGACGGCGATTCGCGGCCGGCCGTCGCCGGAACGCTTGTCCACACACTTGTGCAGGCCGTCGCCGGAGAGATCCCACCCGACGATGTCACCGCTGCACTGCGGCGGGTCTGGGACCAGGTGGATGTCGGGGCACCATGGTTCTCGCGCCGCGAACTCGAACGCACCGAGGAGATGCTCACCAACTTCCAACGCTGGCTCAAGGTTTCCCGTGAGACGCTCACCGAGGTGGGTGTCGAGGTGGACGTGGATGCGCGTATCGAACCCGCCACGGTCCAGGACGCCGACGGAGACACCGTCGACATGCCCGAGGTGCGGTTACGCGGGCGCATCGACCGGCTCGAACAGGACAGCGCCGGACGCCCGGTGGTGGTGGATGTGAAGACCGGAAAGACCACACTGTCGGTGCAGGCCGCCCAGGAGCACGCGCAGCTGGCCACCTATCAGCTCGCCTTGCGGCTCGGTGGTGTGCAGGCTGTCGGCCCGGTCGAGCCAGGTGGTGGATCGCTCGTCTACGTCAACAACTCGAACAACAAAACCGGTGCGGCGCAACGTGATCAGCCGCCCCTGTCGGAAGACCAGGTGGAGCAGTGGCTCGCCGTGGTGCGGGCTGCCGCCCACCGCAGTATCGGGCCGCAGTTCGTGGCCACCGTGAACGACGGATGCGGGCACTGTCCACTCACCGCGAGCTGCCCGGCCCAACTCGACGGTAGGACCGTGACCGATGGCTGACACCGGAACGATGACGAGGATCTCCGCCCGGGTCCTGTCGGCGGCACTCGGTCTGCCCTCGCCCACCGATGAGCAGGTCGAGGTGATCGAGGCGCCGATGGAGCCCGTGCTGGTGGTCGCGGGTGCGGGTGCAGGCAAAACCGAGACCATGGCTTCCCGGGTGGTGTGGCTGGTGGCCAACCGTCTGGTCGAGCCGGACGCGGTGCTGGGCCTGACCTTCACCCGAAAGGCCGCCCAAGAACTCGCCGCGCGCATCCGCCGACGCTTGTCCATGCTCGCGGGATCGCCGGCGATGCAGCACTGGGACCCCGACGGCACGTTGCGTGGCCGGCTTCGGTCGGCAGATCCGCAGGTGAGTACTTACCACGCCTACGCCGGCCGGCTGATCGCCGACTACGGATTGCTCCTGCCTGTCGAACCCTCGGCCACCTTGCTCAGCGAAACCGAACTGTGGCAACTGGCGTTCTCGGTGGTGGCGGGGTGGACCGATGACCTCGAGACCACCAAAACCCCTGGCGGGGTGACCGAATCGGTACTGAAGCTCTACAGCGAGCTTGCCGAGCACCTGGTGGACCTCGACCAGCTCGCCACCGCGGGCGACTCGCTCTACGAGCTCATCGACACCCTGCCCCCGACCGGCAGGCAACGCCCTGAGCCGCCTCAGAAGCTCCGGTCCATCCAATCCGTCATCGATGAGCGGCGGGCGTTGATGCCGCTGGTGGCCGCGTTGGGCGCTGCGATGCGCGAGGCGAACGTGCTCGACTTCGGTAGCCAGATGTCGCTGGCTGCCCAACTCGTCGCACGTCACCCGGAGGTGGGCGAGTCCGAACGCGCCGCCATCGGCGCGGTGTTGCTCGACGAATACCAGGACACCGGACATTCCCAGCGCGTGCTGCTGTCTGAGCTGTTCGGCACGCCGCCAGGGGTGCCGCGGGGCGCCGGGATTGCGGTGACCGCGGTCGGTGACCCGATCCAGTCGATCTATGGCTGGCGCGGCGCGTCGGCTGCCAATCTTCCTCGCTTCACCACCGATTTCCGTTGCAGCGACGGAACTCCCGCGCAACGCCTGGAACTGCTGACCAGCTGGCGCAACGCCCGCCACGCCCTCGACATGGCCAACGCCGCGTCCGAGGAGCTGCGACGGCGGGGTGTGCCGGTGAGCATCCTGCGGCCGCGTGGCGATGCCCCGACCGGGACCATCACCATGGCTCTGACCGAGACCGTGGTGCAGGAGCGTGAGTGGATCGTCGACCAGATCGAAGACGAGTACAACCGTGCCGAGGGTCCACCACCGACGGTGGCGATCCTGGTGCGCCGCAACGAGGATTCGGCGCCGCTCGCGGCCGAACTCACCGATCGTGGCATCGCGGCGGAAGTGGTCGGCATCGGCGGCCTGCTGGGTGTACCGGAGGTCCAGGACGTGGTGGCGATGCTCCGTCTGATGGCTGATCCCATGGCGGGGACGGCTGCCGTGCGACTCCTCACCGGACCGCGGTGGCGGCTCGGGGCGCGTGACATCGCTGCCCTGTGGGCGCGTGCGCGGGACCTCGCCGCCGGTACCAACATCGTCACCGGCACGATGACGAGTCTGGAAGAACTCGACAGCGCGCTCGACTCCGCGGTGCCGACCGAGGTGGTGGATCAAGCCGGTCTCGGTGATGCACTGGCCGACCCTGGTCCGGCGCAACGGTATTCACCCGACGGGTACCGCAGGATCAAGTCATTCGGTCACCAGCTGACCATCCTGCGGGCCCGGATGGGGCAACCGTTACCCGAGTTGGTCGCCGAGGTGGAGAGGGTCATCGGCGTCGATGTCGAGGCGCAGATCCGGGCACGGGGTTTGCGAGGCAACATCACCGGCCGCGAACACCTCGACGCCTTTGCCGAGTACGTCGCCGACTACACCGAGCGGTCGGCAGCCACCCTGCCTGGCCTGCTCGCCTTTCTCGAATCTGCCGCCGACATCGAGAAGGGTCTGGAACCGGGCAAGGTCGAGATCGCCGAAGACCGCGTCCAGATCCTCACAGTGCACGCGGCCAAGGGTCTCGAATGGGATGTGGTGGTGATCGCGCATCTGTGCACGAACATCTTCCCGGGTGGAAAGGCCGACGGGACCTGGCTCGGTAGTGCGCGGGAACTACCTGCGGAGTTGCGGGGCGACCTCGCCGAGACACTCGGCGCCGAGGGCTTCCCACCGCTCGAGCTGGCCGAACTCGACAACCGCAAAGAACTCGAGGACGCAATCGAGGCCCACAAGGACGCGTTGCGCAACCGCAAGCTCGAAGAGGATCGGCGATTGCTGTACGTGGCCTTGACGCGGACCAAGAGGGCATTGGTCATCTCGGGGCATCACTGGTCCGACGGCGGCGACAAACCTCGGGGACCCTCGATCTTCTTGACCGAGCTGCACGACATCGCTTCTCGGCTGATCGAGACCTCGAGCGACGGCGCACCGGGATTGACCATCGCGGGCTGCGCGGCCACTCCCGAAGAGAACGCAGACAATCCCCTGGCGGCGTCGACAGCCGGCGTGCCGTGGCCCGCTGATCCGCTCGGTTCTCGCCGTCCTGGCATCGAACGTGGCGCCGACCTCGTGCGCGCCGCGTTGCGAGCCCGCGGCGAGCCGGCCCTCTTCGACATGGGCGCCGAACCCGAACCCGACCTGTCGGCCAACGACCCGCAGGTCCGCGATTGGGCCAACGACCTCGCGGTGCTGCTCACCGAACGGGAAAGTGGCCTCGGCACCGACATCGAGGTGACGATGCCGCAACATCTATCGGTCAGCCAGCTCGTCGAACTGGACAAGGACGAGGAGACTTTTGCCCGGCGCCTGCGCAGGCCGCTGCCGTTCAAACCGAATCCACTGGCCCGCCGCGGCACCGCCTTCCACGCCTGGGTGGAACGCCGGTTCGGTGCCACCCGACTACTCGACATCGACGAGTTGCCGGGAGCGGCCGATGCCGAAGGGGGCTCGGACGCCGACCTGGAGGTGCTGCGGGAGCAGTTCCTCCGGTCCCGGTGGGCCGCAAGGAACCCCATCGAGGTCGAGGTGCCGTTCGAGACGGTCATCGCCGACACCATCGTCCGGGGCCGGATCGATGCGGTGTTCTCCGAACCGGACGGAGGCTTCACCGTGGTGGATTGGAAGACCGGTGCCCGACCCACTGCGGCACAGGAGAAGTCGGTGTTCGTCCAGCTCGCCGCCTATCGGGTGGCCTGGGCGGAACTGACCGGCGTCGACCTGGAGAAGGTGCGGGCGGCGTTCCATTACGTACGGTCGAACACCACGCTCGAACCCGCAAACCTGCCCGACCGCACCGGACTGGCCGACCTCATCAGACGTGAGAAGCGAGAACGACCCTGAACCGGTCAGACCTTGGGTGCGGTCTTCCAGACGCGCCAGCCCGCCCACACCATGGGGAACTGGAAGGGCAGACGAGCCCACGCGACCAGCCGGTAGGGCAGAGGTTTGTTGCGGTAGATGCGCACCATGTTGATGTTCCCGGGGTACACGCCGATGAACAGCAGAACCGAGAACAGTCCGGCGAAGCGACGGGTCCGGGGAGCGAGAAGGGCGCCGCCGACCGCGAGTTCCACAACGCCGGAGCCATACGTGTAGGCACGCGGATTACCTGGCAGTTCCTCGGGGATCAGGTCATCGAACGGTTTGGGTGCGAGGAAGTGCAACGCGCCGATTCCCAACAGGCCGATGCCCATCCGCTTCGCCAGCGTCGCATCATCGGGAAACGTCAACTGCCGCAACTTCTGCTTGCCACTGTTCATGCGTACACCATGCCTGATCACGACGCGATCGGTGTTGATTACCACCGGTGCGGAAAAGGACTACAGTCCCCACTTGTGCGTATGCAATTTTCCCGGCGCCGTGTCGGCGCCTTCGTCGGGAGGCATTGATGCCCGCAGGCAGGCTCCGCCGGCGGTTCAAGAGCGAAGAGCTGACCGACATGCCCGACCACGCGCTGGTCGGTGTTGTTCACATCCCGAACTTGCAATCCAGTCCCATCCGAGCGATCACACGGCGTGTCGCGATCGCGCTCGCAGTGTTGTTCGCGGCGGTGATGATCGTTTACGTCGACCGGGATGGGTACAAGGACAGCGGAGGTGGGCCGCTGTCGTTCCTTGACTGCCTCTACTACGCGACGGTGTCGCTATCCACTACGGGTTATGGGGACATCACGCCACTCACGCCCACCGCCAGGTTGATCAACGTCCTGGTCATCACCCCGATCCGCGTCATGTTCCTGATCGTGTTGGTCGGCACCACGTTGGAAGTGCTCACCGAGCGATCCCGTCAAGCTCTCAAAATTCAGCGTTGGAGGAACAAGGTGCGTAATCACACCGTGGTGATCGGGTACGGGACCAAGGGCAAGACAGCAGTCAAGGCGATGATCGCGGACGGTCAGAAGCCCTCGGAAATCGTTGTGGTGGACGGTGACCAGACAGTGCTCGACAATGCCGCCGCCAAGGGGCTGGTGACCGTGCGCGGTGACGCGACCCGATCCGACGTGCTGCGACTCGCGGGCGCGCAACATGCGTCCTCCATCATCGTGGCCGCAAACCGCGACGACACGGCAGTCCTGGCGACGTTGACCGCTCGCGAACTCGCGCCGAACGCGAAGATCGTCGCGTCCATCCGAGAGGCGGAGAACACCCACCTGATCCGCCAATCAGGCGCCGACTCGGTGGTGGTGAGTTCAGAGACCGCCGGCCGCCTGCTGGGGTTGGCCACCAGCACTCCCACCGTCGTGCAGGTGATCGAGGACCTCCTGACACCCGACGAGGGATTTGCGATCGCCGAGCGGGACGTGGAACCGGACGAGGTAGGTGGGTCGCCCCGGCACCTGTCCGAGATCGTCCTCGGCGTGGTGCGGGGCGGCACGCTGCACCGTATCGACGACAGCAAGGTCGACGCGATCGAACACGGTGATCGACTTCTTTATGTGCGACAGGGCCAGGGATGACCGGACCACCCGGACGAGACGAGATCGAACCGAGGCACGAGGTGTATTCGCTTGCGGCGATTTGAGTTCGACAAGCCACCGATGTTGTCGCGCGCGGTGTACAACCGGGCGGACGAGATCCGGCACGACAAGCAACGACTGACAGAAGGATGGCCGCACGCCCTACTCCTGCAGATCGACCCGTCGGGCCGGTATCCGGTGGGCGAGGACGGTCTCGGCTGGATCATGGCGGTGGACGTCGGTGACGAACCCCCGCCGGAGGCGGTGTTCCTCGGCCTGCATCCCGAGGAGGGCACCGATATGTGGGCCATGCGTTTCGACGTCATCGACGGGCCTAAAGACGACCCACGGCGTGGTGCGCAGCTCCTCGGCGCCGACGAGGCCGGAATCCTGTCCACCGCGCTGGGAGTGCTCAATTGGCATGACTCGGCCCGGTTTTCACCGGTCGACGGCAATCCGACCGAGCCTGCGAAAGGCGGCTGGGTCCGCCGCAACACCATCAGTGGCCGCGAGGAGTTCCCCCGAACGGACCCGGCGATCATCACGGTGGTCCACGACGGCGCCGACCGGATACTGCTGGGCAGACAGTCGCAGTGGCCCGAGCGCTGGTTCTCGACGCTGGCCGGATTCGTCGAGCCCGGTGAATCGCTGGAGCAATGTGTGGTGCGCGAGGTGCACGAAGAGGTGGGTCTGGACTGCTGGGACCCGCAGTACGTCGGGTCGCAACCGTGGCCCTTTCCCCGGTCCCTGATGGTGGGATTCGAGGTCACGGCAGACCCGGATCAGGCGCTCGATTTCATCGACGGAGAGATCGCGGACGCCGAGTGGTTCAGCCGCTCAGAGGTGCTCGAAGCGCTCGAAGCGCAGCAGGATTGGCTGGGAGCCGACGGCAAGCCGATCATCGACGATGCCCGGCTCAGATTGCCGGGATCGATCTCGATCGCGAGTGCGCTCATCCGAGCCTGGGCGCATACCCCCGCAGACACAGACCGCCCGGCGTCCCGCGTCGGGGGAGCCGGGCAGTCGGAGCCGGGACGGTTGGTGCCACCGCCCGATACATCTGGCGGGGCCTAGACCCCGAGCTTCTTGCGGACGTCGGCGACCGTCGGGTTGGTCGCGGTGCTGCCATCGGCAAACTTCACGGTGGGAACCACGTGGTTGCCGCCGTTCACACTGCCGACGAAGTCAGCGGCGCTGGGGTCCTGCTCGATGTCGATTTCCACCCACTCGATGCCCTGACTGCGCAGGCCCATCTTCAGGCGCTTGCAGTACCCGCACCAGGTGGTGGTGTACATGGTCAAAGTCGCGTTCTCGGTAGTCACGCCTACATAACACCACGACCGCCACAGCTGTTCCCCGTCCGCTGCGGCGGGCGGACGCAGTGGTGTCGGCCTTCGTTGGAATACTGGGCGCATGGACTCACTGGACCCCGAACAGCAGGCGGCGGTGCTCGCCCCTCGCGGCCCGGTGTGTGTGCTCGCAGGCGCCGGCACCGGCAAGACGCGCACGATCACCCGGCGGATCGCGCACCTGGTCGGCGACGGTCATGTGCGGGGCAGTCAGGTGCTGGCGGTCACGTTCACGGCGCGCGCTGCCGGAGAGATGCGGACCCGGCTCCGTTCACTGGGAATCGCCGGTTCGGGTAACGCGGTGCAGGCGTTGACATTCCACGCCGCGGCCATGCGGCAACTCAGGTACTTCTGGCCGCAGGCGATCGGCGACAACCAGTGGGAACTGCTCGACAACAAGTTCCCCGTGGTCTCCCGCGCGGCCCGGTCGGCTGGGGCGCCCACCACCACCGACTCTCTCCGTGACCTCATCTCGGAGATCGAATGGGCAAAAGGCTCGTTGATCGGCCCGGATCAGTACGCGGTAGAGGTGTCCAAGTCGCGGCGAGAGGCGCCGATGCCGGCGGAACAGGTCGCGCTGGTCTACGAGCGTTATGAACAACTCAAGGTGTCGCCCTCAGGGGATCAGCTCCTCGACTTCGACGACCTGCTGCTCATGACGCGGGCCATCCTCGACGACCATCCAGTGGTCGCCGAGGAGTTCCGCGACCGGTATCGCTGTTTTGTGGTCGACGAGTATCAGGACGTCACGCCCGCGCAGCAGGCGCTGCTCAACGCCTGGCTCGGCGAGCGCGACGATCTGACGGTGGTGGGCGACGCCAATCAGACGATCTACTCGTTCACCGGCGCAACCCCGAGTTATCTTCTCGACTTCTCCCGGCGCTTCCCGGAAGCGATGGTGGTCCGCCTCGAGCGCGACTACCGATCCACTCCGCAGGTGGTCGGTCTGGCCAACCGCGTGATCGGAGCCGCGCGCGGTCGCATCGCGGGTACCCGCCTGCAGCTCATCGGGCAACGACCGCCCGGACCCGCGCCGGATTTCGCCGAGTACGACGACGAGCCGGCTGAGGCCGCTGCCGTCGCGAAGGCGATCAAACGGTTGATGGCCCAAGGTGTTCCCGGATCCGAGATTGCGATCCTGTATCGCATCAACGCCCAGTCCGAAGCCCATGAGCAGGCGCTGACCGCGGCAGGCATCCCGTACCAGGTACGGGGAGGCGAGGCGTTCTTCGCTCGATCAGAGATCCGGCAGGCGATGCGGGCCGTGCAGCAGACCGCCGGCCGTGACGACCTGCCTGCTGAGGCAGATGTGGTCACCCTGCTGCGGGCCATCCTCGTGCCGCTCGGTCTGAGCGACGACCCGCCGGCCGGTGCCCAGGCTCGAGAGCGTTGGGAGTCGTTGCGGGCCTTGTTGAATCTGACCGAGGAGATGGTGCACGAGAACGAGCACCTCACCCTGACCGAGTTGTCCCGCGAACTGGCAGCCCGTGCTGAAGCGCGGCATCCACCAACCGTGCAGGGTGTCACGCTGTCATCGCTACACGCCGCCAAGGGGCTCGAATGGGACGCCGTGTTCCTGGTGGGCATGGTGGATGGCTCCGTGCCGATCAGCCAGGCCATCAACGCCGGCGATGTGGCCATCGAAGAGGAAAGGCGGCTGCTGTACGTCGGCATCACCCGGGCGCGCGAACACCTGCAGCTGTCGTGGGCACTCGCGCGCAATGAGGGTGGCAGGCGTTCGCGACGGCGTTCGAGATTTCTTGCCGATCTCGTCCCGGACGACTCGCCCGCCTCCCGGATCGCCGAACCGAAACGGAAACGATCGGGGCCGCGCTGCCGAGTCTGCGGGAAAGCGCTTCTCGGCAAGACCGCCTCGCTGTTGGGTCGATGCGAGAGTTGTCCGTCCGACCTCGACGAGGGTTTGCTGGTCGCTCTCAAGGAGTGGCGTAGCGGCAGGGCCAAGGAACAGAAGGTTCCCGCCTACGTGGTCTTTTCTGACAACACGCTGATCGCGATCGCCGAGCAGCAACCCGGGGATGTGCCTGCGCTCGTTGCCATACCGGGGATCGGCGCCAAGAAGCTGGACCAGTACGGCGAGGATTTGCTCGCTCTGGTCCGCGACAACGGCGGGGGCTGACCAGTCGGCGATCCTTCGCCTGAGATCTCGGAAAAACTGCAGGTCAAAAATAGGTTGTGCAATCTCGGCGTCGACGTTTAGGCTGATCCACATCACCAAGGCGAGGGGCTACTCGATGTGTTCGAGTGATCACCGAGCCACCACATCGCACCGAATGTGCATCTCGAACGAGCAGGAAAGGACAGGAACCGTGAACGATTTCATCAGCGCCGCCGGCGTGTGCGAGTCGTGGCATCTGCCTGTCCAAGGCCTGCGTCCGCGACCCGGACATACCCCCGCAATCGCTGCCATGAAGCCGGAACTCCTGGCTCCGAAAGCAGCGATTCCGGCGGTAAACCGCTCAGCGCTTCCCGTGCGACCCCGACGAACGTCGATCTGACACAGATCAATTCATTCGAGGCCACGGCAAGTCGCAACAGCGAACCCGTGGCCTCACTTGTGTGAAGTGGAACATCTGTAGTTCCCCCACTGTGAGCCCGGGTTTTCAAGACAAATCCGAGAGCACATTCGACAGTGGAGGAACTGATGACCGAGTTACTCGAGTCATATATAGGCGGCGGGCTCGCACTGGACATATCCAAGACCGAGTTGCCATGCCAGTACGCCGACGCGGACCTGTGGTTTTCCGAGAACCCGAGTCAGCTCGAGCAGGCGAAGGCCTTGTGCGCCGATTGCCCACTACGACGGGAATGCCTGGCCGAAGCACTCGAACGCGGTGAGCCGTGGGGCGTGTGGGGTGGAGAGATCTTCGATCAGGGTGTGGTGATCGCCCGTAAGCGTCCCCGCGGACGGCCACGTAAGAACCAGACGGCGGCATGAGCTCGTCGGCGCGACGACAGAGCGGGCGGTCTGTGAGAAATACACAGACCGCCCGCTCGTGTGTCTGAATCAGCCGGTGCCTTCTACTCGGCCAGCCCGTGGACCCACTTCTCCATGATCGCCCGATAGGGGGCCTCTGCGTCGAGTTGGGCTGCGATACCCACACAGCCGCCGAGAACCCGGAACACCATCACATATTCCTTGGGACAGTTCAGGTTTCGTGATGTGCGGTAGACGTCGCCACGTGGATCCGAGGCCGCGCCCGCCGCCCGCTGCAGCCATTTGCGGGTGAAGTGGAACGACTCGCTGTAGAGCGGATCAACGTACGGACGCAGGTACGCCTCGAGGTCACTCGGGGTGACCTTGTCCTGATGTGAGCGCTGGATGAAGTTGGCTCGCACCATCTCTTCTTTGAGCTCGTCGTATTTGTTGTCGCGACACAGCCGGAGGATCGGTCCGGTCGCCGCAGGCAGACCGTTCGGGTAGATGCCCACGGCGCCGAAGTCGAGAATCGCCATCCGGCCATCGGCGAGGAACTGGAAGTTCCCCGGATGGGGATCGCCATGGACCAGTCCTACCCGCTTCGGTGAGCTGACCTCGAACTCGGTCATCTTCGCCGCAGCGTCGTTCCGTTCCTCCTGTGTGCCGTTCTTGATCACCTTCGACATGGGTGTTCCGGTGATCCATTCCGACACAACAACTTTGGGGGCAGAGGCAACCACCCGGGGCACCACGAAATTGGGGTCGTCGGCGAATCCCTTGGCGAAGGCCCGCTGGTTGTTGGCTTCCTTCGTGTAGTTCAGTTCGTCTTCCGTGCGCTCGATGAGCTCGTCCATCATCGACTTCACGTCGGTACCGGGGGACAGACGTTTGAGCAGTCCGGTCATCCGCGACATTGTTTTCAGGTCGGCTTTGAGGGCGTGGTCTGCCCCGGGGTATTGCACTTTCACCGCGACGTCGCGGCCGTCGTGCCACACCGCCTTGTGTACCTGGCCGATGGACGCCGAGGCTGCCGGTTCATCGGAGAACTCTTTGAACCGTTCACGCCACTTGGTGCCCAGCTGGTTGTCGAGCACGCCGTGCACCTTGGCGGCTGGCAGTGGTGGCGCTTCTGCCTGGAGCTTGGTGAGAGCGTCACGGAACGGTTCGCCGAATTCCTCGGGGATCGCCGCCTCCATGATCGACAGCGCCTGACCCACCTTCATGGCGCCGCCCTTCAGCTCGCCCAGGACGGCGAACAGCTGCTCGGCGGTCTTCTCGAGCATGTCTGCGGCGATCTCATCACGGTCCCCACCTGCCAACCGTCTGCCGAACCCCGTCGCCGCCCGTCCTGCCACCCCGAGCGGAAGCGAGGCGAGCTTGGCATTGCGCCGTGCTCCACCTCGTGTGATCTCAGCCATTGAGTTTTCCCCTTTCCGATTCTTCGAGCTTAGATCACGCCGGCACGCCGCAACCGCATAGCGGGTGCGGCGTCCACTGTCTGATCTGCAGAGATGATGCGTTCGGCCGCAACTCGATCGTCGCGTTCACAGTGGTGGGTGGATCGTGCTCCGGCGATGCCGATGCCGACGCTGCAGCGCTGGTGACAGCTGTGATGTGTTCGATCTGCGCCACGGTCAAGGCCACGGTGCCCGCGATGGTCGCCGGACTGGCCCACCCGCGTTGACCGAACAGCTGGGCGCTGATGATGGGCCACTCGGCGTCGCGGTCGCGCCGGTGGTGGTCAGCGCACACGAGGCAGCTCGTGAGTCCCGGCAACACCAGCGGCCCGATCACTCCGGATCCGTCGCGCAGCCGGACGGTCAGGTGCGGGACCCGCGACTTCATCAGATCCGCTATCAGCCAGGGGTCGTGCGTGAGGAAGTCGGTCAGCACCACAAGATCGGCCGACCAGGTCGCGAAGGCCTTCTCCGTGTCCGGGTGGTCAGGTGCGAGTCGAGGTCGCCGAACCGATTGCCGAACGCGGTGGCCCCCTGCGGCGACCGCTCTGGCGACTGCGCTTGCCAGTGGTCCCGAGCCGTGCACACGGATGGTCAGTGGGCGCTGGGCGCCCGTGTGCGGTAAGTGGTGTCCGATCCCGACCGCAACCAAACGGTCGAGAATGCCCCGGACCTCGTCGAGGTCGAGCCCGATGTCCGCCGCCGCGGCCGTCACCTCGGTGACCGACCGGGGCCCGGTCATCCACCGCAGCAGTCCGACCAGACGGGCGGGGGAAACGTGGACCGGCGGTTCGAGCACAACGGCGGTCTCCGGGTCGCATCCGACCTGCACCCGGCCGCCGGGACGCAACACGATCACCGTCTCCGGCCGTAACCGGGGCAAAGACATCACAACAGCCATGCAGCCACTCAACCACCGCAACGTGGTGACCGACCCCTGCCGACGTCAGTTATCCACAGGGCAAAATGCGGCTCGAGCAGGACGTATGCGGCGGAGAAGAACTCAGGCGCCCGGCGACTTCTGATCGCCCTCGTCGTCGGTGGGCGGGCGTTCCTCGGCTCGTTTGGCCTCGTCCGCGATGGTCTTCTCGAGTTGGGCGATCGGGTCGTCGAAGGCGTCGACTCCGCCACCGATCACCCGGTCGATGAACGCCGCCGGATGGTCGAGGTCGTCGGCGTCGGGAACCAGGTCGGGGTGGGCCCACACGCCATCGCGTGTGGTCACGTCCGACGACTCCAGCAGCTTGCGCCAGAGGTCGGCAGCTTCGCGCAACTTGCGCGGGCGTAGTTCGAGTCCGATGAGGGTGGCAAAGGTCTCCTCGGCCGGTCCACCGGTGGCCCGTCGCCTGCGCATCGTCTCGGTGAGTGCGCCCACCGATGGAATCCGGTCGTGGAGAGCCTGGGAGACAACGGTTTCGACCCAGCCCTCGATGAGCGCCAACAGCGTCTCCAGGCGGGCAAGGGCGTGTTCCTGAGCAGGGCTGGTCTTCGGTTCGAACGCCGCGCCGCCGCCGAGGAGGTCCTGAAGCTTGCTCGGATCGGACAGCAGCTGGGCCGGATCGATGCCCGCCGCGGCATCCTGGATGCCGGAGAAGTCGATGGAGATCCCGCGGGCGTACTCCTCGACGGTCGCCAGCAGGCGCTGGCGGAGCCACGGGACGTGCGAGAACAACCGCACGTGGGCGGCCTCTCGCGCCGCCAAGAACACGATGATTTCCTGGCTGGGCTGTTCCAGGCCCTCGCTGAACGCGGCGATCGCCTCGGGGAGCAGAACGGCCGTTCCGGTGGGAGCCAGCGGCAAGCCGACATCGCTGGACGTCAGTACTTCTTTCGCGAGCTGACCCAGTCCCTGCCCGAGCTGGGTTCCGAAGGCCATCCCACCCATCTGGGTGACCATGCCGAGCATGGGGCCGGCAAAGTCTCGAGCTTCTTCGGGCAGGTTCTTGGACCAGGTGGTCGCCATCTGCTCGGCGACCGGATTGCACAATGTCTTCCACACCGGCAGCGTCTTCTCGAGCCAGTCCACCGGCGTCCATGCCTCGGTGGTGGTGACTCCCGCGGGCAGTGTGGTCACGGCGTCGAGCCACACCTCGGCCAACCGGACCGAATCGGTGACCGCAGACTTCTCGCGATCACTGACGGGTGTGTGTTTGCCGATTTGCTGGCGCGCCAGCGAGGTCGCCACCTGGTAGTTGACCGGCTCACCACCGCCGCCCGTGCCCATACCGGCTCCCATGCCGGACAACATCTGACCGAGCTGCGACAGCATCTGCCCGAGCTGATTGGGATCGAAATCGCCGGGTTTCTTGCCGCGCTCGTCACCGTCCCCGTCGTCGCCGGACGAAGGATGGAAACCGAAAGGCAAGTCATTCATACCTCTACGGTACCGGCGCATCAGCCCGGATCCTCCTGCGAATCCATCCGCTCTCGGCGAACGGTCACCCTCTACGCTGGGCCTGGTGAAAATGCAGTCCCTCAGAGTTGCCCCGGAATACCGGCGGGTCACCACGTTGCTGGTGGCGTTGGCGTTCCTGGTTGCGTTCGTCTTGCTGGGCACGCTGGTGAAGGTGCCCTACGTGGCACTGGGCCCGGGTCCGACGGTCAACACGCTGGGCCAGCTCAAAGACGGGTCGAACGGCGAGATGATCGATGTCGTCGCGATCGGTGGGACGCAGACCGACCCCACGACGGGCAACCTCAACCTGACCACCGTCTCGGTGACCGACAACCTGACGCTGTTCCAGGCGATGGGATTCTGGTTCTCCGGTGACGATGAGCTGCAGCCGCGCGACCGGGTGTACCCGCCGGGCAAGTCCAACGACGAGGTGGACGCAGAGAACAAGCAGCAGATGACCGGCTCGGAGAACTCCGCGACGCTTGCCGCACTGAACTATCTGGGGCGGCCGGTGGAACAGGTGGTCGGTGGTGTCGACGACAACGGACCGTCGGCGGGCAAGCTCGAACCGGGCGACGACATCGTCGCGGTCGACGGCGTGGCCGTCGAAGACCCGAATGCCCTGCGGGCTGCGCTCGGCCGGTTCGCCCCCGGCACCGAGGTGACGCTCGACGTCCTTCGCGACGGAAACCCTGTCACGGTGCGGGTGACCCTGGGTGCCAATCCCGACGACGAGTCGAAGGGGATCCTCGGCATCACGCTCGCCGAGGAGAACGGCGACCCCGGACTCGACGTGGATTTCAACGTCGGTGACATCGGCGGACCGTCGGCCGGGTTGATGCTGACTCTGGCCGTGATCGACAAGTTGAGTCCCGGAGAGCTCACCGGCGGCGACTTCATCGCCGGCACCGGGACGATCACCCCGGACGGGGACGTGGGCGAGATCGGCGGCATCACGCACAAGATGCGGGCCGCGAAAGATGCGGGCGCCGAAGCATTTCTGGTCCCGTCCGGCAATTGTGCCGAGGCGAAATCCGACACACCGGACGGGCTGACCCTGGTCAAGGTCGACACGTTGCAGAACGCAGTCGACGGATTGAAGGAACTCGAAGCGGGTCGCACGCCACCGGGTTGTTGACCACTAACGCGGCCCGCCCTGAGCACTGTTCGTCCGACTATTCCTCGGGCGGGGTGTTCTCCAGTGTCCCGGCGAGAGCGGCCAGCAGGTTGGGCGCCAAGTCGGGGTGTTGCAGCAGTTCGATCGGGGCGTCGGGATCATCTTCTGTGCCCGGGGCAAGCTGCAGGAGGCTCAGAGCCCGTCCGTCACGCAGTACCGCTGCGGCCAGACGCGCCCCGCGACTCTCCGGATGCGCTTCGGCGGCGCTGCGCGCAGCGTGGTCGGCAGCGTCGGGATCGGAGAGCAGCGGGCCCAGTGCCTCGTCCAGATCGCTCTCGGCCTCCGGTGGCAACACGATGATCTCCTGGACCAGGGCGCACCCCTCGACTTCCAGTGGCCAGCTGGTGGTGGCCAGAACATGCTCGAGTTCGGCCATGCCACTGTCGGGCGACACGGGCAGCGGGGCCTGCTCGATGAGCGTGAGCTCGGATGTGTCGTGGTCATCGACCCAGTCCGGTTGGGTGTCTGCCAGCAACGCGGTGGGCACGAGCGCGAACAGCTGCGGCGGCTGACCCCAGCCGGCGGCATCGACGAACTCCAAGACTTCTCGGATCGCGCTTCCCAGGGCGTCGGGGGAGAGGACGGGCGGCTGCGGATCGGTCACCGGACAATAGTGACATCTATGGCTCCGTATGCGGCGAATGATCCGGTCGAACACACCTGTCAGCGGGGCCGGGACCCCCGTTTTCACCCGCCGGTGAGCAACGCCATACACGCACAGGACGGTTCACAGCTGCGATCGGTACTGTTCTAAGTAATGCGGAGTAGAGGGGCCGATACCGGCCGCTCTCTCGGCTTTCAACGCTCAGCGAGGTAGCGGGGCGCCGCAAAGTAAAGTGTTGGTCAAGACCGGGTGCGGTGCCCCCGGCATAAAAGTTGGAGTAGAACACGTGGGAATCCGGGGTCCGGCAGCAATGCCGACGTTGTCGCGGCGAAGCAAGGCGCTCATCGCCACTGCCGTCATCGTTCTGGTGGTGTTGCTGGTGGGGCCGAGGCTCATCACCATCTACACCGACTGGCTGTGGTTCAAGGACATCGGCTATAGCTCGGTCTTCAGCAAGATCATCTGGACGCGCATCGCGCTGTTCGGCATCTGCGGCGCCATTGCCGGACTGATCATCTTCGGTGCGTTGTGGCTCGCCTACCGCAGTCGGCCGGTGTTCGTTCCGACGAGTGGGCCAGGCGATCCGATCGCGCGCTACCGCACCGTGGTGATGAGCCGCATCCGGTGGTTTGCCATCATCCCAACGTTGCTGGTCGGCCTTCTCGCGGGCCTGGTCGCGCAGGGCTCGTGGTCCACCGTGCAGATGTTCCTCAACGGTGAGAGTTTCGGCACCAAGGATCCGGAGTTCGGCCTCGATGTCGGCTTCTACGCGTTTGATCTACCGTTCTACCGCTTCGTGCTGAACTACCTGTTCGTCGTCGTGGTGATCGCGTTTGTCGTCAGTTTGGTGACCCACTACATCTTCGGCGGGATCCGTCTCGCCGGACGCGGCGGAACGCTGACCAACGCGGCGCGAATCCAGTTGGCGGTCATCGCCGGTACCTTCCTGTTGCTCAAGGCCATCGCGTACTGGCTCGACCGGTACACACTGCTGAGCAGCACCCGTAAGCAAGAGATCTTCAACGGCGCCAGCTACACCGACATCAACGCGGTGCTGCCGTCGAAATTGATCCTCATGGCGATCGCCATCATCTGTGCTTTGGCGTTCTTCGCCGGTGTGGTCCTTCGCGACCTTCGTATCCCTGCCCTGGCCACCGCCATGATGTTGTTGTCGGCGTTGGTCATCGGCGTGGGCTGGCCCGCTGCCATGGAGCAGTTCTCGGTGAAGCCCAACGCGGCCGAGAAGGAAGCCGAGTTCATCAACCGGAACATCGAGGCCACCAAGGCGGCCTACGGAATCGGTGACGACAGGGTGAAGACGCAGGCGAACTGGACCGGTGAACCGGCCAATGCCAATCAGGTCGACGCCGACGCACCGACCCTGTCGAACATCCGGCTCCTCGATCCCAACATCGTCTCGCCGGCCTTCGCTCAGCTCAAGCGTCAGCAGAACTTCTACGGCTTCCCGTCCCAACTTGCCCTCGACCGTTACACAGTCGACGGCGAGATGCGTGACTTCGTGGTCGCGGCAAGGGAACTCGACCCCACCAGGTTCGAGGCGAACCAGCAGAACTGGCTGAACAAGCACACCGTCTACACCCACGGCAACGGCTTCATCGCCGCTCCTGCCAACACCGTGAACGAAGCCGTCTCCAGTGAGAGTGACGTCAACGGCGGCGGTGAGCCCGTCTTCAACGTCAGTGATCTGAGCAATTATCAGACCGACGACTACAAGGCGAACGCGCCCATCAAGGTGACGCAGCCCCGTATCTACTTCGGTGAACTGATCTCCAAGGTGAATCCCGACTACGCGATCGTCGGCAACACCGGTGCGCCGCGGGAGTTCGACACCGCGGACACACCCAAGTACACCTACCAGGGCGACGCCGGCGTGCCGTTGTCCGACTGGTTCAACCGATTTGCCTACGCGGTCAAGTACACCGAGCGCAACCTGCTGCTCTCGGGGGCCATCAACGAAGAGTCGAAGATCATCTACAACCGTGATCCTCGTGACCGTGTCAAGAAGGCCGCACCTTGGCTGACCGTCGACTCCAAGACCTATCCGGCCGTGATGGCCGACGGCTCGGTCAAGTGGATCGTCGACGGGTACACGACTCTCGACGCATTCCCCTACGCGCAAAAGACGTCGCTCGAAGATGCGACCACCGATGCCCAGCAGCTCAATCAGGGTCAGACCGGACGCACCCAGGTCAACCGGCAGGTCTCGTACGTCCGAAACTCGGTGAAGGCCACCGTGGACGCCTACTCGGGCGAGGTCACGCTCTACCAGTTCGACGACAAGGACCCCGTCCTGAAGACCTGGATGAAGGTGTTCCCCGATTCGGTGAAGTCGCGCGCGGAGTTCGACAACGCGGAGAACGCAGACCTGCGCGACCATGTGCGTTACCCGGAGGATCTGTTCAAGATCCAGCGTCAGCTGCTGACGAAGTACCACGTGACCAACCCGCAGACGTTCTTCCAGGGAGACGCCTTCTGGTCGGTGCCTGCCGATCCGACGGACAGCGCTGCGGTCACCCGGGGGCTCGATCAGCCGCCGTACTACTTTGTCGCCTCCGATCCCGAGACGAAGAGGTCCTCGTTCCAGTTGACGTCGGTGTTCAACGTCCTGAAGCAGGAGTTCTTGGCGGCGTACGTGACCGTGTCCTCCGACCCGGAGAACTACGGTCAGATCACCATCAAGAATCTCCCGCCGAACACGCAGCGTGAAGGTCCCAAACAGGTCTTCAGCGCGATGGAGACCGACACCCGCGTGGCGGAGAGCCGTAAGAACCTCGAGAACACAGCGGATGTCACCTTCGGCAATCTGCTGACGTTGCCGGTCGGTGACAACGGGGTCCTGAACGTGGTGCCGATGTACGCGCAGGCGAAGTCGACAGCGGGTACGTTCCCGCGTCTGGTCCGTGTGATCGTGCGGTACGACGACAGCAGTGGCCAGCCGCCTCGGGTGGGTTATGCGCCCACCGTCGCGGCAGCGCTCGCAGGTGTCGGGATCGATCCGTCCTCCGTGACGCAGATCCCGGGGGCTGAAAGCGCTCCTGTGGTGCAGCCGGGTACTCAACCGCAGCAGGGACAGACCCCCACGCCGCCGCCGGCAGACGGTCAGGCCGCGGTCCCGCCGTCGCCCCAGCGAGACGCGATCGTCAAGCGGATGGACGATGCCCTGACCGCCATGCAGCAGGCCCTCTCGGCGGGTAACTTCACCGCCTACGGTCAGGCACAGACGGATCTGCAGGCTGCGGTGCGCGATTACGAGAATCTGCCGACGGGCTAGCATTTGCCCAGTTCAGAAGCGTGACCGGCGTTACAGGCGGGCGATTTGCACTTCGCAGGTGCCCGCCTGTAACGTTGTGTTTACCGCCGCGGGGTGGAGCAGCTCGGTAGCTCGCTGGGCTCATAACCCAGAGGTCGCAGGTTCAAATCCTGTCCCCGCTACGAAGACAAGAACCCGCGTTCTGCATCACGCAGAACGCGGGTTCTTGCTATATCCGGGGCGGTGTCCCAGTCCGTGGCGAAGGGGCCCCGATCAGGATGGGTCTTCGTGGGTGACCGCCTTGTAGCCGCGTGCACCAGCCCGATCGACCGCAGCTTTCACGAGGCCGAAGATCAGGCCCTGCAGTGCAGCGGCAACCAGGACTTCGGTGTTGCTCCTCTGGAGGTCTTTGGGATCAGGCGCCTTGGCGTCGTTGCCCAGACGCTTCCAGACCTGAGCGAATGCGGCTGACGCCACGACACCACCGAGGACGCTGGTGGCTATCGACAGCGGCTTGTAGGCGGCTTTGGACACGGCGCTCATACGATCTCCCTCTTCTTCGAACGGCGACGACGGACAACAACGAGCAGGACGAGCAGCACTGCCCCGATCGCGCCGGAGGTCGCCAGGACCTGCTGGTTGTCTTTGGCTTTGATCTGCGCGGTGTGGGCGGTGTCTGCGGCAGCCGCCTTGACACGGGTGGGTACGTCGAACTTCTGCGCCAGCGCGTCCACGGTCTGGGCCAACTCGGCGCGCTGTTCCTCGACCGGAGGCACATCGGTGGGCGCAGTGGCTCCGGGTTCGGGTGTTGCGCCCGATGACGTCGGTTCGCTCATCAGAGATGCTCCCTCACGGTGTTGATGTCCCTCTGGATGCTGTGCACGGTTGCCTGCGGTGCCGGCGGCACGGCCTTCTTGGCCCGAGACGCGCCGATCGCGGCAGCGATGGCTCCGATGACTACCAGCACGGCCGCGACGATGAGTGCGGCGAGCCATGGGTCCACCGCGGTGGCCAACCCCAGGACGGCCGCTGCGACGAGTGTTCCGAATCCGAACAGCAGCAACAGGGCACCTGCTCCGGAGATGCCGACGCCGATGCCGAGCTTTGTACCTTTCGTCTTCACCTCATCGAGTGCGTTCCGCACTTCTGTCTTGACGAGGGTGGAGGTCTGCTCGGATAGGCGTTCGATCAACTGGACGGTCGAGAGATCTGTCGGTGGGGGCTGATTCATCGTTCCTCCTTTGACTGCGGGCTGCGACGCAGTGATCAGCTCAGCCGACCTACCGAGCCGCGAGTCACGGACAGACGGTGGTTACCCCGGGCAACATGTGAGCAAACCGGACAACAAATGACGATGTGATCCTTCAGAGTGCCGCGGCGGCGGGCTTTTTCATCTTGCGCACGGTTTTCCCGTCGGCGTATTCGCCCAGCGCGGTCATCACCCAGCCAGATGGTTCACGAACCATCTTGCACATCAATACCCCGGTGGTGGGGCCTGAGTCGGAGAGTTCGAATCGGACCATCTCCTGGCCGCTCCCGTGATCGACGAGCCTGCAGAAGGCCCGCCCGACGTCGGAGAATCGCTGGCCCGAGAAGGAGTTCACGGTGAACACCAGGCCGGTGACCGAATGGGGCAACCGCCCCAGGTCCACGGAGATCACCTCGTCGTCGCCCTCACCTGCGCCGGTCAGGTTGTCACCCGAATGTGCCACCGCCCCATCGAGAATCGACAATTTCAAGAACCAGCAGGTCGCCACGACCTTCCGATTCGCATCGAAGGCGATACACGACGCGTCGAGATCGATCCGGCCTTTGCCTGCGACCGGATCCCACCCGAGTCCCATCCGGACCTTGCTCTGCAGTGGCTTGCCGAACTTCGTCAGCACCACCGACTGGCGTTTTCCGAGGACCACGTGACCTTTGTCGAGGTTCGGCCGATGGTTCGCCGGGTTGGTGGGGGTCGCCACCGGGACGGCGGGAACCGCCACCGGCTCCACCGTCGGCGCAGTCTCGGCCGGGTCGTCCACGCTGATACCGAAATCTGTTGCGATCCCGGCCAAACCATCTGCGTAGCCCTGCCCGACCGCACGCAGCTTCCATCCGCCGCCGCGCCGATAGACCTCGAAGACGATCAGGGCGGTCTCGCCGGAGAGATTTGCCGGGTCGAAGGTGGCGAGCAGGTCACCGTTCGCCGCATCGATGACGCGGGCATGTGGATTCGTCCCCGCGAACGTGGTGGCCGGGGGATCGAGGCTGGCCGTGATCACCACCTTGTCGATGGCCGACGGAACGGCGGCCAGGGTGATGCAGACTGCATCGGGACCGTGCGCAGTGCCGGGCATGTGACGCAGCCCCGGCCCGACGGGCGCGTTGAAGAAGATCAGGTCGGCGTCGCTGCGCACCTTGCCCGACGGGGCCACCAATAGTGCCGACACGTCGAGCTGCCGTCCGCTCACCCCGACCTCGATGCGGACTTCGGCGGCCTGCAACGCAGTGTTCGCGCCCGCAGTCATCGGGATGCTCATTGTCGCGGTCCGCCCTTGTTCGACTCGTGGCCTGTGGGCCCGGGAAAGGACTGTCGCAACGAAGCTACCGAAGTCCGGCGATCGGTGTGGGCGTGTTGTCGATTCGATACCTCCGGGCAGATTCGCCACGGCCCGTCGGGACGAATCGGGTGCCGGTTATTGTCCTTCGAGCACAACCACTCACCTCTTCACAGAACACGGAGGGCTCCTGTGCCCGAGCTCGATGGTGCAGCCACTGCGCTAGTACTTGTCTCGACCGCGATGGTTCTTCTGATGACTCCGGCGCTGGCGCTGTTCTACGGCGGCATGGTGCGCAGCTTCAGCGTGCTGAACATGATGATGATGAGCTTCATCGCGATCCCGTTGGTCGCAGTCGCGTGGCTGGTCGCCGGCTACAGCCTGGCGTTCTCCGACGACGCGGGGTTCGGCCTCATCGGTGGCGTGGAGTCGTTCGGGCTGGCCGGGATCGGTCCGGAGTCGTTGCACGGGTCCATCCCGACCTTGTTGTTCGTGACGTTTCAGCTGACGTTCGCCGTGATCACCGCGGCACTGATCAGTGGGGCCATCGCCGACCGTGCCCGCTTCGTCGCCTGGATCGTATTCGTACCGATCTGGACACTACTGGTCTATGCGCCTGTGGCGCACTGGGTCTGGGGTCCCGGCGGCTGGATCGCCGAGCTCGGGGCGCTCGACTTCGCGGGCGGTCTGGTGGTGGAGGTGACCTCGGGTGCCTCGGCGCTAGCACTTGCCCTCGTCTTGGGGCCGTGCCTGGGATTCCGCCACGACACCATGCGCCCGCACAATCTGCCCTTCGTGCTGCTCGGCGCGGGACTGTTGTGGTTCGGATGGTTCGGCTTCAATGCCGGCTCCGCGCTCGCGGCCGACGGCATGGCCGCAACCGTCCTGCTCAACACCTTGATCGCGGGCGGCCTGGGAATGGTCGGCTGGCTTGTGGTCGAGACCAATCGTGATGGGCACCCGACCAGTTTTGGCGCCGCGTCGGGCATTGTCGCCGGCCTGGTGGCGATCACGCCCTCGTGCGGATCGGTGGGTCCCCTCGGCGCGGCCGTTGTCGGCCTCGCAGCCGGAATCGTGTGTGCCTACGTGGTGTTGTGGAAGTTCAAGTTCGGCTATGACGATTCACTGGATGTCGTTGGCGTGCACTTCACCGGTGGTGTGGTCGGCACCTTCCTCATCGGGCTCTTCGCGACCTCGATGATGACGTCCGATGTCGAAGGACTTTTTTATGGCGGCGGATTGGCGCTGCTGGGTAAACAAGTGGTCGCCATTCTGGCAGTGGCCGTATACACATTCGCAGTCTCGTTCGGAATCGGAAAGGTCATCGATTGGACCATAGGGTTCAGGGTGTCGGCGAAAGATGAACGAGAAGGGGTCGACTTCTCCGAGCACGCCGAGACGGCCTACGCCGATCTCGAGCGCTGATCGCCACCGCTGGGGATGGGATCGACACAAATGACTATTCGATCAATGTCGATCAGCAGTGTCGGCTAATTCGTAGACCGGTCGATATGATCGTCACGTTCAGAAATTGCCGCTGAACCTTGTTGCGCTGAACCTTCGGGCGAACGGTCGCCGCCTTTATGCCTCGGCCTGAGCGTTAGTGGTCCAAGTCCGCCCATTGTTTGTCTGAGATGGGCGTCTGACTTCGCCGGCGCTCCGATAACTGCATGTCAGCCACAGCTGCACTGGCCTAATTGACGCCATGCCTTTTAATGGACTCGCACACTTTCCGATTGATGTGTTCGAGTAATGACGCGGAAGAAATGCGCTCACTGCTTTTGAAAATCGAAGATAAAAATCGCATTTCGCGAAACTTTTTGACTACTTACTTTCATACTCGGGGCAAGCGGGTCGGACTGGCTGGCCCTTTTGTGTAGGCGAGGTTCAATTATGAGTTTGACGGTCACAAAACGTAATCGCCGCAAGATCCGAGCGATTCTTGCGGCGGGTTTGGTGCTCGGCGTGGGAGCGGCGGTGACACTTGCGGCCTGGAGTGATTCTGTCTGGGGCCAGAGCGAGTTCGCCACCGACAAGTGGAACGTTCAGGGCAGTTTCAACGGTGGCACCAGCTGGGGTGAGTTCGCAACGGGACCGACGGCCGGCACCTTTACATTTCCGCTGGCCGATGCCACGAGCCTCACGCCCGGTGAATCGGTCAAAGCCCCGGTGTCGCTGCGGGTCGGGCCGGCGACATCGGCATTGAATGCATCGGTGACCCTCGCTCCGTCGGGCAACACGTCCGCGTTGGCCGGCGAACTCGAACTCACCGTCACCGAGGCCGCCAGCTGCAGCGTAGCGGGTACCACGCCCGCAGGCTGGCCGGCAGGTGGAAGCGTGGCGACGGCCGGCGGAAGCACCCCGATCATCCTCAACGGCGACATGACCCCGCGGCACTTCTGTTTCACTGTGACGCTGCCGGCCGACGCGGCGCTGCTCGATACGTCGACAACAGGGCAGGTTCTCTGGGAGTTCAAGGCAACCAGCGTCGAACCGTAGGCATCTGCCGGCCGCCGGGCCAGTGGTTCATGGCAGAGCCCCGGCGGCCCGGTAGCCCTGGTCTCTTGCGCTTTCGCGTCGTGAAGTCCGGAAATCTATAGGAGTCATTGATGTTTCATGCTGATCCGGTCGCCCACGCCGAGCATCCCTCAGCCCCGAGACGGCGATCCGCGCTGTCGGTCGTCAGCAGTGTGATCATGAACCTGCTCGCGGTGGGCGGGCTTGCGTGCATCGTGATGGTTGTCTTGGCCGTGGTGTTCAACGTCTCGCTCATCATGTTCAAGACCGGGTCGATGGCCCCATCCATCCCGGCGGGGTCGCTGGCCGTCGTGCAGACGGTGCCGGCGGCGTCTGTGGACGTGGGCGACGTGGTCACCGTCAAACGACCTGGTCAGTTGCCGATCACGCACCGGGTGATCAAGACCTCGCCGGGCGCCGACGGCACAACGATGCTCGAAATGCGTGGTGATGCCAATTCATTCGACGACCCGGGTGGCTATCAGGTCAAGGAGGTACGCAAGGTCCTGTGGTCGGTACCGGGTCTTGCCAAGGGTGTCATCTGGCTGTCGAATCCGTTTGTCCTACTGGCGATCACAATTGGCGCTGCGTTGCTGGTGCTCTGGGCCTTCTGGCCCCGACAGAGCGAGGACGACGTCGATCCCGATGACGGCGTTCCCGACGGCCGAATAGCAGTGCCCGAACGTGGTGCAGGCGCCCATTCTCGGATCGAGGCCTGAACAGTGGGTGGCCATCACAGCAAGGCGCTCGGCAACAGAGACGCTGGGCAGCGGCACCGCCGGCGTCTCATCGGGGTGGCGGCACTGGCAATCCTGGCGGTCGTTGGCGCATCCGCGTTGACCGGGGCGTTCGCCGATCGGACCCTGGCCGCCTGGGGAGACAAGGTTTGGGGGGCAAGCACATTCGGTGTCGACCCGGCATACGTCCCCACAGGGTGGGCACGGGCATCAGCGGGAGCCGGCACCATCGAGCGCCCCGACCGTGGATGGCTGGGCACGGTGACCACGTTTGCCGGTGGCGAACAATCCATGGCGGCTCCCACGAGGTCGAGCTATACGTCCCCACAAACCCCGACCTACGGGGGTTGGCCGGGCAGTGTGGACTTCAGTCTGACCTCCTCGCAATGTGTGCGCCACGCTGCCGGGGCACAGTGCGCGCCCGCGCCTGCTGACGCCACGTCGAGCGCAGCCACAACAACATCGAGTCTGTACCTCACCTACTTCGGCGCTGCTCTCGGTGATCTTCTAGGGGTGGTCAACCCGGTGAAGGTGTCGGTGTCGTGTCGTCCAGGACAGCTGCTTGCGCCCAGCCCCACAGGGGCAGTGAGGTTTCGGCACTCGGCGGTGGTCTGGGAATCCGTAGCCGTTCCCACTCAGCCCGGGCAGACCAGCTCGGGCGAGGGACCGGCGCGTCAGCTCTCGATCGTGTGGAAAGTCGATCAGACTGCGACCTCCATCCGGTCGGAGCTGATCATGACGTGGACCCAGCCGTACGTCTTTCTGTCGACGCCTGAGGTGAATCTGCGCAACGTTGTCCTCGCCCGCGCCGAATGCGGCACCGCAGGTCAGCCCCCGCCGCTGAGCGCCCCGTCGGCGCTGAGTGCGCGCCAGGCCGCGCAGGCCACGTGTCCGGCCGTTGCCCAAGACGGGGGCGAGGAGGTGGCTGTTCCCGATACAACGACGACCAGGGTGACGAAGACGAGTACCCCGACCACCACGCCCGCCCCGCCCGCTGTGGACGCTGACAACGACGCGCCAGTGGATGACGGAACCGCCGAGTGCGGTGGTACTGACCCCGCCACTTCTACTGCTGATTCGAGCCCGACCGGTACGCCGACCAGCACGCCCTCACCTGACGAAACAGGTTCGACCACAACCACATCCGACACGGCCGAGGCCATGCCGGTGAGACCGCCGCCGGAAGGTGCGGCCGACACCGCAGAACCGTCACCACCGCTGACGGTGCCGGACGGACCCAGCACAACCTCACCCGGGGAAGAGTTCGCCCTTGTCGGCACGGATGGTGCTGACTTGGGCGCAGCGCGGATCGACGAGGTGCTGATCGATCAGAGCTGCAACACTTCTCCCGCGGTGACCGTGGCGGTGCGGATGACGGTGACCCCGTCCACGCACACCGGTGAGTACGCGCTGGATGGTGTGGAGTCATCTCAGTTCAGTCAGGTCAACGGTTCTGGCGCGCCGATTTCGAGCTGGGGTCAACCGTGTGGATCTCTCGGGCAAACGCTTTCCTCTTTGACTCCGGGCCGCACCTCCGCAGGCTGGGTGATCTTCGAGGTCCCTGATCCTGTTGCGCCCGTGCTGTGGCAACCGAATGGCACGGCTGGATGGCTGATCTCGCTTCCGATCCTGTCGGCGTCGCCGTCCGAGGCCCCGCCCCCGCCACCCACCTCACCGTCGTCTACCTCACCGTCGGCGTCGTTGCCGGCGGTGTCTCCGGACCCTGAGCAGAGCGAGGGGAGTGACAAGGAGGCGCCGGGATCGACCGAGCCGGGTGAGTGACTCGGGACCCGAATTGTCTGCGACGCACGGTAACCCGAACGGCGGCAGTCACGGCAGTTCGGCAAGCATTCGATCTACCGCTCGTGTTGTGCCGTCGCCGGTGGCAAGGCGGTCACCGATCGCCTGCGCCGATGTGGAATAGCCGGGCTCGTCGAGGATGCGCGACAACGCCGAGGCGATGCGAGCGGCCGACGCCTTTTTCCGCAGAACGATGCCTGCACCCGCTCTGGCCACGGATCGACCCACCATCGGCTGGTCCAACAGTGGGTGCATCGGCATCACAATGAGTGGGAGTCCGTGGGCGAGGGCCTGGAATGTTGTCGAGTGCCCGCCGTGACCGATGACCGCGACGCAATCCGGCAGGACGTCGGCATGCGGGACGTACTCATGGAGCTCGGCGTTGGCGGGCACCCGCAAGCGGGACGGGTCGATGGCAGGTCCGGTGGTGGCGATCAGCTGGATGGGCAGGGTGGCAGCAGCGTCGAGGATGTTCTGCATGGTCTGTTGCTGGGCCGGGAAGTAGGTGGTGCTCAAGCTGGCCAACACCGTTGGGGGAGTCCGCGGGGTGAGGGGTCTGGCGGCCGGTTCGGCGGGCCCGGCCCAGAAGATGTTGCCTGCTGCGCGGTGGTGGCGTCCGGCAGGATCGAGTGCCTGGTCGGAGACCACCACCTGCAGATCTGTGGAACCCCAGATTTGACGTGAACTCAAGCCGCGCAGGCGGGCGACCACTCCGATGGGTCCGCGGCGCCACGGCCCGTCGAGGTAGGCGTAGTAGGCGTGGAACAGGGCGATGGTCGGCTGTGGCAGAGCGTTCAGCGTGGACATCACCGGCAACAGCATGCAATCGACAACCACCAGGTCGGCCTCACGTGAGGCGGCGACGGCGTCATCGACCAGAGTCCGGGTGGTGAAGAGCGCGAGGTAGCCCCACAACGTGGACGCGGTGCTCTTGTGTCTGCTGGACGACCACGACGGCGCGTTCGAGTATGCGGTGAACTCGAACCCGGCGGCCTCGACCTTGCGCCGCTGCTGTGCGTGGCCGAGAACGGTCACGTGGTGTCCTCGCCGGGCGAATTCCCGCCCGAGCGTGATGACCGGCGGGAAGTTCCCTCCCGCGTCGAAGGTCACGAACAGAATGCGGGCGGGCTGCGTCGGCGTCGGCACGGCCTGAGCTTATGCAGCCGCGAGTATCGCCGACACCATTCGAGATACCCGGCGCTGCGCTGTGCTCCTCGACAACGTGCGGTCGCGGCACAGCAGCTTCCAGGTGTACACATCGGTCGCCACCACCAGCATGTCGATGAGCTCGGTTCGTGCCGCAACCGACCGGTCGGCCAGCTGTGGGGCGAAGACGGTACTCACCCACGCGCGGTGGGCCTGACGTTCGGACTCGGTGAGCTGGGCGGCGCGGCGGTCCCACCCCTCCTGACCCAGGAGCATGATGACCGCGTCGCCGTGGTCGTCGAAGTGGTCGAACAGCACCTCCAGAGCGGCCCGGACGTCGCCCGGGGGACTGGATCGATGTGATCGGAGTTGTTCGGCGACGAACTCGGTGGCGGCATCCAGCAGACCATCACGGCTACCGAATTGGCGCAGGACGGTCTGCACACTCACGCCGGCGCGAGCGGCGACCTCAGGGAGCACAATCGTTGCGAACGGCTTCTCACCGGCGAGTGCGACGGTGGCCTCCAGTGCCCGCCGCCGGGTCAGACCGGCGGACTCGGCACGCGAACGCATGACGTAGTTTCGCGTCGTTTTCATCGATTCCGACGCTAACCGCAGAGTCATTTCGTGTCAACGTGCGCTACCTCGAAATGAGGGCCTCCACATGCATCTCGCCCGGACCGCGAGTGCGGTCCGGGCGAGAAGGTTTCTAGCGGGCGTCAGCTGTAGAGATACTGCCCGCAGACGGGCCAAGCGCCGACGCCCTGCGAGGCGAGCACGTTCTCGGCCACTCGAATCTGTTCCTCTCGGCTTGCGTCCGACGCAACGCCGACACCGCCATTGGCCTCCCAGGTCGACTGGCTGAACTGCAGTCCGCCGTAGTAGCCGTTACCGGTGTTGATGGCCCAGTTCCCGCCGCTCTCGCATTGTGCGACGGCGTCCCAGTTGTGGGCACCCTCGGCCGAGGCAGTTGCTGCGAACGCACCCATGGGTGCGAGCGTCAGGGCTCCGGCGATCGCCGTGCGGGCGGCAAGCTTGCGCATGTTGGTCATGGTTCCTCCTCTGCCGCTTGCCCAGAACATCAGGCGAGCGGGATCGTTGTATCCAGGACTTCCGTGTTGCCGTCTTCTACGACACGTTCAGCGACGTTACGTACTCGAAGCGTTGACGTCACATCGGGGTGGTGGGTACGGACGTGCGCTTCGGGCACTTGATGTTTCGTCGTCAATGCTGGTCAGATCGGTGTTCTCGAGGCGTTACAGGCCGGGGATGCAACCGAGAAAATGTGATCGTCGACACGGGTCAAATGTGATGTGGCACATGCTCTGGGCGGGCGGATCATGCCTCAAACCTTGCCCGAGGCAACAAAAAACCCCGTCCGTACCCCTCGATGCGGACGGGGTCCTTCGTCCATCAGATCACTTGAGCTCTGCGCTCGTCTTCCCGAGAACTCGACGTGCGATGATCAGATTCTGGATCTGCTGGGTTCCCTCGAAGATATCGAGGATCTTCGAATCGCGGGCCCATTTCTCCAAAAGGGAGCGTTCCGAATAGCCAAGGCTGCCCGCGAGTTCCACGGCCTTGGTGGTCACGTCGGTGACGGTACGCCCAGCCTTCGCCTTCGACATCGAAGCCTCTTTGGAGTTCGGCTCCTTGTTGTCGGCCATCCACGCTGCCCGCAGTGAATGCAGGTATGCGGCTTCGAAATCCGATTCCATGCGGATGAACTCTGCTGCAGCGGCGTGCTGATTGTTGGCCGGCTTGTCGTAATCGATGTCCACGCCTGCTTCTTCGAGCAGCGTTCGGAGCTCCTCGAGCGCCGCCCGCGTCACACCGACCGCCATTCCCGCGACCATCGGGCGGGTGTTGTCGAAGGTCTGCATGACCCCGCCGAAACCCTTTTTGGTGTCGACTTCCGGTGAACCCAAGAGGTTTTCGGCCGGGACGCGGCAGTTCTCGAAACGGATCGCGGCAGTGTCGGAAGCCTTGATTCCGAGCTTGTGTTCGAGACGCTCGATCGTCACACCTTCGTGTTCACGGGGGACGACGAAGCTCTTGATCGCCGCACGGCCGGCGCTCTTGTCCACTGTGGCCCAGACGACGATGTGGTCGGCGCGGGATCCGGCTGTAACATAGATCTTTTCGCCGTTGATGATGTAGTCGTCGCCGTCCCGGGTCGCGGTGGTCGAGACCGCGGCAGAGTCGGAGCCGAAGCTGGGTTCGGTGATGGCCATCGACGCCCAGACCTTGCCGAACTTCTTCAGCTGCTCTTCGGAGGCGACGGCCGCGATGGCGGCGTTGCCCAACCCCTGATAGGGGATCGACAGCATCAGACCGAGGTCGCCCCACGAGGTTTCCATCGTGTTGAGCACTGACTGCATGTTGCCGCCGTTGACGACTGCGCCTGCGGGCAGTTCTTTCTTGTTCTTCTGCTGGCTACGTCCGCCGTCGGCGCCGGCTCCGGCGGCTCCGGCTTCATTGAGTCCGTCGTACAGACTCGCCAGGGTGTCGAGCTCGACCGGGTAGTCGTGTTCGCGGAGGTCGTACTTACGAGAGATGGGCCGGAAGATCTGTGCGGCAGCCTGATGGGCCTGGTCGACCGTCTGATGCAGCTTCCGGGGAAGTTCGAGATTGATTGCCATGGCTTGATGTCTTTCTGTGCAAGAGTGTCGGGTCGGATGGGGGAGCGGTCGTCAGATGACGACGATGCCCTCGCCGATGGCCGCACCGCGCAGATCGCGGAACCAGCGCTCGACCGGATGTTCCTTGGTGAAGCCGTGTCCGCCGAGCAATTGCACTCCGTCCGAACCGATTTGCATACCCTTGTCGGCGGTGAGCTTGCGGGCCAGCGCCGCTTCGCGGGCGAAAGACAGTCCCTGCTCGGCGCGGGCAGCTCCACGCAGAGTGACAAGGCGGATCGAATCGAGCTCGGTCGCCATGTTCGCGACCAGGAATGCGACGGCCTGACGGTTGGAGATCGGCTCCCCGAACGCCTCGCGCTCGTTCACATACGGGATGACGTAGTCGAGGACGGCATGGGCGGTACCGACTGCCAGCGAGGACCAACCGAGCCGAGCGAGCCGGACCACGTCGCGGTAGTCGGTGAAAGCGCTGTCGCCTTCTTCTTCACCGAGCAATGCGGTGGCGGGCACGGTCACGTCGGTGAGCAACAACCGACCGATACCGGCGGCGCGCACACCCATGCCTGGATCTGCCTCGACGACAAGGCCTTTGGAATTCGACTCGACGATAAACAGGGCGGGGCGGCCATCGAGCTGTGCGCCGATGATGAACAGTTCCGAAGACGCCGCAGCAGGCACAAACGACTTGACGCCGTTGAGGCGGTAGCCGCTGGGTACCCGGGTTGCCTTGGTCTGCAGCGACATTGCGTCGAACAGCGGGCGTGGCTCGGCGATGACGACGGCGGCCTGGGGCACGTTCTCGCCCGCGAAGTCCGGCAGGTAGGTCTTCTGCTGCGCGTCGCTGCCGAACTGGGTGAGCGTGGTGGCGACACCGCTGGGTGCCAGCAGCGGCAGTGCCAAGCCCATGTCGCCGTAAGCCATCGCTTCGGCGACGAGCGAGTTGGTGACCACGCCACGCTCGGTGGCGGCGCCCTCGAACTCTTCGGGCACATTGATCATCGTGATGCCGAGTTCGGCACTGCGAGCGAGGATCTCGGGTGGGGCTGCGGCTGCGGCGTCGGCGTCGTGGGCGGCCGGGCGCAAGATCTCGCCCGCGAACTCCTTGACGGTGTCCGCGATCATCTTCTGTTCGTCGTCGGGGAACAGGTTGAAGTAGTCCTTGGGGGTGGTGGACAGACGCTTAGCCTTGTCGCCACCCTGGGCGCGGGAGAAAGCGCGGGTTGCGGCGCCGATCGTCTTGAAGCCGGTCTTGGTTCCCTCGTACGCGATACGGTTCAGCGGCTCGCGAATCTTGTACTTGTCGGCGAAGTCGGAGCCGGTCACCGTGGTCAGGACTCGCATCGCTGCTCCGATGGCGCTACGGCGGTGGGGGTTCTTGCCCACAGCGGAGGTATCGCGGGGCTCGGTATGAGTGCTCATTCTCACCAGCTTGTCTTCTACGTGTTGGGCGTGAGGTTTCGGTCGGACGACCGCGTCTCACCGATCTTACCGGTCGGTAAGAAAGCGGACAGCACGGACCTTACTACTCAGTAAGGTCGGTTGTCACGCGCCCGTTCGGGCCGCCGGTCGCAGATGGGTGCGACTACCAACCGATTAGCAATGCGTACTATTGTTTGCGCAGCTCACGCGGGATTTTCTCCGGCCGTCATTCAAATGTTCAGAAAATGGTCCAGGACCAGCCGAAGCCCGGTGCCGTGCCATATCCTGCTCCTCATGACACAACCTCCTCCCGGGTATCCGGCACCGCCACCCCAGCCGCAGGGCGGCCCGTACAACGACACCTTCTACGCTTCGATCTTCGGCCAGGAGCAGGGCCCGATGGGGTACCAGGACCTCGCCGGGCTTGTCCGCTCCGGACAGGTCAAGCCGGAGACGCAGGTGCGCACCCAGTCGAGCAACTGGTTCCCGGTTTCTCAGGTGCCCGGCCTGTTCTCGGACAAGGAATGGCTCACAGCCCTGCTGATCTCCGTATTCGTCGGCGGTCTCGGCATCGACCGCTTCTACCTCGGATACACCGGCCTCGGTATCGCCAAGCTGCTCACCTGTGGTGGCCTCGGTATCTGGACACTCATCGACATAGTCTTGATCGCGATGCGCAAGCTCCCCGACTCCAACGGTGTCCCCCTGAAGTGATGGCTTGACGTGGCGGCCCCGCCAACCGCAGACCGGCGGCAGTCCGAACGAAATGTTCGGATTGCCGCCGGTCTCGGTCTGGGTGCGGTCGCCGCAGCGTTCCTCATCAGCCCAGCTCTCAGCACATCGGGGCCCACGCTGTGCCCGGTACGACTGGTCACCGGGCTGCCTTGCCCCGGTTGCGGGCTCACCCGCAGCTGGACGGCTGCCGCCCACGGCCAGTTCTCTGATGCCTTCGCCTACAACTTCTTCGGCCCGATCAGCCTTGCCGCGACCATGGTGTTCGTTGCGCTCGCCGGCGTATTGCTGGCGCGGCGACGATCGGTGGCCGGTCTCGCGCGAGCCGTCAGGCATCCCGTTCTCTGGGCGGTGATCGCCCTGTGGATCGCATACGGAATCACGCGCGTCGTCGACCAGGTTGTCGGTGGTGGTCTGTTCCCCGACGTCTCGTGATCGGCTGAAGTCGTCACATCAGGTCGAGCGCGTCCTCTCCGGGCAGGACAATGAAGTCGGTTGCGGGATCACTCATCTCGGACAACCGGCTGTAGTGCATCTTGAGGCCTGCATCGCCGAGTAGGCCTTGGTGGATGGGGAAGGCCACCCTCGGCGAGACTGCACGCAGATAGTCGATCGCCTCGCTGATCTTCATCCACGGCGCCATGGTCGGCATGGCCAGCACGTCCACCTCCACGTCCGGCACGAACAGCGAGTCCCCGGGGTGCATCAGTTGTGCCCGACCGGCATCGTCGCCCAACAGGTAGGCCACGTTGTCGATGGTGGGGATGTCGGGGTGGATCACCGCGTGGGTGCCACCGGTGATGCGGGCCGTGAGGCCGCCGACGGCGAACTCGTCGCCCGGGTGGGCTGCGGTCCACGAGCCTGCGACGTCGTCGTCGTTCAGTTGACGGGTTGTCTGCGGATCCGCGTACAGCACCGCGTCCGGATTACCGGCGACCAGATCGGGCAACGCCGCGACATCAACGTGATCGGGGTGCTGGTGCGTGATCAGGATGGCGTCGAGCCCGGTGAGCCCGGTGAACCCGTGCGAGAAGTTGCCGGGATCGAAAAGGATTGTGGTGCCGTCGTGTTCGACCAGGATGCAGGAGTGCCCGAAGTGTGTGATCTGCATGGTGTCAGTATGCGCCGTCGCCCTGCCGTAGCGAGGAGAGAACGGCCGTATGCAAGGCGCCGTTCGTGG
This sequence comes from Williamsia sp. R60, assembly GCF_054063855.1. Classification (NCBI taxonomy): domain Bacteria; kingdom Bacillati; phylum Actinomycetota; class Actinomycetes; order Mycobacteriales; family Nocardiaceae; genus Williamsia; species Williamsia sp. R60. The sequence continues at coordinate 953,903 of NZ_JBSSGR010000001.1, forward strand.
CGATCGCACTCCCGCCGTGGGGGCCGGCCGTTCCGTCGAGCGAGGTGAACGTCCCGCCCGCCTCACGCACCAGGATGTCCAGCGGCGCGAGGTCCCACAAAGACACCTCCGGCTCCGCGGTGATGTCGACCGCACCCTCGGCCACGAGGCAGTAGTTGTAGAAGTCGCCATAACCGCGGACCCGCCAGACAGAGTCGGTCAAGGCGATGAACTGATCCCGGATCCCGCGGTCGCGCCACCCCGACAGGCTCGAGAACGCGAGGCTCGCCGCGTCGAGTTCGGTCACCTGCGACACCGTGATCGGCCGCGCCGAGCCGTCCGGGCGCTGCGCGAATGCACCCTCGCCCGCCGAAGCCCACCACCGGCGCGCGAGAGCGGGCGCGCTGATCACCCCCACCTGCGGCACCCCGTCGACGAGGAGCGCTACCAGGGTGGCCCACACCGGCACCCCGCGCACGAAATTCTTTGTACCGTCGATCGGATCGATCACCCACTGGCGACCGCTGATCTGCGCCTCGCCTCCGAACTCTTCGCCGAGAACCGCGTCGTCGGGACGCAGGTCCGCGAGCCTCTCACGCAGCGTCGTCTCGACGGCGAGGTCGGCGTCGGACACCGGGGTCAGATCGGGTTTGGAGTCGACGCGCAGATCCACTGCGCCGAAACGGTCGATGGTGATGGCGTCGGCGGCGTCGGCCAGCGTCAGCGCCACGTCGAGGTCGGACTGCGTCGGCGAGTTCATGGACGCTAAAACTACAGACACCTGCTTGCCGGCCAGTGTCGCCAGGTCGTCCGGCTAACCTGATGACAACCGACAGGCGTGCCGCGAACGACCGGACCGGCGACCGCTTCCGACCCCAGGAGTGCGATTTTCATGTGGTTCTCGATCATCATCACGCTGATGCTCGCCGGGTTGCTCGCGGTGCTGTTGATCCAGTGGCAACGCGGACGGTCCGGTGGCGCCGCTGCCCCTCGCGAGGGCAACGCCGCGTTCACCGATCGGGTGCCCGGCACCCTCACGCTGACCGGGGTGGCGGACAAACCCATCGAAGGTGACAAGAACCACCAGGCCTTCTGCACTGTCTCGGGCACGATCACCGGGCCGGACACAGCGCCGACCGATGTCTACGGCCGGTTCGTGATGCCGATGTCGTCGGCGTGGCCGCAGATCGGCGACCAGGTCCCGGTCACCTACAAACCGGGTAAGGCCGAATCGACCTGGCAGATCGCCGGGTCGATCGGCGGTGGTCCGGGCACGTCGGGTCCGGACCTGCGTAAGCACTGATCCTCGAGAGTCCCGCTGCGGCGGTCGCCGCCATGGTCTCGAAGGACCGGTAGCCTGGGTGACCGTGCATCCAGACGTTTCAGCAGACCTCGACGCCCTCGACTCGACCCTCACCACAGTGGAGAAGGTGCTCGACCTCGAGGAGCTCCGGCGACGGATCGACGAACTCGAACACCAGGCCGCCGATCCGGAGCTGTGGAACAACCAGGAACACGCCCAGCAGGTGACCAGTGAGCTGTCCCACGCCCAGGGTGAGCTGCGGCGCGTCTCCGAGCTGAGGCAGCGACTGGAAGACGTGCCACTCCTCTACGAATTGGCCGAATCCGAGGAAGGCGCGTCCCAGACCGAGGCGATGGCCGACGCCGACGCCGAGCGCATCGCACTGCGGGCCGACATCGAGGCGATGGAGGTCAAGACGATGCTGGCGGGTGAATACGACCACCGTGACGCGCTGGTCAACATTCGATCCGGCGCGGGTGGCGTGGACGCCGCGGACTGGGCCGAGATGCTGATGCGCATGTACATCCGCTGGGCGGAGAAGCACAACTACAAGGTCGAGGTGTACGACACCTCCTACGCCGAAGAAGCCGGACTCAAGTCGGCCACCTTCGCGGTCAAGGGGCCGTACATGTACGGCACGTTGTCCATCGAGATGGGCACCCACCGGTTGGTGCGGATCAGTCCGTTCGACAACCAGGGTCGCAGGCAGACGTCGTTCGCGGAGGTCGAGGTGCTCCCTGTGGTGGAAACCACAGACCACATCGAGATCCCGGAAACCGAACTGCGCGTTGACGTTTACCGTTCATCGGGTCCTGGTGGACAGTCGGTGAACACCACGGACTCCGCTGTGCGTCTGACACACATTCCCACCGGTATCGTGGTGACCTGTCAGAACGAGAAGAGTCAGTTGCAGAACAAGGTAGCCGCCATGCGCGTGCTGCAGGCCAAGCTGCTCGAGCGCAAACGCAAGGAAGAACGCGCCGAGATGGACGCCCTCAAGGGAGACGGCGGATCCAGCTGGGGCAACCAGATGCGGTCATATGTGCTGCATCCCTATCAGATGGTCAAAGACCTACGGACCGAGTTCGAGGTGAACAACCCCACCGCGGTTCTCGACGGCGACATCGACGGGTTCATCGAATCCGGTATTCGCTGGCGGATGGCACAGAACGCCTGACCGCACCACCCGCCTGAACCGGTGTCCACCGGCCGCGTGCTTCGAGTAGGCGCCGGACGGTATTGGCTCGATCCCAACACACGACCCGGAGGAGCAACCCGATTTGATGCAAGACCTCGTCGCGCTCGTGACCGCAGCGCCGGAAACCCCGGCCGGCACCAGCCGCTTCGTCCGATGGCTGTCCCTACAGGGACTCTCCATCGTTCTCTGGGTGCTCGGCGCCCTGCTCGCGACCCGATTCATCCAGTGGGTGGTCGGACGGATCACCGCGCGTATCGACTCGCAGTTCACCGAATCCGATGCCCTCGTGCGCTCGGAGGCGATCAAGCATCGCCACTCGGTGGCGCAGATCCTCGCCTGGGCGGCGATCGCGATCGTGTACATCATCGCCGGCTTCAACATCGTGCGGCAGTTCAACGTCCCCATCACCGGATTCGTTGCGCCCGCGACAGTGCTCGGTGCGGCCCTCGGTTTCGGTGCGCAGCGCATCGTGCAGGACCTGCTGTCCGGATTCTTCATCATCACCGAGAAGCAGTACGGATTCGGAGACGTGGTCAGCCTGGCCATCGTCGGCGCAACCGAACCCGCCGAGGGGACGGTGGAGGACGTCACACTGCGCATCACCAAACTGCGATCCGCCGATGGCGAGATGATCACCATCCCCAACGGCCAGATCGTCAAGGCCATCAACCTGTCGAAGGACTGGGCGCGGTCGGTGGTCGACATCCCGTTGCCGATCGGTGCCGACATGAGCAAGGTGAACGACCTCATCGCCCAGATCGGGCACCAGGCATTCACCGACTCGCGCACCCGCAATCTGCTGCTCGACGAGCCGACCGCGATGGGCGTGATCGACATCGAGGTGGACACCATGACGGTCCGCATCGTCGCCCGCACCCTGCCAGGCAAACAGTTCGAGGTGAGCCGCGACCTCCGCTCGCGCATCGTCCGGGCATTCGGTCGCGCCGGTATAGCGCTGGCCCCGGGCAGCGTCATCGAAACCGATTCCGTGTCACCCGTCGCAGCCGAGGAGGGAAGCCGATGACCGACAACCAACAGAACCCGGACAACGAGCCGTTGAACTCGGCGAACATCCCCGCCGGCGGTGCGCCCACGCCGGCCGCCACAGAGACCGAGGACCGCCCAGCGTGGTGGCACCGCATCCCGCGCACACTCTTCGGCGGCAGGGTTCGTACCACCACAGCAGCGTTGATGTTGCTGTTCATCGGCGCCATGCTCCTGTACGGCCAGCGGTCGGAGTACTACAGCAATCTCGACGACGAGAAGGCGCAGGCGACGACCAGCCGGCAGCAACAGGTCCCCACCACCACACCGCCGCCTCCGGAGACCACCGAGGAGACGACAACAACCGCTACGACGACCACACCCGAGACCACCGAGTCGTCCGTGGAGGTCGAGCCACCCTCGAGCTCGTCGACCCTCGAGACCACGGTCCCCACGCAGACCGAACAGCCCCGGGGCGGGCTGATCCCGGGATTGGAGATTCCCACCCCCAGCATCGCGAGGTGATCTCGGTGCCCGGGCCCGGGCAAGTCTGAGCCGGATGGCCAGGATCCGTGGTTACACTGGCAGACCGTGATCAGCGTCAAGAATGTGACGATGCAATACAAGGCATCGACCAGGCCCGCCTTGCGAGATCTTTCTCTCGAGGTGGACAAGGGCGATTTCGCGTTTCTCATCGGCCCCTCCGGATCAGGTAAATCCACCTTCTTCCGGCTCCTGTTGAAGGAAGACAAACCCACCTCGGGTGATGTTTATGTGGGTGATTTCCACGTGAACAAATTGCCGGGCAGACGCGTGCCAAAGCTTCGCCAGTCCATCGGATGTGTGTTCCAGGACTTCCGTTTGCTGCAGCAGAAGTCGGTGGCCGAGAACGTCGCGTTTGCCCTCGAGGTGATCGGAAAGCCTAAGAGCACCGTGTCGAAGGTGGTTCCGGAAGTTCTCGAGTACGTCGGGCTGTCCGGCAAAGCGGACCGTATGCCCTACGAGCTGTCGGGCGGCGAGATGCAGCGCGTGGCCATCGCCCGCGCCATCGCCAACCGGCCGCTGCTGCTGCTCGCCGACGAGCCCACCGGCAACCTGGATCCCGACACCAGCCGGGAGATCGTCGAGGTGCTCGATCGGGTGAACCGACGCGGGACCACGGTGGTGATGGCAACTCACGACCGCCAGATCGTCGATGCGATGCGGCGCCGTGTGCTCGAGTTCAGCAACGGCCGTCTCACCCGTGACGACGCCCATGGCGTCTACGGGCTCGGCGGCTGAGCCGACTGCGACCCTTCGACCTTCACCTACTTCTGTAGTCCCGACCGGGAGGACACCCGAACTCACATGCGCGCGAGTTTCATATTGAGCGAGGTCCTGAACGGACTGCGCCGCAACGTCACGATGACCATGGCGATGACCATCACCACCGCGATCACGCTGGGCATGTTCGGCGCCGGGTTGCTGGTGGTGCAGATGGCCGACAAGACCCAGGACATCTTCCTCGACCGGGTGGAGATGCAGATCTTCATCTCCGATCCGGTGACCGACGCCGACCCCGACTGCAAGGCCGCGCCGTGTGCGCCGCTGCGTGAGCAGATCGAAGCTGCCCGTGGCGTGGAGTCGGTGCAGTACATCGACCGCGCCGAGGCGTTCAAAGACGCCAAGACCAAGACGTTCGCGAACAACCCGGACATCGCCGCGCTGGTGCGGGAGAACACTCTTCCCGCATCGTTCAAGGTCAGGATGGCGGACCCGAATCAGTTCGGTGCGGTCCTCGATCAGTTCAAGGACGCCGACGGAGTGGACGGCGTCCTCGATCAACGCGAGCTGGTCAAACGGATCTTCAGCGTCCTCGACGGGGCTCGTAATGCTGCCTTCGCCATCGCGTTGGTGCAGGCGATCGCCGCGATCTTGTTGATCGCCAACACTGTCCAGGTGGCTGCCTACACCCGACGCACGGAAGTGGGCATCATGCGCCTGGTGGGTGCGACACGCTGGTACACCCAGCTGCCGTTCCTCCTCGAAGCTGTGGTCGCGACCGTGGTGGGTTCACTGCTGGCCATCGCGGGACTATTCGGAGCCAAGGCGTTGTTCTTCGACCGGGCACTGCAAGACCTCTACGGGGTGAACATCTTGGCCAAGATCCAGACGGCCGACGTGTTGTTCGTGGCCCCGTGGCTGATCATCATCGGCGTGGTGCTCTCGAGCGTGACGGCATACGGCACGCTGCGGTACTACGTCCGCGAGTGACACCGCCGTTCTCGGCCGGTAGACAAATCACGCGACGTCCGGACGCAGCGTGTGTAGTGTTGCGTGGCTCGGTGAAATGAAGAGCTCGGCGCACCACGAGCGCAAGAAGACGGGACGAAGGTAGGTGAATCGATGAAGGAAAAAGGTCGCAAGGCGATTGCGACGAACCGTAAGGCGCGGCACAACTACGCCATTCTCGACACCTACGAGGCGGGCGTCGCGTTGCTGGGCACCGAGGTGAAGAGCCTGCGCGATGGCAAGGCGTCACTGGTCGATGCCTTCGCCACCGTCGACAACGGCGAGGTGTGGTTGCGGGGCCTACACATCCCGGAGTACGGCAACGGTTCGTGGACAAACCATGCCCCCCGCCGCAATCGCAAACTGCTTCTGCACCGCCGCGAGATCGACGGCCTGATCGGGAAAATCCGTGACGGCAACCTGACCCTGGTACCGCTGTCGATGTATTTCAGCGATGGCAAGGTCAAAGTGGAATTGGCGCTGGCGCGCGGTAAACAGGCTCACGATAAACGGCACGATCTGGCCCGCCGTGACGCCGAACGCGAGGTCACTCGTGAATTGGGCCGGCGCGTCAAGGGAATGCGTTAAAAACACCCACCGCATATTCAGCGTCGCCGCCTGAATTGATCTTGGACAATTCATCTATTTGTCCAACCGTGCTTTTTTCTGGGATTTGTTAGTGGGTCCGCGCGCACCGGTCCGTTCGAATCGCCGATCGGGCACTGTGCCGGACTTTCGAGTTGAGAACCATGGGCTCGTCGCCCGGCGGGTGATCGGGCGCCGGCCGAGAGTCGCTCGGCCCCAAGCGGACACGAACTACCTCATCGCACGGTCCGCCGTGTCCCCGGACCACATTGAGCGATGAAGATCACATTCACGTGCCTTGGTGGCCCAAACCTCAAGTGCTGAGCCGACGTGGACCATTTCGTTCACCTGTCGCGCCCAGCAATTTGTGTGCGCGTGCCTTTCTCGCCGCGCGCCGTTCAATCGGATGACAGATGATCGCCATGTGTCATTTCTGGAAAGCCCTCGTTGATGCGGGTGGCCAATCGGCCGTTTTCGGGCACATCGTAAAGAACATGTCGCCCTTTGTGGTGCGTGTCAAAACAGGAGCAACCGAGCATGAATCGAACGCGAGGCCACACCGGTGGCCTCACCTCTTCACCGGCCAGACGCCGTTTACGGGGTTCTGTGCTGGGCGCTGCCGCTGTAGCGGCAGCGGCGATCTCGCTGACCGCCACACCGCAGGTCGCATCGGCCCGGCCGATCAGTGACTGCCCGGACCTGCACGTGGTGGTGGTACCGGGCACGCTCGACTCGAGCGTCAACCGGGACCCGCACCAGCAGGCCGGAGTTCTGGCCCCCACGATCGAAGAAGCCGGGCGTGGGGTGCCCCCAGGGGAAATGCAAACCACCTACGTTCCGTACCCGGCCGACTTCGGCTACACCGCCGACGGGACCACATACGCCGATTCCTCCGCGCGAGGAGTCGAGGCCACCAACGCCCAGATCCGCCAGATCGGGGCACAGTGCGGACCGGGCACCGACATCGCGATCGTCGGTTACAGCCAGGGCGCGGATATCGCGCACAAGGTCGCCGCGGACATCGGCGAGAACCGGGGGCCTGTGGCGCCCGACCGGGTACGTGGCGTGTACCTGATCTCCGATCCCAACCGCGCCGCCGGTACGGGTCTCGTACCCGGGGCGCCGGGTCTTCGGGCACCGCTGAACGGGGCTCGCACGTTGTCCGGTACCACGGAGGTCGCGGTTGGCGGTGGCATCGGGTCGGTTGGATCGGCCGGATTCGGTGCGCTCACCGGTCGGGTCGTATCTCTCTGTGAGACAGGCGACTTCGCGTGCTCGATTCCCGAGGATGCACAGGTGGTCCGGACTGGCGCGAACATCGCCGAACAGATGCACATCGACACCACCGACCCGTCAGGCATTGCGTCTGATCTCGGGAACGCACTAGTCCGTACGGCACTGCGGACCGGTGCGTACGTACTCGCCACGCCGGACTGGCTGTCGGGTTCGGAATCGCTCGGCCAGGCGGTGGAGAAGAACAGTTCGCCATCAGTGGCCGTGCCCACCCCGGACGATCTGTCTGTCTCCGGAGTGCTCGGCTTCGTGGTGGATCTGCCCGTCTCCTGGGAGGCGAGACTCCAGTACGAGAGGGAGGCCGGCCTCCGCGACAATCTCGGGCTCGTGACGATGGCAACCGAACCCAGCTACTGGTACCCGGGGCCGAGTCACGTCAGCTATTTCGACCAGCCTGCCGATTCGTCGGGGCGCACGGGCTCGGAATACGTGAGCACGTGGTTGCGGGAGTCGGCGGTGAACGACTCACCGGCGGGCGACACTCCGGTGGCGTCCATCGATTCGACGGTCGAGCAAGGGTCGGTTTCGTTGGCCGATCAGGCACCGGACGCAGTCCAGATCGCAACCGCCGTCGTCGAGAGTGTGGGCGTGGTGGCACCGCAGCTTCCCGAGGTGGTCGACGTGGTGCTGGACTCGGCAGAGAACGTGATCAACTCGCGCGACCCGCTCGCCGAGGCACTGGCAGTGATCGGTACAGCCGTGCAACCGGCCTGATCACAGCGCCCGAGAGGGTGACGACACTGCGGCCCGAATCGAAATGGGAATGATTCGGGCCGCAGTGCTTGTTACGATGTATGTCTGCCGTACTTCGGTGCGGTGGAACCTATCGAGGGGCTGAACGGTTTCGACTGCGTGCGTCAAGGTAGGGGAAGCGTGTCGGTGCAGGCTAGAGACCACCGTAAGCGTCATAGCAACCAATTAAGCGCCGATAAGAATCAGCGCGACTACGCCCTCGCTGCCTAAGCGACGGCTGGTCTGTCGGCCCGGGTGAGCTCTCGCCCCGGGTACCGGCATCATTCAGAGAGCTAACCGTTGCGGGCGGTCGCGGACCGCAATGGGACATCAAACAGCGACTGGGATCGTCATCTCGGCTTGTTCGCGTGACCGAGAGATCCGAGTAGAGGCTTAGCGAACTGCACACGGAGAAGCCCTGCTGAAACGGCGAAGGACCCGGGTTCGATTCCCGGCAGCTCCACCGTCAGATCACGGATACGGGGGGAGAACCAAACAATGGTTCTCTCCCCGTTTCTGTGTCCAGGGCACAACCAATGAGGAGAGTACGACGATGACTCAGGTTCCGAACATCACTCTCAACGACGGGAACACCATTCCGCAGCTGGGCTTCGGTGTCTTCCAGATCAAACCCGAGGACACCGCCGATGCGGTCAAGACGGCACTCGACATCGGTTACCGGCACATCGACACCGCAGAGATGTACGGCAACGAAAAAGAGGTGGGCGAAGGCATTCGCGCCTCGGGCATCCCGCGCGACGAGATCTTCGTGACGAGCAAACTGAACAACTCGTTCCACGAGCCCGATGCTGCGCGTGAAGCGTTCGACGCCACCCTGTCCGATCTCGGTTTCGACTACATCGACTTGTTCCTCATCCACTGGCCGCTGCCCACCCAGTACGGCGGCGATTACGTCTCCACCTGGAACACGATGATCGAGTTCGCGAAGTCGGGCCGTTCGAAGTCCGTGGGTGTGTCGAACTTCCAGGTGGAGCACCTCGAGCGGCTCGCCAAGGAGACCGAACTGGTGCCGGCGGTCAATCAGATCGAGGTCCACCCGTATCTGGCCAACGACACCGTGCGCAAGTACGGCAGCGACCACGGCATCGCGACCGAGGCCTGGTCACCGATCGCGCAGGGCAAGGTTCTCGACGATCCGGTGATCACCGACTTGGCCGCCGATGTCAGCAAGAGCCCGGCACAGGTTGTGTTGCGCTGGCACATTCAGCGCGGCGACATCATCTTCCCGAAGTCGGTGACCCCCAAGCGGGTGCAAGAGAACTTCGCGCTGTTCGACTTCGAACTCGACAGCGAGGCAGTTGCCAAGATCGACGCGCTCGACAAGGGCGAGGACGGTCGGGTCGGCCCGCATCCCGACACGTTCGACTACGTCGGCTGACCACTCAGGCCGACCCCTTAGGCCGAAATTCGCTCCGCTCACTTCGAAACGCTCCGGTTGCAACCGGGGCGTTTCGTCGTAGGTGGCGCGAACTTCGACTACAGGAAACTGCGGACGAAGGTCAGAGCAGTCGATTGCCACGTCCAGACGTGGTCGAGCATGGCGTGACCGCCGCCCTCGATCGGCACGAACTCGGCGTCGACCCCACGTTCGCGGAGTTGGGTGATGCCCTTTTCCGTCCGGGCCGAATACGTTCGCTGATCGGCAGTCCCGTGCAGCGCCAAGACCCGTGCCTCGCCGTGGATGTACTCCCAATCCGCGTGCTGCCACCATGGCGCCAAGGCGAGAACGCCGGCCACCCGTTTGTCGGCGGCGAGGTGCGCGGCGACCCTGCCGCCCATCGAATGCCCGACCAGGATCACCGGGGAATCCGGGTGCGCGTCGATGAGGTGGTCCAAGGCGGCTTGGGCCGGAGCGAGGGGACTGTTCTGCTCGCCGTTCCACCCGTGGACGTCGTAGACGGCCTGGTGAACCACCACTCGTGGAAGCGCACGCAGCGACAGCGTGAACGGGTACATCCGCATCGGCGCGGGTTGGCGTCGGCTGAACGGCGTCGTGGAGTTGTCCGTGCCACCGGGCAACACCAAGACCGACGCCGCCGCCGGCAAACCGGGTATCAGCATGTGCTGGGTGCCGGCGCCCCTGCCAGGCGGTCGTTGAGGTAGCTCAATGCGATCGGGACACCGGACGCGATGGTGGAGCCGTGGTCACCGGGGACGATCACCGTCTGTACCCGCGTTCCCTGGCGGCACCAGTGTGCAGCGGTGGCCAGCACCCGGGACGTGGGAGTGAGCTGATCATCGGCACCCTGGTAGAGCAGCACCGGCATCCGCGGCGCGCCTGGGAACATCTGGACGCTGTTGCGGTTGAGGGCATCGACACCGGCCTGGGTGTTGGCCAGGCTGCCTGAGTTGACCACGTCGGCGATCTTCATGTTGGCGCCGGCATCGACGATCTGGTCGGTGCACGCGTTGCGGATCTGGTTGGCCAGCGCGACCCCCCGACCATTCAGTTGCTCAGACAACGACACCTCGTTCGGGTACTCGCGCTCGAGGCCGAGGGAGGCTGCGAAGCCCAGGCCGAACAACGGGTTCGGGGCCACACCCAGTGTGCGGGCGATTGCCTCGAGATTGACCGGGGTGCCACCCGCTGACAGACCGACAAGATCGAGGTCCGGGGCGTACGTGGGTGCCAACACGCCTGCGTAGGCCGTGGCCATGGCGCCACCCGAATACCCGGCCAGGACCGTGCTAGAATCGCCGACCCGGAATCCGGGGCTCGACTGGACGGCCCTGATGGAGTCCAGCGTGATGGTGCCGCCGAGTCGGGCCGCCCCATATGCGCTGGTCGGTCCGAGGTGGTCGGGAATGTTCACCGCGACTCCACGCGCCAGCGCCAGACCGATGAGCTGCTGCTCCTGCAAACCGCCACGGAAGATCTGATGCGACGGCGCGCACTGCGGCCCGAGCGAGTTGGTGAACGGCTGATACGACAGCAGGTCGTGGCGGGCCCCGCCGTCGGGAACGATGACCGTCGTGACAGCGGCGATCGGCTCGCCCTGCGAATTGGTGCTGCGGAACAACACCTTCTGGGCACTGGATCCGGGGAACGGACTCGGCAGCGATTGCACTCGGAGCACGTCACCGTTGGCTACACCTTCGATGCCCGCAGGCTCTGCATAAAACGGATCCGAATCGGTGGCCGGCATGAACGGGGCAGCGCTTGCGGGCGCAGCAGTGAACCCGATGGCAGCGGCGGTTGCGAAGACGGCGGCCGCGACCTTCACTCCCAGCCCACGCCGAAACAACGTGTGAACGCGCATTGATGTGCCTCCGTCACCCCGACCGAGGTCGTCCGCCCAGACGTTTGGAGCGGTGTTCGGGAGGAGTGTAACCCGCGCCAACCCCATGGCGACCGCGATCGGTGGCAGAATTCGGATGGTCCAGTCAAAGACGCCGAGGATTGTGACCGCCGCCCGCCGGCCGGTCGCAGACAACCGGAAGGATTTTCAATGGCTCACCCGCGTGCGGGGACCCTGGCACTACCGGAAGATCTGATTGATGTGTCGGCGGTGATCGACGCCTACTACTCGGAAAAGCCTGACCCGGAAAACCCGGCCCAGCAAGTCGTTTTCGGCACGTCGGGCCATCGCGGCTCCAGTCTCGACGGTGCGTTCAACGAGGACCACATCATTGCGACCACCCAGGCGATCGTCGAGTACCGCACCGTCGCCGGCATCACCGGACCGCTCTTCATCGCACGCGACACCCACGCGTTGTCGCTGCCCGCATGGCAGACGGCCATCGAAGTCTTGGTGGCCAACGATGTCCGTGTCCTGGTGGACAACAAAGACCGATTCACTCCGACACCGGCGTTGAGTCATGCGATTCTCACGCACAACCGCGGCGGGGGACCGAGTGCCGATGGGATCGTCGTGACGCCGTCCCACAACCCTCCACGCGACGGCGGCTTCAAGTACAACCCGCCCAACGGTGGGCCTGCCGACACCGATATCACCTCGCAGGTCGCCGCTCGCGCCAACGAGTTGTTGCAGAGCGGTCTGGGCAGCGTCAGACGAATCCCGTTCGAGCGGGCCAAGGAGTCCGAGTTCTACGGGACCTATGACTTCGGCGCCAATTATGTGGACGACCTCAATTCTGTGGTCGACATGGACATCATCAGGAACTCCGGTGTGCGTATCGGTGCCGATCCGATGGGCGGCGCGTCAGTTGGGTACTGGGCCGAGCTGGGTGCCCGTTACACGCTGGAACGACTGACTGTCGTCAATCCCATTGTGGATCCCACGTTTTCGTTCATGACCCTCGACACCGACGGCAAGATCCGGATGGATTGCAGTTCCGCGAACGCGATGGCATCGCTGATCGACGCGCGGGATTCCTTCCAGATCGCCACCGGCAACGATGCCGACTCCGACCGGCACGGCATCGTCACTCCCGACGGCGGCCTGATGAATCCGAACCATTTCCTGGCGGTTGCCATCGACTACCTGTTCACCCACCGGCCCGACTGGCCGAAGGATGCGGCAGTGGGGAAGACCCTCGTGTCCTCGTCGATGATCGATCGGGTGGTCGCGGGGATCGGCAGGCAGCTCGTAGAGGTGCCGGTGGGTTTCAAGTGGTTTGTGCCCGGGCTGCTCGACGGTTCGGTCGGGTTCGGTGGCGAGGAAAGCGCGGGCGCGTCATTCCTTCGCAAGAACGGGCAGGTGTGGACCACCGACAAGGACGGCATCATCATGGCGCTGTTGGCCTCGGAAATCCTTGCCGTCACCGGCATCTCACCGTCCGAACGGTATGCGCAGCTGGCTGAGCAATACGGCGGGTCGCCCGCGTACGCGCGTCGCGACGCCCCGGCCACCCGCGAGCAGAAAGCGGTGCTCGGGAAGCTGTCGGCCGAGCAGGTGAAGGCGACGGAGCTGGCCGGCGAGGAGATCACCGCAGTGCTCACCGAAGCGCCGGGTAACGGCGCGAAGATCGGTGGTCTGAAGGTGACCACCAAGAACGCCTGGTTTGCGGCTCGGCCGTCGGGTACCGAAGACGTGTACAAGATCTACGCCGAATCCTTCAACGGCGCAGACCATCTGGCTCAGGTTCAGAACGAGGCCCAGGAACTGGTGGACGGTGTGCTCGGATCGAGCTGAGAGACCAGACGCCGCACGGCCTTGTGCGCCCCGCTCCGGTTCGAACCGAAGCGCGACACGCAAGGCCGTGCGTGAACGGGGTCAGCCGCCCGCCGGCACCCCGATCGCGAATCCGACGAGATAGGTGGCGCCGGCTGCGATGACACCGAAAAGGAGTTGTCGCAGCGCGCCTTTCCAGATCGGTCGGCCGGTGATCCGGGCAGCCAGCCCACCGACCAGGATCAGGCCGGCGGCACCCACGAGCAATCCTGCGGTGAGCGATTCGAACCCGAGCAGATAGGGGATGAGCGGGAGCACCGCGCCGATCGAGAACATCACGAACGACGAGACCGCTGCGACCTTCGGTGACGGCTTCTCATCGGGATCGACCCCGAGTTCCTGCGTCAGGTGCAGGCTCACGGCCTTGTCGGTGTCCTGGTGGATCTCGGCGGCCGCCGCCGTCGCGGTCTGCTCCGACATCCCCATGTCGATGAACGCTTCGACCAGTTCGTGCAGTTCTTCCTGAGGGTGCTTACGCATCTCACGACGCTCGACAGCTACCTCCGCGTCCACCTGCTCGTTCTGGGTGGAGACCGACGCGAACTCACCGAGGGCCATCGAGAACGCTCCGGCCACCAGCCCGGCAACACCGCTGAGGACGATGGTGTGGCCGCTGGCGCCTGACGCGCCGACACCGGCGACAAGGCTGATATTGGTGACCAGGCCGTCCATCGCGCCGAATGTGGCGGCACGGAGTCGACCGCCTGCCACGTTGGCGTGGGTGTGTCCGACCTCTTCCACACCCACGTCAGCAGGATGCGGTGTCTGGTCCGGGGAACCTGGAATGGTCACCACGAGATGGTATCGGCCGACACCTGTCGACCTCCGCTTCGCACATGTCTGAAGCTCGCTGATTCGCTAAGCGACCTCTCAGGCGGTGGTCGTTAGGCTGGTGCGCGTGTGGAGATACGTCGTGAGCGTGCCGGTTCGTATCGGCTTGGCGGCGGTATGGCTGATCGCCGGTGGCATCAAGGCGGTTGATCCCGACCAGTCCGAGATCGCGGTGAAGGCGTATCACCTGTTTCCGGATTCGACCGCGTACGCGGTGTCGCTGGTGCTACCCATGGCTGAGATCGCGTTGGGACTGCTGCTGTTCATCGGGTTGGCCGTACGTCCGGCGGCCATCGCCTCGGCGGTGTTGCTGGTGCTGCTGATCGCGGCCATCGTGTCGGTGTGGGCACGGGGCTACACGATCGACTGCGGTTGTTTCGGAGGCGGTGGGGAAGCCGATGTGTCGTGGCGGAACTATCTCACCGAGATCCTTCGGGATGTCGGGTTCCTGGCGCTCGCAGCGTGGTTGATCGTTTTCCCGCGAAGCCACCTGGCACTCGGCCCGGGCTCACGACCACAGGTGGCCCGCGACGACCACGACGATGACTCCGACGACCCCGCGACGGCCGCGGGTGTAGATGATGAAATGGCAACCGAGGAAAAGCATTGAGCAGCAACAACAAGCGACCCGCTCCCAAGACTGCGAAGTCGAAATACCAGCCCCAGGCGCAATCGAGCACCACCACGTATGTGCTCGCCGGCCTCGCGGTGTTGGTGATCGCGGCGGTGGTCATCGGCGGCATCATCTGGAACAGCCAGCGCAACAAGGGCGGCGCCGACAGCGCCGTGTTGTCCAACTCTGCGACTTTCGTGGTGGGCAACCCGACGGCTCCGCACACCATCGACATGTTCGAGGACTTCCAATGCCCGGCGTGCGCCAGCGTCGAGAAGCAATCCGGCCAGACCATCACCGACGCCGTCAACAGCGGCCAGCTGCAGGTGCGGTTCCACATGCTGACCTTCCTCAACGAGCAGTCGGGGTCGGGTGACTACAGCTCTCGGGCAGCGGGCGCGATGAAGTGCGTGGCCGACGCCGAGAACCAGGACGTGAAACTCGCGTTTCACTCCAAGCTCTTCGCGGTGCAGCCGAAGGAGGGCGGCGACGACCACGACAACCAGACGTTGGCCGGGTTCGCCAAGGAAGTCGGCGCATCGGATGCCACCCAGCAGTGCATCGCCGACGGCACTCAAGTCCAGGCTGCCGAGTCCATCGCCGACGAGTCGCAGACGCAACTTGCCAAGGCGCTCGACGGTCAGGTCGGAACTCCCAGCGTGCTGCAGGACGGCAAGAAGGTCACCATCACCAACGGAACCGGCTGGGTCGATCAGATCCTCGGTGGCGCAAACAACTGACAACATCGCACCCCGGTGAACCCGGGGACGAACCCGGCCGAAGTCGCCGCTACGGCGGATTTGGCCGGGTTCGCGCCGATGGTGTAATTTCGATCGAGCACGCAGCACCAGGGCAAACAACCCGGCGCGGGTGCAAAAACCGAATACGGGGCTATGGCGCAGCTGGTAGCGCACCACACTGGCAGTGTGGGGGTCAGGGGTTCGAGTCCCCTTAGCTCCACCGTATAACCGCAGGTCAGAGAGTTTTTCGAGATAGATTCTGACTTAGGCAACATTTCGAGGCAACACGATTGTCTGTCTCCGCAGATAAAATGCGGGATCATGATCCCCATTCGTGGCAACGCCAGGCAACGCTGATGGCCTCTATCCAGAGGCGCGTCCTCTCCAACGGTGCCGAATCTTGGCGCGTGCTGTGGCGTCAGGACGGTAAGCAGCGGAACCTCACCTTCGTCGAGGCCGCCGGCGCCCACCGGTTCAAAGACCATCTCGAACGCTTCGGCGTAGCCGAGGCCATGCGGCTGGTCGGGGAGACGCCATGACTACCAGAGAGAAGGCATTGCTCGCCGCGCTACTGACCGCGGCGGCCCTGCTGATCATCTTCGCCGCGGCCGGCGGCCCGACGTGGATCGTCGTCGCATTAGCGGTGATCACCGTTGTTGACGCCGCGGGGTTCGTCGCGGCGCGGTGGAGTGCTCGCCGTGCCTAGGCTGCCGGATCCGACCGAGGAGCAGACGGCGTTGCTGGTGCGGCTTGAGCGGTTGGCGCGTGAACGTGATGAGGCGCACCGAGCCTACGTGCGGGGTGTGTACGAAGCTGCGGACTCGGGACTGACGGCGACGCAGATCGCGCCGCATGTGGGCACCAGCTATCAGGCGGTGCAGAAACTATTGAAGAGCCGCAAGTAGTACGTCCACTTCCTTTGTCGTACTTTGCGTCTACAGTCGTCGCGTTCGGTAAGGCAGGGAAGGCTGGACCCCAACGACAAACGCCCCCCGGCTGTGGATTCAGGCCGGGGGGCGTTGTCGTGCAAGGGATCTAAGCATGACTGAAGTCGCGCGGAACATCCTGGGGTTCGAGTCGCAATGGTGGCGAGCGCGTGGCAACAAGGAGGCTGCGGTGCGCGAGCAATTCGGAATGTCGGCCGTCCGCTACGCGCAGGTGCTCAACCGGATCATCGACGCACCCGAGGCGATAGAGTTCGATCCGATTCTCGCCAATCGCCTCCGCCGTATCCGCTCACAGAGGGACGCGGCCCGCGCCCACCGAAAGGCCATCTGATGAAGCGTCTCCTGCTCGGCCTCGTCGGCTCCGCCGTTCTGCTGCTTGCCGCGTGCTCGACACCTGACAGTGAGATGACCGCCGAACAGTATGCAGAACTCGCCAAGGATGTGTGCCAGGACGCCGCGCGCGATGTGCTGAAGGACCCCAACTCGGCGGACTTCCGGGACGTCAGCGCCACAGTGGTCACCGAGGGTGAGCAGTGGTCGGTGGTCGGCGAGGTCAATGCGAACAACAGCTTTGGCGGCAAGGTCGGATACCAAGGCTTCACGTGTACGGCCAACTACACGGAGGACGACGACACCATGCGTGCCTCAGCGTCGCTGGAGAACGGCTGAAAGAGGCTGTCCCTGTTGCCACAGGCGACACGCCCGGTGGGTCTTCCCAGGTCGCCCAACATGCTGAGATGTGCGCCCGTAGGGCATTTGCGCAGGTAGAACGGCATTTTCGCAGGTAACATAAGGGGTTCGAATTCCCTTAGCTCCACTTCGCAAAGGCCAGATCAGGAACTACTCTGATCTGGCCTTTGTCGTATGAACCCCCGCGGTGGGCCAGGAGTGGTGGGGATCAACCACCGAGTCAGGCAACGTCCGTCAGTGACTGATCTTTAGCCGTCAACGCCACCACCCGTGATTGGCCTCGATCTGAGTTCAGCGTTGACGACAGCGGCCTCAGCGACCTGTCCGACGGGTATCAACTACTTCTCGGACGGTCCGCATTGGTCGTAAAAAGACACTCGCGCCCGCAATGCTATTTGGTCCAGAGTGGGTACTGGATAAAATAGCTACCCTGAAGCAGGCAGCTATTCGGTGTACGGCGCGGGAAGGACCAGATGGCGTACAAGACGTTGAGGTCGATCTTTCATCAGCGAGATCGTGTCGGTGCCGACGCCGAGGAACGAGCTCGACGAGATTCTCCTGCCGCCCTCCACTGGGACCTGATGATCGGCGAATACTCGATGTTCGCGATGATGACACCCCAAGTCGCAGCCCTGATCGAACGGATTATGAGCTTCGAGCCGACGATCCGAGCCGAGTGGGAGGGGCTACCTGACGCCGCACGCCGCCACTATCTGGATCGCATGGTGATCGACGAAATCCAGGCGACAAACGAGATCGAACATGTCCGCTCGACCCGAAGGGAGATCAGCGAGGCAATCGAGGCCGTGCGGTCGGAACGGCCCATCACGACTAGGCGGTTCGCGGAGATGGTGCGGCTCTACCTCGCCATCGGCGACGACGAGGCCAAAAGTCCGCAGACGCTCGACGACATCCGGGCTGTCTACGACGCGGTGACCCGGGGTGAGATTCGTGACGAAGACGCCCCCGATGGGCGGCGGTTCCGGCAAGGACCGGTATCGATCGAATCAGGAACCAAGGTCGTGCACACCGGTGTGTTGCCCGAGTCGGCGATCGACGACGCGCTGACTCTCATGCTGAGCCAGGGACGCGACGACTCGATTCCCCGGCTGATCAGAGCGGTGGTCTCGCACTTCGTGTTCGAGTACACGCACCCCTTCTACGACGGGAACGGCCGAACCGGGCGCTACCTTCTCGCACTGGACCTTCGGCAGGTGCTGGCACCGTATGCGAGCCTGGCACTGTCGGCGACCGTAGCCGACAACAAGGATCGCTACTACCGGGCATTCGCCGACGCGGAGAATCCGTTGAACCGCGGAGACCTCACGCCCTATCTGATCGACATGCTGGAGATCATCGCCGAGGCGCAACATCGTTTGCTGCTCGACCTCTCGGAGCGTCGGCGGAAGATTGACACCATCGCGGCGAGCATCCGCGTTCTGCTTGAAGATGAGCAATTCCCGCTGAGCGTAGGACTCGATCGCGAGTCGGTGCCGCCGGTTGATCGCGACGATATCGGTGCAGTCCTGTACACCCTGGGCCAGGCTCACCACTTTGATGCGAACCGCACCGTCAAATTGAAAGCCCTCGGCGACGCGGCTAAACGGTCGAGTCAGTTCATCCGCCCGCGACTACAGCGCCTGGACGATGCCGGGATCATTGAAACGGTGACGAAGAAGCCGCTGCGCTTCGGGCTTACCGCGCGGGGCTTATCGCTCCTCGAGCTGGGTGGTGAGTGATTCTTGCCTACCGAAGCCCATCGGTAACAACTTTGCGATCATGAACGAGGAATCAAAGAAGACGTTCGTTCGTGAAAGGACCCCGCTGCTGTGAACCTGCCGAAGAGATCTGGGCAACCGGGTCGGGTGTTCCTCATCGCGGCGGCGATACTGCTCGTCGTGGCTGCGGCGTTCGCGTTCTGGCCGGTGGACAACTCGCAAGGCACAGGCTGCGGGAGCTGGGCACTCAAAGACGACTCGTCGGCGGTGGCGAAGGACGCTGAGTTCAACTTGGGCGACACCACCAAGGACTTGACCCGGGCGCTGGCCGATCGGTATCTCGGCGACAACTCCGCCAACAGTCTCGGGCTCAGCGACAACACCAGCCAAGTGCAGGCATGCGAGTCCGCGCGCGGAGACCAGACCAGCGAGGTCGTGATCTTCGGATTGGCCGGAGCGGCTGCACTCGTGGTCGGCTTGATACGCCGGTATCAGCCGACGCGGGCCACCTGACCGGCCACCGAGCATTCGGTCGGCCACAAACGCCTTGACCCCGGCGATAGTGTCCGACATATGGACAGCAATGCGGGAAAGCCCCGACGTATCGACTCGTTCAAACTCTTGTCGTTCGCTTCGCACATCGACGACAACACGATCGAGCAGGCGAAACAGACCGCGGCGATGCCGTTTGTCCACCCGCACGTCGCCCTCATGCCAGATGCCCACTCGGGCAAAGGTTCTGCCGTGGGAACGGTCATCCCCACCATCGACGCGGTGATCCCCGCAGCAGTCGGCGTGGACATCGGCTGCGGAATGATCGCACTGATGACCCGGTACAGCGAGGACGACCTCGCAGGCCGTGATCTGTCGGCACTGCGCGCATCGATCGAATCGGCCATCCCACTGTCGCCGGGTAACTACAACCACTCGCTCGACCGGTTCCCGTTCACCGCGCAACGGGTGGCGTCGCTCGCCGCGGATGCAGAGGGCAACCGGGTGGACCTGTCCCACTCACCCAAGTGGCGTGAGCAACTCGGCTCGCTCGGAGGCGGCAATCACTTCATCGAGTTGTGCATCGACAACGCCGGCGGCGTCTGGTTGTTTCTCCACTCTGGTTCGCGTGGCGTCGGCAACAAGATCGCGCAGAAGCACATCAAGATCGCTCAGAAGTTGTGCAAGCAGTGGCATATCGGGTTACCCAACGCCGATCTCGCCTACTTGCCGGCGCAGACGCCGCAATTCGACGCGTACCTGACCGAACTGTCGTGGGCCCAGCGGTTCGCGTTCGAGAACCGCGCGGAGATGATGGACCGGTTCAGGCAGGTGTTCGCGGACTGGATCGGCCACGACGGCGATCCTGCCGACATCGAGACGGACTCGGTGAACTGCCACCACAACTACACCGTTCAGGAACGCCACGCGGGTAAGGACGTGTGGCTCACCCGCAAGGGAGCCATCGATGCACACGAGGGTGTGCGTGGTGTGATCCCCGGTTCTATGGGCACCCGCTCATATGTCGTGCGCGGCAAGGGAAATTCGGCGGGCTTGTGCTCGGCTCCGCACGGGGCCGGTCGCCGGTTCTCCCGCACCGAAGCCAAGCGCCGGTTCACCGAGGCAGATCTGGACAAGGCGATGGTCGGCATCGAATACCGGCACGGACCCGACTGGATCGACGAGATCCCGGCGGCCTACAAAGACATCGACGTTGTGATGCGTGACGCTCGAGAACTCGTGGACATCGAGTTCGAACTGCGTCAGGTTCTCAACGTCAAGGGAACCTGAGTCCGCGGGGGTGGTTCATTGCTTCGGATCCCGTTCCGCGGCGGCAGCGTCATCGCGTTCGCCTTCGAGTAGACGCATCACCCTCGCGGCGCTCACACCGTGCACCACCACCGACAGTACGATCGTGAAAGACAGTGTGGCCCAGAGCATGTTCGCCTGTGGCAGGTCGGTTTCGGCGACCGCGTAGGCGAGGTAGTAGATCGAGCCGATACCCCGGACCCCGAAGAACGCGGTGGCCCTGCGTTCTTTGGGGCCGAGGTCGGCGCAACCCTGCAGCGACAGCCACCCGACCACGGGTCGGATGACAAACACCAGGGCCACACCCACCAAGACGCCGCCCCAGGTCAGTTCGGCCAGCAGTCCGGAGGTGAGGGCAGCGCCCACGAGAAGCAGCACAACCAAAGTCAGGACGTGCTCGAGTTGTTCGATGAGACTGTGCATCTCCTCGTGGTAACCGCTGGACCGTTCGACGTTGCGGATGGCCAGTGCGCAGGCGAACACCGCCAGGAAGCCGTAACCGCCGACGAGTTCGGTGATGCCGTACACCGCGAAGGTTGCGGCCAGTGCGACGATCGGCTCACCGCGATCGGCCAGCCGCGCGTGTTTGATCGGGAAACGAAAGAATCCACGGCCGAGCAGGTCACCGGCGAACCAGCCGACCAGACCACCGATCACGATCTTGCCGACCAGCTCCCACGCCAGCCACGGCACGATCCAATTCTCGATCGGCCCCTTGGTCGCCAG
Organism: Williamsia sp. R60; assembly: GCF_054063855.1. NCBI lineage: Bacteria > Bacillati > Actinomycetota > Actinomycetes > Mycobacteriales > Nocardiaceae > Williamsia > Williamsia sp. R60. Next base: position 975,469 of record NZ_JBSSGR010000001.1, read on the forward strand.
GAATATCGCCAGGTATACGAACGGAAATGCGAGTGCGTCGTTCAGGCCTGCCTCGGATGTCAGCGCGAACCGGACCTCATCGTCTTCCTGGTGGGAGCCCTCGCCCGAGGTCGGTCCCTCGACCTGGACGTCTGAGGCCAGCACTGGGTCGGTGGGCGCCAGGGCCGCGCCGAGCAGAACTGCCGCAGCGGGGGTGAGCGCAGCGGCCCACCAACCGAGTACCGCGACGCCCGCAATGCACAGCGGCATCGCGATGAGCAACAGGCGCCAGGTCGAACTCCAGGTGCGCCAGTTGAGCGGCCGGTCGATGGCCAGTCCCACACCCATCAACGCCACGATGACGCAGGCCTCGGTGAGGTACTCGGTCACGGCCGGATGGGAGAGAGGGGAGACCGGGTCGGTTCCGGTGTCCCCGACGATGAGTCCGGTGATCGCTCCGATCGCAAGGACGATCATCGGGGCCGACAAGGCGCGGTCTCGGAAAAGTCGGGGAACGGTCGCAGCGAGTAGCAGCGCGACGCCGGCCGACACGTAGACGATTTCGACGTTCAGCGCGGGCGCTCCGGGGTGTGTGGTCTGACCATGACCACTCCGTACCCCGAAGGGCCGGCACCGAACCTCAGGCGACGGATCAGATGGGCGAGATCACGCCTCGGCGTGGATTTGCGACCTCAGCCGTAGGATCCCGTCGCGGAGGCGGGTCTTGAGAGTCGGTACCAAGATGCCGAGACGCTTCGCGGTCTCTCTGTGCGTCAGGTTGGCGAAGTACACCATGTCGATGCTCTGACGCTGGCGGCTCGACAGCTTGCTGAGGTGCCGCCGGATCTGAAGGTGTTCCTCGCGCAGCAAGAGGGGCTCATCGGCTCCGCCCTGCGGGATGTCGACCGAGAACATCGCGAGGACCGCGGTCTTCTTGCGTAGCCGTTCTTCTGCCCTCACCCGGTCGATAGCCCTGCGGTGGCAGATCATCATGAGCCAGGACAGCGGCCTACCCATCTCCGGCTGGTACTGACCGGCCTTCTGCCATACCTCGATGTAGACCTCTTGGAGGGTTTCCTCGGCGTACCCGAGATCCCGAACGGTCTTGTAGATCACCCCGAACAGACGTGCTCGGGTGGCGTCGTGCAATCGCCGAAACGCCGCTTCGTCTCCGCTGGAGACACGCTGGAGGAGTTGACCGAGGTCGACCTCTGACTCCGTCTCGGGTGCGTCGGTCATATTTCCATATAGGAACATGTTCTCAGTCCGTTACAGTCGCAGCTGTCCATCGCCCGGCCCCGAGACGGGTTTGAATTGTGTGTGGAGTAGTCCAGCAAGGGCTTCCGCGTACCGCTGGTACTCGCGCAGCCCGGTGTGGCCGGTGCTACTCGTCAGTAGAAGTTGGTTCGACCGACCTGAACGTCGCTCTCAATCGTGTTTGGCGACGCAATTCGGATTGGTGCAATGCGGATCTGTCTTGGTCTTGTGGATGTCGCCCCCGAAAGTCCGGAACTCTTTCACCTCGACCTCCATCTGCTGGCCGCAGGCTGGACAATGGTGAATCACTGGTTTGCTATATGTCTTGGTTGCCATGCCCCACCGTAAGACTGTGATGTAGCTCACGTCTAGGCCCAATCGGCGGAGACTTTCCCCTCCATCGACTGTTTGTCGGCGAGGTGCACAGGGTATCCGGATCGGCGAGTGCAGAACGCGCCAAAAGCACACGTGCACAACACTTTGACCGGGAGGTTGCAATGGCAAACGAACTGAGTGGTCAGAAGATCGCATTCTTGGTCGCGCCGGAGGGTGTCGAGCAGGTGGAACTCACCGAGCCGTGGGAGGCGGTCAAGAAAGCGGGCGGTACGCCGTCTCTGGTCTCCCTTGAATCAGGGCAGATCCAGGCTTTCAACCATCTCGACAAAGCTGACCAATTCCCCGTCGACAAGGTGGTCGCCGAGGTTCCCTCGGCAGACTTCGACGCTCTGGTCCTGCCGGGAGGTGTCGCCAATCCCGACAATCTGCGGATGAACGACGAAGCCGTCAAGTTCATCTCCGGCTTCTTCACCGAGGGCAAACCGGTTGCTGCGATCTGCCATGCCCCGTGGACACTCATCGAGGCCGGTGTGGTGTCCGACCGCACGCTGACATCGTGGCCCAGCCTGCGCACCGACATCGCCAACGCCGGTGGGCAGTGGACCGATGAGCAAGTGGTTGTCGACAACGCCGGTTCGAACACCCTGATCACCAGCCGCAAGCCGGATGATCTACCCGCATTCTGCGAGGCGCTGATTCGAGAGTTCGCCGCCGACAACAGGTGATATCGGGCATCATCACCCTGAAATAGGGGGAACCGTGCGAACACCCACGAAGACCGCGGATTTGCTGACCCTCATGGGGAGCGCGAACAACACGGCGAACGTCATCATGCAATTGGCGATGGCGCCTGTGGGCCACGGCGTCCGAGAAAGCCGGGTCGACTCCGGGAATGTCTTCATCCACCCCGTGAAGCGGGCACGGACAACCTTTTCGTTTCTCGCCGTCGCGTTGATGGGCGACGACGAGGACAAGGAGTTCGTGCGGGAGCAACTTCGATCCGTTCATCACCAAGTGGTGTCCACGGCAGCCAGTCCCGTGAAATACAGCGCGAATGACCCACGCCTGCAACTCTGGGTTGCCGCGTGCCTGTACCGCTGGTTCGTCGACCAATACGAGTTCCTGTATGGACCCATACCTCCTGGCCAGGCTGATGCCATTTACCAAGACGCCGCCACATTGGCGACAACCCTCAATGTGCGACCGCACATGTGGCCGGCCGACCGAGAACAGTTCGAGCGCTACTGGGAGGAGCAGCTCGGGTCGATCCACATCGACCCTGCGGTGCGCGAGCATCTGCTGGCCATCGCGGACCTCAGTTTCCTGCGAGGTCACGTGGGTCCGGTGGGCACCTTGCTTCACTTGACGCTGGGAAAGCCCTACTTGTTCATGACCACAGGTAGCCTGCCCCAGCCGTTCCGTGACGAGATGGGCTTCCGGTGGTCGCCCGCGCAGCAGCGTGCCTTCGACGACATCCGGCGGATGGTGGCAGTGGTCGACCGAGTGGCGCCCGTGCTGAAGTTGATGATGCGGGCGCAAGTGTTGGATGTGCGGCTGCGGCGACGCGCCGGGATCCGGGTGTTCTGAGGTGCCGGCAGCCAGGCATGCTGGGTGACATGAGCGCACACCCGATGTTTCCGCTGGGGATGACGCTGCTGCCCGGCGAACCGTTGAGCTTGCAGGTGTTCGAACCTCGCTACCGGACGATGATCGCCGACTGCACGTCCGAGGACGGCGACAACACGTTTGGCGTCGTCCTGATCGCTCGAGGCCACGAGGTGGGCGGCGGCGAAGAACGCGTGGACGTCGGCACACTTGCCTTCATCGAGGAATGCAGTCCACGTCCCGACGGCCGCTATCACCTTTCGTGCGTGGGTACCGAACGATTCCGGGTGAGGTCGTGGCTGCCCGACGACCCGTATCCGAAGGCCGACATCGAGCTGTGGACGTCGCCGCAGACCGATGACCTGAACCTCGACCTCCAACCGGTGGTCCATCGACTCGACTCGTTGGCCGAAGCGCTGATGCGGATCCGGGGAATCGCGGTCGGCGATCGCCTCATCGAACCGCTCGACAACGACGAGACGGTGGAGACGAAGGTCTACGGCACCGCCGTGCGGCTGGGTCTCGGCCCGGCCGATCGACTACGCATTCTGTCGGCGCCGACGACTGCAGAGCGTATCGATGCACTCTGCCAGGCCCTCGACGACCTGATCGCGGTCATCGAGTTCTCAGGACTGCCGAGTAATTGACCGCCTGAGTAGCGGTGGTCAGCTCGATCCGGAGCTTGCCGCGACCAGGATGACAAAGCCGATGATCCCGATCACCGAGATCGCGATTCCGATCCAGCCGAGGATCTGTCCGGCCTGGGCCATGCCCTTGCCACTCTGCGTTCCCTGCGATTGGTCGATCTCTTTGATCGCCTTGTTGCCGAAGATCACCGCGGGAATGCTGACCAGGCCGCACACGAGCACAAATGCACCGATGCCCAGCACCAGCGAGATGACCGCACTGGTGTTGGTCTGGGCGACGGGGGTGTAGGGATACCCCGCGGGGTTGAACCCGGGCACCTGACCGTAACTCGGCTGGCCGTAGCCCTGTTGCCCATAGTTCGGCTGGCCGTAGCCCTGCTGGCCGTAGCCCTGCTGGCCGTAGTCGGGCTGACCGAATCCAGGCTGCTGGTAGCCGAATCCGGGGTCCGCGGGCGGCGGATTGTCGCCGGCGCCCGGATCCTGTTTGCGCAGCGGATCGTTGGAGGGTGGCTCGTACGGCGGGGGATAGGTCATGGCCGTCACCTTTCAGGCTCGACTGGAGCGCTCGGGCTCAGCTGGAGTTGGTCAGGCAGCGGCCCGATTCGTGTGCGAGTGTATCCGGCTAGCGCCCGGGTGTGGCGGTGGATTCCTCGCCGCCTTCGGTCAGTGCGGCCGGAGCCGGGTCGGCGCCGGACAGGGCGCGGTACTCACCGTCGCGCAGGGCAAATCCGTTGAGTGATCGGGTGTTCAGGCAGTACAGGCCGGACTCGTCGTTCAGGCATTGGAAGGTGCCGACGGAGATCGTGGAGCCGGTGGGCAACACCGAGCCCCGAACCCACACCCACGGTGTGTCGGCACAGGTCCCCTGGGTGGGGGTGTCGGTGAGGACAACGTAGTCGGCCTCCCAGTTGCAGTAGTCGCGGGTGGTCGTGGAGCCGCCGGCGGGGTTGGTGGGTTCGCACGCAAGGGTCGGCCGGTCGCGCTGCACGGTGGAGCAGTTGACTGCACCGTCTGCGGTCGCGAAATGAAACTGCGAGGTGTCCTCTATCGGACCGTCCTGTGTCTGCGCGGCCTGGTGATACATGCTGTTGTCGACGCGGGGCGCGGTGCTGATCGCGGTGGCCACGGTGAAGCCCTGTGATCGCCCGGCCGTGGTGCTCCGTGTGGTCGTGGTGGTGGAGGTCGCCGATTGCTCGGTGGACAATTCGTCGGTGGGCGGCAGTTCCGTGCGGGTGGGGCCGTCCTCCGGAAAGCAGCCGCCGAGCACCACTGCGGCCGCGACGGCTGCGATGGCCACGGCAATCGATCTGTTCCACATGTCCGTACCCTTACCCGTGTGTCGACACCCAAGATCGTGCTTTTCTACGTCTTCACGCCGCTGGCCGATCCAGAGGCAATCCGCCTATGGCAGCAAACTTTATGCGAGTCGGCGGGCGTGACGGGCCGGATCATCATCTCCGAGCACGGCATCAACAGCACCGTCGGCGGCGACATCACCGCGGTGAAGCGCTACGTCCGCGGCACCCGGGCATATCCGGCGTTCAAAAGTGCAGACATCAAGTGGTCCGACGGCGCCGGCGATGATTTTCCTCGCCTCAGTGTCAAGGTGCGTCCGGAGATCGTCACATTCGGGGCGCCGGACGAAGTGCAGGTCAATGACAGCGGCGTCGTCGGCGGGGGTGCGCACCTCACGCCCGAGGGTCTCCATCAGCTGGTTGCGGACCGCGGAGACGACGTCGTGTTCTTCGATGGCCGAAACGCGATCGAGGCGCAGATCGGTCGTTTCCGCGACGCGGTGGTGCCACCGACGCAGACCACCCGCGACTTCCTGGAGGTCATCGAGCGCGGTGACTACGACCACCTCAAGGACAAGCCCGTGGTGACCTACTGCACCGGCGGTGTGCGGTGCGAGGTGCTGTCGGTGCTGATGCGCAACCGCGGGTTCGGTGAGGTCTATCAGCTGGACGGCGGAATCGTCCGGTACGGCGAACAATTCGGCGACGACGGCTTGTGGGAGGGCTCGCTCTACGTCTTCGACAAACGGATGAGCGTCGACTTTTCCGACCACGCGAAGGTCATCGGACATTGCGCGCAGTGTGGCGCAGCCACCAAGAACGTCGCCAACTATCCCGACGCCGACGGCAGAGACCTCGTTGTCGTCTGCCCCGACTGCCTCGCCGGACCGGAGCGATGACGACCGTTCCTGTTCTGATAGTCGCTGGGTTCCTGGGTGCCGGCAAGACAACACTGCTCAACCACCTTCTCCGCAACCGGGCCGGTCTGCGAATCGGGGTGGTGGTCAACGACTTCGGAGCGGTGAACATCGACGCGATGCTGGTGGCGGGTCAGGTCGACGGCACGGTCGCGCTCGGCAATGGCTGCATGTGCTGCACGGTCGACGACGACGGACTCGAGGCCACCTTTTCCGCGCTGACCACTCCGCGCGCCGCTCTGGACCTGATCGTGGTGGAGGCGAGCGGCCTGGCCGAGCCGCGCAATCTGGTGCGGATGGTCGCGGCGAGCACTCATCCGCGAATCGAGTACGGCGGTCTTGTCTACCTTGTCGATGCGGCGAACTATGAGGCCACACGGGAGCGTCATCCGCAGATCGATCAGCATGTGGCGCTCGCCGACATGATCGTGATGAACAAGGTGGACCTGGCCCAGGAATCGTCTGTCGACGCCGTGCGCAACCGGCTACGCGAGCGAAATGCCACGGCGCCGATCGTCGCGACCAGCGACTCCGCGATCGACGTCGGGCTGCTGTTGGATGCTGACGAGAAGCCCGTGGATGACAAGGCTCCGCGGCAGCTGGGTCTCGACGAGCTGCTGCTGGCCGAGGATCTGGGCGGCGAAGACGACGGCGATGAGCACTGCGGTCATCTGCACCACGACTACCAATCGGTGTCCGTGACCGAGAGCGCCCCGATGAACCCGCGGGCGCTGGCGGCCTTTCTCGAACAACCCCCTGCGGGTGTGTTCCGTATCAAGGGATTCGTCTGGTTCGACGTGGTGGGGCATCGGCAGAAGTACGTCCTGCACACCGTGGGGAACTACGTGACGGTCCACGCCCAGCGCTGGGGGAAAGACGAGCCACGGCGTACCGAACTCGTGGTCATCGGGGTGGGCATCGACGAGGAGCAGGTGCGCCGGGTCCTGCTGGAGGCCCGCGCCGACGGCGACGTCGACAAGCAGGCCATGCTCAGCCTCACCCGCTACCTGCGGTAGCGCAGGGTACCTGCGGATCTGCCTGTCACAACCTGTGCCGCCGCACAGTTACGCATCGACCAGATCACAAGCCAACAACGGTTTCTGAGCTGCAGGTCGACAATTTCCCAAAAGTCTCAACTACTGCTTGACTGTTACTGAAGTGAATATTGTGACTGATGTTGCGCCCATCGGGTGGAACTCGGACTCGATTTCAGGCGTACTCGAAAGGAACACCGTGACCAAGAAGAACCTCCGCGTCGCCGGGCTCACCGCCCTGGCGGTTGCGGCCTCCCTGATCGCGATGCCCACTGCGGCCAATGCCGAACCTGCACCGGCACAAGGGAACACGCTGGCAGGCAGAACTGTATTCCTCGATCCCGGACATCAGGGGTCGGCTGCGGGCAACGACCTGAACAAACCGGTTCCTGACGGGCGTGGAGGCACGAAACCGTGTCAGACCACCGGAGCCACCAGCCCCGACGGGGTGCCTGAGCACAAGGTCAACTGGGACATCACCCAGCTGGTCAAGGCCGGACTCGAGAGCCAGGGCGCCAAGGTTGTCCTGAGTCGCCAGGACGACACCGGGTGGGGAGGGTGCATCGATGAGCGGGCCAACGCGGCCAACGCCTCGAACGCCGACCTGGCCGTGAACATCCATGCGGACTCGACCTCACCCGGCACCGATGCGGGTAAGAGTGGCTTCCACATCATCGTCCCCGAACTGCCCATCCCCGACGCGGCCGTGAACGAGGTGCAGTCGGGCAAGGGGCGCAAGGCCGCCGAGCAGATGCGTGACGCGTTCAAGAGTGCGGGGTTTGCACCCGCGAACTACGCCGGCGCGCAGGACGGACTGCAGACTCGCGCGGACATCGCGGCCGTCAACCTGACGAAGGTGCCGGACGTCTTCGCCGAGCTGGGCAACCTGTCGAACCCGGCTGATGCCGCTGCGTTGTCGGGTGCCGAGGGTCAGCTCAAGTACGCCATCGCCATCGTCGACGGCGCCATCAGGTACTTGCTGACCGGTGCCACCGCACCGACCCCCACGACCGCCCCCACCACGGGCACCACGCCTACCACCGCTACGGCGCCGACGACCGGAACCTCGCCGACGACGGCCGCGCCCTCCGCCGCCGGTACACAGCCGACCACGCCGGCGGCATCGACGGTCGCCCCGACCGCACCTTCCACCACCACGCCGTCGGCGACCACCCCGTCAACACCTGCGCGATCGACGACGACACCCTCGACGAGCACCCCGAAGGCAACCACGCCTTCGACCACACCGAAGACGACCACCACGACTCCCTCGCCGGGTATCGGGCTCCCACAGTTGCCTCTGGCCGGTCAGCAGTCCACTACACCCACCACCGAGCAGAGTGAGGGAATCGATCTGAGTGGTCTGCAGGCGATCCTGCCGCTGCTCGGACAGCTGACGCAGACCGACGATCCCGAGGCCATCGAGGGTCTGCTGTCGAGCGAGGGAAGTGACGCCGCATCGCAGGTACTGCAGGCGATGTTGTCGGTCGTCTACGAGATGTTTGGCGGCAAACTCCCTATCTGAGTACGGACGTGACCCGTAGGGTTGGGTCATGAGTGTTCGAGATCTGTTGGTGATGAAGGCTCCAGTGCCCACCTTGCAGGGCAAGCGGGTCCTGATTACCGGTGCGGGGAGCGGGATCGGCAAAGCCACTGCCGTGGCGGCCGCGCGTGAGGGTGCAGCGCTCGTGCTCACCGACATCGCCGCCGACAATCTCGACGAGACAGTCGCCGAGATCAAGCGCGCCGACGGCAAGATCCTGTTCCATCGTCCCGGTGACGTCTCGGACTACGAGTGGGTGCGCCGGTTCGCCCAGCAGGTGGACGCCGAGGTCGGCGTGATGGACGTGGTGATGAACATCGCCGGTGTATCTGCTTGGGGCACAGTGGAAAACCTGGAGCACCGTCACTGGAAGAAGATGATCGACGTCAACTTGATGGGCCCGATCCACATCATCGAGTGTTTCGTTCCGCAGATCGTCCGCCGTGGCCGTGGGGGCCATCTCGTCAACGTGTCGTCGGCGGCGGGCCTGCTCGCACTGCCCTGGCACGCGGCATACAGCGCCAGCAAGTTCGGGGTGCGCGGCGTGTCCGAGGTGCTACGAATGGACCTGCGCCGCCACAAGATCGGGGTCTCGCTGGTGTGCCCCGGCGGTGTCGACACACCACTGGTCAACACCGTGGACATCGCCGGCATCGACCGGGACAACCCGAAGGTTCAGCGGCAGATCGAGCACTTCCACAAAGTGGCCGTCTCTCCCGAGCGTGCCGCCCAGGCCATTGTGCGTGGGGTGCGCAAAAACCAGTTCATGGTGTACACCTCGCTGGACATCCGATTCGGTTACTGGGTGGCCCGCAAGTTCGCCTTGCCGTACGAGGTGGTCATGCGTATTGCCAACAACCGATTCGACCAGCTGGCAAGAGTGAGTGGTCGTAACCTCGAAGCTCTTGCCGTGCAGTCGGATTCGAATACTAGCTCGTCCACCAGTCGTCAAAAGGGCTGACCGGTACCGTTCGCTTGTGCCGGGTGCGCAGAAACAGGGATTCGATCCGTTCGGCCACCTGACCGTCCACCTCGTGGCCCTCGAGGTAGTCGTCGATCTGGCTGTAGGTGACACCCAGCACTTCTTCGTCCGGCAACGCAGGCCGATCATCTTCGAGGTCGGCGGTGGGAACCTTCGAGGTCACCGAGTCGGGTGCGCCGAGATGCCGGAGGATCTGTGCCCCTTGTCGTTTGGTCAACCCGGTGAGGGGAGTGATGTCCACGCCCCCGTCGCCGTACTTGGTGAAGAATCCGGTGACGGCCTCCGCCGCGTGATCGGTACCGACCACCAGGAGGTTGTCGTGGGCGGCGATGGCGTACTGCAACACCATGCGTTCGCGGGCCTTGATGTTGCCGCGCACCAGGTCTTCGAGTGGTTCGCCGATAGTCTGGACGACTTCCTCGGCAGTGGCGTCTGATCCCGGCTTGACGTTGCACACCACCGACCGGTCGGGCGCGATGAACGTCAGTGCGATCTGGGCGTCGTCTTCGTCGGCTTGTTCGCCGTAGGGAAGCCGTACCGCGACGAAGGTGGCTTCGGTTCCTTCTGATCGCAGGCCCTCGACTGCCAGCTGGCACAGCTTGCCGGTGAGGCAGGAGTCCTGACCGCCGCTGATTCCGAGGATGAATCCTGCCGAGCCCGCAGCCTTCAGGTACTGCTTGAGAAAGGCCACTCGCCGTTCCACTTCTGCTCCGGGGTCGATGGTGTCCGACACCTCGAGCTCGGTGATGATGCGCTTCTGCAGGCTGGTCATGAGGCGATGGTAGTGCGCCCTACGGTGATCCGGCACGCTGGACGGGTGAGCGCAGACGAGTACCGCAAGCATCAGCCCGGAGTGCACCCCGATTTCTTCATGGCCGAGGCGGCCGGTCTCCGGTGGCTCGCCGCCGCCGGAGCTCCCGTTGTGCGGGTGTTGGATGTGGGAGCTGACCACATCACCTTGGCCAGGGTGGTGACGTCGGCGCCCGGCAAGGCCGCCGCACGCGACTTCGGGTCCGCTCTGGCGATGATGCATGATGCGGGGGCCGACCAGTTCGGGAGCGGGCCACCTGATTTCGACGGGCAGATGTTCATCGGCCGGCGTCCGATGCCGTCAGACCCGACCGCCACGTGGGGCGACTTCTACGCCCGCCAGCGAGTGCTCCCATTTCTCGACGATGCGGTGTCAGCGGGAAACCTTGGTGCGGCCGACGAATCGGACACCAGGGCGGCGTGTGAGTTGATCGCCACGGGGGCGTTCGACGACGATGAGCGCCCAGCCCGGATCCATGGTGATCTGTGGAACGGAAACGTGATGTGGACATCGAAAGGGGTGGTGATGATCGATCCTGCCGCGCACGGCGGACACCGTGAGACAGATCTGGCGATGCTGGCGCTGTTCGGTTGTCCGGAATTGGGGGCGGTCATCGACGGGTATCAGGAGGCTCACGCGCTGGAACCCGGTTGGCGCGAGCGGATTGCGCTGCACCAGCTACATCCTCTGGCGGTGCACGCCGCCGGCCATGGTCCGCATTACGGGGTCGAGCTGGGCCGGGCCGCCCGTCGCACGCTGGAACTTGCGCGTTGAGCAGCATCTTGGTGGTGTCGGCCACCCGATTCGGAAGCAGCCTACGTACCTGCCGATCTGCCGCTGCTCATCTGCGGGATCGGCAAGGTCGCCGCTTCGATCGCGGTGACCCGGTCGTTGGCGGCCCATCCCGACCCCGCGTCGGTGACCGTGATCAACGTGGGCACTGCCGGAGCGCTCCGGCATTCGATGGCCGGCCTGTATGTGCCCTCGGTGGTGCACCAGCACGACATCAGCAGCGCCGCTCTCACCGCGATGGGATACCCGGTGGTGGACCGGATCGAACTGCCCGATGGGGACGGCAGCGAACTGGCCACCGGAGACACCTTTGTGGCCGACCCTGCTCACCGCGATGCGCTGGCGCATCGGGCTGCGCTGGTCGACATGGAGGGTTTCGCGATCGCTCGGGCGGCCGAAGAGTTCGGGGCGCGGTGCCGCCTGGTGAAGGTTGTCAGCGACGACGCAGATGAGCACGCCATGGATTGGCCGGCCAGGGTGGATGCGGTGGCAGGACTCCTCGGCGACTGGCTCCGAACCCAGGTCGCGGTCGCGTCCTGACCGGGGGATTCAGCTGGGTTCGCGGTACCGGAGCCGGGGGGCGTCGGTCAGACCATCGGGCGCCCGGTAAGCCCGTGCGCCCGGAGGCGGTGGGTCGTACGTCGATGCACGCCGACGACCAGGCTCGGGGGCTTCCGGAACAGCCCGGCGTCGGCGAGGGGCCGCGGCCGGATCCGATGCCCGGTTCGCAGCGCGGTCGCGCGGCTCGGTGGATCGGGCGGTGCCCGCGCGAGGCGCTTGGCCACTTCGCGACCGCGAGGTGGTTGCCGCGGGCGGCGTCGGCTGGTCGGATCGGCTCGCACGGGTTCTCGCTGGAGTGTCCGTGGATGCGGCAGGGCGTCGACCCGTGGCCGGGCGACGATCGTTCTTGGTGAGGACGACTGTCTTCTTGGGATGGGTGAACCACACTCGCGCCGCGGCAATCGCGAGCACCGCGACAAAGGTCCAGCCCATCAGAGGAAAGAGCTTGGCAACCGGAAGAGCCACGTTGAAGATCAGCCGCTTGACGCCGGAGTCACTGTCGGACACCAGGAAGTAGAGGGTCACCACCGCGACGACGAACAGGATGAGCGGGGGCTGTGTGACGGCGGTGAACAGCGCGCGTCGGCGTACCGCGAGTACCGCGGCGATGCAGCCGATCACGTAGAGGGCCCGGAATCCGAACCCGAGACTGGTTTCGTCACCGGCGAGCGCGAGGACCGCACCCAACACCGTCAGGCCACCGGCGAGCAACACCGCGCCCCACCACGGAACCCCGGGTGCGGTGGGAAGTGCGGATTGCTCATCGAGGGGAACCCCCGAGCGAGAGCGCGGGCCAGAAATCACATGTCGACCGTACCGGTAAACCCTGAGAAACCCGGTAACGAACCCGTGGGATCGAACTGTGGCGAGTATCGCTAACGGGGGCCGTCGAGCGAGGCCCGGCCCGGCAGACCCGACCCGGGAACGCTCCCCACACGGGCTCCCGTGGACGTCGTGGTGATCGCGTGCGCGCATGTGAAGTCCGCCGCCCGCGCCAGCGTCCGCGGTCCGCGCCGGTTCGACGACTGCACGGCTCGCTCCCGTATCAGCAGGGTGCGCACGTGGTCGGCCGATCCGATTCCGCTGCAGCCTGGCTGTTGCCCGGTGGTCCGAGTCGCGTTCACGACGGCCGCGGTGACCTTCGCGTGTGTGAGGACACTGCCGAGCGAGCCGGTGTTCGCAGTTTCGACATTGGCGGCCACGGTCGCCGCCGGTGTGATCACCTGGCCGGTCAGCTCACGGTCGGCGTTGCCTCCGGCCGCGAATGCGAATGCTCCCACGGCTGCGGTGGTGAGGAGCCAGCCACTGACCACGCCGGCGCTTCGAAGAGTTCCGGATGACGGTGTCTGAGGAACGCGGCTGACATGCATGTGACTGACTCCAGGTTTTGAAGGGAACTGGAATCACTGTGGCGTCTGCCGCTTGGACTGGGCTTGAAGATGACTAGGAAGCCACGCGACCGGGCCTTCCAAGTCATCTTGTCCATTCCAAGAAGGCCGGTCGGTGCACGTCAGACCAGCCCGGCACCGGTGCGTCGGGGCTGGGAGTCGATCGGAACCGGCGGGGCGAGGTCATCGAGGTCGGCAAATGCGTCGAGTTCGGACAATTTGCGGGCGGTGACGGTGATCCGTGAATCGATGGTGCCGATCGCGCCGTTGTAGGAGTCCACGGCCTTGGACAGCGAACCCCCGAGCTTGTCCAGGTGGCGGGTGACCATCCCGATGCGTTGATACAACTCTTTGCCGAGATGGTGGATCTGCTGGGCATCTCGGGTCAGAGCTTCCTGACGCCAGCCCAGCGCGATCGTTCGGAGCAGGGCAACCAGATTGGTGGGAGTGGCGATCACGACGTTCTGGTCGAATCCGAAGTCGAGGAGGTCTGGGTCGGCGCGGCACGCCATCTCCAAGATGGCCTCACCCGGGACGAACAGCACCACGAACTCGGGTGAGTTGCCGACAGATTCCCAATAGGACTTCGACGACAGCTGCTGCACGTGAGCGCGCAGGGCGCGGGCGTGCGCGCGGTAGCCCTGCGCCCGTGCGGTCGGGTCGGTGCTCTCAGCGGCTTCCAGATATGCCGACAACGGCACTTTCGCATCGATGACGATGTCTTTCCCTCCGGGAAGGTGCACCACGAGGTCGGGCCGGACGCGGCTCGAGTCGTTGGTGGTCCCGGCGGCCTGCGTCGTGAAGTCGCAGTGTCGCTGCAGACCCGCCGCCTCGATCACGCGCTCGAGGTGCAGTTCGCCCCACCTTCCGCGGGCTTGTGGGGAACGCAGCGCTCCGGCCAATTGTTCGGCCTGCGACCCCAGATGTGCTGTGGTCTGGCGCATTCCGGTGACCTGCTCGGAAAGGCCCGCATAGGCCGCGATGCGGTTGCGTTCGGTACGGCGCAGTTCGCCCGCGAGCGAGTCGAGCGTGTCACGCAGCGGGCCGACGATGTGCGAGACCTGCTGCCCGATCGCCCCGGACTGGCGGCGGGCGGCATCCTCGCTGGCCGCCGACAACGATCGGACCAGTAGATCGTGATTGGCATGCGCGGCTTCGGCCTCCGCCCGCGCGACAGCCACTTCGGTGTTGGATCGGCCGGCGTGCACAAACCATCCGAGAGCGAATCCGATCACCAGCCCGAGGACGAGCAGTAGAACTGCGGTGGTACCCATGGTGTTGATGGTGCATCAGGGGTCGGACATCCTCGGGGAGGCGCGGTGGTCTCAGGCCCGTTCTTCGTGGGCGATCAGCCATCGTTTGACGTCGAGGCCGTACCGGAACCCCCCGAGGGTCTTGTCGGTACGCAGCACTCGATGACAAGGGACGAACAGGGCCGCGGCGTTGCGGGCACATGCGCTCGCAGCAGCGCGGATCGCGGCGGGCCTGCCGCTACGGGCCGCGTACTCCGTGTAGCTGACCGGAGCCCCGGCGGGCACTTCTCGCAGCACGTCCCAGGCATGTTCGAGGAACTCACCTGATCGTTGCCGGACAGGGATGTTGTCGATGGCCGTCAGGTTGCCTTGGTGGTAGGTCTTCGCGGCAGTGGTGACCTCACCCAGATCGGGCTTGTCCACCAATGTCAGCGGGCGGATCGACCTGTGGACAAGGGCTTTGAGGTATTCGGGATCGTCGGACCATCCGGAGGCGAGCACCCGACCGTCGCTGTCGACGATCATGGTGAATGGTCCGGTGGGTGTCGAGATGGTGGACCAGGCAGCTGTACTCATCAGATCTTCTCTCTTGTGGGTGCAGGGATGGAGGTGGGTGTGGGCGCCAGCATCGGAACCGTTCGTGCGAGAGCATGGGCCCACAGGTGCATCGATGCGTACGAGCGCCACGGCGACCAGTGCCCGGTGGCGCCGAGGTCGATCCCCAGGTCCTGAGCCGAGCGTTTGAGCACCAGGTCGGTACTGAGCAACACATCGGGATTGTTGAGCAGGCGCATCGTCACGTAGTCCGCGGTCCACGAACCGATTCCGCGTTGGGCGAGCAACTGGGTACGCACCTCTGCTGCCGGCATCCCTGGATGGATGGTGAGGTGGCCGTCGGCTACGGCTCGGCTCACGTCGACGATGGCCGAGGTGCGGGCGGCCGGCCCGGTGAGCACCTGCGTCCCTCGCTCGGCCACCGCGTCGGCCGTGGGGAAGAGGTGGGTGATGTCGCCGTCCGGCTCGGCCAGAGGTTCCCCCAGGGCCGCAACCAGTTTGGCGGCGTGGGTCCGTGCGGCAGGTAAGGAGATCTGCTGGCCGATCATCGTACGAAGGAGAACTTCGAAGGCGTCGGTACATCCGGGGGCTCGTATGCCCGGGCGTTCGGAGATCAGAGGCGCCAGAGCAGGATCTGCCGCGAGGACCTCGTTGGCCGCGGCCACGTCGGCGTCCAGATCCAGCAACTGCCGGACGCGGTGCACCGCCACTCCGAGGTCGCGCATGTCGTGCAACCGGAGGTCGGCGCGGACATGGTCGGACAAGATCTCCAGACCGACGATCACCGGCCCATGCGGCAACGACATCGAACGTCGGTAGATACGGCCATCCCAGCTCTCCACACCCGCCACAGCGTGTCCGGACAGGAACCACCGCAACCAGGGTGGTGTGAACGGCTGGCGGACAGCGAGTTTGAGTGTGACGGCACTGCCGGTGGCACCTGGCGCGTTGGTGGCACCTTTGGCACGCAGAGCGGTGGGCGTCTGGGCGAACACCTCGCGCACCGTGTCGTTGAACTGCCGGATGCTGGCGAAGCCGGCGGCAAATGCGATGTCCGACATCGGCATCGTGGTGCATTGAATGAGCATCCGCGCGGTGGTGGCCCGGTAGGCCCTGGCCAGGGCGAGTGGTCCGGCGCCGATCTGTTCACCGAGAACCCGCCCGAGTTGGCGTGGCGAGTACCCGAGGTGCTGGGCCAGGCCGTTCACGCCGCCCCGGTCCACGATGCCGTCCTCGATCAGTCGCATGGCACGTGAGGCGAGGTCGGAGTTGATGTTCCAGCGCGGCGAACCCGGGACGGCATCGGGGAGGCAACGACGGCAGGCGCGATAGCCGTTCTGCTGGGCGGCCGCGGCGGTCAGGACAAACGAGACGTTGCCGGGCTTGGGCGTGATGGCCGGGCACGATGGCCGGCAATAGATGCCGGTGGTGCGTACCGCCACGAAGAACTGACCGTCGAACCGGGCGTCGCGTGCCTGTAGCGCGCGGAAGCAACGGTCGAAGTCGAGTTGGCTCGCACTGATCGCGGTGGTGGGCATGGCACCACTCTGGCAGTATTCCGGCACTCTTACTAGCGGGAATCGGACGCGGCCGTCACGGGGGTTCTGGGCCGCTCACGCGCGCCTGGCGGCCCGCGTGAGACGCTGTGTCCCAGATCACGTGGAAGCTGTGGCGGTTAGCCTGAAACTGCCGACTTTCAGGCTCTTTGCGCAGGAAAAGGCGGACAAAACGTCCAACCCGTGCCAGAGTGGAAATATGTACGTAACACGATGGGGACGCAAAGAGGCGCCGTTGTCGCAGTTTCCCGGCTGGGGTGTCGAGATCATGATGGGTCTCTACGGCGAACAGTCGGTGCGGTCGGCGATCGAGGCCGAGAAGAACGCTTCCGCCGGGTCGGTCCGGCCCGCCGCGGGTACGGATCTGCCGCAGCCGAAAGACGTGGATCCGGTGCAGCAAGACCTCGACGCGGTCGGCGGGATGTTCCGCTGGCTGCAGCGTCGACGCGCCTGAACGTCAGTCCATGGTGTCGATGCCGGCGAGTGTGACGCCACGGAACCGGGCCAATCTTTCGGCCTCGGCAGCGATGGCTTTCTGCATTTTGGTGGTGTGACGGACCCACGGCTCGACCTTGATCCGTAATTTCTTGCCCGCCTTGGCGGGACGCCAGGTGCCCACCGGTTCGGCTGCCGCAAAAATCACTCCCGGTCTACCCAGGACCGGCCACACGGCTTTACGGCGCTCGACCTCGGGGACCAGCATCTCTCGGTCGCGTCCTTGCAGTAGAGCGTCATACGGTCCGGCGAGCCGGACAGCCGTCGGCTGTGGGGGATCGGTCAGGACGTCGATGGCCTCGAGCAACGCCGATTTGCCCTGACCTTCGACGTCGACATCGAGAACGTCATCGGGCCAGTGCGCCTTGACCTCTTTCACCGGTGCGTCCAAAAACGCCGCCACCTCTTGGGCCGCGGCAGGACCGTAGAACCGCAGGTAATTGCGGATGAGGTCGAATTGTGGGGACGCGTCGGCGTCCGGCCTACGGAATTCGTTGGGGCGCAGACCTTTCACCCTGTGCAACACCGGTGGGCTGGTGTTCGGGACCAGTTCGAGACCGGCCTGCAGAGCCGCGAGGCGAAACGTCTGCTCATGTGGGTGCACCGCACCGCACGGTGTGCAGTCCCGTAGGTGGTGCTCGGGCAGCTCGGTGGTCAACCGGCTCGACATCTCGCCCTTCACCATCGTGTCGGTGACGAGGGCGCGCATCGTGGTGGCCAGCTCGCGCAGCGCCACGAGGGTGTCGACACCCGCGTCCTTGAACTTCTTGTTGGCGTCGAAGATCCGTTTGGCGGCATCGAGTGACGAGTAGGGGCTGACGGCCACCGCGACATCACCGAGGTCGGTCCGCCGGTAGTAGTGTGGCGCTCCACGCACCGTCCAGGCCACGGTGAGACCCTCCATCGCGGCCGCTGACATCCCCCGGATCGTCAAAGCCCAAGGCGCGCCGTCGGGTCCGGTGTCCTGGACACCGAAGTCGAGCAGATCGCAGTCGTCACCGGTTCCGGCAGGACGTTCGAGTTGCTGAGCGAACCACCGGGCAGCAAGAACCTGTTCGCGACGGATCGACTGCATGATGACCTCCTCGTGACAACCGTACGGAGCACCGGCGACATCCTGTGAGCCGTTCGATGTCGAGTTCGGTCCCGGTCGGCGTCGTATGTGACGATCACACCATGGCAACAACACCGTCGGACGACGCGTCGGAGCAAGTTCGGCCCAAGGTCACCAAGTCCGTGACCGGTCCACGCCGCCGGTCGCACCCCACCCGCGGCAGGGTGATCGGGAACGGTATGGCGTGGACGGCCAAGCACAGCCTCCGGATCATCTTGATCACGATCGCCGCCTGGATCGCGGCGTGGGTCATCGGCAAGTTGTGGACGATTCTGCTGCCCATCGCCATTGCGCTCATCGTCTGCACGGTGCTGTGGCCACCCGTGCGTTGGTTGCGGTCCAAGGGGGTTGCGCCTGCCGCGGCATCCGGCCTGGTCCTGGTTCTCGCGCTTTTGGTGGTGGCCGGGGTGATCAGCGCGATCGCACCGTCCGTCGTCGACCAGTCCACCGATCTGGCGAACCAGGCCACGGAGGGTGTCGAGAAGGTGCAGGAGTGGCTGCACGGTCCACCGTTCCGGTTCAGCGAAGACCAGCTCAACAATGGCGTGGACGCCATCACCAGCCGCATCCAGGACTCGAGCGCGACCATCGCCTCGGGTGTCTTCTCCGGCGTGACCGCGGCGACGTCCGTTCTGATCACGCTCTTCACCGTGATCTTCCTCGTGTTCTTCTTCCTCAAGGACGGACCCCGGTTCGTGCCGTGGCTCCGCCGGGCGAGCGGCCAGCCGGTCGCCGAGCACCTCGCAGAGGTAATGACGAGGGTGTGGTCGACGCTGGGTGCCTTCATTCGAACCCAGGCGCTGGTCAGCTTGATCGACGCCGTACTGATCGGGCTCGGCTTGGTGATTCTCGGTGTGCCACTTGCGTATGCGCTGGCCATCATCACGTTCATGGGCGGGTTCATCCCGATCGTCGGTGCGTTTGTTGCCGGCGCTCTGGCGGTGTTGGTGGCGTTGGTGGGCAACGGGGTGTGGACCGCCCTCATCGTGCTGGGCATCATCGTGGCCGTCCAGCAGTTGGAAGGAAACGTGCTGCAGCCGTGGCTGCAGTCGAGGTCGATGAACATGCATGCGGTCATCGTCTTGCTGTCGGTGTCACTCGGTGGATCGCTGTTCGGCATCGTCGGTGCCTTCTTGGCGGTCCCGGTCGCGGCGGTCGGCACGGTGATCCTGCGGTACCTCGATGAGCAGATCGCCATCCGCGCCGGCGAGACGGTGGAAGCGGACGAAGAGGACGATGATCTGGTGGTTCCCAAGGGCGAATTGCCCACCGATCCCGAACCCACGTAAGCACTCGCACGGCGCCGGGGATCGTACGGCGCGCTGACGTGCTCCGGGCGGCAACTAGACTGGTCGGTTGTGAGTCTTACCCTCGGTATCGTCGGACTGCCCAACGTCGGCAAATCCACCCTTTTCAACGCGCTGACCCGCAACGATGTGCTCGCCGCGAACTACCCGTTCGCCACGATCGAGCCCAACATCGGTGTGGTGGAGTTGCCCGACTCGCGGCTGGCCCGGCTCGCGGAGATCTTCTCCAGCGAGCGGATCCTGCCCGCCACGGTGTCGTTCGTCGACATCGCGGGCATCGTCAAGGGCGCCTCGGAGGGCGAGGGGATGGGTAACCAATTCCTCGCCAACATCCGCGAAGCCGAAGCCATCTGCCAGGTGGTGCGTGTGTTCGCCGATGACGATGTGGTGCACGTTGACGGCCGGGTCGATCCGGTGTCCGACATCGAGGTGATCGAGACCGAGCTCATCCTCGCCGACATGCAGACGCTCGAGAAGGCGCTGCCGCGGCTGGAGAAGGATTCGCGGAAGAACAAGGACCTCGTCGAGGTCGTGGCGGCCGCCCAGGCCGCGCAGAAGGTACTCGACGAAGGCAAGACCCTGTTCTCGCAGAAGGACTCCCTGGACTTCGCGAAACTCCGTGAGCTGCATCTGATGACCACCAAGCCGTTCCTTTACGTGTTCAACGCCGATGAGTCCGTGCTCACCGATGCCGACCGCATCGCTGAACTCAAAGCTGTTGTGGCCCCGGCAGACGCGGTGTTCCTGGACGCCAAGGTGGAGAGCGAGTTGCTCGAACTCGACGCCGAGGATGCCCAGGAACTTCTTGACTCCATCGGCCAGGACGAGCCCGGCCTGCATTCGCTGGCTCGCGCGGGATTCCACACCCTCGGGCTGCAGACCTACCTCACTGCGGGACCAAAAGAGTCGCGCGCGTGGACAATCCACAAGGGCGACACCGCACCAAAGGCTGCAGGTGTCATCCACACCGACTTCGAAAAAGGCTTCATCAAAGCCGAGATCGTGTCCTTCGACGACCTCGACGCCGCCGGCTCGATGGCTGCGGCGAAAGCTGCAGGCAAGGTCCGGATGGAAGGCAAGGACTACGTGATGGCCGACGGGGATGTCGTGGAGTTCCGTTTCAACGTGTAGCGGAGTGCTCTTTCGCGAGTCCGCAAGGTCTCGCCTCTACGAGCGGCATCGGCTTGTCTGGGCGGGATGTTCCCGAGCTTCTTGGCAGATGCACGCGCGTACTTCGGTCCCGTTTTGGTTGTGCGTGGTTCTGCGTGATAGCGAAAATGTCGGTGGCCGGTGCGATTGTCTGCGTCATGTACGACGACGCCCATATCGACGGCGACCTGCTTGTCCGGCGCAAACATCGGTTCAGTGCGCCGCTACTACCTTCTGACGATTTAGTGGCGGCTCCGGTGCATATCGCTCTGGTGTCATGGCGGCAGTCGACAGGTGATGCTCAGATGCCGGTACGGCTCTGGTGGCTGGTGGTGACGTCGGATAGCGGTCGCAGCGATGAGGCGACCAAAGAGCGTCTGTACCATTCCACCCGCGGAGACGGCGGGTGGGACGCAATTCTCGACTCTGTGTGGCGTGAAATCGCAGCCGGGAGCGGACCGGCATGGGTCGTGGTACCCAAGAAGCGTTATGTGACGGCGGAAAAACTTCACGAGCAAGGCTTTCCGGTGACTCGCGGCGCGTGCGAGGACAACCGCGCAATCGCGCGGGCAATCGAACGAATGCAAGACTACCTGCGCCTAGGACGCTCGATCACACTGCCGGGGCAGGCGAGGTCCACGTCGCAAGCCGCCGACGACAGTGCAACTCACGGATTTTTGCCATCTGTTGTGCCGCAATGGTTTCCGTCGATATCGGATGTAAACGCTGACCCGGTGGATAGTTTGATCGTCGCAACCGATGCGTCGGTGGACCGCAATGGCGCGACCGCAGTGGCCGCTATCAGTGATCGCGGCGAGGCCGCCTTGAACGTGACCAGTACGGAGGGCAACACCAGCGAGTCCGAACTACATGCGATCAGCCTGGCCATCGAAGTCTTCGCCGAACATGTCCGGGGCGAGATGTGCGTATTGTCCGATTCGACGGATGCCGTCACGGTCGCGAAGGCCTTGGTCGGCGGGAGAGTGCCGGTTGAGGGGTACCGAGGGATAAGCGACGCCGCCATGGTTCGCTTTGAGGAAGCTTGGCAGCAGGCGTCGTGTGGAATCGCTGTCTTCCACGTGAAGGGGCATGCGGGACATTATCTGAACGAGGCCGCCGACGATGTGGCTTTCATCGGTCGACTGGCTAGTCAATACCCGCAATTGGTCGTAGAGCGCGAGCTGCGGCAGCGACTTGCGGCGATCTCGTCTGCAGTGGCCGCAGTGGACGAGAGTGAGACGCGAATCCCCGCGCAAACGTATGTAGTTCAGTGCCAGGGGGCGTTGGCGTGGTCGATCGGTGACCGTGTTGGTGTTCATTTCGGAGATTGAGGCGGGCCGACTCGGAACGGAAGCCTGCGCGGTTGGCGACTCGGGTATGGACGGAGCTGAGTGTGGACCTTCCGGCATCCTCGGGTTGTCGGCGAATCCGGGATTCCACGTCGACCTACTTGCTTCGGTACCCTACGGGGGTATAGTCGGGTTCGGCCGACACGAGGAGGGTGAGATGACGCGTACGCAGCGCACTGACTCCGCCTTCGTCGGGTCAACCGCCACTGTCGCGGCATCGGCGTTTGCAGCGCTACTGGCAGTTCTCCTCATGCACTCGGTGCCCATGGTGCACGCACCGGCGCATGGCGTCGCAGGCGCACATGCCGCAGTCACCACCCACCAGGAGCATGCGGGCCACACAACCATGGCCCCGCCGGCGATGGCAGCCGACGGCACCCATTGGACAACGCATGCTGCCATGGCCCTCTGCATGGCGTTGATAACCGTCGCGTCGGTGTTGCTGATCGTGCGGCGGCTACTAGGGCACCAAAGCGCCGACGCCGGACCGCGAATCCACCTTCGTGGCAACGGGAGGTACGCCTCGCGCGCCCCACCCTGGGCCGCGCCCTCCCTCGAAAAGTTGTCGATCTTGAGGATCTGATGGACTCCCGCCCGTTCCCGCGGGCGAGTCCTCGTCATGGCGTGTGTTTCGCACGCCGATCCCTGTCAACATTCGAAGGAATAACCATGTACAAAACACGTTCTCGCCGAACCGGTTTCGCGCTCGTTGGCATCGCTGCTTCGGCAACCTTGCTTTTCGCGGGGTGCAGTTCTGACAACGGTGACCACGACATGGGCTCGATGTCCCACCAGTCGGCTGCCACATCTGCCGCTCCGACGGCCTCGAATTCGGAACAGGCCGCCTCGTTCAACGATGCCGATGTGATGTTTGCGCAGATGATGTACCCCCACCATGCGCAAGCCGTGGAGATGGCCCAACTGGTCGAGGGGCGGACCACCACTCCCGAGGTTGTCCAACTCGCTGATGCCATCGAGTCGGCTCAGGGTCCGGAGATGCAACAGCTCGCCCAGTGGTTGAAGCAGTGGGACAAACCTGATCCCAGCGCACAAGGTGGAGGGCAGGGCGACATGCATCACGGCGACGACACCATGAGCGGAATGATGTCGGAGCAAGAGATGAATGACCTGGCGGCCAAGAGTGGCACGGAGTTCGACCAGGCCTGGCTGGCCATGATGATCGAACATCACGTCGGCGCCATCGAGATGGCAAACGCCGAGATCGCCGACGGTGAAAACCAGGCTGCCAAGCAACTCGCAACGACGATTGCGGCGACTCAGCAGCAGGAGATCGACACCATGAGGTCGCTCCTGCAGTCCTGACCGTTCACAGGAATCAAAAGATCAAGCAAAGGCGCTCCGGCTTCGGCGGGAGCGCCTTTGTTGTTCAAACAACTCCTCGACACATACCCCTGGGGGGTATATATTCGGGACATGGACACGATGCACAACCACTCGGCTCACGTCGAACATCACGCAGCTCATGAGGGAATGGACCATCAGGGTGGTCATGCGGGGCACGCGGGGCATTCCGGCCACGGCGATCACGTCGGACAGTTCCGCCGACTGTTCTGGATCATGCTCGCGCTCGCAGTCCCGGTCGTCGGATTCTCGGGCATGTTCGCAATGCTCATCGGCTACGAATTACCCGACCACGAGTTCGTCTCGTGGATCTCGCCGGTGCTCGGCACGGTCATGTTCATGTGGGGTGGCCGCCCGTTCCTCAGCGGCGCGGTCGGCGAGATCCGCTCGCGGGCCCCCGGAATGATGCTGCTCATCGCTCTTGCCATCACGGTCGCGTTCGTCGCCTCATGGGGCGCGAGCCTCGATGTGCTGCACCATGATCTGGATTTCTGGTGGGAGCTGGCGCTACTGATCGTCATCATGCTGCTCGGGCACTGGATCGAGATGCGGTCGCTGGCACAGACCACGTCGGCACTCGACTCGCTGGCCGCACTGTTGCCCGACGAGGCAGAGAAGATCGACGGTGGCACCACGGTGCTCGTAGCTCCCGCGGCACTCCGTCTGGGCGACGTGGTTCTCGTACGTCCGGGAGCGAGTGTGCCGGCCGATGGAACGATCATCGACGGGACCGCGGAGGTCGACGAGTCGATGGTGACGGGCGAATCGCGCACCGTCGGCCGGACGGTCGGGGACGCAGTGGTGGCCGGAACCGTCGCCACCGATTCAGCTCTGCGCGTTCGTGTCACGGCCATCGGTGACGACACCGCGCTTGCAGGGATCCAGCGCCTGGTGTCCGAGGCGCAGAACTCGTCGTCGCGGGCACAACGCCTCGCGGACCGCGCGGCCGCGTGGCTCTTCTGGTACGCGCTCGGCGCCGCAGCCCTCACCGCAATCGTCTGGTCGGTTCTCGGATCCACCGACGACGCGGTGGTGCGCACCATCACCGTGCTGGTGATCGCGTGCCCCCATGCTCTAGGGCTGGCGATCCCTCTCGTGGTTGCGATCGCCACCGAACGCGCTGCTCGTGCAGGTGTGCTGGTCAAAGACCGCCTCGCTCTTGAACGCATGCGGTCGGTCGACGCGGTGCTGTTCGACAAGACCGGCACGTTGACGCAAGGGGAGCCGACGGTTGTCGCGGTCCATGCACTCGGCACAGCGACTGAAGACCGTGTGCTTGCCGTGGCCGCGGCGGTGGAGTCCGACAGCGAGCATCCGTTGGGCAAGGCGATCGTCGAGGCCGCCAAGGCGCGTCAGCTGCAGGTTCCCTCGGCCGAACAGTTCCGGGCGTCGCCGGCTGAAGGGGTTTCGGCGTCAGTGGAAGGTCAGCATGTCCGGGTCGGGGGCCCGCGCATGTTGGAGCGGTATCAGCGCGCCGAGGTCGAGGTCGCCGAAAAATGGCGGGCCGACGGAGCCATCATCCTGCACGTACTCGTCGACGACGAGGTGGTCGGAGCACTGAAGTTGGCCGACGACATCAGGCCGGAATCGCGGGAAGCCGTTGCGGCACTGCATCGACAGGGCATCGAGGTTGTCATGATCACCGGTGACGCCGAAGCCGTGGCCCGATCGGTCGCGACCGAGCTGGGTATCGACCGCGTGTTCGCCGGAGTTCGGCCGGAGGACAAGGCGTCGAAGGTCAAAGAACTGCAGGGCGCCGGACGCACCACCGCCATGGTGGGTGACGGGGTGAACGACGCGCCCGCGCTGGCCCAGGCCGATGTGGGCATCGCCATCGGCGCCGGGACCGACGTCGCGATCGCATCGGCAGGGGTCATCCTGGCCGGGGACGATCCGCGTTCGGTCGTGTCGGTGATCGAGTTGTCCAAGGCGGGCTACCAAAAGATGAAGCAAAACCTCTGGTGGGCAGCCGGTTACAACCTGATCTCCGTGCCGCTGGCTGCTGGACTGCTGGCCCCGATCGGGTTCGTGCTGCCGATGTCTGTGGGCGCCATCCTCATGTCGATCTCGACTGTTGTGGTTGCCCTCAACGCGCAGCTCCTGCGTCGGCTGGATCTGCGGCCGGACGCCCGCGATGCAGGGAACAAGGCCAAGAACGCTGGGCAAGGTGGAGCAGACATGGCAACATCACGCTTGTGACCAGCGACTCCGCCGCCGCGCAGAACCTTCGAGACCTTGCTCTGCTGCGACGTGTCCGCGATCGGATCGACCGCGAGTACGCAGAACCACTGAACGTCGAAGCCCTTGCCCGAGGAGTGAACGTGTCGGCAGGTCATCTCAGTCGCCAGTTCAAGCTCGCCTACGGCGAGTCGCCGTACTCCTATCTGATGACCCGGCGAATCGAGCGTGCGAAGGCGTTGCTCCAGCGGGGCGATCTGAACGTCACCGAAGTGTGTTTCGCCGTGGGTTGTTCATCGCTGGGAACGTTCAGCACCCGCTTCACCGAGTTGGTCGGGATGTCGCCGAGCATCTACCGGGGTGAGGCCGCGGGTGAGACCGCAGGGATGCCGTCCTGCGTCACGAAAAAGGTGGCCAGACCGATCAGAAATCGAGAAGCCAAAGGCGTCGCGTCGCAACTAGCGTGAGCGACATGGACATCAACATTCATTCGAGTTTCCTTCCGCACACCGACCCAGAGGCTTCCAAGGCTTTCTATCGGGACACCCTCGGCTTCGAGGTCCGCAATGAGGTCGGCTACAACGACATGTACTGGATCACGGTCGGACCGAAGGGTCAGCCCGACGTCAACATCGTGCTGACCCCGCCGGGTGCCGACCCGGGCATCACCGACGATGAGCGGCGCACGATCACCGAGATGATGGCCAAGGGCACGTACGCGAGCCTGCTGCTCGCCACCAAAGACCTGGACGACACGTTCGAGCGTGTGCAGGCAAACGGCACCGAGGTTGTGCAGGAGCCGACGCAACAGCCGTACGGCATCCGGGACTGCGCGATCCGTGACCCGGCAGGCAACATGATTCGTATCCAGGAAGTCGCGTGATGACGGGAAGTGCCCGATTGTCCGGCTCACGCCGCGCTGATCCTCAACCAGCACCCAGGGTCAGAGAAACCCAGTACGCTGTACGAAACTAGACCGAGTCGGCGCTCTGCCGCGACGTCGCGCCAACAAATGGAGACCGGAGCAGCATGGCCACCACCAAGAAACCGCAACTGCAGGAACCGCACATCGCCGACACCCACGACCTGATCCGCGTGCAGGGTGCTCGGGTGAACAATCTCAAAGACATCAGCGTGGAGATCCCGAAGCGCAGGCTCACGGTGTTCACCGGTGTCTCCGGTTCGGGCAAGAGTTCGCTGGTGTTCAGCACCATCGCTGCCGAATCGCAGCGCATGATCAACGAGACGTACAGCGCTTTCCTACAGGGGTTCATGCCCACCTTGGCGCGTCCGGAAGTCGACGTCATGGACGGTCTCACCACCGCCATCATCGTCGACCAGCAGCGAATGGGATCGGACCCGCGGTCCACCGTCGGTACGGCAACCGACGCCAACGCGATGCTCCGAATCCTGTTCAGCCGCCTCGGCAAACCGCACATCGGTTCCCCACAAGCATTCTCGTTCAACGTCGCGTCGATCTCCGGCGCCGGTGCGGTGACGATCGAGCGTGGGGGACGGGAGACCAAGGAGCGGCGGACCTTCAGCATCACCGGTGGCATGTGCCCGCGGTGTGAGGGACGAGGGTCGGTGTCCGACATCGACCTCACGGCGCTGTACGACGCCGACAAGTCACTCAACGACGGCGCCATCACCATTCCCGGGTACAGTATGGAGGGGTGGTACGGCCGAATCTTCCGGGGCTGCGGCTATTTCGACCCCGACAAGCCGATCAGCAAGTTCACCAAGAAGCAGTTGAATGACCTGCTCTACCGGGAACCGACCAAGATCAAGATCGACGGCATCAACCTCACCTACCAGGGGCTGGTCCCGCAGATGCAGAAGTCGTTCCTGTCCAAGGACATCGATGCGCTCCAGCCGCACATCCGGACATTTGTCGAACGGGCGGTCGCCTTCGCCACGTGTCCGGAATGCGATGGCACGCGGCTGAGCGAAGCGGCCCGCTCGTCGAAGATCAACAAGATCAGCATCGCCGATGCCTGTGCGATGCAGATCAGCGATCTCGCCGAGTGGGTCCGTGGACTGGATGAGCCGTCGGTGGCCGGTTTGTTGTCCAACCTCCAGCAGACCCTCGACTCGTTCGTCGAGATCGGGCTGGGCTACCTCTCACTGGACCGCCCCTCAGGCACCCTGTCCGGTGGAGAAGCGCAGCGCACCAAGATGATCCGGCATCTCGGATCGTCCCTGACCGATGTGACCTACGTCTTCGACGAACCGACGATCGGGCTGCACCCACACGACATCGAGCGCATGAACGGTCTGCTGCTGCGGCTGCGCGACAAGGGCAATACCGTCTTGGTGGTGGAGCACAAGCCGGAGACCATCGCGATCGGTGACCACGTGGTGGATCTCGGTCCGCGCGCCGGCACCGAAGGTGGTCAGGTGATGTTCGAGGGCACCGTGGAGGGATTGCGTGCCAGCGACACCCTGACCGGGCATCACCTCGACGACCGGGCGCAGCTGAAGCCGTCGGTGCGTGAACCGTCGGGCGCTCTGGAGGTACGCGGGGCCGATACTCACAACCTGCAGAAGGTCGACGTCGACATCCCCCTCGGCGTGCTCGTTGTCCTCACCGGGGTCGCCGGCTCGGGCAAGAGTTCGCTCATCCAGGGCTCGGTGACCGGCCTCGACGAGGTGATCTCGGTGGACCAGGCCCCGATCAAGGGGTCGCGGCGAAGTAACCCGGCCACGTACACCGGATTGCTCGACCCCATCCGCAAAGCCTTCGCCAAGGAGAACGGTGTCAAGCCGGCGCTCTTCAGCGCCAACTCGGAGGGCGCCTGCCCCACCTGTAACGGCGCCGGTGTCATCTACTCCGACCTGGCGATGATGGCAGGGGTGGCCAGCACCTGCGAGGAGTGCGACGGCAAACGGTTCCAGGCCGCGGTGCTCGAATACACCTTCGGCGGGCGCGACATCAGCGAAGTGCTGGGCATGTCGGTGGCCGAGGCGGAAGCGTTCTTCGGCGACGGTGATGCGAAACTGCCTGCAGCGCACAAGATTCTCGACAGATTGGCCGACGTGGGGTTGGGCTACATCAAGCTCGGACAACCGCTGACCACGTTGTCCGGTGGTGAACGGCAGCGGATCAAGCTGGCCACCCAGATGGCCGGCAAGGGCGGGATCTACGTGCTCGACGAACCGACCACCGGCCTCCACCTCGCCGACGTGGAGAATCTCCTCGGCCTGCTCGACCGGCTGGTCGAATCGGGGAAGTCGGTCATCGTCATCGAGCATCACCAGGCCGTGATGGCACACGCGGACTGGATAATCGATCTGGGACCGGGGGCCGGCCACGATGGTGGCCGGGTTGTCTTCGAGGGCACACCCGCCGATCTCGTCGCGGCTCGGTCCACCCTCACCGGCGAACACCTCGCGGCGTACGTCGGCGCCTGAAACGCGCCGCTGGGGGCGGGTTCGCGCGCCGTAACAACGAGTTAGGCGTGTGCGATGATCTGATCAGTCGCACACGGTGTGCTCGCGCTCGATCCCGCCCCGTGGAATCGTCGTTCGCAGGGTCACATGCGCGTCGGAGAGGGATGGGCGGCGCATGGCCGGATTCGTGGACGACCCGCAGATACTGCGCGCGATCCTCGAGTTGTCTCCCGACCTGATCGTGTTGTCCGAATTCTCCGGGCGGGTCCTGTACGTCAACCCGGACGGTCGGAGACTGGTCGGGTTGGACGAGTCGCCGGATCGTGAGCTGTTCACGGAAGACTTCTTCACACCGGCGGGCTTGTCGATCTCCGATGAGGTCGAGGAGAACCTCAGGTCACGGGGGTACTGGCGTGGGCGCAGTGAGTTGCAGCATTTTCATACCCGTGCCCGCATCGCGGTGACACTCACGACCTTTGTTGTGGAGCGGTCCGACGGCCAGCCATCGGCGATCGCGACCATCGTCCGTGATCGCCGCCGGGGAGACGAACGTGATCGCCGGCTGCGCGAGGTCGCCGACGCTGCAGCTCAGTTCGGCGCCGAACAGAAAGCCGTCGCCGAGCTGAGCCGGCTCGCGCTGGAGGCCGAACTCCCTCAACTGCTGACCGCTGCGACCGCGGCTGCGGTGACGCTGGTCGGGGTGGAAACCGCCATGGTCACCCGGGTAGACGAGTTCGACAGCACACGCCTGAGCCTCGAGGCGGTCACCGGCCCGCGGGGAGACGGGTTCGACGTGCCCGCGGGCAATCACTCGCTCATGGGCTACACCATGAACACTGCCGATGTGGTGGTGTGCCCGGACCGCCTGGCAGAAACCCGATTTCCCACCGAGGTGATGAAGAGCTACGGCCTACGCAGTGGTGTCGGCATACCCATTGCCGGTGCGACTGCGCCGTGGGGAGCGCTCTCTGTCCACAGTGCCGACGCGCGCGATTATGCCGATCGCGACATCACGTTCCTCCAGACCGTGGCAGATGTGCTGTCCGCGGCCATCCGGCGCATTGAGCTCGACCGCCAAGTGCGCCAGCGCAGCATGCATGACCCTCTCACCGACCTCCCCAATCGCGCTCTGGCCTATGCGTGCATCGACGAAGCCCTCGAAAGGGCAGAGGCCGCCGATACCCACGTCGCGGTGCTGCTCCTGGATGTCGACGATTTCAAACTCATCAACGACAGCCTGGGGCACGAAGCGGGCGATCTCGCCCTCGTTCGGTTCGCCCAGCGACTCAGAACCGCTGTGCGAGAACAGGATGTGGTGGCCCGTCTCGGAGGCGACGAGTTCCTGATCCTCTGCGAAGAGGTGCGCGACATCGCCGAGGCACAGCAGATCGCGCATTCCATCACCGAGCTGCTGGGCGCTCCCTACGCGCACGGCAGTGCGCCGACGCCGTTGAGTGCCAGCATCGGTGTCGCCGTCAGCGAACCGGGCTCGTCCCGGCGGGAACTGATTCATCGGGCCGATCTCGCGATGTACCGGGCCAAGGACATGGGCGCCGGTGGCCATGCGGTCTACGACGATGACGACGTGTACGACGCCGAGCGGATCCGGTCGTTGTCCATCGACCTGCGGTCGGCGCTCGAACGCGGCGAGCTCACCTTGCATTACCAGCCGTTGGTGGAGATCGCGTCGGGACGAATCGTCGCGGTCGAGGCACTCGCGAGATGGAACCATCCGGTCCATGGCCCGGTCAGTCCTGTGGAGTTCGTGGCCGTTGCCGAAAGGACAGGATTGGCAACAGATCTCGGTACATGGGCTTTGGCCGAGGCGTGTGCACAGGCAGCCAGGTGGCGAGAGTTCACCACGGTGTCGATCCGGGTCAACGTGAGTGCGCTGCAGTTGCGCGACCCGGCCTTTCCACGGGTGGTCTCACGGGTACTGGCCGCGACCGGCCTCGAAGCATCCGCACTCGGGCTCGAGATCACCGAGACGGTGTGGGTGTCCGACACCGCGAGGGTGGCAGGCACGCTCACCGAGCTACATAACATGGGTGTGTCCCTGTTGCTCGACGACCTCGGCAGGGGTCACAGCTCGATCTACTACCTGGATCGCTATCCGGTGTTCGAGTGCTTCAAGATCGACAAGTCGTTCATCGCAGACCTTCCGGGTGCCCGGCCGGAGGCGATCGTGTCCGCGATCGTGGGCCTGGCGCGAGCTTTCGACGTCACCGTCGTGGGCGAAGGTGTGGAGACCGCCGAGCAGCTCGAGGCTCTGCGGGCGTGCGGTGCGGATTATGCGCAGGGTTACCATCTCGGCCGGCCCGCCGCTGCGGACGACGTGACCGCAACGTTGCGGTCAGCGATCGTGTGACCAGGCGTAGGACTCGACGCCAACAGGAGATGAACTCGGATCTGCTCGTCCTGCCCTGGAACCGCCCGTGCGTTAGGTTTCGCGGTACCAGACGACAGGGCGATGGGATGGGTGTGCGAAAGAATCTCTTGGCGACAACGATGGCCGCGATGGTCGCGACGGTGGGACTGGTCGCGTGTGGCAGCGACTCGACCGATTCGACCGAGAGCGCGACGACCGTGCCATCGGCATCCGATGCGGAGCCGTCGAAATCCTTTGACTTGCAGGCACATCGCGGCGGACGCGGCGAATACACCGAGGAATCGCTGCATGCGTTCGACCAGGCCCTGTCCCTCGGGGTCAGCACCCTCGAGTTGGACATCGTGCTGACCAAGGACAACCAGCCGCTCATCTGGCACGATCCGAAAATTGACGAGACCAAATGTGCGGACACCGCAGCGGCGACACCGGGCGACCCGCAGTTCCCGTATGTCGGCGACCTCGTCCACGATCTGACCCTCGCGCAGATCCGAACCCTCAACTGCGACAAGGTGCTCGCCGGCTACCCCGAAGCGCAGCCGGTGGCCGGGAACAAGATAGCGGTTCTGCCAGAACTGTTCGCACTTGTCGAGACACGGGGCGCCGACGCGGTGCGGTTCAACATCGAGACCAAGATCGAGGCGGAGAAACGGGCAGACTCGGCGACACCGGAGGAGTTCGTCGACGTCACCTTGGCGGCGGTGAAAGAGGCCGGCATGGTTGGCCGGGTCAGCATTCAGAGCTTCGACTGGCGCACACTGCCGCTGGTGCACGACGCGGAGCCGAGTATTCCGTTGGTGGCGCTCTGGGATGAGACCACCTGGAAGAAGGATTCCCAGTGGCTCGGCCCGGTCGACTTCGACGCGGTGGGCGGCGATGTGATCAAAGGGGCTTCATCGATCGACGGTGTGACGGTGTTGTCGCCCGGTTATGTGAACCCGTACCCCGACGGACAGGTACCGCCGGCGGGCTACACGCTGGTGGCCGATGAGGACTTCGTGGCCCGAGCGCATGAGTCCGGGCTGGCCGTGATCCCTTGGACCATCAACGATCCCGCCGTGATGGACGCACAGATCGAAGCGGGCGCAGACGGCATCATCACCGACTACCCGACTCGCCTGCGAGAGGTGATGGCCACTCGGGGGATGACCTTGCCCGCGCCTGCGTGAGCCCCTGGCGGTTGGCCTAAGCGTTGTCGAGTGACGTCGACAGCCCGGCGAGCCCACTGCCGACCGAGTTCCCCGCCTTTGTGGCCGTGACTGTCCCGAACTCGACGGGCGCATCGACGGTCGCGCCCGCATAGGCGAAGATGCCATAGATCCCGGCGGGGGCCTCCGGTGGAACCGTGTACGTGACCGTCTGTTCCATCGTCTGCCCGGGTTTGAGGTCCACCGGAATCGGTGCGAGAACGCTTGTGCCTGTTGCGCTGCCCGGTTGCGCCACATCCACCCACACCTGCCCGACGTAGGGTGCGTCGGCGGGTGCGGAGACCATCAGCTTGGCGTTCAGGGGACCACCGCCCTCGGGTAGTTCGGTCGGTGTCTCGGGGGAGAGTCGGACCTGCACCGGCAGCTTGGTCTGCGGAGACGCCGGCCCCGTCGATGCGGGCGAGCCGTCGCCGACCTCCGGCCAGCCGTTGGCCCACACGATGCGGTCGATCATCCCTTCACGTCGCTGGGCGCCACTGGGCAACTGAAGGTCATCGCGTGGAACGGCGTGATACACAATCCAATCCGCTCCGGCGTCGTCGGTGACAACGGTGTTGTGGCCGGGGCCGGCCCATGCCTGGCTGCCGGCGAGGATGAGCGCTCCGCCGCCGGCGTTCAGGTCATCGCCCTTGCGGTCGAGGTACGGTCCGGTGAGTGACGCCGAACGGCCGGCAAGAACTCGGTATGCGGTGTCGGCGCCGTTGCAGCAGTTACCTGCCGAGACGAACAGGTAGTAGTAGCCGTCGCGGAAGATGATCTCGGGACCTTCGAACCGGTCGTCGGCCACCCGGACCGGGGCTCCGGCCGCCGCATTTCCCTCCGGGTTGAGCGGTATCGCGTACACGCCGTGGAAGTTGCCGACGAACATGGTCTTCGTCTTTCCGTCGTCCCAGAGGAACGGATCGATGGTGCCCTCGACGCCGACGTCCTGCGCACAGAACACCGGATGTCCCAGATCGGTCCACGGTCCTGTCGGACCCGGTGCGGTTGCCAGGCCGATGCAGGGATTCTTCTCGTCGTAGAGCGCGTAGTACAGCGAATAAGTGCCGTTCGACTCCGAGATGTCTGGGGCCCAGGCGAGTCTGCCGGGCGGGTGCCAGCCTGGCGCCTCGTCGAACACGTCGCCGACGTACTTCCAGTCCACCAGGTCGAACGAGGTGAACACGGTCATGTTGTGCTCGCCCTGGCCATCGCCCCAGTCGTCGGCGGTGGCGTACATGTAATACCGGCCATCTTGCGCGCGGATGACGGTCGGGTCGGCCGCCACCGGCTGCACGATCGACTGTGCAATCGCGGACGGCGCCGGCGCGAGCACCACAACGAGCAGAGCCAGGAGCGCGGGAACAGCGAGACGGCAGGCGCTTGCCCAACGGCGCCCGACGGTCGGTCTCGTGCTCGAATCCATCGGTTCAGCGGCCGGAGCCCCCCACGCGTGCATGTCGCTCCTTGCCACAACTCACCATTCAGGTCGCGGCAAACATATCCAGCTCAAGTTGAGGTTGAGACTTCAGCCACGCTGCGACATCGTGCTGTGACGAAACCGTGTTCGGCCGGTTATGCGCCCAGCGTGGCGAAGTCAGACAAATTGCAAGGTCTCGATGATCAACCGGGTGGCAGCGCGGCCCTCAGGGGTCGGTGTCAGCGGATAGATGTGCAATCCGGAGGGGCAGGTGTTGAGCTCCACATCCGAACCCGCCGCGCTCGCTTGCTCGTGGAATCGCAGGGCATCCGGGTACAACATGTCGTGGGTGCCGATGTGCACCGTCGTCGGGGCGAGCCCACCGAGGTCGCCGTACATCGGGCTGACCTCCGGGTGCGTCAGTGGTTTGTCGGGAGCCCACACCCGCGCTGCCATGTCCAACGTGGACCGGTTGAGCCATGGGTCGTGACGCTCGACGCGAGCGATGTCGGGATTGCTGAGTGACAGGTCGAGCCAGGGTGAGATGAGGATCAGGCGCTGAGGCGGGCGCAGGTTCTGGTCACGCGCGGTCTGTGCCATCAGCAGCGCCAGACCTCCGCCGGCGGAATCGCCGACCAGTGCGATGGGCGACCCGGGGTGTTCGGTCACCAGTCGCTGATACACCGCAGTGATGAACGGAAGGGCGTCCCGATGGTCGTAGCGGGGAGCAAGCCCGTACATCGGCACCTCGACCCGCATGCCGGCGTCGGCCAGCTGTGCGATGAAAGCCCAATGCTGGGCACTGATCTCGCTGACATACGCGCCGCCGTAGAAGTACAGCACCGTGGTCTGGGGGCGGACTCGACGCGGGGTGACGCTGTAACTACGGAAACCGCCGATCGAGCGGCGTTTGACGATGTGCGAGGTGTACATCGGTTCCGGGGGCGACACGACCTTCTTGGGCCGGTAGATCTGTCGGCGTGCGCGCTCCGCGGTGCTGGTGAGGGACAACCCGTTCAGCCTCAGCATCGTCGACAGTGCTTTCATCTGAATACTCATCTGTGTCGAGATTAGACCGTGGACCTGTGTTCAACCTGCAGCAACGTGTGAGATTTTGCTGATGATCCGGCGAGACCTATCTCACGGTCGGGTGGGTCGTGGAATCGGCACCTGGCCTCGGCGGTTGAGGTGTGGCGTGACCACACCAGCACTCTTCACGCCCTTGACCCTGCGCGATCTGACCATCGCGAACCGCGCTTGGCTTGCACCGATGTGCCAGTACAGCTGCTTTGCCGAAGACGGCGTGCCCACGGACTGGCACCTGGTCCATCTCGGCGCCCGGGCGACCGGTGGGTTCGGCCTGATTCTCACCGAGGCCGCCGCAGTCACGCCCGACGGGCGGATCAGCCCTCAGGACGCCGGCATCTGGAACGACGACCAGGCAGCAGGATGGCGTCGAATCGTGGACTTCGTGCACGAGCAGGGTTCGGCGATCGGCGTCCAACTGGCGCACGCGGGCCGCAAGGCTTCGACGTACGCCCCGATGGCCGACGCCGAGGGCAGCATCGCCGATGCAGACGGCGGCTGGGTGACCAGCGCCCCGTCTGCTGTTGCATTCGAGGGCTACGACACGCCGTCGGCCCTGACCCGCGATGGCATCGCAGGCGTTGTCGATGCGTTCGCCGCCGCGGCGTCCCGGGCACATGAGGCCGGCTTCGACGTCGTCGAGATCCATGCTGCTCACGGGTACCTGCTCCACGAGTTCTTCTCGCCGTTGTCGAACATCCGCGAGGACGAGTACGGCGGCGATTTCGAAGGCCGCACCCGGATCTTGCTCGAGGTCGTCGAAGCCGTTCGGCGTGTGTGGCCTGACGGGAAGCCCCTGTTCGTGCGTCTCTCGGCGACCGACTGGACAGAGGGTGGGTGGACGGTGGACGACAGCGCTCGGCTGGCCGCGCTCGTCGAACCGCTGGGAGTCGACCTGATCGACGTCTCCAGTGGCGGGAATGTCCTGGCAGACATCCCGGTGGGTCCCGGCTACCAGGTGGACTTCGCCAAGGCCATTCTCGAGCAGTCGGGTGTTCCCACTGCGGCGGTCGGCCTGATCACCGAGCCGGGGCAGGCGGAGAAGATCCTCGAGGCAGAGTCCGCACACGCTGTACTGCTGGCCCGAGCTGGTCTCCGTGAGCCGGCGTGGCCACTGCGCGCGGCGCACGAACTGGGTCTGACCTGGCGAGAGGCCCCATACCCGCCGCAGTACACGCGTGGCGCCTGGCGTTGATCGATCCCGGGTTGCGCCTACACGCGATATCCCGACAATCGAGTAGGTGCCCCCGGATCTGCTGAGCCGCCCCGTCGATCGGTTCGAACGAAGGCTACGACGAGTGTCGGCGCTGTGCGTGGTGGTCGCCTGCATGATGTCGGTGCTCACGGGAGTCCTGGTGTGGGACATGGCCGAACGGTCACCCATCGCCGAGCCGGTGGGGGCGGTACGAGCGGTGACCGATGAGGCGGCCGTGCCCGCCACCGCCCAGACGATCGGTACCCCGGCCGTGGCGGTCCGGGCGCACTGGGAGTGGGAGTCGCAACGACGTGACGGTGTGATCGCAGTACCGGCAGGTACCCCCGCAGGCAGCAACCGCGACATCCCCGTCGACGAGAACGGCGACTGGGCACCGGCCGGTGCTGCTTTCGGGGGACCGATCCCACGAGTGGGACCCGCGGTGCTACTGGCCCTGCTGGTGGGCGTAGGCGGAATCGTTGTGATCCGGCAGGTGACCCGCAGAGCGGTCGAGCAGCGACACGACCGATATTGGACCGAACAACTCGCCCGCTTTTTCGCCACCCGGCCGGACTGACGGATCAGCAGCAGCGGCCCTGCGGATTCCGGTCCTGATCGCGGTACCGGGTACGCCAGTAATCGCGCTCGGTCATCGGGACATCGGCCGGGTGGTGCGCCCGGTGATGGGCGAGGTAGCGCTGGTAATCGCTGTCACCCATCATCGCTCCCACGTACCAGCGCACCGCGTCTGAGCCGCGGCGGAGTACGTCCATCACGGGGCCGGCCTCGCTCCCTTGCTCGAACCGTGCCCGTTCGGATCACCTGTCGCAGAGGCCGTTGAGACCCTGTCGGTGTTCTCGAACTCGGCCCATTCCCGCTCGATCTGCTTTTCGGTGGGTGTGGCGATCAGGCCGCGGGGGGCAAACCTCTTCGACTCCACAGGGGTGTCCTCCGTGGTGGGCAGTCCTCCTGCCCGAATCGCCTTGACGCACACAAAAGCTGCCGCGATGACGACGATCAGGACGAGTACCGCGAACACGATGGACAACGTGCCCTGGATGAAGGTGTTCCGGATGACGGCGTCGATCTCGCCGGCATTCTTGGCGGTCTTGAAAGCAGTCTTTCCACTGTCCTTCGCGTTCTGGAAATCGCTGTGCTGCTGCCAGTACCCGATCGCGGGATTACTCGAGAAGATCTTCTGCCACGATGCGCTCATCGTGACGATCAGGTCCCACGCCAATGGGATGCCGGGAATCCACGCCCACTTGAACAGCCCACGCTTGAGGACGATCACCAGCACGATCGTGAGTGCGATGGCCGCGAGCAACTGATTGGCGATACCGAACAGCGGGAACAGGGTGTTGATGCCGCCGAGCGGATCGGTCACACCCATCAACAAGATGGAACCCCACGCCGCGACAACGATGAAGGTGCACAGCCATGCGCCCGGTCGCCACGACGGATCCTTGAATCGCTTGCCGCCCTTCACATTGCTCAGTGCGTCCGAGAGCATGAACCGGGCGACACGGGTTCCGGCGTCGACGGTGGTGAGGATGAACAGGGCCTCGAACATGATCGCGAAGTGATACCAGAAGGAACGCAACGACTCCCCGCCGAATGCGCGCTGCATGGTGTCGGCCATACCCATCGCCAATGTGGGCGCGCCGCCGGTTCGGGAGATCACCGAACTCTCGCCCACGGCCTTCGCGTCCTGCTCGAATTGTGCGGCCGTGGCAGGATCCCCGGGGAGGTTGAGGCCGTTCACGTAGTCGGCTGCACCCTGCGGAGTCCCGTCGGTCAGTGCCTTCGGCGCGTTCATCGCGAAGTACAGATGCTGGTTCAGGATGCAGGCCGTGATCAGGGCCATGATGGCGACGAAGGATTCGGTCAGCATGCCGCCGTAACCGATGATGCGTGCCTGGCTCTCCTTCTCCAGCAACTTCGGCGTGGTACCCGAGGCGATCAACGAGTGGAAGCCCGACAGCGCGCCGCAGGCGATGGTGATGAACAGGAACGGGAACAGCGAACCTGCGAACGCCGGGCCCTGACCGTTGTGTGCGAACTCGCTGACCGCCGGAGCCTGCATCACCGGTCGTGCGATGACGATGCCCGCCGCGAGCAGCACGATGGTCCCGATCTTCATGAAGGTGGACAAGTAGTCGCGCGGAGCGAGCAACAGCCACACCGGTAGCACCGCTGCGGCGAACCCGTAGATGACGATGGCCCAGCTCAGGAACACCGGCGAGAGGCTGAACATGTCTGCGCCCCAACTCGACTCACCGACCCATCGACCGGAGATGATCGCCAGCATCAGCAGCACGAAACCGATCAGGGAAACCTCCGACACCCGGCCGGGACGCAGGAACCGCAGGTACATCCCCATGAACAAGGCGATGGGGATGGTCATCGCGATCGAGAACACACCCCATGGGCTCTCGGCGAGCGCGTTGACCACAACGAGTGCCAGGACCGCGATCAGGATGATCATGATGACGAATACGGCGATCATCGCCGCGAAGCCACCGATGTCACCGAGTTCGTCGCGGGCCATCTGGCCGAGGCTGCGGCCGCGGCGCCGCGTGGAGATCGACAGCACCAGGTAGTCCTGGACGCAGCCGGCGAATACTGCGCCGATGATGATCCAGATGGTTCCGGGCAGGTAGCCCATCTGCGCGGCGAGTACCGGGCCCACGAGCGGGCCGGCGCCCGCGATGGCTGCGAAGTGGTGCCCGAACAACACCCGCCGGTCGGTGGGCATGTAGTCCTGGGCGTTGTCGAGGACTTCGGCCGGGGTGGCGTGATCGTCGCGGGGCCGAACGACTTTCATCTCGATGAGGCGCGCGTAGAAGCGGTAGCCGATCACGTAGGTGCACAGTGCCGCGATGACAAACCAGATCGCGTTGACCGTCTCTCCGCGGACGAAGGCGATGATCGCCCAGGCGCACGCCCCGATGATCGCGATGATCGCGAACATGATGCGTTTGCCGACGGTCATCGGACTTCGGTCGACGATGGCGACGGGGGGAAGATCGGGATCGGTGCGGATGAGATCGATGTGGGGATCTCGGTCGCGTTCCTGAGTGACGGTCACCGTGGCTCCTGTGCGTTGTGGGCGGTAGGAGGATTCACGCCTGTTGTCTGCCACAAGCGCTGTATCCGGCGCCACCCTGACCCGTGGGTTCACGGACCAGTGTGGCGCCGGTCACTCTACGCCCGGACAGGAACAGTGATTTTCAGACCCCTTTCCGTGCCGAACGACCTCACTCACCGGTTGATTGTGCTCTTTCCCAGCGCGAGCCCACCGAACGCGATGACCAGCCAGACCCCGCTCACCACACCTGGGAATCCGGGCAGCCCGAATGCGCCGACGGTGGCGATGACGGGAAGAACCGCGAGCACGCTGACCACACCGATCCAGCGAGAGACCAGACGCTCGCCGAAGGCCATCCAGGCGACGGCACCTGCAGCGACCGTGACCCCGAGGTATCCGATGAACGAGCCGAAGTCGTTGAGAACGTAGAGCACGTACAGACCCGTCTTGTCGAAGGCGTCGTCCTCGGAACCGCCGTTGTACAGGCCCATCGCGCCCTTCCAGCCGTAACCCAGGGAGAGGGCGCCCGCGGATGCGGTGAAGCCGAGCGGGACGACGCGCGCCGCGGTGCTCGACGGGGTGCGGGGTTCGACGTGGCGCTTCCACGCGGCGGCCAGCACCAGGAGCAGGGCGACAGTGAGATAGCCGGTGATGATCGATGCGTGGGCTTTGCCGCTACTGACATCGTCGACAATGTCCGCGTTGTAGGGCGTGTTCTCGTCCCACTCGGGATGGAGATCGAAGGCCAGAGTGGCTGCCAATGCGCCGATTCCGGCAGCCACGCCCAACCACGGCCAGCGTCCCCTCGTCGCCGTCTCCGTGGTGTCGGTCAGTGCCTGGGTCGTGGGTGTGGTCATCGTTGTTCTCCTTTGTGTCGGGGTGCGGGCCGTTTCCGTCCGCGTTGTCGGAACTGTCGGGAATGGACATGACAGAACTGTCTGGGGGGACGTGTCCCGGTCGACAGGGACGCCGGTCCCTGGTTGCCGGGAAGTTCGCGTCTGCAGCGGTTTTCTGCGAATCGACGTGCCACGATGACCTGGTGAGAGCTACCGTCCACGGTCTCGCCGACAAGATCGGTGATTCCGCGCTTCGCCGGATCGCGCTGGTGCTCGGGGTCGGCGCGGTGACGTCCATCGTGGGCGCGCTTGTGCTCCACCATGAACTCACCGAACGTGTGAGTGCCGAGCCGATGTTCGCGAGCGATCTGGTGCTCGGTGCGGCGTGGCCCGTGGCGGGTGTGGTGCTGTTGTGGCACCAGCCGCGCAATCGCTGCGGATGGCTGTTGGTGGCGACGGGGTTGATCAGTGTCTACCTGCTCCTCGGGCAGTACAGCGTCTGGAGTGCGAAAGTCTCGCCGCTGCCGGGTTCTGCGGTGGCCGACTGGATTTCGATGTTCGGCTTCGGCGTCTATTTCATTGTGTTGCCGCTGCTCACACTGATGTTCCCGGAGGGCGGATTCGGGTCGCGGCCTGAGAAGATCCTGGCGATCTCCGCGCTTTCGGCCGCGATGGCGGCCGTCGGCGCGCGAATGGTGGTTCCAGGTCGCGCTGACGTCGACGCGGCAGTGCAGAACCCCATCGGTATCGATGTGCTGGAGCCGCTGAACTACGTGACTTTGGTGAGTTCGTTCTATTGCCTGGCGGTGGCGACGCCGCTCGCGGTGGTCGCGCTGGTGCTGCGGACGCGACGCGCGGTCGGGGTGCAGCGGGCGCAGTTGCAGTGGTTCATGGTCGGCGGCATCGTCATGGCCTGCGCGCTCATCTTGGCGCTCCTGCTCGGTGAGACCGGGCCAGGCAACGCGGCGTTTGTCATCGCGCTTCTGGCGCCCCCGGTGGCGGTCGTGTCGGCGACCCTTCGTTTTCGTCTGGTGGACGCCGAGTTCGCCCTGAGTCGTTCGATCGTGCTGGTCCTCGTGGTCGCTCTGGTGGCCGCGGGCGGCGGCCTGATGCTGTGGCGGCTGGATCCAGAGCTGGCAGGATCCCGAGCCGGAATCGCCCTGGTGGTGGTGCTTGTGCTGGGAGCCTTTGCCGTCCGCGCCGTGTTGCAACGGGTCATCGACAACTGGTGGTTCCCGCAACTGCGCGGCAGCCGCACTCTTGCGCCGCGGATCTCCGAGGCGGTGACGCTGTCGTCGGAGCCGCGTGCAGCGCTCACCGACTTGATCT
This sequence comes from Williamsia sp. R60, assembly GCF_054063855.1. Classification (NCBI taxonomy): domain Bacteria; kingdom Bacillati; phylum Actinomycetota; class Actinomycetes; order Mycobacteriales; family Nocardiaceae; genus Williamsia; species Williamsia sp. R60. The sequence goes on from NZ_JBSSGR010000001.1 coordinate 1,016,857, forward strand.
CCGCATTGCGCACGGAGTTGCGTATGCCGTACGTGGCCTTCGACGGTGTGGTGCGGGCCGAACAAGGGATTCGGCCTGCCCATGTGGTCACCATCGACGCAATTGCGCTGGGACGCAGAGTCGGTCAGCTCGAGGTCGCACCGCGGCGCGTCGGCGAGGGGTTCAGCGCTGAAGAACGCCGACTCCTCGAACAGGTCGCGGCACACGCAGCGATGATGGCTTATGCCACGTCGCTGGTGGCCGAGACCGAGCACTCTCGTGCCAGTATCGTCGCGGCCCGGGAAGAGGAACGACGACGGCTGCGCAATGATCTGCACGACGGGGTGGGCCCGGGTCTTGCGGGGATCGCCCTGCAGATGGATGCACTGGCCGCCGAGCTCCGCCGAAAGGGTGATGATGCCCACGCGCACAAGGCCGATGGGATCCGGGACCGGGTCCGCGAAGCGGTGGTCCAGGTACGTGCGGTGTCTCGTGGTCTGCGGCCACCGGTTCTGGACCAGCTGGGGCTGGCACAGGCGCTGCGTCAACTCGTGGACGGTCTCGGTGCCATCGAAGGTGTTGTGCAGCTTGATGACATGGGTGAACTGCCTGCGGCCGCGGAGGTCGCCACGTACACCATCGCCGCCGAAGCGGTCACCAACGTGGTGCACCACAGCGCGGCGTCACGGGTGAGGATCGACGTGGAATGCGACGAGGAGAATCTCGAACTCCGGGTCAGCGACAACGGTCGAGGAATGCCAGGCCGGCCGACACCTGGCGTGGGATTGATGAGCATGCGGCAGCGTGCCGCCGAAGTGGGTGGCCGCGTGGAACACCTTGCCGCCCAAGGGGGAGGAACGGTGGTGCGGTTGGTGGTGCCCATCGCGTCTGTCGCTGTGCCGAGAGAGGCTGTGCGTCAATGACATCGGTGCTCGTGGTTGACGACCATGCGCTATTTCGCGCAGGTATGCTCGCGGTGCTGTCGGCGATGGACGACGTCGAGGTCGTCGGGGAAGCCGCCGACGGCGAGTCGGCGCTCCGGGCCGTCGAAGAACTACGGCCGCAGGTGGTGCTCATGGACTTGCGGATGCCCGGTATCGGTGGGCTCGCGGCCACGGCGCGGGTGGTGGACAGGTATCCGGACGTCGCAGTGGTGGTCCTGACGATGAGCGAGGACCCTGACTCGGTCTTCGCAGCCCTGCGGGCCGGCGCCCGAGGCTATCTGCTCAAGGAAGCCGAGGCCGGTGATGTGCACCGCACGATTGCGGCGGTCGCCAGGGGGGAGGCCGTCTTCGGACCCCGCGTCGCCGAACAGGTGGTCGGGTTCTTCTCGGCGATGGCCCCGAACAGTGCTGGACCCCAGGCATTTCCGGAGCTGACGAGCCGCGAGCGCGAAGTCCTGGAACTGATGGCCCGAGGTTTGGACAACGCTGCCATCGCCCGCCGGTTGTTCCTGTCCGAGAAAACAGTTCGCAACCGGGTCAGTGAGATCCTGGCCAAGATGCGTGCTCGGACGAGGGCGGAGGCGGTGGCCAGGGCGAGGGACGCAGGTGTTGGCGGACAGCCAGACTGACGCGACGGGGTGATGTCGGAGGTGGATGGTAGCCTCCGCCCGACGGGCGTGTGCGCTCTCCCAGTTGGCGAAAGCTGTTGCTGGACAGCAGAAATCTGCAAATCGGGGCTTGCGAACATGTGTTCGAATGCGGTAATATGAAGGCATCAATCGGGCAGCGCGCAGAGTTCGATCGGCGTAACTGCTGTGGGGGTCCCTGGGGAGGGGTATGAGGATGCGAATTCTCGATGTGGTCGACGATGTGATGGGGTTGGTCGTTCCAGATGACCCACCGGGTGTTGTGGGTCTGATCAAGGACTTGATCACCCTTCGCAATGCGACCGAGTGCAAGTTGTCTGCTGCAGCAGCGCATATCGAACGGCTGGGGATAGCGAAGAAGTCAGGGTCCACCACCTCGAAGTTGTTGCAAGCCAATGGGGTGGCTCCAGCGGTTGCATCACGGTGGTTGCGGATCGGGACCGGACTGACCGGTTTGGATCGCACCGCCGGTTACTTTCGCGATGGATTCCTGTCGACCGAACATGTTGATGCGGTGGTCAGGGGGCGCGCGCACGTCGCGGCCCGGGCCGGCTCCGAGATGGTTGCTGAGGATCGAGCGGACATCGAACGGAAATTGTTGAGCCACGCCATCTCCGGCGCCTCGCCCGACGAGGTGGGCAAGGCCGCGCGCAAGCTCGGAAATCAGATCTCTGGGAACACGGGTGGGCTCCCGGCGTCCGAGGATTCGGCGATGAACACCGTGGACTTTGCAGTTGTCGACGGTCGGTTCGTGGGAAAGTTCGATCTCGATGCGGTGATGGGAGAGAAGATGCGATCTGCCCTGAACGTCTGGAGCAAGCCGCGCCCGGAGCCCGACGGAAGTGAAGATCGCCGGTCCCCAGCGCAGCGCAGAGCCGATGCCCTGCACCAGCTATTGGACTGCGGTGGTGGACGAACATCGGCGCGGGCCCCGAGAACGGAAGTGATCGTGACTGTTCCGGCCGATGAACCCGATCGCGCATCGTTGCGGTGGATGGGTCCCATCACCGAAGCCACTGCCGCCGCGCTCGCCTGCGACTCGTCCATCACATCGGTGACCTTGGACGGCCAAGAGGTGCCGATCGATATGAGCCCACCACGCCGCCTCTTCACCGGGCTGCTGCGCAAGGCGATCATCATCCGGGACGCGTGCTGTGTGAAATGCGGGGCGCCGGCGGAATGGTCCGACTGCCATCACATCGTTCACTGGCAAGAAGGTGGCCCGACCACCCTGGAGAACGGGTGCCTGTTGTGCCGCACCTGCCACCGCGCAGTTCACAATACGGACTGGGACGTTGTCATGGGGCCAGACAAACACCCATGGCTGCTACCGCCCGCCGACGTGGATCCGCTGCGAAAACCCCTGCCGGCCTACAACCGTAGGACGCTCACCCTCGCTGCGTGAATGCGGCCGAACCGCACAAAGCTGCAAGACCACACCGAACTGCTGGGCCAATAGATCGATAGACCCACTCGCAGCCGGCCCACGGCCGGAACCGCGATAGAACATTGACAACTCCACAGTGTGAACCGCCGGGTGACGGCGCCCGTTGACCGAACTCCTTCGGGCGGCGGACGTACCACCTGTCACCCGCGCGATCAGCCGACGGTGCGAGCCAGTGTCAGGCCCCGGGCGAGTCTGCGGATGTTGTCGGCGATGTCCCGAACCCGTCCCACGAAAGTGTCGTGCGTGACGCCGGAAGCATGGGGCGTCATCAGCAGATTGGGGAGTTCGGCGAACGGCAGATCGCCCGGCACACCGCGACCATCCGGGCCGGGGTACGAGTACCAGACGTCGATGGCGGCCGCACGAATGGTGTTCGTGCTGAGTGCATCGTAGAGAGCCTGCTGCTGAACAAGTGGCCCCCGTCCGACGTTGATCAAGACTCCATCCGAACCGAGGGCCTCGAACTCCGCGGGACCAATCATTCCTCGGGTATACGCGTTCAGCGGTGCCGAGACGACAACAACGTCGGACTCGGTCATCAAGCGGCCCAGATCGGTGGCATCTCCTGCCCATGACAAGCCGTGTGCGTGGGCGTCGACGGTGCCGCGGCCGGTAACCGCCGACGCGGTGCACCCTAACGTACGCAGCAGGTTCCAGCTCTTCGACCCGATGTGGCCGAACCCCACGAAGCCGATGTGTGCGTCGCGCATGGTGAGGGGCTGGGGAAGAGAATAGTCGTACACCGATGTCGCCCACACTCCTTGACGGAGTGCCCGATCGTGAGCGAGGAAACCACGGCGCAGCATGACGGACGTGGACAACACGTATTCGGCGATCGAGTCCTCGTGATGGAACGTGTTGGCGACTTTGGTGCGAGGCCCGAGCGCGTCGAATGCGACATTGTCGGTGCCCGCCCCTGCCACGTGCACCAGTTGCAGTCGCGGGGCGGCGGTTGCCATTGCTGTGGTGAACCTGCCGCCCACATACACATCGGCTGCCGGGAGATCGCTGACGATCGCCTGCTCGTCGAAGCGTTGGTGCCACCGGACCTCACTCTCGGCAGGCAGCAAGCTCTCGAACAACTCGCGATGCGGCAGCAGGTTCCGGTCGCCGACGACGATCACCATTCTCCCCAATGGATCGCTCATGCCCGAACCAGTGCTGGACGCTTGCTGTCGAAACTCCAGCCCGGTACCAGGAACTGCATTCCGACCGAATCATCCCGGGACCCCAGACCCTCGCGGAGGTACAGCTCGTGTGCGAGCTCGACCTGGTCCATGTCGAGCTCGACACCGAGTCCGGGCCGGTCGGGAACCGTGAGGTGACCGTCGATGATCTCGAACGGCTCCTTGGTGATCCGCTGACCGTCCTGCCAGATCCAGTGGGTATCGATGGCCGTGATGTCGCCGGGTGCGGCAGCGGCAACGTGGGTGAACATGGCCAGTGAGACGTCGAAGTGGTTGTTGGAGTGCGATCCCCACGTCAGGCCCCACACATCGCAGAGCTGCGCCACCCGCACCGATCCGGCCATCGTCCAGAAGTGGGGATCGGCCAATGGGATGTCGACCGCTCCGGATCGGATGGTGTGCCCCAACTCCCGCCAGTCGGTGGCGATCATGTTGGTGGCGGTGGGCAGCCCGGTGGCCCTCTTGAACTCACTCATCACTTCACGCCCGGAGAAGCCGCCCTCGGGTCCGACCGGATCCTCGGCGTAGGCGAGCACGTCGCGCAGTCCGCGGCAGGTCTCGATCGCCTCCGAGAGCAGCCAGCCGCCATTCGGATCAAGCGTGATGCGCGCGGCCGGGAAGCGTTCGGCGAGCGCGGTCACCGCGGCCGCTTCCTCCTGGGGGGCGAGAACCCCGCCCTTGAGTTTGAAGTCGGAGAAGCCATAACGATCGTGCGCGGCCTCGGCGAGGGCGACGACAGCCTCGGGGGTCAGCGCCTCCTGGTGCCGTAGTCGAAGCCAGTCGTCGGACTCACCGGAACCGTCGAGGTAGTCGAGTCCCGTCTTGGTGCGGTCGCCGACGAAGAACAGATATCCCAGTGCCTGCACGCGCTCACGCTGCTGGCCGTCGCCGAGGAGGGCGGCAACCGGCACTCCGAGATGTTGGCCCAACAGGTCGAGCAAAGCGGATTCGACAGCGGTGACGGCGTGGACAGTGGTGCGAAGATCAAACGTCTGATTGCCTCGCCCACCCGAGTCACGGTCGGCGAAGGCGCGCCGCATGTCGCCGAGAATTGCGTTGTGGTCGCCCACGTGGCGTCCGACCACCATGTCGATTGCGTCGCACAGGGTCTGACGAATCGGCTCGCCGCCCGGCACCTCGCCGACCCCGGTGTTCCCGTCGGCATCGGTGATCATCACCAGGTTCCGGGTGAAGAACGGAGCATGTGCCCCGGACAGGTTGAGCAGCATGCTGTCGCGGCCGGCGATCGGGATCACCCGCATCTCGGTGACCGCGGGAGCACCACGCGATAATCGCGATGTGGCTGATGACGTCATGGTGGAGCCTTTCGCTGTTGTGATTTCAGATGATCTGCTGCCCGATGAGCAGGACAGCCCCCACCGAGGAGATGGCGATGGAGAGCCGGCGCAGCCGCACCGGGTCGAGCAATGTGTTGACGAATCGAGAGGCCGCGTAGCCCAGCACAATCGCCGGGATGAGAATCAGGAACATCTCGGCGTTCTCCCGTTCGATGGCACCGGCGGCGGCCAGCACCGCGATGGACATCAACGACCCGACCAAGAAGAACGCGCTCATGTTCCCGCGCAGCCGGGGGCCGCTTGATCCCTGCAACACCAAAGCCATCGGCGGACCACCGATCGAGGTCGCGGTGCCGAGCAGGCCCGACGCAGCGCCCGCAGTCGCGAGATTTCGTCGCCGCGGCGGTGGCGCCCAACCCATCGTCGCCATGACAACACCGGCCAGCACCACGGCCGCGAGCAGCAACGCGAGCCCGCGTTCGGGCAGGAACAGCAGCAGCAATGCCCCCGCGATGGTGCCGGGGACACGGCCCGCCAGCGCCCACCCGGTGCCCCGGAGGTCGAGGCTCTGCCGTTCGCGGACCACCACGAGCAGCGTCACCACCACCGCGGACATGATCAGCGTGCCCGGGATGAGCGATGGATCGACCAGGGCGACGATCGGTGCGGCAAGCATTCCCATGCCGAACCCGATCGATGCCTGCATGCAGGCGGCAGCAAACACTGCCACGCTGATCACGACGAGAGCTGTGATGCTCACCCGACCGCAGCGGGCATACCGAGCGACACCGCGTTGCGCGGGTGGAAGCACTCGGCCACGTGTGCCGGACCGCTCAGCGCCGCCCGGATCGACTTGCGCTGTGGAACGTCGGTGGCGACGGGCGGCGCCGACTCCGCGCATTCGGAAGTGGCGTGCATGCAACGAGTACGAAAGCGGCAGCCCGACGGCGGATTCAGCGGCGAGGGCACCTCGCCCTCCAGGATGATCCGGGTGCGCCGGGTTCCGGGGTCGAGGGTGGGCGCCGCGGACATCAGAGCTTCGGTATAGGGGTGCATCGGGGTGTCGAAAACTGCTTCGGTAGGCCCTGTTTCGACGATGCGACCGAGATACATGACGGCGACGCGATCAGCCACGTGCCGCACGACCGACAGGTCGTGCGAGATGAAGACGTAGGAGATGCCGAGTTGCTGCTGCAGGTCGTTGAGCAGGTTGAGCACCTGGGCCTGCACCGAGAGGTCCAGTGCCGACACCGGCTCGTCACAGATGACCACCGACGGGTTGAGGGCCAGCGCCCGGGCGATTCCCAACCGCTGGCGCTGCCCACCGGAGAATTCCTGTGGTGAGCGGTGCTCGTCGCTGGGGCGGAGACCCACCAGATGCAGGAGTTCGCGCACCCGGGCGGCCCTGTCTCGCTTGGACTTGTAGAGGGTCTTGTGGGTCCGCCACGGCTCGGAGATGATCTCGGCGGCCGTCATCCGGGCGTTGAGTGAGGCATACGGATCCTGGAACACCATCTGGACGCGGCGACGCAGGGCGAGCATGTCCTTGCCCTTGAGGGTGTACGGATCGACGCCATCCCAGCTGACCGTCCCGGCGTCGGGACGCTCCAGCATCATCAGAGTGCGGGCGAGAGTTGATTTGCCACAACCGGATTCACCAACCAGACCCAGCGTCTCACCGGGGGCGAGATCGAGGTCGATCCCGTCGAGCGCCTTGAGCTCGGTCTTGCCGTCTTTGCCCGCCGGCACCCGGAACGTCTTGGTGAGGTCGCGGACCTCGAGGACCGACGATCCCGTCGATCTCGGTTGTGTGGGCTCAGACATTGCCGACCTCCTCGGTGAAATGGCATGCCGCGGAACGGCCGGTGGCGATTGACTTCAGTGCAGGTCGGGAGGTGGCGCAGATGTCTTGTGCCAGGGGGCATCGGGCCTGGTACACGCACCCGGTCGGGATCGAGTGCAGGTCCGGGGGAGTGCCACCGATGGACTTGAGATCGTCGCCCCGTTTGGCGTTCACGGGCACCGAGTCGAGCAGCCCCTTGGTGTAGGGGTGTCTCGGACGGGAGAACACCTCGGCGACCGGCCCGGTCTCGACAACGTTGCCGGCGTACATGATCGCCACACGGTCGGCCTGCTCGGCCACCAGTGCCAGGTCGTGGGTGATCAAGATGACCGCCATGTCGAACTCGGCCCGCAGGTTCTGCAACAGAGACATGATCTGTGCCTGCACGGTGACATCGAGCGCGGTCGTCGGCTCGTCGGCGAGGAGCACCTTGGGGCTCAGGGCCACCGCCATCGCGATCAGCAGTCGTTGGCGCATGCCGCCCGAGAACTGATGGGGGTAGGAGTCGATACGCGACTCGGGCTCGGGGATGCCGACGTGCTCCATCAGCCGGATGGCCTCGTGTTTGGCGGCCCGCGCAGACATCCCGCGATGGATACGGAACGGCTCGGCGAGCTGGGTACCGACCGTGTACACGGGGTTGAGCGCGGTCAGTGCGTCCTGGAAGACGATTGCCAATTCGGTTCCGGCGACCTGGCGGCGCTTGCGTTTGCTCGCCGTCGTCAGGTTGGTGTCCCCGAGCATCACCGTGCCATCGGTGACATCCGCGATCGGGTCCAAGAGCCCGACCAGGGCTTGGGCGGTCATGGACTTGCCACATCCGGACTCACCCAGCAGGGCCAGCGTCTCGCCGCGGCGGGCGACAAACGAGACGTGGTCGACGGCCCGCACCACCCCGGTGGGCGTGCGCAGGTCGACGGTCAGGTCGGTGACGTCCAGGGCGATCCGCTCGTCGGCGGTGGTCGCGCCGGGATCGGCGATGGCTGGTGCGCTCATGCGACTGCCTTTCGTGAGGAGAACAGACGGCGGCGGGCACGCGGCACGGTGAGGCGCCAGCGCTGGCCGGGATCGGTGGCGATCCGGGCCCACGCCGCGAGGATCGTGGCGGACACCGTGGTCACCACGATGGCGAGACCTGGGAAGAACGACAGCCACCATGCGGTCTGCAGGTAGGTGCGTCCCTGCGACACCATCAGGCCCCAGCTGATGTCCGGGGGCTGGATTCCGATGCCCAGGAAGCTCAGCGACGACTCGGCCAACATGACAAAACAGAAGTCGAGGGTGGCAACGGTGAGCAGGGTGGGCAGCAGGATCGGCAGGACATGCGAGCGGATGATCGACCCACTGCTGGCGCCGAACGTGCGGGCGGCATCGACGAAGACCCTGCTTTGCAGTTCGGCCGACTCCGCCCGTGCGGTACGCAGATAGATGGGGATGCGTGTGAAGGCCAGCACCAGAACGATATTGGCTGCACTCGGCGAGAACACGTAGAGCACCACGACCGCCAGCAGCAGGGAAGGAAAACTCATGATCACGTCGGCGACCCTCATCGCGGTGGTCTCGCGCCAGCCGCGGTGGTAACCGGCCCACATGCCGATCACCGAACCGATGACGCAAGAGATCACCACGGCGGGCAGGGCCACCATCATCGTGGTCTGACAGGCGACGATCAGACGGGCCAGCATGCTGCGACCGAGCGGGTCGGTGCCGAGCACGTTCATCCAGCCGGTGTCGAGGTTGAACGGGGCCAGATTCGACTGGTCGAGGTTCTGATCGGTGGCGGCGCTACCCACCAGCCACGGCCCGAAGCAGGCGACGAGAAGGACAAAGGCGAGGATGCCTGCGGCGACTGTGGCCATCGGATCCCGCAGCAGCAGTCGCCAGAGGGGCATCTTGCTGGGCGGAACCTTGCCTGCGGCAACGGAATCGCCGGTGATGTCTGTGGGCGCGACCAGCGAACCGGTGGGATCGGTGACTGTGGACTCGGACGGTCCGGTGGCAATCGACATGACGTTCTCCTAGACCTTGACCTTTTCGCGGACCCGCGCGTCCAGCAGCGCGTAACCGGCGTCGATGACGACGTTGAGGATGAAAATGCTGACAGCGGTGAGCAATACGGCGGCCTGCAGCACTGCGAAGTCGCGTTGCAGGATCGAATCGATCATCAGCTTGCCGATGCCGGGCCAACCGAAGATGGCCTCCACCACCACCGCACCGTTGACCAGCGCGACTGCGAGGTCGCCCGCCACGGTCAACGCCGGCGCGGCGGCGTTTCGCAGCGCATGGTGCGTGACGACGCGCATGTCGCCGGCCCCTTTGCTGCGGGCAAGTCGCACATACGGCGCGGAGAGCGCCTGCACCATCGCGCCCCGGACCACCTGGGTCAGGACTCCCAGCGGCCTGATCAGCAGTGTGGCGATCGGCAGGATCCAGGAGAGGGTGCTGCCCGTACCGGACGTGGGCAGCCAGCCCAGGACCACCGCGAAGATCCAGATGCCGGTGATGGCGAACCAGAAGTCGGGGACGCTCGCCGCGGTCATCGACAGCAGCGACGAGAAGCGGTCGGCAAGTGAGTTGGGCCGAAACGCCGCCCAGCAACCCAGGATCACGGCGCCGACGATGGCCAGCAACATGGTGAAGAACGCCAGCTGCAACGTCGCGGGAAATGCCCGCAAGGCCATCTCGGCGGCCGACTCTCCGGTGCGTAGGGACTCGCCGAAGTCCAGGTGAACCACGCCGCCCAGGTAGTCGAGCATCTGGTTCCAGACGGGCTTGTCGAGACCGTTCTCGGCCGCGAACTCGGCACGCTGAGCCGGGGTCGCAGACACCGGGAGGTAGAGGTTGGTGGGATCACCGGTGAGTCGGGCGAGCAGGAAGACACCGAAGAGCACGACCAACAGAGGGATGAGGCTGGTGTACATGCGGCGTCGCAGGAAGGCGAACATCTCTCACCGCTTTCTCGAGGACATGGGGCTGGTCATGACAGGTTCCTTCAGGTGGTGTGGAAAGCGGGGGTCAGTCGTTGCCGGAGGCGGTGGCATGGGTCATCTCGGCCAGTCGCATTTCGTCGCCGGTTGCCGAGTTCGGTTGGTAGGCAACCGACGGAGCCTTGGCCAGTACCGCGTTCATGTGAGCGAGGTAGGCGTACTGACGGATCTTGCTCGGTTCGTCGGCGAGGACCGCGGCGAACGCCCCCTGGCGGGCATCGCCGGTCTGGTTCTGGGCTGTCTCTATCTCGGCGTCGAACTCGGGCGTGCCATAGGTGCTCTGATAGCCATCGCTCAGCAGGTACTGCTCGGCGGTGAACTGGGCATCACCGGCCTGGTTGCCGTGCTGGATCATCAGCAGGATCGGTCCCTCGTCGGGGAAGGGTCGGATCTGATAGAGCATCTGGCCGGAGGTGTCCATCATCTCGATCTTGACGTTGAGACCGATCTGGTCGAGTGAGTTCTGGATGACCTCGATGGTCTCGTTGATCTTCGGGTACATCCCTGTGCGCCCGATGAGCTTGATCTGTTTGTCGACCGGCACCCCGTCTGCTTTGGCCTCGGCCACAAGCTCTTTCGCGCGGTCGAGGTCGTAGGGGGTGGCAGAGATCGTGTCGTTGAACCCGATGATGCTCGGGCCGACGAGCTGTGCCGCCGGATCTCCGAGGCCGCGGAAGAGGGCCTTGATGATCCCGTCGCGATTGATCGACAGGTCGATGGCCTCGCGAACCCGGTAGTCGTCGAGCGGCGGTTCATCCGCCTGCATCCGCAGCGCGGTGGTCTCGTTGTTCGGGTACGAGACACCCAGGTCCCCGGCGCCGTCTTCCGGGCCCAGGTAGGTGGCTATCTCCGCCTCGTCGTTGGTCACCATGGCTGCGCGCACGCTGCCCTCGGTACGCCACTGGTACACCGCGCGGCTGTACTCCGGGGTGGGGCCGGCGTACTCGGGATTGAGCGCGAGAGCCAGCTTTTGGCCCGGATCCCAGTAATCGACGCGGTAGGGACCGGTGCCGATCGGGATACGCACCTTGTCTGCGGTGTCGGTACTGGTCGGGACCATCTCGATGAACGAGACACGCAGCGGCAGAATCGGATCCGGAGTGGGGGTGGTCACTGTCACCGTCGCCGGATCGGTCGCTTCGACGACCAGTTCGTCGTCACCGAACACGTAGCCGTCCACCTCGCAGCCGATCGTGGAGTTGATCGTGCGATTGATGGAGAAGGCGGCGGCTTCGGCATCGAAGGGCGTGCCGTCGCTGAATCTGACGCCCTGGTGGATGCGGAACGTCCAGGTGTTGGGAGAGGTCTGCTCCCATGAGTCGGCCAGCTTCGGCTCGAGGTCACCGGTATCGGGATTGCGTTCGATGAGCGGCTCGGTGATGTTGGACCGGACCACGGGACCCGTGGCCGTCAGCGAGGCGTCGCACGGCTCGAGCGTCGGAGGCTCCTGCGGGAGCACGATGCGCAGGGTGTTCGGGTCGGCAGCGTCGGTCTGTGTCGAGTTGGCGACCGAACAACCGGTGGCCAGAGCGGCCACGGCGGCCATGGCGACGACCGCCCGTACGGAATGGCGTCGGGATGCCGGCTGCGGGGCTGCGGCGTGCATGGGTCCTCCGTTGATGATGGTGAATCGCGTCGATCGAGACGCTGGCCGTTTGTGACGGTAGCCACAACCTAGAAGTGCCCCGAGGAGGCGTCAACAGGCCAAAACGCCTGCAAACCGCCATTTCTGCCGGTGATGGGCGTCACTGGATGTCTCATCTGGTGACACGACTCACCTGCAATATAGCCTCTGACCTGCCGCATTACGGATTGCTTGTCGCCGAGCCCGTTCGGCGACCAAGCCAGTGATGCCGTTTGGGTATCAGTCCATGTTATTTACGAGTTGGACAGGTATTCCTGAGGCGGCTTACCGTACGGGTAACTCGAGAAGACCATGATGGTCTTTCCCTGTCGTCAGGAGGCACGATGGCCGATGTCGCACCAGTCGCGGCACGACCTGTGAAAAGCGCTGCACCACAGCAGTATCACGACTCGGAGGACCAGGCGGGACGGGTGCTGCAGGTCGGCCCTCTCAAGCCGTCGCTCGCTGAGTCCCTGGCAGCCGGCTACGGAGCGTTGTTGCTCCCGGACGACAGTTCCAGAGAGGGCTTCCTCGCCACTCGGGGCGATGCCGTCGCCGCTGTTGTCACCTCTGGCCGCACGGGCGTCGACGCGGCACTGATGTCGCAGTTGCCGAACCTCGGCGCGATCATCCACTTCGGCGTCGGTTACGACACCACCGACGTCGAGGTTGCCCGGCAGCGGGGCGTGGGGGTGAGCAACACCCCGGACGTCCTCACCGATTGCGTCGCGGACACCGCGGTGGGACTGCTCATCGACACGCTGCGCGGTTTCTCTGCCGCAGACCGGTACGTGCGGGCCGGCCGGTGGGCGGACGAGGGAAACTTCCGCCTGACGCGCAAGGTGACCGGCGCCCGCGTGGGAATCATCGGACTCGGCCGAATCGGCTCGGCAATTGCCGAGCGCCTCAGAGGCTTTGGGTGCAGCATCGCGTACCACAACCGCCGCGAAATAGTCGGCTCGGCGTATCGGTACTCATCGTCGCCGGCCGAACTGGCGTCGTCGGTGGACGTACTCGTCGTGGCGGCCTCAGGTGGCGAACACACCCGGCAGCTCGTCGATCGTGATGTCCTCGAGGCGTTGGGGCCCAACGGCTTTCTGGTGAACGTGGCGCGGGGCAGCGTGGTCGACGAAGAAGCGCTGGTCGACCTGCTCACGTCTGGCGGTCTGGCCGGCGCGGGTCTCGACGTGTTCGCCGACGAGCCGCATGTCCCGGCAGCGCTCGTCGGCCTCGACAACGTGGTGCTGCTGCCCCATGTCGCCAGTGGCACCACAGAGACCCGCGCCGCGATGGAAGCCCTGACGCTGGCCAACCTCGATGAGTATCTCGCCCAGGGCACGCTGAGGACGGCCGTTCTGCAACCTCAACCGAAAGGAAGGCCGCGCCCATGAGCGTTGTGCTGAGCTACGTGCCCTCTACAGAGGGGCGCGGTGCGTTGTTGTTCGGCTTCGCCGAGGCACGCATGCGCGGAACGGATCTGATGGTCATCGCCGAGGACGACAGCGGATCGTCTCCGGAGTTCGAATCGGATCTCGACGCGGCTCGCCAGGCCGCGGGGGCGGCCGATGTGGTTTTTGCGATCGAGCCAAACGACCCGGCTCTCTCGCACGCCGACAACCTCATCGACGCGTCGTATCGCGACGACGTCGAGCTCATCGTGATCGGTATCCGTCGCCGTTCACCGGTTGGCAAGTTGCTGACGGGCAGCGCCATGCAACGGGTTCTGCTCGACGCGCAGTGCCCGGTCGCTGCAGTCAAACCCCCGGTTCGCTCCGCTGTGTGACAACTGCTTCACGGTTCGAAGTCATATCCATTCGCGTTGCGGTAGAACGTCTTCCATGATCCGTGCCAGTGCCGGATTCGGATTGTCCGGGCGCCATGCGGCATTCATCTGAACCGGGCGGTCTCGAACCGCTGTCACCTCTTTGAAGACGACGCCCTCAGGGTGCATGGTGGCGGCTGATTCGGGCACCAGCGCCATCCCGAGACCGGACCTGACCAACACCAGCATGGTGTGCACCTGGGTGACGTACTGGACGTAACGCGGTGTCGCGCCGACGATGGTGAACGTGCTGATCAGCAATTCGTGGAAATAGCGGGCGTCGACGGGGGAGTACATCACCACGGGACGGTTGTCGAAGTCCTCGATGGTGAGATGCTCGGCATCGATGAGATCGTGATCCGCGGGCAAGGCGGCGATCAGCCGCTCATGATGGATCGGCCGGCTGCTGATACCTGGGCGGGTCATGATGGGGCGCACGAGCCCCAGGTCGAGCTCTCCGCCCGACAGTGACTCGATCTGGGCCGAAGAGACCATCTCGCGCAGAACGAGTTTGACGTCGGGTAGTACCTCACGGGCGGTGGCCAGCAATCGAGGCAGTACTGCATGAGCAGATGCGCCCGTGAATCCGATGATGACCGTGCCGAGATCGCCGGCAGGTACCCGGCGCACGGTCAGTACTGCGCTCTCGGACAGCCGCACGATGCGGCGGGCGTCGGGCAAGAAGGCCGAGCCGGCGGCGGTCAGCGTGACCGAACGACTGGTCCGGTCGACGAGTTGCACCCCGAGTTCGTTCTCTAGTTGCTGGATCTGCCTGCTCAGTGGCGGCTGCGTCATGTGAAGACGTTCGGCAGCTCGGCCGAAATGGAGTTCTTCGGCGACGGCGATGAAGCAGGTGAGGCGAGCCAGCGAGAACATTGATCCACTCCCGGTATCGGAATTGGGCGCGTAAGCGGCCCAGTGGATCAATGTACCCGCCGGTTCAGCGCCGGACGAGCTGGTTCACCAGCGCGGGCAGGTGTTCTCGAACGACGGGTCGATGGTTTTCATGTAGCCGGTGTCGTCGCGGTCCCGGATACCGCAGTCGAGATACTGCTGGTGCAGAGCCGCGAGGGCATCTTCGTCGATCTCGACACCCAGTCCGGGTCCCGTCGGAACCGGTACTGCGCCATCGACGATGGACAACGCTCCTGCTCGTACGACGTCTTCGGTCTTCCACGGCCAATGAGTGTCACAGGCGTAGGACAGATTGGGCGTCGCGGCGGCCAGGTGGACCATGGCGGCGAGACTGATTCCCAGATGCGAGTTGGAATGCATCGAAAGGCCCAGACCGAAGGTCTCACAGATCCCGGCGAGCAACCGCGACCGTTGCAGGCCACCCCAATAGTGGTGGTCGGAGAGAACCACGGACACCGAGTTCTGCCGGACCGACGGTTCGAGCTGGTCGAAGGCAACCACGCACATGTTGGTGGCCAGAGGCATCTTTGCTTCCGCCGCCACGTCGGCCATGCCCTGCAGGCCTGGTGTCGGGTCTTCGAGGTACTCGACGACGCCGGCGAGTTCGGACGCCACCTCGATCGAGGTCTCGACCGTCCACGCCGCGTTGGGGTCCAGCCGCAGCGGCAGGTCGGGGAATGCCGACCGTAGAGCCTTCATCGCCGCGATCTCCTGCTCGGGAGGAAACACGCCGCCCTTGAGCTTGATCGCGTTGAATCCGTACGTGCCGATCATCCGCTGCGCCTGCCGGACGAGACCCTCCGGGTCGAGCGCCGCACCCCACTCGTCGGGGTCCGCTCCGGGATGGCCGGCCCACTTGTAGAACAGGTACGCACTGAACGGCACCGCGGTGCGCACGGCGCCGCCGAGAAGATCAGATACCGGGCGGCCCAGGGCCTTGCCTTGGATGTCGAGGCACGCGACCTCGAAGGGTGACAGCACCCGGTCGGTGGTGCTGGCGGTGGTGATCATGCCGGCCACACCGTCCCCGCCGCTGACCGACAGCGTGCCCAGGGTGGCATCGATGGTCGTTCGCAGTGCGTTGAGCGCGAACACATCGTGTCCGGTGATCGCCTTCGCGGACGCCTCGAGCCGAGCCAGATGCGCGGTGTCGGCGTAGGTTTCGCCCAGCCCGACGATTCCGGCGTCGGTGTCGAGCTGGATGATCGCCCGGAGTGCGAAGGGCTGGTGGACGCCTACGGTGTTGAGCAGCGGCGGATCGGCGAAAGCGACCGGTGTGATGCGGGTGCCGGTGATCCGGATCGGTCCAGTGGGCATCAGACCGCGACGGCCGGTGACAGGGCGCCTTCGAGGACGGCCCGGCCGGCAGCGGTGATCTCGATGAGCTCCTGCTGGTGCGCCTGTGTCAGCGGCACGAGCGGTGCGCGAACCGGTCCGGCATCGAGACCTTCCATCGTGACGCCGAACTTCACCATCGACACCGCGTAACCGGGGACCTGGTTGCGTAGGCGGACCAGCGGGTGGAAGAACTTGCGCAACAGAGCTTCTGCGAGTTGATGGTCCCCGGACTCCAGGGCGTTGTAGAACGCCAGCGCGATCTCAGGGGCAAACGCGAAGGTTGCCGAGGAGTACAGGGTGACGCCGATGGCGCGGTAGGCCTGCTGGGTGATCTCGGCAGTGGGCAGACCGTTGAAGAACAGGAAGTTCTTGCCCGAAGGTGCCAGGGCGTCCTTGACGGCCATCACGATGCGGGCAACGTTGTCCAGGTCGCCGGTTCCGTCTTTGAACCCGATGACGGTGGGCAGTTGCGCCACCTCGACCGCGGCAGCCTCGTTGTAGACGGCCGAACCGCGGTTGTAGACGATGAGCGGTAGATCGGTGGCGGCAGCGACGGTGCGGGTGTACTCCACGAGCCCGGCGGGCGGCATCGTCACGAGGTACGGCGGTAGCAGCAGCATGCCATCGGCGCCCGCGGCCTCGGCGCTACGCGCGAATTCTTTTGCCTGGACCAGCGATCCGCCGGCTCCGGCGAAGACAGGCACCCGTCCGGCCACGACCTCGACCGCCGTTGCGACGATCTTGCTGAACTCGTCGAGCCCCAGAGCATGGAATTCGCCTGTGCCGCAGGCAACGAATACCCCACCGGGTCCCGCGGCGACACCCTTGTCGAGGTGCTCGGCAAGCAGGGTGTAGTCCACATCCCCGGACGGGGTGAACGGGGTGACGGGAAAGAACAGAACTCCGTCGAGCATCAGATTTCTCCTTGAATGGGTGGGGTTGGTCAGTCTTGGACGAGGCGGCCGTCGATGCGGCGCCACAGCTGATCGGGGTTGCCGTCGGCGATTGCCGACGGCAGCAGTGCGGGTGGGACGTCCTGGTAGGCGACCGGCCGCAGGAACCGCTCGATGGCAAGCGATCCCACGGACGTGGAACGCGAATCGGACGTCGCCGGATACGGGCCGCCGTGGACCATGGCGTGACCGACCTCGACCCCGGTGGGCCAGCCGTTGAACAGGATTCGGCCCGCCTTGAGTTCGAGGACACTCATCAGCTCGCCCGCCGCCACGAGGTCGTCGTCGTCGCAGTGCACCGTTGCGGTGAGCTGGCCTTCCAGACGTGCCGCGACGGCGCGCACCTGGTTCGCGTCAACGCATTTGACCACCAAACTGGCCGATCCGAATACTTCCTCCTGCAACACTTCTGATGCCAGGAACGTATCGGCGTCGGTGCTGAAGACTGCGGCGCCGCACGTATTCGGCCGGTCGGTCGTCTTGGCCGTCGCCTCGGCGGTCGCTGCGGTCGACAACGCCTCGACGCCGTCGGCATAGGACCTCGCGATGCCGGGGGTGAGCATCGGTGCTGGGGCCGACGCGGCGATCGCGTCGCTCGCAGACCGCACGAAGTCATCCAGCGCGGGGCCGTCCACGGCGATGACCAGGCCGGGGTTGGTGCAGAACTGCCCGGCACCCACGGTCAACGACCCCACGAATGCCTGCCCGAGGTCGGTGCCCCGGTTCCGCAGGGCGGACTCCATCAGGAACACCGGGTTGACCGAACTCATCTCGGCGTAGACGGGGATGGGCTCGGGGCGGGCTGCGGCGGCAGCGACCAGAGCGGTTCCGCCAGAACGCGATCCGGTGAATCCGACGGCCTTGATCCTCGGGTCTGTCACCAGGCGGGTACCGAGGATCGGTCCCGAGCCGTAGAGGAGCGAGAACGTTCCGGCAGGCATCCCCGTACGGGTGATCGCCTCGGTGATGGCGCGACCGACCAGTTCCGAGGTGCCGGGATGAGCGTCGTGTGCCTTCACGACCACCGGGCAGCCGGCGGCGAGAGCCGAGGCCGTGTCGCCGCCTGCCACGGAGAATGCGAGGGGGAAGTTGCTGGCGCCGAACACTGCCACCGGTCCGAGGGGGATCTTGCGTTGCCGGATGTCGGCGCGCGGCAACGGTGTGCGATCGGGTTGCGCGGGATCGATGCGTGCACCGTTCCAGCCACCGTCTCGCAGTACGCCTGCGAACAAACGCAATTGTCCTGCGGTCCTGCCCACCTCGCCGGCGATCCTGGGGCGGGGTAGACCTGATTCGGAGCAGGCTCGGTCGACGAGGGTGTCGCCGAGAGATTCGATGTTCTCTGCGATCGCCTCGAGGAATTCGGCGCGGACGGTGGACGTGGTCGACCGATACCGGTCGAAGGCAGCGGCGGCAGCGGCACATGCGGCGTCGACATCACTGTCGGACCCGTAGGAGTAACCGGGTTCGAGGACGTCGCCGGTCGCCGGGTCGAGCCCGTGCACGGTGTCGCCCTGTCCGGTGACAAAGGTGCCCGCGATGATCATCTGCCCGGTCAGAGTGTTCATCTGCGCCTGCTCTGTCGCGCGATCTTCTGTCGTCGTCATGTGCCGACTCCTACCTGTTGTGCGTACTTGTTCGGCCATGGCGATCGCGGCCGACCTGCGTCGTCGACCCAGACCACGCCGCCCAACGGCAGGCGTGACCTGGGTCATACATCGACCGTAGGCCGCTTATTCATTCATGTCCAAGTCAAATGTGGACGTGTTCAATAGCCAAGTTGTATCGACCGACGTGGGCGGGCAGTTGCGGCCGACAGACAGACGCCCGATTTGCTCGCGGCGGTGAAGTACGTTCGTCGGATGGAGCGAATGACACCCGTCGATGCCCAGATGTACTGGATGTCGAGTCGAGTTCCGAACGACCAATTCCTGCTGTTCGCCTTCGACGGTGAGGTCGGCAACCTCGAGTCGGCCATCGACGACGTGCTCGGGCGCGCGGCGTCGAACATCGATCTGACATTGCGGGTCGCCGACCCAGGCTGTGCTTTCGACTACCCGTACTGGGTTCGTCACGGGGTCGGACCAGATCACGTCGCAGTGCATCAGTTGCCGCAGCCCACCTGGTCGGGTTGCCTTGCGGCCGTTCAGGATCTGTTCGCAGATCAGCTCGATCTCCGCGACAGTGTGTGGCGTCTGCACGTGTTCGAGGGTGTCGGGGACGTTCCCCGCTGCCAGGGACCGGCGACAGTGGTGGTCCTGCAGATCGGACACGCCCTCGCCGACGGTCGCCGTACGACGGGCGTGGCCAGGAGTCTGTTCGTCGATGTCGGAGAACCGCGCCGCGGCGTTGCCGCGAAACCCGAGAGCGGCTACTCGACGGTGCGGGCGGCAACGGTCGCGGCGATCCGGACACCCAAGCAGCTCGGCTCATTGGGTTTGCGAGGGCTGAATGCTGCTGTGACGCACCGAAGGCTGGTCGCGGACGTGGCCGACGGATCCGTGCCCGCGCAGGCCGATGTGCGGCCGGCACTGCCCACCAACAACAGGCCGGAGGGTCGCCGCGCGATCCGCACGCTGGTCCGTGACCGCGACGACTTTCCAGGGCCCACCGTCACCGTCGGAGCGCTCGCAGCCATCTCGCTGGGGTTGTCGGAGCACCTCGCCGGTCAGGGTGTCGACACTGCCACGCTCGGTGCGGAGCTGACTGTTGCAAAACCGGGAAAACCCCTCGCCCGCAACCACTTCCGGAACGTCGGTGTCGAGCTGTTCAGCACCACGCCATCATGGGAACGAAGAACCGAGCAGATCGCCGAGGCGCTGATGCATCGTCGATCACGTGGTGCTCATCCCGCGTTGCGAGCAGCCGACGAAGCCTTCGCGGCGGTTCCCGCTCCTTTGTTGTACTGGGGAACAACACAATTCGACCCGACTGCGGTCGCACTCATGGTCATCGGGAACACGGTGGTGTCGAGCATCAACCGCGGCCCGGCCGACCTGACATTCGGCGGGGCGCCGGTTGCGTTCACGGCCGGCTACCCGGCGCTGTCTCCGGCGATGGGCGTCACCCACGGGGTGCACGGAATCGGCGACACGGTGGCGATCAGTGTGCACGCCGCAGAGTCTGCGATCGGGAACATCGACGACTATCTCGAATCGCTGAGTGCGTCCATCGCATGGAACCGTATCGTCGCCGGACGGTGACCGACCGGCTCCTCTGCGGCCGCCCGTTGCTTGGCGTCAGTGGTCGTCGCTTCCGTTCTTGGTGCGTACCAACCGTTTCGGCAATCGGCCGACGAGTTCGCCCAGCGGGAGCACGGCCTGGCCGAGGACTTCGGCGGCATCGTTGAGCTGATCCACCGTCTCCTGCAGTTTGCGGATGTTCGGCGCGAGTTCGCCGATCACCTCGACGAGTTCGGTCAACCGATCCAGTGGTCCGCCCGGCGCGATGGTGCGCTCGATCGCGCCGTTCTCGCCCAGGAGTTGCTCGAGCAAACCCTCTTCGGCGACAAGTCGGTCCATGAAGCCTTCGTCCTCGGCAAGACGGTCGAGCAAACCGCCCGTCGTCGTCAGCTTCGCGAGGATCCCGTCCTCGGCGAGAAGGCGGTCTACCGGGCCACCACGAGAGAGGAGGCGATCGAGAGGTCCACCGTCTTCGGTCATCTGATAGAGCACGCCGTCGTCGGACAGCATCCGGTTCACCAGTCCGTCCTCGGACACCAAGCGTTCCAACGGCCCGCCCCTGGCTAGGACGCGACCCAATGAGCGGTCGTCTTCGAGGAGCTCGGCCACCTGGCCGATCAATTGAAGGGGACTGCGGCCGGGAGGTCCCTGAGACACCCCCAACGCCACCGTGATCTCGTGCTGCACGTTTTCGATGGCGATACGACTGACCGCCACGCTGGCCTCGACGGCCGACAGAGCCGCCCCTGCGATCGCGAATCCCAACCGGGTCGGGAGTTCGATCACCAATCTGGCATCCATGCCGTTCACCCTAAGACGTCCCCTCCACGCCGGTGGCCGATCACCCTGCTTTGGCCTTTGCCTTCTGTTCCTTCTTGAAGGCTCGCACCTTCTGCAGGGATTCCTCGTCCACCACGTCCGCCACCGAGCGGTAGCCGGCCTTGCTGTAGTCGCCGACCGCCTTCTGCCAGCCGGCCGGGGCGACGCCGCATTGCTTGGCGAGCAGGGCGGTGAAGATCTTGGCTTTCTGGGCACCGAAACCCGGCAGTTCATTGATGCGTTTGACCAGATCCGAACCGTCTGCCGCCTCGTTCCAGATCCGGGCGGTGTCACCGCCGTACTGTTCCACCACGATGGTGGCCAGGGCCTGCAGACGTCCGGCCATCGACCTGCCGTAGCGGTGGACGGCCGGAGGAGTGGCACACAGGTCGGCAAACGAGTCGGGCTCGGCGGCGGCGATCGCGGCGGGATCGAGATTGCCGAACCGTTCCCTGACCTTGGCAGGCCCGGCAAATGCTCGCTCCATCGGGAACTGCTGGTCCAGCAACATCCCGGCCAGCAGCGCGAAGGAATCGGTACTGAGCAACTCGTCGGCGGACGGGTCGCCCGTGATGTGCAGACTGGTCATGGACACGAAGTCTAGTGCCGGGCACCCAACCCACATCGACGCGCGCGAGGACCCGTCGCACCGAACCCCGATCGCCGGTGACTCGGTGGTGATTGAATGCTCGACAGGACGGTCCGGGTCGGGGAGAGCGGAGTCGGTCATGTGGAGACATACGCGAGTTGCGGCGGCGGCCCTGGCTGCCGCGGCCACGATGTCTGTGCTGGCCGCCGGCCAATCCTCGGCCGAGCCGTACACCGAACCCAACCTGGTGGACACCGTGCGCTGCGACAGCGCCGACCCGTGGTCGCCGGGCCGGCTCAGGATCGACATCGACGTGTACAACGATGTCGTCTTCCCGCCCGACGGGGCGCGTGGGCCTGTCCTCTACCTCAGTGCGAACAACTCGCGTCCTGGCTTCCTGCTCGACTACAACGTCGAGGCGACCGTGCGCTGGGTCAACACCACCACCGGAGCGCGTGGGACGAGGATCATCCCGGCGCGGGGCCGTTCGGCCAGTTGGGAAGGTTCCCTGCCGACCGGTCGTGGCCACGTTGCCTACGTCGTCACCCAGAAGATCGGCGCACTCGCCTTCATGCCCATGGTGAACCCGCAATCGTCGACCTGTCGTGGCGCTGCAACGGTGTGACCACCTGTCGGGTGGCGCGCTGGAGTTCCCCATCTCGTGGCGGCGTAAACGCGCGCCGGCCCCGCTCGCCGGTGACCGACTTGTGACCGACTGTCTTTCGGGGACTTGCGAACTCGCCTGACATGACAGGAGTAACGTCAGCTCTTGGCGTATGTCGTCGGCGGTGATTGCCGACCGCCGTCCGGAAGGTGGGTACCCCCCGATGTCCACAGGTGCAGCCAGTAGATCCAGCCGGCCGGTCGGGGGTGAGGCCCACGTCGCCAAGGTCATCGGTGTGACCGTCGCCGCAGCCGTCGGCGGATTCCTCTTCGGTTTCGACAGCTCGGTGGTCAACGGTGCTGTCGAATCCATCGGCACACATTTTGAGCTCAACTCGTTCATGAAGGGCTTCGCGGTCGCCATCGCACTCCTCGGGTGCGCGCTCGGCGCCTGGTTCGCCGGTCGGCTCGCGGACATCTGGGGCCGCAAGAAGGTGATGCTGCTCGGCTCCGCGCTGTTCATTGCCTCGTCCATCGGCACAGGATTGGCGTGGTCGGTTCCAGACCTGTTGATCTGGCGTGTGATCGGCGGCCTCGGTATCGGCATCGCGTCGGTGATCGCTCCGGCGTACATCGCCGAGATCGCCCCCGCCCGATACCGCGGTGCACTCGGATCCCTTCAGCAGTTGGCCATCACGATGGGCATCTTCGTCGCACTACTGTCGGATGCGCTGCTCGCCGATAGCGCCGGTAGCGCATCGAGCGATCTGTGGTTCGGTATCGAGGCGTGGCGCTGGATGTTCATGGTGGGCGTCATCCCTGCCATCGTCTACGGCGTTCTGGCCCTACTGATTCCGGAATCACCCCGGTACCTGGTGGGGAGCAACCTCGACGAGGAAGCCGCCCGCATCCTCACCGAAGTGACCGGTGAGCCCAACCCGCTCGAACGTGTCAAAGAGATCCGGCTGACGCTCAAACGTGAATCCAACGTGTCGATCAAGGACATCCGCGGGCCTTCGTTTGGTCTGCATCCCCTTGTGTGGGTGGGTATCTGGATCGCGGTGCTGCAGCAGTTCGTCGGCATCAACGCGATCTTCTACTACTCCACAACGCTGTGGCAGTCCGTCGGATTCAGTGAGAGCGAGTCGTTCAAGACGTCGGTGATCACCGCCGTTGTCAACGTGGTGATGACCTTCGGGGCGATCCTGTTCGTCGACCGCATCGGCCGCCGCAGGCTCCTGCTGATCGGTTCGGTCGGCATGGCCATCGGTCTCATACTGGCGTGCGCGGCCTTCACCCAGCAGCAAGGTTCGGGCGACGACATCACCCTCCCCGACAACTGGGGAGTGGTCGCCCTGATCGGTGCCAACCTGTTCGTGGTCGCGTTCGCTGCCACATGGGGTCCGGTCATGTGGGTGATGCTGGGGGAGATGTTCCCCAACCGGATCCGTGGTGTGGCGCTCGGTGTGTGCACCGGTGTGAACTGGCTCGCGAACTTCACCATCTCGCTGCTCTTCCCGGAACTGAACTCGCGCCTGGGCCTGGCATGGATCTACGGGTTCTTCGCGTTCTGCGCGATCGTGTCGTACTTCTACGTGCACTTCAAGGTTCCCGAGACCAAGGGTATGGAACTCGAGGACATGGACACCCTCGGCGACGTCGAGGCCGCACTCAAGGCCGAAAAGGCCGCGGCCAAAGAGAAATAGCGCTACAGCGAATCGGTGAACAGCGGCGGCCGTCCCTCTTTGCGGGCGGCCGTCGCTTCTTGGAAGTTGGCGGTCAGCAACCGGACGTAGAGCTGGCCGAGGCCTTCGGCCTGCATGTGCGCGTCGAGGCTCGAGGCCTCCATGCCCGACCAGAGCGTTCTCTTGGTCAGTTCGATTCCCGGGCGGGACAATTCGGCGATTCGGTCAGCGACGCGGCAGCACTCGTCGAGCAGGTCGGCGTCGGGAACAGTTCGCGATACCAACCCGATACGGGCGGCTTCGTCGGCGTGGACATCCCATCCGGTCAGCATCATCTCCGCGGCGTGTGAGCTGCCGACGGCTCGCGGCAACAGGTAACTCAAACCCAACTCGCTTGCGGTGAGCCCGTTGTTGATACCCGCCGCACGGAAATAGGCCGCTGCGCCTGCGATACGGATGTCGCATGCCAGCGCCAGACACAGTCCGCCACCGATCGCGGCGCCGTTGACAGCGGCGATCACCGGCTGATGCATGCGGCGGATCGCCTTGATCGTCTCGTCGAGCAGCTCCAGGGAACGAAGCGCGATCGTGGGGGCGGTCAGCCCGTCGATCCCGGGTATCTTGCCCGCCGACTTCTGGTCGGCGCCAGAACTGAACCCGCGTCCGGCGCCGGTGATGATCACAGCTCGGACGGCGTTGTCCGCACTGATCTCCTCGAGCTTTTCCTTGAAGGGCAGCATGACGTCAAAAGCCATGGCATTCATGCGTTCTGGGCGATCCAAGGTCACCATGGCAATGTGTTCGCGGGGATGGTCCACCCGGACATACGACATTTCGCCATCGTGACACGGGCGGCGTTCCCTGAGGTGCAAATCAGGGAAGTCGGCCACAAAGATCAGGGTCGATCCCCGATGGCAGGGGCGCTTGACGTCCATACATTGGGACAGGTGAGAGCGGCTCGGTGTCGCTGGGGGACTGAACAGAAAGGAATGACATGGACGAATTGGTTCGGGTTTCCGAGGGCAGGATGCTGGGAGGCGTCTGCACCGGCATCGCACGACGGTACGGCTGGGACGTGAATGCGGTGCGCGTGGCATTCGTGGTCTCGTGCCTGCTGCCGGGGCCGCAGCTGGTCGTTTACCTGGCTCTCTGGGTGGTGATGCCGATGCAGGGCAAGACCGTTCCCGCCGGCGGGGTCACGCCGGTCTGACGATGCCTGCGGCATGGCGCCGCTGGGCCAGTGAGTCGACGCCGTCGAGCAGGAACATCTGCGCGACGAAGTAGGTCGACAGCACGGTTGCCTCGCTCATTGCCCGTGGGAGGTTGCCGCGCAACAGGTACCGGCGATTCATCAGGATCGCATCAGACAGCATGAACAGGATCCCACCCGTTGCCAGTCGGCGGGTGGGATCGCCACGTGTGCCCGACGACAGGTACGGGTCGGCGGCCGTGGCCGCCATCACCGACAAGGCGGCGCCGTAGGTACCGAGCACGGGCAGCAGTCTGGGCTGGTTCAGGATCAGCAGTGCGGCAACCTCGTTCATCACCGCGAACCGGGGGAGCAGTCGTCGACGTGTCGGCCGGGCACCGTGCCGGGTGAACAGACCCAGGTAGGCCAGGTGTGCCGCGCCGAACATCGTTGCGCCGGTCTGTATGTACCGGTCTTTACCGGGACCGTCGGCGAACTCTTCGCGATACATGAAGTAGTCGCCGGCCGCCGAGGCGGTGATCGTGGCGGCCAGCAATGCGTTGTCCGTCGGTGCCCGTCGCCTCGTGCCGCGGGCAACGGTGATGGCCAACATTCCCAGCGCCGCCGGCTTGACGACAGCGACCACCGGCCGGTGGCGAACAGCTCCCGCTGCCGCCACCAACACGGTGGTCACCGCAAACGTCTTGCGCTCCGGATACTTCCAGCCGGACACCCGCATGTCTGGATCAGCCCGCGAAGACTTTCTCGACGAACCCTGAGGCATCAGGTAGCGCGGCCGCAGCCGTACCCTGACCGTCGGACGGATACGTACGCACCGTCACGTTCTGCCCCGACGCCTGCACCCTGTTGATGAAGTCGAGTGTGTACGGCAGCACAACCGTGGTGTCGAGCAGACCCTGTCCGATGAACACCGGCTTGTCGTAGCCGCGATCGGGAACACCGAGATAGGCGGCGACAACAGGCCTGATGTTCGGGATCGACGCGACCGGCTTGGTGAACAACTCGTTGAGACCGGTCGAGGCGACCGAGCGCTGCAGTTCGGCGGAACACACTTTGAGGGCCTTGTCCACGAGTGCCTTGCCCTCGGTGCTGAGGTAGGAGTTCAGATTGAGCTCCGGGTACGAGCCGCGGATACCCGCGATCGCATAGAGCACCTCGGCGGTGAGATCGGTGGGCAGCGGCACGGGGATGAAACCCGGTCCGGCACTGAGCACCAGTTCGCCCAGGTTGGCGGGCACGCTGGTGGTCACCGCGCCCCGGAAGTCGAGCTCTGGGCCCTGCCACGCGATGGCGTTGCGCGCAGTCGCCAGCGCCGAGGTCGCCCCGCTCCCGTTCCCGTTGACGATCCACTCGTCGGACAGGTCCGGGGTGATGTCGTGGGCGGCCTTGACCGCGTCGACGATGTTGCGTGCCTTGATGTCGCCCTGCAGGTCCGGCGTGGCCCCTTCGACACCGAGACCGGCGTAGTCCGAGGCGACCACGGCGTAGCCCTTGCGGAGCCAGGGGGTGATGTCGTTCCAGTGGGCGGCGGATTCGGTCTTACCCGACCAGGACGGCGCGCACTTGTCGGCCAGGCCGACGGTGTCGTGCGCCCATGCGATCACCGGCCAGCCGCCCTCGGGCGCAGTGCCTCTCGGCAGGTACACCGCGGCACTGCTGATCTCGCTGCGATTCTCGGCCGCGGTGGTCCAGTACGTGAAGCGGTCGGCGCTGCCGGCGCCGGTGACCCAGCGGTCGTCTGGCAGGCCGATGTTGGCGTGGACGGTGCCCGAGGTGGCGGTCGGCGCGGCGGCTGCCACGCCGGTCCCGATCGCGGCGGCCACGGTCGCGGCCAGGGCAGCAACGGTCAGACCGCTGACACCCATCCGTCGCAGTGCTTGTGTGTGAACACTTTTCA
This sequence comes from Williamsia sp. R60, assembly GCF_054063855.1. Lineage (NCBI taxonomy): Bacteria > Bacillati > Actinomycetota > Actinomycetes > Mycobacteriales > Nocardiaceae > Williamsia > Williamsia sp. R60. The sequence continues at coordinate 1,043,826 of NZ_JBSSGR010000001.1, forward strand.
TGACTTCTCCTACAAGAAAACGCTGATACCGAGCTACGCCTGGGTGATCCCGATCATCGGGAAGAAGAAGCAGCTGCGGTTTCCGTTCTGGACGGTGCCGAATACTGCGGACAACACTGTGCCGTTGCCCGTCTCCACCGGTGCCAGGCGGGCACCCTTGACGCTGACGTTGTTCACCACAGCCGAGATGCGCTCGGCGATCGCGGTGCGGATTGCGGCCGGGAAGGAGGCTGGGACGTTCTTCATCAGCAGGTCGACGATCGTCGTGCCCACCGGCGCCATGTCCGCGAAACCGCCCTTGAGGGTGTTCACGTTGAACCAGGCGACCTGCATTCCGGTGGCTGCGCCGTCGGCAGTGATGCCGGCCGGGAAGAAGCCGAAGAGCGTCTCACCGTCTTTGATGAGGTTGGCGTCGAGTCCTTCGGGAAGCTTCAGCCCGGGCAGGAAGTAGGGGCCCGGAATCGCTCCACCTACTGCGGGGACCAATCCGAGCGGATTGGATTCGGTCGGGGCTGTGCAGTTGAAGGCCGCCGACGGGTTGATGAAACTCTGGATGCCGAGCTTGCGCAGGCTCTCGTTGGCTTCGGCGAGAAGGCCGAACATGTCCGAGGAGTCAGCTGCCGGCGTGGCCGCGGTGCCGGCGACCTCGGTCGGCACCTGACCTGTTCCGCCCAGGAGTGCTTTCGCCGCGGCCAGGGCGGTCGGATCTCCCGAGGTCTTCGTCAGCGTTCCGATCGCCGAGGTGAGTTCGGCGTCGCTGGGGGTGTGCTTCGGAGCGGTGAGGGTCGTGTCGATCGGTGCCGCAGGCTCAGCCGAAGCCAGGGCAGGCATCAGCAGCGCCCCGGACGCTGCGATCGCTAGTGCGGCGACGCCTCGGCGAAGCATTGGTGAGCTGGGCATGGTTCCCCCTTGAAGAGAATGATGATGGGCCACCTGTTACCCGTGTGACAGATGTGGCCAATGGTGCGCTTGTTACACACAACCATGTGATTCAAGGAGAAGGCAAGCTGCGACGCCGACCTGTGATGCAACTGCTACCGTTCCGGTTTCCCTGCGGGTCAACGGATCTCGGCGGGACTGTTCGCAATGATAAAAGAAACAGGCGCCGACCAGATGGTCGGCGCCTGTTGCTGTGCGGGGGAGGGCTAGATGTTCATCAAGCCGACGGTCGGGATGATGGTGCAGCTGACCACCTTGCCCTCGGTCTTTGTGGTGACGTTGCCGTAGATGGCCGAGATGACCCGGCCTTTACCGGTTTTCGCGATTGTGGTGAAAGTTCCGGGGCCCTCGGCGACGTTGATCTTCTCGTTGCGCTGCAGGCTCTGCTGGCCGGTCTTGCCGGTGTCGATGTTGACCCAGGCCACGGTCAGCGGGGCTTCTTTGTTGTTCACTGCGGGCCCGGTGCCGAGGCTGGTGTAGACGAAGCCGGCTTCGCCGCGGGCGGGGCCGGGAGCGGGTGCCTGCTGCGGTCCTGCGGTCGCGAGCGCGGTGCCCACGGAGTTGCCTCCGGGAATGCACCCGTTGCCCAGGGTCGGGTAGAGGAATTGCTGGATCACGGGTGCGCCGGGGCCGGTGGGAATGGCGGGACCGCCACCGCCGGTGCCCTCGAGAAAGCTGATGACACGATCCCAGATCTTCGCGAGGTCCGGCGGCAGTCCGGAGTCGGCTGCCAGGGTCTTGGCGTTCGCCATCAGATCGGCATTGACCTTGCCGTCGGGGCCCGGGGTCGCGGCCGAACCGATGATCGCCGGGACGAACGCGCCCAGCGACTGCAGCGTGGCCTCGCTGACCTTGGGTGTCGGCGCCGGGGCCGGTGCGGCAGAGGCCGTGGCCGGCAGTGCGAGCGCAGCGCTGGCGGCAACCGCGACGGCCGTGACGACCCGGCGGGCGGAAAGGTTGGGCAACGGCTTGCGTGAACGCTTGCTGCTGCGACCTGTCGGCTCACTGAATAGCACTGTGTGGTGTCCCATCTTGCGTTGATTGCCCGCGATCTGACGGCTGGTGTGTAAATCGCCGTGCTGACGGTAACCGTTCCGTGACCATCCCGCCAACAGGGGGACGCGCCGCGAGAATCGATTTCTGTCGCCAGGGGACCATAGCGTGTTACTGGAGTGACTCATGGGGCTGGAGACACAATTGTTATGTGTCATTCGGGCCACGACCTCGAGCACTGGGCGAGATGGCTTCGTCGAGTGCCTGGTTAGATCATTGATGACCAGCACCACCGCACCTCTGGAGGCTCGATGCGTCGACGACATCAACTCGTAGCAGCGCTGATCGCTGCCGCGGTCGCCACGACCGCCTTGAGCGCCTGTGGCGACTCGGACACCAGCGATGAGGTGGTGTTGCTCACCCACGACTCGTTTGTGCTGCCGGACGAACTCCTGGCCACCTTCGAGGACCAGACCGGACTGACCCTGAAGGTGGTCAAAGAAGCCGATGCGGGTCAGTTGTCCTCTTCGGTCGCCCTCACGGCCGGATCGCCTCGCGGCGACGCCGTGTACGGCATCGACAACACCTTCGCGTCCCGGGTCATCGACGCCGGTGCCCTGGTGGAGTACACCAGCCCCGACAACGCGCTCGGACCCGCCGACGACGCGTTGCCGCCCCCCAACCTGCTCACCGCCGTCGACCGGGGAGACGTCTGCGTGAACGTGGACAACACCTGGTTCGCCGACCGCAACCTGCCCGCACCCCGGAACCTGGCCGATCTCACCGATCCGCGGTACCGCGGGCTGACCGTCGCCATGGATCCCGCCACGTCATCACCCGGAATGGCGTTCCTGCTCGCGACCATCGCCGCCTACCCGGATGGGGTGAACGGCGGATGGCAGGGCTACTGGCAGCGACTGCGCGACAACGAGGTGGCCATCGCGCCCGGATGGACCGAGGCCTACAACCAGGAGTTCACCGCGGGTGAGGGCAAGGGCTCCAAGCCGATCGTCGTCTCCTACGCATCGTCGCCCGCGTTTCTCCCCACCACCACCGCTTTGCTCGACACCTGCTTCGAGCAGATCGAGTACGCCGGCGTGCTGCGCGGCGCGTCGAACGAAGACGGCGCCAAGAAGGTCATCGACTACTTGATCAGTGAGCCCGTTCAGGCGGCGCTTCCCGAGTCGATGTACGTCTACCCGGTCCGTGAAGGAATACCTCTGCCCGCCGACTGGGCTCAGCACGCTCCCGAGCCCGAGTCCGCCGCAACCATGCCCGCCGACGAGATCGCGACGAACCGCGAAGCGTGGCAACAGGAGTGGCGCACCGTGATGGGCCGCTGATCGAGGTGCCGACGGCTCGGCCGGCACATTCGGCCATTGCCGGCCGAGTGGCGGTGACAGCTCTGGGCGCCGCCCCGCTGGTGTTCGTGGCGGTGATGTTCGGCTGGCCACTCGTGGCCTTGGCGGAGCGGGCGTTCGCCGACGGCTCCGCGTCGAACCTGTGGCAGCTCCTCGATGGCGCCAACGCCGCACACCTGCTGTGGTTCACCGTCGCGCAGGCGGCCGCGTCCACTGCCCTCACCCTGCTGATCGGCCTTCCGCTCGCGTGGGTGCTGTCCACCTATGAACTCCGGGGTGCGCTGCTGCTGAGGGTGCTCGTCACCATCCCTTTTGTCCTGCCCACTGTTGTTGTCGGCGTTGCGTTCTCAGCTCTGCTGGGTGATCGCGGTCCGCTCGCCGGACTTGATCTCGCCGCATCGGTCTGGGCAATCCTTTTGGCGCACATGTTCTTCAATGTCGCAGTGGTGGTGCGCACGGTCGGGTCGGTGTGGTCCGGAATAGATCCTCGCTCCGAGCAGGCCGCCCGGACTCTCGGAGCCGGACCCGTTCGCGTGTTCCGCACAATCACCTTGCCCGCGTTGGCCCCGGCCATCGCCTCTGCGGCATCAGTGGTGTTCCTGTTCTGCGCGACCAGCTTCGGGGTCATCCTGATACTCGGTGGCGGCAGATTCAACACGCTGGAGACCGAGATCTACCGGCAGGCAATCGGCTTCTTCCAGCTACCTGCTGCGGTTGCGCTCTCGATGGTCCAGATCGTCGTGGTCGCGGTGGTGGTCGCGATCAGCGCGATCCTCGGTCGCCGGGCCCGCGCGACAGCTGCTCCGCGATATCGCAGGCGACCACGCGGCCGTGAATGGCCGGTGATCGGCTCGATCCTCGGGGTGTCCGGGGTGATCCTGCTGGCCCCACCGGCAATCCTGGTGCTGCGCTCGGTGCGACCCACCGTGGGTGGGAGCTGGAATCTGGACGGTTACCGGGCGCTGTCGGAGTCGGTGAACGGTCAGACACCACTGGACACCATGCGGTATTCGCTGGTCAGTGCGACGTGGGCGACGGTCATCGTGATGCTCCTCGGTCTTGCCGGCGCCGTTGCCATCTCCCGGGCGAGGGGGTGGTCGAGCAGTGCTGCCACGGCGATCACCATGCTCCCGCTGGGGGTCAGCGCGGTGACCGTCGGCCTCGGGTACCTCGTTGTCCTGACCGCGATGCCGCGGGAGGTGAGCACCTCGCCGGCCATCGTGCCCGCGGTGCAGGCCCTGATCGCGTGCCCTCTGGTCATCCGGATCCTGGTGCCGGCAATGGGTCTGATCGACGGGCGGCTGCGTCAGGCGACGGCCACCCTGGGAGCCGGTCCGTGGCGGGTGTGGTGGACCGTCGACTTCCCGGTCATCAGGCGAGCACTGTGCGCTGCAGCGGGTTTCGCTTTTGTCATTGCGCTCGGGGAGTTCGGGGCGACCAGTTTTGTTGCTCGTCCCGACACCACGACGGTGCCGGTACTGATCGGTTCGTCCCTTGCCAGGCCCGGGTCGGGCAACTTCGCGACCGCGATGGCGTGCTCGGTGATGATGCTGGTGGTGACTGCCGTGGTGGTCACCCTGATCGAGGTCGTCCGTCGCGAAGAACGGGGAGGCGAGTTCTGAGATGCTCCAATTGTCCTCTGTGACAGTCGGTTATCGGTCCGAAACCGTCCTCGACGACCTCAGCTTGTCGATCGGCACCGAGGGATCGGCCATCACGGCACTGCTGGGTCCGTCGGGATGTGGCAAATCCACCCTCATCCGTGCCATCGCCGGCCTGGAACCACTGACCGGCGGCACGATCACGTTCGACGGAGCGGATCTGGCGCCGATCGCGACCCATCGGCGCGACTTCGGGGTGGTGTTCCAGGACGGACAGTTGCTGCCCGGACGCAGCGTCGCTGACAACATCGGATACGGATTGCGTGCCCGACGCTGGCGTGGAGATGCCACCGCCGCCCGGGTGGCCGAGATGCTCGACCTGGTTGATCTCTCCGGCTACGGGAACCGGCAGGTCGCCGAGTTGTCGGGTGGGCAGCAGCAGCGGGTGGCCCTGGCCCGCGCTCTTGCCCCTCGTCCTCGCCTGTTGTTGCTCGACGAACCACTTTCGGCCCTCGATCGGCAACTTCGTGAACGACTCGCCGTCGAGATCGCCGAGATCATCGACGCCACAGGCACTCCCACCATCGTGGTGACCCACGACCACACCGAGGCGGCGTTGATGGCCGACCACATCGCCGTCATGGACCGGGGCCGGATCATCCAGCACGACGACCCGGCGTCGTTGTGGCGCGCACCGCGAAACGAGCGGGTCGCTCGGTTCATCGGGTGCACAACCATCTGCCAAGGGACCGTTCGTGCGGGTGTGTTGGACAGCGACCTCGGTGCGGTCGCACTGGATGTTCCCGATGGGCGAGTGCGAATAGGGCTACGGCCGGATGCCGTCACGGCCGTACCGCTTGCCGATGCCGGGCAGTCGGCGCCCGTCGGAACGGTGCGGCATGTGGCGTCGCTGCCGGAGGGAACACGAGTGCGGCTGTCGGTGGCGGGAATCGATGTCGATGCCGTGAGCAGCGCTGCGGTGTCGTTGGGTGATCGGATGGCGATTGCGCTCGACGCACACCGGCTTGCGGTCGTCACCGAACACAGCACGGAGGACGCCGATGCGTGAAGTCGTCGCCGGGGCAGTGATCGGGGATGGTCGGCTGCTGCTCGCGCAACGGACCTATCCCACGGAGGTCGCCGGGTTGTGGGAACTGCCGGGCGGAAAGGTCGAGGCGGGGGAGACCCGTGAACAAGCCCTGCGCCGCGAACTCGGCGAGGAACTCGGCATCGAGGTACGAGTCGGTCGGCAACTAGGGGACCCCGTACCGTTGCGCGCCGACCTCGTCCTGGTCGCGCTGGCCGCTGATCTGATCAAGGGGTCGCCCCGGCCGGCGGAACACTCGGCCGTGCGGTGGGTCGAGACTCCGGAACTCGAGTCGATGGCGGCGCGGGGTGAACTCGTGCCTGCGGACGTTGCCTGGCTAGATGACCTGATCGAACTGCTGGCCGTCAGGCAGCGCGGGAACGAACCTTCTTGAGGGCTTTGGTGAGTTCCTTGTTGGACATGCCCTGATCAGCGAACTTCTGCATCTTGTGAATCACCACGGGGCAGCGAAGGCACCGGGTGGACGATCGGCAGCACTTCTTTTTCGCCTTCATGCTGCAGACATCTGCCGCCTTCTTCTTGCCCACTGCTGACCTCTTCGCGTCGGTGCGTACCCGGAAAAGTTAGGTTAGCAGCACCTTAATTCTAGGGTCGATGTGTCCTGTGACGGCGCTCTCACCGGGGTACCGGATACCCTGTATTGGTCTGAGCACCTCGCTCGACCTTTTTGACATGCCCACTTCACGTCCGGAGAACTTCAGTGACTGCTGCCCCCAATTTCCGCAACGTCGCGATCGTTGCGCACGTCGACCACGGGAAAACCACCCTGGTTGATGCGATGCTGCGGCAATCGGGCGTTTTCGAGGAACGCGCCGAACTCGTCGATCGTGTGATGGATTCCGGCGACCTCGAGCGGGAAAAGGGCATCACGATCCTCGCCAAGAACACCGCGGTGCACCGTCGTCAGCCCGACGGCACCGAAGTGGTCATCAACGTCATCGACACCCCCGGCCACGCTGACTTCGGTGGTGAGGTCGAACGCGGCCTGTCCATGGTCGACGGTGTTGTGCTCCTGGTCGACGCGTCCGAGGGTCCGCTGCCGCAGACCCGCTTCGTGCTGCGCAAGGCCCTTGCCGCCTCGCTGCCCGTGATCCTGCTGGTCAACAAGACCGACCGACCCGATGCCCGCATCGCCGAGGTCGTCGAGGAAAGCCACGATCTGTTGCTCGACCTCGCTTCGGACGTCGATGACGAAGCTGCCGAGGCCGCCGAACTGGCCCTCGATCTGCCCGTCCTCTACGCCTCGGGCCGCGCTGGTATCGCCAGCACGAAGGCGCCCGAGAACGGCAACGTCCCCGAAGGCGAAAACCTCGACGCCCTCTTCGACGTTCTGCTGTCGTACGTGCCGGCCCCCAAGGGCGATCTCGACGCGCCTCTGCAGGCCCACGTCACCAACCTCGACGCGTCGGCCTTCCTCGGTCGCCTCGCGCTGGTCCGTCTCTACGCCGGCACCTTGAAGAAGGGCCAGACCGTCGCTTGGCTGCGTGAGGTCAACGGCGAACCCGTCACCGAGCGCGCCAAGATCACCGAGCTCCTGATCACCGTCGGTGTCGAGCGGACGCCTGGCGAGGTCGCCGTCGCCGGCGACATCGTGGCCGTCGCCGGCATGCCGGACATCATGATCGGCGACACCCTCGCCGACATCGATCACCCGATCGCGCTGCCACGGATCACGGTCGACGAGCCGGCGATCTCGGTGACCATCGGCACCAACACCTCGCCGCTCGTCGGTCGGGTCAAGGGCCACAAACTCACCTCTCGCATGGTCAAAGACCGCCTCGACAGCGAACTGATCGGTAACGTCTCGCTGCGCGTCCTCGACATCGGCCGTCCCGATGCCTGGGAGGTCCAGGGTCGTGGCGAGCTCGCGCTGGCCATCCTCGTCGAGCAGATGCGCCGCGAGGGCTTCGAGCTGACCGTCGGCAAGCCGCAGGTGGTCACCAAGCAGGTCGACGGCAAGCTCCACGAGCCGTTCGAGCACCTGACCATCGACGTCCCCGAGGAGTACCTCGGTGCGGTCACTCAGCTGCTGGCGGCCCGCAAGGGTCGCATGGGCGACATGACCAACCACGGCAGTGGCTGGGTTCGGATGGAGTTCATCGTGCCCTCCCGCGGACTGATCGGTTTCCGGACCGACTTCCTGACCGAGACCCGCGGCACCGGTATCGCCAACGCGGTGTTCGACGGCTACGCGCCGTGGGCCGGCGAGATCCGCGCCCGCCACACCGGCTCGCTGGTCTCCGACCGCGCGGGAACGGTGACCCCGTTCGCGATGATCCAGCTCGCCGATCGCGGAACGTTCTTCGTCGAGCCGGGTGCCGACACGTACGAGGGCATGGTCGTGGGTATCAACCCGCGCATGGAGGACCTCGACATCAACGTCACCAAGGAGAAGAAGCTGACCAACATGCGTCAGTCCTCCGCCGACGTGATGGAGACCCTGGCCAAGCCCATAAAGCTCGAGCTCGAGGCCGCGATGGAGTTCTGTACCGACGACGAGTGCGTCGAGGTCACCCCGGAGGTCGTCCGGGTGCGCAAGGTCAACCTCGACTCGAACACCCGCGCACGTGAGCGGTCGAAGACCAAGGCCCGCAACCAGAGCGTCAGCTGACTCGCTGTGTGAGCTGACATCGGGCGAAGGATCGACGACGGGGAGTTGATGACGGGCGACGCTGCCGGACAATCGCGGTTGGATACCAAGGCGCTCAGCGCGCTGAGGTGCTTGGGGCTCGTCGCGGCGTGTCTCATGCTCGTCACGGCGTGCGTCGCCGACCCGCCGCCCCCTGTGCAGCAGACCAATTCGGTTCCGCCCGAGCCCACCGAGCCGTCGGGTCAGGTGCTGTACGTCGCCACCGACTCGATCGGTATCGGCTTCAACCCGCACCTGGCCGCGGACCAGTCGGCGGTGACCACGGCGGTCGCGGCGATGACGTTGCCCAGTTCATTCCGGCCGGTCGCCGACGGCCCGCGGGTGGGATGGGTGATGGACCCGGCTCTGCTCACCAGCGCGGAGGTGACCGGCACCGCGCCGTTCACGATCACCTATCGCATCCACGAGGACGCCCAGTGGTCCGACGGGCTGCCGATCACCGCAGAGGACTTCATCTACCTCTGGCAGCAGATGTCACGTCAACCCAACGTCACCGCGCCCGCCGGATACCGGCTGATCACCGATGTCCGCAGTGGCGGTGGTGGCAAAGAGGTCACCGCGACCTTCGCGGCGCCGTACCCGGCATGGCGGGAGCTGTTCAACGACCTCCTTCCGTCGCATGTGCTCAAGGGCGCTCCCGGCGGCTTCCAGTCGGGCATGGACAGCGGCTTCCCGGCGTCCGGTGGCCCCTTCACGATCAGCGGCATCGACCACAGCCGCGACGAGGTGCGGATGATCCGCAACGATCGGTTCTGGCTCAAGCCGGCAATCGTCGATCGGCTGACCCTCCGGCGCGCCGGCACCATCAGCCAGGTGGCGGATTCGATGCGCTCAGGCGACACGCGCGTCGCTGCGATCAGCGGCGGGCCGGCCCTGGGCGCCAACCTCGGCAGCATCGGCGGTGTCCAGACCGGGAAGGTGGCCCAGTCCCGCACGCTCGGGATCACGGTGAACACCCGGACCGACTCGATGGCCGATCTGGATCTGCGGCGGGCGGTGCTCGGTTCCATCGACACCCAGCTCGTCACCTACGCCGGAGCGGACGACACCGAGGTGCTGCCGGCCATGAACTCGGTGTACGCACCGTCGGACCCGGGTTATTACCCGGTTCCGCGCACGGTTGCCACACCTCAGCAGATCGATGGGTGGATATCGGCCGCCGGATATCGCCGGGGGTTGGCCGAACCGCCGCCGACCCCGTCGGACGAATCGATCCCGTCGGATGCGCCGGTCTCGACGACAACGGAGACCACCACCACTGCACCCGGTTCGTCTGACGTGTCGGGCACATCCACCCCGCAGACCCCAGCCGGCGATCTGCCCCGCCTGCCCGTGGGCGTCCAGCAGGTGGAGCGGGACGGTGAACCCCTCATCGTGCGGGTTGCCTCGGTCAGCGGCGATCCACGGACCGGCGCCGCGGCCGCGAACATCGTGGACCAGCTGGGCCGCTCGGGAATCCGCGCCGAGACCGTCAGCCTGTCCACCGCCGACCTCTACAGCTCGGCTCTGACCGGCCGTCAGGTCGACATAGTCGTGGGCTGGAGCCGCGCGGGCGAGTCGCCTGCCACCGCACTGGCATCGAACACCGAATGCCTCAGTACCGAGGCGACCACGGAGACATCGGCCTCGGGTGAACCCGGTCCCAGCCCGTCGGCGACACCATCTCCCGGCCCCACCGAGTCGGCGTCGAGCTCGTCGCAGGCACCCGAGGAGCGCACCGAACCGCGGTACACCAGCAACGTGTCCGGCCTGTGCAACCCGGCACTGCAGGCCCTGTCGGCGCGGGCCATCTCGGCCGACGACCCGACCGAGGATCTCCGCGGCGCCCAGCGACTCCTCGACGACCAATCTGTGTATCTGCCCGTCTATCAGGACGTCCTCACGACGGCGGTATCGCCGCTGGTGACCGGCGCACCTGTCACCGGGCCGGTTCAGACGGGTATCTTCGGTGGGTCCGCGGGCTGGCAGCAGCAGACCGGAAATTGAAAAGAGAACTCTCACCTTGAACCGTTTGCTGTTCGTGCACGCCCATCCCGACGACGAGACCATTACCACCGGCGGCACAATCGCGAAGTACCTGGCCGACGGAGCCGAGGTCACCGTCGTCACCTGCACGCTGGGTGAGGAGGGAGAGGTGATCGGGGAGCAGTGGAGTGGTCTGGCCGCAGACGGCGGTGCCGATCAGCTCGGGGGCTACCGGATCAGCGAATTGACACGGGCCCTGGCGGAGCTGAGCGCTCCGGCGGCCGAATCCCTCGCACCGGTGTTTCTGGGCGGCGCCGGCCGGTGGCGTGACTCGGGTATGGCCGGGGCGCCGTCGAACGACCACCCGCGGGCTTTCATCGGCGCCGGTACCATACCGGCCGAGGTCTTGGCCGAGCTGATCTGTCAGACGCGTCCGCAGGTCCTCGTCGGTTACGACCCGGTGGGAAGTTACGGGCATCCCGACCACATCCAGGTGCATGCGATCTGCGCCCGGGCCATCGAGCTCGCGGCAGCGTCGGAGACCCGGCCGTGGACGGTGAGCAAGCACTACTGGACGGTGACCGAGGAATCGGCGCTTGCCGACGGGCTGGCCTCTGCGCAGACGCGGGTGCCTTCGGGCTGGCGGATGCCGCTGGCGGGAGAGCTGCCCAGTCATCCTGATGCCGAGGTCACGACGGCCATCGACGTGCGAGAGGTGTACGACCACAAGGTCCGGGCACTTGCCGCTCATGCGACACAGGTCACGGTGTCAGCATCGGGTACCGAGTACGCGTTGTCCAACAACATCATTCAGCCCATCTTCGCCGAGGAACACTACATCTTGGTGTCCGGGGTCCAGGGGCCTACGGGGCCGGGAGGCCGTGAGCCGGATCTGTTCGGGGGGCTGTGATGCGCAGGGCTCTGCTGGTTTTCCTCTGGCTGGACGGATTCCTGGTGGGGATCGCCTCGGTGGCGTTCCTCCAGCTGACCATCGGCACCGTACAGGTTCCGATCAGCGCCGTGGTGGCGGCAGCTGCGAACTGTGTCCTGCTGTGGTGTTGCGCGACGCTCACCGAGACCACGGCCCGATTCGGTGCTCTCATCGCGTTCGGTCTCGCCTTCTTCGTGGCCACCGCAAGTGGCCCCGGGGGTGATGCTCTGATGCCTCAGGACTGGCGAGCATTCGCGCTGCTGGGGCTGGGTGTGGGAGTTCCCGCATTCGTGTCGTACGCCGGACTGTTGCCCGCCGCCGACCCCGGCAAGGCCACCCCGGTCGCGGGGGCCAGGGAATGATCGGGCAGCCGGGGAGCATTATCTGATGGTGACCCCAGACCAGCTGACCTCAGAGGCGCAGACGGACGGGCAGGTGTCTGCAGCGGTACAAAACGCGTTGCAGCAGGCCCGCGAAGGCGCCCTCAGCCCGGAACAGGCCACCACGTTGCTTGCAGCGCGCGGCCATGAGCTGCAGCAGTTGTGTCGCATAGCCGCCGACCTGCGTGACGTCGGGCTCGCAGAAGAAGGACGCGACCGCCAGATCACCTACTCGCGCAAGGTTTTCATCCCGCTCACACGCTTGTGCCGCGATCGCTGCCACTACTGCACCTTCGTCACGGTGCCGGGCAAACTCAGCCGCGCGGGCCACGGCATGTTCCTCGAACTCGACCAGGTTGTCGAGATCGCCCGGGAGGGCGCTGAGTTGGGTTGCAAAGAAGCATTGTTCACCTTGGGGGACCGGCCTGAAGACCGGTGGCCCGAAGCGCAGCAGTGGCTCGACGAACGCGGCTACAGCTCCACCCTCGACTATGTCCGTGCCGCTGCGATCCGGGTTCTGGAAGAGACCGGCCTGCTGCCCCACCTCAATCCCGGGGTGATGAGTGCCGCAGAGATGTCGCGGCTCAAACCGGTCGCCCCATCGATGGGCATGATGCTCGAGACCACGGCACGCCGTCTCTTCACGGACCGGGGGAACTGTCACTACGGCAGTCCGGACAAGGACCCGGAGATCCGCAAGCGGGTACTTGTCGACGCCGGCCGGATGTCAATACCGTTCACCACGGGGATCCTCGTCGGAATCGGGGAGAGTTTCGCCGAGCGTGCCGACTCCTTGATCGAGATCGACAAGATACACAACATCTTTGGCAACATCCAAGAGGTCATCGTCCAGAACTTCCGGGCCAAGCCCGACACCGCGATGCGCGGGGTCGCCGACGCCGAGTTCGAGGAGTTCCTGGCGGCAGTCGCGGTGGCGCGCATCGTGCTCGGGCCGCGGATGCGAATCCAGGCCCCACCGAATCTGGTCTCTCCTGCCGAGTGTGCGGCTCTGGTCGCGGCGGGCGTCGACGACTGGGGTGGTGTGTCGCCGTTGACGCCCGACCACGTCAACCCCGAACGGCCCTGGCCCAATCTGGAATCCCTGGCCGAGATCACCGCCGCCACGGGCTACACCCTCACCGAGCGCGTCACCGCGCAGCCGCGTTACGTCCTGCAAGGCGCGCCGTGGATCGATCCGGCTGTCGCGGGCCACGTGCAGGCGGTGGCGGATCCGACGACCGGCCTGGCCGCCGACATCCGTCCGAGCGGTCGGCCTTGGGGTGTGGTCCGTGAGGCGGGCCGAGCCCCGGCTCGGGGTGTGCCGGACTTTGCCGCGGCATTGGACCGTGCTCACGCCGACCCGGCCGGCTGCAGTCCCGACGACTACCTGACCTTGGCGCACGCCGACGGCGAGGAGCTCGATGCTCTTGTCGCGCTGGCTGATTCGCTACGTCGACAGACTGTCGGCGATGACGTCACCTACGTTTCCAGCCGCATCATCAACACCGTGTCCGTGTGCGAACCCGGCTGCCGATACTGTGCGACCTCCACCCACTCGGCTCTGTCGGCCGAGGAGGTCGCCGACAGGGCCTGGGAAGCATCGATCGCCGGGGTGGATGAGGTCTGCATTCGAACCGACTCCAACGCCACCGCCGCAGAGTGCTGTGAGTACATCCGCGCCATCAAGTCGCGGGTGCGGTTCATGCACGTGAGCCTCCTGGTCCCCCGGGCGATCGGCGTCGCGGTCCGTACGGGCGGGCCGGTGGCCCACACGCTCCTGGCCGAACTGCGTGACGCGGGCCTCGACCACATCGGTGGCGCAGCAGGACTCAGCATCGGGACAAGTGCGCTCTCGGCGGCCCACGAGTTGGGGCTGCGTTCCACCGCGACACTGGTCTACGGCCACGGGGATGGTCCGTCCGACTGGGTACGTGAGTTGGGCCTGGTGCGCGAGATGTTCGACCGCACCGAGGGATTCATCGACTTCGTGCCGCTTCCGTTCTCACACGCCGGAGCCCCCGCCCCGTCTGTGGATGCCACCAAACCGACGATCCGCGACAGTCGGGCAGTGCACGCTCTGTCGCGTGTGATGTTGCACGGTCGGATTGCGACGATCGGAACCAGTCTGCGCGGTCTCGGGGTGGCGGATGCGCAGTTGATGCTGCAGAGTGGCGCAAGCGATCTGGGGCGGACGGCTATCGAGGAAACCATCGCGCGATCAACCGGGTCGCATCATGGCCTCGCGTGGACACCCGCAGAGATGCGGTCCATGGCTGGAGCAATCGGCCGACCAGCGCATGAGCGAATCGTCGCCGGCGTCCGAAAAGAGAGTGCCGCATGAAATTACCGCTGCCACCGGCGAAGCACCTGAGTGATCACGAGGTCGCCCGGTTGTTATACACGGCCACCGGGTTGATCGATCCCGCCCTCGGGGCGGTGGAGCACCTCGATCCCCTGGGGATCAAGCACAGAACGTTCCGGGGACCCGAACAGCAGGCCATCTCGGCGTCAGAGGTGCCCGCCGAGGGAATCGCGAAATTGATTGCGGCGTTGGACGACTCACTCGTCAAGGTCACGGATGCTTCCGGCTTCCCGGGTACGGCGAAATGGGCGAGCTGGACCGCTGATCAGCGCCGCGACTGGTGGGTCGGCCGTATGGGAACAGTGACCACGGCCCTGGTGGCGTATCCCGGGGTGTTCGGCGTGATCGCCAATCGGTTGCCGATCCAGATGATCGCCGGATTCGTGCAGCAGGCGGTCGTGCTGTGCGCGGTCGCGCGGGCATACGGCATCGACGACCGTCATGCGCAGACCGACCTGCTCGCCCACGTGCTCTGCCGCCGGGAACTGGATTCGCGTGCGTTGCTGCGCAGTCGGTCCGCAGACGAAGGTCACGCCTCGGTGTGGGACAGGCTGGCCACATCACGTGCCATCGTCGGTGAGTTGGGTCGTCGTCCGTCGCCGCGTCAACCCTGGCGGATGCTGGGTGCCCTACCGGTCATCGGCGCCGTGGCCGATTTCATCGGCGAGCACTCCGCCCTTCGTCGGGCCACGGACTCTGCGGTGGAGAAGATCCAGCACAACAGCTGACTGCGGGTCAACGGGCAGGCTCGGCCAGCCCGGCTTCGACGAGGGCCTCGAATCCTCCGACCACGTCGGTGGCCCGGTGGAGGCCGAGTTCCTGCAGCGACGCGGCGGCCAGACTCGACGTGTACCCCTGCGAGCACAGCACGATCCATTGGACTTCGTGGTCGACCGCTTGGGTGATGCGGGCGTCGGAAGTGGGATCGAGTCGCCATTCGAGAACGTTGCGTTCGATGATGAGGGCACCGTCCACTTCGCCCTCGGCGGCGCGTTGGGCTGCGGGCCGGATGTCGACGAGCACTCCACCCTGTTCGACGGCGATCGGCACGTCCGCCGCTTCCAGGCGCACCAGGCCCTCCCGCGCACGGGCCAGCATTTCATCGATCGTCAGACGTGTTGTCACAGAACCCATGCTGCCCCACCGTCGGTGAGGACGGTCTTGGTCCGGCGAAGCGACTGCGAACTCATGCTGCCCCACCGTCGGTGAGTACGGTCTTGGTCCGGCGAAGTGACTGCGAGTCGGTGACTTCGTAGTAGGACATCGCGGTCAACGGTGGTGAGTACGCGTGCACGCTGAGCGTCGGCTCGCTGGTCACCTCGCGGGTGGGGCTGCGGACCACGTCGTGGACCCAGCCCAGCGGGAACGAGGCCTGGTCGCCTTCGTCGAGAGTGCGTGCCCGGAGAGTGGATCCGGTCCACCGGTATTCGGTCAGTGCGCCCGACAGCACAGTGAGCGCGCCCAACGAACCGGCATGGTCGTGCAGGTCGGTTGATTCGTCGGGTGTCCAGCTGATCAGCCAGATGTCGACATCGTCGTCATAGTGCAGACGTGTTGCCCACCGGTTTTCCCGGTCCCAGTACTTGGGGAGCAGGTCGTCGTGGCGGCCGTCGAGTACGTCACTCGCGCTCTGGTCGGTCAGCCGCAGCAGATCGGCCGGTCGCAGCCGTGTCGGGAGGTGGTGGGTGGGTAGTGCGGCGGTGGAGAGCGGACGGTTCAGTGTGGAGGTCATGACAGGTGCTCCTGGGGAAGGTCGAATGGTGCGTGGTCGCTGGGTCAGCGACAACACATTCGGTTCCACAGGGGCATCTGGCGCACGGTCACGTCACCCAGGATGGATTGCGCCCGCCGGAGTGCACAGGGTTAGGACCGTCGTGATTTCAATCGAGGCCCGACTGATGGGGAGAAAGGCCACCTTGCCTCACCCGGTTTTGACTTGATATGTGCAACGCGGATACTAGGAGGCGACAAGCGGGCAGTCTGCCGTCCTTTTTTGTGGTGGAGGGCGTGCCCGCTTTTGAGCGCGTGCAGCCCACGCGCGAATAGCGAAGACGAGGAGGGTGGTCGGTGACCTATATCATCGCTGAGCCTTGCGTTGATGTGTTGGACAAGGCATGCGTCGAGGAATGCCCTGTCGACTGCATCTATGAGGGCGAACGGATGCTCTACATCCAGCCCGACGAATGTGTCGACTGTGGTGCCTGCGAGCCGGTGTGCCCGGTGGAGGCCATCTTCTACGAGGACGATGTGCCGGACGAGTGGGAACCGTATGTCAACGCCAACGTCGACTTCTTCGATGATCTCGGTTCGCCTGGCGGTGCCAGCAAGGTGGGCAAGGTTGCGCACGACTCGCCGTTCGTCAAGGCGCTGCCTCCGATGAACACCGAGGACTGACTGCCCGATGACAGTGGTGCGTGGCCGCGAACCGGTTTCCAGGCGGCTTCCGGATTTCCCCTGGGACACACTCGCGGCCGCGAAGGCCCGGGCGACGGAGCATCGCGACGGCATCGTCGATCTCTCCGTGGGAACGCCGGTGGACCCGGTTGATCCGCTGATCCGGTCGGCACTGGCCGAGGCGTCGGGTTTTCCCGGCTACCCGGTGACCATCGGGACACTCGAGGTCCGCAGCGCCGCGGTGGCCGCTCTTGCGCGTCGGCACGCGGTTCCCGGTCTCGACGAGACCATGATCTTGCCGGTGATCGGCACCAAAGAGGTCATCGCCGGTCTGCCGTCGAGCCTGGGTATCGGACCGGGCGATCAAGTGGTGATTCCCGAAATCGCTTATCCCACATATGAAGTCGGTGCCCTGCTTGCCGGTGCGGAGCCGGTTCGCGCTGATTCGCTCACGCAGCTCGGACCGAGTTCGCCTGCCCTCTTGTACCTGAACTCGCCGTCGAACCCCACCGGGAAGGTCCTCGGGCTCGAGCACCTCCGCAAGGTGGTCCAGTGGGCGCGCGAGCGCGGGACGATCGTGGTGTCGGACGAGTGCTACCTGGGCCTGGCGTGGGACGACGACCCGCTGTCGATCCTCGACCCCCGGGTCACCGACGGTGATCTGACCGGTCTGCTGGCGGTCCATTCGTTGTCCAAGACGTCGAACCTGGCGAGCTACCGCGCTGGTTTCCTCGCCGGCGACCCGGCGCTGATCGGGGAGCTGCTGGCCGTGCGAAAACACGCGGGCCTGATGGTCCCGTACGCGATGCAGGCGGCGATGGCCGCAGCGCTCGGCGACGACCATCACGTGGACGCCCAGCGGGAGCGTTACCGCGCCCGCCGCGAGACTCTCGCGGCGGCCGTTCGCAGCGCCGGGCTTCGGATCGATGAATCGGCCGCAGGTCTGTATCTGTGGGCGACCCGGGACGAGCCGTGCCGAGACACCGTCGACTGGCTTGCCGAGCGCGGCATCCTCGTCGCCCCAGGCGATTTCTACGGCCCGCGTGGCGTGCGCCATGTACGGTTCGCGCTGACCGCCACCGACGAACGGATTACGGCTGCGGCCACCCGCCTGGCATCCTGACCTGCAGATATATCACCTGTAGCCAATCTGAGACCGTTCCGTTACCCCATTTCGGCGACTTTGGGCGAAGCTGTGATCAACCAGCTGGATCGATTGTCGAATCAGCTACCGCTACAAGGGATTCGAATGGCCGGCGCCGTCCACTCGTGAACCGGGTGAGGAGGCGTGATGAGCACACAGCTGACCGGATCATCGATCGCGTGGCGTGCCCCGATCTCCGACCTGCTGGGCGATCTCGCGGATGCGGGGTCTCTGCGCTTCACCGAGGTGGTCGCCGAGAACATGACGCCCGGCGCGTTGCCGGACGGAGTGATCGATCTGCGCGCCCGAGGAGTGACGATCGTGGCGCACGGTGTCAGCCTGGGCCTCGCCGGAGCCGATGTACCCGACCCGGGGCGTTTGCGCAGACTGGCCGAACTCGCACGTGAACTCGAGTCGCCGGTGGTCAGCGAACACATCGCGTTCGTCAGGGCCGCCGACTCGCCCGATCCTCTTCATGGCGACGTTCTGGAGGCCGGTCATCTGTTGCCGCCTCCCCGAACACGCGCGGCGTTGGCAGTCCTGTGCGACAACGTCTCCCGCGCCCAAGACGCAGTGGGTGTACCGCTGGCACTGGAGAACATCGCGGCGCTGATCGCCTGGCCGGAGGATGAGTTCGACGAACCCGACTATCTCGCCGAGATCGTCCGGCGCACAGGGGCACAGTTGGTCCTGGACGTGGCCAACCTCTTCTCGAGCGCAGTCGCGCAGGGGACTGATCCGCTACAACAGTTGCTGCGATTCCCGTTGTCGCACATCGCCTACGTGCACACCGCAGGCGGGCGTTATCGCCAAGGGCGATATGTGGACACCCATGGCGATCCGATGGTGGACGATGTGACGACGTTGCTCACGCAGTTCGTGGCGGGATGCCACCGGGCGCGGGTTCGGGTTCCCGGGATCATGCTCGAACGTGACACGGACATCAGACCCGAGACGGTGTTGCCGGGCTTGCGTGCGATCGACGCCGCGATCGAGGAAGGCCGGGTCCGTGAAGTCGACCACTGCGCTTGACCGAGAACGCGCGGCGCTCGCCGCCCGTCAACGCGAGGTGGTGGGTGACCTACTCGCAGGCCGGGTCCCCGCCGGCTTCGACCGCGTCGGATCGCTGCTGACGAGCGACATCCTGGTCGGGAAGCGAGCGTCGGCGGCGCTGCGTGCAGGCCCGCAACTCGAAGCGCTCCCGCGCTGGCGTTCGCGGTTCGGTCAGTTCGGTAGAGAGAACTCCCTTCGTGGGTGCGCGCATGATGACGTGGCCGCTTTCACGTTGTGGCTCGAGCGTCGCGAAGATCTGGACCCCGAGGCAGCGGATTGGCTTGCGGTCGAAAAGGTGTACGCAGGGGTCCGTCGGCTTGCTTGGGTGCGCTACCGCGGACGTCGTGAACTGTTGATCGGAATGGGTTCGGCGACATGGCATCTGTCAGGGTCGCGTCCAAGAGTTGTCGACGAGGAGGGGTTGTCATGAACGCACTGTTCATAGCTCTGGCGGTGGCTGCGGGAGCAGCGGCTAGAGAGGCGACGCGATGACAATTCTGATCGTGATCGGTGCGTGTTTGGCCGGCGGGGCGTTGATCGCCCTCATCGCCGTGGTCGGTTCCCGCTCGTCCAGATCAGCCGATCGGTATCGGGCTCCTGGCCGGGGGCGTGGGTACAACTACAGCTGCGGATCGGGGCACCAACACAACTGCAGCTCGAGCAGCTCGTGCAGCAGTTCAGGATCGTGCAGTTCGGGGAGTTCCTGCAGTTCCGGGAGCTCCTGTGGCTCGGGCTGCGGCGGCGGCGGCGGAGGCGACTGACCGTCGGCTCCGTCCCACCACCACCTCGCGCGTCAGTTCGCGTGGAGTGCCGCGTTCAGTTCGATCCCGTCGCCCTTCCACGGGGTCACCTCCACGGCGCCGGTTGTGCTGTTGCGACGGAACAAGATGTTGCTCTTGCCCGACAGCTCCCGCGCCTTGACCACGGTGCCGTCAGGTCCGGTGACCTTGGTGCCCGCGGTCACGTAGAGGCCCGCTTCGATCACGCAGTCGTCTCCGAGCGCGATACCGCACCCGGAGTTGGCCCCCAGCAGGCAACGCTTGCCGAGAGAGATGATCTCTTTGCCGCCGCCGGACAGGGTGCCCATCGTCGACGCACCACCACCGACGTCCGACCCGTCACCGACGATGACCCCGGCCGAGATCCGGCCCTCGATCATCGACTGTCCGAGTGTTCCGGCGTTGAAGTTCACGAAGCCCTCGTGCATCACCGTGGTTCCCTCGGCAAGATGCGCGCCGAGGCGTACGCGGCCGGCGTCTGCGATCCGGACTCCGCTCGGCACAACGTAATCGACCATCCTGGGGAACTTGTCAATGCCGTAGACAGTGACCTGGCCACGGACCCTGAGCTTGGCGCGGGTGAGCTCGAAGCCCTCGACGGCACACGGGCCGAAATTGGTCCACACCACATTCGACAGCTTCCCGAAGACCCCGTCCATGTTTGCACCGTGGGGAACGACGAGTCGATGTGAGAGCAGGTGCAGTCGCAGGTATGCGTCGTGGGCGTCCGCTGGTGCATCGGCCAGCACGATCGAGGTGCGGACCGCCACGGTGCGCACACCGCGGGCGGTGTCGCTGCCCACGAGAGAGGCGAGGTCGGCGGGTACCTCGTCGCCTTCGAGGAGAGTCGTACCGGATTCGGTCACCTCGGTGAGTTCGGGCGAGGGATACCAGGTGTCGAGGACCGCCCCGTCATCGGTGATGGTGGCGATGCCGATGGCTGAGGCTCCAGATGCGTTGGTCACGGGTCATGAGTTTACGCGGAGCAACTTCACGCAGGACAATCCAGAGTGTGTCCGAATACGTCACTTACCGCGAACGCAGGTCGTCGCTGGTGCCCGCGACAATCTGGTGGCGCAGCGGCCCGGCAGGTCCCACCGAGATATTGCCGGATGGGTGCATGGACCTGATATGGACGGGCACAGACCTGATGATCGCCGGACCGGACACCGGACCCGTCGTCGTGGAGGGATCGCGCACGGCAGACATGACCGCTTTGCGATTCGAGCCGGGTATTGCCCCGGTCGTCTTCGGTTGTGCCGCAGACGAACTGATCAACAGCAGGATCGCGCTCGACGATGTGTGGCCGGGCCGGGCGGCACGCCTGCTCACCGAACAGGTGGCATCCGCCGCGGATCCTGCAGCAGTACTACAGAGATGTGCCGCCGACAGCCTCGCCCGGAGGCCGCCGCCGCGATGGCTCCGTCCGGCAACGGCACTGTTGGCGGATGGTCAGCCGGTGAGCCGGGTCGCCGACGAGGTGAGCGTGAGCCCTCGTCAACTCCAGCGATGGTCGCGGCACCACTACGGATACGGCGCCAAGGCGCTCGCGCGGACCTCCGGGTGGATTCTGCGCTGGATGGTCTACGGGCCGGGGCCCCGCTCACACAGGTGGCCCACTCGACCGGGTACGCCGACTACGCACACATGTTCCGCGAGGTCCGGGCGGTCACCGGGAAGGCCCCGACCCATTTCGCGCTTGGTCAGGTCGAGGGGGCGTAGAAGTCGACGCTGTTCCCATCGGGATCGACGACGGTCGCGTAGCGCTGGCCCCAGAACGCGTCGAACGGTTCGAGCCGGCCCGTGTGGCCGGCTGCGGTCAGTTCCGCGTATCTGGAATCCACCTCGGCCGGGTCAGCGCATTCGAATGCCAACGAGATCCGTCCACCCTTTGCGAGCGCCGACCATGCGGGGTCGAACTCGGCGATGCTGTGGGCGGTGTCGAGCAGGATCCGGAATCCCCGAATGCAGTCGACTCGGTGTGAGGGGCATCGACCCCGTCGTCTGCGAACTCGAGACCACACGCTCCGTAGAACGCGACCGAGGCGGCCATGTCTTCGACCACGATGGACAGCGCATTGAGGATCGGCTTCGGCGTTTTCATGAGCGTCAACGTATTTGCGTGGCCGGGCATCGGTCATGAATGTTTCGGACAACGTGGACAACTCGTGCGGGGGAGCGGTGGGCGACTACGGTGAACCACGTGAGTATTCCGGCCCTTGACCTGCGCGCCGACCCGATCGACCTGACGGCGGCGCTCGTCGACATCCCCAGTGTCAGTCATGACGAAGCCGCGATCGCGGATGCCGTGGAGATCGCGATACGCGAGCAGACCTCCGGTTTCGAGGTGCTGCGCCACGGCAACCGGGTGCTCGCCCGCACCGATCGCGGTAAGCCCCGTCGAGTGGTGCTCGCCGGTCACCTCGACACCGTCCCCATCGCCGACAACGTCCCGAGTCGCCGTGAGAAGGCAGGCAGTGACGGTGATGTGCTCCACGGATGCGGCACCGTCGACATGAAGTCCGGCGACGCGGTTTTCCTGCACCTGGCCGCCACACTCGACGACCCGAACTGCGATTTGACCCTGATCTTCTACGACTGCGAAGAGATCGCCGCGAAATACAACGGCCTCGGTGTCATCGAGCGCGAGTTGCCGCAGTGGCTCGCCGGAGACGTCGCCATCCTGGGTGAGCCCACCGCCGGTCAGATCGAGGCGGGTTGCCAGGGCACTCTGCGGGTGAGGTTGAGCACCCCGGGTGTGCGCGCTCATTCGGCTCGCTCCTGGCTGGGCGACAACGCGATCCACAAGCTCGGTTCGGTGCTCCAGACCCTGGCCGCCTACCAGGCGCGCCGAGTGGACATCGACGGGTGCGAATACCGGGAAGGTCTCTCGGCCGTGCGCATCGAGGGCGGTGTGGCGGGAAACGTCGTGCCCGACGTGGCGAGCGTCGACGTGAATTTTCGGTTCGCACCGGACCGGTCGGTGGAGCAGGCGACCGACCACGTCCGCCAGCTGTTCGCGGACGAGATCGCTTCGGGCGCAGTGACCTTCGAAGTGACGGACTCGGCGTCGGGAGCGCTGCCCGGACTCAGGCATCCGGCGGCCGCGGCCCTGGTCGCGGCAGCAGGCGGAAAGTTCCGGGCCAAGTACGGGTGGACCGATGTGTCCCGGTTCTCGGCGCTCGGGATCCCGGCGGTCAATTTCGGGCCGGGAGACCCGAATCTCGCGCACAAACGTGATGAACGGGTGCCTACCTCGCAGATCACCGAGGTGACCGGCGTTCTTCGGCGATATCTCACCGCCTGACCGCCTGCTCGGGGGCCGACATCTGCCGACCGTTGCTAGCGTCGTGGCATGTCAACACCCGACCGAGACACCCGGCTCAGCTACCGCGGGGCGGCCCGGATCCGCGAGGATCACGACAAGCCTGTTCAGACCACGGACCAGCGCCTGCTGCGATCACCCGATTCCGCACGTGACCCGTGGAGGGTGCTGCGCATCCAGTCCGAATTCGTCGAGGGTTTCGACACCCTCTCGACGGTCTCGTCCGCAGTGACCGTGTTCGGTTCGGCCCGCGTGCAACCGGGTTCCCCGTTCTACGAATTGGGCCGCGAGCTGGGTGCGGCGCTGGCCGACGCGGGATATCCGGTGATCACCGGCGGCGGACCCGGCCTGATGGAAGCGGTCAACCGCGGCGCCTGCGAGAACGGTGGTTACTCCATCGGGCTCGGTATCGAGCTGCCGTTCGAGCAGAACCTGAACGAATGGGTCGACCTCGGCATCAATTTTCGGTACTTCTTCGTCCGTAAGACCATGTTCGTGAAGTATGCGCAGGCTTTCATCTGCTTGCCCGGTGGCTTCGGAACGCTCGACGAGCTCTTCGAGGCTCTCACGCTGGTGCAGACCCGCAAAGTGGTCCAGTTTCCGATCGTCTTGTTGGGCAAGGACTTCTGGGAACCACTCCTGGCGTGGGTCCGTACGACGATGGCCGGTGAGGGCCTGGTGTCCGAGGCGGACATCGAGCTCCTGCAGGTGACCGATTCGGTGACCGAAGCAGTCGCGATCGTAAACGAATCGCGCCAGCGGCAGGCCAAATCATGAGTGCGATCTGCGTGTATTGCGCGTCCGGACCGGTGCCTGCCGAGTACCTGCAGCTGGCGGCCGAGCTCGGCACCGCCATCGGCAGCAGCGGGAACACGCTGGTGTCCGGGGGTGGCAACGTGTCCATGATGGGTGCGGTGGCGCAGGCGACCCGCGACGCCGGTGGCCACACCGTAGGGATCATCCCCAAAGCGCTGGTGCACCGCGAAGTCGCGGACACCGACGCCGATGAACTCGTCGTCACGGACACCATGCGTGAGCGCAAGCAGCAGATGGACGATCGGGCCGATGCGTTCATCACGCTGCCCGGAGGTATCGGGACGCTCGAAGAACTGTTCGAGACGTGGACGGCCGGCTACCTCGGGATGCACGACAAGCCTGTGGTCCTGCTCGATCCCGGAGGACATTACGACCCGCTCGTGCGGTGGTTGCGCGACCTGACTGCAACCGGGTTCGTCTCCACGTATGCACTCGATCGGCTTGTCGTCACCAAGTCGGTCCGCGACGCTTTGGCAGCGTGCAATATTTATCTGTGAATATCGGTAACCTCATCGCGAACGTGCCGTGCGGAGCTCTACGGAGCTCGTTTGGGGGCACAACGGACAAGCATCGGAGCTCAGGTGGCAAGTGAATCCCGGACAAGTGTTGGACTTCTCGACGTTGCAAAGGGCGCGCTTGCGATGGTGCCGGATGTACCCGGCATCGTCAGGCACGCACCGGGGCTGATCCTTCGCAGGCCGTCGGCGGAGTCGACGATCGGGTCGGTGTTCAACTCGCTGGTGGCCAAACACCCCGAGCGGCCTTTCATCCGGTTCGAGGGCAATTCCATCACCTACGGTGAGGCCAATCGCCGGATCAACCGCTACGCCGACTTCTTCAGCAAGAACGGTGTGGGACAGGGCGACGTCGTAGGCGTACTCGCGAAGAACCATCCACAGACGCTCCTGGTGATGATCGCCGCGGTGAAGCTCGGCGCGGTGGCGGGGATGCTGAACTACAACCAGCGTGGGAAGGTGCTCACCCACAGCCTCGGGATCCTCGAGGCCACCGTTCTCGTGGTCGACCCGGAGGTTCGCGAGGCCCTCGAATCGATCGACGACGATCACGTGCTGCCCTCGGTCACAGTTGATTTCGATGAGCTCAACGAGGCCACCGAAGGTCTGAGCGAAGAGAATCCTGCGGTCACCGCCGGGCTTCCCGCAAAGACCAAGGCGTTCTATATTTTCACCTCCGGCACCACCGGGATGCCGAAGGCCAGCATCATGTCGCACTACCGCTGGATGACCAGCATGGACGGCATCGGCGGCATGGGGGTGCGGCTTCGCCACAGCGACACCATGTATTCGGCGCTGCCGCTCTACCACAACAATGCACTGACAGTTGCGCTGTCGTCGGTGCTGGCGTCGGGCGCATGCCTCGCGATCGGCAAATCGTTCTCGGCGTCCCGCTTCTGGGACGACGTGATCCAGAACCGGGCCACTGCGTTCTGCTACATCGGCGAACTCTGCCGGTACCTGATGGCCCAGCCCGAGAAGCCGACCGACCGCAGCCATGGTGTGAAGGTGATCGTCGGTAACGGCATGCGGGCCGAGATCTGGGAGAAATTTACCCAACGCTTCGGCATCGAGCGGGTTGTCGAGTTCTACGGCGCCTCCGAGCTCAACCTGGCGTTCATCAACGTGTTCAACCTGACCCGCACCGCCGGGTTCTGCCCGCTGCCGTACAAGGTCGTCGAGTACGACCACGAGACGGGCGACCCGAAACGCAACGGCGACGGCCGCCTGACAAAGGTCTCGAAAGGTGAAGCGGGACTGCTCATCTCGGAGATCTCCGACCGAGTGCCATTCGACGGCTACACCGATGAAGAGGCGTCCAACAAAAAGATCATCTCCGACGCGTTCAAGGACGGTGACCGGTGGTTCAACTCCGGTGACCTCGTGCGCGATCTCGGTATGTCGCACATCGCCTTTGTCGACCGGCTCGGTGACACCTTCCGCTGGAAAGGCGAGAACGTCGCGACCACCGAGGTCGAGGGTGCTCTCGCAGGCGTCGACACTCTCGATCAGGCCGTGGTCTACGGCGTGGAGGTGCCGGGCAGTGACGGCAAGGCCGGAATGGCCTCGGTGACCGTCCGCGAGGGCGCCGACCTGGATCCGAAGGCGCTCGCGAAACACCTGTACGACGAGCTGCCCCAGTACGCGGTCCCGCTGTTCCTCCGGGTCGTTGATCAGCTCGAGCAGACATCGACGTTCAAGAACCGGAAGGTCGAGCTGCGCGATCAGGGTTACGCGGACGTCGGCGACGATGCACTCTATGTTTTGACCGGTAGCGAGGACGGGTACATCGAGTTCTACGATGATTACCCCGATGACGTTGCCGGAGCCAAAGTCCCCCGCGGATAAGCCGATCCCGAGCGCGCAGACCGTGAGGCCTGACGCGTGGCCGGCGCATGCGCCGGTGTCGCCGACCCTCTGTGGCCGTGCGGTCGCCACGGATCGTGCGTTGGTCATGGCGATCGTCAACCGGACACCTGATTCGTTCTACGACCGTGGGTCCAGCTTCTCCGACGATGGCGCGAAGTCCCGAGTCGAGCAGGTGGTCGCAGAGGGTGCCGACATCGTCGACATCGGCGGGGTGAAGGCGGGTCCCGGTGCCGAGGTGGACGCCGCAGAGGAAATCGACCGGGTGTTGCCGATGGTCGAGTGGATCCGTGATCGGCACCCGGATCTCATCATCAGCGTCGACACATGGCGCGCCGACGTGGCCCGCAGAGCAGTGGACGCCGGGGCGGATCTGATCAACGACACGTGGGCAGGGGCCGATCCAGACCTGGTCTCGGTGGCCGCCGAGATGTCGGCGGGCATCGTTTGTTCGCACACCGGGGGAGCCGTACCGCGTACCCGCCCCCACAGGGTTCGGTACCCGGACGTGGTGGCCGACGTGCTTGCGGAGGTGACCAAAGCTGCCGACCGGGCGGCTGCCGCAGGTGTGCGCCGTGATTCGATTGTCATCGATCCGACGCATGACTTCGGGAAGAACACCCATCACGGGTTGGCTTTGTTACGCCAGGTGAACGTTCTGGTTAATACCGGCTGGCCAGTGCTGATGGCACTGAGCAACAAGGATTTTGTAGGGGAGACTCTAGGGGTAGGCCTGGAAGATCGGCTGGAGGGGACACTGGCCGCGACAGCACTTGCCGCTTCGGCGGGAGCACGAGTGTTTCGCGTTCACGAGGTTGCCGCCACACGAAGGGTGGTCGAGATGGTTGCCGCAATAGCCGGGACCAGACCACCTGCCCGAACAGTAAGGGGTTTGGCATGACCGCTGGAAAACACGTCACTGGAAAGTCCGACCGCGTCTGGACGCCCATCGCGTCCGCGCCCGAAGATTCGCCGCAGGCCGAGTGGGCCGCCGATCACAGCTGGGACCGACCAGACTGGTCTGTCGAGGAGTTGGTGGCCGCAAAACGCGGCCGCACGGTGTCGGTGGTTCTGCCGGCGCTGAACGAGGAAGACACCGTCGCGGATGTGATCGCCTCGATCCGTCCACTCGTCGGCACCCTGGTCGATGAACTCGTCGTGCTCGACTCGGGCTCGACCGACGCCACCGTCGAGCGGGCTCGTGCGGCCGGCGCCCAGGTGATCACCCGTGAAGAGGCGGTTCCCGAGGTGGAGCCGGTTCGCGGTAAAGGTGAAGTCCTGTGGCGCTCGCTGGCCGCCACCACCGGCGATCTCATCGCTTTTGTCGACTCCGATCTCATCGATCCCGATCCGATGTTCGTGCCGAAACTGCTCGGACCTCTGTTGATCAACGAGGACATCCAACTGGTGAAGGGCTTCTATCGACGCCCTCTCCGCACGGGTCAGGGTGAGGACGCAAACGGAGGCGGCCGAGTCACCGAACTGGTTGCCAGGCCGCTGCTCGCGTCCTTCAAGCCTGATCTCACCGCGGTGCTGCAACCTCTCGGAGGCGAATACGCCGGTACCCGCGAATTGCTGTGCGCCGTTCCCTTCGCCCCCGGTTACGGAGTGGAGATCGGGTTGCTCGTCGACACCTACGACCGCTACGGGATGGCCGGCATCGGCCAGGTCAACCTGGGTGTCCGCACCCACCGCAACCGCCCTCTCGTGGAGCTCGGGGTGATGAGCCGCCAGATCGTCGGCACACTGATGGGCCGGTGCGGCATCGAGGACTCGGGTGTGGGGCTCACCCAGTTCAAGATCCAGCCCGACGGCACCTTCACACCCAAGACCACCGATGTCTACCTCGCTGATCGGCCCGCGATGAACACCTTGCGGCCGATGGCCACCACGCGAGCGCGCCGCGCCTCGTAACCGCCGACTCAACCGTCACCACAGCACCAAAGACGATCCACCTGCCGAGCAGGTGGATCGTCTTTGTATATGCAGCGCCCCGGTCGGCTACCGTAACTAGAACATGTTCTAGCAAGGTGTCCGTTCACACTTCGGGGAGTTGGTCGATGTCAGGTTCGATGACGGGTAAGTCCGTTCTGGTCACGGGTGGCGGAAGCGGGATCGGCGCGGGAATCGCCGGTGCACTCGCCGCGCAGGGGGCCAAGGTGACGATTGTCGGTCGCAACGCCGAGCGCCTCGGCGAGACGGCCGACAAATTCAACGCAGCACTGGTGGACGGTTCGATGCACGCCCACGCCGGCGACATCACCGACGAGGATCAGGTCGCGGAAGCGGTGGCCGCGGCCACGGCTCTCACCGGGCGCCTGGACGGAATCGTCGCGTGCGCCGGCGGTAGCGAGACCATCGGCCCGATCACTCAGATGGACACCGCTGCGTGGAAACGCACCATCGACCTCAACCTGAACGGCACGATGTTCACCATCAAGCACGGTGGGCGCGAGCTCGTGCGGGCCGGCGGCGGGTCGATCGTGGCCATCTCGTCGATCGCGGCGAGCAACACGCACCGATGGTTCGGGGCGTACGGCGTCACCAAGTCTGGCGTCGATCACCTCGTTGCGCTGGCCGCAGACGAGTTGGGCGCCAGCAACGTTCGCGTCAACGGGATCCGGCCGGGCCTGACCCGCACCGAATTGGTGGGCATGATCGTGGACGACCCGACGCTGAGCGCGGACTACCGGGTGAGCACCCCGCTGCCTCGTGTCGGCGAGGTGGAGGACATCGCCGCGCTGGCGCGGTTCCTGCTCGGTGACGAATCGTCTTGGATCACCGGGCAGGTCATCAACGTGGACGGGGGCCAGATGCTGCGGCGTGGTCCCGACTTCAGTTCCATGCTCGAGCCGTTGTTCGGAGCCGAGGGCTTGCGCGGAGTCGTCCACACGGAGAGTGACGGAGCAGTCGAGAACACAGAGGAGGCAAGGTCATGACCACCGCACATCAGGTGTTGGGCGCCGAGGTGCAGATGCCGGTACAGGTCCGTGATGCGAGTTGCTTTGTTGCCGGGTTCACCGCCTCGGCGTCAGCGGCGCAGGCCGCGATCGACCAGACAGGGCTGCAGGTGATGCAGGTGCGCCCGGGCCGGGCGATGTGCATGCTCGTATTCGTCGATTACGTAGACGGAGATCTCGGTCCCTACAACGAATTCGGGGTGTGCCTGCTCGTCGGTGATCGGGAACGCCGTGGCGCGTCGATCGTTTCGAATCTGAGGGATCTGGCTGCCGGGCGGGCACGTGCGCTCGTGCATCGGCTTCCCGTCGACGGCGAGTTCACTCTTGCTGCGGGCCGGGGTATCTGGGGCTTCCCCAAGACACTGGCCGACTTCGATGTCGACCATCGCGGCGCCACAAAGCGGGGAGTGGTCAGCGAGGGCGGACAGATGATCGCTGCGTTGACGGTGCGGCCGGGCATCAAGGTTCCCGATTCCGGCGCCACCACGGTCTTGCGTGCCTACTCACATCTCGACGGGGTCACCAGGGAGACCCCGTGGGTGCTGAACAACACCAAGAACACCCGCACCCGCATCGGCGGCGCCGATCTGCAGCTGGGTTCGCATCCGATCGCCGATGAGCTGCGAAGCCTGAAGCTGGGACGTCGGGCATTGATGACATCGTCTGTCGGCCACCTGGAGATGACGTTCGAGGACGCCGAGCGGGTGTCATAGTGGATGGGTGCTGACGTTACTGCTCTACCTGCTGATCATGATCGCCGTGATCGGTGTCGTGTTCGCCGTTGTCTGGGTGGTGTTCGGGCGGTCGGAAGACCTTCCGCCCCTTGAACCGGGCACCACACTGACGCGGCTGCCGCGCGCCGGGATCACCGGTGACGACATCCGGTCCCTGCGGTTCGCGCAGGTGACCCGCGGCTACAAAGCGGGCGAAGTGGACTGGGCCCTGGAGAAGCTCGCCAGGGAAATCGATGAACTCAGGTCGGCGCTTTACCGGCTCCAGGCTCGTGACGAGGTCGAAAGCCCAGCGCAAGAGGCAGAATAACCCGTCAGTAGTCCGTACTATAGAAGCCGACCAGCGTATAACCGCGCGGTGTCAACGGATATTGGCACCGACCGAATAAGATCAGACTTCGACGCCGACTGCGGCAGCGAATCTGAAGGGAGCAGAGATGGCGGCGATGAAGCCACGGACCGGGGACGGTCCCCTTGAAGCAACCAAGGAAGGGCGAGGAATCGTTGTACGCATCCCCATCGAGGGTGGCGGCCGACTGGTTGTCGAGCTGACCTCGGACGAGGCAGCGGCATTGGGTGAAGAACTGCGTGGGGTGACCGCCTGATCCGGTGACACGCAGCAACAACAAGGAGACGATCGACCATGCTTTCTGCAGTGGTCGATCTCTTGTGTTGTCCGGTGTGCCGGGCACCATTCGAGTGCGCCGACCGCACTCTCTGGTGCACCGGCGGCCATAGTTTTGACATCTCGAAGCAGGGATACGTCAGCCTGCTCGGGGGCGGGGGGAGCAGTTTTCGTTCGGACACCGCCGAGATGCTCGGTGCCAGAACAAGATTCTTGAACGCGGGTTTCTACGACCCGATTCTCTCCGCGGTACGCGATCAGTGCGCGCCTGGCGCAACGATTCTCGATGTGGGTGCGGGTACCGGGCACTACCTGTCGGCCGCGGTCGATGCGTCGGGCGGGCGCGGCGTCGGCATCGACCTCTCGAAGATCGCGGCGCGGCAACTCGGTCGGCTGCCCGGGGAGATCGGTGCCGTCGTCGCTGATGGCTGGCAACCCTTTCCCATCGCCGATCAGGTGATCGACCTTGCGTTGTCGGTGTTCTCGCCACGCAACATACCCGAGTTCGCGCGAGTGCTCAGGGCCGACGGCAAGCTGGTGGTGGTGACCCCGACACCTCGCCACCTGCGCGAACTGGTAGATGCCGTGGGCATGATCGGGGTGGACAAGGACAAGTCCGAGCGGATCGGCAACAGCATGGCGGGCACCTTCGTCCGCATCGAACGCACCCTGGTCGAGTACTCGGTTGCCCTGTCGCACTCGGAGATAGCCGATGTGGTCCTCATGGGTCCGTCCGCATTCCATCTGACAACAGGCGATGTCGCCGCGAAGCTCTCCGGTCTGCCCGACCCGCTGTCGGTGACGGTGTCGACGACCGTCCAGGTGTATCAGCCTGTGGCGCAGACGGTTTCGTAGATCGACAGCGTCTGCTCGGCGATCGAGTCCCACGAGAATTCGGCAATGGCGCGTTCGCGGCCTGCTGCACCCATGGCGGCGGCCTGAACCGGGTCTGCGACCACGCGATTCACCGCCGCGGCAAGATCGTGTTCGAAGTCGCGGGTGTTGTCCTCGCTGTAATGCACCAGTAGGCCGGTGACCTCGTCTCGGACCACCTCGGGGATGCCACCGACGTCCGAGGCCACCACCGCGGTTCCGCATGCCATGGCTTCCAAGTTGACGATTCCCAGTGGCTCGTAGATCGACGGACAGATGAATACGGTTGCAGCCGAGAGGATTTCCCGCACCTTCTCGGTGGGCAACATCTCGCGCACCCAGAACACCCCCGAGCGGGCGGCGGACAGGTGCTCGACGGCTTCGGCGATCTCCGCACCGATCTCAGGGGTGTCGGGTGCGCCGGCACACAGCACCAGTTGCAGATCGGGGTCCATGTGGTGTGCTGCGGCGATCAGGTGGCGAACACCCTTCTGCCGGGTGATGCGACCGACGAACACCGCGATGGGGCGTGACGGATCGACGCCGATGTCGGTCAGGACCGACGTCGAGTCGGCGGCGTCCACCGGATGCCACGTGTGGGTGTCGATGCCGTTGCGGACAACATGCACCTTGTCCGGGTCGAGGCGCGGATACGCATCACACACATCGATCCGCATACCCGAACTGACCGCGATCACGGCATCTGCGTATTCGACGGCGTTCTTCTCCACCCAGCTCGACACGCGGTACCCACCGCCGAGTTGCTCGGCTTTCCAGGGTCTGCGGGGTTCGAGTGAATGTGCGGTCAGCACATGGGGTATCCCGTGCAGCTGCGCGGCAAGGTGGCCGGCGAGCCCGGTGTACCAGGTGTGTGAATGCGCGACCGACGCGCCTTCGGCGGCCACCGCCATCCGTAGATCCGACGACAGTGTGGTGATCGCCGCGTTGGCGCCTTCGAGGCCAGGGTCGACTCCGTGGACCTGAGCGGTCTCACGCGGAGCGCCCATGCAGTGCACGTCGACCGTGGCGAGGTGGCGCAGATGGCGCACCAATTCGGTGACGTGGACTCCGGCGCCGCCGTACACTTCTGGTGGATATTCCCTGGTCATCATCGCCACGCGCATGGGTCTGACGCTAGTCGGACGGAGGCCGTAACGCCATCGGTGCACTTCAATCCCGCCGTGTGATCAGAAGTTGTGTCGCGATAGCGCAAGCGATTTCGAAACTCTCGCCTGTTGTCTCTGGCCGCGACGTCAGTTGACGGATAGGTTTAAGGGGTGATTTCACAGCGCCACGTCCTCGGGATCGTCCTCGCCGGCGGCGAGGGGAAACGACTCTTTCCGTTGACGATGGACCGCGCCAAGCCCGCCGTGCCGTTCGGTGGCGGATACCGGCTCATCGACTTCGTCCTCAGCAACCTCGTCAACGCCGGGTATTCGCGGCTGTGCGTGCTCACGCAGTACAAGTCGCACTCGCTCGACCGCCACATCTCGCAGACCTGGCGGCCATCGGGGTTCAACGGCGAATACATCACGCCTGTGCCGGCGCAGCAACGGCTCGGACCCCGCTGGTACACCGGCAGCGCCGATGCGATCTTCCAGTCGTTGAACCTGGTCTACGACGAGGAGCCCGAGTACATCGTCGTGTTCGGCGCCGACCACGTCTACCGGATGGATCCCGAGCAGATGGTCGAGGCCCACATCGCTTCTGGTGCCGAGTGCACGGTGGCGGGCATCCGGGTTCCGCGTGCGGAGGCCGTGGCGTTCGGCTGTATCGATTCCGACGACAGCGGCAAGATCACCCAGTTCCTCGAGAAGCCCGCCGATCCGCCCGGCACCCCGGACGATCCGGACGCGACGTTCGCATCGATGGGCAACTACGTCTTCACGGCCGACGCCTTGGTGAGGGCGATCAAGGCCGACGCCGACAACCCCGACTCCGACCACGACATGGGCGGCGACATCATCCCGGCCTTCGTCGACCGCGGTGAGGCGTTCGTCTACGACTTCAAGGACAACCAGGTGCCCGGGGCCACCGACCGCGACCGCGGATACTGGCGCGACGTCGGCACCCTCGACGCCTTCTACGACGCCCACATGGACCTGGTGTCGGTACACCCGATCTTCAACCTCTACAACCGGCGCTGGCCCATTCACGGCTCCGCGGACTATCTCGTGGCGCCTGCGAAGTTCGTCCAGGGAGGCCTCGCGCAGGAGTCGATGGTGGGGGCGGGCAGCATCATCTCAGCAGCCACCGTTCGCAACTCTGTCCTGAGTTCCAACGTGATCGTCGAAGACGGTGCCACCGTCGAAGGCAGCGTGCTGATGCCGGGTGTGCGGATCGGTAAAGGGGCGGTCGTGCGAAAGGCCATCCTGGACAAGAACGTCGTGGTGTCAGACGGCGAAATCGTCGGCGTCGACGAACAACGTGACCGCGAGCGGTTCGCTTTCAGCAACGGCGGCGTCGTGGCCATCGGCAAGGGCGTACGGGTCTAGCGACCGGATGCAGCGCTGAGGGCTGCGTCGATCAGCGCCGGGATGGCGGGGTGTTCGGTGTTCTCGGGCAGCGCGTCGATGGGCCACCAATCCAGATCCACCGACTCGTCGCTGCGGACGATGGCAGGCAGGGAGCCGTCGGCATTGTCGTCGGCAAACGCCGCGAACCGCAGGTCGAGGTGCCGGGTGGGTACACCCAGCGAGCAGGTGATCGGGTGCGTGTGGATCTGGACCAGCTCCGGTACGACGTCGAGGCCGGCGATCCCGGATTCCTCTCGCGCCTCACGAGTGGCGACGTCGGCGATGGTCTCGTCCGTGTCCTCGCAGTGCCCACCGAGCTGGATCCACTTGCCGACCCGGGGATGCAAGGTGAGCAGCACGTGGGTACGGGCCGCGTTGATCACGATGGTCGACGCGGTGATGTGCCCCGCCGCACTCTCGCGAAGGCACCCGCGCGGTGCGGCCGCCAGGAACGCGAGCACGGTGTGACGTAACGAATCCTGGTGCGGGTCAGGTGCCTGCCATCCGGTGAGCAGTTCGGTGGTCGAGCGGTGCAGGCTCTGGGCGCTCACAGTTCCACCACCAGGTCGTCGACGTTCGCGGGTGACCTCGGTTCCAGTCGGCCGGCGGGGTATCCGATCGCAACTGTGCCCAGCGGTTCCCAGTCGGCAGGGAGCCCGAGCTCGGCTCTCACCACGTCCGGCGCGAAGATCGTCGAACCCACCCAGCAACTCCCGACATCACGCACGGCCAGGGCAACGAGCAGTCCTTGCACGGCGGCGCCGGCGGCCACGGTGAACATCGTGTGCTCCGCCGCCGTCCTCCGGGCGTCCGGATAGTCGTGCCGCCCATCGCCTGTCAGCACGGGAATGACGACTTCTGGCGCCCGATAGAGCAATTGACCGCGCGCCACTCTCTTGCTGATCGACGATTCGGTCTTGCCGTCTTCGGTCAGGTCGTGATGCCACTGGAGCGCCATGGCGTCCAGCAACGCAACGCGACGGGTGCGGTCACGCAGCCACACGAAGCGCACCGGACGGCTGTGGTGCGGTGCAGGCGCGGTCAGGGCGTCGGCGAACGCTGCCCTCATCACGTCGGCCGGTACCGGTTCGTCGGTGAAATCACGGACTGACCTGCGCATGAGGAGCGCTTGCCGTCGACCCACATCGATGGCTTCGGCAGTACCCAACCAGAACAGGTCTTCGTCGCCGGGGCGAAGGAGATCCCTTGCGGTGGTGCCGTTTTCGCGCGGAGTCAGACCGCGCACCACCGCCACCGGGATCTCGCCCAATTTGCCCTTGACGAGATCGGCGGCAGCGGCCAGTTCGTCCGCGACGGCGATGTCGGTGACGATCAGCGGATTGCCGTACTCGTCGACCGAACCCTCGTACGGGTGGGTGACAGCGATACCTGCGGCTCCGATTGCCACGTCGGTCTGTCCGACCCGCCAGGCCCGTCCCATCGTGTCTGTGATCAATACGGCCACGTCGATACCCAGTCGGTCGCGCAGGGACGCGCGCAGGGCCGCAGCGCTGGCGTCAGGATCGGTGGGAAGCAGGGCCAATTCGTCACCGTCGACGTTGGAGCCGTCGACGCCCGATGCCGCCTGGACGATGCCGAGCTTGTTCTCGGTGATCAGTGTGCGGCCCTTGCGGGCCACCACTCGCACGGCTTCGGAGTCCACGAGGGCGCGACGGGCGATGTCGCGGGCTTCCGGCTCGGTGGGGGCCGGCACCATCCGGCCCTCGACCTTCGAGATGATCTTGCTGGTCACCACCAAGATGTCGCCGGTACGCAACCAATCAGCCGCCGTTGCCAACGCACCGGCGAGGTCGTCACCCGCCCGGAACCGCGGCAGGCCGGTGATCGGCAGGATCTGGATCGTCCCACCGGCGGCGTGGTCCTCATCCATGCGCCACACCCACGAGATCACATGCGTCGCGGACCATCTGGGCCGTCGTCTCCGGATTGCTCATCAGCAGGGGAACAGACGCGACCGTCACTCCGGGGATGTCGGCGGTGTCTCCCTGTGCGATGAGCCACCCGTCGAGGATGCCGTTCCCGCTACGCGCTCCATAGTGTCGACCGACACCTTCGGGGCTCGTCTCGACGCCGATGACCGAGAGACACTCGTCGGCCATTCCGCGCAGGGGACTGGTCCCGATGATGGGGGAGATGCCGACGACCGGTGCGGCGGTTGTCCGCAACGCTCCCCGGATGCCGGGGACCGAGAGGATTGCGCCGACGCTGACCACGGGGTTCGACGGTGCCAGCAAGACGATGTCGGCCTCGGCGATGGCGTCGAGAACCCCGGGCGCGGCTTTGGCATCGTCCGAACCGACCTGCGCGAACCCGTGGGTCGGGATCTGCGCCCGGTGGCGCACCCACCATTCCTGGAAGTGGATGGCGACCTTCTCGTCCTCTTCCTTGGTGACGACGACGTGGGTCTCGTGGCGGTCGTCGGTGGCGGGCAACAGGCGAACGCCCGGATCCCACCGTCGGCACAACGCTGCGGTCACATCGCTGAGCCGGTAACCCGCGTCGAGCATCTGCGTGCGGATCAGATGGGTCGCCAGGTCGCGGTCGCCCAGCCCGAACCAATCGGGGTCGGCACCATAGGCAGCCAGTTCCTCCTTCGCGTGCCACGTCTCCCCGCGTCGGCCCCAGCCGCGCTCGGTGTCGATGCCGTCACCGAGTGTGTACATGCAGGTGTCGAGGTCCGGACAGATCCGGACCCCGTGCATCCACGCGTCGTCTCCCACGTTGACGATTGCCGTCACCTCATGGTCGGCCGGGGCGCGACCGGACGCGAGAACCTCCGGGAACGGGGTATGTCCCAGGAGCTCACGTACACCTTGCAGAAACCGGGCGCCACCGACGCCTCCGACGAG
The DNA here is from genome assembly GCF_054063855.1 of Williamsia sp. R60. NCBI lineage: Bacteria > Bacillati > Actinomycetota > Actinomycetes > Mycobacteriales > Nocardiaceae > Williamsia > Williamsia sp. R60. The sequence goes on from NZ_JBSSGR010000001.1 coordinate 1,080,583, forward strand.
AACCGTCACCTTCACAGGGAACCAGGGTAGGCGCTTGCCGAGAGTGCCAGCGAAGTGAGCCGAGTGCACGTAACGTTGCTCACGGCGACGTCGCGCAATTTGGGGGTTTTTGCGGCGATTCGATATCCTCGCCTGACTTTTCCTCGCTCTGCGCCGTGTCGAGACAACGAAATCGGGCAGAGGGTGATAAAGCAATTTCCCCGCTGCGCTTGACCTGGACACCCAAACCCGTGTCTAATCACATCAGTGTCATTCCCTGTTTTGACAGCGAGAATTGTTGCGGGGCACGGGGATCGATCACTTGTTCGAATCCGATTGACCAACTGCACAATTCGAAGTGAGATGAGGAGGCGGGACGATGGCTCTGGAACACATGGCTACCAACAGCCTTGAACCGCAAGTCGATTCGCAATCGAATGCATCCGAAACCAACCAAACTGAACGTCCTCGCCTGAGCCTGGTCACGTCGGCATTCGATGATATGTTCGAAGCAGTCGAAGACCAGTGGCAGGACCGTGCGCTGTGCGCACAGACCGATCCAGAAGCTTTTTTCCCTGAAAAGGGCGGTTCGACCCGGGAAGCCAAGCGCATTTGCCAGGGTTGTGAAGTACGTCCGGAATGCCTGGAATACGCGCTGCACAAAGATGAACGCTTCGGAATCTGGGGCGGCCTATCAGAGCGCGAACGTCGCCGTATCAAGCGCGGGATCGTCTAGGTCTCTCGTTTTTCTCTGCACCCCCCGCTCTGTGAGCTCGGGGCGTCTGCTCCGAAGCCGTCGACAGACCCGGCAAGAGTGGGTCTGCTCAACGCCTCTCAGGTCGGTGGCGGATCGATCGTGTCCTCGTCGACACCGAGGTGTGCTGCGACCTGCTGCACCAGGACCTCGTGCACGAGGTCGAGCAGATCTGCACCCTTTTTCGCCCTGCTCTCCAGCGGGCGGCGGAACAACAATATGCGCGCCTTCGTGGCTCGCCCCTGCGAGTCCATACCGGACGGGATGAGCCGCGCAAGAGGGATCGGGCCATCGGCCGTCACCTCCACCGGCCATTGAACGGTCTCGGGGTCGCGCGGAAGCATCCTCGGCACGTCGTCCACCGCGATGTCCAGATCGGTCAACCGGGCGTGCCAACGCGCGTCGATCTCGGCGAACGCCTCGAGCACCACCGCATCGAACGACTGTGCCCGACTGGTCCAGGCGGGGACGTGGGTGGGCAGCAACGTCGAACGCAGTCCGCGGCCCCGCCGATCACGGACCCGGGGCACACCACGTGAGGTTCGCCGGCGCCGCGGTCGTGCCAGCGGAGGACGAATGGGAGCCATAGAGCGCAAGTCTAGGCAGTCGCGGACGGTGTGTCCTGCTACGACCCGCCAGTCGGTCGGGATAATCTTCCTCCGTGAGGCTCCCACGTCAGTGTTCCAGGCCCGGTTGCGCCAATCCGGCGGTGGCAACTCTGACTTTTGTGTATTCGGACTCGACCGCGGTGGTCGGTCCGCTGGCGACCTCGGCCGAACCGCATTCGTGGGATCTGTGTGACACGCACGCCACCCGGATCACCGTGCCGCGGGGGTGGGAGATGTTGCGCAGTGAGGGCGGGTTCGCCCAGCCTCTGCGGGACGAGGACGATCTGACCGCTCTTGCCGAGGCTGTTCGTGAGGCAGCCGGCGGTGGGGGACTGGTGCCCCGCTCGTCGCCCGTACGTGCCGGCGAGTCGATCGGATCCCATGAGCGCCCCGCGCCTCGCGGCAACGGTTCGCTCAGCGGACCCGATCCGCTCCCTCGTCCTCGACCAGGTCGCCGCGGGCACCTTCGAGTACTGCCTGATCCTGTCGACTGAACGCTGCCTGCGAATCCGCCTGTAGCCGTCGGTCTTTGCGGTTCGTCCACGCCCGCTCGCCGTAGTGGCAACCAACCATGACGAGCGCTGCCAGGCCCCAGCCGAGGAAGAGGTCGATCACGTAGTGCTCGGCCGAATACACCAGCGTGAATGCCATCACCAGTGCGTATCCGGTGTACATCGTGCGTCCGAACGCACGGGTGCGGCCCCACATGAACATGGCCAGCAGTGCTGTGACCCCGGCGTGTAGCGACGGGATCGCGGCCACCTGGTTCGACTTCTTCTGCCCGACCTCGAGCACCTCACGGACGGGTCCGATGTGCAGGACGTCCCAACCGCGACTGGATATGCGCTCGACATACGGCTGGGCGCCATCGTGCCTCGGCTGCACCGGGCCCAGCAGGCCGCCGTCGGGGGCGTCTTCGACGGGCTGGGTGATGCAGAGCGGGAATGCCGATCCGTCGGCGACCTCGGCCGGGGTGCATTTGGCCGCCGCCCATGGCGGTGCGGCAGGCACCAGGATGTAGCCGATCAACCCGATGAAGAAGATACTGATGAGCCGCAAGACGAACCTACGCCACTGCAGACGATCTTTGAGCCACAGGAAGCCGGCGACCGCGTACGGAACGATGAAGTAGGACATGTACACGAAGCTCGTGAACACCTCCCACCACTGCGCCTCGGCCATCTTGAGGTGTTCTTGCAGCCACACGGTCGGCACGACGTGGAACATCCACCGGTCCGCGTCCACCGCGAGGTGCCACTGGGTCGGCATCCCGAGGAAGGCGGCGATACCGCGAGTGGAGTCGTAGACCGCCAGCAGCACACCGAACGGCAGCCAGTCGCGCACCACCGACAGGATGTTCCGTCGTCCGATGGATGCCGCGGCAAGCCCGAGCCCGAGGGCCACGAGAACGTACGATCGGCCGAACGACATGGTCCTGGTGGCCAGCAGCACGATGATCGTGGCGGCCCAGATGGTGACCGTCACGCGACGGACGAGGACCAGGTTCACTCTCTCGGAAACCAGACGCGCCGCCGCGAACTCGGCGAATCGGGTTCGGGCGTACCAAGATGTAACAGGGTCGTCAGTTTTTTGGGGGCTCTGCAGTTCGGTCATGATTGCGCGGCGACCCCGGTGTCGACCGAGCAGTTTTTCGCCAGTTCCAATGGATGCACATGCACCCGATGAGAAGGAGCCATTCCGTGGATCGTCCCGCACAGCTGTTCAGCCCCGAGTTGGTCAGCGCCGTCATCAAGGCCTACGACGTACGTGGTCTCGTCGGCGAACAGATCGACTCGGAGTTCGTCAGGAGCGTGGGAGCTTCGTTCGGCCGCCTCATGCGCACCGAGGGCCAGTTGGGATTGGTGGTGGGCCACGACATGCGGGAGTCGTCGCCGGAACTGGCCGCTGCCTTCGCGGACGGTGCACTGGCCGAGGGGCTGGACGTCACGATGATCGGCCTCGCGTCCACCGACCAGCTGTACTTCGCGTCGGGATTCCTGGATCGGCCCGGCGCCATGTTCACCGCGAGTCACAACCCGGCTCGGTACAACGGCATCAAACTGTGCCGCGCCGGTGCAAAACCTGTCGGTCAGGACACCGGACTGGCCACCATCTCGCGCGAGCTGGTGCACGGGGTGGACGGCACGGCGGCCCCCGAGAGCACCAGGGGAACCCTGACCGAGCGCGATGTGTTGGCGGACTATGCGGCGTATCTGCACAAGCTCGTCGATCTTTCCGGTCTGCGGCATCTGACGGTCGCCGTGGATGCGGGCAATGGCATGGGTGGTCACACAGTTCCGGTGGTCCTCGGCGGATCTGAGGCGTTCACCGTGCGTTCACTCTACTTCGAGCTGGACGGAACATTTCCCAACCACGAGGCCAACCCCCTGGATCCGAAGAACCTGGTGGACCTGCAGGCGTATGTCCGCGAGACCGGGGCCGACATCGGGCTGGCCTTCGACGGGGACGCCGACCGCTGTTTCGTGGTCGATGAGCTGGGTGAACCCGTGTCGCCGTCGGCGGTGACCGCGCTGGTGGCCGAACGTGAGCTCGCAAAGAATCCGGGCGCCATCGTGATTCACAATCTGATCACTTCACGCGCGGTTCCCGAGCTGGTCACAGAGCTGGGCGGGACGCCGGTGGTGACCCGTGTTGGGCATTCGTTCATCAAGCAGGAGATGGCCGACACCGGTGCGGTGTTCGGCGGTGAACACTCCGCGCACTACTACTTCAAGGACTTCTGGAACGCCGACTCAGGGCTGCTCGCGGCGTTGCACGTGCTTGCCGCGCTTGGTGCCTCAGATCAGCCGCTGTCGGCGATGATGGCGCGTTACGAGCGTTACAAGAGCTCAGGAGAAATCAACTCAACGGTCGACGACCAGGTCGCACGCACGGCTGCCGTTCTCGCGGATTTCGGTGACGAGATCACCGAGACCACCCGGATGGACGGCGTCACCGTGGATCTCGCAGATGGGTCCTGGTTCAATCTGCGTGCCTCCAACACCGAGCCCCTGCTGCGGCTCAACGTCGAGGCGCCGACCGCGGAGCGGGTGAACGAGCTGGTCGACCGCATCCTCGGGGTGGTGCGGGGCTGAGCAGACCGCGGTGCGGGGCGGCTCGGACGGCAATTCTTCCGCTCCCGAACGGGTGCCGACCATTAGTCTGGTCTCATGTTGACCGGAGCTCCAGATCTCGACGACGTCGCCGCACTGCTCGACGCAGACGTCGACGGTCTGCTGCCCGCTTCGGCCCTGGCCGGTGCGCAGTGCCGCGCAGTGTCGGCAGCCCACAGCGAAGGCGTTCTGGAGCCTCTGGGCCACCTACGGCCACGCGCCGTGGTGATCGTCTGTGGCGCCGGGCCGGCCGGACGAGCGGCGGCCTTGGTTCTGGCACTGGCCGCGCCCCACATCGACGTTCCACTGATCAAGACCGAAACGGTTCCGTCGTGGGTGGGTCCTCTCGACGTGGTCGTGATCGCCGGTGACGATGCCGGCGATCCCAGGCTCGCCGACGCGGCGGCCCGTGCCGGACGCCGGCAGTCAGAGGTTGTTGTCGCCGGACCTGTGGAGGGACCGTTGCGCGACGCGCTGGCCGGGCGGGTGCTGGACATGTCGCCGCGGGTTCCGGTGCCAGCGCGTTTCCGCTTCACCCACTATGTGTGCGCCTACCTGGCCGTTCTCGCCGGTCTGCAATCGGTCCGGGTGACCGGCCGCCACCCCGACCTCGAAGCGCTCGCCGATCAGCTCGACACCGAAGCTGCCGGGAACCACCCCGCCAACGAGCTGTTCCACAATGCCGCAAAGGAATTGGCGGCGCGGTTGGTCGGGCATCCCACAGTATGGGCGGCAGACACCCCGGCCGCGCTTGCGCTCGCCGTGCACGCGTCGAGGAGCGTCTTCGCCAGTGCCGGGATCGTCAGTACGGCAACGGATCTCGGCGACGTGCTGGCGGCGGCACCGGTGTTGGCCAAAGGGGGTGGAGCGCTGTCGCCGGACTACGATCCCATCTTTCACGACGCGCAGATCGACGGGCCGGTCGCCGGACAACAGGTCCGGGTACAAGTGTTGACCACCCCCGATCGCGAGTGGCAGATCCGTCGTCGCCTCGGAGTGCTGCCGGATGCCGACGTGGTGACCAGTGGCCCCGCGTCTCCACCGGTCGGCGGTCAGCCGGCGCCCGGCACACATGCCGACGGGCCGGCGCCAAGTGGGCTGGAAGATATTGTGCCACTGATGATCTTGGGATTGAGGGTCGACATGGCGGGTGCCTACCTGCGGCTGGTCGGGGATCGTTGATGCGCCTGCTCGATGGTGTCGTCCGTCCCTATGCCTGGGGATCGCGTACTGCGATAGCGGCCCTGCGCGGAATGCCCACACCCAGCGCGCATCCGGAGGCCGAGTTGTGGTTCGGGGCCCACCCGGCAGCGCCCGCGATCGTTCGTGATGACGCGCGCGAGAACACGCTCTTGGAGGTCATCGACGCCGATCCGCGCGCAGAACTCGGCACTCTCTGTGCCGAACGGTACGACGGGCGTCTGCCGTTCCTGATGAAGATCCTTGCCGCCGAGGAACCGTTGTCACTGCAGGCCCACCCCAGTCTGCAGCAGGCCAAAGAAGGGTTCGCGCGAGAGAACGAGCGTGGCATCGATGTGGGTGCACCGGACCGCAATTACCGCGACGAGAACCACAAGCCCGAACTCGTCGTGGCACTGAGCGAATTCCACGCCCTGGCCGGCTTCCGTGACGTGCGCGAGACCGTCGACCTGCTGCGCGTGCTGCAGGTTCCCGAGCTGGACAGTCACCTCGGAATGATTGCCGGTCAACCGGACTCGCAAGGTCTGCGGGCACTGTTCACCACCTGGATCACCCTGCCCGAGTCGGCGTTGTCCACTCTCATCCCGGCCGTTCTGGCCGGGGCCATCCGGTATCTCGAATCAGGGCAGGACCGCTTCGCGGCCGAGGCCCGCACCGTGCTGGAGATCGGCGAGAACTACCCGCTCGACCCTGGCGTTCTCGCTGTGCTCCTGCTCAATCGGGTCACGCTCGCGCCGGGGGAAGGCCTGTATCTCCCGGCCGGCAATCTCCATGCCTACCTCTGGGGCACCGCTGTGGAAGTGATGGCCAACTCCGACAACGTCCTTCGCGGTGGTCTCACCCCCAAACACGTCGATGTCCCCGAGTTGTTGCGCGTCCTCGACTTCACCCCGGTCGCTCCGGGCGACATCGCTCCCTCGATCCACACCTTGAACTCCGAACTGATCTACCAGACACCGGCGGCGGAGTTCAGACTGTCGAAGGTGGAACTCGACGGGACCGGTCTACGCAGGCCGTCGTCGATCCTCTTCGACGTTCCCGGTCCGCAGATTCTGCTGTGTACAACGGGTTCGATCGAACTGAGGGGTCCATCAGGTCATCTGGTGGTGCCGCAAGGTCGGGCGGCGTGGCTGGGTGACAATGATCCCGACGTCATTGTGCATGCGGCATCGGCGCACACCACATTCTTCCGAGGGTTGGTACCCGGACACTAGCCGTCCGGTTCGACGTGGTCAGACTCTTGAAGGAACCGGCAGCGTACTGCCGATGAATGCCATCTCATCCGGCGTCGCGACCATCGTCACCATTGCGCTGCCGGTGGGTGTGGCAACCCAGATGTCTTGAGGAGCGGCTTCATTCTGTTCCAGCCGGACGTCGGCCGGTTCACCCGGTGAGCCGGGAGGAACCACGGTGATCACTGTCGGAGCATCGACGGGCGCCGGTGCGACGCCATGAAAGACCGCCACGGTGTACTGACCCTGGGGGTTTCGCCCTCCTGCGAGTGCGAGGAGACCTGGATCCCCGACGGCGGTGACAAATTGTTGCCAGACGGCGCCATGATCGGTGTAGACGAGGACTCGAGCGCCGACTGCGATGGCGCGCAACAACACCTGCTGAGCCAGGTGTAGGCCGCCGGCGATCGACACCCGGTGCGCAGGACCACCCAGCAGGTCGACCGCAACGGCCCGGCCTGCGTGGTCCGCCCCGATGAGCTGACCGCAGCCCGTTGCCGACAGGGTCACATCGGACAGGGATTCGAACGGCACCGTCTGCCTACCGATCGGGGGTAGTTCGGCGGCAGCCCCCACCGGCAGACTTGCCGCGAGCGCTGAGCGCTGACGGCCGGGCAACTCGATCAACCCGGTGATCGCCGAATGATCAAGGGACGCAGAGTTGAACCGGACGAGCGTCCGCATCGCGACCTCGCCCGGACCTGTCGGCGACAATCGCATTGTCACCGTCGTGGAGATCGACGGAACGGCCCATACCGCGTCGAGGACCTCGTCGAGGTGGTCGGGATCGACCGCATACGTACACATGCGCAGCCGATCGGAGGTCACCGCATCCCAGTCTTCGCGCACCTCACCGGTGTCGGCGCCGTGAGCGAGGTGGCCGGTCGCGGCGGTGATCTGCGCCGCCGTGAGAATGCTGGCCGACAAACCCTGTCCCGCAAGCCGGTTGGCTACCCGCCGGGTCGCGATCATCGCGGTACGCAGAGCGCCTTCGGAACCACCACCCCGACGTGCGACGGCGTCCGGACAGTGCGACGGGTCCAGCCGCAGCACAACAAGCACCGACCGATATGCGGTGGCAGGCAACGGGCCCAGCGTGCGCCGGTAGACCTGGGCCACCGGCCCGGTGCCGTGAGTGCGTATCCCGTGACTGATCACATCCACCGACTCCAGGCGGATGTCGAACTGGCGAACGCACTCGGCGAGGGCAGCCAGGGGGATCGGCGGAAGGCCGCGACAACCGCTGGGGTCGAGGAAACTCAAGGTGGGTGGGGGAGTGTCGATGCGCACCACCGTGACCAGAGCCGTTCCGTCCCAACGTGCACCGATCGCGTTCGATCCGGATACGGGTATGTCGAACGGTGCCTGATCCGGTTTCGAACCGTCCGACTCCGCTGCACCGATAAGCCTTCTGCGCCACAGGCCCAGTCGCAAACCGGTGCGCTCCGCCAGCGACATACGGCCCGGTAGCGCGACAAGCGTCGCGGACAACGCGAATGCCGCCGCGATCCCTGCCCACCAGAGACCGCCCACGTCGTGAGACAACACCAACGCCCCAGCGATCAGAACTTCGATCGCGACCACTACCTTCATGATCCCCCCAAGAATCATCAACACCGCACGTCATGGCCGAGCCCCGCTCGCATCCCCCCGGTTGCGATACGTCTATTGCATATGGTCGAGCTCCGCTGCGCTACGTCTCCTGCAAGTCTGGTCGAGCTCCGCTGCGCTACGTCTCCGTCACTCTGGTCGAGCTCCGCTGCGCTACGTCTCCGTCACTCTGGTCGAGCTCCGCTGCGCTGCGTCTCCGCCACTCTGGTCGAGCTCCGCTGCGCTACGTCTCCGCCAGCCCAATGGTGCTATACGCTACACGCCGGGGAGATGGGGGGACGGCATGCCGGCTCAATTGACGACGAAGGCTCAGGTCAACGGATACCGCTTTTTACTGCGCAGACTCGAGCATGCGCTGATCCGTCGGGACGTGCGGATGTTGCACGACCCGATGCGGTCGCAGCTGCGGTCGCTCATGGTCGGATTGGTACTCGCGATACTGGTGCTCGCCGGCTTCGGGGTATACGGGTTGATCAAACCGCAAGGCTCCGTTGGTAAGTCGCAGATCATCATCAGCAAGAAGGCCGGCGCGATGTATGTGGTCCTGGACGGCCGCCTGCACCCTGTCCTCAATCTCGCGTCGGCACGTTTGATCACCGGCAGCGACGAGTCCCCGAAGTCGGTCGGCGAGAAGAAGTTGACGGGATACGCCCGCGGCCCGCTTCTCGGAATCCCTGGAGCGCCCGCGGCGCTGCCCGGCCCCGCCGACACGAAACGTTCGGACTGGGTTGTCTGCGACACGACGTCGGCCGGTCAGGTCACCACCACCGTGCAAGGCGTGGCCCCCGTACTCGGCGATCAGATCCGTTTGGCCGACGGAGCCGACGGACCCGGGGACGAGGCCGTTCTCGTCTCCTCCGCGGGGCAGGTCCACCTGATCGGTGCCGGGCGCCGATCCCGCGTCGACACCGAGAGCGTGCCGGTACGCCGAGCTCTCGATCTCGACCACGCCGAGGTGCGCGCGGTCAGCTCGGGGATCCTCAATGCCTTCCCGGAGACCGATCCCATTGCGGTGCCCGACATTTCGAATCGGGGTGCCCCTTCGGCTCTCGGCCGGGACACCCCCGTCGGATCGGTGTTCAAGGTGACAGCACTGTCGGGAGAGGCGACGTTTTATGTGGCGTTGACGCAAGGAGTGCAGCGGATCGGTGAGGTCGCCGCTGAGATCATCCGGCAGGCCGATCGATCGGGTGCCGACACTGTGCCGACACTCAATCCCGGCGCTCTGACAGGGGTGGAGACGGTCAGCATTCTCCCCACAGACGACTTTCCGACGGCACCGCCACGATTCGCGGACGCCACGGCCGACCCCGTCGTATGTGCGGCCTGGTCACGGTCGGTGGACGACCACGAGGCGTCGCTACGGACGCTGCTCGGTTCCGTCCTGCCGCTGAGGCCACGCGACAAGCCGGTTCCGCTCAGCGGCGCCGACGGTTCCGGCCCGGGTCTCGACGCGGCGTTCGTCACCCCCGGACGCGGACACTACATCAAGGCGACGGGATCGGAACCCGACAGCACGCGAGCCGAATCCCTTTTCTACGTCAACGATTCGGGGGTTCGTTTCGGCGTCCCCGACGCTGCGACCGCCGATGTCATCGGACTCGGACGAGATCCGCTCCCGGCCCCATGGTCGGTCATCTCACTGCTCGCCGTCGGGCCGACACTGAACCAATACGACGCACTGGTGTCCCACGATGGCATCGCACCGAATCTGGCCGGCGCGCAGTTCGAACCACCCGGCAACTAGACGGATCGATTCGGGGCGTCCTCGATGTGTCCAGCGACCTCAGCGTCGCGGCGGTGTCAACGCCCGCACGAGTTCTTCCCAGCGGTCAGCGATCTGACCGAGGGACATGTGGTCGTTGTGGAGCATGTGATGGATGGCCGGCGCCTCCAGTGGTGCCAGCACCGCAATGCACATGAGTTCGAGATTGCCGCGAAAGCCCATCTGTGTGAGCAGCATTCGCGTGTGGGTGACCACAACGGTCCGGGTGGGATGGCTGAACCGCTGCGGTCCGGTGTCCTCGGCTTCGAGCAATACATCGAGGTGTGCCGCTGCCGTCGTCAGGCGGGCGCGGCCGAATGCGATCAATCGGTCCAATGGGTCGACCTTCTGGCCCGGGTCCCCGGGGCCGAGTGGTGCCGGGCCGGTGAGGAAGGCTTGTTGCAACTGCTTCTCGGAGTGGTTGAGCAGCGCGAGCATCAGGCCCGACCGGTTCCCGAATCGGCGAAAGACGGTGCCTTTGCCTACGCCCGCCTCGCGTGCGACCGCGTCCATGGTGACCGCCGACGCGCCGCACGATTCGATGAGGCGGGTCGCGGCCTCCATCAGCAGCTGACGGTTGCGAGCGGCATCGGCCCGTTCCGGCTCCTGGTCTTCGACGAGGGGGATTGCGGCAGGATGGCGTTCGGTCAGCGAGAGGGGAAGAGGCGGTCGAGGTGTGGTGGGGGCATCGATCAACGGCAGCTCGGCGCGCGTCGCGCTGGACTGCTCGGAGTTCGCCCCGGGTGCCGGGTGCCGTGCGGGCTTTGACACACCTTGACTGTAACGCCTGCTGCGGTGACGGAATTATTCGGACCATGGTCCGGTTGAGTCGATCGTAGGTCGAATCAATCGTGGAGGAAGAGCAGTGACAAACGAGAACAAAACGGAATCGACGAAGATCGTGGTGCTGGTCGGAAGCCTGCGACGCGAGTCGGTGAATCGCGAGCTGGCGCGCGTGGCCGCGGACAACTCGCCGGCCGACGTCGCGGTGGACGTGTACTCGGGTCTGGAACTGTTGCCGTTCTACAACGAGGACCTCGACATCGAACCGGTTGATGCCGAGGTTGCCAGAGTGCGCCGGACCGTGGGAGAGGCGGACGCCGTACTGATCGTCACCCCTGAGTACAACGGCACCATTCCGGCGGTGCTCAAGAACGCCATCGACTGGCTGTCACGTCCGTACGGCGCCGGCGCCCTCACCGGTAAGCCGGTCGGAGTGCTGGGCGCAGCGCTCGCGCAGTTCGGCGGGAAGTGGTCACACGACGACACCAGCCGGTCGGTGGGTATCGCCGGAGGCCGGGTGGTCGAGGACGTCGAACTGCACCTCACCATCGGCAAGCTGGACGGCAAGCCGGTGGCCGAAGTGCCCGAGGTGGTCGATCAGCTGCGGCACGCTGTCACGGTGCTGGTCGATGCCGTCGACGCCACCGTCGCCGCCTGAGGGCGGGGTTCGCACAGCCGACAACACCTCTGACGGACCGCCGTGGCGAGATCGATCGACTCGCGGCGGCGGTCCGTTCGTATTCGGCGCGACATGTGACGAACGACACGCCGAGACACGCCAGATGCAAATTTTTTCGGAGCTCCCGACCTGGGACTTTCATGAATGTGATTCGCAACGTGTTGTGTCGCTCCCGAATGTCAGACACTAGGTGTAGTGTTTGGAACACTGAACGGCACGACGGGGTTGACTCTTATGAACAGCACTGACAGGCCGGCCAGATCGAGATACGAAAGACACGATTTGCTGCTCGAGACACATTTTCGGCAGCGATAGCCGGTCCGCACACAGGGAGTTCTGGGATATGACTACTTCGGCCACCGCAACGATCACCGTCTACACCAAGCCTGCTTGCGTGCAGTGCAACGCCACCTACAAGGCGCTCGACAAGAACGGTCTCGACTACGAGGTCGTCGACATCACCGAGGATTCCGAGGCCCGCGACTACGTGATGGCCCTCGGTTACCTGCAGGCGCCCGTGGTGGTCGCCGGCGACAGCCACTGGTCAGGATTCCGTCCGGATCGCATCAAGGCGCTCGTCGCAGCCGCAGCCTGATCCACGTCGTCTCATCATTTTCTAGCTCTACCGTCAGCACCATCGCGGAGGTCGGGACATTGGGGAAGATTCCCGTACATTCCGCGGAGGCAGAATCCGATGGCCCCCCGCTGATCGTGTACTTCTCGAGCGTCTCGGAGAACACACACCGATTCGTCGAGAAGCTCGGTCTCCGGGCGGTCCGGATCCCCCTGTTCGACCCCGAGGGCACGTTCGTCGTCGATGAGCACTACGTCTTGATCTGCCCCACCTATGGGGGTGGGAAGGCGTCAGGAGAGCCCGGCGGATTCGTTCCCAAGCAGGTCATCAAGTTTCTGAACAACAAACACAACCGTTCGCTGATCACCGCGGTCATCGCGGCAGGGAATACCAATTTCGGTGAAGAGTTCTGCCTCGCAGGCAACATCATCTCGAACAAATGCCAGGTGCCGTACCTGTACCGGTTCGAGCTGATGGGCGACGCCGACGACGTAGAGCGAGTCCGCACCGGCCTCCATCAATTCACACTCGATCAACTCGCACAGGAGCCAGCACAGTGTCGCCAACCGCAACCGCAGTAGAGACCTCGGCAAGCAAGTCAGGCGCACATGCCGACCCGTCGGGGCACAACCCGGGTGAGATGGACTACCACTCGCTCAACGCGATGCTGAACCTGTACGACGCAGACGGCAAGATCCAGTTCGAGAAGGACCGCGAAGCGGCCAACCAGTACTTCCTGCAGCACGTCAACCAGAACACCGTCTTCTTCCACAACCTGGATGAGAAGCTCAAGTACCTCGTCGAGGAAAACTATTACGAGCCAGAGGTTTTGGCGAAGTACGACCGCGAGTTCGTCAAGGGGCTCTTCGATCACGCCTACAGCAAGAAGTTCCGGTTCCCGACTTTCCTGGGCGCGTTCAAGTACTACACCTCGTACACGCTGAAGACGTTCGACGGTAAGCGTTACCTCGAGCGGTTCGAGGATCGAGTGTCGATGGTGGCGTTGACCCTCGCCGACGGTGACACCGCGCTGGCCCGTCACCTTGTGGACGAGATCATCGAAGGTCGTTTCCAGCCGGCAACCCCCACCTTCCTCAACTCTGGCAAGAAGCAGCGCGGCGAACCGGTGTCGTGCTTCCTGCTCCGCATCGAAGACAACATGGAATCGATCGGGCGCTCGATCAACTCCGCACTGCAGCTGTCCAAGCGCGGCGGGGGAGTGGCCTTGCTGCTGAGCAACATTCGTGAGCACGGTGCCCCGATCAAGAAGATCGAGAACCAGAGCTCGGGTGTCATCCCCATCATGAAGCTGCTCGAGGACTCGTTCAGTTACGCCAACCAGCTCGGTGCCCGGCAGGGTGCGGGTGCGGTGTACCTGCATGCGCACCATCCCGACATCTACCGCTTCCTCGACACCAAGCGCGAGAACGCGGACGAGAAGATCCGCATCAAGACGCTGTCGCTGGGTGTGGTGATCCCTGACATCACCTTCGAGCTGGCCAAGCGCAACGATGACATGTACCTGTTCAGCCCGTACGACGTCGAACGGATCTACGGTGTGCCGTTCGCGGACATCAACGTCAGCGAGAAGTACCACGAAATGGTGGAGGACAAGCGGATTCGCAAGTCCAAGATCAAAGCACGTGAGTTCTTCCAGACGCTGGCCGAGCTACAGTTCGAATCGGGCTACCCGTACATCATGTTCGAGGACACGGTGAACCGCGCCAACCCGATCGACGGCAAGATCACCCACTCCAACCTGTGCTCGGAGATCCTGCAGGTCTCCACGGCCTCGGAGTTCAACGACGACCTGTCCTACGCCAACATCGGCAAGGACATCTCGTGCAACCTGGGCTCGCTGAACATCGCCAAGACGATGGATTCGCCCGACATCGCGCACACCATCGAGACGGCTATCCGCGGGCTCACGGCCGTGTCGGACCAGACCGCGATCACGTCGGTGCCCTCGATCCAGAAGGGCAACAACGAATCACACGCCATCGGCCTCGGGCAGATGAACCTGCACGGCTACCTGGCGCGGGAGCGGGTCTACTACGGATCGCCCGAAGGTATCGACTTCACGAACATCTACTTCTACACCGTGCTCTTCTACGCGCTGCGCGCATCGAACCGCATTGCCAAGGAGCGCGGTAAGGCGTTCGGTGGATTCGAGCGGTCGAAGTACGCGACCGGCGAGTTCTTCGACAAGTACACCGACCGCACCTGGGCGCCGGAGACCGACAAGGTCCGAGAGATGTTCGGGCAGGCCGGGATTGCGATCCCCACGCAGGACGACTGGCGTGAGCTGAAGGCGTCCGTGCAGGAGCACGGGATCTACAACCAGAACCTGCAGGCCGTTCCGCCGACGGGTTCGATCAGCTACATCAACCATTCGACCAGCTCGATCCACCCGGTCGCCGCCAAGGTGGAGATCCGCAAAGAGGGCAAGATCGGCCGCGTGTACTACCCGGCGCCTTACATGGACAACGACAACCTGGACTACTACCAGGACGCGTACGAGATCGGCTACGAGAAGATCATCGACACGTACGCCGCAGCCACCCAGCACGTGGACCAGGGGCTGAGTCTCACGTTGTTCTTCAAGGACACCGCGACCACTCGCGACGTGAACAAGGCGCAGATCTACGCATGGCGCAAGGGAATCAAGACGCTGTACTACATCCGGCTGCGTCAGATGGCTCTCGAGGGCACCGAGGTGGAGGGTTGCGTCTCCTGCATGCTGTAGTAGCTGTCTCGATGTGTTTGGCAGACAACAACTTTCATGATGAAGAACTCGTAAGCGAGGAACGATGACGTCCACTCAGAGCCATTCGCCGGCCGACGGAGCACCGATCAAACTGGTCAGCCGGGTCTCGGCGATCAACTGGAACCGGGTTCCCGACGAGAAAGATGCCGAGGTGTGGGACCGCCTCACCGGCAACTTCTGGCTACCGGAAAAGGTGCCGGTATCCAACGACATCCCGTCGTGGGGCACCCTCACCGAGGTCGAGAAGCAGCTCACCATGCGGGTCTTCACCGGTCTGACGCTCCTCGACACCATCCAGGGCACCGTCGGCGCCGTCAGCCTGATCCCGGACGCCACCACCCCTCACGAAGAGGCGGTGCTCACCAACATCGCGTTCATGGAGTCGGTGCACGCCAAGAGCTACAGCTCGATCTTCTCCACCCTGTGCTCCACCAAGGACATCGACGAGGCGTTCCGCTGGTCCGAAGAGAACCAGTACGTGCAGACCAAGGCGCGCATCGTCATGGACTACTACCGCGGCGACGACCCCCTCAAGCGCAAGGTGGCCTCCACGCTGCTCGAGTCGTTCCTGTTCTACAGCGGCTTCTATCTGCCGATGTACTGGTCGTCGCGAGCCAAGCTGACCAACACCGCTGACCTGATCCGGCTGATCATCCGCGACGAGGCGGTGCACGGCTACTACATCGGCTACAAGTACCAGCGGGCGCTGGAAACCCAGACGCCTGAGCGCCGTCAGGAGATGAAGGACTACACCTTCGAGCTGCTCTTCGAGCTGTACGACAACGAAACCGATTACACCGAAGAGCTTTACGACGATGTCGGCTTGAGCGAAGACGTCAAGAAGTTCCTGCGGTACAACGCCAACAAGGCGCTCATGAATCTGGGCTATGAGGCGATGTTCCCCCGGGACGAGACAGACGTGAACCCGGCGATCCTGTCGGCCCTGTCACCGAACGCCGACGAGAACCACGACTTCTTCTCCGGCTCGGGCAGCTCGTACGTGATCGGCAAGGCCGTCAACACCGAAGACGAAGACTGGGAGTTCTGACCCACTGGCCATTCGCTCCACCTACGACAAAACGCTCCGGTCGCAACCGGAGCGTTTTGTCGTAGGTGGAGCGAATACTCAGCCGACCTCGTTGAGCTTGCCGGTGGCGACATCGAATACAAACCCGCGCAACGACGTCGTCTTGGTGATGAACGGGGACTTCTCGATCCGCGCCAGTGACTGCCGCACATCTTCGTCCAGGTCGCTGAACGCCTCGGCGGACCATGCCGGCTTCACGCCGACCTCATCTTGGATGGCTCGTTTGAAGTCGTCGTCGGTGAAGGTCAGCATGCCGCAGTCGGTGTGGTGAATCAGGATGATCTCGGTGGTACCGAGCAGTCGTTGGCTGATGGCGAGTGACCGGATCTCGTCGTCGGTGATCACGCCGCCGGCGTTGCGGATGACGTGTGCCTCACCGTCTTCAAGTCCGAGGATGCCGTAGATGTTGAGTCGGGCATCCATGCAAGCGACGACGGCGACGTGCTTGCTGGGTGGAAGGGGCAGGGGACCGGAGAAGTCGGCCGCGTACACGCGGTTGTTGTCCAGGAATTCGTCGGTGACGGTCATGCACTCATGCTCATGGGTGCATGAACGCGCGGACAGAGTTGCAGCCACGGTGATTCCAACGCAGTCCGCCGCCATGATCAGGCCGAATGCCATCGGTGAACCCGGTGAACGGGGGGGCTTACACCAGTGAGTTGCCGACGTTGAAGAGCACCAAGTTCGCCGCCGACAGTCCTCCGGAGCCGAACCAGACCTCGTCCTCCACGATGCGAACGCGTCCCCAGCTCGGTGCACCCATGTCGCGCCACCGATCGCTCTCGAGGACCGAGGTGCCGTGCTCCAGCCCGGCAGGCCCGTCGAATCCGACGTAGATGACATCGCCGTCGGCAATCTCGAAGTTCTTGTCGTCTATCGGCGTCGGCTCCGGCTCACGCTGACCGGGCGGACGTTGCACACCCATGTCGGTCAGGACGCTCGCGGCGAACCCGCCGGTGCCCTCCACCGACTCGGAGTCCTTGCCGAACCGCACGAGAGAGGCCTGGTTGTATCGCGCGCCGAGTCGGTCGCCGGTGGTCTTGGCGGCGTCTTTGTAGGCCTGCAGTCGTTGCTCGCCCGCGTCACCGCGGCCCACCGCCTCGGCGACCGCCGAGAACCGCTCCTGCCAGTCCTGCGCCGGATCGATCTGGACGGTCCGGACCGAGCCCACAGCACCGTCGAGTGGGGATTCGCCGACTGTCAGGAGGAGGTCAGGTTTGCTCGCGGCCGCCCGTGCGACGTCTGGCCGGCTCTTTTCGCCGACGGTGGGAAGATCCTGCACCGCTGTGCCCATGAACGAGGGGAGTTTGCCGCCGACGGTGGTGGATGCGACCACCTTGCCCTGTACGCCGAGCGCGCACAGAGCGTCGAGGAGGCTCGGATCCGCGACCAGGATGCGAGTGGGGTCGAGGGCGCCGGAGTCGAGCGGTGCAGGTGTCTGACATGTCTGGTTCTTGTCGCGATCGGGGTCCGCGAGATCGACCGAGGCGATGCGTGTCGTCGTCTTCACGATCGACCCTTCGCCCTCGGGGACGGACGAGTCGAGGCATCCACTCACACCTGCGCTGACCAGGGCGGCAAGCGCAAGAGTCGCCAGGGCGCGACGGCGACGGATCACTTCGCTCACAGTTCTCTTCCACTCTTCGGTTGCGGCCCGATGACGGCTGGATCCCGAACAAACTAGCACTGGTCCGCCGGGTGGAGACCGATGTCGAAAGCCGCGTTTGCCGACCCCCGGATCGACTACGACAGTTCGTAGGACCCGATCGGCTGCGGGCCGTATGAGGGTCTAGGATCAACATCAGCGCACATTCATGGCCGTCGCCCCAACGTCCTCCGCGGAACACCCTTCCGCACCTGACGCAGGCGAGAGGCCACGCAGGCAGGAGGATCAGTGACCGCGGTAGACCAGCCCACCACTCAGGTGGCTCCGGTTCGGCCTTATCCCGAGCGCACGGGTGCCAAGGGTTCGTTCATCTACAAGATGTTGACGACGACCGATCACAAGATGCTGGGCATCATGTATTTGGTTGCGTGTTTTGCGTTTTTCCTCATCGGTGGCTTGATGGCGTTGCTGATGCGTACGGAGTTGACGGCTCCTGGTCTGCAGTTCTTGTCGACTGAGCAGTACAACCAGTTGTTCACCATGCATGGCACGGTGATGTTGCTGATGTATGCGACGCCGATTGTGATCGGGTTTGCCAACGTGGTGTTGCCGTTGCAGATCGGTGCGCCCGATGTGGCGTTCCCGCGGTTGAATGCGTTCAGTTTTTGGTTGTTCGTGTTCGGTTCGACGGTGGCGATTGCCGGGTTCATCACTCCGGGTGGTGCGGCTGACTTCGGTTGGACTGCGTATACGCCGTTGACTGATGCGGTGCATTCGCCGGGTCCGGGTGCGGATATGTGGATTTTGGGTCTGGGTGTGTCGGGTCTGGGCACGATTTTGGGTGCGGTGAACATGATCACGACGGTGGTGTGTTTGCGTGCGCCGGGTATGACGATGTTCCGGATGCCGATTTTCACTTGGAACATTTTGGTGACGAGTGTGCTGATCCTGCTGGCGTTCCCGTTGTTGACGGCGGCGTTGATGGGGTTGGAGGTTGATCGGCAGTTCGGGGCGCATCTGTATGACCCGTCCAATGGTGGTGCGATTTTGTGGCAGCACTTGTTCTGGTTCTTCGGTCATCCCGAGGTGTACATCATTGCGTTGCCGTTCTTCGGGATCGTGTCGGAGATCTTCCCGGTCTTCTCTCGTAAACCGATCTTCGGCTACTCGACACTCGTCTATGCCACGTTGGCGATTGCAGCTCTGTCGGTGGCGGTGTGGGCACATCACATGTATGCCACCGGGGCTGTGCTGTTGCCGTTCTTCTCGTTCATGACGTTCATCATCGCGGTGCCGACGGGTGTGAAGTTCTTCAACTGGATCGGGACGATGTGGAAGGGTCACATCACGTTCGAGACGCCGATGCTGTTTTCGGTGGGCTTTTTGGTGACGTTCTTGTTCGGTGGTCTGACCGGTGTGTTGTTGGCGAGCCCGCCGTTGGATTTCCACTTGTCTGACAGTTACTTCGTGGTGGCGCACTTCCATTACGTGTTGTTCGGCACGATTGTGTTCGCGACGTATGCCGGTATCTATTTCTGGTTCCCGAAGATGACTGGCCGGATGCTTGATGAGCGTTTGGGCAAGATCCACTTCTGGTTGACGATGATCGGTTTCCACACCACGTTCTTGGTGCAGCACTGGTTGGGTAACGAGGGTATGCCGCGTCGGTATGCCGATTATCTGTCCACCGATGGGTTCACCTCGTTGAACATCGTGTCGACGGTGGGTGCGTTCATTCTGGGTGCGTCGACGTTGCCGTTCTTGTGGAATGTGTTCCGTAGCTACCGGTATGGCGAGGTGGTGACGGTGGATGATCCGTGGGGCTTTGGTAACTCGTTGGAGTGGGCGACCAGTTGCCCGCCGCCGCGGCACAACTTCACCGAGCTGCCGCGGATCCGTTCGGAGCGTCCGGCGTTCGAGTTGCATTACCCGCACATGGTCGACCGGATGCGTGAAGAAGCACACGTCGGCCACGCCAGCGAAAAAGCGGAACATGCCAAGCGTGATCCCTTGACAGTCGGCACGCACGAGTCGTCGACGGATCCTGATCCGAGCTGACCAGGCACAACTGAGTTCTCTCACGCCGCGGCGGCACTGGGTTACCAGTGCCGCCGCGGTGTTGTGTGCGGTCTTCCGAGCCGGCTGGTGACGACGCGCTACGACAGTTCGTAGGACCGGCTCGGCTGATGAGGGTGTGAGGGTTTACGATCAGCTGAGTTTCACGTCATGCTGCCCAACACACAGATGAGCAGATCGGCCACAGGAGGATCAGTGACCGCGGTAGACCAGCCCACCACTCAGGTGGCTCCGGTTCGGCCTTATCCCGAGCGCACGGGTGCCAAGGGTTCGTTCATCTACAAGATGTTGACGACGACCGATCACAAGATGCTGGGCATCATGTATTTGGTTGCGTGTTTTGCGTTTTTCCTCATCGGTGGCTTGATGGCGTTGCTGATGCGTACGGAGTTGACGGCTCCTGGTCTGCAGTTCTTGTCGACTGAGCAGTACAACCAGTTGTTCACCATGCATGGCACGGTGATGTTGCTGATGTATGCGACGCCGATTGTGATCGGGTTTGCCAACGTGGTGTTGCCGTTGCAGATCGGTGCGCCCGATGTGGCGTTCCCGCGGTTGAATGCGTTCAGTTTTTGGTTGTTCGTGTTCGGTTCGACGGTGGCGATTGCCGGGTTCATCACTCCGGGTGGTGCGGCTGACTTCGGTTGGACTGCGTATACGCCGTTGACTGATGCGGTGCATTCGCCGGGTCCGGGTGCGGATATGTGGATTTTGGGTCTGGGTGTGTCGGGTCTGGGCACGATTTTGGGTGCGGTGAACATGATCACGACGGTGGTGTGTTTGCGTGCGCCGGGTATGACGATGTTCCGGATGCCGATTTGCACGGGGAACATTTTGGAGACGAGTGTGCTGATCCTGCTGGCGTTCCCGTTGTTGACGGCGGCGTTGATGGGGTTGGAGGTTGATCGGCAGTTCGGGGCGCATCTGTATGACCCGTCCAATGGTGGTGCGATTTTGTGGCAGCACTTGTTCTGGTTCTTCGGTCATCCCGAGGTGTACATCATTGCGTTGCCGTTCTTCGGGATCGTGTCGGAGATCTTCCCGGTCTTCTCTCGTAAACCGATCTTCGGCTACTCGACACTCGTCTATGCCACGTTGGCGATTGCAGCTCTGTCGGTGGCGGTGTGGGCACATCACATGTATGCCACCGGGGCTGTGCTGTTGCCGTTCTTCTCGTTCATGACGTTCATCATCGCGGTGCCGACGGGTGTGAAGTTCTTCAACTGGATCGGGACGATGTGGAAGGGTCACATCACGTTCGAGACGCCGATGCTGTTTTCGGTGGGCTTTTTGGTGACGTTCTTGTTCGGTGGTCTGACCGGTGTGTTGTTGGCGAGCCCGCCGTTGGATTTCCACTTGTCTGACAGTTACTTCGTGGTGGCGCACTTCCATTACGTGTTGTTCGGCACGATTGTGTTCGCGACGTATGCCGGTATCTATTTCTGGTTCCCGAAGATGACTGGCCGGATGCTTGATGAGCGTTTGGGCAAGATCCACTTCTGGTTGACGATGATCGGTTTCCACACCACGTTCTTGGTGCAGCACTGGTTGGGTAACGAGGGTATGCCGCGTCGGTATGCCGATTATCTGTCCACCGATGGGTTCACCTCGTTGAACATCGTGTCGACGGTGGGTGCGTTCATTCTGGGTGCGTCGACGTTGCCGTTCTTGTGGAATGTGTTCCGTAGCTACCGGTATGGCGAGGTGGTGACGGTGGATGATCCGTGGGGCTTTGGTAACTCGTTGGAGTGGGCGACCAGTTGCCCGCCGCCGCGGCACAACTTCACCGAGCTGCCGCGGATCCGTTCGGAGCGTCCGGCGTTCGAGTTGCATTACCCGCACATGGTCGACCGGATGCGTGAAGAAGCACACGTCGGCCACGCCAGCGAAAAAGCGGAACAGACCAAGCGTGATCCTTTGACGGTCGGTGGCACCGAGTCATCCACCGAACCCAACTCGTTCTGACGGTGGGACACAACATCAGCCAAAGCTCGGAAGAAGCAAGACCTCTCGGCACCTCGGTGCTGATCACGGTCACCGGTCACGACAAGCCAGGCGTCACGTCGGTACTGTTCGGAGCCCTGTCCACCCGCAACGTCAGCGTGCTGGACGTCGAGCAGGTGGTGATCCGCGGTCGCCTCACCCTCGGTGTGCTGGTGAGCTGCATCGGCGACAGCGAAGAGTTGCAAGAGGTCATCGAGCAGGCGATGGATTCCCTCGGAATCGATGTCACGGTCGAGGTGGGAGCGGTCAACGGCGACCGCAGGCTGTCCACCCACGCTGTGGTGATCCTCGGTAGCCCGGTCAGCGCCAAGGGATTCAGCGCACTTGCCGGCGAGCTCGCCCGCCAGGGCGGCAACATCGACTCCATTCGCGGAATCGCGGACTATCCGGTCACCGGACTCGAACTACTCATCAGCGTCGACAAGGACAGCGTCGCCGCCGATGCCGCGTTGCGTCAGGGACTCGCCGCCGTGGCCAGCAAGTACGGCATCGATGTGGCCGTCGAGCGAGGCGGTCTGGCCCGGCGGGCCAAGCGCCTCATCGTGTTCGACGTCGACTCCACCCTGATCCAGGGTGAGGTCATCGAAATGCTCGCGGCCCGGGCAGGCCGCGAACAAGAGGTCGCCGCAGTCACAGAGGCTGCCATGCGAGGTGAGCTCGACTTCGCGGAGTCTCTCCACCAGCGTGTGGCCGCACTTGCCGGTCTCGACGTATCGGTGCTCGACGAAGTGGCGATGGAACTGCAGCTCACGCCCGGTGCCCGGACGACCATCCGCACCCTCCACCGCATGGGTTACCACTGCGGCGTGGTGTCGGGTGGCTTCCGGCAGGTCATCGAGCCGCTGGCCCACGAACTCGAGCTCGACTTCGTGAAGGCGAACACGCTGGAGATCTCCGAGGGCAAGCTCACCGGCCGGGTGAAAGGCGAAATCGTCGACCGGGCCGGGAAGGCGAAGGCCTTGCGTGCGTTTGCCGACAGCGTCGGTGTGCCGATGGAGCAGACCATCGCGGTCGGTGACGGGGCCAACGACATCGACATGCTGACAGTCGCCGGCCTCGGAATTGCCTTCAATGCCAAACCGGCATTGCAGGAAGTTGCCGACGCCGCGCTGTCGCACCCGTTCCTGGACGCCGTCCTCTTCATCCTCGGTGTCACACGCGACGAGATCGAGGCCGCGGACGCCGTCGATGGTGTGTTGCGCCGGGTGCCGTTGAACTGATGGTCGCGCCCGACGCCGACAACACTTTTGTGCAGCGGTACCGGCGCCTGACCGAGTACGTCGGTGGCGGTTCGGATCCGCTCGATCCGGGCCAGGTGCTGGCGATGCCGATGGTGCTGCACATCCCCAAGACCGATCCTCCGCCCAGGACCGAGCTACTCAACGCTGCGGCTTCCGCGGTCGCGGCATTGTGCCTCGATCCGCGCTCGGGCGGCGACGGCCCGTGGTCGGAACCGATGGACGCGTGGTGCGACGCGCGGATCCGTAAGATCGCGCGCCGCGCACGTGGATCGCATTGGAGTGCGGCACAAGAAGTCCCGGGGGTCACCGCGCGATGCGGTTCGGCCGAGGCCCGGGCCATCGTCCCCGGACCGGTCGGCGACATCGATCGGCGGATCGGACGCCTCCAGATCGGGGGCACCGACGTGCCCGGCGACGATGCCGACGTAGGCGCCGGGCCGGTGCTGTGGGTCAATCCGACTCTCGAGATGACGGTCGGGAAGCTCGCCGCACAGGTCGGGCACGCTGCGATGCTGGTCGTCCGGTTGATGTCGTCGGAGGACGCCGAGCGATGGTGGTCCGATGGATGCCCAGTACGGGTGCGCACCGCGTCGCGGACCGACTGGACCCGGCTGATCGACGCCGACCTCACCGGTCATGCGGTTGCGGTGCGTGATGCCGGCTTCACCGAGATCGCGCCGGGCTCGGTGACCGTGATCGCCGAGATCGGGCAGGACGGCCTGGGCTCTCGGTGATTCCGGTCGAGCTCCGCTGCGCTCCGTCTCCGCCGATTAGTCTGGCGCCATGACCGAGCTCCCCGACTGGGCCGCCCAACTGCAACTGGAACCGCATCCTGAAGGCGGGTTCTACCGGCAGACCTGGGTGAGCGATCTGACCATCCCGAAAGATGTTCTGCCACCGGGGTATCCGGCTGAGCGAGCGGCCGGGACGGCAATTTTGTTCCTGCTGTTGCCGGGGCAGCAATCCGCGTGGCACACCGTGCGCAGTGCTGAGATTTGGCTGTATCACCGCGGGGCTCCGGTGGCCCTCGGTCTCGGTGGTGATGGACCTGAGCCTGCCGGTGAACGAACCGTGCTGGTCGGCGCCGACATCACCGCCGGTCATCGCCCGCAATACATCGTCGCGCCTGGCGAATGGCAGCGCGCCCAGCCGCATGGAGACGAACCGTCGCTGGTCAGTTGTATTGTCGTGCCCGGCTTCGACTTTGCCGACTTCACCATGCACTGACCTCGGGGACCACAGACCCGGTCGGCAAAGTGCCGAACGTGTTCGGCCCGCCTGCGCCGCCTTCGTGTCCCGGTGCGGCACGATAGGGGGGTGCGTGAAACGGATCCGGACCTGCTGATCGACTTCGAGGATGTCGCCCTGCGACGCTCCGGCAACACCTTGGTGGGGCCGATCACCTGGAAGGTGGAACTGGACGAACGGTGGGTGATCCTCGGTCCCAACGGGGCCGGGAAGACCTCGCTGATGCGCATGGCCGCCGCACAGACCCATCCGAGCAGTGGAAGCGCGTTCCTGCTGGGTGAGCAGGTCGGTCGCACCGAGATGAGAGAGCTCACCACTCGTATCGGCGTCACGTCAGCGTTGCTCGGCGAACGCATCCCCGATGACGAAAGGGTGAGTGACCTCGTCATCTCCGCCGGCTACTCGGTGCTCGGCCGATGGAAAGAGGAGTACGACCAGGTCGACCGCGAACAGGCCCTGGAAACCCTCGAATCGATGGGTGCCGAACACCTCGCCGACCGCACCTTCGGCACGTTGTCCGAGGGCGAGCGCAAACGGGTTCTGGTCGCGCGTGCCCTGATGATCAATCCCGAGCTGCTCCTTCTCGATGAACCGGCCGCGGGGCTCGACCTGGGCGGGCGCGAAGAATTGGTTGCGCGACTCGAGGTCCTCGCGGCCGATCCCGACGCCCCTGCGATCGTTCTGGTGACACATCACGTGGAAGAGATCCCGAACGGGTTCACACACGCGATGCTCCTGAAGGAGGGTGCGGTGGTCTCCCAAGGCCTGATCGAGGATGTGGTCACGTCGGAGAACCTTTCGAGTGCCTTCAGCCAGTCGATCGTGCTGACCAACACCGGCGGTCGTTTCTTCGCTCGGCGGGCACGTCGCGCGGGTGGCCATCGGCGGCGTGCCGAATGAGCTCGACACAGACGCCGGATCCCGAATCGGTCCCGGTGCGCGATGCGGCAACCGTGGTGCTCGTCCGGGGCGGGGTCGATGAGCAGCCCATCGAGGTCTTCCTGATGCGGCGGGTCAAGCAGATGGCGTTTGCCGGCGGGATGACCGTGTTCCCGGGTGGCGGCGTCGACCGCCGCGACGCCGAGGCTGATCTCGCCTGGATCGGGCCCGACGAGCACTGGTGGGCGGAGCGCTTCAACACCGATGCGGCCACCGCACAGGCCCTGGTGTGCGCGGCCGTACGTGAGCTGTTCGAGGAATGCGGTGTGCTGCTCGCCGCACGCCCGGATGGCACGTTCCCCGACAGCTCTGCCCTCACCGCCGAGCGGGCAGCTCTTGTCGACAAATCGTTGTCGTTCGCCCAGTTCCTCCGTGAGCACGACCTGTCGTTGCGCGCGGACCTGTTGCGTCCGCTCGCGCACTGGATCACGCCGATCGGGGAGAGCCGTCGCTACGACACCCGGTTCTTCCTCGCTGCTCTGCCCGAAGGCCAACAGGCAGACGGTGAGACCACCGAGGCCGCGGAGACAGCGTGGGCGACGCCTCGGGCGGCGCTCGAGGCCTGGGACGACGGGAAACACTTCCTGTTGCCGCCCACCTGGACTCAACTCAAGGAGATCAGCTCCTACGGCAGTCTTGCCGACCTGCTCGCGGCCGAACGCGAGATCGAGACGATCCTCCCTGAGGTCGTGTCGACCGGCGAGCGGATGCGTGTCCGGTTCGACGGGGAATCCGACTACCGCCGCTACCGGACGGATCTGGCCTGAGGGGTCACTCGGGCTCGGGCGGCGGTGCGGCACCCTCACGCTCGTCGCGGTCGGCCCATTCGAGGAGTGTGTCCAGCCGGTAGGCGTGGTCGTCGATCGCCGAATGCAGGTCACCGAGTTCGGCGAACCGGGCCGGAACCGTCGCGATCGTGAATTCCTTCGGTTCCACATCGTCGATCTCGTCCCAGCGGATCGGGGTCGACACCGTTCCCTCTGGATTGCCCCGAACCGAGTAGGCGCTCGCGATCGTGTGGTCGCGGGTGTTCTGGTTGTAGTCGACGAACACCGCGGCGGGGTCGCGGTCCTTGCGCCACCACGTGGTGGTCACGTCGTCAGGGGCGCGGCGTTCCACCTCCCGGGCAAAGGCATGCGCCGCGCGGCGGACGTCGGCGAAACCCCACTCGGGCTCGATCCGAACGTAGATGTGCAGGCCCGAGCCGCCGGATGTCTTCGGATAGCCCGTCATGCCCAACTCATCGAGTACCTCATGGGCGACGTGTGCACTGCGGCGCACCCTGTCGAACGGGCAGTCGGGCATCGGGTCGAGGTCGATGCGCCATTCGTCGGGCTTCTCGGTGTCGAAACGACGCGAGTTCCATGGGTGGAACTCGACGGTCGACATCTGCACCGCCCAGATGACACTGCCCAATTCGGTGACGCAGACCTCGTCGGCCGTCCGGCCGAATCGGGGGAAGTAGATGTTCACCGTCTCCAGCCAGGGAGGTGCTCCGGACGGGATGCGCTTCTGATGCACCTTTTGTCCGGCAACGCCCTTGGGATACCGGTGCAACATGCATGGCCTGTCGAGCAGTGCGCGAACGATTCCGTCACCGACGGCGAGGTAGTAGTTGACCAGATCCAGCTTGGTCTCGCCCCGGGCGGGGAAGTACACCCGTTCAGGACTCGATACGCGCACGACGCGGTCGCCCACGGAGATCTCGATCGGCTCGCCGTGCGAGCTAGCTGCCATCCCCCGACAGTAGGGGATGAACCGGACACCCGGTAGCCTCCGATACATGCCTGAGTTCGTCACATTGCAGACGTCCGACGAGTTCCCCGGGGTCGGCACGATTCTTCTCAACCGCCCTCCGATGAATGCTCTGAGCCGGCAGGTGCAGAGTGAATTGGCCGACGCCGCCCGCGAAGCCACCCGCCGTGACGACATCAAATCGGTTGTTGTCTATGGCGGACCGAAAGTGCTTGCCGCAGGGGCCGACATCAAAGAGATGAACGATATGACCTACGCCGAGATGCGTAAGGTCGCCGGCCAGTTGCAAGACGGTCTGAGTTCCATCGCCGCCATCCCCAAGCCGACCGTTGCGGCCATCACGGGGTACGCCCTCGGCGGCGGGCTGGAAGTTGCGCTCGGTGCCGATCGCCGGATCGCCGGCGACAATGCGAAGCTCGGCGTCCCTGAGATCCTTCTCGGCGTCATCCCGGGTGGTGGGGGCACCCAGCGCCTGGCACGGCTGATCGGGCCCGCCAAGGCCAAGGACATGGTGTTCACGGGCCGGTTCGTCGGCGCCGCCGAAGCCCTGCAGATCGGGCTCGTCGACGAGGTCGTCGCTCCGGACGAGGTCTACAACGCGGCGCTTCGGTGGGCGTCGAAGTTCTCCGGCGCGGCCAGCGTGGCGCTTGCCGCAGCCAAGGCGGCCATCGACCAAGGTCTCGACGTCGACCTGCGCACCGGCCTCAAGATCGAGGAGCATCTGTTCGCCGCGTTGTTCTCCACCGACGACCGTGCGATCGGTATGGCGTCGTTTGTCGAGAACGGCCCGGGCAAAGCAGAGTTCACAGGTAAATGAGTATCGATCCGAAAGTAGTTGTGGAACCAATGACTTCGCCTACCAGTGATCCCGCTCCCAACCCGCATGCCACCGCGGACGAGGTCGAGGCCGCGCTCGCAGACACCAAGCTCGCGCAGGTTCTCTACCACGACTGGGAAGCCGAGACCTATGACGACAAGTGGTCGATCAGCTACGACGAGCGCTGCATCGACTACGCCAGGGGTCGCTTCGACGCCGTTGCGGCCGACGAGCCGTTGCCGTACGGGCACGCGCTCGAATTGGGTTGTGGCACGGGTTTTTTCCTGCTCAATCTCATGCAGGGTGGGATCGCGACAAAAGGTTCGGTGACCGACTTGTCGCCGGGCATGGTGAAGGTGGCGTTGCGCAACGCGGCGAACCTGGGCCTCGACGTCGATGGCCGGGTGGCCGACGCGGAGACGATTCCCTACGACGACAACACCTTCGACCTCGTGGTGGGTCACGCGGTGCTCCATCACATCCCCGACGTCGAGAAGTCGCTGCGCGAGGTGCTGCGAGTACTCAAACCCGGGGGACGGTTCATCTTTGCCGGCGAACCGTCGACCATCGGTGACTTCTACGCACGGTGGCTCTCGCGTGCCACGTGGGCAGCGACGACGAAGGTCACCAAACTGGGGCCGCTGCAAGGCTGGCGCCGACCGCAGGCCGAACTCGACGAGTCGTCGCGCGCTGCGGCGCTCGAAGCGGTCGTCGACATCCACACCTTTGATCCCAGCGACCTGGAGCGGATGTCCACATCTGCCGGAGCTGTGAACGTGAAGACCGCAACCGAAGAGTTTGCCGCCGCCATGCTCGGCTGGCCGGTTCGGACCTTCGAGGCAGCCGTTCCGCCGGAAAAGCTGGGCTGGGGCTGGGCGCGGTTCGCGTTCGGCGGCTGGAAGCGGCTCACCTGGGTGGACGAGAACATCTTGCGAAAAGTGGTGCCGCCCAAGTTCTTCTACAACGTGATCATCACGGGCACCAAGCCGGAGTAGTCCCGGGCCCTCCTGTGTCAGGAAAGGATGCAGGCGCTCACGGCGACACCCCGGTCCGTGTAGTCGATCAGCAGGTGGCCACGATCTGGGCCATGGCTTGTTTCTCGGCCTCCGTGACCCACAGGCTGTAACGCGCCTTGACGTCGATCTGGCGGG
Source organism: Williamsia sp. R60 (assembly GCF_054063855.1). NCBI lineage: Bacteria > Bacillati > Actinomycetota > Actinomycetes > Mycobacteriales > Nocardiaceae > Williamsia > Williamsia sp. R60. The sequence continues at coordinate 1,109,572 of NZ_JBSSGR010000001.1, forward strand.
ACACGTAGGTGCAACGGTAGGACTTGTCGGGTGGAAGCCAGGTGGCCGCATCACCTGCGCCCTTGCTCTGGTTGGTCGGCCCGTCGGTGGCCTGCAGATTGGCCGGGTCGTTCGCGAAGTCTGTCCGCTTGGTGCGGTCCCATTGCGCTGCTCCCTTCTGCCAGGCGTCGGACAGCGCCACCACGTGGTCGATTTGCACTGCAGGAGAGGTCTTCTCGCCTCGGACGAAGTCGATGCGACGGCCGGTGTAGGGGTCGTCCAGGACGCCGGTGAGAATGACACATTCGCGTGTACCGGGCTTGGTCGTGACAACAGTCAGGTCGCGACGCAGGATGTCGTTGCGGGTGTCACATCCGTTGTGGCCCTGTGCGACATTCACGTCGTCGGTCCAGGCCTGCCCGAATTGTTCGCGGCTGTAGCCGGTTTTGGGCGCACGGCCCTTGACCGTCAGCGAGTCGAGCTGAGCAATCGCGGCGCTCTGGGCCGTCGGCGCGTCAGGTTGGGCAGGGCGGGCCGCGGTCTGACTCCCGGGCGGGACGGGCGCGTCCTCGATCTGACAGGAGGCGACTGCCAGCACACTCAACAACGTGAGCGCCAGGTGGCGGCCCTGTTCGGGTCGGTTCACGTTCTCCTCGATTTCGGCACGGATACTGTTATACCCGTGGGCTACGACTTCTCGACCGACGATGTGGCGTTCCTCCGTTCCGAAACCGGACGCGAGGCACTGCGGTTGGCGGATTCGCTTGCTCTGCAGCCGGATTCATTGATGAGTGACATCGGACGCCTGACCGCGGCCTATCCCGGACGGCAGGCGGCGCTGGTGGAGACGGTCTCGTGCCGCCGTCGGGCAGTCGGGAAACTGCGCGACCCGCATCGCTGGCTGCTGACCTCTGACGCCCTGCAACAGGCCACCGCCTACCCGGTCGCCGATCACCGGGCAGCTGAACTCGCCGCCCGATATCCCGGTGCCACCGTCCATGACGTCACCTGCTCGGTAGGCGCCGATCTCGCGTCGCTGACGCACGCCGACGGGTTGGGCGGCGTGATCGGCAGCGACATCGACCAGATCAGGTTGGCGATGGCGGCGCACAACGTGCCCCAGGCCGCGCTGGCCCGCGCCGATGCACTCACGCCGACGAGTGCTGCCGACGTCCATGTGGCCGACCCCGCACGCCGCAGCGGGGGTCGCCGGAGCTTCCGGATCGAGGACACCGCGCCGCCCCTCCTGGAACTGCTGACCGTCTACGCCGGCCGTTCACTGGTGGTCAAGTGCGCGCCCGGGCTCGACTACCGACTCTTGCGCGATCGTTACGGATTCGCCGGCGAAGTACAGATCATCTCGCTGAACGGCGCGGTACGCGAAGCGTGCCTGTGGAATGACCCCCGCCCTGGCGTCAAGCGCCGGGCAACCGTGATCCGCACGGACGGCTCAGGTTTCGAGATCACCGACGCTGCCGACGACGATGCAGGCGTCGATGACGCAGGGGAGTGGATCTTGGACCCGGACGGCGCCGTCGTCCGGGCCGGTCTGGTCCGCCACTTCGCCAAAGCCCACCGGCTGTGGCAACTCGACCCCCAGATCGCCTATCTCAGCGGCGATCACTTGCCGAGGGGTGAACGCGGATGGCGGGTCATGGAACAGTTCAACTTCTCGGAGAAACACCTCAAGCGGCGCCTGGCCGAGTTGGGTTGTGGCACCCTCGAAATACTGGTTCGTGGTGTCGACATCGACCCCGACAGGTTGCGGAAGAGACTGAAACTCAAGGGTTCTGCGGCCCACGCTGTGGTGATCACCAGGATCGGGCGGCGCGGGGTGATGTTCATCTGCGAAGAGGGGGTGCGGCAACGCTGATGACCACCGGATGTGTGCGGTCTATTTGTCCTTCGGTGCGTCGTAGAAGTAGACCTCACCGAGGTTGGTCGCAGTCGCGACCTGCCCGGTGTTCGACACGGCCACACCCGTGGTGAAACCGACCGACCCGGGGATCGCAAACTTCCGCACAGTGGCACCGTCGGCGGAATCTACCTCCATCAATGTCAGTTCGTCCGCGTTGTTCTCGCGCACGACCGTCCAGGCGGTCCCGGAGGTGGTGAGTGCCGACAGCCCCACCGATTGCACATCGGTGCGTTGCCACACTCGTTCGGCCTTGTCGCCCAGATCTCGGTAGGCGCGCACCGGTGCGTTGAGCAGTCCGGTCGGGATGATCAGGCCGTCGGGTGAGACGGTCATCGTCCCGAAACCGTAGTTGTCCACGAAGTAGTCCCATTTGGGCGTGCCGGTGAGGGCGTCGAGAGCGTAAATGCTGCCGAGGCGGTTGAACACGTACAGCGTGCGACCGTCGGCCGACAAGGTGGGCGTCCCGATGACGCCGCCCGGGATCTCCGCTTTCCACGACTCGCGAATCGAGCGGGTGCCGTTCACCTCGGAGTAGTCGTAGCCGCGGACCCCAGATGCGATGACACCCTCGGGCCAGTAGTTCAGATAGAAGCGCTCGCGATCGGAATCGACTGCGGGAGGCGCCTGGACGGGGCAACGAGGACCACCCGAGACGCAGTCGCCGAGGCCGTACAGCGGCTGTGCCGGGTCGGCATCAGGACGCAACGCGATACCCGGCGCGGCAAGTTTGCCGGTCTGCGAGTCGAACAGCAGGATCTGGCCGAGGTGGCTCACCATCAGCACCAGCCCGGGCGCCGCGAACTTTGCCGAGAGCGGCACGCCGACGACGCCGAAACGCCACCGGAAATCACCTGCTCCGTTGAGCCCGTAAAACATGCCGGCGTCACCGATGTAGATGTTCTCGTACTGATCGAACAGCATCGAATTGAGTTCGATGCCCGGTCCGTAGTACTTGCAGAAGTTCTTTCGCCCGGCCCGCTGATCGAAGAGGAATGTGTTGCAGCCCCCGGGTGTGGCGGCCGTGACGCCTACGTTGGATCGACCAGAGATCGTCAGGGGCGAGGAGATCGGCCCACCGACCGGCCGCGACCACGAGAGCTCGAGTTCGCCGGTCTTGGGATACACGAAGTTCGAGTTGTGGGCGTTACCCCCATAGCTGGACCAGCCTGCGCTGGCCACCGAACGCACGTCGTCGACACCGTCAGAGCATGAACTTAGCAGAACGGCCAGCAACATCACCAGGGCCGCGGCGGCTCGTGCGGTGGTCCGGCGCCCCATCGTGCTCCTCTTCGTTTGCTTCGGCAGATCGGGCCTGAGCCTATCGCGAGTGACCCGCAGGATCGGGTATCGGCGTCCATTAGTGTTCGTATCCATGACGAGCATGTGGAACGCACCGCTGCATCGCCGGTGGCGTGCTGGAATGCGGCGGGAACCGGAGCAGGCCCGTTTCCTCACCCGGGAATCGCTGCGGTGGGTGCTGGAACATCGGGCGTACACACCCTGGTATCTGGTGCGGTATGTGCGGCTCCTCCGGTTCAAACTCGCCAACCCACACGTGATCCTGCGCGGGATGGTGTTCCTCGGCAAGAACGTGGAGATCCACGCGACCCCTGAACTGTCCCGGCTCGAGATCGGCCGGTGGGTACACATCGGAGACGGGAACTCGATCAGGTGCCACGAGGGTTCGCTGCGCATCGGCGACAAGGTCGTCTTCGGTGAGAACAACGTCGTCAACACTTACCTGGACATCGAGATCGGCGCGTCGACTTTGGTCGCGGACTGGTGTTACATCTGCGACTTCGACCACCGGATGGACGACATCACCGTTGCCATCAAAGACCAGGGGATCGTCAAGGGGCCCGTGCGGATCGGCCCGGACACCTGGATCGCCGCCAAGGTGTCGGTGCTCCGCAACACCGTGGTCGGCAGGGGTTGTGTGCTCGGATCTCACGCGGTGGTGAAGGGGACGATCCCGGACTACTCCATCGCGGTCGGTGCGCCGGCGCGAGTGGTCAAGAACCGCATGGACGACTGGGCGAGCAACGCTGCCGAGCGAGCAGAACTGGAGCGTGCTCTCGCCGACATCGAACGCAAGAAGGCTGCCGCTCAAGGGGATTGAGGCCGGGGGGATCGAACCGGCGCGCCCGATGGCCTTCAGGTCGACGGATCAGATCGGTTGAGCGGGGTCCCGCTCGGGCAGTGGCCTGTCGACGATGGTCGGCCGCCCCAGTGGGCGCCGTGGGCGCCGCGTGGCCTTCTCGTAGACAGCCGCCGTGCGCGCCGCCACCTGGTCCCAGGCGAATCCCTGTGACACCCGGACGCGCGCGGCGATGGCGCGCTGTTGAGCGGCCACGGGGTCGGCGAGAGCGGCTCGGATCGCAGCCGTGAGGCCACCGACGTCGGCCGGGGTGAAACTGAGCCCGGTGACCCGGTCGGTGACGGCCTCGCCGAGACCGCCGGCGGTCGAGGTGACCAGCGGGGCGCCGGTGGCCGCCGCCTCCAGGGCGACGATCCCGAACGGTTCGTATCTGCTGGGAAGCACCATCACGTCGCAGTCCTTCATCAGTTCGGCCAGTCCCGCCTTGTCGACGGCACCGACGAAACGGACCGCCCGCGACACCTTGTGGTCGCGGGCGACCTCCCGCAGCCACGACAACTGCGTGCCGTCACCGGCGACCGTCAGCACCGCTCCGCGGTGGGTGCGACGAATGCGTGCAAGGGCCGCGATGGCGTCCTGGACACCTTTCTCGTATTCCAGGCGCCCCGCGAACAACAGGCGCGGGGGGCCGTCGTGCGCGACGCGGCGCGCGAATGGCCACGCATCGATGTCGATGCCGTTGTGGATGGTGTGGATCTCGGCCAGTTCGGGGCCGAACAACCGATACACCTCGTCCCGCATCGACGCCGAACAGGTGATCACGGCGTCGGACTCGGCTGCCAGCCACCACTCCACCGAGTGGACCTGCTTGTTCACCCGTCCGCTGACCCATCCGCTGTGCCTGCCCGCTTCGGTGGCGTGGAAGGTACTCACCAACGGCACGTCGAAGTGTTCGGCCAGAGCTATCGCCGGATGAGCGACGAGCCAGTCGTGGGCGTGTACGACGTCGGGCACCCACGTGCCCTCGCCGTCAACGTCTTTCGGATACCCGAGCCCGAGACCGGCGCGGATGAGCGTATGGCCGAGAGCCAGGACCCACGCCATCATGTCCTCACCGAACACAAAATGCGGGGGATCTTCGGCCGCGGCGATCACGCGAACCCCGTCGCACATCGTGTCGGTGCCCGGATGTGTGAGTCCGTCGCTGCCCGTGGGTTGTCGCGACAACACCACCACGTCGTGCCCCGCTCGGGCGAGCTCGGTTGCCAGGTGGTGGACGTGCCTTCCGAGGCCGCCGACCACCACCGGGGGATACTCCCAGGAGACGAGCAGGATCCTCATGTGATCGCGTCGGCCGGCAATCGGCGGGCGTCGAGTCCGGGGAATACGTTGTCGGCGAGATTCCAACGCGCCGCGAGGGTTTCGGCCCACTGTTCGCGACCCCGGTCGGCGGCGTCGCAGATCTCTCTGGCAGCGTGTGCGTGGGTGTACAGGCGCCGGCGCGCATAGTCGGCCGCGGTGTTCTTCGACACCATAAAGGGCCAGTCGGATGACAGCATCATCAGCGTCTCGCGCAGGATCTGATCACTGACCCGGTCACGTCGGCGACCGTGATCGTCCATGCGTTTGTCGACGGTCGCCAGGGCTGCGGCGACGACCTCGGCGTTGATTCGGACCAGATCATGGACCTGCGGCCCGTTCCACACCCGCCAGTCTTTGCCTGAGCCCCAAGAGGTCTCGGGAAGGTCGACCGGATCGCCGACGAAGCCCCCGGCTTTGGCGCTCTGCAGGCTGCCCACACGGACGCCGGCGCGCGGGAGTGCACGCAACACTGCATCGAGCCATTGGGGGCCTTCATGCCACCAATGGCCGAACAGTTCGGTGTCGAAGGCGGCGACAACCAGTGCCGGCCTTCCGATCCGTTCGGTCTCGGCGATCAACCGGGCTCGGACGTTGGTGACGAAGTCGTCGACGTGACGCTGCACAACTGCGTGGGTGCGCTCCGGTTCGTACGGCTTCTTGTCGCCGGCGGCGACGGAGCGGCCGGTCACCCGCGAGGCCTTGAGGCCGAATCGGTGGTCGTAACTGTGGAAGTCGCGGTAGGCGCTGTGCCCGGGATATCCCGAGCGCGGTGACCACACCCGGTACGACACCGGCAGATCCCGGCCGAACGCGATCACATCGCTCCCACTGACCGGGCGTCCGAGTGCCGTATCCCCTTGCAGCGCAGGGCCGTCGACCATGAAGTGCTCGACGCCGGCTTCGTCGTAATCCTCTTCCATGCCGGGCGCGTAAGCGCACTCGGGTGCCCAGATCCCGCGCGGACGTGCGCCGAAGCGTTGGCCCGCATCTGCGAGCCCCTCCCGGAGAGAGAACGCCCGGAGGCGCGGATCGAGCAGAGGGCCGAAGTGATGTGCCAGCGGACCGCCGAGCAACTCGACGGTTCCCGCGTCCACCAGCGACCGGATGAGCGGGGAACCGCCGTGGCGCCAATGGCTTCCGAAGTCATCGAGAGCTTTTGCCGCACTGCGGTATTCGCGGGCACCGAGGTTGTTGATGTCGGAGGGCCGGCCGTCTCGGCTGTCTGCGACCGCGGCCTCACCCGCCCGCAGCTGCCAATCCGCGAGCCATTGATACATCGAATCCAGGCAATGCGGATCATCGAGCTGCGCCGCCAGCACCGGCGTCATCCCGAGACTCAGTTGGTCTGTGTATCCATCTGCTGCCAGTCCCCGCAGGACTGCGAACACACGTTGATAGGAGCCGGCCCACGATTGGTACAGCCACTCCTCGCCGACTGGCCATCGGCCGTGATTGGCGAGCCAGGGGAGATGCGAGTGCAGGACCAGGGCGAACATGCCGGGGACGGCGTCTGCGACCCCGTCGTCGCGAAGACCCGCTTCGGTCACGGCTTCACCGCGACGAACAGCAGGTCGAGGCTGTTGTCGAGATCGGTTCCGGAGATGTCGAAGTCGGCGGTGCTCACCCCCGCCACGTCTGCGGTCAAGTCGCTGGGCCAGGCCTGACCGGACAGCGCCCGGTCGATCTGGGCGTCGATGAACGAGCCACCCCATCGGGTGTCGAGTTCGCGGAGTCCCCGGCCATGACGGACGCCCAATTGCTCGACGACCGAGAAGCCCGCTGCGGAGAGCAGTTCGTGGAGTTCGGCGGGATCGAGTTCCCGGGTGTGGAACGGGTTGAGTGGGGTGTCGCGGCCGGGGGAGAAGGTGATCCGGTTCGGCGTGGACATGAGCAACTCACCACCAGGGCGGAGCACCCTCAGGCACTCGGCCACGAACGCGGGCTGATCCCACAGGTGTTCGATCACCTGGAAGTTGACGACGCAGTCGATCGAGGCGTCGGCAAGGGGTAGGTCGATCAGGTTCGCCTGGTGGATGGTGAGGTGCGGGTAGCGCGCCCGTGTGTGCTCGACGGCGGACTGGTCGTAGTCGACGCACGTCACCGATCGGGCGACAGCGGAGAGCAGGTCGGCGCCATAACCCTCGCCTGATCCGGCTTCCAGGACATCGCGTCCGTGACAACGGTCGGCGATGTACTCATAGGCGACCTCGTGGCGGCGGAACCAGTAGTTCTCCTCGGGAATTCCGGGAACTGTCCGCTCCCCGGTGAGCGATAAACCCTGTTCGGGGGCTGTTGCGCCGTCCTCGGCGCCGATCGGGGCAGGCGATCCGACGGCGTTGTTGGATCCATGCGTGGGGCTGACCATCCAGCAGAGCCTAGTGGGCCGTGTGTGGAGCCGGAGGCGGACCTCGCGGTGACCCTCGCGATGCGGGGTTCGGCAAGGCAGTGTGACCGACTTCATTCCCCTGCAATCGGGTGTTCGACCTGCCGGAAGTGCGCGCTAAGGTGGTAAAGAAACAGGAGTACTTACCGACGGGTAAGTTGTCCAGAACCCTACGCAGGAGGTCGACGAAGACCCATGACAAACATTGTCGTTCTGATCAAGCAGGTCCCTGACACCTACTCCGAGCGCAAGCTCAGCGACGGTGATTACACCCTCGATCGCGAAGCCGCGGACGCCGTACTCGACGAGATCAACGAGAAGGCCGTCGAAGAGGCTCTGAAGATCAAAGAAGCGGACGGCGGTGAAGTCACCGTGCTGACGGTCGGACCGGATCGCGCGACCGACGCCATCCGTAAGGCACTGTCGATGGGGGCCGACAAGGCCATCCACGTCAAGGACGACCAGATGCACGGCAGCGACGCCATCCAGACCGCATGGGTCATCGCCCGTGCGCTGGGCACCGTCGAGGGCGTCGAACTCGTCATCGCAGGCAACGAGGCCACCGACGGTCGCGTCGGCGCGGTGCCGGCCATCATCGCCGAGTACCTCGAGCTCCCGCACCTCACCCACATGCGCAAGCTCACCATCGAGGGCGACAAGATCACCGGCGAGCGTGAGACGGACGAGGGCATCTTCCATCTCGAGTCCACCCTGCCTGCCATCGTCAGCGTCGGAGAGAAGATCAACGAGCCTCGCTTCCCGTCCTTCAAGGGCATCATGGCGGCGAAAAAGAAAGAGGTTCAGGTTCTTTCGCTTGCCGACATCGGCGTCGAAGCCGAAGAGGTCGGACTGGCGAATGCCGGATCGACGGTCACCAGCGCGACCCCCAAGCCGCCGAAGAGCGCGGGCGAAAAGGTCGTCGATGAGGGTGACGGCGGCACGAAGGTCGCCGAGTTCCTGGTCGGTCAGAAGATCATCTGATCCCCGCCGAACACATCCCCCGACATCGACCACACCGCAAGGAGTTAACAAATGGCTGAAGTACTCGTCCTCGCCGAGTTGGACGCGGAAGGTGCCCTGAAGAAGGTCACCTCCGAACTCATCACCGCTGCCCGCGCACTGGGCACCCCGTCTGTTGTCGTCGCGGCCAAGCCCGGAACAACCGACGCCATCGCCGACGAGCTCAAGGAGTTCGGCGCCGAGAAGATCTACGTCGCCGAGTCCGACGACGTCGACGGCTACCTGATCACGCCGAAGGTCGACATCCTCGGCACCTTGGTGGAGCAGGTCTCCCCGGCCGGTGTCCTCGTCACCGCCAACTTCGACGGCAAAGAGATCGCCGGCCGCCTTGCCGCACGGCTCGGTTCAGGCGTTCACGCCGACGTGGTCGAGGTCAAAGAAGGCGGAGTGGGCGTCTACTCCATCTTCGGCGGCGCCTTCTCCGCCGAGGCACAGGCCGGCGGCGACGTCCCGGTGTACTCGGTGCGTCCCGGCGCCGTCGAGGCAGCCCCCCAGGCCGGCGCAGGCGAGCGCGTCGACGTCGAGGTGCCCGAGGTTCCCGAGAACGCGGTCAAGATCACCAAGGTCGAGCCGAACGTCGGCGGTGACCGTCCGGAACTGACCGAGGCCACCATCGTGGTGTCCGGTGGACGCGGCGTCGGCAGTGCCGAGAAGTTCTCTGTCGTCGAGGAACTCGCCGATTCGCTCGGTGCCGCTGTCGGTGCCTCGCGTGCGGCTGTCGACTCCGGTTACTACCCCGGCCAGTTCCAGGTCGGCCAGACCGGTAAGACCGTGTCGCCGCAACTGTATGTCGCTCTGGGTATCTCAGGCGCCATCCAGCACCGTGCGGGTATGCAGACCTCCAAGACCATCGTGGCGGTCAACAAGGACGAAGAGGCTCCCATCTTCGAGATCGCCGACTACGGCATCGTCGGTGACCTCTTCAACGTGGCACCGCAGCTCACCGAAGCGGTCAAGAAGCGCAAGTAACACCGCTCGCAGCTGAACCACAGATGACCCCCTGGCACCCTGCCGGGGGGTCATCTGCTGTTCATGCACGTTGCACCGACACGACACGCCGCCGATTCCGACCGGTCCGACGCGCTCGGTACACCTGTGCCCATGAGGCCACCCGCAGTCATCAGCACGACCGCACTCGTCTCCGGGCGTGACTACAGCCTGTATCTGAGTACCGACCCTTCCGACATCGACGTCATTGCACGTCTGCGTTATCAGGTCTTCGCGAACGAGCCGGGTTTCGGCGGCGCGATGGCCGGAGTCACCGACGGACGTGATTGCGACCCGTTCGACGAGTTCTGTGACCACCTCATGGTGCGCCACAACATGACCGGCGCCGTGGTCGGCTGTTATCGCCTCCTGCCGTCGCCGGGTGCCATCGCCGCCAGAGGCCCTTACACGGCTACGGAATTCGACGTCCACGAATTGGATTCGATTGCGCCGCAAACGGTCGAGATGGGCCGGGCGTGTGTTGCCCTCGAACACCGGTCCGGATCGGTCCTGGCTCTCATGTGGGCGGGCATCTTGAGGTATCTGGATCTCAGTGGCTACCGGTACCTGATGGGTGCGACCTCGGTGCCGATCTGCAAGGACAGCGACCGCGACCGGCCCGGCGCACAGGTCCGCGGTATCAGGGACTTCGTGCGCGACCGGCACCGAGGTCCGTGGGAGGTGTACCCGCACAGGCCGGTGGTGCTCAACGGCCTGCGGCTCGACGACATCGCACCGCCCGAGCGTCTGGTATTCCCACCCCTGCTCAGTGGATATCTGAGGATGGGGGCCTGGGTGTGCGGAGAACCGGCCTACGACCCCGATTTCGGGGTGGCCGACTTCTTCACGGTGATCGATCGCGAACGCGCGAACACCAGGTACCTTGACCGACTCCGCCAGGCTGCCGAGCGGGTACCCGGATGACAGACGACCCGATGGTGACGAACGCGCCCGCTCGGCACAGCTGGTTTCCGGCGAGTGCCTGTGACAGCAGTTGCCTGTCCACCTCGAGCTGCGCAGCGGGGCGGGTACGCAGGAGCTGGCGCGTCATCGCACTGCTGACCACCGTGGCGGTCGCGGTCACCCTCGGGGTCCTGGTGCCTCTGCTGCCACGGTCGGCGCGTGCTGGGTACGTGCGGTGGATGGCTGTCCTGTTGCTGGCTTCGATCGGCATCCGGGTACGCGTCCGGCACAGCGGATTGGCTGCGGGAGATCCACGGGCCGCAGGCGCAGGCCTCATCGTCGCCAACCACATCTCGTTCCTGGACATCCTCGCGATCGCCACCGTCTGCCCTGCCCGCTTCGTGGCCAAGGCAGAACTGACCCGATGGCCGGTGATCGGAACGCTCACCCGTCGCCTGGGTGTGATCCCGATCCGCCGCGAGTCGTTGCGCGACCTCCCATCCGTCATCTCGGACGCCGTCGACGGACTCCGAGCGGGGGACAACGTCGGGTTGTTCCCCGAGGGGACGACGCGATGCGGTCGCGGCGGTGGTCGTTTCCGCCCCGCGATCTTCCAGGCCGCGGTCGAAACGGGGGTTCCGGTCCAGCCTCTGGTGGTGAGTTTTCACACACCGGACGGCGCGATCAGCCCGGTCGCGGCCTTCATCGGAACCGACAACATCGCCGACACGATGGGTCGGGTCCTGCGGGCCAAAGGTCTGACCGTGCACGTCCGCCTCTGCGAACCCCAATGGCCGGGATCGGACCGACGTGAGCTCGCCGACCGCTGCGAGCGGATCGTGTTCGGAGAACCTTCGTTGATCGGTCTCTCGTCGGACATCCCCGCCGCGATGGTGAGCTGACCACCGGACGGTCCCGGTGCCGGGGCGCCGTCCAGACGCCGGTGGAATAGAACCTGCTCTGCGAGCGGTTATCCTGGATTGGTTATGTATTCCTCCGACCGGGCCCCGATCTACCTCGATCACGCAGCGGCAACCTCGATGGTGCCTGCAGCAGTCGTGGCGATGAGTCAGATCCTGGGCACTGCGGGCAACGCTTCGTCGCTGCACGCGTCAGGGCGGCGCGCCCGTCGGCACCTGGAGGAATCGAGGGAATCCATCGCGGCCTCGCTGGGTGCGCGACCGTCTGAGGTGGTCTTCACCGGGGGCGGAACCGAAAGCGACAATCTCGCGGTCAAAGGCATCTTCTGGGCGCGGAACAAGTCGGGTTCGCCGGCCGCCGGCCGTCGCCGCATCATTGCGTCATCCATCGAGCACCACGCCGTTCTCGACCCGGTGCTCTGGCTTGCCGACACCGAGGGAGCCGAGGTCACCTGGCTGCCCGTCGATCATCAGGGGCTTGTCGACCCCGCAGATCTGCGGGCCGCGCTCACCGCGCATGCAGAGGACACCGCACTGGTCAGCGTGATGTGGGCGAACAACGAGGTCGGCACCATCGAGCCGATCGCGGAGCTTGCCGCGATCTGCCGAGAGTACGGCGTTCCCATGCATTCCGATGCTGTGCAGGCGGCCGGACACCTTCCGCTCGACTTCGCCGCCAGCGGCCTCTCGGCGATGAGCATCGCCGGACACAAGTTCGGTGGGCCCCACGGGATCGGCGCGCTGTTGCTGGGCCGCGATGTGGACTGCGTGCCGCTGCTCCACGGTGGTGGGCACGAACGGGACGTTCGCTCGGGTACCCCCGACGTCGCGGCTGCGGTGGGAATGGCTGTAGCACTTGAACATTCGGTGCGAGAGCTGTCGGTCACCGTCCCGGCAGTGACGAACCTGCGTGACCAATTGTTCGCGGTGCTGACCGAGAACACCGACGACTGTGTGGTCAACGGACCCACCGGCCCCGCACGGCTGCCGGGCAACGTGCACGTGTCGTTTCCGGGCTGCGAAGGTGACTCGCTGTTGATGTTGCTCGACGCCAACGGCATCGAATGCTCCACCGGCTCGGCGTGTACCGCAGGCGTGGCCCAGGCGTCTCATGTGCTGACCGCGATGGGCGTATCCACTGCGCGGGCCCGCAGTTCGCTGCGGTTCTCACTGGCGCCCTCGACAACTAGCGATGACATCGACGCCGTAGGCGCCGTCATCGGTGAAGTGGTCTCCCGCGCCCGCGCCGCCGGGATGGCCACGGCAATGGCAGGAGAGCGCTGATGCGAGTACTCGCAGCAATGAGTGGTGGTGTCGACTCGGCGGTGGCTGCCGCACGGGCGGTGGCCGCCGGACACGACGTGGTCGGGGTACACCTGGCCCTGTCCACTGCGCCCGGCGCACTGCGGACCGGATCCCGAGGTTGCTGCTCGCGCGAGGACGCGTCTGATGCCCGGCGGGCCGCGGATGTTCTCGGAATCCCTTTCTACGTCTGGGATTTCGCCGATCGCTTCAAAGATGACGTCATCGACGAGTTCGTTGCGGCGTACGCGGCCGGGCAGACCCCCAATCCCTGCCTGACATGCAACGAGAAGATCAAGTTCTCGGCTCTGGCCGAACGCGCCATCGCCCTGGGCTTCGACGCGGTTGCCACCGGCCACTACGCACGGCTCGAAGGCGGCCGGTTGCGTCGGGCGGTCGACCACGACAAAGACCAGTCGTACGTGCTCGCCGTGCTGACGCCGGAGCAGCTGTCGCGGGCGATGTTCCCCGTGGGCGACACACCCAAGGACCAGATCCGGGAAGAGGCCGCCGCTCGCGGCTTGTCCGTTGCCAACAAGCCCGATTCCCATGACATCTGCTTCATCCCCACCGGTGACACCCGGGCGTTCCTGGGTGCCACGATCGGTGTCCGGCCCGGCAAGGTCGTCGACGCCGACTCCGGTGCCGAACTGGCCCAGCACGAAGGCGTCCACGGGTTCACCATCGGACAGCGCAAGGGGCTCGGTATCGATGCACCGGCTGTCGACGGCAAACCGCGGTACGTGACCGAGATCGATCCCGACTCCGGAACCGTGACGGTGGGTTCCTCCGAGCATCTCCAGGTGTGGACGATCACCGCCCGCAAGGCCATCTGGACGTCCGGACACGCTCCCACCGAACCGTTCGAGTGCATGGTCCAGGTCCGGGCACACGGCGGATTGGCGCCGGCCGTGGCCGAGGCCATCGAGCTTGAGCCTTCAGACGGTGTCGACGGACAGGGCCCGGGTATCCGCATCACCCTGCGCAGCCCTCTCACCGGGGTGGCCCGCGGGCAGGCGGCGGTGCTGTACCAGCCGGATTCGGTGTCGGGTGACCTGGTCATCGGCAGCGGACGAATCGCGGTCACCGGTTCGGTCCCGTCGGATCTCGTCAGCAGCGCCACCACGTGACCGTCCTGCCGGCCGGCACCGGAACCGGTGTCGGATCGATGCCGGGTACCGATCCGATCGAATCCGCGGGCATCAGCCTGGGCGAGTGCGAGCTGGCGTTTCTTCCCGAACTGCCGCAGCGCGGGCTCGGGGCCGACATGATCGGGCGGTCGGCTGCCCTGCTGGTGGACATGCCGATGGACACCGTGGCCTCCGGCTACCGACTGTCGGCACGCAAATCCGGGTTGACCCGCCGCGCGCGTGACTTTCTGAACGCCGACCTCGACGCCTTCGAAGAGGCCTGGGAGCGTGCCGGGATGGCTGCGACCGACCGCTTCGTCAAGCTGCAGGCGTGCGGCCCGTTCACATTGGCCGCGTCGGTGGAACTGCGCAACGGTCACAAGATCCTGCACGATGTCGGGGCGTGGTCGGATCTCGTGGATTCGATGGCCGAGGGCCTGCGAGTACATGCCGACGAGGTCCGTCGCCGCACCGGAGCTCAGGTGATCGTCCAGATCGACGAACCGATGATCGGGCGGGTGATCGAGGGCTCGGTGGAGCCGCTCACCCGTTTCGACATCATCAGGCCCGTACCCGTCGCTGTGCTCGCCGAGAAGTACGACGGCTTCATCGACGTCGTCGGCAGGCCGGTGGTGATGCACGACTGCTCGGCGAACCTTTCGTGGGAGCTGTTGGAGCGCACCAGATTCGCTGCGGTCAGTGTGGATCTCGCCCAGATCCGCACGGCGGACCTCGACGGTATCGGGCAGCTGCTCGACGAGGGTCGGGACGTCATCCTTGGCGCCGTGCCGACGGCTGCCCCCGCAACCGAACTCGCCGCAGAACAGGTGGCCGCGTCGTGCGCCGCTCTGACCGACCGAATCGGGCTGTCCCGGAAGGTCCTGGCGGAGCAGGTGGTGATCAGTCCCGCGTGCGGTCTGGCCGGTGCCGATGCCGCCTGGGCGAAGACGGCGCTCTCGCTGTGCACCACAGCGGCGGCCGGCTTGCTCGCCGACCCGACCGCGGTATAGCGACCCGGCCCGGTCGATCGGGAACATTCATCGTCTGCGCAGCCTCTGATGAGGTATGGACAACTTCGCCTGCCGCGCACGGATATGCGCGAAACCGACGCGGGTTCGAACCGCGATGCAGGGCGGCACTTTCATCTGGCCGCTCCCGTGCCATGGCCGTGACGATGCGAGGCCCCAGCCCGCAGAGGACGGTGATGAGTTCGGCCCCGGCGCAGCAACCGAGCGATGACGTCAGGTCAGTTCGTCGGGGCGCTCGCCGGCGTCGAGCCGGGCGATCAGCTTCTTGGTCGCGACAGAGCGGTAGCTGGCATCGAGTAGTTCGGCCACCTCCGTCCAGTCCGGCCGTGCCGACAGGTCGATCCCCATCCATCCGTACGGTCCCACGTACGCCGGATAGAAGAATCGCGAGTCTTGTTCCAGTGCAACGCGTTCAGTCTGTTCGACCTTGAACAGCAGCGATTGCTCGAACTGGGGTCCACCTTTGACCCCGCCGCCGTACATGCCGAACATCTTCGCGCCGCGGAACGTTGGGCGACCGTGTGCGATCTTCTCCGTCGCATCCGGGAACGCGAGGGCGATGGTGCGCAGTCGAATCAGGACCGGGTCGTCCTCGGAGTACATGATCGGGTGGGGCATGGCGACAGTCTAGAACCGGTGTCTGTTCGGGTGCCGGTGAAATGTTAGGTTGACCGGGCGTTGGTTTCCGTCGGTCAGTGACCGGCGGATCGTAAGAGGGAATCCGGTGAAGATCCGGAACTGCCCCGCAGCGGTGAGTGGAAACGAACGCGGTCACCAGCACTGGGTGTATGCCTGGGAAGCGACCGCCGGTAGGAGGCACCGACTATTCGGTGCCATGTCCACGAGTCCGAAGACCTGCCAACGCGACCGCGCCGCCGGCGTGGTCGCCCGTCGACTCCGAGGGACACGGTTGACGCGGTGATGGTGTGCTCGCGCGCGCCTTCATTCGCTGACGCATGCGTACGGGTCGGCCGGCATCCGGTACAGCGGAAAGTGCGGCGATGCGCCCTCATTCGGTGACTGCGTTGGTGGTCGGGTTGTGTCTCGCGCTGGTCGCTGTGTCGGTGGTGGCACTCATGTTCGGTACCGTTCACGTTCCCTGGCGCGACACCACCTCGTTCCTCTGGGCCGAGTTGGTCGGAGGCGCAATATCCGCGGACGACGTGCCCAATTACCGGATAGTGATCGATTCCAGAATGCCGCGACTGATCGTGGCAATGTTCGTCGGCGCCGGACTCAGTGCTGTGGGTCTGCTCGTACAGGCGATGGTGCGCAACGCATTGGCAGACCCGTATGTCCTCGGGATCTCGTCGGGGGCATCCGTGGGCGCGACCGCAGTTGTCCTGTTCGGCACTTTCGGTGCGCTGGGTATCTACGCGCTGAGTACCGCAGCGTTCCTGGGCGCCCTCGGTGCCACCGCCCTCGTCTATCTGATGGCGAGATCGGCAGCCGGATTGGTGCCTTTGCGGCTCGTGTTGACGGGAACCGCGCTCGGATACGGTTTCTCGGCGGTCACCACCGTGCTGATCTTCATGGCACCGCAAGGTGACGGTGCGCGCAGCGTGATGTTCTGGCTCCTGGGGAGCCTGTCGGGCGTCAGTTGGGGCATGGTTCCACTGGTGGTGGTCGTCGCCGCGGTGGGAATGGTGTCCATCGCCCTGTGCGCGCGACGCCTGAACGCGTTGTCGATGGGCGACGAGGTCAGTGCCGCACTGGGACTGAACGCATCGCGGTTCAGGATCCTCCTGTTCGTCATCGCGGCCGCGATGACGGGTTGTTTCGTGTCCGTGTGTGGCGCGGTCGGATTCGTCGGTCTGGTCGTCCCACACGTGGCGCGACTGCTCGTCGGCGCCGATCACCGGCGACTCATCATCGTGACGCCCTTGCTCGGCGCCGTCTTCCTCGTTTCTGCCGACCTGTTGTCGCGCACGGTGGTACCTCCACAGGAACTGCCACTGGGGGCGATCACCGCGGCAGTCGGGGTACCGGTGTTCGTGTTCTTGATGAAACGCCGTGATGCATGGATGGTGCAGATCTGATGCGCGTGCAGTTCGATCACGTAGACGTCGAGATCGGCGGCCGTCTGGTGGTGGGCGACATGAACCTGACCGTCGAGGCGGGTCAGTTCGTCGGGATCGTCGGGCCCAACGGCAGCGGCAAATCCACGACGCTGCGCTGTCTGTATCGGGCGTTGAAGCCGTCCGACGGTCGTATCATGGTGGGTGAGCGCGACATTCGTGCCATCAGCATGCGCGAGAATGCCCGTCAAGTGGCCGCGTTGACCCAGGACAACACCTTGCATTTCGACTTCACAGCGCGCGAGGTGGTCGCCACCGGGCGATTGCCACACAGCGGGATCGTCGCCCGCGACCGTGCCGCCGAAGACGAGGCCATCGGGGAGGCGATGGACAAGGCCGATGCCGGGGATCTGCGCTCGCGATTGTTCTCGTCTCTGTCCGGCGGCGAGAAGCAGCGCGTACTGATCGCCCGTGCTCTGGCCCAGGAACCACAGGTGCTCGTGCTCGACGAACCGACCAATCATCTCGACGTGCAACATCAACACGGCGTGCTCGGTGCGGCAAAAGCGTTGGGCATCACGGTGATAGCGGCATTGCACGATCTCAATCTGGCCGCGCAGTACTGCGACCGTGTCCTCGTGCTCGTCGACGGCGCGGTGGTGTGTGCCGGGACCCCTCACGAGGTCTTCACCGAAACCGTGATCAACCGGTGGTTCTCGATCGGCTGCCACATCGTCGCCCATCCCCGCCTCGGCGTTCCCCAGATCATCTTCGACGGTCTCAACAGGGCCGTCTCCGACGGGCACTTCAGGGCCGTCTCCGACGGGCACAAACCAGTGCCGAATTGCACACCCCACGCCCTTCACCACGAGGAGAGCTGAATGTACCGAAATCGCTGTGCCCTTGCGATGATCGTGATGGCGGTGGCAGTCAGCGCGTGCGGCGCCGACGTGGAGCAGAAGGCCCCTTCCGGCGGGCCCACGGTGACGGTGACGAATTGCGGTGCGCCACTGACGGTATCGGGGACGCCGACTCGTGTGGTGACCAATGACACCGGCATCACCGAGATGATGTTCTCGCTCGGACTGGCCGACCGGCTCGTCGGGTACACCACGTATCCCGGCAAAGAACGGGACGTGCAGACCTCGCCCTGGAAGGCGGATTTCGAATCGACCCCCGAACTGGGCAAGGCATTCACCCGGGAGATCGTGCAGGCCGCCGACCCCGATTTCGTCTTCGCCGGGTGGAACTACGGCTTCCGGGAGTCGACCGGCCTGACACCGGACTGGATCAAACAGATCGGCGCCGTCCCGTACCAACTCACCGAGGCATGTCGTCAGCCCGGAACAACGCGCCGGGGGATCATGTCGCCGTTCGATGCGCTCTATGCCGATCTGGAGAACCTCGGCGACATCTTCGGGGTCCGCGAGCGTGCGGACAACCTGGTGGAGGAGTACCGGAACCTGGTGCGCGGGGTGAACGAGGCTGTACCGCGAGACCGTGACCCGGCCAGGGTCTTCCTCTTCGACAGTGCCGCCCCCGAACCCTTCACCTCGGGCAGAACCGCTGCGCCCCAACAGATCATCACCGAGGCCGGTGGCCGCAACATCTTCGATGACCTGAACGACTCGTGGACCACCACCTCGTGGGAGGCCGCCGCCCAGCGTGATCCCGAGGTCATCATCATCGTCGACTACGGGGCGGGGCCGGCCGACTCCGTCGCCGCGAAGATCCGTCAGCTCGAATCGCACCCGTTGATGTCGGGCTCGACCGCAGTTCGAGGGGGACACATCATGGCGCTGCCCTACGCGGCCCTGGTGGAGGGCCCCAGGAACCCGCAAGCTGTGGTCACGGTCGGGGACTACCTGCGATCCATCGGCCGCTAGAGACCCGCGGGGGCTCCACCGCCCAAGTCCCTACCGATGGATCGAACCCCGCGAGTCCGGTTTCGGTGTCAGCCCTCTGGACTATCTTCGAGGGGTGGCCAACAGTGCAGACATCAGTGAGCAGACGCCCGCGGAGCCGACTCCTTCTGCGGCCAGAGAGCAGTGGTCGCAGCTGGCCGAGGAGGTGCGTGACCACCAGTTCCGCTACTACGTGAAAGACGCTCCCGTCATCACCGACGGTGAGTTCGACACGTTGTTGCGCCGCCTGCAGGCCCTCGAAGACCAGTACCCGGAGTTGGCTGTCGCCGATTCGCCCACCAAGTTGGTCGGCGGCGGTTTCGCAACCGAGTTCAAGGCCGTCGACCATCTCGAGCGAATGATGTCGCTGGACAATGTGTTCGACGCCGAGGAGATGCGCAGCTGGGTGTCGCGGGTGGAGGCTGACGCCGGTTCGGGCTTGGAATATCTGTGTGAGCTGAAGATCGACGGCGTCGCCCTGGCGCTGGTCTACGAAAAAGGTGTCCTCGTGCGCGGTACCACCCGCGGCGACGGACGTACCGGTGAGGACGTCACGCTCAACGCCAAGACCATCAACGACGTACCGCACCGGCTCACCCCGTCCGACGACTACCCGATACCCGACCTGCTCGAGGTACGCGGCGAGGTGTTCTTCCGAGTCGAGGATTTCGAGGCGCTCAACGCGTCTCTCGTGGAGGCGGGCAAGGCGCCGTTCGCCAACCCACGCAACTCTGCGGCCGGGTCCCTCCGTCAGAAGAACCCCCAGATCACCGCCAGACGACGACTGGGCATGATCTGTCACGGGCTCGGCCGGATCGACGGAACGCCGCCCAAGACTCTTCATGACGCCTATCTGGCGCTGGGTGCCTGGGGACTGCCGGTCTCCGAGCACACCACCAAACTCACGGGCGCCGACGCCATCCTGGAGAAGATCGCCTACTGGGGTGAACACCGCCACGACGTCGAACACGAGATCGACGGGATCGTCGTCAAGGTGGACGACATCTCGCTCCAACGTCGGCTGGGCTCCACCTCGCGCGCGCCGCGCTGGGCCATCGCGTACAAATACGCCCCCGAAGAGGCGACCACGAAACTGCTCGACATCTTGGTCAATGTCGGACGCACCGGACGGGTCACTCCTTTCGCATCGATGAAGCCTGTTCTGGTGGCGGGCTCGACGGTCGGCATGGCAACGCTCCACAACGCGTCCGAGGTCAAGCGCAAGGGCGTTCTGATCGGCGATACCGTCACCATCCGGAAGGCCGGCGACGTCATCCCCGAAGTACTCGGCCCTGTAGTCGACCTGCGAGACGGCACCGAACGTGAATTCGTGATGCCCACGCACTGTCCCGAATGCGGCACCGAATTGGCGCCGCAGAAGGAGGGCGACGCCGACATCCGCTGTCCCAACAGCAGATCGTGTCCGGCCCAGCTGAGAGAGCGGCTGTTCCATATCGCCGGTCGCGGATCATTCGACATCGAGGCTCTCGGATACGAGGCTGCCACCGCGCTTCTGAGCTCCGGGGTGCTCGACAACGAGGGTGATCTGTTCAGCCTGACCGAGGACGATCTCCGCAAGACCACTTTATTCACCACCAAATCGGGAGATCTCTCCGCGAACGGGAAGCGGTTGCTCGCGAACCTTTCTGCGGCCAAGAAGGTACCGCTCTGGCGGGTATTGGTCGGGTTGTCGATCCGGCACGTCGGCCCGAGTGCCGCGCGCGCATTGGCCACCGAGTTCGGCAGCTTGGAGGCCATCGAATCGGCAACAGCCGAACAGCTCGCCAGCGTGGAGGGTATGGGTAACACGTTGGCGCAGAGTGTCGCTGATTGGTTCACGGTCGATTGGCATCGTGAGATCGTCCGCAAATGGCGTGAGGCCGGTGTGCAGCTGGAGGACGAGCGCGACGCTTCCATCCCGCGCACGCTCGAAGGCCTGAGCATCGTGGTCACCGGCTCGCTGCAGGACTTCTCCCGCGACGGCGCCAAAGAGGCCATCCTGGTGCGCGGGGGCAAGGCGTCAGGGTCGGTGTCGAAGAAGACAGCTTATGTTGTCGTCGGGGATTCGCCCGGTACCAAGGCGGACAAGGCAGAACAGCTCGGCGTACCCATTCTCGACGAAGACGGGTTCAAAAAGCTTCTGGCAGAAGGGCCTCCGCCGGCACAGGCCGACGAATCACCTGCCGACGTGAACGAAGGTGACGCGCCGTAGGACTGATGACGCGGCCGACCAGGTCAGGGTTGTCTGAGCACCGTCGTCACGATCTTCGCGAGGTAGCCGATCCGGGCAATTTCGGACGGACG
The DNA here is from genome assembly GCF_054063855.1 of Williamsia sp. R60. Lineage (NCBI taxonomy): Bacteria > Bacillati > Actinomycetota > Actinomycetes > Mycobacteriales > Nocardiaceae > Williamsia > Williamsia sp. R60. Next base: position 1,130,828 of record NZ_JBSSGR010000001.1, read on the forward strand.
GAAGTCCGGGCCACCCGGTCGACCGAGGAGTAACGCCTTGCCCGGTGACCCGATGGGCGCTGCGGCCAGCCGAGTGTCCATGTCGCGCCAGGACTGCGGCACCCATGGCGATTCCGGATCCAGTTCGGCCTCGTGGTCGATCGGCAGCCAACTCGCATCGGTGAGTTGGGTTTCCGGGGCGCCAGAGCTCCCGAAGAGCTGGATCGCCCCGTTGGCGCCTGAGGTGATGATGGTGGCCCACGCAACCCGCAGAACCCGGGGTGCCGCCTCGACCAGGACCTGTAGCCGATCGCGGCCGGCGGCCGCGATCTCGTTGACCAACTCGAGTTCCCGGTGGGTCTCGAGGATGCCGGTGTACGGGCGGATCGAATCCACTCGCACGCCATCAACCTTCTCTGCGGCAGTGATCAGGGTGTCGGGCAGCGAGCTGCGCGGAACCTCGACGACGATGTCATCGACTGCGTACCCTTCGCCGCGTTCGACAACGTCGAGCGACAGGATGTCGGCACCGATCGAACCCAGGGAAACGGCCAGGAGGCCCAAGGATCCGGGCCGGTCCTGGAGGTAGACGCGCAGCAGATAGGACACGGTCGACATTGTCCCACCGCTACGTCGGCCCTGCCGTGTGGCGCGCCCTCAGTGGCCGGTGCTCAGTGGCCTGGCGATCAGGCCGGAGGAGTGGTTCCGGGGAGCGCTTCGACGCCCACTGCCGTGCCGTACGCGCACACCTCGATACCGGTTCCACCGAACTCGGTGGTCTCGAACCGGAACGCCACCACGGCGTTCGCGCCGCGTTGCTGCGCCTCGGTCGCCAAGCGCTGCAGTGCTTCCTGACGGCAATCGTGGAGTAGTTGTGTGACTCCCTTGAGTTCACCACCCGCCATCGCCTTGAAGCCGGCACCGAGGTTCGATCCGATGTTGCGTGACCGGACGGTCAGCCCGAAGCACTCGCCGAAGGTGTAGGTGATCCGGTAGCCGGGGATGTCATTTGTTGTGACGATGATCATGAACGAGACGATACGTCGGCGACCCATCATCCGCCCGCCGGATATTCGCCTGATCACGAGGCGGGCCCAGAGTTCGGGGCGGTTGCCGGTCGGGCTCGATAATGACCGGATGGCAATCGATGATTCGCGTGATCATTCCGACGTGACCACGTCCGTGGCACGCCGGATCGAGCCTGATCGAGAACACGACTTCATCGCCTGGACCGACGCCGGAATCGCACTGGCCCGGACATTCCCAGGCTTCCTCGGCGGAGGGTGGTTGCGCTCATCGAAGGTGCCCGGCGAGTACTACGTCATGTACCGGTTCGAGAACCATGCACAGGTCGACGATTGGGTGTCGTCGCCGGTGCGCAAGGCCTGGCTCTCGCGTGGGGAGGGGATCGCGGTGGAGTACGCCACCCATCGCCTGTCCGGCATCGAAGGGTGGTTCGAGCCACAGTCCACGTTGACGCAGGCAGTACGCGTGATGGGCGCTCCGCCACCACGCTGGAAGCAGGCGATCACCATCTGGGTCGGCTTCTTTCCTCTCAGTCTGGCGATCAACATCGGCATCATCGCCCACCTGGGGGACACGCCGCTGGTGGTGAAGACGTTGATCGCCACATTGGTGAGCACACCGCTGATGGTGTACCTGCTGCTGCCGTGGATCACCGCGCGACTCAAACGCTGGTTGTAGGGCTCGCGGCACCTGAGGCGATCGGGGGACCGGCGCCGACTAGTCTGGACCGGGGTTCGGGCCGACATCATCGTGGGCCGCCCTCGAACAGAAAGGGTGCATCTCTCGTGTCTGCCATCTCGCGTGATGAGGTTGCGCATCTCGCCCGGCTGTCGCGGCTGGCGCTGACCGACGACGAACTCGACCACTACGCCGGTCAGCTCGATTCGATTCTGTCCCACGTCGCCAACATCTCGGAAGTCGCCGCGGCCGACATCCCCGGCACCGCACATCCGGCAGACATCGCCAACGTCTTACGGCCCGACACCATCGTGCCCAGTCTCACCACCGAGGAAGCCCTCTCGGGTGCACCTTCGGTCGAGCAGGGACGGTTCGCAGTGCCGCAGATCCTCGGAGAAGAACAGTGACCGCACCCACCCGCCAGTCCGGCGAGATCACCGGCTTGTCCGCCGCCCAATTGGCGGAGAAGATCCATGCCGGTGACCTGTCTGCCGTGGAGGTCACCAGCGCGCACCTCGACCGGATCGCCGAGGTGGACGGTGAGCTGAACGCCTTCCTGCACGTCAATTCCGACGAAGCACTGCAGGCGGCCGCGGCCGTCGACAAGTCCATTGCTGCGGGCGAGTCCCCGGCATCGCCGCTTGCCGGTGTTCCTCTGGCCCTCAAGGACGTGTTCACAACCACCGACGCGCCCACCACCTGTGGTTCGAAGATCCTCGAGGGCTGGGTACCTCCGTACGATGCCACCGTCACCTCACGGCTGCGTGCTGCGGGCATCCCGATCCTCGGCAAGACCAACATGGACGAGTTCGCGATGGGATCGTCCACCGAGAACTCGGCATACGGCGTCACCCGAAACCCTTGGGACACAACAAAGATCCCCGGCGGGTCGGGTGGCGGCAGCGCGGCGGCCCTGGCCTCGTTCCAGGCGCCGCTAGCCATCGGCACCGACACCGGCGGTTCTGTGCGTCAGCCAGCCTCGGTCACCGGGACCGTGGGCGTGAAACCGACATACGGCACCGTCTCGCGGTACGGGCTGGTGGCATGTGCCTCGTCGCTCGATCAGGGCGGACCGTGCGCGCGCACCGTGCTGGACACCGCGCTCCTGCACCAGGTGATCGCCGGGCACGACCCACGGGATTCGACCTCGATCGACCAACCGGTCGGTGACATGGTTGCCGCCGCGAAAGCCGGCGCTTCGCAGGACCTTTCAGGTGTCAAGGTCGGTATCGTCGCCGAATTGCAGGGTGACGGTTACCAGGCGGGCGTGCTGTCCTCGTTCAACGCGGCCGTGGAGGCATTGCGTGAGCGTGGCGCCGAAGTGGTCGAGGTGTCGTGCCCGCACTTCACCTATGCACTTGGTGCCTACTATCTGATCCTGCCGTCCGAGGTGTCCAGCAACCTCGCACGGTTTGATGCGATGCGATATGGACTGCGGGTCGGCGACGACGGCAGCCACAGCGCCGAACAGGTGATGGCAATGACCCGTGCGGCCGGCTTCGGTCCAGAGGTCAAGCGCCGCATCATGATCGGAACCTACGCATTGTCGTCTGGCTACTACGACGCGTACTACGGTCAGGCACAGAAGGTTCGCACGCTCATCGCCCGCGACTTCGCCAAGGCGTACGAGACCGTGGACGTCCTGGTGTCGCCGACCACTCCGACAACGGCGTTTGCGATCGGCGAGAAGGTCGACGACCCGCTGGCCATGTATCTCTTCGACCTCTGCACCCTCCCGGTGAACTTGGCCGGGAACTGCGCGATGTCGGTGCCGTCGGGGTTGTCCGAGGACGATGGACTGCCCGTGGGACTGCAGATCATGGCTCCGTCGATGGCCGACGAGAGGCTGTATCGCGTCGGCGCCGCCTACGAGGCGGCCCGGGGCCCGATCGTCTGACCCGATTTTGGTGGGTTCGGGCGAGGATTTCCCCAGGTGGGCCTCGCCCTTACCCACCATTTTCGGGGCAGAGCGGGAAGACGTGACCCTGCTCGGTCCCGTACTGATGACCGTGACCGGCAGGGAACGACAGTGCCCCGATCAGGTCCGCGCTGGCCTGGACGAACCCGGCCACCGGTAGCCACGGTGGTGTCGGCAAATCGTGGGTGATGCCGGACGCCAGCGCCGGCGGTTGCCAGATCAACCGCGGGGACCAGCGCACCACGGGATCCGATCCGTTCGCCAACACGGTGGTCGACGGCGCCGACAGTGTCGCTGTGCCCGCCGGGGCGCCCGCGAGCACTGTGTGACACAACACGCCGGACCGGTTGTCCTGTGCCCATTGCCGTGCCGCGTCGGCGCCGACCGCGCCCAGACTCTGGCCGTAGAGGTAGATGTGCGGGCGGCTGGGCAAGGCCGACCGGTTGACGGCATCGATGAGCGCGGCCGTGACCGCGATAGCGCTGTCGCGGGCCGGTGCGGAACTCGACAGAAAAGCCTGCCAAGACGGAATGTCGCTGTACTGCAGGGCAATAACTCCCACATCTCCGGCCATTCGCGACTCGATCCCGACCAGAGCGTCCGGGTCCACCCACCCCGATCCGGTGGGTACTGCGACCACCACCGCACTGCGGTGCATCCCACCCGCTGCCTGCCATCGTTTCACCAGATTCTGCGCGCGGTCGGTGACGTCGCGGGTGTCGAGTTCCCCGTAGACCCGTAGCGATGTGGATTGTTCGCCGACAGCGATGAACTTGTGCGCCACAGACTCGCCTGACCCCGCAGCACCGGCAGGCGACGGGGCGACCGACAGCGCGATGGCGGCAGCGAGCACCGCGCCGATCATGCGGATACGGGAGGGCAGGGCAACACCCACGGCCACCAACCCGGAGGGCGCGGCGGCCACGGCCACCCATCCGAGGTCGAGGGTCTCTGTGCCCAGAGCCCAGCGCAACTCGAGTTGCCACCAGATCATCTGTACGAACATCGCAACGATGACCAGGCCCCCGGCGACGGCAGTGGCCTTCCTCGCGCGCGCGGCCGGCCACGGGACGAAGCGGGACGCCAGCATGCCGATGAGGGCGCCGATGCCGGCGAAGGCCGCGAGCAGTACGCCCTGGATCAGTGCTTCGCGGGGCAGCGAGCCGGGGGCCAAAGCGATTGCCGCGCCTGCTGTGGTGCCGGCCGTCACCAACGGGTGTGGCCACGTGCGTGCCTTCATGCCAGACCCACCAGGGATGCGAGCGACTCGCCACCGCGGACGAAGGTGGATGCAACGATCGCCGGAAAAGACTCCCGCGCGACCGGGGCGCCCGAGTGCTGACGCCAGGTGTTGAAGCTCAACCCCACCCGGGCGAGATCGGCGGCCCAGTCGCATGCGGGATCGTCGCAGACCTCATGCATACGCTCGGCGAGCATGGTGTCGAGTGCCACCCGAGCCCAACCGGCCAGCGGAACGCCGTTCTTGTCGGCGAGGCGCAACAGGTCGTATCCGAAATCGTGTGTCTTGCAAAGCGGTTCGAACCGGTCGGGCAACGGGATGGGCGATGAGCAGGCGCCTGCGGGATCGATCGGCATGCCATCGACCACCTCGGGCCGATAACCCATCGCTGCCTCGAATTCCACGGGCAGTACTGCGATCGCATCGGCGGGCCTCGGCCCTGTCAATGCCGCAATCGCCGCGCCGGCCGGGGTACGGATGTCAGCGGCCTCGGCGGGCGACATCCCCGTTGCGGATGTAGTTGCGGCGGCGGTTGCGGGCCACAGCCCCAAGGCCACCACGAAGCAGATCACCAAGCTGGACAGAAAGATTCGGTTGTGTACGGCTCGCATGAATTGAACGTAGAAATGGAGAGCACCCGTGCACATCGGTCGTCGGACGCGTTGTCCGGTGGCTACTACGAGGTGCACGCAGGGTGCGCGTGCTACCTGCGGGTCGGTGCAGATCTCAGTCTCAGGTATGGGGTCGGACGAGGAATGGGTGGCTACTGTCAAACAAATGAAACTGTTGACTGCTGCCGCCGACTATGTGGTCGACGAGGCCAAGAAGCTGCCGATCACCGCAGACCCGGTGGTCATCGGATTCTTGAGTCGCAAGGTCAACATCTTCTTCACGCTCGTTGCGCTCATCATGTACGCCATTGCGTGGCCGACGCTGGCGGTCACACACGATGTGCAGCCAGCGCTGATGCCTGTCGTCGCGGCGTTCGCCGCCCTCCCGATCATGCTGGGTTGGGCGAATCCCACACTGGGCTGGGCGATCTCGGTGGTGTCCTCACAGGTCATCGGGCTGACCATCGATCGGCTCGACACCTGGAACTACTCCATTCAGGTGGTGCACTTCATCGAACTGGTGGTGCTCACGGTTCTCGCCTATCTCAAGGCGCCGCTACGCCTTCTGCCGGTGATCTGGCTGGTGTCGGCACTGGTGATGTTCTCGGTTGCACCGAGCGAGGCCGAGGTCGGCTGGGTGATCGGACTGGCGGTCGCCGGCATCATGTGCGTGCTGATCCGCATCATCGTGCGATCCCGTGCCCAACTCGCCCAGCAGACCAAACTGAAGGACACCGAGAAGTCAAAGAATGCGGTGCTCTCGGAACGGACCCGCATCGCCCGCGACCTCCACGACGTTGTGGCTCACCGGATGTCGGTGGTGGTGGTGCAATCACAGACCGCGAAATACCGGATCGAAGGTGTCGGCGACGCGGCTGCGGCCGAGTTCGATGCCATCGCCAACGTCGCACGCGAAGCCCTCGACGAGGTACGCACCATGCTCGGTGTGCTTCGTCTCGAAGATGATTCGGCCGCCGATGCTCTTGCACGCAACCCGAACCCGGGGCTGGCGCAGATCGACGGACTGATCTCCGCGACGAGGGGCGCGGGGATCGACGTCACGTATTACCCGGCCGTCGGCGCGGACGAGGTGGGTGACGCGTGCGCGTTGGTGGCGTACCGGATCGTGCAGGAATCGTTGGCGAACGCCACCCGTTACGCGGCGGGGTCGCAGGTGCGCGTCGATGTGACGGTCAAGGGAACCGAACTCGCGGTGACCATTGCCAACACCGCTCCGACGGAACAACCCATCGGGCTCGATTCCGAAGGGGGACTGGGCATTCCGGGAATGATCGAGAGGGCCAAAGCCGTCGGTGGTGTGCTGTCCGCAGCGCCGCAACCCGACGGTGGGTTTGTCGTGCAGGCACGCCTGCCGATTCGGGCGCCGGGTGTGGTCGATGATTCGGGACAGTCGGGTCTGCAGGCCGGGATGGTGGAAAAGTAGGCTGTCGACGTGTCGATCACGGTCTTCATTGCGGACGATCAAGCAATGGTTCGACAGGGCTTCGGTGCCCTGCTGGCCGCACAGTCCGACATCTCGGTGGTCGGGGACGCGCCGGACGGCAAGGCAGCGGTGACGGCGGTCCGTCAGCTCCACCCGGACGTGGTGCTGATGGATGTGCGCATGCCCGTCCTCGACGGACTCGCAGCAGCTGAACAACTGCTTTCCGGACCGGCAAAGGTGTCCAGCAAAATCCTGATGCTCACCACCTTCGACATCGACGACTACGTCTATCAGGCCCTGCGGATCGGTGCCTCGGGCTTCATGCTCAAAGATGCTCCGGCCGAAGAGCTGGTGCGTGCGGTCCGCGTGGTGGCAGCCGGTGACGCACTGCTCGCACCGTCGGTAACCCGTCGGCTGATCGCCGAGGTGACCAGTAGACAACGCCCTCGCCGCGCCCCGTCGAGCGAACTCTCCGGGTTGACCCCTCGCGAACGCGAGGTGCTCGAGCAGGTGGCCGAGGGCAAGTCGAACGCCGAGATCGCCACCCATCTCTTTGTGGCCGAGCAGACGGTCAAGACCCATGTCAGCAACTTGCTCTCGAAGTTGCAGCTGCGCGACCGCGCGCAAGCGGTTGTCTATGCCTACGAAAACGGCGTGCGCTGAGCCGTAGCTTGCGTTCGGTTGCACAATTGAAGCCAGTGGCGCCCGCAGAGCGCGTGCTGTCCGAGCAGAGATGACAGTCTGAGCACAGATGAAAGGGAGCGGGAACACCAGATGCGCATTGGAGTGCTAACCGGTGGCGGTGACTGCCCAGGATTGAACGCGGTGATCCGGGCCGTGGTCCGGACCAGCGAGGTCCGGTACGGGTCGGCGGTGGTCGGATTCCTCGACGGCTGGCGGGGATTGCTCGAGGACCGGCGGATCCATCTCGCCGCCGACGACCGGAACGATCGGTTGCTCGCGAAGGGCGGCACCATGCTGGGTACTGCCCGCACACATCCGGACAAACTGCGTGCAGGCCTCGACCAGATCCGGCAGACATTGGACGACAACGGCATCGACGTACTGATCCCGATCGGCGGCGAGGGCACGTTGACCGCCGCGTCCTGGCTGTCCGATGAAGGTGTCCCGGTGGTCGGGGTGCCCAAGACCATCGACAACGACATCAATTGCACCGACGTGACGTTCGGGTTCGACACCGCGCTGACCGTCGCAACCGACGCCATCGATCGTTTGCACAGCACCGCCGAGTCGCATCAGCGCGTGATGCTGGTGGAGGTGATGGGCCGCCACGCCGGCTGGATCGCGCTGCATTCGGGCATCGCATCCGGTGCGCACATGATCCTCATCCCCGAACAGCCGTTTGATGTCGAAGAGGTGTGCCGTCTGGTCAAACGCCGCTTCCAGCGCGGTGACTCGCACTTCATCTGCGTGGTCGCCGAGGGGGCCAAACCTGCCGAGGGCAGTAACTTCTCGGTGCTCAAGGGGGGACTCGACGAGTTCGGACACGAGCGGTTCACCGGAGTCGCTCAACAGCTCGCCGTCGAGATCGAGCGCCGGATCAACAAGGAAGTACGGACGACCGTGCTCGGTCACGTGCAGCGCGGTGGCAAACCGACACCTTATGACCGGGTGCTGGCCACCCGATTCGGGGTGAACGCCGCCGACGCCGCGCACAACGGCGACTACGGGATGATGGTCAGCCTCCAAGGGCCGAACATCGGATTGGTTCCCATCGGTGAGGCCACCAAAGAGCTCAAACTCGTTCCCCAGAACCGCTACGAAGACGCTGCGGCCTTCTTCGGCTGACTCCCCACCCCGATGATGTGCCCTTATGGCGAGTGAAAGCCCAGGTGAGCGCCGCCAAAAGGGCACATCATCGGGGGTGTGGGGGCCAGTTAAACTCGGTGCATGACCGAACTGCTCGACTACGACGATGTCATTTCCGAATTCGATCCCGTGATGGGCATGGAGGTGCATGTCGAGCTGGGCACCAACACCAAGATGTTCTGTGGCTGCCCCACCACCTTCGGTGCCGAACCGAACACCCAAGTGTGCCCTGTCTGCATCGGCCTGCCCGGCTCCCTGCCGGTGGCGAACGAGAAGGCCATCGAGTCGGCGATCCGCATCGGCCTGGCCCTCAATTGCTCGATCCGTCCGTCGAGCACCTTCGCCCGGAAGAACTACTTCTACCCGGATCAGCCGAAGAACTACCAGATCTCGCAGTACGACGACCCCATCGCGTACGACGGCTACCTCGACGTCGCGCTCGACGACGGCACCACCTGGCGCGTCGAGATCGAGCGGGCCCACATGGAGGAGGACACCGGCAAGTCTCTGCATGTCGGATCCACCGGTCGCATCCACGGCGCGAGCCACTCGCTGCTCGACTACAACCGCGCGGGCGTGCCCCTGATCGAGATCGTGTCCAAGCCGATCGAAGGAGCGGGGGAGCGGGCACCGGAGGTCGCCCGCGCCTATGTCACCGCACTGCGTGATCTGCTGAAGTCGCTCGGTGTCTCCGACGTCCGTATGGACCAGGGCTCCATGCGCTGCGATGCCAACCTGTCGTTGATGCCGAAGGGCGCCACCGAGTTCGGTACCCGCACCGAGACCAAGAACGTCAACTCACTCAAGAGTGTCGAGGTCGCGGTCCGGTACGAGATGCGGCGCCAGGGTGCGCTGCTCAAGTCGGGGGTCGACATCATCCAGGAGACCCGGCACTTCCAGGAGTCCGACGGATCCACCTCGGCCGGGCGCCGCAAGGAAACCGCAGAGGACTACCGCTATTTCCCCGAACCGGATCTGCCTCCGGTGCAACCCGATTCGGCATGGATCGAGAAACTCCGCGAGACCATCCCCGAACTGCCATGGCTGCGGCGCGCACGGATCCAGCAGGAGTGGGGTCTGTCCGACGAGGTGATGCGTGACCTGGTGAACCTCGGTGCCGTGGACCTGATCATCGCAACGGTGGAGTCCGGCGCGTCGGTGGACGCCGCGCGCGGTTGGTGGGTCTCGTTCCTGGCCCAGCAGGCGAACTCCCGGAGTACCGAGCTGGCGGATCTGCCGATCACCCCGAAGCAGGTTGCGGCAGTTGTCGCTCTCGTCGACGAGGGCAAACTCACCAACAAGCTCGCGCAGCAGGTCGTGACGGCAGTGCTCGACGGTGAGGGTGAACCCGAACAGATCATTGCCGACCGGGGCCTGGAGGTCGTGCGCGACGACTCCGCGCTGCAGAAGGCAGTCGACGAGGCGTTGATCAACAACCCCGACATCGCGGAGAAGATCCGCAGCGGCAAGGTGGCCGCCGCAGGCAAAATCGTCGGCGATGTCATGAAGGCCACACGGGGACAGGCAGATCCGGCCCGGGTCAAGGAACTGGTACTGGCCGCCTGCCAGTAGCGGCTCAGATGTTGGTGTCGGCGGGGCCCTGCGGCATCGGGATGATGATCACCCGATCGTCTGTGGGGCCGGCCGTACCGGTCTGTTTGTTCACCGTCGCGACCTGGAAGAGGCCACCGGGTACAGCCGTGAGGCGTCCGAGCGACCCATACCGCTTCTCCAGCACGGTGACCGGTTCAGCCGTGGTGGGCTTCTCCTCGGTCGGTGCCGCCAGGGCCTGAAGTCGTTGAGTCCTGGTCTGCGACACCATGATCATGCCGTTGACCGCAGCACATCCCGCCGTTTCCGGTTTGTCGGGCCAGGTCCACAGCGTGCGCGCCACACCGGTGGCGCTGATCAGCTGGAGGCGGTCCTCGGCGGGCGCGCGGTCGGTCAGGTACAGCGCACCGGTGGCGACGTCGGGGCACAGAGCCGGATTCGATCCCAGTCCCGAGGTCAGCACCCGGGGTGGGGTGGTGCTACCCGATGCCAGGTCCGTGACCGACAGAATCTTGCCCGCCAGGGATGCCGGGTCAGACGCCGACTGTGGATCGCCTGCGTCGCCGGTGGCCACCAGCAGTTCGGTCGGACTCTTGAAATAGATGGTTCCCATGTTCCCGACCGGGCCCTTCGGGATCCCGACGAGGATCGGCTTGGGCACGTCATTCGGGGCCAGCCGGACAACCCGGTTGTCGGTGGGGGTGGTGATGTAGGCGTAGAGCAACTGATCCTGCGCGAAATCGGGGGAGAACGCGAAGTCCAGCAGGCCGCCGTCGCCTGAGGCATCGACCTCGAACGAGGCCACGTCCTGAGTCGGCCCGCCGCGCTTGGTGCGCACGATCTTTCCCGTGGTGCGTTGCGCGACCACGGTCGCCGTCGCGTCGGCATTTCCTGGGAGCACGCCGCTGGTGGTGTCGAGACATGTGGCGATGACGGTCGGGTCGGGGTCTGGGCACGGACCCGTCGGAGCGCCCGGATCGGTCGGTGGCGGACTGCTCGGTGTCTGTTCCTGCTGCTGCAACGGCGGGTTGGAGTTGGTCGAGAACTGGCCGGCGTCGCGGTTGCGGTCCTGCTCGGCGAAGCCGTCGGCGCATCCGGTCACCACGGTGGCTGCCGCCACCAGCATGATCACGATCCGTGCGATCGCAGACCCGTGGTGCATTCTCATGGCGTCCACCCTACTGATCGGGCGCGCCCGGCCCGGCGAACACTTGGGTTGCCCGGTGAGCCTCTAAGGTCGAACTGTGACCGAACGAGATCCTGACGGCCAGGGGTCGAGCCCCTACGACGAGCCCACCGAACAGATCGGAGTGCCGCAGAGTGCGGCGCGCGACCCGCAGGCGAGCAGGCCGGAGGGCGATACCGGCGCCTATGGCTACGCGCCGTACCGCTCGCCTCGATCCGGGGAAAGTGGTCAGTTCGCCCAGGAGGAGGCGGAACTGGAAGAGACCGAGCAGATCCCGACCATGCGCAAGCAGCCTGCCGGCGCGACGCCGGCCGGTGCGCAGGCCGCCGACGACGATCTGTCCCGTCAGGACACCGATGTGGTGGCCAGGCCCGCTGCAGCGGCGCCCTCCACCGCGACAACCCGGATTCCGACGGCGGGTGTGGACCGGGACGACTTCCATCGTCAACACGGCCCGCAGCCGCGATACGACGACGATGACGACTTCGCGACCCGCGGCCCGGCTGAGCCCGAGCCCGTCGGTCCGGTGGTCACCGAGGCGCCCGTGCGGCGTGGGACCACCGATCTGGGATTGCTGATCCTGCGGGTGGGTGTCGGCCTGATCGCGATGGCCCATGGCAGCCAGAAACTGTTCGGGTGGTGGAACGGTCCCCGGCTCAGCGGCTTCGAGGACTACCTTGTCAACTCGGCGAACACCAACATCGGGTTCAACCCGGATGCCGCCAAGTGGCTTGCCGTACTGGGCGCGCTCTCGGAGACCATCGGCGGGCTGATGCTGGTGCTCGGACTGCTGACCCCCATCGCGGGCGCGGCGGTCCTGGGCGTCATGGTTGTCGCCGCGCTGTTCAAGTCGACCCTCGCGGGCGGCGTGTGGTTCTTCGCGGTCGACCCCGACTTCACCAACAAGGGCATCGAGTACGAACTGTTCCTCGGTCTGGCGGCCGCGGTGATCATCTTGACCGGGCCAGGCCGTATCTCTCTCGACTTCAACAGGGGCTGGGCCACCAGGCCGTTCATCGGATCGGTCGCCTGGCTTGTTGTCGGTATCGCCGCACCGGTGGCGATCTGGTTCCTGTTTAACGGAACCAATCCGTTCGAGTCGCCGGGTAACCCCGCCCAGTAGTCAGGCCGTTCCCAACGTCGCCAACTTCGTCGCCGTGGCGTGCCGCCGGGGGCGTATGTCCCTCGGCGGCCTCGCAACGGGCCGATCTCAGGGCTGATCGAGACCGGTCAATCGACCTGGCGGACCGCACCCTTGTCGGCTGACGTGGCGAGCTTGGCGTACGCGCGCAGCGCAGTGGTCACCTTCCGATCGCGGGCTTGCATCGGCTGCCACGGGCGTTCGGATGCGTCCATCTTCGCTCGGCGATCGGCGAGGACCTCGTCGTCGACGAGCACCTCCAGCTTGCGGGTCTTCACGTCGATCAGGACCTGGTCGCCGTCCTCGATGAGTCCGATGACACCACCCGCGGCCGCTTCCGGCGAGATGTGACCGACCGACAGGCCCGAGGAACCACCCGAGAAACGCCCGTCGGTGATGAGCGCGCACTTCTTGCCCATGCCCGTGCCCTTCATGAAGGCGGTGGGATGCAGCATCTCCTGCATGCCGGGCCCACCAGCAGGACCTTCGTACCGCACCACCAGTACTTCGCCGGCCTGAATGGTCTTGCTCAGGATGACCTGGACGGCTTCGTCCTGGGACTCGACCACTCGAGCCGGGCCCTGAAAGTGCCACAGTTCCTCGTCGATGCCGGCCGTCTTGAGTACCGCGCCGTCCTCGGCGAGATTGCCGCGCAGCACGCACAACCCGCCTTCGATCGTGTAGGCGTGCTCGATGTCGCGGATGCATCCGCCGGCAGCATCGGTGTCGAGCGAGCTCCATCGATTCGCAGTCGAGAACGGTGTGGTGGTGCGAACGCCGCCGGGGGCGGCGTGGAACAGCTCGAAGGCCTCGTCGGTTGCCTTGCCGCCGCGGATGTCCCAGTCGTCCAGGAAGGCTGCCATCGTCGGCGAATGAACCGTGCTGGTGGTGTCGTCGAGCAGTCCTGCCCGACGGAGTTCGCCCAGGATGGCGGCGATTCCACCGGCCCTGTGCACGTCTTCCATGTGGTAGTCAGAGTTGGGCGACACCTTCGACAAGCAGGGCACCCGACGGCTGATCTCATCGATGACCGTGAGATCGAAGTCGCGGACCTCGCCTTCCTGGGCGGCAGCCAATACGTGCAGAACGGTGTTCGTCGAGCCGCCCATGGCCACGTCGAGCGCCATGGCGTTGCGGAATGCACTGGGGGTCGCGATGTTCCGGGGGAGCACCGACTCGTCATCGTCTCGGTAGTACCGCAGCGCTGCCTCGACGATCACCTGTCCGGCCCTGCTGAACAAACTGCGGCGCGCTTCGTGGGTCGCGAGGGTGGAACCGTTGCCCGGCAGGGCGAGTCCCAGCGCCTCGGTGAGGCAGTTCATGGAGTTGGCCGTGAACATGCCCGAGCACGAACCGCAGGTCGGGCACGCGGCGAGTTCGACCTCCCGGAGCGCGGCATCGTCGACGGCGTCGTTGGCAGAGGCCGAGATCGACGTGATCAGGTCTGACGAGGGATGCACTGTGTCTCCGACGACAACCGCCTTGCCGGCCTCCATCGGGCCGCCCGAGACGAAGACGGTGGGGATGTCGAGCCGCATGGCCGCATTCAGCATTCCCGGGGTGATCTTGTCGCAGTTGGAGATACACACCAGCGCGTCGGCAGTGTGGGCGTTGACCATGTACTCCACCGAATCGGCGATGATCTCCCGGCTGGGCAGCGAGTAGAGCATGCCGTCGTGGCCCATCGCGATGCCGTCGTCGACAGCAATGGTGTGAAATTCCCTCGGCACGCCTCCCGCAGCACGAACAGCGTCTGCCACGATCTCGCCCACGTCCTTGAGGTGCACATGGCCGGGTACGAACTGGGTGTACGAATTGGCAATGGCCACAATCGGTTTGCCGAAATCGTCGTCGGTCATCCCGGTGGCGCGCCAGAGCGAGCGGGCGCCCGACGCATTGCGTCCGACGGTGGTGGTGCGTGACCTCAAATTCGGCATGGCTGCTGATTCCTCGATTGCTCGACCAGATCCGGCCGGGCTGCGGCACGGAATAGTTGCGCGGTCAACCGTACTCCGGTGCGCGCGGCCGCATTTGCGCGGCCGTACGGATTCAGCAATGCTCCGTGCGGGTTTCGGCCCACGCGGTTTCGGCGCACGCGGAGTCGACGTAGATCATCTCGACGCTGCTCAGTCGACGCGGACGGGTTCGGCGGGAGCCCTCCGGGACTCAGGTGGTCGTACCCTCGCCGGGTTTGGTGCCGGACTGTCCATCGTTGTCGGAGATGGTGCCATCGGTCGACGAGGTCGACTCGGGTGTGGGCTCCTCGACCTCGGCTATCCGTTCCTGCTCGGGGCTGTCGATCGCGTAGGGGTCGGGTATGCGTCCGCGGCTGGCCGCCGACAGGCGGGGTAGGTCACGGAAGGTGATGGCGGGCAGCACGAGTTTGGACTTGTCGGTCCGGATCGCACGCACGGCGCCCCACTTGGGGAATTGCAGCCCGGCGATCTGGTCCCACGTTGCCGACCGGCGACCCCGCAGACTCACGGCGGTGACCCCGTCCTCGGTGACGATGGTGCGCAGCCGATGGATCCACAAGGCCAGCAGGATCGGGACCACCAGGGTCCAGCCGAGATAGCGCAACGATGCGCCCGCCAGGGCCAGCGACGTCACCGCCATCATGAACGCAGCAAAGTAGGCGACCGGAGTGATGCGGAACACCGCGGGCAGCTCGATTGATTCGGTCTCGGACACCGAGACATTGTGGCATCCCCGAAGACGCAGACGGAATCGGCGATGAACACAGCCCTGCAGCCTGGGCGTTGATCCGATCCCACGATGTGGGATCGGATCTCAAGGAGTTTGACTCACTGCATCCGCAGTTCTAGCCTGGCTAACTGTGATGCAAAAACAGATTCTCGTACTCGGCCGGCGCGTCATCGCCTGACCGGGTATCTCCCACGAGTACTCACAAAGCATCGACGCGCCACCCTCGCACAGCAACGGCTGTCGGGGGTTTTTTGTTGTCCACCGACGCATACGGCCCAGGGCCGTGGTGTCCGAACAGAGGGAAGGTGCAGTGAGCGCACCAGCAGCACGCACCCAGCCGGGGTCCCACCCCGGTGGTCAGACAACGCAGCAGGCCAAGGGGCCCGTCGCCCCGCGGCGTACGCCAGGGAATGGTTCGCCGGTAGCCCCGTCCGCAACCGGTCCCCGTCGAACGGTGGCACCGGAGCGGGTCAGTGGTGCCAAGGCAGTAGTGCGCGCCCTCGAGGAACTCGGCGTCGATGCGGTCTTCGGCATTCCCGGCGGAGCGGTCCTCCCGGTCTACGACCCACTGTTCGACTCCAAGCAGGTCCGCCACGTCCTGGTCCGCCACGAGCAGGGGGCCGGCCACGCCGCCACCGGTTACGCGCAGGCCACCGGACGCGTCGGAGTGTGCATGGCGACCTCCGGTCCCGGTGCCACCAACCTGGTCACGCCCCTGGCCGACGCGCAGATGGACTCGGTGCCCATCGTCGCGATCACCGGGCAGGTCGGCCGCGCACTGATCGGTACCGACGCCTTCCAGGAAGCCGACATCTCCGGTATCACCATGCCGATCACGAAGCACAATTTCTTGGTCAACAGTGGTGCAGAGATCGCGAAGGTGATGGCCGAAGCGTTCCACATCGCCGAAAGTGGCCGTCCCGGAGCGGTTCTCGTCGACATCCCCAAAGATGTGTTGCAGGCCCAGACCACATTTTCGTGGCCGCCGCAGCTCGATCTGCCCGGCTACCGTCCTGTCACCAAGCCTCACGGCAAACAGGTCCGGGAAGCCGCCAGGCTGATCGCGTCGTCGCGTTCACCGGTGCTCTACGTCGGTGGTGGGGTCATCAAATCCGACTCCTCCGCTGAGCTGCTCGAGCTGGCCGAACTGACCGGTATTCCCGTGGTCACCACCCTCATGGCCCGCGGCGCGTTCCCCGACAGCCACAAGCTGCACCTCGGAATGCCCGGAATGCACGGAACGGTTGCCGCGGTCGCGGCCCTTCAGCGCAGCGACCTGCTGATCACCCTCGGCGCTCGCTTCGACGACCGTGTCACCGGCGCGCTCGATTCGTTCGCTCCCGATGCCAAGGTCATCCACGCCGACATCGACCCTGCCGAGATCGGCAAAAACCGGCACGCGGACGTGCCGATCGTCGGCGATTGCCGTGCGGTGATCACCGAGCTGACCGAGGCCATCCGTGACGAGCGGGCGACCACCGCGGCCGCGCCGGACCTGAGCACCTGGTGGAGCTACCTCGACGGGATCCGCCGCACCTACCCGCTCAGCTACGACCGCCCGGCCGACGGCTCGATGTCGCCGGAGTTCGTGATCTCGGCGATCGGCAAGACCGCCGGCCCGGACGCGATCTACTGCGCGGGTGTCGGACAGCACCAGATGTGGGCCGCACAGTTCATCTCGTACGAGAAGCCGCGTACGTGGCTGAACTCGGGCGGACTGGGCACCATGGGTTATGCCGTCCCGGCTGCCATGGGCGCCAAGCTCGGGATGCCCGACACGGAGGTGTGGGCCATCGACGGCGACGGCTGTTTCCAGATGACCAATCAGGAACTGGCCACCTGCGCCATCGAGGGCATCCCCATCAAGGTCGCCGTCATCAACAACGGCAATCTGGGCATGGTCCGGCAGTGGCAGACCCTCTTCTACGACGAGCGGTACTCCAACACCAACCTCTCGACTCACCACTCCGAGTCGTCAGTGCGGATCCCGGACTTCCTGAAGCTCGCCGAAGCACTCGGCTGTGTCGGATTGCGTTGTGAGCGCGAAGAAGACGTCGATGCCGTGCTCGCCGAGGCGCGTGCGATCAACGATCGTCCGGTGGTCATCGACTTCGTCGTCGGTGCCGACGCCCAGGTGTGGCCCATGGTCGCCGCGGGCACAGGCAACGACGAGATCATGGCGGCCCGCGGAATCCGGCCGTTGTTCGACGACGACGAGGCCGCATCCACCGAACCCGCCGAGATCCATCGGACGATGGCAGGCGGAGACATCGCCGGCGTCGAATCGGTGCAGACCACCCGGATCAGTGACGAGAAAGACGAGACGAAATGACGACGCATCACACCCTCAGCGTGCTCGTCGAGGACCGTCCAGGTGTCCTGGCCCGTGTCTCGGCACTGTTCTCGCGCCGCGGGTTCAACATCGAGTCCCTCGCCGTGGGAGCCACCGAACTCAAAGGTGTCTCGCGGATGACCATCATGGTCGCGGTCGAGGATTTCCCTCTCGAGCAGGTCACCAAGCAGCTGAACAAGCTGATCAACGTGATCAAGATCGTCGAGCAGGACCCGGACACCTCCGTGGCCCGCGAGCTCATGATGATCAAGGTGCGCTCGGATGCGTCGGCGCGCGGAGAGGTGATCGAAGTGGTCAACCTGTTCCGGGCGAAGGTCATCGACGTCTCGCCGGAATCGATCACCGTCGAGGCGACCGGTACTCCCGACAAGCTCGAGGCACTGCTGAAAATGCTTGATCCGTATGGCATCCGCGAGATCGCCCAATCGGGCATCGTCGCGCTCGGTCGAGGTCCGAAGAGCATGTCGGCGGCACGCTGAGGCGTTCGCCGGAATGCGCTCGGCTCGTCTAGGGCCGAGTTCGTCACCACACCAGAAGTTCGAGTCGAATAAAGAACTAGTCCCTGGCCAATGAGGGCCGGGGGATCACCGAAGAAGGGAAAACCAAGTGGCAGTCGAGATGTTCTACGACGACGATGCCGACCTGTCGATCATCCAGGGCCGCAAAGTTGCGGTCATCGGATACGGCAGCCAGGGACACGCTCACTCGCTGAGCCTGCGTGATTCCGGCGTCGAGGTCGTGATCGGCCTGCGCGAGGGCAGCGCTTCGCGCGCCAAGGCCGAGGAGCAGGGCCTCAAGGTCCTGACCGCGTCCGAGGCCGCCGCCTGGGCCGACGTCATCATGGTGCTCGCCCCGGACACCTCACAGGCGAAGATCTTCAAAGACGAGATCGAGCCCAACCTCAACGACGGCGACGCGCTGTTCTTCGGCCACGGCCTCAACATCCACTTCGACCTGATCGAGCCGGCCGACAACATCACCGTCGGCATGGTCGCCCCCAAGGGCCCCGGACACCTCGTGCGTCGTCAGTACGTCGACGGCAAGGGTGTGCCCTGCCTCATCGCGGTCGATCAGGACCCGAAGGGCAACGGCGAGGCCCTGGCCCTGAGTTACGCCGCTGCGATCGGTGGAGCGCGCGCGGGTGTCATCAAGACCACGTTCAAAGAAGAGACCGAAACCGACCTCTTCGGCGAGCAGGCCGTGCTCTGCGGCGGCACCGAGGAACTGGTCAAGATCGGTTTCGAGGTCATGGTCGAAGCCGGATACGCGCCCGAGATGGCGTACTTCGAGGTGCTGCACGAGCTCAAGCTCATCGTCGACCTCATGTACGAAGGCGGCATCGCCCGCATGAACTACTCGGTCTCCGACACCGCCGAGTTCGGTGGCTACGTCTCCGGTCCCCGCGTCATCGACTCGGGTACCAAAGAGCGTATGCAGGGCATCCTCAAGGACATCCAGGACGGCACCTTCGTCAAGCGCCTGGTCGCCAACGTCGAAGGCGGCAACAAAGAGCTCGAAAACCTGCGCAAGCAGAACGCCGAACACCCCATCGAGGTCACCGGCCAGAAGCTGCGTGACCTGATGAGCTGGGTTGATCGTCCGATCACCGAAACTGCCTAGCTTGCAGTAGCTTTTACAACAAGCCCCGGTCCTTTGGACCGGGGTTTGTTTGTTGTGCATTTGTCGCGATCTCGACCACAACGCGGGCGGCCCGCGTCGTCTGGACTGAGGAGCGAGGGAGCGCAGCGACCGAGTCGACGAGGGAAGACGACGCGAGAAAGGGCCGCCCGCACGCGAGCGCCAGCGAGCCAAAGACACAGCTGGTGAGACGAAGAGCTGACTGGGGGACAGCTGAGTGAGCGAAAGGCTAACTTGGAGCCCCCCGATAGCGAGCGCAGCGAGCAGATGGCTCAGAACACCCGGAAACCCTCGACCCCCCGCTTGGGCATGTCATCGAGGAGCGCCTTGATGTTGGTGCCGGTCTCCGGCCCGATGCAGCCTACGAAGTAGTAGGCGTTGACCATGCCGATGAGCCTGTCGCCGACGACAACGGGGCTTCCGGAATCGCCTTCGACAACGCAGATCTGGCTGATGTGTTCGGTGCCGTTGGAAAACCAGGTGATGCCACAGGTGTTGCCGGTGGTGCGGCCTTCTTTGCAGGCGATGCTGCCGACGGCCGGGGGAGTGGTCTGGACGCCGCGGATGGTGACACTGCCGACCGTGCGGGTGGGGGTCACCTTGGTGTTGTCGAACTTGATGATGGCGTAGTCGAGTTTGTGGTTGGAGAACGCGATGCGGCCGAGTAGACCGCGGTTCTGGAACTGTTCGGAGATGACCCGCTGGCCGCCCTCGCCGCAGTGTGCCGCCGTCAGCCCGTAGAGGTCGCCCCGGTTGTCGGTGCCAATGGTGGTGAGGGTGCACGCGGCTGCGGTGTTGCCCCCGGTGAGGATGAGGATTCCCGACCCGCCTCCGAGGGTGACCTTGGCGGGATCCGCGCTCGCCGTGCCGGCCCCCACCAGCACGAGTGCGGCCATTGCGATCGCAGCGCAGACGGCGAGCAGTTTCCTGAACATTTCGATTCCCCAATCGTGTGTGCGGGCCACCTGAGCGCCCCCCGCCCGGATGCAATATAACCGTAACGCAAGTCACAGGGAGCTAGATTGCCTGCACGCGAATGAAGATTCTTTAATCGCGCAGGTCGGATGCTTGTCGGTCTACCCACCCGCGGGAAATCCGCAGGAGAGGGCCTCTAAGCTGATCGCTGGAGTTGCCAACTGAGTTTGCTCCCGGTAGAGCACCGGGCGCGGCCCGACACCAGGAGAAAATCACCGTGAGTCCCACCGGCCGCCCAGTCGTCCTGATCGCCGACAAATTGGCCCAGTCCACCGTTACTGCACTGGGTGAGGATGTCGAGGTGCGCTGGGTCGACGGCCCGGATCGTCCCAAATTGCTCGAAGCCGTCAAGGACGCCGATGCGATCCTGGTCCGATCGGCCACTCAGGTTGATGCCGAGGTCCTGGCCGCCGGCCCCAATCTGAAGATCGTCGCCCGCGCTGGAGTGGGCCTGGACAACGTGGACGTGCCGGCCGCCACCGAACGCGGGGTCATGGTCGTCAATGCGCCGACCTCGAACATCCACACCGCCGCAGAGCACGCCGTCAGCTTGCTGCTGTCCGCGGCCCGACAGATCCCCGCAGCCGATGCGACGCTGCGTCAGCACGAATGGAAGCGGTCGAGCTTCAACGGCGTGGAGATCTTCGGCAAAACCGTCGGTGTCGTCGGGCTCGGCAGGATCGGGCAGTTGTTCGCGCAGCGCCTCGCGGCCTTCGAGACCAACATCATCGCGTACGACCCCTACGTGTCCCCGGCGCGCGCCGCGCAGCTCGGCATCGAGCTCGTCAGCCTCGATGAACTGCTCGAGCGTGCCGACATGTTCTCGGTGCACCTGCCCAAGACGCCGGAAACCCTCGGGCTGATCGGTGCTGAGCAGTTGGCCCGTACCAAGAAGGGCGTCATCGTGGTCAACGCCGCGCGTGGCGGTCTGATCGACGAGCAGGCTCTCGCCGACGCCATCGCGTCCGGTCAGGTCTTCGCTGCCGGGCTCGACGTGTACGCCACCGAGCCGTGCACCGATTCGCCGCTGTTCGAGCTGCCGCAGGTCGTCGTCACCCCGCACCTCGGCGCGTCCACCTCGGAGGCCCAGGACCGCGCGGGCACCGACGTCGCCAAGAGTGTTCGGTTGGCCCTGGCCGGCCATTTCGTTCCCGACGCAGTCAACATCACGGGCGGGTCTGTCGACGATGAGGTCGCGCCGTGGCTCGAACTCGTGCGCAAGCTCGGCGTCCTCGTCGGCGCGCTGTCCGGTCAGGTTCCGGCCAACCTCACCGTCGACGTGCGCGGCGAGATCGCCGTCAAGAACGTGGACGTCCTCGGACTGTCCGCGCTGCGCGGGTTGTTCTCGGCAGTCATCGAGGAGCCGGTCACGTTCGTGAACGCTCCGGCTCTGGCCGCAGAGCGCGGCGTGACCTCCGAGGTCACCACCGCGTCCGAGAGCCCGAACCACCGAAACCTGGTCGACCTGCGCGCTGTGTTCGGCGACGGCACCGTGCTGAACGTGGCCGGCACCCTCTCGGGTCCGGCCGAGGTCGAGAAGGTCGTGAACATCAACGGCCGCAACTTCGACCTGCGTGCCGAAGGCCGCAACCTCGTTGTCGCCTACGGAGACAAGCCCGGATCGCTCGGCAAGATCGGCACGCTGCTGGGCAACGCCGGTATCGACATCCAGGCTGCCGGCCTCTCCCAGGACGCCGAAGGTGAAGGCGCAACCATTCTGCTCCGTGTCAGCCAGGAAGTCCCGGCAGCTGTCGTCGAGGCCATCGGCGAGGCCGTCGACGCCACCCTCATCGAGCAGGTGGATCTGTCGTGAAACTGGCTGTCATCGCGGGAGACGGCATCGGACCCGAGGTCGTCGGGCAGGCGCTGGACGTTCTCGATCAGGTGCTCCCGGGTGTCGAGAAGACCGAGTTCGACCTCGGCGCCCAGCGCTACCACCGCACGGGCGAGCTGCTCACGGACAGCGACCTCGCCGCCATCCGCGAACACGACGCGATCCTTCTCGGTGCGATCGGGGACCCGTCGGTGACGCCGGGCATCCTGGAGCGCGGGCTGCTGCTGAAGATGCGATTTGCGCTCGATCACCACGTGAACCTGCGCCCCAGCAAGCTGTTCCCGGGCGTGCGTTCGCCGCTGGCCGGAAACCCTGACATCGACTTCGTGGTGGTACGTGAGGGCACCGAGGGTCCGTACACCGGAAACGGTGGCGCGATCCGCGTGGGCACCCCCAACGAGGTCGCCACAGAGGTCAGTGTCAACACTCGCTTCGGCGTCGAACGTGTTGTCCGAGATGCTTTCTCGCGTGCGCAGGCACGCCGCAAGCACCTCACCCTGATCCACAAGACGAACGTGCTGACCTTCGCCGGGTCGCTCTGGAAGCGCACCGTCGACGAGGTCGCGGCCGAGTTCCCGGAAGTGACGGTCGATTACAACCACATCGACGCGGCAACCATCTACATGGTCACCAACCCGTCGCGCTACGACGTCATCGTCACCGACAACTTGTTCGGCGACATCATCACCGACATCGCCGCGGCGGTCAGTGGCGGTATCGGGTTGGCGGCGTCCGGCAACATCGATGCCACCGGTACCAACCCGTCGATGTTCGAGCCGGTTCACGGCAGCGCACCCGACATCGCCGGGCAGGGCAAGGCCGATCCGACGGCTGCGATCTTGTCGGTGGGACTGCTGCTGCGCCATCTCGGTCACGACGCCGAAGCCGACCGCATCGACCAAGCGGTCGCTGCCGACCTCGCGGGCCGCGGCGATCAGCCGGTGACCACCGACGAGGTCGGAACCCGGATCAAGGCTGCACTCGGCTGAATCGGATACCTCCGAAAATCCGCTCCACCTACTTCTGTTCGCTCCCGTCGCAAGCGGTGCGAACGAAAGTAGGTGGAGCGGATTTGTTTGGTGGCTCTTCGTCGGCCGGGACCAAGCCGATCGCGATGGCCGGCGCGGCCGCGGAGATCAAGAAGGCCGCCGGATAGCCGAAGGCGCCGATCGCCATTCCGAACAGGGGAGTGGATCCAGCCATCCAGAGATACTGGCCGGTGTTCTGGATCGCGAGTCCACGCCCGCTCCACCCGGGGCCCGCGAATTCGGCGATGGCGGTGAAGGCCAACCCGTTGTCCGCCACGGTGATCACGCTCGCGACCACCATGACGATGGCTGCGGTCGGGCTGTCGAGCCAGTCCGTGAACGCGAGCAAGCCGACCGAGGCAGCCGCGCCGACGGCGATCAGCCGAATGGGTTTGGTGCGCGACCCCCACGAGTCCGACCACCGCCCGGCGGCGATACGGCCGAATGCGCCGAGGACCTGGCTGATCGTCACCAGTATCCCGGCGCTGAGGGCTGACCATTCGTGTTGAACGATGAGCCACGCCGGGACGAAGGTCCACAACATTCCCTGCGGGATCGACAGCAGGATGCTGACGCCGTGTACTCGCGGCAGAAAACTGCTCCCACGATAGGGATTCGGGGACTCGACGGCGGATCCGTCGGCCTTGGTCTCACGGGGCGGGTCCGCGATGACTACTGCCACGAATACGGCCGCCAATGTTGTGACCACCAGTGGTACAGCCAAACCTGCGGTGACGCCGAAGGTTTCGGCCAGCACGGGGATCGTCAACGCGCAGACCCCGATGCCCAACGGCTGCGCCATCTGCCGGGCCCCCATCGCGGTGCCCCGGCGATCGGGAGGAAACCATCCGACGACGATGCGCCCGCCGGCGCCGTTGGTCGCCGCCGAAGTGATTCCCGCGACCAGGAGGCACGCGCCGAGGATGACGGTCGGCGCTTCGAAAGCGTTGGCCAGGCAGGCGGATCCGGTGGCCGCGACGGTCAACGTCAGCGACAGCAGCAAGATGCGTCTTTCACCGAAGCGGTCCAGTGCAACGCCCCACGCAATGGTCGCGAGCAGCAGGCCGACCATGGGGACCGCGGCAAGGGTCGAGGCGGCCGTCAGCGACATCCCCTCGGACCGGTGCAGCTCCGGGATCAGGAAAGCTATTCCACTGACCACGCACGTGGTTGCCATTGCTGCCGTCAGGGAAGCGGCGAGCATCGCCCGACGTCTGGTTTCCGTAGGCACCGCACACCTCCATCGATCTCAACATATGAAACTTATAGTCCACATTCTAAAACACTTAGGGAATGCAACCAACCCGGCTCCCGCCCTGTGAGACGGCGCCGGTGCGATAGTGTGGCGACCATGCGTCTAGGTCGAATTGCGAGCCCCGACGGGGTTGCCTTTGTCAGTATCGAGGGAGAAGGCGGTGATGCCACCGCTCGCGAGATCGCCGAGCATCCCTTCGGCACACCCACGTTCACGGGCCGCAGCTGGCAACTGGTCGACACCAGGCTGTTGGCGCCCATTCTGGCCAGCAAGGTGATCTGCATCGGTAAGAACTACGCCGCGCACGCGGCGGAGATGGAGACGGACGTGCCGGCGAACCCGGTCATCTTCATCAAGCCGAACACGTCGATCATCGGTCCCCAGGTGCCGATTCTGCGACCCAAGTCGTCGGAGCGGGTCGACTACGAGGGCGAGCTGGCCGTTGTCATCGGGCGACCGTGCCGTGATGTGAAGGCCTCTGCCGCCAAAGACGTCATCCTCGGCTACACGGTCGGCAACGATGTGACTGCTCGCGATCAGCAGAAGGCCGACGGTCAGTGGACCCGCGGTAAGGGGCACGACACGTTCTGTCCTCTCGGCCCATGGATCGAAACCGAGCTCGACCCAAGCGATCTCGAGATCCGCACAGAACTCGACGGCGAGGTGAGGCAGCGCAGTCGGACCAGTCTGATGCTCCACGACGTGGGTGAGATCGTGGAGTGGATCAGCGCGGTGATGACCCTGCTCCCGGGCGACGTCATCCTGACGGGTACCCCAGAAGGTATCGGCCCCATGAACGCCGGACAGACGGTGAGCGTGACGGTCGAGGGCATCGGAACCCTCACCAACCCGATCGCCGATCGGGGCAAGTGACATGCGCCCACAACCCAAGACCGCTCAGGTCAACGGAATTCAGCTGAGTTATGAAGACGCGGGGACCGGTCCGCTGGTCGTGATGGTGATGGGGACGGGTAGCCCCGGCCGGGTGTGGAAAGCGCACCAGCAGCCGGCGTTGGTCAAGGCCGGCTACCGGGTCATCACGTTCGACAATCGCGGGATCTCGCCGTCGAGCGAGTGTCCAGGTGGGTTCACCCTTGCCGACATGGTGGCCGACACCGCTGCGCTGATCGAGTTCATCGGTGCGGGTCCGGCCGCGGTGATCGGCACCTCGCTGGGAGCGAAGATCACCCAGGAGTTGGTGCTGGCTCGTCCCGAACTCGTCAAGTGCGCGGCGATGATCGCCACGTACGGCCGCAGTGGGCCTCTCCAAGAGGCGATCTCAGAGGGTGAGCGTGCGCTGTATGACCAGGGCATCACGCTCCCGCCGCGCTATCACGCTGCGATCACCGCGCACCTGAACCTGTCGCGACACACACTCGACGACGACGCCGCGGTCCGGGATTGGCTGGACGTCATCGAATTCTCGGGTCAATCCAACACCGCGGGAGTTCGTGCGCAACTGGCGTTGCACGACGGCGAGAGCGACCGGCTGTCGGCCTATGCGGCCATCAACACGCCTTCTCTTGTGGTCGGCTTCGCCGACGATCGGACGTTGCCACCTCACCTTGCGCGCGAGGTCGCCGACGCGATCGGCAGTGCCGAGTACCGCGTTGTCGAGAAGGCCGGACACTACGGGTATCTCGAGCAACCCGACGAGGTGAACTCGTTGCTGATCGGGTTCCTCGACCAGCACGCCCGCTGAGCCACGACCGGGCGAGGGCCGGCCGGCGGTCAGCGATAGCCTGGGGACATGAGTGATTCGCAGGTCCGCGTCCGTTTCTGTCCATCACCGACCGGCACCCCCCACGTCGGTCTGGTGCGCACTGCGCTGTTCAACTTCGTCCACGCGCGGCACACCGGCGGCACCTTCGTGTTCCGGATCGAGGACACCGACGCGGCGCGAGACAGCGAGGAGTCGTATCAGTCCTTGCTCGACGCCCTTCGCTGGCTCGGGCTCGAGTGGGACGAAGGCCCCGAGGTTGGTGGCCCGTACGAGCCGTACCGTCAGTCGCTGCGCAAGGCGCAGCATCTCGACGTGGTGGCCAAGCTGCTCGAGGCCGGCGAAGCGTATGAGGCCTTCTCGACGGCCGACGAGGTCGAGGCCCGTCACAAGGCGGCCGGCCGTGACCCCAAACTGGGTTACGACAACTTCGACCGCACGCTGACCGATGAGCAAAAGCAGGCCTATCGCGACGAAGGCCGAACCTCGGTGGTGCGTTTGCCGATGCCCGACCGGGACATCGAGTGGGACGATCTGGTGCGCGGCCGCACGGTGATCCGGGCGGGCACGGTCCCTGACTTCGCCTTGACGCGCGGCAACGGTGATCCGTTGTACACGTTGGTCAATCCGGTCGACGACGCCTTGATGAACATCACCCACGTACTGCGGGGCGAGGACCTGCTGTCGTCCACGCCGCGCCAGATCGCGCTGTACGAGGCGCTGGCCCGGATCGGAATCGCAAAGCGCACACCAGAATTCGGTCACCTTCCATTTGTGATGGGCGAAGGCAACAAGAAGCTGTCGAAGCGCGACCCGGAATCGAGTCTGTTCCACCACCGCGACCGGGGATTCATCCCCGAGGGGCTGCTGAATTACCTGGCGCTACTCGGCTGGGGCATCGCCGACGATCACGACATCTTCACCCTCGACGAGATGATCGCGGCGTTCGACATCCGTCAGGTCAACTCCAACCCGGCCCGGTTCGACCAGAAGAAGGCCGACGCGATCAACGCCGAGCACATTCGACGCTTGGCTCCGGAGGACTTCGCCGACCGGCTGCGCACGTACCTGGTCTCCGCTGGGCTGCTGACCCAGCCTGTGGACGACAAACAGTTCACCGTGGTCGCCGATCTGGTGCAGACCCGCATCCAGGTTCTCGGTGACGCATGGGGTCTGATCGCGTTCCTCTATGTTCCCGACAGCGAGTTCGCCATCGACGAGACGGCTGCGCGCAAGAACCTGGGAGCTGATGCCGGGCCGGTGCTCGACGCCACCATCGCCGCTCTGAGCGCTCTGGACGAGTGGACCACCCCCGCGATCGAGGCGGCCCTCAAAGATGCGCTGGTGGACAAGCTGGAGCTCAAGCCGCGCAAGGCGTTCGGCCCGGTGCGGGTGGCGGTGACGGGATCCCACATCAGCCCGCCACTGTTCGAGTCGCTCGAGCTGCTCGGCGAGGCGCGCAGTCTCGATCGTTTGCGGCAAGCCCGGGCAAACTTCTGCTGAAAACCCGTTCTGAGCTGGCGATTGTAGGTTCTGGCGGGGGGTTTGATACCCTTCTTTTCGGCGCTTTTCCGGCGGTCACAAGCGGCTTGGAAAGCACCCATTGGGGTATGGTGTAATTGGCAACACAGCGGTTTCTGGTACCGCCATTCTAGGTTCGAGTCCTGGTACCCCAGCGTTCACAGCGCAGCTGTGACAGTTCTGGCCCCGTCGTCTAGCGGCCTAGGACGCCGCCCTCTCAAGGCGGTAGCGCGGGTTCGAATCCCGTCGGGGCTACAACAGAAAGACCCTCTCACCTGCAACGCAGGGGAGAGGGTCTTTTGTTTTGGGCCGCGGCAGCGAGGTTTTCGGGTCGGCGGGGCCTGTCTCCCCGGTTCAGTCGGCGGACGGTGTGGAAATACGAACGGCCCCGGTGGGATGCCAGGCCAGCGAGCCGTTTTCGAAGTCCTGTGCTCGGCCGCCGTTGTACTCGTACTCGTTGGACACCGGCCAACCCAGCTCACCGGTTTCGGCCCCTCGGCGGTAGTACGCGTCGCCGATCACGCCGTGAACATGGTGTCCGGGGTCGTCTCCCAATTTGCGGAACACGACGCCGCGTTCGAACGCCTGGATGTCGCCCACCCCCTCCACGTAGGTGTGACCCTGCACGGGGTATCCCAGAGGACCGTTCTCCCAGTTCAATCCGGCCCAGTACTCGAAGATGCGCATGTTCACCGCATGTGCGCCGAACCGCGGGTGCCAGTAGACGTAGCCGGCGCGGAATTTCGCGTACCTGCCTGCGCCGTCTGATCCGCAGATCATCTCTCCGGGTGTCTCACGTTCTCCCAGCCAAAAACCCGCGACCTTCTGGACCTCATCGATCTGGTTGACCGCCGGCGGTGTCGGGCCTCGGTTGATCTGTTGCTGGATGTCTTGCCGAAACGCGTCCATGTCGATACCGCCCGGGTCCCACTTCCCCTGCGAGCGGCCGGCCCATTCCTTGTGACCGATGACGCGATCTGCGCCCAGTCCGAGCTGACGGCAGATCGCTGCACACACCTTCACGTAAGCCCAGTACTGCGCCGCGGACCATCCTTCGGTGCCGCTGTTCTCCGCCTCGATCCCGATGGAGACCCGGTTGGCGTCATCGGTGGGAATGCCGGGCCAGTCGCCAGGACCGGCATGCCATGCGATGCCCGCGCCCACAACTGTCGCGACGCCGTTGCGGGCAAGGTGTATCTGGGAACTCAGTCCCAATTCAGGATGCTCGGCGATGGATCGGGGACTGGCATTACCACCGGTGTGGTGTGCCATGACGTGGGTGATCTGGCCGAAATCGCCGTGGCCGCGGTCAAGCCAGCCCGGATACTCCACGGTCTCCACACCCTCTGCGCGCAGAACGTCGGCGAGCCAGACGGGATCTGCCACGGCAGCGTCTCCTTGGTGTCTTGTCGGGTGGCGGTCGCGTCAGAGAGGTTGGGCGACGTGGAACACCATCCAGGCCGCCCAGCGCCCCGGTTGCACGGCGAGCGTGGTGATCTCCACCTGGCCGTCCATCACGATCGGGACGTTGACGAACGCTTGCGCTCGAACGCCTTCGGCGAGCCAGGTCTGGATCGAGTCGGGATCGGCATCGTGATGGAGCCGGTAGTTCAACTCGCGACCAGAGTCCGAGACGAGGCGCAGATAGTGCACCATCGGTACCTCCTCGAGTACGGGGTCAACCCGATGAGCGTACAAAAGCCGTCGGACAGCCGACTGGATCCACCGCGTGTGCGTCTCTGATGCCGTCGATCGGGCGACGAGTTGAAGAAAGCTACGTGCCTGACGCAGGATTGGCCAATGACCAAGAAGATGACGAAGAACGAGCTGCTCGCCGAACTCGACCTGAGGATCGGATCATCATCACCGGATATGCCGGGGACGTCATCGACCACCAGCGCCACCGAGAGTGCGGACGACATCCACGCCAGGGATGCGAAATTGTCGTCGTGGCGCGATCAGGTCCAGAATGCCGCCGACGGTGACCCGGTCCTGGACGAAATCGCCGCGCACCTGGCCGAGTGATCACACACTCGGCGGTCGGTGCACGCGATCATTGCTGGTTCAGGAACTCAGCTGTGCTGCCGGCCAACGGGATCTCGGGCATACCCAGTTTGCGGTGATCCCAGCTGCGGACGCGGTCGGGTGAGACCCGGACCGCCACGCGCTTGTTCATCATCTGGTCTACAAACGGTCGCATCTCTTCGGTGTACGGGCCGTTGTACCGTTCCCACACACTGATCCCGACCTTCAGGATGGTGTCGGGATCGTCGTGGATCGATGCCGTGCCTTCGATCGCGACGCCGCGGAGTTTGTCGTAGGTCAGGCCGTCTTCGATCATCACGGTGCAGATCGGGTTGCGGCGCACGTTCACCGCCTTCTGTGACTTGGCCTTGGTCTCGAACCAGATCTCGCCGTCGATCACCGCGTACCACATCGCGACGAGGTGCGGCCTGCCCTGAGCGGACACCGTTGCCAGTGTCGCGGTTCGGCTCTGGACGATGAACGTCGAGATCTCGTCCTCGCTCATGACAATCTTGCCGCGCTCGTTCGTACCCACTCGGTGCCCTCTCGCCGCGGGAGAGTGATGGGTCGACGACCCTCAATCTCCATCTCAGATGAACGTGTTCTCACACACTAATGCCGCGCTACAGCCGCTTGTTGATCGCATCGGCTGCAGCCAGCAGGTCAGCGGCCCATCGCGATCCCGGACGCCGGCCCATACGGTCGATGGGGCCGGATACCGAGATGGCCGCGATCACCTCGCCGCTGGGGCTGCGAACCGGGGCGGACACACTCGCGACGCCGGGCTCGCGTTCTCCGACGCTCTGTGCCCAGCCGCGTCGTCGCACCTCGAGCAATGTTCGCTCGCTGAATCCGTTCTCCCCCAACAACAATCGCGCGGTCGCCGGATCGGCCCAGGCAAGAAGGACCTTCGCTCCGGAACCGGCGTTCATCGGCAGACGCGCGCCGACCGGGACCGTGTCCCGAAGTCCCGACGGCGGTTCGATCGCCGCGACACAGATGCGGTCGGCACCCTCGCGGCGATAGAGCTGCACACTTTCCCCGGTGATCTCGCGAAGCCTCGGCAGCACCAGAGCTGCGGCCTCGCGGACCGTGTCGGTGGCACCGGCCGCCAATTCGCCCAAGACCGGACCGGGGCACCACAAGCCGGATGTGTTGCGTGCCAGCAGTCGATGGGTCTCGAGGCCGACCGCCAATCGGTGCGCGGTGGCGCGGGGCAGGCCGGTGCGTGAACAGAGCTCTCCCAGATTGCACGGGCCCTCGGCGACGGCGTGCAGAACTGCAACGGATTTGTCCAGAACACCGATGCCACTGGAGGTGGCCGATGCGGTATCATTTCTCACAAGCCGATACTATGCTCTCGCATACTGAGATGCCAGCCCCAACTCGGTAAGACAGAAAAGTGGTGATTGTGGTGACCGACCGTCCGATGACCCTGGCCGAAAAGGTCTGGGAAGAGCATGTTGTGGTCCGCGGTGAGGGAGAAGGATCCTCACGCAACCCCGATTTGATCTACATCGATCTACATCTCGTGCACGAGGTGACCAGTCCGCAGGCATTCGATGGGCTCCGCCTGGCGAACCGTCCGGTGCGCAGGCCCGACCTCACGATCGCGACCGAGGACCACAATGTCCCGACGGTCGACATCGACAAGGTCATCGCCGACCCCATCTCGCGATTGCAGGTGGACACCCTCCGCCGCAACTGCGAAGAGTTCGGTATCCGACTGCATTCGATGGGCGACGCCGAACAGGGCATCGTCCACATCATCGGTCCACAGCTCGGACTCACCCTGCCGGGTATGACAGTGGTCTGCGGCGACAGCCACACCTCGACCCACGGCGCCTTCGGTGCGATCGCAATGGGCATCGGCACCTCTGAGGTCGAACACGTCATGGCGACTCAGACTTTGTCGTTGCGCCCCTTCAAGACAATGGCGATCACCGTCGACGGCGAGCTGCCGCCCGGCGTGACGAGCAAGGACCTGATCCTGGCGATCATTGCCAAGATCGGCACCGGCGGAGGGCAGGGTTACGTCCTCGAGTACCGCGGATCGGCGATCGAGAAGCTGTCGATGGAAGCACGGATGACCGTGTGCAACATGTCGATTGAGGCCGGTGCACGCGCGGGTCTCATCGCTCCCGACGACACCACCTTCGAGTTCATCAAGGGCCGTCCGCACGCCCCGCAGGGTGCCGATTGGGACGCGGCGGTGGAGAATTGGCGGCAATTGCGTACCGATCCGGACGCTGTCTTCGATGCCGAGGTGCACATCGACGCGGCGTCGCTGACGCCGTTCGTCACCTGGGGGACCAACCCCGGACAGGGCGCACCTCTCGGTGCCACGGTGCCGGACCCGGCCGAGATGACCGACGAGGGGCTGGCCGCCTCGGCGCAGAAGGCGCTCGAGTACATGGATTTGAAGCCCGGAACCCCACTGCGTGATGTGGAGGTGGACACCGTCTTCGTCGGATCGTGCACCAACGGGCGCATCGAGGACCTACGTGCGGTGGCCGAGATCCTCGACGGTCGCAAGATCGCCGACGGGATGCGCATGCTGATCGTTCCCGGGTCCACCCGTGTGCGGCTGCAGGCCGAGCAGGAGGGCCTCGGTGAGATATTCGATGCCGCGGGCGCACAGTGGCGACAGGCGGGGTGCTCGATGTGTCTGGGGATGAACCCGGACCAGCTGGCGCCAGGCGAACGGTGTGCGTCCACATCGAACCGGAATTTCGAAGGGCGACAGGGCAAGGGCGGCCGAACCCATCTGGTCTCCCCGGCGGTGGCGGCGGCCACTGCGATCCGAGGTCGGCTTTCTGCGCCCACGGATCTGCCCGATCCCGTCCGATAAATCTCACAGGCCGAAAAGAAAGAACAGACGATGGAACCGATCACCACGCACACCGGCATCGGCGTCCCGATGCGCAGGGGCAACGTCGACACAGATCAGATCATCCCGGCGGTCTACCTGAAGCGGGTGACTCGCACGGGCTTTGAGGACGGTTTGTTCGCCGCGTGGCGCAACGACCCCGATTTTGTCCTCAACACCGAGCCGTACAACCGCGGCTCGGTGCTCGTGGCCGGGCCCGACTTCGGCACCGGGTCGTCGCGCGAGCACGCCGTCTGGGCGTTATCCGACTTCGGATTTCGGGTTGTCATCTCGTCGAGATTCGCCGATATCTTCCGCGGGAACGCCGGAAAAGCGGGTTTGGTGGCCGCGCAGGTGGAGCAGTCGGACGTCGAACTGCTCTGGAAACGGCTCGAAGAGCAGCCCGGACTGGAATTGACGGTGAGCCTTGAAGATCAGACCGTCACCGCAGGGGACCTAGTGGTGCGCTTTGCAATTGATGAGTACACAAGGTGGCGTCTGATGGAGGGTCTGGACGACATCGGACTGACATTGCGGCAGGTCGAAGCCATTTCTGCGTATGAAAAGGTAAGGCCCGTATGGAAACCGAAAACCCTGCCGGTCCCTCCCTCGGGAGCCTGAAGCCGGCCTCTGACGTAACCTGTTAGAGGACAAACCTTTCGCCACGCCGGGTGAATTTGGCGTGGATCGTGGACGTTTTGCCATTTGACGTTTACCGTGTCCTGTAGCTGGCCCAAAGTGGGCCAACAGTTTGCGGAGGTTGAATCCATGAACAAGGCAGAGCTCATCGAGGAACTGACAAAGAAGTTGGGGACCGATCGCCGGACGGCTACAGATGCCGTTGAGCACATCGTCGATACGATCGTTCGCGCTGTGAACAAAGGCGAGAGCGTCACGATCACCGGCTTTGGTGTTTTCGAAAAGCGTCGCCGCGCTGCACGGGTTGCCCGCAACCCCCGCACCGGTGAAACAGTCAAGGTCCGTCCGACTTGGGTTCCGGCATTCCGTCCGGGCGCCCAGTTCAAGTTGGTGGTCTCCGGCAAGCAGAAGCTGAGCGCGTCGGGACCAGCAGTCAAGCGGGGCAGCGCAACTGCTTCGAGCAGTGCACCGGCCAAGAAGACCGCCGCCAAGAAGGCGGCTCCGGCCAAGAAGGCGGCCACTCCGGCCAAGAAGACCGCCGCGAAGAAGACCACGGCAGCACCGGCCAAGAAGACTGCTGCCAAGAAGACCACGGCAGCACCGGCCAAGAAGACCGCTGCCAAGAAGACCACGGCAGCACCGGCCAA
Organism: Williamsia sp. R60; assembly: GCF_054063855.1. Lineage (NCBI taxonomy): Bacteria > Bacillati > Actinomycetota > Actinomycetes > Mycobacteriales > Nocardiaceae > Williamsia > Williamsia sp. R60. The sequence continues at coordinate 1,164,642 of NZ_JBSSGR010000001.1, forward strand.
GAAGACCGCTGCCAAGAAGACCACGGCAGCACCGGCCAAGAAGACCGCTGCCAAGAAGGCTCCGGCCAAGAAGACCGCTGCAAAGCGCACAAGCAAGTAGCCAGACCAGCATCAGACCGAACAAACCCCGGCGGACCTTCCCTCCGCCGGGGTTTGTTTTGCGTTGTGTGGCCACCCCTGCGACAAGGCAACGGGGGACGTCCTGAGATCAGGTGCCGGGGTTGCCGGGCAGTGGGCTGTCGATGTGGTTGGCAGCAACCAATTTGCCGTCCAACAAAGAAAGCACCCACACGCTCGCCTTACGATTTCGTGCGGGCGGCAGCTTCACACCGTCGTGCGCCGACCACCACTTCATCAGCGGCGGGATGACCTTGCCCTGACTGCACACGACATGGATCCCGCTCTCGCAACCGATCTCTCGGATCCGCCGTCTCCCCGGTTTGGGATCTTCGTTGAACGCTTCCTCGGCCAGGCTGGGTTCACTGATGATCGACACACCCAGCTCATCAGCAAGCGGTGCCACTGTCTGCTCGCACCGGACGCGGTCAGCGGAGTGCACGTGCGTGGGCCCGAACGCGAGGAGCTGTCCGAGCAATGCCTCGGACTGGGTTCGGCCGACCTTCTCCAACGGTCGCAGACGGTCATCGCCGTGGTACCGAGATTTGCGGCCCGCCTTGGCGTGACGCACCAGCAGGACCGTATCGAGTCGTGCGGGTAGCTGTTCGAAAGTTGCCAGGACCTTCTGGTCCAGCCGGAAGGAAAGTTGCTCGGCAGCCAATTCAATTGGCAGCCAACGTATTTCGTCAACCTCGTGGTTGGGTGTAAAGCTGCCGCCGACCGCTTCGGCGGACCAGTAATGCACGTGCTTGCGACCGGGTCCACGTAGGTCGTAGCTGACCATGCGTAGGTGCCGTACCAGCCGGACGTCGTAACCGGTCTCTTCTTTGATCTCCCGTACCGCGGTGCTGATCAACGTCTCGCCCGGCTCGACCTTGCCCTTGGGCAGCGTCCAGTCGTCGTACCGCGGGCGGTGGACGATCACGACTTCGACGTCACCGGCGGAGTTCTCACGCCACACGACTCCGCCGGCCGCATAGACAACAGTGTTCTTGCCGTCTGCCCCTTTGCTCACTGGATCAGGTCGGCCCGGCTACGGTTGCGACGCATCATCTGGCGCTGATGATCACGTACCTCTTCACCTGCGGCAGGCGACGCCGTCCAGCCGCCGTCCTCGCCGAGCACCCAACTGCGGGTGGTCGGGTCCATCGCCGAGTTGAAGACGTCGTCGAGTTCGCGGGTCAGTCGTGGATCGCGCACCTGCGCCATCACTTCCACGCGGCGGTCGAGATTGCGGTGCATCATGTCGGCGCTGCCGATCCAGAACTCGTCGAGGGACTGGAAATGCAGAACCCGTGAGTGCTCCAGGAACTGTCCGAGTATCGAGCGGACGGTGATGTTCTCGCTCATACCCGGAACGCCCGGCCGCAGCGCACAGATCCCACGCACCACGACCTCGACAGGAACACCGGCCTGCGACGCCCGGTACAGGGCGTCGATGACCTGCTCGTCAACCAGAGCATTCATCTTCAACCGGATCCGAGCATCGGTGTGACCGGCCTGACGCCGTTCACATTCTCCGAGGATCCGGTCGATGATGCCCGCCCGCACTCCGTGCGGGGCGACCAACAGGTTGCGGTAGGCCACCTTCCGTGAGTAGCCGGTGAGGGTGTTGAACAGATCGGTCAGGTCGGCACCGATGTCCGGGGCCGCGGTGAACAGGCCCACGTCTTCGTAGAGCCGCGCGGTTTTCGGATTGTAGTTACCGGTTCCGATGTGGCAGTACCGGCGGATGGTGGACCCTTCACGGCGCACGACGAGACATGTCTTGCAGTGTGTCTTGAGCCCGACGAGTCCGTAGACGACGTGCACGCCGGCCTGCTCGAGCTGTCGGGCCCACTTGATGTTGGCCTGCTCGTCGAAGCGGGCCTTGATCTCCACAAGCGCGACAACCTGTTTGCCGGCCTCGGCGGCGTCGATCAATGCGTTCACGATCGGGGAGTCGCCCGAGGTGCGGTACAGCGTCTGCTTGATCGCCAGCACCTGGGGATCTGCCGCGGCCTGCTCGAGGAACCGCTGCACACTCGTGGAGAACGAGTCGTACGGGTGATGGACCAGGACGTCGCCGTCACGCAGGGTCGAGAAGATGCTCTTGGGTGTTTCGCGCTCACCGAAAGCCGGGTGGGTGGCCGGGACGAACGGCGGGTCCTTGAGAGCCGGACGGTCCACGGCGGCCACCTGGAACAGACTCGACAGGTCGAGCAGCCCGGGAACTTCGATGACGTCTGCCGGGTCGACGTCGAGCTCACGCAGCAACAGTTCGAGCATGTGCTCGGTCATGTCGTCGGCGACCTCGAGGCGCACCGGCGAACCGAAACGTCGCCGCGCCAGTTCTCGTTCGAGTGCCTGCAGGAGATCCTCGTCGCGGTCTTCCTCCACCTCGAAATCCGCGTTGCGAGTGATGCGGAAAGCGTGGTGCTCGACGATCTCCATCCCGGGGAACAGCTGATCGAGGTGAGCTGCGATCAGATACTCCAGCGGCAGCAGAACCGTTTTCGCCGGGGTGTCGGCGGTTTTCGCGTAGTTCTGCCGGAATTCCGGCGGCATGAACCGATCGACCTGAACGAAGCGGTCGACGTTGTCGGGCACCTTGACGCGCGCGAAATGTTCGCCGCCTTCGGTGACGTCCTTGACGGTCACCGCCAGATTGAGGCTGAGGCCGGAGATGTACGGGAACGGGTGCGCCGGGTCGACCGCGAGTGGCGTCAGAACCGGGAAGACCTCTTCGTGGAAGTACTCGGCCATCCGGCGGCGCTCGTCGTCAGTCAACTGGTCCCAGGTGATGACGTGAATGTTGTTGTCCGCCAGGGCCTTGCGGACCGAGTCGAGGAAGACCCGGGCGTGGCGTTCGGCCAGCACCTGTGTGCGCTGTGCGATGAGTGCGAGCTGCTCGCGCGGTGACAGCCCGTCGGCCGACCGTACCGACAGGCCGGTTTCGTGTCTGCGCTTGAGCCCGGCGACACGCACCATGAAGAACTCGTCGAGGTTCGAGGCGAAGATGGCCAAGAACTTTGCCCTCTCGAGCAAGGGCAGCGAGGTGTCTTCTGCCAGCGCCAGAACCCGGGCGTTGAAGTCGAGCCAACTCAGTTCCCGGTTCAGGTAACGGTCTTCGGGAAGGTCCGCTGTGGCGGTGGGGGCGGCGGTGGCTGCCGGCGGGGCGGCCGGCATCGACGATCGCGGCCGGGGAGCGGGGGTCGTTGATTCGGCTGTGCTCACCAGACCATCATGGCCTATCTGTCAGGGCCCCGACACCGGGAGATCAGGTTTGTTCATCCAATTGCAAGCGTTCGAGAACCGCACTGGTGGAAGTTCCCAGGCCAAGGCGCCGTGCGGTCAGCAAATCCTCGACGGTGTCGACGTCGATCCTAAGGTCCGGCCAGCGACCGGAGTCCTCGGTGAGTTCGACCGCACCCCGGCGACGATGTTCTCGGGCCGAATGGGCCCCGAACCGAAGGGTGTCGGCGGCGCTGAGATCGGCTGCGTTCAGGAACAGTGCGGTGGTGCCGGTGCCCGAATGGTCGGCGATGAAGGCCCGCTCCAGATCCGCGGACCGGTCGATGGCGGCCGTGAGCGACTCGGGCCTCACGGCGGGGAGATCGGCCTGCAGCACCATGATTCGGCTGCCGGGCCACAACGACAGAGCGTGGTCGATGCCGATCGCGAACGCCGCGTTGAGAACATCGCCGTTGAGCACGTCGCCGCGGTCCACCACAGTGCGAGCGCCACTCGCCTGCGCGGCCTCGGCCACCGATGTGTCGGGACTGACCACCACCACCTGATCGAGTCCCGCGGCTCGCACCGCTGCGAGGGTGTCGGTCAGCATGGCCAGCACCAGTTGGCGTCGGGCGTTGCCGTCGACGCCCGGCGACAGCCGTGTCTTGGCTGCGCTCAGCTCTTTGACCGCGATGACGACTGCGATCGATCGCGTATCCATGACCTCCATCATGGTCGCCGGTGGTCGCGGGGGGAAAAGGCACCCCACCACCTCCGTGGCCTCTAGTCTTGGACCGTTCGAGAGAATCGGGTCGGTCCGGGCAGCGGATGTCGACACAGTCGGACGGCAGAGAACGATGGAGAAGGTGGTGGCGTGATGCAGGCGGTCGTGATGGGCTCGGGTTCGTGGGGCACTGCGATGGCCAAGGTGTTGGTCGACGCGGGCACCCCGACGGTCTTGTGGTCGAGGAGGCCTGAACTGGCGGACGCCATCAACCGCACCCACACCAACCCCGATTACCTGCCACAGGTACCTCTGCCCGAGGGCCTGCGCGCCAGCGCCGACCTCGCCGAGGTTCTCGCGGGTGCCGACCTGGTGGTCTGTGCCGTGCCCTCCCAGTCGCTGCGCGCGAGTATGCAGACCTGGCTGCCGCACCTCGCCGGTACCGCAACCCTGATGTCGTTGTCCAAAGGCGTGGAAACCGGGACGCTGCTGCGGATGAGCGAAGTGATCGCCGAGGTGACCGGTGCCGCCTCAGATCGCGTCGCGGTGCTGTCGGGGCCCAATCTCGCCGGCGAGATCGCAGTCGGCCAACCCGCCGCGACCGTGGTCGCGTGTGAGGACGAGTCCCGGGCGCGCGACATCCAGAAGGCGTGCAGTACGAGATATTTTCGGCCGTACACCAACACGGATGTGGTCGGCTGCGAGATCGGGGGCGCGGTCAAGAACGTCATCGCGCTCGCATGTGGGATGGCGTCCGGTGTCGGCCTCGGGGAGAACACCCTGGCATCCATCATCACTCGCGGTCTGGCCGAGACAATCCGCTTGGGGGTCGCGCTGGGGGCGAGACCGGAAACACTCGCCGGGCTGGCCGGGGTCGGTGATCTCGTCGCCACATGCTCCTCGCCGCTGTCGCGCAATCGCACATTCGGCAGCAGATTGGGGGAGGGCAAGACTCTGGCAGAGGCTCAAGAAGCCACCAACGGTCAGGTCGCCGAGGGTGTGAAGTCGTGCACGTCGGTACGGGCACTGGCCGAGAAACACGGTGTGGACATGCCTTTGACCGAAGCGGTTCACCAGGTCTGCCACGAAGGCCTCACGGTCACCGAGGCCATCTATTCACTGCTCGGCCGGCGGACCAAGCCCGAGTGACGTGACGTCCTCAGCCGCCCAGATCGATGGGTGCGCTCGTGAGGTTCTGGTCGATCAGTTGCGAAACCTGTTGAATGGGGCCATTTCCGACGTTCTCGGGTAGCCAGATGGCCACATAGGGCCGATGGTCGACGGCGTACCAGAGGAAGCCCTTGGCCTCGGTTGTCGCCGACACCGAGAACCACTGCACCGGATCGACGACCTGCAAGCCAGAGGTCGGCGAGAGCGATTCGGGCCGATCGACTCCGCAACGCACCTGGACGGGTCCGGCCACCTGGTCGCCCGGCGCCCAGGTCACCAGGCCGTCCGCAGCGGTCTCTCGCTTACCGAATCCCTCAAAACTTTCGGGAAGGGCGGCAATGAGTTTCGCGCACTCCGGAGAGTCCCGTTCGGGCGCTGCCATCGTCTTCAGCGGGGTGTCGTCGGAGGTTGCACCGTCTGTGCCGACCACTGCATAGGTGATGAACCCCACGATCACCATGACCGGGATCGCTACGATGCTGGCGATCACGGCCGGACTGAGCCGGCGCGTCGACGAGTCGCTCACCCCTGCCTCGGCGTACCGGTCACCACCGGGCAGGTCAACGTCCGGGTGATTCCTTCGACCTGCTGGATCTTCGGTACCACCGCTTCGGTGAGGTGCGTCCCATCGGTCGCATCCACGCGCACGATGACGTCGTAAGGGCCGCTGACCTCCTCCGACGAGGCGACGCCGTCGATCTCCGAGATGGTGGCCGCTGCCACGGCGGCCTTTCCGACCTCGGTCTGGATCAGTATGTATGCCTGAACCACGGCGTTCCTTTCGCTGGCGACTGCGATCAACCGGTGGCTGACCCAAATACACTGGCACATATTCTCACCGACAACGGTGCTCAGAGGCCAATCAACAGACTCGAGATGAACAGAGGGGCGGTGAGGGAACCTGTCCAGCGATCCCGTCCGCACGGTCGGCGACGTCGGTGAGCACGAGCTGATCGCGTTGTTCACCGCACAGAACGACTCCGCTCCTGCAGATGGGGTGATCGTGGGCCCGGGTGATGACGCCGCGGTTCTCGTCGGCAGCGGACCGGTGGTGGTGAGCACCGATGCACTCGTCGACGGACAGCACTTTCGACTCGACTGGAGCACGCCACGTCAGGTGGGCGCCAAAGCGGTGGTGGCCAATGCCGCCGACGTGATGTCGATGGGAGCCAGGGTCACCGGTTTTGTGGTGTCGCTGACGTGCCCGGATCGAACCCCCACCACAACTCTGGTCGGTGTCCGCGACGGAATGCGTGAGGCCGCAGCGCGGTACGGGGCGCAGGTCGTCGGTGGCGATCTCACCGCGGGCGATCAACTGGTGATCGCGGTGACGGCGATCGGTGCGATGGACGACCGCGCACCGGTTCGACTCTCCACACCGGTAGCCGGCGACGTTCTCGCCGTATCGGGCCCGCTCGGTGGATCCGCCGCGGGCCTTGCTCTCCTGCTGGCAGGCGTCGATGAGTTCGCCGATCTTGTTGCCGCGCACTGCGTTCCGAAACCGCACCTGCAGCTGGCCCTGGCCGCGGCGGAGTCGGGCGTGCACGCGATGACCGACATCTCGGACGGCTTGTCGAGTGAACTGCGAACGATGGCAAGGATGTCGGGTCTGTCGCTTCGGGTGGACCCCGCTGCCATTCCGGTGCCCCCCGACCTGGCCGCGGCAGCAGCCGAGCTGGATGTCGACCCGGTCCGCTGGGCCGTGGCCGGTGGAGAAGACCATGAACTCTTGGCTGCCTTCGCGCCCGGTGAGCTGCCGACGGGGTGGACCGCGATCGGGTCGGTTCATGCGGCTGAAAGCGGCCCGTCGGTGGTGGTCTCGGGCTTGGATGTGTCCGACCTCGATAGCGGCTGGCGGACATTCTGACCGCTGCGGTCGACCGACTGGGCGCCCGCGATACTGTGATTGCCATGGCGATCTACGCACTCGATGACCGAGAACCGCAACTGGGCGAAGGGGTCTACATCCATCCCGATGCGGTGGTGATCGGAGCCGTCACGCTCGAGGCGGGGGTCTCGGTATGGCCCGGTGCCGTGCTTCGGGGCGACTACGGAACCATCACCGTCGGCGAGCGGACAAACATCCAGGACGGCACCGTCATCCACTGCACACTCGTGGACGCGACGGTGATCGGGGCGCGGTGCACCATCGGGCACAACGCGCACATCGAGGGCGCCGTGATCGGCGACAACTGCCTGATCGCTTCAGGGTCGGTGGTACTCAACGGGTCTCGGATCGGAGCCGGTTCCATTGTCGGTGCCGGGGCGGTGGTGCCGTTCAAGTTCGAGGTACCCGACCGTTCGATGGCGCTCGGTGTTCCGGCGAAAATACGTCAGGGCTACCAGGTTCCGGAAGGTCACATCGACCTGAACGTCGATCTGTATGCCAACAATGCCGCCTACTATCGAACCGCCCTGAGGCGGCTCGACTAGGTGATCGGCACTTTCCCACGGTGAGGAGCGATATGTCCGACGGGCGACCACTGTCCGAACTCGTGGACGCGGGCTGGGCAAAAGCCCTCGAACCGGTGGCCGACGATGTCGCGCGGATGGGCGAGTTCCTGCGTGCCGAGTTGGCCGCAGGGCGAACGTATCTGCCGTCGGGGCCCAACGTCTTGCGCGCGTTCACCCGTCCCTTCGACGAGGTGAGAGTTCTCGTGGTGGGCCAGGATCCCTACCCGACGCCCGGACATGCTGTGGGACTGAGCTTTTCGGTGGCACCGGAGGTGAGACCGGTTCCTCGCAGCCTGGGGAACATCTTCACCGAGTACGGTTCCGATCTCGGATTTCCGCGACCGGCGAACGGGGACCTGACGCCCTGGGCGGATCAAGGGGTACTGCTGCTCAATCGGGTTCTCACGGTCGCGCCCGGAACCCCGGCGAGTCATCGCGGCAAGGGGTGGGAGGCGGTCACCGAGTGCGCCATCAAGGCCTTGGCGGCCCGAGATCAGCCGTTGGTCGCGATTCTGTGGGGGAAAGATGCCGCATCACTTGCGCCCTGGTTGCCCGGGGTCGCGACGATAACGTCTCCCCATCCGTCGCCGCTGTCGGCAAGTCGCGGATTCTTCGGGTCGAAGCCGTTCTCGCGTGCCAATGCAGCGCTCACCGAACAGGGCGCCGATGAGGTGGACTGGCGCCTGCCGTGAACAGCGGCGTCACAGCAAGTCCGGTACCGGCGACTACTTGCCGTTGATGGAAGAGAAGTCCGGCTTGCGTTTGCCGACGAACGCGTCGACGCCTTCGACTCCGTCGGGCTGGCCGGACAGTGCCGATATCGATGCGGCCTCGGCATCGAGCTGATCGCTCAGCGTGGATGTCGGGGAGTTCGTGAGAAGTGCCCGGGTGGCGGACAACGCTCGCCACGGACCGGCCGCGATCGCGGATGCAGCGGCTTCTGCGGTCGCCAGAACCTCGTCGTCCTCGACGATGCGTGAGAGCAAACCCAGTTCGAGTGCACCGGCCGCGTCCACGATCCGGTTGGTCAAGATGATGTCGCGGGCACGGGCGGCTCCGACAACCCGGGGGAGCGACCACGTGAGGCCGCCGTCCGGACTGAGACCGATCCCGATGTAGGCCGGACGCATCTTGGTGGATGTGCCACCGATGGCGACATCGCTGTGCGTCACCAAACTCATCCCCGCGCCGGCAGCCCAACCGTGCACTGCTGCGACGATCGGGAGACCGGCTCCGACGAGAGCTCGGATGAAGTGGTGGAAGTCACCGGCGAGACCACCGAGGAAGTCAGGTCGGTCGTCGGCAGCCGCGAAGTCGCGAACGTTGCCGCCCGCGCAGAAGTTGGCTCCGGTACCGATCAGAAGAATGGCACCGGCTTTGATCTCGCCACGCGCCACTTGGAGCAAGACCTCGGTGCCGCGGTTGAAATAACCGCGGTCCAGGGAGTTGCCCGCTTTGTCAGACGCGACGGCGATCCGCAGAACGCCATCGTCGCTGAGCTGGACGGAATCGGACTCGACGGCCGACTCCGGCCGTGTGTCGGTCACGGGGTCAGCCCCGGACGACCTTGCCGGCCTTCAGGCATGAGGTGCAAACATTCAGGCGCTTGCGGTTTCCGGGAGCGATCTGGGCCCGAACGGTCTGGATGTTCGGGTTCCAGCGCCGGTTGGTACGCCGGTGTGAGTGAGAGACCGACTTACCGAAGCCGGGGCCCTTGGCGCATACGTCGCAGACGGCAGCCATCGTCGAACTCCTTAGTGAGAAACTGGTGGTCATGGCCCCTCGGTGTTCGGCGTGACGCCAGCGTCCGATAGGCAACCCTGCAAGGATAGCGGCTGGGTGGGCCGCGATCCAAATAGCCTCACGTCCCCGTCCCGCTGATACGGCCGGGTCCGGTTGGTCGTCCCCTCAGATTAGTCTGTGGAACAGACCACATGAGGGGAGGTGCGGACATTGACGGAGCAGGTTGGTGTACCCGCCATGGATCCCGGGTTGTTGCGCGACTGGATCGAGGGTGCGGTGGCAGGACTCGGTGCCGTCCGCGCCGAGATCAACGACCTCAACGTCTTCCCCATCCCGGATTCGGACACCGGCAGCAACATGCTGCACACGATGATGGCGGCAGCCGACGCAGTGGGTGAGGTACAGGCCGATGCCGACACGGCGACGGTCGCCAGGGCGATGGCTGATGGTGCCGTGGGCAAGGCGCGGGGTAACTCGGGCATCATTCTCTCGCAGGTCCTCGTCGGACTGGCCGACGCTGCCGAGGTCAACTCCATCGGTGGCCGTGTCTCCTTCAACCAATTGTGGGTCGCGGGCCTGCGTCTCGGATCGCTGGCCGCCACTCGCGCGGTGAGCCAGCCGCGTGAAGGCACCGTCCTCACGTTGCTGCGGCGCGCGGCGCACAATGCCGCCGAACACATCGAGGCGACGCCTGCCGACCTCGCCAGGGCGATCGCCGACGGCTGCGCCGAGGATCTCGACCTCACCACCGGCCAACTCGACGTGCTGGCTCAGGCCGGGGTGGTCGACGCCGGTGGACGAGGTCTGCTCGTGATCTTCGACGAACTGGTCAAGGTACTCACCGGTGTATCTGCACGCCGCCGTCGTTATCAGGGCGCGCTTGCCGGTGGCGGTGACCGCATCGGACACCAGATCGGCGAGACGTGCGAGAGTGACGATGAGATGGACTTCGAGGTGATGTACCTCCTCGAAGGCGCTGCCGCAGAGCAGATCTCGACGTTGCGGCGCGATCTGGACAATCTCGGTGATGCGGTGGTGATCGTCGGTGACAGTGCCGATGACGAAGCAGGTGAACGATTCTCGATTCACGTGCACACCTGTGAACCGGGTGCGGCGATCGAGGCGGGGCTGGCCCTGGGAAGGGTCTCCGACATCCGGATCAGCTGCTTTTTGCTCGATGCCCATCGAGGCCAGGACGACGACTCCGGTCACCTTCCCAAACGTAAACGCGCGGTCGTGGCCGTGGTCACCGGCGACGAGGCTGCCGAGTTGTTCGAACAGGAGGGGGCCGTGGTGGTCCGCGCCGACACCGATGGTGCCGGCGAACTGGATGCGGACGCGTTGGCCAAGGCGATCATCGAGGTCGACAGTGCACATGTGGTGTTGATGGGCAATGGGGCATTGCCGGCGCAGGAACTCGTCGCCGTCGCTGCCGCTGCCCGCTCGCGGGAGCGCTCGGTGGTCATCCTCCCGGGCGGGTCGATGGTGCAGAGTCTGTCGGCGATGGCAGTCCACGACCCGACCGAACTGGCCGACGACGACGCCTACGCGATGGCTGAAGCAGCCGCCGCAACGCGTTTCGGCGCGGTGGTGGTGGCCACCGAGACCGCCCTGACCTTTGCCGGAACCTGTCGGCCGGGTGACCATCTCGGACTCATCGGCGACGGAGTCCTGGTGATCGACAGGGAGATCCTCGGCGCTGCGACAGGTCTGATCGATCTGCTGCTCAGCACAGGTGGCGAGATGGTCAGCGTGCTGGCGGGCCGGAACCTCGATCCAGGGGTTCTGGAGCAGCTCGAGCACCATGTGAACACCAACCACCCCGGGGTCGAGTTCGTCAGCTACCCCGGCGGCCAGGTCGGCGAGCTCTTGCAGGTCGGAGTCGAATAGGCATGGCACGCTAGTGGTTTCGCTGTCCGACTCGCTCGAGACGGTGCTCGGCGCCAAAGCAGCCGACATGCTCGAGGAACAGATCAAGGTGCAGACCGTCGGTGAGCTCCTACGCTACGTTCCCGACCGCTACGTCAAACAAGGTGATCTCTCGGGCGAACGCAAACCCGAACCCGGTGAGCGCCTCACCGTGGTGGCCCGGGTCGAGGAGAACAAGACGATCCCGATCCGCAATTCCCGCCGGAAGATGGTCAAACTCGTTGTCTTCGACGGGAACGTCCGGATCGCTGTCACCTTCTTCAACTCGCCGTGGATCGCCGCGAAGCTCCCCAAGGGGACGCGGGTGATGATGGCCGGCGAGGTCAAGTACTTCCGCAACGAACTACAGCTCACACACCCGAACTGGCTGCTGCTGCCAGAGGACGGCACCTCGATCGAGGCCGACGATGCTGTGGGGTCGGCGGTGATGGCGGGGATCGCCAAAGCGCTTGCGGTGGACGCAGGAGACGGCGGCGGAGAAAAAGATGGGTCGATCGACTTCTCCGAGTTCCTGCGCGATGTGATCCCCGTGTACCGGGGCACGGCCAAGTTGCAGGCGTGGACCATCTGGCAGTGTGTGCGCGCCGTTCTCGGCCAACTCGATCCGATCGAAGACCCGTTGCCCGACACCGAGCGGCTCGCCCGCGGGTTGATCGGTGCCGACGAGGCGCTTCGCAAGATTCACGTGCCCGAGGGGCAGAACGACATCGACCAGGCGCGTGCCCGACTCAAGTTCGACGAGGCGCTCGCGTTGCAACTGGCATTGGCGCAGCGACGCCACGTCGACCGCGGTGCGGCCGGCCCTGTCTGTCGGCACGTACCCGGTGGCCTCGAGGACAAGATGATCGCGCGGCTGCCCTTCACTCTGACCGAAGGTCAGGCGGCCGTGATCGACGAGATCAGCGCCGACCTCGCAGCCCCGATCGCCGCGGCCGATCAGTCCAGCGTCGCGCCGATGAGCAGGCTGCTCCAGGGAGAGGTCGGGTCGGGCAAAACCCTGGTGGCGCTGCTGGTGATGCTGAGGGTGATCGACAACGGCTACCAGTGCGCGCTACTGGCTCCGACGGAAGTCCTTGCCGCTCAGCATCTCCGGACGCTCGAGGCGATGCTCGGAGGACTCGCGCGCGAAGGTGAGCTCGACGGTGAGGAGGGAGCCACCCGGATCGCGCTGATCACCGGATCCATGAAGACGGCGGCCAAACGCACCGCGCTTCTGGAAACCGTCACCGGCCAGGTGGGCATCTTGATCGGCACCCACGCGCTCCTCCAGGAACACGTCGACTTCTTCAACCTCGGTTTTGTCGTGGTCGACGAGCAGCACAGATTCGGTGTGGAACAGCGCGATACGTTGCGGTCCCGTGGACGCGACGGAATCGTCCCGCATCTGCTGGTGATGACCGCGACGCCCATCCCGCGCACTGTGGCCATGACCGTGTTCGGAGACCTCGAGACCTCCACGCTCCGAGAGCTGCCGCGTGGTCGTCAACCCATCACCACGAGTGTGGTCCCGCGTGGGAATCCGAAGTGGGTCCAGCGTGTCTGGGAGCGGGTGAACGAGGAGGTCGAGGCCGGTCGACAGGTGTACGTGGTGTGCGCCCGGATCGGCGACGACGGGACTGCGGCCGGGCAGAAGTCGGAGCGCAAAGGCGCCGAAGCCGCAGCCGAACCGGCCACGTCCGCGGTGGACATGTTCACGACGCTGAGCGAAGGGCCGTTGGGTGTTCATCGCCTCGGCCTCCTGCACGGTCGACTGCCCGCGGACGAGAAGGCCCTGCTGATGGCCGACTTCACCGCAGGGGACATCGACATCTTGGTGTCGACAACGGTGATCGAGGTGGGAGTGGACGTGCCCAATGCGACCACCATGGTGATCGTGGACGCCGAGCGTTTCGGGGTCAGCCAACTGCACCAATTGCGGGGCCGCGTCGGCCGTGGTGGTCTGCCCGGATTGTGTCTTCTGGTGACCGGTGCGGCGGAGATGTCGCCGGCGATGGAACGGTTACGGGCTGTCGCGGAGTCCAATGACGGATTCGCGTTGTCGATCGTCGACCTGGCGCAGCGGAGGGAAGGTGATCTGCTTGGCTCCCTCCAATCGGGGCAGACCTCGTCGCTCAAGTTCCTCTCTCTCCTCACCGACGGCGACCTCATCGAGGACACCCGCGCGCTGGCCGACGAAGTGGTGGGCCGCGACCTCACGCTCGTCGACCACAAGCCGATGGCGGGTCTCGTCGACTCGATCCTCGGGCCCGTCCGATTGGCCTATCTGGACAAGTCGTGACGGCGGTACCGTTGCCCTGAAGTGGTGGGTGGCGCTGTTCGCTTTCGCGATGGCGGCGGTGTTCGCGGCGAGTGACGGGCTCACCGGGGTGGATTCGCACATCGCGTCCACCGATGCCCGAGCGGTTCTGGCCGACTTGACGTTGATCCCGGCGCTCGCGGAGCGCCCGAAATCGACCGACTACGAACGCAGCTCCTTCGGCGAGGCGTGGACCGACGGTACCGATGCGCGCGGAGCCGGCAACGGATGCGACACCCGCAACGACATCCTCGATCGGGACCTGCGCGACAAGGTGTTCACGGCCATCGACAGCTGTCCGCGAGCGGTGGCCTCCGGTGAACTGCAGAGCCCGTACAGCGGGCGCTGGATTGTCTTCCGGCGGGGCAAAGGGTCCGGCGCCAAGGTGCAGATCGACCACATCGTGCCATTGGCCTACGCCTGGTCGATGGGTGCGCGTCGTTGGAATGCCGTTGTGAGACAACGGTTTGCGAACGATCCGGCGAACCTGGTGGCGGTCGACGGGGAAGCGAACCAGGACAAGAGCGACAAGCAACCCTCGCGATGGATGCCCGCCAACGCGGCCTTTCACTGTCAGTATGCAACCCAGTTCGTCAGGGTGGTGCGAGCCTACGGGCTGTATCTCGACCGCGCGTCGTATCCCGTGCTCCGAAAGGCCCTGACAACCTGTTGAATCTGTGACAGTGAGGGACGATGGTGGACATGGACAATCCTCAGACGTCGACATCTTCAAGGTCCGATACGGCCCTCGTGGCAGTGGTTGGCACGTTGAACCTGGACCTCGTCGTCCGCACCGACCGCCGGCCACGGGTCGGCGAGACGGTGATGGGCACGAGCTACGTCGAACGACCCGGCGGTAAAGGAGCGAATCAGGCTCTCGCGGCGGCAGACATCGGCCCCACCGCCCTGATCGGTGCAGTGGGCGACGACGACGCGGGTACAACGATGCGCCGGCACCAGGACGCCGCCGGTGTGGACACCCGCCACGTCGTCGAGGTGGCCGGCGCAAGTGGCCGCGCCGTCATCGAGGTCGATGCCGATGGAGACAACAGCATCATCGTCATCTCCGGTGCCAATGATCAGGTCTCGGCGGACCATGTCACCGCTGCGCTCGACGCTCTCGCCCCGCAAGTGGTTCTGACGCAACTGGAATCCCCACGATCGGTGACGGCGGCCGTGGTGGGATGGACCGAAGCCGGCGACTGCCGTTTCATCCTCAACCCCAGCCCGGTCGCCCCGCTGGACAACAACATTTTGGGCGCGGCCGACCCGTTGGTCGTCAACGCGGTGGAGGCCGAGTATTACTGCGGCGACCGGCGGCTCACTGATCCCGGCGACATGGCCCGGCGACTGCTGGAGGTGGCGCGGTCGGTGGTCATCACTCTCGGCGCCCGCGGGGTGGTGGTTGCCACAGGCGGCTCGGTCGAGACATTCGACGTCGAGAAGGTGCACGCACATGACACAACGGGAGCCGGTGACCACTTCGTCGGTTCTCTTGCTGCATACCTGGCCGCGGGATCGGATCTGCAGTCGGCGGCACGCCGGTCCGCAGCCAGGGCGACGGACTACGTCGCTTCCCTCAGGTAGCTCTGCCGCGCGCATGTGCGTCGAAGAGGCGTCGCCGCTGCGGTTTCGGCGATACGTTCGGACCCATCCGGCCAAGGGAGACACATGACGAACACAGTGGTGGTGCGCCGCGAAGGATCGGTCACCACGATCGGCATCAACCGGCCCGAGGTGCGCAACGCCGTCGACGGCGAGACCGCCGCAGCGCTGGCGGACGCCTTTCGCGCGTTTGACGCCGATCCCGACGCCGCGGTCGCGGTACTGCACGGAGAGGGTGGAACCTTTTGCGCCGGTGCAGATCTCAAAGCGGTCGCGACGGGAGACAAGGTCAACCGGGTGGAGCCCGATGGCGACGGCCCGATGGGACCGACCCGGATGCAACTGTCCAAACCGGTGATCGCAGCCATCAGCGGACACGCGGTCGCCGGCGGACTCGAACTGGCCTTGTGGGCCGACATGCGCATAGCCGAGGATGACGCGGTGCTCGGTGTGTTCTGTCGCCGCTGGGGTGTGCCGCTGATCGACGGCGGCACCGTGCGGTTGCCGCGCCTGATCGGCACCTCGCATGCGATGGATCTCATCCTGACCGGACGGGCGGTCTCGGCTTCAGAAGCCCATCAGATCGGCTTGGTGAACAGGGTGGTGCCGCACGGCGAAGCGGTGCGCGCCGCGAAGCATCTCGCGCGCGAGATCGCTGCCTTCCCGCAGACGTGTCTACGTCAGGACCGGCTGTCGGTGATCGAGCAGGAAGGTATGGCAGAGAGAGATGCACTGAGCAATGAGTTCGCGCACGGACTGACGTCGTTGGCAAGCGACACCGTGGCCGGTGCTTCTCGGTTCGCAGGGGGAGCGGGCCGCCATGGCTCGTTCGACAGGGCACAAGACGGCCGCCAGGATGACGTCGATCAGGGATGAACTCCCTGAACCCTTATCCTGGACCGATGAGTCCTTCCATCACCACTGCGGCTGATGTCGAACAGATCGTTCGTGCCCAGGCGACCGCGGCGAAAGCTGCGTCCAGGATGCTGGCCCGACTGACGACCATCCAGAAGAACCAGGTGCTGCATGACGCAGCGGAGGCTCTTCTCGTCCAGACCGATGCCATCCTGGCGGCGAACGCCGACGATGTCGCCCGGGCCGAGGCGGCAGGTGTGGAGGCCAGTCTCATCGACCGCCTGCGTCTGACCGCCGACCGCGTCGAGGGCATCGCCCAGGGCCTGCGGCAAGTCGCCGTTCTGCCCGATCCGATCGGCGACGTCATCCAGGGCAAGACGCTGCCCAACGGGATGCAGTTGCGTCAGGTCCGCGTGCCCCTCGGTGTCGTCGGGATGGTGTATGAGGCGCGGCCCAACGTCACCGTCGACGCATTCGGCATCGCGCTGAAATCGGGTAACGCAGCGCTGCTTCGTGGGTCGTCGTCCGCGGCGGGTTCGAACGCAGAGCTGGTACGCATCCTGCGCGAGACACTGACCGCCGCTGGTGTGCCCGCTGATGCCGTCCAACTGCTCCCGTCCGACGACCGGTCGAGTGTGACCCATCTGATCCGGGCTCGTGGACTGGTCGATGTGGTCATCCCACGTGGCGGGGCCGGGTTGATCAAAGCAGTCGTGGAGAACGCGACCGTGCCGACCATCGAGACCGGTACGGGCAACTGCCACATCTACATTCACGCAGCCGCCGATCTCGACATGGCCGAGGATCTGGTGGTCAACTCCAAGACCCGCCGGCCGAGCGTGTGCAACACCGCCGAGACCGTCTTGGTCGACCGGGCCATCGCGGAGACCGCCCTGCCGCGACTGACCCAGGTCTTGCAGACCTCGGGGGTGACCATCCACGGGGACGAACCGGGCATGGTTCCGGCGACCGAGCAGGACTGGGCCGACGAATACCTCACCCTCGACATCGCTGTGAAGATCGTGGGTGGGATCGACGAGGCGATCGACCACATCGACCGGTACGGCACCAGCCACACCGAGGCCATCGTCACCACGGACCTCGCTGCCGCCGAAGAGTTCACCAACCGCGTCGATGCCGCCGCGGTGATGGTGAACGCGTCCACCGCATTCACCGACGGTGAACAGTTCGGCTTCGGCGCCGAGATCGGTATCTCCACGCAGAAGTTGCATGCCCGTGGACCGATGGGACTTCCGGAACTCACGTCCACGAAGTGGATCGCGTGGGGGAACGGCCAGACGCGGCCTCGCTGACCCGGTGGACGAGCCGGCCGACACCTGATTTTCGATCCTGAGGAGTGACCTGTGGGCGTACAGCCTAGTTTCACCGATGTGCCCGGCGTCCGCGAAACGCTTGCCGGCGTCGGCTATCTCGCCGACGACGCGACCTCCACGTCGGTGTTCCTTGCCGACCGGCTGGGCAAACCGCTCCTGGTCGAGGGACCGGCCGGTGTGGGTAAAACCGAACTCGCGCGCGCCATCTCGCAGTCGACGAACGCCGATCTGGTGCGACTGCAGTGCTATGAGGGCATCGACGAGGCTCGCGCACTGTATGAGTGGAATCACGCCAAGCAGATCCTCGCCATCCAGGCGACAGGGCAGCGCGGATGGGACGAGACGAAAGCCGACATCTTCTCGGACGAGTTCCTCCTGCCCCGGCCGCTGCTGAAAGCGATCTCGCAGCCTGGCCCGACGGTGCTGCTGATCGATGAGGTCGACAAGGCCGACGTCGACATCGAGGGCCTGCTGCTCGAGGTGCTCAGCGACTTCGCGATCACCATTCCGGAGATGGGCACCGTGACCGCCGACCGGCGGCCCATAGTCCTGCTCACCTCCAACGCGACGCGCGAACTGTCCGAAGCCCTCAAACGACGCTGCCTGTACCTGTACATCGACTTCCCCGATGCGGCCCGCGAGCGCGAGATCCTCGCCAGTCGTGTCCCGCAGCTCGCCGAATCCGTCGCGAACGAACTGGTGCGCATCATCGGAGTTCTCCGCACCCTCGACATCCGTAAGAAGCCATCAGTTGCGGAGACGATCGACTGGGCCAACACCTTGCTGGCCCTGGGAGTGGGGGAGAAGCCCGGGTCACGGATCGACGAGGGGGTCATCGCGAAGACCCTCGGCGTGGTCCTCAAACATCGTCCCGACCTCGCCACCGCGCTCAAAGAGCTGAAGTTGAGCTGAGCGCGCCCGTGGATGCCCCGTTCATCAGCCAGCTCACCGGATTCGTGGATGATCTGCGGGTCCGCGGCATCGTCGTCGGACCGGCCAACCTGATCGACGCGGGCCAGGCGACGGCAGTGCTGGATCTGCTCGACCGGGACAGCTTCCGTGAAGGCATGGCGTGCACACTCCTGCACGACAACGGACACCGCCGGGTGTTCGATTCGGTCTTCGACCTCTGGTTCCCGTTGGGCATGGGCGAACGCAGCGGCGTCGACGACGACGCGTTCACGCCTGACGCCGACGGGAACATCGACGTGGACGCGGTGCGTGAACGGCTCGCCGAGTTGCTCGCGGATGACTCACCGCAGGCGCAGGCCGAACTGGCCGCATTCGCGGCGATGGCTGTGGCGCAGCTCGGCAGTTACCGATCCAATCGCGGTCCGGCATTTTCCACGTATCAGGCGATGTCGACGATCAATCCCCAGACCCTCATCGCGCAGATCGCCGCCGCCATGGCAGCCGGCGCGGGAGACGAGACCGCCGGCACCGAACCGCTGTACCGGCGGGCAGCGGCCGACCGGGTACAGAAGTTCAGGTCGTTGATCGAACAGGAGACCAGGCGCCGGATGGCCCAGCGGAACGGCCGCGAGCAGGTCTCGCAGTACGCGGTCCCCAATCTTCCCGAACGGGTCAACTTCCTCTCCGCCGGCGCCGCTGATCTTGCGGAGGTCCGTCGCACCATTGCTCCGCTGGCACGGTTACTGGCGGCGCGCCTCGAGATCC
The DNA here is from genome assembly GCF_054063855.1 of Williamsia sp. R60. Taxonomy (NCBI): domain Bacteria; kingdom Bacillati; phylum Actinomycetota; class Actinomycetes; order Mycobacteriales; family Nocardiaceae; genus Williamsia; species Williamsia sp. R60. Next base: position 1,183,759 of record NZ_JBSSGR010000001.1, read on the forward strand.
GCAGGCGACGCGCCCACCGTGGGTCGATCGACGTACGCAAAACGCTGCGGGCGTCGATGTCCACCGGAGGCGTACCGATCGACCTGGTGCGCCGCAAACCTCGGCCCGGTCGGCCGGAATTGGTTGTCCTGTGTGATGTCTCGGGCTCGGTGGCTGGGTTCTCGCAGTTCACCCTGCAGCTCGTCTACGCCCTACGCCAACAGTTCTCGAAGGTCAGGGTGTTCGCTTTCGTCGACACCGTGGACGAGGTCACCGAGCATTTCGACGGGCCCGATCTCGACTTTGCGACAGCTGTGCGGGAGATGCTCGCCGGCGCCCGATTGATCACCCGCGACGGCCACTCGGACTACGGTCACGCGTTCGGCGGATTTGCGGACGACCACCTCGATGCCCTCACGCGCCGAGGCGCCCTGCTGATCCTGGGCGACGGGCGCAACAACTACCACGACCCCCAACTCGATGCGCTCACGCGCATGGTCGAAAGCACCCGGCATGCCTATTGGCTCAATCCGGAAGCTGCGGTGAACTGGGACACGGGGGACTCGGTGGCCGGCACCTACTCGGCGGTCATCGAGATGCACGAATGTCGCAACGCCGGTCAACTCGCCAAGGTCATCGCCAACCTGTTGCCGGTCTGATCTGCTGTGGACCTCACACGCTCAGTACACTCAGCCCCTATGCCCGAGATCGCGCCAGACCGACAGCAGCCGCGCGGTCGGCGGATCGGGGTGATGGGCGGCACTTTCGACCCGATCCACAACGGTCACCTGGTGGCGGCGAGCGAGGTTGCCGACCGGTTCGACCTGGACGAGGTCATCTTTGTGCCCACCGGACGACCGTGGCAGAAGAACCGGTCGGACCGGAACGTGAGCCCGCCGGAAGACCGCTATCTGATGACGGTGATCGCCACTGCGGCCAACCCCCGGTTCTCGGTGAGTAGGGTGGACATCGATCGCCACGGGGACACGTACACCGTCGACACCCTTCGCGACCTGCACACACTCAACCCGGACGCGGAGTTGTTCTTCATCACCGGCGCCGACGCGCTGGCGTCGATCCTGTCGTGGCAGAACTGGGAGGGTCTGTTCGAGTTCGCGAGCTTCGTCGGCGTGAGTCGGCCGGGGTATGAACTCGGCGCCGCACATCTCGACCAGCACCTCGACAAGCTGCCGCCCGATACCCTTCATCTGATGGAGATACCGGCGCTGGCCATTTCTTCGACCGATTGCCGGATGCGTGCCGGCACCGGCCGGCCGGTGTGGTATCTCGTTCCCGACGGGGTGGTGCAGTACATCAGCAAGCGAAAGTTATACCAATCGAAAGGCATTCAGTGACAGCGTCATCCGAGGCGGTTTCCATGGCAACCGTGGCCGCCCACGCGGCCGCCGACAAGTTGGCCGCCAACGTCATCGTGATCGACGTGTCCGAACAGCTCGTGATCACCGACTGTTTCGTGATCGCATCGGCCGACAACGAACGTCAGGTCGCGTCGATCGTCGACGAGATCGAAGAAAAGCTCCGCGAGGCCGGCAACAAACCTGTCCGTCGGGAGGGGACCAGAGAAGGCCGCTGGACCCTCCTCGACTACATCGACGTGGTGATCCACGTGCTGCACAACGAGGAGCGCGAGTTCTACGCCCTCGAACGGCTGTGGAAAGACTGCCCGATCATCGAGATCCCCGGAATCGAATCCACTGCGGAAGCCGGTGACAGCGATCGGGGTGACCTTGGTGAATGAGTCGATTCGGCCGGACGGCCACGACTCGAGCGTCGAACGGATGACCCCGGTTGTACGACGACTGCTTCTCCTGCGCCACGGTCAGACCGACTACAACGCAGGCAGCCGCATGCAGGGACAACTCGACACCGACCTGTCCGAACTCGGAGTTCGGCAGGCCGCTGCGGCGGCGAAAGTGTTGGCTTCCCGCGGCCCACGGTTGATCATCTCCTCGGATCTGCGGCGGGCCCGCGACACCGCGGCTGCCCTTGCCGATCAGGTGGGCATGGAGGTTGCCACCGATCGTCGTCTGCGTGAAACGCATCTCGGTGAGTGGCAGGGTCTGACCCACCATGAAGTGGATGCCCAGATGCCCGGGGCCCGCAAGGTGTGGCGCGACGATGCCTCATGGCGACCGCCCGGTGGCGAGAGTCGCACCGATGTGGCCCAGCGCAGCATGCCGGTGGTCGACGAACTCGTGGCCGAGTTGGGGGACTGGGGGCGCGGCGACGACGCGGATGCCCCCGTGGTCCTGGTGGCTCACGGCGGTGTCATCGCTGCGATGACGGCGGGCCTGCTGCGGTTGCCGGTGAGCCACTGGCCCGTCCTCGGGGGTCTCGCCAACACGAGTTGGGTCCAGCTGAGCGGTCACGGCGCCGACGACGAGACCACGTGGCGGCTCGATGTGTGGAACGCGTCGGCCGAGGTCGCCGACGACGCAGTGCAGTGACCTGTTGATGAGTTCAAGCGACGGCATCTCGCCGAGTCGACCGCCGGTCCGCGACAGCCTGCTGGTCCTGTCCGACTCGCTGGCCTACTACGGGCCCACCGGTGGTCTACCTGCCGATGACCCCCGGATCTGGCCGGTCCTGGCGGCCGATCGCCTGGATCTGCGTCTGGAGTTGTTCGGGCGCATCGGCTGGACCAGCCGTGACGTGTGGTGGGCCCTCACCCAGGACCCGCGCATCTGGTCGGCGGTTCCGAGGGCCAAGGCCGTGGTGTTCGCCTTCGGCGGGATGGATTCGTTGCCGTCACCACTTCCGACGGCGCTCCGTGAGCAGATTCGGTACATCCGTCCTCCTGCCCTGCGCCAGCAGGTCCGCAACGCATACGGGTGGCTGCAACCGCGACTCTCGCCGCTCGGATGGCCGTTGGCGCTGCCGCCCGCGTTGACCACCGACTACCTGACGAAGATTTACCAGGCGCTGGTCGCAATACGCCCCGACCTGCCGGTGGTCGCCTGCCTGCCGTCCACCCATCGGAGTCCGTACTACGGGAACGTACATGCCGGGCGACCGAAAACCGTTGGCGCGATCACTGATTGGGCAACGCAGGCGCAGGTGCCCCTGGTCGACCTGTTGGAGCCGACGGCACGCCATTTCGACCACGGTGAAGGCAACCCGGACGGGATCCACTGGGGGTTCGGCTGTCATCGGGAGGTGGCCGACCTGGTGGGCGATGCCGTCGCCGCCGCGACCGCGACTAGCGTGGCACTGTGACCGTCACCATCGTCACCGACTCGTCGGCCCGCCTGCCCGCGCCGATCCGCGAGCGGTACCGCATCGAGCAAGTACCCATGCATGTGCTGACCGCCGATCAGGATCTGCTCGAGGATGTCGACGACATCGGCCCGAACATCTTCAACGATCCGCAGACCACCACGTCCGGCGTCTCCCCGGCCGATCTCGAGGCCGCCTATGAGAAGGCGGTCGACCTCAGTGACGGCGACGGCGTGATCGCCGTACATCTGTCGCGTCGGTTCAGCGGGACATGGGGCTCGGCGAGACTGGCGGCCGAGAAGTTCCAGGGCCGCATCCGAGTGGTCGATTCCCGCACCGTGGGTCTGGGGGTCGGGTTTGCGGCGATCGCCGCCGCGCAGACCGCGGAGACCGGCGCCGACATGGACCGGGCGTATGAGGCAGCGATCCGGGTGGGGTCCACCACGGAGTGTCTGCTGTGTGTACAACAACTCGAGAACCTGCGGTCGAGTGGTCGCATCGGTGCCACCACCCGCCTGTTCGCCTCGGCCCTGGCGATCAAGCCGATACTTCGGGTGGTCGATGGCACGCTGGCGCTCAAGGAAAAACAGCGAACCATGTCCAAGGCGATCGCCAAGATGATCGACACGGCCGTGGACGTCGCCGAACGCCGTCCCATCACGCTGGGTGTACAGCATTGCGACGCACCCGAATTGGCCGAGCAGATCATCGACTCCCTGCAGTCCAAGCTCACCATCACCTCGCTGGTGCAATCCGACCTCGGGCCCGTGTTGTCGCGACATGTGGGCAGCGGTGCGGTGGGGATCGCTGTGACAACGTCGCTCGACCACATCGATGTCGACTGACTTTGTCAACACTCGCCGGGTTGTCCACAGCACCGCATTGCCGGGTGACTTTCTGATCTGAACGCAGAGGTCTGCCTCCTACCGTTCGGGTATGAGAAGCAACCTGGACCGGTTGACGGCGTCGCCGACCGCGTCGGACACGCCTGAACCATCCGTCCCGGTGGCAGAACCGATGGCCCCTGCGTGGCTCGGTTCGGCGCAGTGGATGCACGACAACCCTGATTCGCCCGATGGCGGTGGCGATGCCCCGCCGGCGGGTGCGGCCGGCGGCGCACGTGGTCACTGGACCGATGACCCCGACGACCTCGATGTCGGACCGCTGCGACGGCGGTGGCGTTCGACCCCGGCAGCGGCGATCGGGTTGGTGGCGGTCGGAGTCGTGGCAACTCTGATCGCGTTGTACACCGCGTTCGCCGGGCCCGACGCGGGATCAGAGGTCCCCGTCACCTTCCCGGAATCGGCGGGTGTCCCGGCCCCGATGGACACTGCACCACCGCCGTCGAGCGCTGCGCCCCCGGCGGAACTGGTGGTGAGCGTGGTCGGTTTGGTACACCGTCCCGGATTGGTCCGGTTACCTCCGCAAGCTCGTGTCGCCGACGCCATCGACAAGGCAGGGGGAGCGAAGCCGAACGCAGATCTGTTGAGCCTCAACCTGGCTCAGCCGCTTCGGGACGGCGATCAGGTGCTGGTCGGTTTCACCGATCCGGCGGGAGGCTTTCAGATGCGCAGTGCCGTCGTCGCGGTGGACGGCGCCGGGAGTCCGCCGGCCGCTGCCGGCACCGCACCATCCGGGCCCGGTCCGGCAGGAACGGCCGATGGGGCGGGCACGGTGAACCTGAACACGGCGACCGAAGCCGAGCTGGACACGCTACCCGGGGTGGGCCCGGTCACCGCGGCCGCGATCATCGCGTGGCGGCAGGCCCACGGGAGCTTCACCTCGGTCGATCAGCTGGCCGAAGTCGACGGGATCGGTCCCGCCCGCCTGGAGAAACTGAAGGACAAGGTCACGGTGTGAACGGCACCGACGTCCGGGCGCCCACGTCGGTGGGTCTCGACGTGCGGCTGGTGCCCGCGGCAGTCGGAGCGTGGACCATGACGGTCGTGGGGATTGTTGGCCCCCTTGGCATCACGGTTGCGGCGAGCGTATCGGCCAGTGTGGTCGCGCTCGTGGCGGTCGCTTGGACGGCACGCGGATCTCGGCTGCTGGTTCTGCCTGTGGTGTTGGGGGTCGCCGGAACCATGGCCGGATTCGGGTGGGCGCTGGTGGTGCGTCAGCACCAACTGGCCGAGCACCCGCTGGCGGCCGAGTCGATGCGCGGAAGCAAGACAACCATGACCCTTCGGGTGTCAGACGACCCGCGCATCATCGCCGGCACCGATCGGGTGGTGCTCGCGGTCGATGTGGTGTCGGTGCGGGGCCGGGATGTCGCCGACACGGCGGCGACCGTGCTGGGCCCGATGGACGGATGGTCCGGTCTTGTTCCGGGACAGACACTCTCGACTGTCGCCAAGGTGTCGGCGCCGCGGCGCCCGGACCTCACCGTGGCCACGCTGACCGTCTCCGCACCGCCCAGCCGGGTGCGTGCGCCGCCCTGGTATCAGCGCGCCGGAGCAGAGGTCCGGACCCGGTTCCAGGAGACGGCCTCACGGGCACTGGGTACCCCGGAATCGGGATTGGTGCCCGGAATGGTGCTGGGGGACATCTCGACTCTGGACGAAGACCTCAAGACCGCATTTCGAACGTGCGGGCTGTCGCACCTCACGGCTGTGTCGGGCGCCAACTTTGCGATCATCATCGGTGCTCTGCTCCTGGCCGTGCGAGCGGTGGGTGCCGGGCCCCGCCTGTCGGTGACTGTGATCGCCTGCGCCATCGTGGTTTTTGTGCTGCTGGTCCGACCGAGTCCGAGTGTGGTGCGGGCAGCTGTGATGGGTGCGGTGGGACTGCTCGCATTGCTGGTCAGGCGACGGGCGCAGGCGATGCCTGCGCTGTGTACGGCCATCGTTGTGCTGTTGCTGATCTGGCCCGCCTTTGCCGTCCATCCGGGATTCATGCTGTCGGTCGCGGCAACCGCTGGGCTGATCGTGATGGCACCGCCGATCGTGGATTGGCTTCGACATCACCGCGTTCCGGGTGGTCTCGCCGAAGTGTTGGCCGTCGCCGTCGCGGCGCAGGTGGTCACCCTTCCGATCGTCGTGATGATCAGCGGTCAGATCAGCCTCGTGGCGATCGCCGCGAACATCGCGGTGACCCTGGCGGTCCCGCCCATCACCGTGCTGGGTACGGCCTCTGCGGCACTGGTGGTGCTCTGCCCGCCGCTGGCAACGTTGCTGGTCCGGTTCGTCGGTCCGGCCCTGTGGTGGATGGTGGTGGTGGCCGAGCAGATGAGTTCTCTTCCGATGGCCACGATCACTCTGTGGTGACCTGTCGTCGGTCTCTGGCACGATGGCCGGGTGAGCAGTGTGCATCTGGTGTTGGGCGACGACGAGTTCCTCTGTGAGCGGGCAACCGCGGGCATCGTTGCCGCCGTCAGGGGGGCGGTCGACAATCCCGGCGATATCCCGGTGACGCGGCTGCGCGCCGGAGATGCGACCGAACACGAACTCGCAGAACTGCTCAGTCCGTCGTTGTTCGCCGAAGACCGCATCGTGATCCTGGAGGCCGCCGGTGAAGCCGGGAAGGAACCGGCCAAGCTGGTCACCGAAGTGGCAGCGAGTCCACCTGAAGGCGTCACGCTGGTGGTGGTCCATTCAGGATCGGGGCGTGCGAAATCCATGGTCGCTGCCCTGCGGAAGTCGGGTGTCGAAGAACACGACTGCGCTGCGCTCAAACCATCGGCGCGAGCGGATTTCGTCCGCAACGAGTTACGCAGTCACGGGGTGAAGGCGGGCTCCGACGTCATCGAGAAGATTTTGGATTCGGTACGGGCAGACCTGCGCGAGCTGGCTGCAGCGTGCAGTCAGCTGGCCGCCGACACCGGGGGCAAGGTGGATGTGGCCGCGGTTGCCCGCTACTACTCGGGTCGCCCGGAGATCACCGGCTTCGAAGTCGCAGACAAGGCGGTCACCGGTGACCGGCCAGGAGCGCTGGAATCGTTGCAGTGGGCTCATCATCACGGTGTTCCGCACGTTCTGCTCGCCGATGCGTTGGCCGAAGCGGTGCATGCGATCGCCCGGGTTCGCGGTATCGGCAGGATGGATCAGTATTCGGCTGCGTCCGAACTGGGCATGCCGCCGTGGCGGGTGAAGAAGGTGCAGGGCCAGGCGTCGGCATGGGACTCGGTGTCCATCGCGAAGGCCATGACCGTGGTGGCAACTTTGAACGGCGAGGTGAAAGGTCAAGCCGCCGATGCGGATTACAGTCTGCAACGCGCGGTGGCCGCGGTCGCCGATCTGCGTCCCTCTCGTCGTCGCTGACAGCGCCCACCGGCCAGAAACTTCTGGAGCGATCCGGGGTGAGGCATGCGAGGCGGCAGGTGATCAGACGACGCTCACCCCGACGACCGCGTGGGGGATCGTCGGGGTGAGCGAGGTATCAAAAGTTCAGTTGTGCCCGGTTATCGGGCGGGCTCGATCAGAGCTTGTTGAGCGAGACAGCCATCGCCGATTTCTTGTTGGCTGCCTGGTTGGCGTGGATGACGCCCTTGCTCGCGGCCTTGTCGAGCTTCTTGCTGGTGCTGACCAGCAGCTCGGAAGCCTTGTCCTTCTCGCCGGCTGAGACAGCCTCCCGGAAGGAGCGAATCGCGGTCCGCAGCGACGACTTCACCGACTGGTTGCGCAGCCGTGCGCTGTCGTTGGTTTTGTTCCGCTTGATCTGCGACTTGATGTTTGCCACGCGTGTGTTTTCCTTAGCTCAGCGATACGGGTTTTGGTGTCAGCACCAGCGCACTACGTTACCAGCCGGCCCGGTGTGCACCCAAATCGCAGCGGCGCAGGTAGCGGATACCGCAGGCAAGACTGCCAACACCAGCCACTTACGGCACGATGTTCACATGAGTGCGGCAACTGCAGCAGGGTCAAAGCGCGCCGTGGCCACTCGTGCCACCGGTACCAAGGTGTCAGCCGAGACCACGACGGGCAAGAGGAAGCCGGCAAAGGTGGCCGGGCCGAAAGGCAACGGTTCCAAGCCGCCGGCCAAGAAGACCGCGGCGAAGGGCGCTGCGAAGCCGAGCGGCATCTTCAACGGCTACGCCGCGGGCCCTTATGACGGCGCGTTCGACGAGATGTTCGACGACAACGGCGAGGTTCGCGGACCGTACCGGGGGATCCACAAGTCCCTGGGCAGTTACGACGGTGCCGACCTCGACACCCGCGTCGACGCTCTCGGTCGGGCCTTCATCGATCAGGGCATCACGTTCTCGCTGTCGGGGCAGGAGCGCCCCTTCCCGCTCGACGTGGTTCCCCGAGTCATCTCGGCAGGTGAATGGGCCAAGCTCGAACGCGGAATCACCCAGCGGGTCAAAGCCCTGGAGATGTTCCTCGACGACATCTACGGCGAGCAGGAGATCCTGCGCGACGGGGTCGTTCCCAAACGGCTGATCACCTCATGTGAGCACTTCCATCGCCAGGCGGTGGGTATCAGGCCTCCCAACGGGGTTCGTATCCACGTCGCCGGCATCGACCTGATCCGCGACGAGCACGGTGACTTCCGGGTGCTCGAGGACAACCTGCGCTCGCCATCGGGTGTGTCGTACGTGATGGAGAACCGTCGCACCATGGCCAGGGTGTTCCCGGATCTGTTTGCCTCACACCGGGTCCGGGCTGTCGGCGACTACTCGACCCACCTGCTCCGGGCCCTGCGGGCGTCGGCGGCATTCAACGAGGCCGACCCGAACGTCGTTGTCCTCACCCCCGGAGTGGCGAACTCCGCGTACTTCGAGCACTCGCTGTTGGCCAGGCAGATGGGTGTGGAATTGGTGGAGGGCCGCGACCTCTTCTGCCGCGACAACGTGGTGTACATGCGAACCACGGAGGGGGAGCAGCGAGTAGACGTGATCTACCGCCGCATCGACGACGACTTCCTCGACCCGATGCAGTTCCGTCCCGACTCCATGCTGGGCGTCGCCGGACTGCTCAACGCGGCACGTGCCGGCAACGTGGTGATCTCCAGTGCCGTCGGCAACGGGGTCGGTGACGACAAGCTCACGTACACCTACGTTCCCGAGATCATCGAGTACTACCTGGGCGAGAAGCCCAGCCTCGGCAACGTCGACACCTTGCGTTGCTGGCTCGACGACGAGCGCGAGGAGGTGCTCGACCGGATCGACGAACTCGTGGTGAAACCCGTTGAGGGATCAGGGGGTTACGGCATCGTCTTCGGTCCTGATGCGACATCGGAGGAACTGGACGTGCTGGCCCGCAAGGTCAGACTCGACCCTCGTGGCTGGATCGCGCAGCCGGTGGTGCAGCTCTCGACGGTGCCCACCAAGATCGGTGGCAAACTGGCGCCGCGTCACGTGGATCTGCGTCCCTTTGCCGTCAACGATGGCGAGTCGGTGTGGGTGCTGCCCGGCGGGCTGACCCGGGTGGCGCTCCCGGAAGGCAGTCTGGTGGTCAACTCGAGCCAGGGTGGTGGCTCCAAGGACACCTGGGTTCTCGCGACCCGCACCTCGGGTGAAGAGCGCGAACTCTCAGGCGACGAACTAGTCCGGAGCCAAGACCTCAGGGCTCCGAGTACTCCCACCGAGCAGGGGCCGGACACGGCCGCCATGCAGGATCAGCAACAACAGCAGCAACAGCAGGCGGGTGTGACCGGTCGACACAGTCAGATCCAGAGTCAGGGTCCGACCGGTCAGACGCAGAGCCAGTCGATGTCGCAGCAGGGTGGTGCCCGCCGATGATGCTCGCACGCAACGCCGAATCCCTGTACTGGATCGGACGCTACGTAGAACGCGCCGACGACACAGCCCGGATCCTCGATGTGGCGGTACACCAATTGCTCGAGGACGCCACGGTTGATCCCGACGGCCGGTGTCGACTGGTCTTGCAGGTGTTGGGGATGGAGTTGCCTCCCGCCGATGTGGAACTGGATGCCTGGTCGTTGACCGACCGGGTCGCCTACTCGAAGAAGGAACCAGGCTCCATCGTCGACAGCGTGGGTCAGGCCCGGGAAAATGCAAGGGGCGCACGCGAAGTCACGTCGAGTGAGATGTGGGAATGTCTCAACACCACCTACAACGGCCTGGGTGACGCCGAGCGGGCGTCGCGCAAGCTGGGGCCGTACGAGTTCCTGTCCTTCGTCAAGAACCGGGCGGCCATGTTCGCCGGACTGGCCGACGCCACCCTCAGCCACGACGACGGTTATCGCTACCTCCTGCTCGGCCGATCGGTCGAGCGTGTGGACATGACCATCCGGATGTTGCTGTCGCGCGCAGGTGACAGGTCGGGGTCACCGGCGTGGGTGACGGTGCTGCGGTCCGCGGGTGCACACGACACCTACCTACGGACCTACCGGGGCGCCCTCGATGCGACCCGGGTGGTCGAGTTCCTGCTCCTCGACCGGCTGTTCCCGCGATCGGTGTTCCACGCGATCAGCCTGGCCGAACGGCAATTGATCGAGCTCGACAACCGGCCGAGCCGGGTGGGCGCGCAGGCCGAGGCGCAACGTCTCCTGGGCCGGGCACGAAGCGGGCTCGAGTTCATGCAGCCAGGAATGTTGTTGGACGACTTGCAGACCCGGTTGCTCGATCTGCAGGAGACGTGCCGCGAGGTCAGCGAGGCCGTGACGGCCCAGTACTTTCACGTGTCGCCGTATGTCGCGTGGGCGGATACGGCCGCAAGCGATTCGGTCGACCGATTCATCGAGGAGAGTGAGCTGTGAGCTGGCGATTGCGGGTCGTGCATTCGACGGGATTTGCCTACAACGCCCCGGTCACCTCTTCGTACAACGAGGCCCGGCTGACGCCCCGGAGCGATACCCGGCAGAACGTGATCATCAACCGCGTGGAGACGATCCCCGCGACGAGGTCATACCGGTACACCGACTACTGGGGGACCGCGGTCACCGCCTTCGACCTGCATGCTCCTCACGAGGAACTCGAGGTGTCGGGCCTGTCGGTGGTCGAAACCGAGCCCGACGCAATGCCTTCGGACGACGAATTGCTCGACTGGGAATCGCTGCACCACGACTCGGTGATCGACCGATATGACGAGGTGCTGAGCAACACCGGATACGTACCGGTGAGCAGGCAGCTCGGTCAGGTGGCCAAACGCCTCACCAAGGGGCTCACCCCTCAAGAGGCTGTGCTCGCCGTGTGCCAATGGGTGCACACCGAGATGGAGTACGTTCCCGGCACCACCGGCGTCCACACCTCCGCGGTCGAGGCCTGGAAAGAAAAGAAAGGCGTCTGCCAGGATTACGCGCACCTGTCCTTGGTGATGTTGCGCAGCCTCGGCATCCCGTCGCGCTATGTGTCCGGCTACCTGCACCCGAGCAGGTCGGCAGTCATCGACCGCACGGTCGAGGGGCAGAGTCATGCGTGGGTCGAGGCCTGGACCGGCGGGTGGTGGGGGTACGACCCCACCAACGACCTCGCGATCTCCGAGCAGCATGTGTCGGTCGGTGTGGGCCGCGACTACTCTGACGTGCCTCCGCTCAAGGGGATCTACACAGGCGCGGGCGCCAAGGACCTCGAGGTGAAGGTAGAGATCACCCGTTTGGCGTGATCGCCACCCATTCGCTCGCTGTGCACCAAACCCTCGGTGTGCGGCCGTTCCGGTGTCACAGTCGTGCAATGACCACTGCAGCAAAGCGATCCGTTGTCCCGTTTGTTGTCAGCGCAACCGGTAGCGGGGTCGCGCAACGTCTTGTCACCGGCGGATCGGCTCACGAGTTCCACACCGATGCGTACCCAGCGTTCGGCGGTGAGGACAAGGCCCCGAGCCCGTTGTTCTACGCTCTCGGCGCACTGACGTCGTGCAACCAGGTCACCGCGTCGCTGGTTGCCAAGGACCTCGGGATCACGTTGGGCGAGTTCACGTTCGAGGTGCAAGGCGATCTCGACACCGCAGTCCTCGTGCAAGGCGCCGAAGGTGACGCCAACTTCGACAAGGTCACCGTGTCGGCCGTGGTCGAATCAGACGCAAACGAGCAACAATTTGCCGAGTTCGTCGCCGAAACCGAACGACGGTGCCCGGTCTCGCAGCTCTTCGTGCGCAGCGGTCTCGAGTTCGTCAACAATTGGACGCAGGCGCCGCTGTCCTGAGTCAGACGTGGGTGGCCGGATTCAACGCCACCCGTACCGGTCTCGCAGAACTGTTGCGATCCGGTCGAATTGGCCTCGATCGACGATCGCACCCTCGCGGCGGATGGCGTTTTCGGGCACCGTGAGCACCCGGTCGAGCCGGGCGAAGCTCTCGCGGTGGGCGCTGTCCCAATCCCCGGTCCCGATGCTCATCCAGTTCGCGTCGTCGCGCCGGTGCTCTTGACTGGACAGCATGAGTCCGAGGAGAGCGGGTCCCTCCCGTCCGACAACCACGACCGGACGGTCCTTACCTCGACCTGGATCATCTTCGAACTCGACCCAGGTCCACACCACCTCGCCGGGATCGGCTGCGCCGTCGAGGCGGGGAGAGTAAGCGATCTCCCGCGCGTGTGTGGCCGTCGGAGACGTGCGCGTCACCCGGTTCCCGTGCGGTGAGGGCGCAGATTCCCGGCCGGGGCCTGTGGCTGCAGAGCGGGTGAGTTCGCGCACCACGCGCGGCCCGTGTCGACGGATCAACGACATCGCCATCTGCCCCAAGGTGCCTGCCACGCCGTCAGCCTATCGAGAAGAAGTCGAGCACCTCGGTGGCGATCAGCCGCGGCGCGCCTGACCGATCGGGTTTGAGGTCGTGGCCGACCTTGGGAAGATCGAGGAATCGGGTCGGTGACGGGATCATCGCGATGGCGGCGGTCAGCTCGTCTGTGGTGCCGAACGGGTCGGTGGCGCCGTGGGCCACCAGTACCGGCTTGGTGATGGAGGGCAGGTGATCGGTGCGCATCTTCTCCGGTCGTCCGGGTGGGTGCAGCGGGTACGAGGTCAGCAACAGTCCATCGGCGATGTCAGGGTTCTCGGCCACCGTCATCGAGGCCTGGCGTCCTCCGTAAGAATGCCCCCCGACGATCAGGGGGCCGGCAGCCTGATCGCGGAAGGCGTCACACGCCGCGGCTATCCCTGCGCGGTCGCCTGCCGCGCCGGACGGATGCGGCGGGCCCTTGGGCCGTTTCTGACGGTAGGGCAGGTCGATGCGGGCGACAGCGATCCGGCGGTCGCACAATTCCTCGGCGATGCGGCGCAGGATCACCGCATTGTGGTCACCGCCCGCACCGTGCGCGAGCACGACCACGGCGAGCGGGTCGCCATCGGGCCGATGCAATGCGCCGGCCACACCTTCTGACTGCCACTCCTCGACGCTCACGTCCTGAACATTAGCGTCGAGACCGCCGATGGATGGTCGATGTGCCTGCGCATGAGAAACTGGACGGGTATCTCGGCCACTGCAAGGAGTGAGTTCAATTCCCAGGCTTTCCGACACCACGTTCACCGATCCCGCGAAGATCCGGAATTTCTGCATCATCGCTCACATCGACCACGGCAAGTCGACGTTGGCGGACCGGATGTTGCAGGTCACCGGTGTGGTCGAGGGGCGCGACATGCGGGCGCAGTATCTGGACCGGATGGACATCGAACGTGAGCGCGGCATCACGATCAAGGCCCAGAACGTTCGGCTGCCCTGGAACGTGGACGGCACCGACTACGTGATGCACCTGATCGACACCCCCGGCCACGTGGACTTCACCTATGAGGTGTCACGTGCACTGGAAGCGTGTGAAGGCGCAGTGTTGCTCGTCGACGCGGCCCAGGGCATCGAGGCTCAAACCTTGGCCAACCTGTACCTGGCGCTGGACAAGGACCTGACGATCATCCCGGTCCTGAACAAGATCGACCTGCCGGCCGCCGACCCCGACCGTTACGCAGCCGAGATCGCTCACATCATCGGCTGTGAACCCGACGACGTCCTGAGGGTCTCGGGCAAGACCGGCGTCGGCGTCACGGAGCTGCTCGACGAGGTGGTGCGGCTGATCCCGGCTCCGGTCGGCGATTCCGACGCCCCGCCCCGCGCGATGATCTTCGACTCGGTCTACGACACCTATCGCGGCGTCGTCACGTACGTCCGTGTGGTGGACGGCAAGATCGTGCCCCGCGAGAAGATCAAGATGATGTCCACCGGCACCACCCACGAACTGCTCGAGGTCGGCATTGTCTCGCCGGACCCGAAGCCGTCCAAGGGGCTGGGCGTCGGTGAGGTGGGCTATCTGATCACCGGTGTGAAAGACGTCCGCCAGTCCAAGGTCGGTGACACCATCACCTCTGCGCGTCATGGAGCGGAGACCCCGCTGACGGGCTACCGCGAGCCACGGCCGATGGTCTACTCCGGTCTCTACCCGGTGGACGGGTCCGATTACCCGGTCCTGCGAGAAGCCCTCGACAAGCTGCAGCTCAACGACGCCGCACTGGCGTACGAGCCAGAGACGTCGGTGGCGTTGGGGTTCGGTTTCCGTTGCGGCTTCCTCGGGTTGCTGCACATGGAGATCAGCCGCGAACGACTCGAACGGGAATTCGGCCTGAACCTGATCTCCACCGCACCGAACGTGGTGTACCGCGTGGAGATGGAGGACGGCACCGAGCACATCGTCACGAACCCGTCCGATTGGCCGGATGGCAAGGCGCGCAACATCTTCGAACCGATCGTGAAGACGACGGTGATCGCGCCGAGCGAGTTCGTCGGTTCGATCATGGAACTGTGCCAGTCCCGGCGTGGCGAACTCGGCGGGATGGACTATCTGTCCGAGACCCGCGTGGAACTGCGATACACCCTGCCGATGGCCGAGATCATCTTCGACTTCTTCGATTCGCTCAAGTCTCGTACCCGCGGCTACGCCAGCCTCGACTACGAGGAAGCAGGCGAGCAGGTGTCGAGCCTGGTGAAGGTGGACATCCTCCTGCAGGGTGAAGCCGTCGACGCCTTCAGTGCGATCGTCCACAAGGACGGCGCCGCCGCGTACGCCACCAAGATGACAACCAAGCTCAAGGAACTCATTCCCCGCCAGCAGTTCGAGGTTCCCATCCAGGCAGCGATCGGCGCCAAGATCATTGCGCGCGAGAATATTCGGGCGATCCGCAAAGACGTCTTGGCCAAGTGCTACGGCGGCGACATCAGCCGTAAGCGCAAGCTGCTCGAGAAGCAGAAAGAAGGCAAGAAGCGGATGAAGACGATCGGCCGGGTGGAGGTCCCGCAAGAGGCGTTTGTGGCTGCACTGTCGTCGGATGCGTCGAGCGACAAACCCAAGGGCAAATAAGGCCGCAGGGAATCAGGACCGAAAGTCAAGCACCGCAGTACCATCGGGCCATGCCCTCTAACCCGGTCCTGGCCCGAAGTCCCCATCTGCACGGTCTGCCCGACTTCCCGTCGTTCACCGACGACGACTTCGTGCCCGCCTTCGAAGAGGCGATGGCCGAGCACCTGCGTGAGGTGGAGAAGATCGCCGGCGCTCGCGCCGAACCGACCTTCGCCAACACCATCGAGGCACTCGAACGCAGCGGGCAGGCGCTGGCGCGGGCGGCAGGCATCTTCTTCAACCTCACCGGTGCCGACACCAACCCCAAGCGCAATGCGATCGCCACCGAGCTCGCACCGAAGCTCACCGCGCACGGCAACGCCATCGCACTGCACGCCGGCTTGTTCGCCAGGATCGACACGTTGTTCCAGAACCGCGACGGCCTCGGTCTGGACGAGCCATCGCTGCGTTTGCTCGAACGGCGCCATCGCGACGCGATCCGCGCCGGGGCCGGTCTCGACGCCGACGGCCAGGCCCGGATGCGGCAGATCTCCGAGCGCCTTGCCACCCTCACGACCGAGTTCGGTCAGCGAATACTGAACGACAGCAACGACTCTGCGGTGCTCGTCGACGACGTGGGCAAGCTCGCCGGTTTGTCCGACGGCCAGATCGCGGCTGCGCGCCGCGCCGCGCAGGATGCAGGACACGACACCGGGTATCTCCTCACCCTCGAATTGCCGTCGAGCCAATCCGCTCTCGCCGTGCTGGAGGATCGCGACACCCGGATCCGGCTGTACGAGGCGTCGGTGAACCGCTGTTCGCGTGACAACAACAACGACACCCGGGCACTCATCCTCGACATCGTCCGTCTTCGTGCCGAACGGGCACGTCTACTGGGTTATCGCGACCACGCCGAGTATGTGATCGCGGAAGAGACCGCTCCGAGTCCCGAGGCCGTCGAGGAACTGCTGAGAGACCTGATCGCGTCGGCCATGCGGGCAGGGGGGCGCGAGCTCACCACCATCACCGAGACCGTCGGCACCGACATAGGTCCGGCGGATCTCACGTATTGGCTTGCGCGGCAGGAAGAACAGCGTGCTGCGGTCTCGTTGAGCGGGCTGTCGGACTACCTCGAACTCGACAGCGCGCTTGCCAATGGAGTGTTCTACGCCGCCGGCCGACTCTATGGTCTGCGGTTCGTCGAGTTGGACAACGTGCCCACGTATCACCCTGATGTCCGCGTCTGGCAGGTGTTCGACCGCACCAACACCTCGATCGGATTGTTCCTCGGCGACTTCTTCGCCCGCCCGAGCAAGCGGGGTGGCGCCTGGATGAACAACTTCATCGATCAGAGCCTGCTGCTCGAGTCCCGTCCGGTGATCGTGAACGTACTCAATCTGACAAAACCCGATGAAGGTGAGAAGTGTCTGCTCACCATGGACCAGCTGACCACACTCTTCCACGAGTTCGGCCACGCACTGCACGGCCTGCTGTCGGCGGTGCGGTACCCGTCGCAATCGGGGACGTCGGTCCCTCGCGACTTCGTCGAGTTCCCGTCACAGGTGAACGAGATGTGGGCGCTGCACCCAGAGGTTTTGCGACAGTACGCAAAACACCACGAGACCGGACAACCCATCCCTGATGACCTCGCCGATGCCGCCAGGGCAAGCGCGGACGTCGAGTCGGCCCACGGCACCATCGAGTACCTGGCGGCCGCGATCCTCGACATGGCCTGGCATCGGGTGACCGTCGAGGATGACATCGACGACGTCGAGGCCTTCGAGAGGGCGGCACTCGCCAACGCCGGTGCCGCGGCCGACCTCATCCCGCCGCGATACCGCAGCGCCTATTTCAATCACATCTTCGGCGGCGGATATTCGGCCGGCTACTACTCGTACATCTGGTCCGAGGTCCTCGACGCCGAGACCGAACAGTGGTTCCTCTCCGGCGGTGGCCTGTCTTCGGATCTGGGCGCCCGGTTCGCCGAGACGACCCTTTCTCGAGGCGACAGCGTGGACCCCATTGCCGCGCACCAGGAACTCCTGGGCCGTCCCGCCGAGATCGAACCCCTGCTGCGTCGGCGCGGTCTGCTACCGGCCTGAGACCAGCACGCCCGCCGCGATCGCGGCCAGTGCCGACTCGGCGGCGCGTTCGGCATCGACCTTCTTCAGCGGCCTTGTCGAGGTGAGGAACTGATAGTAGAGCGGTGCTGACACCTGCCGGATCGCAGCTGCGGCGTCTGTGCCGGCGGGCGCTTCCCCACGGGCGATCCCCTCGAGCACACACGGTGCCCATTCGGCGACGCGGGTGTCGTAGAAATGCGCCAGTGCGTCGGCGGTGCGCGCGTCGCAGGTCGCTGCAGCGATGATCGCCTTGAACAACGGACCTTGACGCTTGTCCGACAGGGTCTTTCGCACCAGTGCGGCATTGGCGTGCAGGTCGGCGGACAGGGTGCCGGTGTCTGCCCGCGGCACGGATTCGGCGGCCATCTCCGACAACAGGTCTGCCACCAGGCCGGGCGCCGAACCCCACCGGCGATACACGGTGGTCTTGCCCACACCGGCACGACTGGCCACGTCGGTGAGGTCGAGGCCGGGTAGGCCTGATTCGGCGAGTACATCTCCGGTCGCACGGAGAACCGAAGCGCGGACCGCCGCCGTTCGGCCTCCTGGTCTGACCATCCCTGGCTCAGTCATGCCAAGAGTGTAACGGGAACGCCGTTTCATTAACCGAACTGTCGTGCTACCTTCATTAAAGGAACAAAAGTCCCGTTAAGGAGGAAGATCGTGGAGTATCGGCGCGTGGGTAATTCAGGACTGGTGGTGTCCGAACTGAGTTTCGGCGCAGGCACATTCGGCGGCGCGGGCGAACTCTTCGGAGCTTGGGGCGACACCGATGTCACCCAGGCCCGGAGGATCGTCGACATGTGTCTGGAGGCGGGCATCACCCTCTTCGACACAGCAGACGTCTACTCCGCCGGAGCCTCGGAGGAGGTTCTGGGCGCGGCGATCGAAGGGCGCCGAGACGATGTGCTCATCTCCACGAAGGCGAGCTTGCCGATGGGAGACGGGCCGTCCGACCACGGGTCGTCGCGATCGCGGTTGATCGGTGCCGTCGAGCGCGCGCTCACGCGGCTGCGGACCGACCGGATCGATCTGTTCCAGCCGCACGCCTACGACTCGAGTACGCCGATCGACGAGGTGCTCAGCACCCTCGACCTCCTTCAGCAGCAGGGCAAGATCCGGTACACGGGTGTCTCGAACTTTTCGGGGTGGCAACTGATGAAGTCTCTCGGAATTGCTGACCGCCAGCGCTATTCGCGGTACGTCGCGCACCAGGTCTACTATTCGCTGGTCGGGCGGGACTACGAATGGGAACTGATGCCGCTCGCCGCTGACGAAGGCGTCGGCGCCATCGTGTGGAGCCCACTCGGCTGGGGCAGGCTGACCGGACGTATCCGACGGGGCGAACCCCTGCCGGAAGGAAGCCGGTTGCACGCGACCGCCGATGCGGGCCCGCCCGTCGACGACGAGCTGCTCTTCGACATCGTTGATGCGCTCGCCGACGTCGCAGCCGAGACCGGGCACACGGTCGCGCAGGTCGCTCTCAACTGGTTGTTGCGCCGACCGACCGTCTCCTCGGTGATCGTCGGCGCTCGCAACGAGCAGCAGCTTCGCGACAACCTGGGTGCAGTGGGTTGGCGCCTCGACGCCGAACAGATCGCCCGGCTCGACGCGGTCAGTGTTCGCGAGGCGCCCTACCCCTACTTTCCGTATCACCGGCAGGAGGGGTTCGCCCGACTCAACCCGCCGATGGTCTGATCGCCGCAGGCTCTCCGATGATGTGGGGTTCTGGCGGTGCCGACCTGGCGGTTTCGTCGCCAGAACCGCACATCATCGGGTTCAGTTGGCGGGGATGAACATCCCGTGGCCCTGGGCTTCCTCGGCCCTGATCACATGCATCACCGCATTGATCAACGCCAGGTGAGTGAAGGCCTGCGGGAAGTTGCCGAGCTGGCGGCCGGTGGTGGGTTCTATCTCTTCGGCGTAGAGCTTCAGCGGACTCGCGAACGACAACAGACGCTCGCACAAGGCTTTTGCCCGCGGCAGCTCACCGATCTCCACCAGGGCGGACACCAGCCAGAAGGAACAGATGGTGAACGAGCCCTCTTCGCCGGACAAGCCGTCGTCTGTCTCCTCCACCCGGTATCGGAGCACCAGACCGTTCTCGCTCAGTTCGTCGGCGATCGCGAGCACGGTGTTGCGCACGCGGGGGTCCTCGGCGGGCAGGAACCTCAGCAACGGCACGAGCAGAAGAGACGCGTCCAGGGCGTCGCTGCCGTAGCGCTGAGTGAAGATCCCGCGATCGTTGACCCCGAACTCGAGGATGTCGGCCTTGATCTCCTGAGCCTTCTCGGCCCACGTCTTGGCGTACGACGTCTCACCGTGGATGGCAGCCAGTTTGGCCCCCCGGTCGAGTGCGATCCAGCACATCACCTTCGACGAGGTGAAGTGCTGCGGTTCGCCACGCACCTCCCAGATCCCGCGGTCGGGGTGGCGCCAATGTTTGATGGCTTCTTCGACCTGTGCCTTCAGCACCGGCCACAATGTCTCCGAGACGGTTTCGGTGGTCTTGGTGTTCAGGTAGACGGAGTCGAGCATCGTGCCCCAGATGTCGTGCTGTGACTGGTTGTAGGCGCCGTTGCCGATCCGCACCGGGCGTGCCCCGTCGTAACCGGACAAGTGATTGAGCTCGGATTCCTCAAGAGTTCTCTCGCCGCCCACCCCGTACATGACCTGGAGGGGATGGTGCTCACCGTTCGTTGCGCCCGACACATCGGCGATGAACGAGAAGAAATCGCCGGCCTCGCGGTCCAAGCCCAAGGTGTACAGGCCCCACAGGGCGAATGTGGAGTCGCGAACCCACGCGTAGCGGTAGTCCCAATTGCGTTCGCCCTTGGGTGTTTCCGGCAACGAGGTGGTCGCAGCGGCCAAGAGTGCACCGGTGGGCGAGTAGGTGAGCCCTTTGAGGGTCAGTGCGCTGCGCTGCAGATGATTTCGCCACGGGTGATCGGGGAAGCTGCCGACGTTGATCCACTGCCGCCAGGATTCGGAGGTCTCCCACATCATCTGGGCCGCATCTTCCCAGGTCTGCGGGGCGGGCGGACTACCCCAGCTCAGGGCGACGAAGATCTCGCTTCCCTCGGTCATCCGGGTGCGGGCCCGGGCCTCACGACCTTCGAGGCCGATCTTGAGATTGGTGGTGAGTTTGAGTGCCGGGAAGTCGCCGGTCACCCCGGTCGCGGTGGCGATCGCCTCTCCGTACGCCGGTCCGGAGTACTCCCACTTCGTGCCACCCTTGTGGTAGTCGAATGCCGGCTCGCAGCTCATCGCCAATTCGACGGTGCCGTTCACGCACCGCACGGTCCGCAGCAAGATGTGTTCGGCGTCCCAGTCGGTAGGTGTCCGCTTGTGGGTGCGGGAGCGGGCATCGTTGTCGTGCCACGGTCCCATCACCAGTGCGTCGCGCACGATCAACCAACCGGTATCCGTCTGCCAGGTGGTCTCCACCATCAGACTTCCCGGAAGGTACCGTCGGTCGACGGGGACGTTCACCCCGTAAGGGGCCAGTTTGAAATGTCCGGCACTACGGTCGAGCACCGCACCGAACACACTGGGGGAGTCCGGCCGCGGAACGCACATCCACTCCACAGATCCGTTCCGGGCGATCAGGCAATTGGTTTCGCAATCGGACAAGAAGGCGTAGTCACCGATGGGTGGGAACGCAGATTGCACCACTGGAGCGGACTGATGGGGGGCCGCGCCGCTGAGGGCGGAATGGCTCACATGCAGGCGGGGGACCGCTGTGTTGCCGGTGAGGTCAGAGATGCTGCTGCCCTCGGTTGGGGTTGTCATCGCTCTATCATGCGGTTGCGCGATGCCCCATGCCACCGATGCAGCGATACTCGTAGGGGCGAGCCGCACAGCGTCCGACTCCACCAAACACAGTCCCGGCCGATTTTGAATCACGGTGAACAAAAGTCGTCGGGCTAGGCTGATGTGGTGGATGCGATGACAACGTGGTGGGACGGCGTCGAGGAGTGGCTGACGTCGTTGTCGTTCGTCCCCCAGATTCTTGTCTGCGCCGCGGTGGTCGTACCGCTGGCCATCGGCCTGTCCTATCTGATGAATCTGCTGGTAGACACCTCATTTCGGGTTGTCGACCGGCGCGAGTCCACCGAATCCGATTCCGGAGAACACTGATGCCTCGCTCGAAGGTCACGATGGCCCTGATCGGTTTGATCCTGTTGGTAGTGGTGGCCTGGCTGTTGCTCGGCTGACCAGGGGCTCATCCGACCCTCTTTGGTGCGTTTGCCGACCAATTCATCCTGCTAGTCTTCGGCCTATGTCTGCAGCCGTCGGTTACCGCGTACGCCACACCCTGGCGTTGTTCGCGGTCGATTATCGCTGCGTTTTCGACGCGCTCTGTCGCTGAACACGATTTCCAGGGCATTGCCCTGCGCTGATTCGACTCGAACACATCCGACCTGAAACAAGGGGACACAACCGTGCTTTTCCGTCTCTCCCGCCGAACGAGTACGCGAAGGCGCGCTCGGAGATCGTCGGCCGGGATCCTCACCATGCTGACCGTGTCCGCGCTGGTGCTCTCGGCCTGCGGC
The DNA here is from genome assembly GCF_054063855.1 of Williamsia sp. R60. Lineage (NCBI taxonomy): Bacteria > Bacillati > Actinomycetota > Actinomycetes > Mycobacteriales > Nocardiaceae > Williamsia > Williamsia sp. R60. Next base: position 1,205,816 of record NZ_JBSSGR010000001.1, read on the forward strand.
GGCGGTTCCACCGACGAGCCCGGCGGCCAGGACATCTCCAGCGGTTCACGGCACCTCAACCTCTTCGCGTACGCAGTGCCGAAGATCGGCTATGACGCGATCATCCCGGCCTTCCGCGACACCGAGGAGGGCAAGGGCATCGGCTTCTCGCAGTCGTACGGCGCGTCCGGAGACCAGTCACGTAAGGTCGCCCGCCGCGTCCCGGCCGATGTCGTCAACTTCTCCGTCGCACCCGACATCACCCGCTTGGTGAAAGAAGGGGTGGTGGACAAGGACTGGGCCGAGCAGTACCCCAACGGCAGTACCCCGTTCGGGTCCGTGGTCGCGCTCGTGGTCCGCGAGGGAAATCCGAAGAACATCCGTACCTGGGACGACCTCTTGAAGCCCGGTGTCCAGGTTGTCACCCCGAACCCCGGTAGTTCGGGATCGGCCAAATGGAACCTGCTGGCGCCATTCGCCGCCAAGAGCAACGGTGGGCTGAACGAGCAAGCCGGGCTGGACTACGTGGCCGAACTCGTCCGCGACCACACCCGGGTACAGCCCAAGTCCGGCCGTGAGGCGACCACCGCATTCGAGCAGGGTCAAGGCGATGTGCTGATCAGCTACGAGAACGAGGCGATCTTCCTCAAGAACCAGAACCCCACCGCCAAGCCGGGGCAGCGCGTCGACTACGTCATTCCACCCGAGACGTTCAAGATCGAGAACCCGGTCGCAGTGGTGAACTTCAGCAAGGAGAAGGAGGCGGCCAACGCCTTCGTCAGCTATCTGTTCACCCCACCGGCGCAACGGCTCTGGGCGCAGCAGGGTTTCCGTCCCGTCGACCCGACGGTCATCGAGGAGACCAAGGATCTGTTCCCCGGTGTGATCACCAAACTGTGGACGATCAGCGAATTGGGCAAGGTCCTCGGCGAGGGCACTGCCGCGAAGAACAAAGGTAAAGACCTCAAAGGCTGGCCGGCAGTGGACAAAGCGCTGTTCGGCACCTCCGGGGCAATCACCGAGATCTACGACGCCGGAGGCAAGGTATGACCGCCACAGTGACGCCGTTGAAGCCACCCGCTTCATCAGGTCCACCCAAGCGAGGATGGGGCAGCGTCGGGCCGCTCAGCATCGGTATCGCCGGTCTGTGGTTGAGCATCATCGTGCTCCTGCCGCTCGCCGCGATCACCAGTGAGGCGTTCGACGACGGTTGGAGTGGATTCTGGGCCGCCGTCAGCGACGACGGCGCGGTCGACGCCCTGAAGGTGACGGTCCTCGTCTCACTGGTCGTGGCACTGATCAACGTGGTGATGGGCACCATCGTGGCCTGGGTCCTGGTCCGGGACGAGTTCCCGGGCAAGCGAATCGTCAACTCGCTCATCGATCTGCCGTTCGCGCTCCCCACCATCGTCGCCAGCCTCGTACTGCTCTCCCTGTACGGACCGAGCAGTCCGATCGACATCGAACTCAACGCGACCCGCCCGGCACTGGTGATCGCGCTGACCTTCGTCACGTTGCCGTTTGTCGTCCGTCAGGTGCAGCCCGTGCTGATCGAGATCGACAAAGAGGTCGAAGAAGCAGCCGCGTCTCTGGGCGCAGGCAACTGGACCATCTGGTGGCGGATCATCTTCCCGTCACTGGCTCCGGCGGTGCTCTCGGGTGCAGGTCTGGCCTTCACCCGCGCCATCGGCGAGTTCGGATCGGTTGTGCTGATCGGCGGCAACATCCCCGGCGACACCCAGGTGGCGTCGCAATACATCCAGCAGCAACTCGAGATCGACTCACCAGTTGATGCCGCCGCGGTATCGGTGGCCCTGCTGCTGATCGCCTTTGTCGTGCTGCTCGTCCTGCGAGTACTCGGTCGCTGGACCTCGCGCCGTGAGGAGGCGAACTGATGAAGATCTCCAGATTCCCGCAACTCACCCTGCGTGTGATCGCACTGCTGTATCTCTTTGTGCTGCTGGTGGTACCGGTGGCACTCATCTTCTATCGGTCGTTCGAGCACGGCATCGGCCAGTTCTGGGACTGGATCACCACGCCCGCAGCGATCTCCGCTCTGCAGCTGAGTCTGCTGATCGTTCTCATCGTAGTCCCGTTGAACGTGGTCTTCGGTGTGTTCACCGCAATGGCTCTGGTACGTGGACGTTTCCGCGGTCGAGGCGTCGTCGAGGCAATCGTCGACCTGCCGTTCGCCGTCTCTCCGATCGTGGTCGGTGTCGCCCTGATCCTGTTGTGGGGGTACGGAGGCTGGTTCGGCGGAGTCGAGAGCCTCGGCTTCCGGGTGATCTTCGGGCTGCCCGGCATGGTGCTCGCAACCATCTTCGTCACACTGCCCTTCGTGGTCCGTGAGGTGGAACCGGTGCTGCGCGAGATCGGAACCGAGCAGGAGGAGGCTGCTGCGACGCTGGGGGCCAACGGCTGGCAGACCTTCTGGCGGATCACGTTGCCCGCCATCCGATGGGGACTCTCCTACGGCGTGGTCCTGACCATCGCACGCTCGCTCGGCGAATACGGCGCGGTGATCATCGTGTCGTCGAATCTGCCTGGCATCTCTCAGACCCTCACGCTGCTGGTGTCGTCGCGGTACACCGACGACTACAACGAATACGGCGCCTACGCGGCGGCGACGTTGCTGATGATCATCGCCATCATCGTGCTGCTGCTGATGACACTCGTGCAGCGGCGTACCGGAACCAATCAAATCGAGCGCCGACAGGCGAGCAACGAGTCCGACGCTGCCGCAGACCCGGCCGAGACAGCCCCGAAAACGCAGGAGAGTGAACTGGTATGACGATCTCGGTTATCGACGCGAACAAGCGTTACGGCGACTTCGCCGCCCTCGACAACGTGTCCATCGACATCCCGGTCGGCTCGCTGACCGCACTGCTCGGACCGTCGGGATCGGGCAAGTCGACGCTTCTGCGCGCCATTGCAGGACTGGATCAGCTCGACTCGGGGACCGTGCTCATCAACGGTGACGATGTCACGCGGATCTCCCCACAGCGTCGCGACATCGGGTTCGTGTTCCAGCACTACGCGGCCTTCAAGCACATGACGGTGCGGGACAACGTGGCGTTCGGGCTCAAGATCCGTAAGCGGCCCAAGAACGAGATCAAGGCGAAGGTCGACGAGTTGCTCGAGGTGGTGGGCCTGGCAGGTTTCCAGACCCGTTATCCCGCACAGCTGTCCGGCGGACAGCGACAGCGCATGGCGCTGGCGCGAGCGTTGGCCGTGGACCCCAAGGTGTTGTTGCTTGACGAGCCGTTCGGCGCACTCGACGCGAAGGTCCGAGAGGATCTGCGGGCATGGCTGCGCAGGCTTCACGACGAGGTCCAGGTGACCACCGTGCTGGTCACCCACGATCAGCAGGAGGCGCTTGACGTCGCCGACCGTATCGCAGTGCTGAACAAGGGTCGCATCGAGCAGATCGGCTCACCGGCCGACCTCTATGACCGGCCGGACAACAAGTTCGTGATGTCGTTCCTCGGCTCGGTGGCAAAGCTGAACGGGGTACTCGTCCGGCCACACGACATCCGCGTCGGCCGAACCCCCGACCTCGCACTGGCGTCCGCAGACAAGAACGCGGCGGAGACCGGAGTACTCAAGGCGCGGGTCAAACGCGTGGTATACCTCGGATTCGAGGTGCGTGTCGAACTCGAGAACGCTGCCACGAACGAGGATTTCCACGCCCAGATCACCCGTGGTGATGCCGCGGCGCTGGGCCTGAGGGATGGCGACGACGTGTACGTCAGGGCTACTCGGGTGCCCGATGCCGCGCTCGCCTAGCTGCGCGCCTGACCCTTTGACGTGAAGACGACCCAGCCGGCCGGTTGGGTCGTTTTCACGTGTGTACGCCCCCGGGCGAGAGTCAGGTGCTCACCAGGAACTCACCGATGAGCTCGGCGGTGCGCTGGGGCTGATCGAGCATGATCAAGACGTAGGCGTCGTCGACCTCGGCGAGGGTGCCCTTGGGGAACAGGTCGGCGAGCTGTTGCCCGTGCTCGCGCCGCATCACGTTGGTCTCCGGCGCCCAGATGATCAGCACAGGCCCCGCGAAGTCGCGCAGTTTCTCGGTTGCAGCGATCAGAGCTGCCTTGTCGAATCTCGTTCGGCAGTAGGCCAGTACGTCTCGGCGGACGTCGGCTGATGCCACCCCGGGATCGGTCCATTGCGCGATGATGTCGTCCGGAATGCGTTTTTTTGCCATCAGCCCGAGGACCATCGGAGTCCGGCGTAAGAAGCGGTTGCGAAACTGGTGCAGCGCGAACAGGATTCCGCCCGGTACCGAGACCGCGACCTTCACCACCTTGCCGGGGAACCCCGGTGGGAAGTTGTCGTACGCTTCGGCCGGGCAGACCACCAGGCGGGTGATCCGTTCACCGGACGTGAGCTCGGGCAAGAACAACGGGCCGCCCCAGTCGCTCAGGATCAGCGTCACCTGCTGCAAGTTCAGTGCCGCCAAGAACTCGGACAGGATGCCGACCATTCCGGGCATCGTCAGGTCGGCATCGGGGTCCATCGGGATGCGATGGCCGCCCAATGGCAGCACAGGCAACAGGTAGCGGAAGCCGTCAGGCAGGAGTGGCAGCACCAGATCCCACTGGTGGTCGTTCATCAGCAATCCGTGGGTGAGCACCACTGGAGGGCCTTCCGGATCTCCCACCTCGCGGTACTCGATGGTTCCTGCGCTCAGCTGCACTGTCTGCATGGTGACCTCCGCGGTACTAGAGCAATCGTTCTAGAACGATTGCTCTAGTATGGGACGCGGAGGTGCTGATGGCAAGAGGAACGCGCGAAACGATCCTGACCACGGCGGTCGAACTGATGCGGGTGCACGGGTACGCAGCGCTGAGCATGAAGCAGATCGTCGCCGGCTCCGGCGCGCCGATAGGGTCCATCTACCATCACTTTCCCGAGGGCAAGACGCAGATCGCCCGTGAGGCACTGGTGAACGCGGGCGTCGCCTACGCCGCGATCATCCCAGCGGTCTTCGCTGACCAGACCGACCTCGGAGACGGCATCAGAGCGGCGTTCGCCCTGGCTGCCGAGGACATCGAGCAGACCGGTTTTGCGAACATGTGTCCGGTGTCCACCGTTGCCGGTGAGGTCGCAAATGCCGACGAATCGCTCCGGTTGGCCGCAGCATCGGTGTTCGGTGACTGGATCACGCTGGGAACGGCGTACTTCGAGAGTCGAGGCGTCCATCCGGACACGGCGAGGGAGGTCATCATCGCCATCATCTGCGCGTTGGAGGGGGCCTTTGTGATGACCCGGACCCTGCGCGACACCGCGCCACTACTCGCGGCCGGGGCGGCCTTGGCAGGTACTTACCAAGGGGTGCCGCTGACCGAGAAAGCGGCGACCAAGCGTTCTATCTGAACGCAGAGAACGGAGCCGGGGTGGCCATGGTCGCGTCGCGGAAGCGGTCGCACACGACGTCGATCAGGTCAGGATGAGCCCCGATCGGGCCGGCTATCAAAGACCCCGGGGCAAGATGGTCTACGGCCGCGTCGACGCGTTCGGTCAGCAATCCTGCGGACAAGAAATACGGGCTGACAACAACACGTCGTGCACCGCCGCGACGCAGACTCCGTAGAGCCTGATGCAGATTGCTGTGATCCCGGCCCAGTCGGGTCGCGAAGACCGTCTGCACCAACGGTGTCCGGAGCCGGACGGCGAGTTCTGCGGCGCGGGCCCGAACGGCCTCGTCGGCAGTGGGATCGCTGGATCCGACCGCGGTCAACACGACGCCGTCGGTGGCGCGGATGCCTGCCTGGTCCAGCCGGCCGATCAGCGCGCTGACGATCCGGGGATCATCTCCGAGTGGCGGCAACTGCCGGACCTCGATGTCGGGGTTGGCGGCGCAGGCGTCGGAGACGATCGCCGGAAGATCGACCTTGCTGTGAAAAGCGTTGGACAGCAGCAGGGGAGCGACCATCACCCGGCCAGTGCAGCCCGTGAGGACGTCGGCGACGCTCGGGGAATTGAGGTCGAGGTAGCCGAGGCGCACATCGACCCCGGGGAGCCGGGTGCGGACACCGTGGGTGATCCGTTCCATGGTGGCCGCGAACCGGGGGTCGCGGCTGCCATGGGCGGCGAGCACAAGTGTTGTCACACAAGTTCTTTCAGGTGCAGCTGCGACAGGGCGTCGCCCACCAGTCCGGCGCCGAGGGTGTTGCCGCCCTGCGGGTCGATCAACAGGAAACTGCCGGTCTCGCGGTTGGTGTTGTAGTCATCGGCGCTGATCGGCTGTGCGGTCTGCACGGAGATCCGGCCGATCTGGTTCAGTTCCAGCGATTCGGGCTGATCGCGCAGTACCAGTTCCTGCTCGTCGAACAGCACCTCGAGTTCGCCGACGATGGCCTGGGTGGTGCGGGCGCCGTGCTTGAGCAGCAGTCGAGCACCGGGGCGCAGAGCCTTGTCGCCGAGCCAGCAGACCGTGGCACTGAACTGCGAAATGGGTTCTGGCGCATCGGCGACTGCGGCGATCACGTCACCACGGGATACGTCGACGTCGTCCGCGAGGAGCACGGTCACGCTGCGACCGGTGTGTGCGGACTGCAGTGAACCGTCCGCGGTGTCGATGCGTTCGACGGTGGTGCGCGTGCCCGAAGGCAGGACAACCACCTCGTCGCCGACGGTGACCCGTCCGGCGGCGACCTGTCCGGCGTATCCCCGGTAGTCGGGGTACTCAGGTGTGCGGGGTCGGATCACGTACTGCACAGGGAAGCGGAAACCGACCGGCTTGCGGTCGTCTTCGACGGGCACGGACTCGAGGTGCTCGATCAGTGTCGGTCCGTCGTAGAAGGGCGTGTTGTCCGAACGCACGGCGACGTTGTCGCCGTGTAGCGCCGACACCGGGATCGAAACGACCCGATCGGCACTCCAACCGAGCGAGGTCGTCATGTCGGTGAACTGGGTCCGGATCTCGCCGAACACCTTTTCCGGGTCGTCGACCAGGTCGATCTTGTTGACTGCCAACACAAGTCGGGGCACACCCAGCAAGGCCATCACCGCAGCATGCCGACGGGTCTGCGAGATGACACCCTTGCGGGCATCAACGAGCAGGATGACCAGGCCGGCAGTGGACGCGCCGGACACCGTGTTGCGGGTGTACTGCACATGCCCTGGCGTGTCGGCCAGCACAAACGAACGCGTCGGTGTGGCGAAGTAGCGGTAGGCGACATCGATGGTGATGCCCTGTTCGCGCTCGGCGCGCAGACCGTCGACGAGCAGCGACAGGTCCGGTTGATCGAGGCCCTTGTCGACCGAGGCGCGGGTGACCGCGTCGATCTGGTCGGCCAGCACGGACTTGGTGTCGTACAGCAACCGGCCGACGAGCGTCGACTTGCCGTCGTCCACACTGCCGGCAGTGGCCAGACGCAGCAGATCAGGTGAAGCACTCATCAGAAATATCCCTCGCGCTTACGGTCTTCCATCGCGGCCTCCGAGACCCGGTCGTCGCCGCGGGTGGCACCGCGTTCGGTCAGGCGCGATGCCGCGACCTCGGCCAGGACGGCCTCGTTGTCGGAGGCGTCGGACAACACGGCCCCGGTGGTCGATCCGTCGCCCACTGTCCGGTACCGGACAGAGAGCTTCTGGATCTGCTCACCGTCGGCGGGTCCGCCCCAGGGTCCGGGCGTCATCCACATGCCGTCGCGTGAGTAGACCTCGCGCTCGTGCGCGTAGTAGATCGAGGGGAGGAGCACCTGCTCGCGGGCGATGTACCGCCACACGTCCAGTTCGGTCCAGTTCGACAACGGGAACACGCGAACGTGCTCGCCGGGTGCGTGCTTGCCGTTGTAGAGGTTCCACAGTTCGGGCCGCTGGCGCTTGGGATCCCACTGCCCGAAGGCGTTGCGGAGCGAGAAGATCCGCTCCTTGGCGCGCGAACGCTCCTCGTCCCGGCGGGCGCCACCGAACACGGCGTCGAACCGGTTCTCGGTGATCGCGTCGAGAAGGGGAACGGTCTGCAGCGGATTCCGGATGCCGTCGGGGCGTTCGGTCAGCCTGCCATCGGCAAGGTAGTCCTCGACCTTGGCGACGTGCAGGCGCAGGCTGTGCCGCTCCACCACGTCGTCACGGAACTGCAGCACCTCGGGCAGGTTGTGCCCCGTGTCGACGTGCAGCAGTGAAAACGGCAGTGGCGCAGGCCAGAACGCCTTGAGTGCGACGTGCAGCAGCACCGTCGAGTCCTTGCCTCCGGAGAACAGGATCACCGGGCGTTCGAACTCGCCTGCCACCTCCCGGAAGATGTGGATCGCCTCGGACTCGAGGGCGTCGAGAGTGCTGAACTCATCCGCGGTCTCGATGGGCAGTACGTCGGTGTTCTGGTCGATTGTCATGACGCGTGCAACCCGCATTCTGTCTTGGCCAGTCCGGCCCATCGGCCACTTCGGGGATCGGCGCCGTTGATCGGCTTGGTGGTGCAGGGAGCGCATCCGATCGACGGATATCCCTCGTCCACAAGGGGATTGACCAGTACGCCCTTGCGGTCGATGTAGTCCTGGAACTCGTCGTCGGTCCAGGCGGCGATCGGATTGATCTTCACCAACCCGAACGCCTCGTCGAAGGAGATCAGAGGCGCGTTGGCGCGGGTGGGGGACTCCACTCGGCGAATGCCGGTGACCCAGGCCCGGTATCCCGACAGCTCACGTTTGAGCGGCACCACCTTGCGCAACCGGCAGCACTCGCCGGGATTCGAGGCGAACAGGTTTCGTCCCACGACCGCATCCTGCTGGGCGACGCTCTGCTCGGCTTTGGCGTTCACGATCTCGACGCCGTAGACCTGTTCGACGGCGTCGCGGGTGCCGAGGGTCTCGGCGAAGTGATAGCCGGTGTCGAGAAACAGCACCTTGAGTTTGCTGCCGTTCAACTGCTCGGGGGTGACGGCAGAGGCCGCAACGTCCACGAGCACCGCATCCTGCATGTTGGACGCGACGATGAAATCGGTGCCGAAAGTGTCTGCGGTCCAGCGCATCAGGTCGTGTGCTGAGGCGTCCGGGCCCAGCAGTGCTGCACCTTCCGCCGCCAGATCGCGCAACTCCGTCTCACTGCGAACTGCGGTACTCATCGCAAATCCTCCTCGTCGGCGCGAACCGCCCACTGGGCGAAACGCTCACCGTCACTGCGTTGCTTCACGAAATTGCGGACCACGCGGTCCATGTAGTCACCGATCTCTCCGGAGAGCACCTTGTGCTGACGGAGTTTGCGGCCGAATGCCGAATCCTGACCGAGGCTGCCGCCGAGGTGAACCTGGAAGCCTTCCACGGTGTTGCCATCGGCGTCCTCGACCAGCATGCCCTTGAATCCGATGTCGGCGATCTGTGCGCGGGCGCACGAGTTGGGGCAGCCGTTGATGTTCACCGTGATCGGGACGTCGAGCTGGTCGTTGATGTCGGCGAGCCGCGACTCCAACTCGGGCACCAGCACCTGCGACCGTTTACGCGTCTCGGTGAACGACAACTTGCAGAACTCGATGCCCGAACATGCCATCAGGTTGCGCCGCCAGGGCGACGGCCTGGCGATCAGCCCGAGAGGCGCGAGTTCGGAGATGAGCTGCTCGACCTTGTCGTCGGCGACGTCGAGAACAACCAGCTTCTGGTACGGGGTGAAGCGGATGCGGTCGGAGCCGACCCGGGCTGCGGCATCGGCGACAGCGGTGAGCTTGGAGCCCGACACACGTCCGGCGATGGCCGCGAACCCGACGGAGTTGAGGCCGTTCTTCAGCTTCTGCACACCCACGTGGTCGCGCGGTGCGGTGAGCGGGGCAGGCGCCGGTCCGTCGATCAGCTTGCGGCCCAGGTATTCGTCCTCGAGCACCTGGCGGAACTTCTCGATGCCCCAGTCCTTGAGCAGGTACTTCAGCCGGGCCTTGGTGCGCAGACGCCGGTAGCCGTAGTCGCGGAACAGCGAGACCACGCCTTCCCAGACATCCGGGACGTCGTCGAGTGCGACCCACGCACCGACCCGCTGCGCCAGCATCGGGTTGGTGGAGAGCCCGCCGCCGACCCACAGGTCGAGTCCGGGCCCGTGCTCGGGATGGTTGACGCCGATGAAGGCGACGTCGTTGATCTCGTGGGCTACGTCCTGCAGGCCGGAGATCGCCGTCTTGAACTTGCGGGGGAGGTTCGAGTACTTCGGGTCGCCGATGTACCGGCGGACGATCTCGTCGATCGCGGGTGTGGGGTCGAGGATCTCGTCCACGGCCTCACCGGCGAGCGGGGAACCTAGCACCACGCGGGGGCAATCCCCGCACGCCTCGGTGGTCTTGAGGCCGACGGCCTCGAGTCGTTGCCAGATCTCGGGGACGTTCTCGATCTCGATCCAGTGGTACTGGACGTTCTCACGATCGGAGAGATCTGCTGTATCGCGAGCGAATTCGGTGGAGATCTGACCGATCGTGCGCAATTGCTCGGCAGTCAGTGCGCCGGCGTCGCAGCGGACCCGCATCATGAAATGGCGGGCCTCGAGGAGGTCGATGTTGTCGTCACCGGTCCAGGTGCCGTCATAACCTTCGGCGCGCTGGGTGTAGAGACCCCACCAACGCAACCGGCCTCGCAGATCCTGTTTGTCGATCGAATCGAAGCCCTGCTTGGAATAGATGTTCTCGACGCGGGCGCGGACGTTGAGCGGATTGTCGTCCTTCTTGGCCTGCTCGTTGGGGTTGAGCGGCTCCCGGTATCCGAGTTTCCATTGGCCCTCGGCGCGGCGCTTCGTCGGACGTGCCCGCCGCGCCGGTTTGCCGGGGGCGTCTGCGGTCGACGTCATTGATTCTCCTGTCTGGCGGACTCCGGGCAGCATGGGTGATTCAGGGCTCGAGGCACCCGGGAGTCCTGCAAAGGCTTGGTACAAGGGAAGAGCGTGGCGCGGGCTTGTCACCATCTGCGGTCCGGGCTGTGGACCGTGGGTTGTGCCGCTTGTCAGTTAAGACAGAAAGCGCTGCATACGCGCTTGAGATCGATGTGCCGTCGCATCGCGAGCCACACCCCTTGAGAAGTCACGTCGCCCATAGTGCCACGGCCTTCCTCGATGCGTCTACTTGGGATTACTTTGGCTCACTCTGAGCCGAAGTCCGTCGGCGCGGTCGACGCCGACGTATTCAGGTGTCAACACCGGTCGAGTCGTGGTCATTCCTCCCCGCCAGATTCTTTCTTCTTTGTCCTGCTCCACTGGACGGCCGCGACGATGACCTTGATGCCCACGCCGACGACGATGAGGTTGAGGACCATCTGAACCGTCACGATCGCGCGGGTCAGATCGACGGCCGCGGTGATGTCCCCGAAGCCCACGGTCGCGAACACCGAGAGGGTGAAGTAGAGCGAGCTCATCCGGGACAGCGGCTCGCTGAACTGCGCAGGGTCACTCGCCGACAGCATGAAGTATCCGAGTGCGAAGCCCAGCAGGTAGAGCGGGGCGATGATCGCGAGAGCTTCGATCGCCTGGACCGCGGGCGCTGGAGCCCGCAGGATCCGCCCGATCTGCCAGACGGCTGTCAGGGCCGCGACCACCAGGAACGCCGCCACCAGGATCACCGCCCCATAGCCGTCGAGCACCGTCCACGGCACCGCGAAGTACGCCGCCAGATAGACCACGACCGTGCCGACCGACCGCACCATCGCCCAGACGATCAGGCTCTTCGGCAGTTGGATGAAGTCGCCCGACCCACCGGGTCCCGTCATGGATTCGCCCCTCACCAGTTGCGCTGATTCTGATGTTTGCCGCCGGTACTGGGATGATCGAACCACGATGCCGAACACCTTCATCCCGAAGTCGCGATCCGAGACCCCTCTCGGGCTCTACATCCATGTCCCGTTCTGCGCGACGCGGTGCGGCTACTGCGACTTCAACACCTACACACCCGGCGAGCTGGGCAGCAGCTCATCACCGGAGCAGTGGCTCTCCGCACTCGACGGTGAACTGTCGATGGCGGCGACGCACCTCGATCCGTCGAGGCCCGTGTCGACGATCTTCGTCGGCGGTGGGACCCCATCCCTGCTGGGCGCGGAGGGTTTGGGGCGCGTCATGGCATCGGTGCGGACTCACTTCGACATCGCGCCGGGGGCCGAGATCACCACCGAATCGAATCCCGAATCGACGTCGCCCGAATTCTTCGAGGGCATCCTCGCGGCCGGGTTCACCCGCGTGTCACTGGGCATGCAATCGGCCGCGGGTCACGTTCTCGCAGTGCTGGACCGCACGCACACCCCCGGCCGGGCCGTCACCGCCGCGCGTGAGGCCAGGGCCGCCGGGCTCGGGCATGTGAACCTCGATCTGATCTACGGCACCCCCGGAGAGCGCGACGAGGATCTCGCCTCGTCCCTCGATGCGGTTCTCGATGCCGGGGTCGACCACGTGTCGGCATACGCGCTGATCGTCGAAGATGGCACCGCCCTGGCCCGCCGGGTACGTCGGGGAGAGCTGCCTGCTCCCGATGACGACGTGCTCGCGAGCCGGTACGAGATGATCGACGAGCGCCTCTCGGCCGCGGGACTTCGGTGGTACGAGGTGTCGAACTGGGCGCGAACCTCGGTGCCCGACGCGTTCTGTCGGCACAATCTCGGCTACTGGGACAGCGCCGACTGGTGGGGTGCCGGGCCCGGGGCGCACTCGCACGTCGCGGGGGTCCGCTGGTGGAACCACAAACACCCGGCCAGGTATGCCGCCGCGGTGGCCGCCGCGGAACTACCGGTTGCCGGCCACGAACAGCTGACTCCGGACGATCAGCACACTGAACGGGTGATGCTGTCGATCCGCCGTTCGGTCGGGCTCGCGTGGTCCGAACTCCGTCCCGACGAGCAACAGCGGGCCGCGCGAACGATCTCCGACGGGCTCACCGAACGGGTCGGATCGTCCCTGGTTCTGACCAACCGTGGACGTCTGCTGGCTGATGGCGTGGTCCGTGACCTGTTGGCGGGCTGACACTCTCGACACCGGTACTCGGTTCGCGGGTGAGTTCGGACACGTTGTCCAGGTCGAGTAGTCGTGCATGGATGACGTGCCGGTTGCGCAACGCCGACCGGACTGCGCGATGCAGACCGTCCTCGAGATAGATGTCGCCCTGCCAGCGCACGGCGTGTGCGAACAGGTCTCCGTAGAAGGTCGAGTCCTCCGAGAGCAGCTTGTCCAGCGCGAGCACCGTGGTGACGGTGATGAGCTGATCGAGCCGCAACTGGCGCGGGGGGATCTTGGCCCAATCGCGAATGGACAACTGATGGTCCGGGTACGGCTTCCCGTCGCGGACGCCCTTGAAAATCACCGGTTCACCGTATCGGTTCTCCGTCGCCGTAGACTTGATGAATGCTGTGAAGTGCCCATTGTCCAAAGCCGAGGGCTGGAGGTGAACTGCTCATGTCGAGCACCGATGAACGTCGTTTCGAAGTACTTCGCGCCATCGTCACCGACTATGTCGCGACGCAGGAGCCGATCGGCTCCAAGGCACTGGTCGATCGCCACCACCTCGGTGTGTCCAGCGCCACCGTCCGCAACGACATGGCCGTCCTGGAGGCCGAGGGGTACATCACCCAGCCGCACACCAGCTCCGGCCGCGTTCCGACGGACAAGGGATACCGCCTGTTCGTCGACCGCATCAGCGAGGTGAAGCCGCTGTCACCGGTGGAGCGGCGCACGATCCTCAGCTTCCTCGATTCCGGCGTCGACCTCGACGACGTACTCCGGCGGTCGGTGCAGTTGCTGGCGCAACTCACGCGGCAGGTCGCGGTGATCCAGTACCCGGTGCTCTCGTCGTCCTCGGTCCGTCACCTCGAGGTGGTCGCACTGACCCCGGCGCGGTTGCTGCTGGTGGTGATCACCGACACCGGCCGTGTCGAACAGCGCATCGTCGACCTCGGCTCCGACCTGAACGACGAAGACATCAGCCGGCTGCGCGACATGTTCGGTGCCGCGCTGAACGGTCAGCGGCTCGAGGTCGCCTCCCACGCGGTCGCGGAGCTGGCCAACAAGGCGCCCGAAGACCTGCGTCAGCCGTTCATCAGGGTCGCGACCGTCCTGGTGGAGACACTGGTCGAGCGATCGGCCGATCGGCTGCTGATGGGTGGCACCTCCAATCTGACCCGGGCCGCCGCCGATTTCGCGCCGATGGCCGGCGCCATGGGATCGGTCCTCGAAGCGCTCGAAGAGCAGGTGGTGGTCCTCAAACTGCTGGCCGCCACACAGAACACCGGCACCGTCACGGTGCAGATCGGCGAGGAGACCCGAGAAGAGAACCTGCGTGGCACCGCCGTGGTTTCCACCGGGTACGGTGCCTCGGGCACTGTGTTCGGTGGTCTCGGCGTGCTCGGACCGACCCGGATGGACTATCCGGGAACGATCGCGTCCGTCGCCGCCGTTGCCAGATACGTCGGCGAGGTACTCGCCGATCGATGACGTGCAACGCCGCACACTGACCTGAACAACCCATCCGGACGCGCCTGCTCGGTGCTCCCGGAGATGAATCAAAGAACGGAAAATGCATCGCCGTGGCACGTGACTACTACGGGATCCTTGGTGTGGACAGAGGCGCCAGCGACCAGGAAATCAAACGCGCGTACCGCAAGTTGGCGCGCGAATTGCACCCCGACGTCAACCCCGATGAGTCGGCCCAGAACCGCTTCCAGGACGTGACCGCCGCCTACGAGGTGCTGACCGACCCCGAGAAGCGGCGAATCGTGGATGCCGGCGGTGACCCGCTCGAATCGGCAGGCGCCGGTGGCTTCGGGGGCTTCGGCAATGGCGGGTTCACCGGTGGCCTCGGCGACGTCTTCGAGGCGTTCTTCGGTGGCGCGGGAGGCGGCGGCGGACGGGGTCCGCGTGGTCGCGTCCAAGCAGGTTCCGATGCGCTGCTGCGGATGCGACTCGACCTCGACGAGTGCGCGGCGGGTGTCAGCAAAGAGGTGACGGTCGACACGGCAATTCTCTGCGACGTGTGCACCGGGTCGGGCACAAACGGAAACAGCAAGCCCGTCGTGTGTGAAACCTGCCGTGGCGCAGGCGAAGTGCAGTCGGTGCAACGCTCGTTCCTCGGCCAGGTGATGACGTCGCGGCCATGCCCCACCTGTGGGGGCGCCGGTGAGACCATTCCCGATCCGTGTCACAAATGCGGTGGTGACGGACGAGTGCGCTCGCGCCGCACCCTCACGGTCAAGATCCCCGCTGGTGTCGCCGATGGCATGCGGGTTCGTCTCGTCGGCCAGGGCGAGGTGGGGCCCGGTGGCGGTCCTGCCGGCGACCTCTACGTGGAGGTTCAGGAGAAGCAACACAGCGTGTTCGTCCGCGACGGCGACGATCTGCACTGCACCGTTCGCGTCCCGATGGTCGACGCCGCCCTCGGTGGCGAGATCGACATCGACACGATCCTGGGCGGCTCCACCCGCGTGGTCATCGAACCCGGAACGCAGCCGGGCCAGATCGCCAAGATCCGTGGTCAGGGAATGCCGCACCTGCACACCGGGGTGCGCGGCACCCTGCATGTGCACCTCGACGTGGTGGTGCCGACGCGTCTCGATTCGCAACAGACCAAGCGTCTCAAGGAGTTCCGGAAGCTGACACTCGAGGACCAGATCGAACTGGTGCACGCCGGGTCGTCGAACACCGGGGGACTGTTCTCGCGGCTGCGTAACGCCTTCGCCGGGCGCTGACGCAGGGCCGTGCCGAGAACGCCGTCATGAGTCCGCCGCTGTTCTGGGTCGGCACCGTGCCGCCTGCCGGGGAGATCGCCACCGTGGACGGCGACGAGGGTCGCCATGCCGTCACCGTCACCCGGGTTTCGCCGGGCGAACGCATCATCGTGGCCGACGGTATGGGGACCTCCGGGCTGGCCGAGGTGATCACGACCGAGGGCAAGGCGTCGCTTCAGGCGCGGGTACTCGATCACGTCGGCAGGTCCGCGCCGCGACCGCGGGTGACCGTGGTGCAGGCCCTGCCCAAATCTGAACGATCCGAGCTCGCTGTCGACCTCGCCACCGAGGCCGGCGCCGACGCGATCGTGCCGTGGCAGAGCGCGCGCTGCGTGGCGAAATGGGTTGGGCCCAAAGCGGACAAGGGTGTGGCGAAGTGGCGAGCGGCCGCTCGGTCGGCGGCCAAGCAGAGCCGGCGGGCCTTCATCCCGGAGGTGGAAGACCTGGCGGCGACGCGGGACGTCGTGGCACGCGCACAACAGGTCGTCGCTGCCGGCGGCATCGTCGCGGTCCTGCACGAGAGTGCCCGGACGAGCCTTGCCGCGCTGGACCTGTCGAGCGCTGCGGAGATCATGCTGATCGTGGGACCCGAAGGCGGACTGGACGATTCGGAAATCGATGCCCTCGTGTCGGTCGGTGCGGTCGCGGTCCTGCTCGGACCCGAGGTGCTGCGCACCTCCAGTGCCGCAGCGGTCGCGCTCGGTGCCATCGGCGCGCTGACCCCGCGTTGGGCGGTGGGCACGCCGTGGAGGTGAGGGTCAAAAGGGTGAAACTTGCCTACGGCGAGCGTAATTCGCAGTTCGGTCACGTCTATCTGCCGACATCGCCCGCCGAGAACGGTGTGCCGGTCATCGTCCTCGTGCACGGCGGCTACTGGAGCACCGAGTTCGGGCTCACCATCGAGACCGCCATCGCTCGCGATCTCGCCGCCCGCGGAGCTGTGGTCTGGAACATCGAGTACCGCCGCGTCGGGGAAGAAGGCGGCGGATGGCCACGCACGGGCAACGACGTCGTCGCCGCGATCTCCGCGCTCGACGGCCCGGTCCGATACGCCTTGCCCGAGCACATCGCGTCCGCGGCCGACTGGTCGCGGGTCACCGTCATCGGACACTCGGCGGGCGGCCAGCTCGGGGTGTGGGCCGTGGCCCAGCTGGGCGCCGTGACCAAGAGAGCAGCGATCTCGACGGTGATCGCGCAAGCAGCACCGCTCGATCTGCAGTCGGGTGGACGCGCCGGACGCCCGTCACTGCGTGCGCTGATGGGGGCTTCGATCAAGCAGGCGCCGCAGCTCTACCGCGACGCCTCGCCGGCGGAGCAGGCTCCCTTTCCCGCCCATGTCGTGGCGATCCACGGCGAACTCGATGAGTCCGTGCCGGTCGAGGTGAGTCGCGACTATGTGCACCGCGTGGTGCACTACGGCCAGTCGGCCGAACTGATCGTGGTCCCCGGTGAGGGTCATGACGTGTTCGTCAATCCGCGCAGCAGGGGTCATCGGGAGACGGTCCGGGTACTCGGTATCTGACGGCGCGAGGTCCGCCTTCGGCGAGCAGGCGAAATATTGACGTGAAACCGGGCGTTTCATCGACGTAGAATCAATCGAACCCAGCGGCAGAGCAGGAGAAAAGAACTTCGTGAGAGATGACAACAGCGCGACCCGAACCAGCGACGACGCGGACGGGACATCGGCGCGTACAACGGTGACAACAACCCTCGAAGTGTCACCGGATGTCATCTTCGGACTGCTGGGCGCTGGTGACAAGAATCTGAAGCAGCTCGAGTCCGATCTGACCGCCGACATCCATGTACGTGGCAATGCCGTGAAGTTGACCGGAGAACCCGCCGACGTGGCGATCGCCGAGCGCGTTCTCGCAGAACTGTCCTCGGTGGTGCGGCGCGGAACCCCGTTGACGCCGGACCTCGTCCGCCACAGCGTCGGCATGCTGACCGACGGGTCGGGGGCTTCGCCTGCGGAGGTGCTGAGTCTGGACATCATCTCCAGGCGCGGCAAGACCATCCGGCCCAAGACGCTCAACCAGAAGCACTACGTCGACGCCATCGACAAGAACACCATCGTCTTCGGGATGGGTCCGGCCGGTACCGGCAAGACCTACCTCGCGATGGCCAAGGCTGTGCAGTCGTTGCAGGCCAAAGAGGTGAGCCGGATCATCCTGACCCGTCCTGCGGTCGAGGCCGGCGAGCGTCTGGGGTTCCTGCCGGGCACCTTGCACGAGAAGATCGACCCGTATCTGCGGCCACTGCACGACGCCCTCCACGACATGATGGATCCCGAGGCGATCCCGAAACTGATGGAAGCCGGGGTCATCGAGGTGGCACCGCTGGCCTACATGCGTGGCCGCACCCTGAACGACGCGTTCATCATTCTCGACGAGGCGCAGAACACCACGGCCGAACAGATGAAGATGTTCCTCACCCGGCTCGGCTTCGGGTCGAAGATCGTGGTGACGGGCGACGTGACCCAGGTGGACCTGCCGGGCAACTCCGAGAGTGGGCTGCGTGCAGCAAGCCGCATCCTCGAGAACATCGACGACATCTTCTTCTCGCACCTCACCAGCGCCGACGTCGTACGCCATCGCCTGGTGTCCGACATCGTCGACGCCTATGGCCGAGATGAGGCAGCGGCAGACTTGCACGGCAATCGCGCACAGCGCCGTGCCGCAGCCGGCGGGCGTCACCGATGAACGCGGACTCACCCCGAACGACGGGCGGAGACCTGTGAGTATCGAGGTCTCCAACGAGTCCGGCATCGAGGTGCCCGAAGAAATGCTCATCGACGTCGCCACCTTCGCGCTCGGCCGCATGGATGTACATCCGGCGGCCGAGTTGTCGATGGTGCTGGTCGACAGCGAGACGATGGCAGAGCTGCACATGCGCTGGATGGACCTGCCCGGTCCCACCGACGTGATGAGCTTCCCGATGGACGAACTGAGTCCGGGCGGACGCCCCGACACCGCAGGACCAGGGCCTTCGATGCTCGGTGACATCGTGCTGTGTCCGGAGTTCGCGGCGGAGCAGGCCGCGACCGCCCGGCACTCCACCGACCACGAATTGTCCATCCTCACCGTGCACGGCGTGCTGCACCTCCTCGGCTTCGACCATGCCGAGCCCGACGAAGAGAAGGCGATGTTCGGTCTACAGGGCCAGATCATCGAAGACTGGTATGACGACCGGCGCGCTCGCGCCCGTGCCGCCCGGATGGCCCAGCGAGACGCGAAGCTGCTGCACAGCACCGGTTTCGACGACGACTCACCGACCCCCGAGGGAAGCTGATCACCAGTGCCCGCTGATATAGCCCCGCTGATCGCCGCTGTTGCGCTGGTATCGATCGGCGGCGTCTTCGCGGCCATCGACAACGCACTCGTGACGGTGTCGCCCGCGCGGGTCGAGGACCTGGTCAAAGACGGCCGTCCTGGCGCTCGCCGGCTCCGCGACGTGCTCACCGATCGGTCCAAGTACGTTGCTCTGACCGTGCTGCTGCGCATCGTCTGCGAAACTGCTGCAACGGTTTTCGCCGCCGGATACGCCGTCGAGGTGCTCGGTACCCCCTGGGGTGTCGTGGTGGCCATCGGCGTGATGGCAGTGGTCAGCTACGTGGTGATCGGAGTGGGCCCACGCACCCTCGGCAGCCAGAACGCCTACTCGTTCGCGGTGAACTCCGCGGCTGTCCTGCAGATCATCGGGGTGCTGCTCACCCCGCTGACCCGGCTGCTGATCGCTCTCGGTAACGCGATCACCCCCGGAAAGGGCTTTCGCAACGGACCGTTCGCCACCGAGGTCGAGTTGCGTGAGGTGGTCGACATGGCCGAGCTCACCGGTGTCGTGGCCGCGGGCGAACGACGCATGATCCAGTCGGTGTTCGACCTCGGCGACACCAGCGCACGCGAGGTGATGGTTCCCCGCGGTGAGATGGTGTGGATCGAGGCGACGAAGACCGCTGCCCAGGCCACGTCGCTGGCCGTACGGTCGGGACATTCCCGTCTGCCGGTGATCGGCGAGAACCCCGACGACGTTCTTGGGGTGGTGTACCTCAAAGACCTGGTGCAGCGCGGACTTCCACCGGCTCAGCCGACTGCGGTGGAAGTACGCGAACTGATGCGCGAAGCCGAGTTCATCCCCGATTCCAAGCCCCTGGACAAGGTGCTCGCCGACATGCAGCGCAGTCGCAATCACATGGCGCTGTTGGTCGACGAGTACGGCGGTATCGCCGGTCTGGTGACCATCGAGGATGTGCTCGAGGAGATCGTGGGCGAGATCAACGACGAGTACGACACCGACGAAACCCCGCCCATCGAGGCTCTCGACGACGGCACGGACGGATACCGGGTGTCGTCGCGACTGCCGGTCCAGGACCTCGCGGAGTTGTTCGACGTGGAGTTCGACGAAGACGACGTGGAGACCGTCGGTGGATTGTTCGGCCTTGTCCTCGGCCGGGTTCCGCTGCCCGGAGCCGTTGTGGAATTGCACGGACTCGAGTTGATCGCCGAGGGCGGGCCGAATCGGCAGGGGCGCGTACGGATCACGTCGGTTGTGGTCCACCGGGTTCCCGAGAAAGAACTCGAGAAGAAGAAGAAGCGGAAGAAGAAGCGCGACGTCCCCGAAGCCGAGAACGTCGACACGGCCGACCACCAGCCGGACACCGCAGAACGCACCACCCAGCTACACGAGGAGGCGTCATGAGCCGACCAGCGGCTTCCGGACTCGATGACGAGGACAGCAAACTGTTGACGTTGGCGCGGGGTGCGATGGCTCGATCCGGCGGCGACACCGGCGCGGCGGTACGGGACACCGATGGCAGGACGTATGCCGCCGGTCCCGTCGCTCTCACCTCGCTCCGGCTGTCTGCGCTGCAGGTGGCAGTGGCGATGGCAGTGGCCAGCGGCGCCGAGGGATTCGAGGCGGCGGTCATCGCGTCCGGTGCCGATGTGGGCGAGGATCCGGGTCTGGCACCGCTGACCGAGGTCAGCGCCAAGGCGTACGCGCTGGCAGTGGACTCTTCGGGCGATGTCCGGCATCTGGCGGTACCAGCGTGAGTGTTCCAGAGAGCGACTCCGACTTCCGGTCGGGTTTCGTCTGTTTTGTCGGCCGGCCGAACACCGGTAAATCGACGTTGACCAACGCGCTGGTGGGGGAGAAGATCGCGATCACCTCCAGCCGGCCGCAGACCACCCGGCACACCATCCGGGGCATCGTGAACCGCGAGGACACCCAGCTCATCCTGGTGGACACCCCAGGTTTGCACCGGCCCCGCACCCTCCTCGGTAAGCGACTGAACGACCTTGTGCGCGACACGTATTCGGAAGTCGACGCGATCGGATTCTGTGTCCCTGCCGACGAGAAGATCGGGCCCGGGGATCGCTGGATCGCTCAGCAGCTCAAAGAGATGGCCCCGAAGACGCCCGTGGTCGGCCTGGTCACAAAGATCGACAAGGTCAAACCCGACCGCGTCGCTCAGCAGCTGATGGCATTGTCCGAACTGCTCGGGCCCGACAGCGAGGTGGTGCCCATCTCCGCTGCCAAGGGCAAACAATTGGACGTGCTCGTCAACGTCCTACGCGGATTGATGGAGCCGGGCCCGGCGTACTACCCCGACGGCGAATTGACCGACGAACCCGAGACCACCTTGATGGCCGAGTTCATCCGCGAGGCCGCACTCGAGGGAATCCACGACGAGCTGCCCCATTCCCTCGCCGTGGTGATCGAGGAGATCATCGAACGGGAGGCTCCGGAAGGGCAGATCCCGATGGTCGACGTGCACGCGAATTTGTACGTGGAACGCGACAGCCAGAAGGGCATCATCATCGGGAAGAAGGGTGCTCGACTCAAAGAGGTCGGCACGGTGGCCCGCGTTCAGATCGAGAAAGTACTGGGTGCCAAGGTGTACTTGGACCTTCATGTGAAGGTGGCCAAGGACTGGCAGCGCGACCCAAAGCAGTTGGGACGACTCGGCTTCTGACGGGCGCGCGACAACGACGATCGAGGGAGCCCGATGGATCCGGACGTAGCGCGCAAAATCCGTTCACCGTGGCTCTGGCTCGTTCCCGTCGGCGCGGTGGTGGTGCTGATGTCGTTGCTGGCCGCGACGTACGTGGGTTCGGTGGCCGACCCGCAGAAACACCTCGAGAAGTTCCCGGTGCTCTTGGTGAACGAGGACGACGGGGGTCGGTTGCCCGCGCCGGGGGGCGGCGAGGGACCGGAGCAGAACTTCGGCGCGCAGATCGTGTCTGGGCTCGAGAAGGGCTCGGACACACAGAAATTCGATCTCGAGGTGGTCGACTCGGACACCGCGTTCCGCCGTCTGGACAACGCCGAGGCCTATGGGGCGATTGTCATCCCGCGGAACTTCACCTCGACATCGATCGAGTTCGCCGGATCGGCTGTGGGTTTCACCCAGGTCGATCGCCCGGTGATCCAGGTCTGGACCAATCCGGGTGCCGGCGCACTCGCGTCCTCGATAGTCACCGCCTACGCGGATACCGCTCTCACCGAGGCCAACACCACGTTCGGCAAGCAGTTGGCGGCCGGGGTCATCGATCAGGCCAAACAGGCCGGGTTGACCGTGACCGGAGCGTCCCTGCTCGGGTTGGCCGCTCCCATCGACATCCGGATCGACCCTGCTGATCCACTCCCGGGCAACGCCGGCAACGGACTGACGGCGTTCTACTTTGCGTTGCTGCTGGTGCTCGCCGGGTTCACGGGGTCGGTGATCGTGCAGACCCTCGTCGACGGCATGCTCGGCTTCGGTCCGATGGAGGTCGGACCCCTGTATCGACTGATGGCTCCGCTGAAGATCTCGCGGTGGGGGACCCTGGTGATCAAGTGGTGGATCATGTTCGTGATCGCTCTGGTTCTGGCGTCGGTATATCTGCTGGTGTGCCGAGTGGTCGGGATGGATCTCTCCAATGCCTTCGCCCTCTGGATGTTCGGGGTTCTGGTGATCACGGCGGTCGGGGTGACGTGCATGTCGGTGGCCGCGGCCCTCGGATCCTTTGGTCTGCTGGTGAACATGGTGGTGTTCGTGGTGCTGGGACTGCCGTCCTCGGGGGGCACCGTCCCGCTGGAGGCCACCCCCTCGGTGTTCCATTGGCTCGCGTGGTTCGAACCGATGCATCAGGTGTATCTGGGCACGCGAGCGATCCTGTACTTCGACGTCAACTTCTCTGCCGGGCTCGGTCGAGCGCTGGTGATGACCGGCGTGGGCCTGGTCATCGGGTTGGTACTGGGCGCCGTGGTGACCCAGTTGTACGACCGCAAGGGCTGGCTGCGTGCACCCGGGGGATTGGCTCCTCGCCACCTTGCGGAATCGTCGAAATCAGCCATCTGAATACGCGTGGTATCAAATACTGGCGATTAAATGACGTTTGATCCGTCGCTTAGTGGGGAATAACACGTTCAATCCGTGACGGCGGCGAGTGAGTCGGGGCATGCGCCGCAGCGGTAGGGACATCGGCTGATGCCGGTGACGCGGTGTCCAATCAGCGGCACGGCAATTCCACGTGTTCGAACGCTGAAAGGCCATGCCGCGATGACGAATGACCTGACTCCTTTCTATGACGACGTCCAAGCTCATTACGACTTGTCTGACGAGTTCTTCGAGCTTTTCCTCGACCCGACCAGGACATATAGCTGCGCATATTTTGAACGCGACGGTATGACGCTCGAAGAGGCGCAGCGCGCGAAAGTCGATCTTGCGCTGGGCAAATGCGATCTGCAGGCCGGTATGACTCTGCTCGATGTCGGTTGTGGCTGGGGTTCGACGATGTTGCGAGCACTGGACCAGTACGACGTCAACGTCATCGGACTGACGTTGAGCCAGAACCAGCACGACCACGTGGCATCGCTGCTCGAGCAGCGGGGTAACACCGGTCGCAGTGCCGAAGTGCGACTGCAGGGTTGGGAAGACTTCGACCAACCGGTCGACCGGATCGTCAGCATCGGCGCGTTCGAACATTTCCGGCGTGAGCGCTATGACGCATTCTTCGACAAGTGTCGCAACATTCTTCCCGCGGACGGTCGAATGTTGCTGCACACCATCACGCAATACAATCGTCACGACATCCGTGCGCGTGGTCTCCCGATCAACAGGGAAGTGCTGGAGTTCGCCCAATTCATCCAGAACGAGATCTTCCCCGGAGGTCAGTTGCCCGAACCCAAGTGGGTTGTCGACGGCGCGGAGGCCGCAGGCTTCGCCGTCGAGCGGATCCACCCTCTGCAGCAGCACTACGCGCGGACTTTGGAGATCTGGTCGGCCACGCTGCAAGAGAAGAAAGACCAGGCGATCGCCATCGCTTCACCCGAGGTGTACAACACCTACGTCAAATACCTCAGTGGATGTGTGGACTATTTCCGGAAAGGCTATATCGACGTCATGCAATTCAGTTTGTCCAAGAAGCAGCCTCTTTCAGCGCAGCAATGAGCGTGCAGCAAGAAGCGGTTCCAACCGCAGACGTGGCAACCTCCCTCCTGGGTCGGCCCTACCGCCTGTCCGACACCTATGAGGTCGGGCGGGAGAAGATCCGGGAGTTCGCCAGGGCAGTGCAGGACCACCACCTTGCGCATTACGACGTGCGGGTCGCGCGCGCTCTGGGACACGAGGGGTTGGTGGCGCCGGTCACCTTCACCGCGATCCTGGGCGGCATATCGCAGCGCTGTGTCTTCGAGCAGTTCCTGCCCGGCTACGACTTGAGCCAGGTGTTGCAGACCGAACAGCGCATCCGCCAGCATCGGCCGTTGCGCGCGGGCGACGACATCAACTGCCGGATCACTCTCGATGCCTTCCGGGCCGGGCACGGACAGGACTCGTTTGTCCTGAGAACCGACATGTCGGATCAAACCGGCGCCCTTGTGCAGACCGGGTGGACCACCGCGGTCGCCCGCTCGGGCGGGGTTGTCGACGAGAACATCGCCCAGGCCGTGGAGGGTATCTTGATGCGTGCCGCCACCGAGGCCGGCGGCGAGATCGGCTCGTCGATCGTGCATCTCGTGGAGGACGACACGGGCGCGCTGGAAGTCGCCGACTCCGTTGCGCCGCAACCCAAGCGGCGGTTCGCCGACGTCTCCGTCGGTGACGAGATCTCGGCCCGCACCGTGCAGGTCGCCCGCGGCGATCTGGTGAACTATGCGGGGGTGTCGGGTGATGAGAACCCGATCCACTGGAGCGAGCAGGTGGTCGATCTCGCCGGCCTCGACAACGTCGTCGCACACGGGATGCTCACCATGGCCTTCGGCGGCGGCTATCTGTCCGAATGGGTGGGCGACCCCGGGGCTGTGATCGAGTACGGCGTGCGTTTCACCCGGCCGGTGTTCGTCGAGGCGACCACGCCGGCAGAAGTGACCTACACCGGCAAGATCAAAGAGCTCGACGAGTCGACCCGGACCGCCACGATCGTGCTCAACGCCACCGCTCGCGGAAGCCGCATCTTCGGTAGGGCGACGGCCATCGTGCAACTGGCGTGATCGCCGGACCCGATCGGGGGCCTGGTGAGGCATGTCGGATCGGACGCAGGTCGGTGCCCGGTGGAACAATGTCCGGGTGAGGTTGTATCGGGATGAGGCGGTGGTCGTCCGCCAGCACAAGCTGGGCGAGGCCGACCGCATCATCACGCTGCTCACCAAGGAGCACGGGCTGGTCCGTGCCGTCGCCAAAGGAGTGCGGCGTACCCGCTCGAAGTTCGGTGCCCGGCTCGAACCGTTTGCGCACGTCGACGTGTTGCTCCACCCGGGTCGCAACCTCGACATCGTCACCCAGGTCTACAGTCTCGACACGTTCGCCTCGGCCATCGTCTCCGACTACGGCCGGTACACCACGGCCTGTGCGATCTTGGAGACCGCGGAGCGTCTGGCCGGTGAAGAACGGGCCCCGGCGGCCCGCCTCCAGAGGTTGACGGTGGGTGCGTTGCGAGCGGTCGCGGCGGCGGATCGGCCCAAAGAGCTCGTACTCGACGCATTTTTGTTGCGCGCGATGGATTTCGCCGGCTGGATGCCGGCGCTGGAGAACTGTGCGCGCTGCGGTGATCCCGGGCCTCACCGTGCCTTTCACGTGGCGGCCGGCGGTGCGGTCTGTGTGCACTGCCGCCCACCCGGTTCGGCGACGCCTTCACCCGGGGTACTCGACCTGATGGATGCGCTCTACCGTGGCCAGTGGGAACACACCACCGAGATCACCGAATCGGCTCGGCGGCAGGCCAGCGGTTTGACCGCAGCGCATCTGCAATGGCATCTCGAACGCCAGCTGCGCACACTGCCGCTGATCGAACGCGAGGCGCCACACCGGGGGCTCATCCCCGCCGGCGTGCCCATCGCCCCTGCCAGAAAGGACATCAGTGATCCAGCGACGACGCAGCGCGGCGCGGCAAGCTGAGGCACAGGCCGCAGCTGATGCGACATCACGGGTGATCCGTCCGCCCGACCCGCATCCGTCGGGCGCTCGGCCTCCGGAGATACCGGCCGAGTTCGTCCCCAAACACGTCGCCCTCGTCATGGACGGAAACGGCCGCTGGGCCACCGACCGCGGTCTCCCGCGCACCGAAGGCCACAAGCGCGGCGAGGCGGTGCTCATGGACACGGTCTGCGGGTGCATCGAGATGGGTGTCGGGTGGTTGTCCGCGTACGCGTTCTCCACCGAGAACTGGAGCCGCAGTCCGGACGAGGTCCGTTTCCTCATGGGTTTCAACCGCGACGTCATCAGGCGTCGGCGCGACGAGATGCACGAGATGGGTGTGCGTGTGCGCTGGGCCGGACGACGACCACGGCTGTGGCGCAGCGTCATTCGTGAGCTCGAGGTCGCCGAGGAGCTGACCAAGGACAACACCACCATGACCTTGACGATGTGCGTCAACTACGGCGGCCGGGCAGAGATCGCAGATGCCGCCCGCGAGATCGCCCGTCGCGCAGCCGCCGGAACGCTGGACCCCGAACGCATCACCGAGGCCTCCTTCGCGCGTTATCTCGATGAACCCGACATGCCGGACGTGGATCTGTTCCTGCGCCCCTCCGGGGAACAGCGCATCTCCAATTTCCTGCTCTGGCAATCGGCTTACGCGGAGATGGTCTATCAGCACAAACTGTTCCCGGATTTCGATCGCCGGGACCTGTGGGATGCGTGCGTCGAATACGCAAGCCGCGACCGACGTTTCGGTGGCGTGCCGGGGTCTTCCGGTGCCTGAGGCGCAGGGCGAGGCCGGACTCATCGCGCGAACCGCCGAGGTGCTGGCGTCGGAGGTTTCGGTGCAGCCGGGCGAGGATGATTCGCTCACCGTGTATTTTCAGGGCACCGTGGTCTCGATGCGTGCCTTGTCTCTCGCGCCCGGACTCGACGTGCTGTCCCTGACCCAGGTGCTCGCGTGGGACCTACCGGTGACCGATCAACTCCGAGCCGACGTGGAGCAGTCGTCGGGATCGTCCAATTTCGGCACCGTCAAACTCGCGGTGCACGAAGTGACCGCAGATGTGTTGTTGCACTACACGTTTCCGGCCGGCACCCTGTCCGACGAAGCGTTGCGCACGATGCTGATGATGGTGCTCGGTGTAGGGGCCGAGGTGGGTGCCCGGATCCGCGGATGACCGGTGTCTCGGCTGTTTCGACGGCCGGTTCAGGAGCAGGCGCTACAGCGGCCGAACACCTCGACCGTGTGACTGATGTCGACGAACCCGTGTTGGGCCGCGACCTCGGTGGCCCACTGTTCGACGACGTCGGCCTGCACCTCCACGGTGGTGCCGCACTCGCGACAGACCAGGTGGTGATGGTGATCGTTCGACGAGCAATGCCGGTATACCGATTCGCCCGAATCGGTCCGCAGCACATCGACCTGACCGGCGTCGGCCAAGGCCTGCAGGTTGCGATACACCGTTGTCAGCCCGATGGATTGTCCGGAGGCCTTGAGCTGATCGTGGAGGTCCTGCGCGGACCGGAATTCGTCGCTGCCCGAGAGCAATTCGGCGATGGCGCTGCGCTGCCTGGTGGATCGGACGCCGGTGACCGGACGCTGTTCGGTGCCTGAGCTCATGGCCGGGCCTCACCGTTCGTGGACTCCTCGGTCGCGTGTGCGATCGCATCGGTGACGATGTGCGCGAGGTGGTCGTCGACGAGCGTGTACAGCACCTCTCGGCCCGAACGGCGGCCCTCGACGACGCCCGCCGATTTGAGCACCCGTAGATGCTGGCTGATCAGCGGCTGCGGTACCGACAATGCACCTACGAGTTCGTGTACGCATCGTCCGCCGGAGAGCAGTTCGAGAACGATCGCGATCCGGACAGGAGCCGACAGCGCGCGGAGCAATTCGCCGGCAGCGTCGAGGACCTGTTTGTCGACACGGTTCTCGGCGGATGGCCTGACTGTTCCCGCGGCAGCAGCCATCTCTGATTGGCCGGTACCGGCGGAACGGCCGCTGAGGGGTTGGGTTGTCACGACTACTCCCGGGGTTCGAACGAACGAAAGCTCTTGACAACCATTTTCATATGCGTTGGACGCTATGTCAAACGTGGCGCGCTCGGCCAGGACGTCCGCGGCCGTGTCCCGGCCGCGCGCTGCCGGGGGACAGAGGCCCCGCGCGCGACCGTTAGGCTAGTCGCGTGGCAGGCAAAACCAATCTCGTGGAAACCGTCGTCAACCTCTGTAAACGACGGGGGCTGGTGTATCCGTGTGGAGAAATCTACGGCGGCACCAAGTCGGCCTGGGACTACGGCCCTCTCGGCGTGGAGCTCAAGGACAACATCAAGAAGCAGTGGTGGCGGAACATGGTCACCTCGCGCGATGACGTCGTCGGTCTCGACTCATCGGTGATCCTGCCGCGCCAGGTGTGGGAAGCATCCGGCCACGTGGAGACCTTCAGTGACCCCCTGGTCGAGTCGCTGCACACGCACAAGCGCTACCGCGCCGACCATCTGATCGAGGCCTACGAGAACAAGCACGGCCACCTTCCGCCCAACGGACTGGCCGACATCAA
Source organism: Williamsia sp. R60 (assembly GCF_054063855.1). NCBI lineage: Bacteria > Bacillati > Actinomycetota > Actinomycetes > Mycobacteriales > Nocardiaceae > Williamsia > Williamsia sp. R60. Next base: position 1,234,428 of record NZ_JBSSGR010000001.1, read on the forward strand.
CGACCCGGAGACCGGCCAGCCCGGATCGTGGACCGAACCCCGGGCGTTCTCCGGTCTGATGAAGACCTTCCTCGGCCCGGTCGACGACGAGGCCGGCCTCCACTATCTGCGACCGGAAACCGCGCAGGGCATCTTCATCAACTTCAAGAACGTGATGACGACAACGCGCAAGAAGCCGCCGTTCGGCATCGGGCAGATCGGCAAGAGCTTCCGCAACGAGATCACGCCGGGAAATTTCATCTTCCGTACCCGTGAGTTCGAGCAGATGGAGATGGAGTTCTTCGTCAAGCCCGGCGAGGACGAGACCTGGCATCAGTACTGGATCGACTACCGGCTCAAGTGGTACACCGACCTCGGCATCGATCGGGACAATCTGCGTCTGTACGACCACCCCAAAGAGAAGCTGTCGCATTACTCCAAGGGAACGGTGGACGTGGAGTACCGCTTCGGCTTCGCCGGAGGCGAATGGGGCGAGCTCGAGGGTGTGGCCAACCGCACGGACTTCGACCTCGGAACCCACATCAAGCACTCGGGCGAGGACCTGTCGTTCTTCGATCAGGCATCCGGTGAGCGCTACGTGCCGTACGTGATCGAGCCGGCCGCCGGCCTGACCCGCTCGCTGATGGCCTTCCTCTGTGACGCGTACACCGAAGAGCAGGTGCCGAATGCCAAGGGCGGCACCGACACCCGCACGGTTCTCAAGCTCGATCGGCGACTGGCCCCGGTGAAGGTCGCCGTGCTGCCGCTGTCCCGCAACGAGCAGTTGTCACCCAAGGCGAAAGACCTCGCCGCCGAGCTGCGCCAGAACTGGAACGTCGACTTCGACGACGCCCAGGGCATCGGCAAGCGGTACCGCCGCCAGGACGAGATCGGCACGCCGTTCTGCGTCACCATCGACTTTGACACCCTCGAGGACAATGCGGTGACAGTGCGCGAGCGCGACACCATGACCCAGGAGCGAGTCGCCCTGGACAAGGTCGTCGAGTATCTGGCCGTCCGCCTGATCGGCTGCTGACCGCAGGCGCCGCTGCCTATGATCGCCGTAGGCAGCGTCGCCGATCAGTCAGGAGCGGGTCATGAAGAAGGTCTTGAAGTCTCTGTCCGAGGACGAGTACCGCTTGGTTCGTCAAACCAAGCGAAAGCAACTGACCGACTTGGACGAGGACTCCCTGATCGAGTTGCACATGCGAACTCGGCGGGCCCGCAACAAACACGTGAAGAACTATCGGCAGGCCGCTGCCCAATCCGTACGCGTAAAGGGCGGACGCGGTGCCGCCCGGCCGGCCACCAAGCACAATGCGGCCAAGGCGGAGGCCTTCGAGGCCGCTCTGGCGCGGGTGAGCAGGCAGCTGGGTGTTGTCGCGAAACGCAGCGCTGCCGAGCTGAAGAAGGAACGCCTGTCGAATGCGAAGGGCGAGGGCACTTCGTTCAGCGGCCCTGCCGACGGCAAGGGCACAGTGATCTCCGAGGGCACCACCCGCGCTGACAAGACGCGGAAGTCGCCCGGCCGCAAGAAGATTGCGGCGTCGTCGAAGGCTGCGGGCAAACGTCGGCAGGCGAAGAAAGACAATCGCTGACGACCAGTGTGGTCGCGCCGTGGACGGATTCGGCAGCTGAACTGTCTGAAATCCGTCTGATCTGGGATACTCGGGTTCTGTAGCAAGCCGTCTGGGCGCGCATGGGGCGCGGCCGAGAGTGACGGCAGGAGAGTGGGTAGTTGTGTCTGTAAGCGGGAAAATCGTTCATTTTGATCCCAACAAGGGATTTGGGTTCTTGGCACCCGATGCCGGTGGCTCGGATGTGTTCCTCCACATCAACGACATCGACATCGACGAGCATTCGCTCAAACCGGGTGCGGCCGTCGAGTTCGACATCGAAGAGACCGACCGGGGATCCAAAGCGATCAATCTGGTGGTGACCGGTGCGGCACCCGCCGGGTCTGCTCCGGAGCGTCCGCGGCGTTCAGAGGGCGGGCGCGACAGCGGACGCCCGGATCGCAAGCACGACAGCCGCGACGACCGCCGGAAGCCGCGGCACAACGATGCGGCCACCCTGGATGCGGGCACCTTCTCGGAGGAGATCACCGAGCTCCTCCTCGACGCTTCGGGAACTCTGACCGCCGCGCAGATCCTGGCGATCCGGCAGCGGGTCACCGACTTCGCCATCGCCCGGGGCTGGGTGTTTGACTGACTCGTCCGCGGGAACGCCCCCGCCGGTCCTACGAGCCGAGTACGACGAGGCCGATGTAGAGCGGCTGGTCCCCGAAGGCTCGAAGGTGGCCGGACTCGCCGGCACCCGCAACGACTACCGCAGTGCCTTCGCCCGGGATCGGGCGCGGGTTCTGCACTGTGCTGCGCTGCGCCGGTTGGCCGACAAGACCCAGGTCGTCGGTCCGCACGAGGGTGACACCCCCCGTACCAGGCTCACCCATTCCCTCGAGGTCGGCCAGATCGGCCGCGGGATCGCGATCGGGGTGGGATGCGATCCCGACCTGGTGGACCTCGCGGGCCTGGCGCACGACATCGGACACCCGCCCTACGGCCACAACGGTGAGCGCGCGTTGGACGAGGTCAGCAGCGAGTATGGCGGTTTCGAGGGCAACGCCCAGAACCTTCGCATCCTGACTCGACTCGAACCGAAAATCCTTGACGCGGAAGGACGCAGCGCAGGGCTCAACCTCACCAGGGCGTCGCTGGATGCCACGTTGAAGTATCCCTGGACGCGGCCGTCTCCCGGCGCGAAGTTCGGCGCTTACGGTGACGATTCGGCGATGCTCGACTGGATCCGCAACGGCCGCACCGATACCCGGCAATCGCTCGAATGCCAGGTGATGGATTGGTCGGATGACGTGGCCTACTCGGTGCACGATGTCGAGGACGGGGTGATGGCCGGTCGCATCGACCTGCGGAGCCTCGGCAACCCCACCGATCAGCGCGACCTGGCCGCCGTCGGGCTGCGAGAGTTCCCCGGCCTCGAAGTGAACGTGCTGATCGATGCGGCGGCCCGGCTGTGGGGCATGGACATCGTGAACGAGGTGGGGGAGTACGACGGGACATTGGCTCGTTCGGTCGCGCTCAAGAGGCTCACCAGCGAACTGGTCGGCCGTTTCGCGTCCGCCGCGATCAGCATGACCCGTCGAGAGGCTCAGGAGCGCGGTGTCAGCCGCTATCAAGCGGATCTGGTCATCCCGCCTGCCGTGGCAGCCGAGGTCGCGGTGCTCAAGACCCTGGCGTTGCGGTTCATCTTCTCCGATCCACGCCATCGTGCCCATCAGGCCCGCCAGCGTGACCGGATCCACCGGGTCGCCAACTGGCTGGTGCACGCCGCCCCCGGCGGTCTCGACCCGTTGCTGGTTCCCGCGTGGCACCAGGCAACCGACGACGCAGGACGCATGCGGGTGATCATCGACCAGATCGCGTCGATGACCGAGGGCCGTCTCGAGCGCATGGACAAGCAGAACCTCGGAGCGTCAGCCCACCTCGGCTAGCCCGGTCCCGGTGGGTTCGGGTGAGCGTTTGTGCAGGTCGGCGTCGCCGAAACCCACCATTTTCGGGGGGCGGGTACCGGTCGCCCGCAGCGGCCTAGACTTGCTGTCGTGGCAGGCCGAATTCCCGATCGCGACATCACCGCTATCCGCGAAAAGGCACACATCGAGGAAGTTGTCGGTGAGTATGTCGCCCTGCGCAAGGCCGGCGCCGATTCACTCAAGGGACTGTGCCCGTTCCACGACGAGAAGTCGCCGTCGTTCCATGTTCGGCCCAATCACGGTCACTTCCACTGCTTCGGCTGCGGTGAAGGCGGCGACGTATACACGTTCCTGCAGAAGGTGGAACACGTCAGCTTCGTCGAGGCTGTCGAGCAGCTCGCGGACCGGGTCGGGTACCAGATCAGCTTCGAAGGGGGCGGCACCAGCGTCGCCCGTGATCGGGGAACCAGGGCACGACTGGTGGCGGCCAATGCCGCCGCCCAGAAGTACTACGCGGAGCAACTCAAGACTCCCGAAGCCCAGACCGCCCGCGACTACCTCACCGAGCGGTCGTTCGACGGCGCTGTGGCGCTGAAGTTCGGCTTGGGCTATGCGCCGGCCGGCTGGGACAAGATGACCAAAGCCCTGCTGTCTCAGGGTTTCGAGTTCGCCGAACTCGAGGCCGCGGGGCTCTCGAAGCAGGGACAGCGCGGCCCCATCGACCGGTTCCATCGCCGTCTGCTCTGGCCGATCCGCAACCTCGGTGGCGACGTCATCGGTTTCGGTGCCCGCAAGTTGTTCGACGACGACAACATGGGCAAGTACATGAACACGCCAGAGACCATGTTGTACAAGAAGTCCCAGGTGCTGTTCGGTCTCGACCACGCGAAGAAGTCAATTGCCAAGGGCCATCAAGCCGTCGTGGTGGAGGGCTACACCGACGTGATGGCGATGCATCAGGCCGGCGTGACCACGGCGATCGCCTCGTGTGGCACCGCATTCGGTGAGGACCACCTCGCGCTGCTGCGTCGACTGATGATGGACGACAGTTACTTCCGTGGCGAGGTGATCTACACCTTCGACGGTGACGAGGCCGGAAAGGCCGCCGCGCTCAAGGCATTCGAGGGTGAACAGAGCATCGCCGGTCAGACGTTTGTCGCCGTGGCACCAGACGGGATGGATCCGTGCGAGCTGCGCCAGCAACACGGGGATGCGGCCGTCCGGGATCTCATCGCCAGGCGCATCCCGATGTTCGAGTTCGCGGTGAAGGCGCTGCTGGGCAACTACGACCTGGATACGGCCGAGGGGCGGGTGCACGCGCTGCGGGAGGCGGTGCCCGTTGTCGCCCGGATCCGCGACGTGGCGCTGCGGGACGAGTATGCGCGGCAGCTGGCCGGATGGGTCGGCTGGGACGACACCTCGCAGGTGTTGCGGCGGGTACGCGAAGAAGCGGGCAAGCAGGCCAAAGCGGCTCGCTCCGGCGCCGCGGACACGTCGAAGAACCGAGACCGTCGGGTTGATGCAGTGCAGGACGCAGATCGGCCGAAGGCCGACTCGAAGACGCCGACCGTGGTTCGCCCACGTCCGTCCGATCCGCGGTTGTGGGCGCAACGTGAGGCGTTGAAGGCGGCATTGCAGTACCCCGCCATCGCCGGGACGGTGTTCGATTCCCTGCCGCCCGAATGCTTCACCGAGCCCGCGTACCAGGTCATCCGCGAAGCGATCGCCACTGCCGGGGGCACGGGGACGTCGCACGGGGGAGCGCAGTGGGTGGACAGCGTCAGTCAGTGCCTTGAAGGCGCTGTGCTGGAGTCGCTGGTGACCGAACTCGCCGTCGAGTCGATGCCGGTGTCGGAGTACATGATCCCGAAGTACGTCGGCAGCGTGCTGGCGCGGCTGCAAGAAGTGTGGGTCGGGGCCCAGATCGCCGACCTCAAGTCGAAGCTACGTCGTATGTCACCCGGCGACGACCCTGATGCCTACAACGCGCTGTTCGGCGATCTGGTGGCCTTGGAGGCCTATCGACGCAGCCTGCTCGAGCAGGCCGTGGCGCCCACCCAGGACGCCGGCTGACCGGTTGGGGTCAGTTGTTGCGGACCTCGTCGGGGCCCAACACAGTGGTGGTGTCGTCGATCTCGCGCAACTCGGTGAGTTTGGGCTGGGTGCTGAGCTTCTCCGACAACTTCTGCCGGCCCACGTCCACAGCCTTCTTGGTGGCGGGCGATGCGGCGACGGTGCGGTAGGCGCGATTGATCTGCTCGTAGCGCTTGCGACCGGCTTTCGCCCCGAGGACGTAACCGACGCTGACAGCGGCGAGGAATCGAACCATAGGAAGTCTTGCCTCCAGTGCAGGTGACGGGCGAACACGGCGCCGTGTTCGCGATTGCTCGCCCCATCCTGCCTGATGTGGTCTCCGCACGCGGAACTCGCCTGGTCGGACGCCCGGCGAGCAGGCGATTTGGCATGTCCCCGCACCTGTAGGCTAAAGTCATTGTTCGGCGCTCGCGCCAGATATTCCCCCATAGCTCAATTGGCAGAGCTTCCGACTGTTAATCGGACGGTTACTGGTTCGAGTCCAGTTGGGGGAGCAGATAAGCCCAGGTAGACCGGTTTTCGCCGGACCGCCTGGGCTCTTTTGTATCCAAGGGTCGCGCGGGTGGGGCTCGCGGCGGGTCGAGTACGACGTGGTGCGCGCGGCTCGGTAGCATCAGCACGTTCGCAGCGTCGATGACGCAGCTTCGGGGCGGTAGCTCAGTTGGTTAGAGCCGTGGACTCATAATCCATTGGTCGCGGGTTCGAGCCCCGCCCGCCCCACCACCATCGCGGACACAGAAATGCCCCTTGGCGTGAGCCAGGGGGCATCTGTGCCGGAAGGGTCGGGGGGATCTCCCAGCACCAGTGGTTCGACTCATCTATGGGTCTGGATGGGTCGGTCGCGAATCCGTTTCGCAACTCACCGGGAAATCCAACTCCGACTGATCAGGCGCGCCGCGGAACCTCGAGGCCACGCTGCTCAGCGATTTTGTTTGCATTGTCCAATTGCGCGATTCTCTCGTCGTACGATGCGCGATCACCGTCTGCTTGGAGTGAGTCGAACTCCATTTGCACGAGCTTTGTCTGGTCGTGGATCAATGCGATGAGCTCGTCGTCGTTCAGCTCATCCGGTGCGCGGTTCGAATTGTCGTCCATCGGATCATCATGGACCAAGCGGCAGCCCGCGGCGGTGAAATCGGCTGCGAGCAAAGCCCGCGAACTCAGCCTTCTCGACGAATCCGAACCAGCTGCAGTGCGCCCGAGATCGCCACGATCGGCCAGCAGACGATCCCGACCCACAAGCTGACGTTGCGTTCGCCGTCGATGAGGTCGTAAACCGCAAGAGCGGTCAGCAGTACGCCGGCGAGGACGCAAAACCACGCCAGGGTGGAGCGCGCTGACGAGCCCAAGGGCGATTTGTTCGCAGAAGTCACCGAATGAAAGTACATCCGCGCACGCGGTAATGCAGGGTGTATCGAACTGCCAGCCGTGTGCGCGGATCTCTTGGCGAACTATCGCAATAGCAGTTCGCGGATTGCTCCGGAGATTTCGTCCGGTGATTCCTCCGCCATGAAATGCCCGCTCTCGATGATGCGGTGCTGCACATCGATTGCCCACTTCTGCCATAGTGCCTCGGCATCGAATCCCAGAGCTGAGCCCCAGTCCTGAGCAATGACGGTCACCGGCATCGACAACCGCCTGGATGAGTTCAGATCCTCGAGATCGTGCTGAACATCGATGCCGGCCGAAGCGCGATAGTCGGCAACGATCGAGGGCACCGCCTTCGCACTTGCGGCGAGATATTCATTACGCACGTCGCCGGGAATGGCTTGTGGATCCCGCGTCCAGATGTCGAGGAAGTAGCCGAAAAAGGCGTCGGCGCTCGCCGCGATCATGATCTCGGCCAGGCCGGGCGGCTGTGCCATCAGGTAGAGATGGAAACCCACTGCCGCGGAAGTCCCGTGCATGACGTCCCACATGTCGAGCGTGGGAAGCACATCAAGCGACGCCAGATGGGACACGACGCCCGGATGATCGAGGGCGGCCCGGAACGCCACCAGCGCGCCGCGGTCGTGCCCGATCAGCGCGAACCGCTCATGACCGAGCGCCGCGGCGGCCGCCACGATGTCCGCGGCCATGGTTCGTTTGGAATACGTGGAGGCATCGGTGTCGGAGGGTTTGTCGCTGTCGCCGTATCCCCTCAGATCGGGACAGATCACGGTGTGGTCCGCGGCCAGATCCGCCGCAACGTGACGCCACATCAGGTGGGTCTGCGGGAATCCGTGCAGTAGCACGATCGGGCTGCCCGTACCTGCGGTCGCGACATTCAGTGCGACGCCGTCGGCGACGGGGATCTTCTGGTACCGGAAGTCGGGAATGGACGGCTTCATGGGAGGCCTCTCTGGCGAACGTTGGATGTACCTCGTCACCGTGCCGCGCTCCGATGAGCATCCAGTCAGCACAAAGCCCCCTCGCGACGCCCCTCGCCACGGCAGAGCCGACTCGGCGGGGACAATGGTCACGTGTCGATCGAGTTCAGCGTCTTGGGGTCGGTCACAGCCCACGACGGCGAAGGCAACACGATCGCCCTCAAAGGCCCCCGCCATCGAGCCGTACTCGCCCGGTTGCTCATCGCCCGGGGCAGGAGTGTGCCTCTGGCAACGCTCATCGACGACCTCTGGGAGGACCCGCCGCCGGACGCCGTCGGCGCGATGAGGACATTCGTCAGCGCCTTGCGACGAGCGATCGAACCCGAACGGGCACCACGGTCGCCGGCCCGACTGCTCGTGACCGAGGGAACCGGCTATGCGCTGCGTGCACGCGCATCGGATGTGGACGCATGGCGATTCGGCCAGGCCGTCGAGTCGGTACGAGACCTCAGCCCACACGACGCGCTGACCACACTGCTCGACGGGCTGGCACTCTGGCGTGGCCCTGCATACGCGGACTTTCTCGACGAACACTGGAGCCGCTCTGAACGATCCCGCCTCACCGAGGTCCGCCTGCACGCGGTGGAACTCCTGGCGATGGCTCGCCTCGACCTGGCTCTCGACGCCGAGGCGATTCCCGATCTCGATTCCCATGTCGCAGAACATCCTTGGCGCGAGGAAGGCTGGCGGTTGCTGGCCCTCGCGTTGTATCGGACGGGCCGACAGGGGGATGCGCTCACCGTTCTCCGGCGGGCTCGTGGGCTGTTGGTCGATCAACTGGGCGTCGAACCGGGGCCCGCCCTCACCGACTTGTACACCGACATCTTGCGGCAGTCGCCGAATCTTGGATCCACCTCGCCGATCCGGCAAAGCGCGCAAGGAGTGTGGGCGCAGACCACCGCGGCATACGACCGGGCTGTGGCGACCGGCTCGCGAGCTCGGCTACGTTCCACCGTCGACCTCCTGCGCAGTCTCGCCACCACCGGAGGCGAGGGGCTGCGGGTGGCGCAGCAACAGCGCCTCGCCACGATTGCCGCTGCCGAGGAACTGGGTGATGTTGGTCTGACGGCCAAGGTGATCGGGGCATACGACGTCCCGGCGATCTGGTCACGGTCAGACGATCCGGAGAACGCGGCAGCAGTTGTCGCTGCGGCCGAGCGGGCGCTGGCGACCTTGCCCTCCGGGCATGTGGCTTCGATCCGCGCCAGATTGCTGGCGACGATTGCCCTGGAGACCAGGGGATCATCGGATCCGCGAGCAGCGGCCGCCGCCCGCGAAGCCGAACAGATCGCGCGTAGCGTCGATGATCCGGGCCTTTTGGCATTCGCGCTCAACGGAGCGTTCATGCAGTCGTTCTCGCGCGCGGGGCTGGCCGGTAGGCGCGCCGCCATCGCCAGTGAACTGATCACCCTCTCATCACGGCACGACTTGGTCACGTACGAGGTGTTGGGGCATCTGATAGCGATGCAGAGTTGCTGTGCCATCGGTGATCTGACGGGCGCCGACCATCATGCCGCTGCGGCGGATCGGCTCGCCGAAGGCTACGAATCACCGCTGGTGGCCGTCTTCACGCAGTGGTTCCGGGCGCTGCGGCTCGCGTTGACCGACGCGCCGTTCGACGACGTCACCGTGGCGTACCGTGCGGCGTCCTCCGGTTCGGAGAACGCGGGTATGCCCGGACTGCATCACGGCCTGCTTGCTCTCGCTCTCCTGTCGTTGCGCCTTCAGCGGGCGCATTCGCCGCAGGCTCCAGACGGAGGCGATACGGACTGGGGGCCCTACGAACCCTGGGTGCGCCCGCTCCTCTTGGCCGCTCATCACCGGAAAGACGAAGCGACAGAAGCCCTTCGACGCCTCGCCGATCCGCCGCCGGACCATCTGCAGGAGGCGCTGTGGTGTCTCACCGCGCGGGGCGCGATCGCTGTGAATGACCGCGGCATGATGGCTCGTGCCCATCAGGCGCTTTTACCGGCCGAGGGCGAGATCGCCGGAGCGGGAAGCGGATTGCTGACTCTTGGACCCGTGTCGAACTACCTGCACGAACTAGCGGACGCGCTGGCGCGCTGATCACAGACGCATCCGACGTCCGGTCAGGTGGGCGTCATCCCGGCGCCTCGATCCATCCGGAATCGAGGTGCCGGCTGTGCCTGGCCGGTCACCAGATCGGCGATCATGCTCCCGATCAGCGGCGCGAACTTTGCCCCGTGTCCCGAACAGGGTGAGGCGACCACCAAGGGGCCACTGCGGTCGAGGATGAAGTCTTCATCGCTGGTCATCGTGAACAGGCAACTCGACTCGGCGATCGGTTCGGGATGCAGGGCCGGCAGCCATTCGCTGACGTAGTCGACGACGTCTTGTCTTTGCTCATCGGTGATGCGACCGTCCCGGCTGTCGGCAGTGGTGGCGACGCCGTCGTCGAATCGGGCCACCTTCATCGCCGGCACCGGAACGTCCTCGCCCGAGGCCAGACCGTACATCTGTCGGCCGTCCATGTGGACAAAAGTGGGAAGGGTGGGGTGGCCAGGCCGCATCGGGAAGTGGAACACCTGTTGTTGACGAATGGTCAAGGGAGGCAACAACTTGTCATCAGGCCGACCGAACTCGAGAAGTGCGCCGGCGAAGTCGGGTAACCAGGCGCCCGCGGTGAGAACCGTCACGTCGGCGATGATCTGATCACCGCCGGCTGTACGTAAGGTGACCTCGCCCGTCGGTGTCGGATTCGCGTCGACGACTCGGGTCCGGGGAAGGATCTGCGCGCCCGCGGCAGCCGCGAGCGACGCGGCCGCGAACACGGTGCTCTCCGCGTCGATCACGCCCGAACATGGGTGGAACATCACGTCGGTGTCGAACCGCATGCCCGGCCAACGCTGGGCGGCCTCGGTGGGGGAGAGCAACTCGTGGTCGACGCCGTGCAGGGCCATTTGGTCGGCCAGCGTCGCGGGCATCCGCTCGACCCCGTGGTCGAGGCCACCCGTACCGGTGATCAGAGTCGTGCCCGATTCCTGTTGCAGCGCCTGCCACTTCTCCAGTGCCAAACCGGTCATCGCGACGTACAGGGGATCGGGGTACGCGCGGCGGAAGATCCGGGAGCGCCCGTGCGAACTGCCATGGGTATGCCCGAGATCAAATGCTTCGATCAACGCGACCGAGAGCCCGCGCCCGGTCAATTGCCACGCGGCACACGCGCCCATCAGTCCTGCACCGACGATGGCGACGTCCACCCGCTGCGCAGTCATCGCTCGCCGACCGAACCCGGCAGGCGTCGACCGGTGATCGGAACGGGTTGCCGAGGGGCGTGCTGGATGCTGAACCTCCTGGTGGAGACCATTGCTGACCAGTATGGAACCGGCTGCGGGGCCTGTCCACTCGAGCCGGAGAATGGCCAGGAAGACCGCGTCACCTGACGTCGGGTACGCCGACCCAGTGGTACACGAGGTCCCGGACGCCGGCCAGACCCAGGGTGCGCCCGACGGCAGATTCCACCGCGAACACATCCGGGTCTATCTCGTCGCGCATGGTGGCCCCGAACGCCGCGAGCTCCACCACATCCATCCGCTCGGGTGAGAACCCGGTGAGTTCGGTCAGGTCATCCACGGCTCCGATCAGCTGCGCAGCCGCAGCCGGCTCAGAGCGCCGGAACAGGACGTAGGCGAGTGTGAAGAGGCCCACCATCGCCGAGGTGAGGTCATCGGCCCGCTCGCAGTACGCAAGCATGTGTCCGAGTTTTCGTTCGGCGGGGCCGTTCCAGTTCTCCTGTGCAATATCGCTTTTGGCATGGATCCAGAGGATCGAGGCGGCACACCAGTCATAACCGCAACCGCGGGCAGTCTCCAGCGCGGTGGTGAAATGCGCTGCAGCGGCGGCGTGATCGCCGGCACGGAAATCTGCGGTACCCAGCGACATCAAGGATTCGGCTGCAGTCCAGGGGTAGTTGTATCGCCGCGCGATCTCGAGCGCGATGGCGGCATGCTCCCGGCCGGCATCCACCAGCCCCGACCCGGATTCGAAAAAGGCGAGGGTGACCGCTGCGTCGCCGCGGGCAACCTGTTCGCCTGCGTCCGGAGAGTCCACATCGAACGTTGCAAACACCTCGCCGAGAGTGCCGAGAGCCGCGAACAACGCCGGGAGATCGGCAGCCAGGTAGCTCATGATGGTCCGGCCGGCGATGGCTCGGACCCTCGTCGCGATCGGGATGTCGGTGGCGACGGTCAGGGCGGGTGCGAGCATCCGCATACCTTCGTCGGTGTGCCCGCGGCGGTACCAGAACCAATACACGTTCCCGACCACTTCGAGGTACGTCTCCGGTGAGGTGCTCTCCCGAGAGAGCGCTGCCCGGATGTTGTCCATGTCGGCACCGAGCCTGCGCGTCCACGCCAGGCATTGCGGGCCGCGCAGTCCGAGGTAGGCGTCGGTGGCCACCGCAACCACCCACGCGGTGTGGGCCTTTTCGAGTTCCGTCGCTCGAGCCGGATCTTGTTGCACGAGAGCGTAACTGCGCAGGGTCTCGAGCATGAGATAACGCCGCGGATCTCCGCCGACGGCTTTGAGCATCGACTTGTCGATCAGGGCGTTGAGGTCGGTGAGGAGATGTCGGTGCCGGGTGACCTGTCTCGCCGCGTCCAGATCGAATCCGCCACTGAACACCGCCAGATCGCAGAACAGTTGCTGCTGACTGTCGGTGAGGGAGAAGTACGAGCCGTCGATGGCTGCCTGCATGGTGGCGTGCCGCTTGTTGGTACGGGGTCCGCCGCGCAGCACATCGAAACGGTCGTCGAGCATGTCGATGATCTGGCGAACGGAGAGGGTGGAGGACTGGCCGGCGGCGAGTTCGATGGCCAGAGGCATGTGATCGAGTGCGGCACAGAGGTGTTCGATATCAGGATGCTCGGCATCGGCCGCGGCCGAGCCCGCCCGCTCGAGAAAGAGGTCCGCCGAATCGTCCAGCGGCGGCATCTCGTAGACGGTCTCCCCGGCGACGCCGATTGCTTCTCGACTCGTGGCCAGGATCTGGATCTTCGGACACGTCTGTAGCACCGTGGTGGCGAGTGCGGCAACCTCGTCGAGCAGATGCTCGCAATTGTCAAGAACAAGAAGGAAATTGCGGTCGTGCAGGAGTGAGGTCAGTACGCCGATTCCGCCGGAGACGGTCAGCCCGAGTGTCGCGATGACGGTGTCCAGCGTGTCACCGGGACGGGTGACCCCGGCAAGCTCGATCAGCCAGGGCCCATCGGCATCTTTGCGTTCACGGGCCACCTCGAGGGCAGCGCGGGTCTTACCCATCCCGCCCGGACCGGTGAGGGTGACCATTCGCTGTGAGTTCAAGAGGTCGCTGATCTGTTCGATCTGTTCTTCCCTGCCGACCAGGGAGGTCAGCGCCAACGGGATGTTGCCGGTCGGACGTTCCGGATTACCGACTGGCCCGGGCGCGGTGACGGTTGCCGAATGTCGTTCACGTGGCATCAGCGTCGGGTCCTGCCGCAGGATCGCGTCCTGCAGTTCGAGGAGGCTGTGCCGGGGATCGGCACCCAGCTCGTCAGCGATCCGGCTGCGTGCCTCGCGCAGTGTCTGGAGGGCGTCGCCCTGGTTGCCGGCTCGATAATGGGCCAGGGCGAGCAACTCCCAGGCACGTTCGCGTAGGGGATCGGTCGCGATGACCGACTCGAGCTGCGCTGTGACGGCGGTGAACTCGCCGCAATCAGATCGCGCGGCAAGGAGGTCTTCGGTGGCATCTGCCCGCAGACGTTCGAGCCGCACCGTCTCGATGGCGGCGAACTCCCAATTCGCCGCATCCGCATACGCCGGGCCCCACCACAGTTCGAGTGCTTCAGAGATGGTGCGCCGGGCGGATTCGCTGTCCCCGGCGGCCAACTGTTCACGGCCCGCGGTGGCGAGCGTCTCGAATCGGGCGGCGTCGACCTGGCCGGGGTCGACCACCAGCGCATACCCGGTGCCCCGCCGGACCAGGATTTCCGGTGCCGCGCGTCCGCGCTCGGGTTCGAGGGCTTTGCGCAGAGCTGCCACGTATGTCTGGAGCGTCAGCTGGGCCGAACGAGGCGGGTTGTCGCGCCAGAGATCCTGGATCAGGGTGGAGTCGGGGACCATGTGGCCGTTCGACATGATCAATCTCGCCAGCAAGGCGCGGGGGAGAGGACCACCGAGGGTGACCGGTTCACCGTCGCGAATGACGGTGAGTGCGCCGAGAACTCGCACCGAGATGTCAGACATAGACACCGACGATAGAGACATCGGTGCACCTTCGACACCCGAGCGGGTAGATCACCCGGCGAACTCCACGATCCTGTCGGGCGGTTCAGCCCGGGGCAGCCGCGTTGTCCGCGTCGTCAGACCACAACCCGATGCTCTCGAGGTGGCGCATCAGCCGCTCGGCGCCGTCGGTGAACTGCCGGCGAGTCTGTTCGACGACCTCGTCGCGGTCGCCTCGCCGGTACGCGTCGATGAGCTTGAGGTGACTGTCGTAGGCGACCTGCCCCCACTGTGGGTCGTTCGCGTAGAGCTCCTGCGGGGTGTACCGGGTGGCGTTGAGCAGGAACCACGCCAACTTGTCGCCATTGGCGATTCGGTTGTGCACCCGATGGAACTCGAACTCGGCCGACACGATCTCGGACACTCGGCCGGCGGCCAGCGCGTCCTGCAGGGCCTCGTTCAATTCGGCGAGGCGGTCGAGCTCGGCAGAGGTGATGGTCGAAGCAGTCCGCACCGCCAGTTCCACGGCCAGCACACTCTGCAGCCAGAAGATGTCGGCCACGTCCTGGCGGGTGAGGTCGGCGACCACGTACCCCCGATGCGGTACCAGGTTGACCATGCCTTCGCCCCGCAACGTCAGCAGGGCTTCTCGCACGGGGGTGACGCTGACCTCCAGTTCCACCGCGGTCTCGTCCATCCTGATGAACTCGCCGGGCCGAATCGTCCCGGACATGATCAGGTGACGCAGATGACCGGCGACCTCCTCGGAGAGGCCAGGTCGCCGGCGCATCGTCGCTCGCGGTGGTGTCGTCAAGACGTCAGAGACCGTACGTCTTGCCGATGATGTCGCGCTGGATCTCGTTGGTTCCGCCATACACGGTCGATATGATCGCACCCCGCATCAGACGCTCTGCATCGAACTCCGTCGCGTAGCCGTAACCACCCATCATCTGCATGCCGTCGATGGTCATCGCCTTCGACACCTCGGTGGCCTTGAGCTTGGCCATCGATGCCTCACGCGGCAGCATCTTCTTGGGATTGGCGTCAGATTTCTGGGCAACGCTGTAGACGAGCAGTTTGGTGCACTCGATCTCGGTGGCGTGGTCGGCCAGCCGATGACGCAGCGACTGGAATGTGCCGACCGGGCGGCCGAACTGCTTGCGCTCGGTGACGAACTCGAGGGTGTTGGCGAAGGACCGTTCTGCCACACCGAGCTGCATGGCAGCCAGGATCAGGCGTTCGGTGTTGAGGCCACTCATGAGTTGCATCCAGCCGCCTCCGACCTCGCCGACCACTGCGCTGTCGGGAACACGGACGTTGGTGAAGTAGAGGTCGTTGACCTCTCGGCCGCCAAGCGTGTCGATGCCCTTGATCTCTAGTCCGTCGGTGCCGGCAGGGATGTGGAAGAAGGTCAGTCCCTCGTGCTTCTTGCCGGTGCGATCGGTTCGAGCCACGAGGAGGATGCTCTTGGCAAAGTGCGCGTTGGAGCACCAGGTCTTCTGACCGTTGATGACCCAGCCGCCGTCGACCTTCTCGGCACGGCAGGTCAGTGCGGCAACATCGGAACCGGCCTCGGGCTCCGACATCGAGATGGAAAGTGATTCACCCGCAACAACATCGGCGAGAACTTCCTTCTTGAGCTGCTCGTCGGCGAACTTCTGGTAAGCGCCGGCGGCGATCAAGGTGGGGCCGATGCCGCCGATGGGGGCGTTGCCGCGCATGGCCTCTTCGAGGAGGATGCACATCTCGACATTGCCGGCGCCGGCTCCGCCGAACTCCTCGGGAACGAGGATGCCTGCCCAGCCGAGGTCGGCCATCTTCTTGTACAGCTCCACCGAGTGCAGTTCGGCACCGGCGGCGGTGAGGGCATCGCGCTGCTCGCGGGTCCCCGCTTCGCGTTGACAGAAATCGGCGACCGACTTGGCAAAGTCGGTCTGCTCGGGGGTGAGAATCGACATGAAAATGGCTCCTAGATCAGTTCGTGGCCTGCTGTCGCGAAGGTATCACATCAAATATATTTGATGGCCTGTTGCTGTGTCAGGGGCCACAGGGCCTACATTGTCGGCATGAGCCCGAAAGCCAAGCTGGGGGGAACCGGCGATCGTGGTGCCGATTCGACGCCGCCCGATGCTCCTGACATTCCCGAGACGGACACGACTTCGTCGAACCCCGGCCGAGACGCCGCGGCCGGGAACGATCCTTCTCCGTTCGATTCTGCGGAGTTCCTCGAGGCCAACCGCCGGAACCGCGACAAGATGCGGGCCGCTGCCCAAGCGCGCCGTGCCAAGGAGGAGGCTCGCGCGCGCAGACGGTCGGGCCGGTGGTGGCGGCGGTCGGCCGCCGCCGCACCGGCCACGGCCGTCGAATCAGAGTCCGCCGATGCCGAACTCGAGCGATCCGGCGATGGCCGTTGGACCGTTCGGATGCTGTCGGTACTGCTTGTTGTCGCACTGGCCGTCGCAGGTGTCTTCGTCTACCTCTACCGAGATGCGGACAGCCGCGCCGACTCGGCAGACCAGGTCAACCAGTTGCGCCCCGGCGCAGTCCAGCTCGCCGGCGAGTACGCAACCACACTCCTGACCTATGACTCGGCAAACTTTGCCGCGCTCGACGAGCGCATCACCGAGATCTCCACACCGGCATTCGCCCGAGACTTCATCGAAGGGTCGCGGCAGGCCCGCGAAGGGACGGCGAACGCCCAGGCGGTCGCCAAGGCCGAGGTGGTCTCTGCTGGTGTGGTCTCGGCGTCGTCCACCGAGGCAGTTGTCCTTCTGGCCATCGACCAGACCGTGACGGCGCCTGGGACCGCGGAGCAGTTCCCGGACGGCGTGCCCTACCAGTCGCGCGTCGAGGTGACACTCCAGTGGATGCCGGACGGCTGGAAGCTGGCCGACTTCAAGGTGATCTGAAGCAAGTCAGGTGATGTTTTGCCCGTTGCCGAGAAGGATCGCCGACATGACCGCTTCGATGCGTCTGCGGGTGGAGGGACGTGCGTCGTAGCGTTCCCAGTTCCCAAGGTCCAGAACGGTGTTGGTGGCGGCGTGCACGAGATACCGTGCCTCCACGGGGTTGAGATCCGGCCTGATCTGGACGACCAGTTGCGCCCATTCCTCGACATTGCGGCGTTGCTGGTCGCGTAGCTCGGCGCGTAGCGGGTCGGGCACGCTACCGATTTCGGAGAGGTACAGGTTCAGCAGGTCACTGTTGACAAAAGACATTTCGACATACCGCGACACCAGGTTGTCGAGGGCCTCTCGCGGGGTGGCCGATTCCGCGAGGGCGTCGCTGATCCCGGCCGTGAGACGCTCACTGGCACGTTGGAAAGCGGCGGTCAGCATCGCGACCTTGGTGTCGAAGTGCCGATACACGCCGGACTGATTCATGCCGACGGCTGCGCCGATCTCTTCCATCGTGACGTCGTGGAAACCGCGCCCACGCATCAGCCGAATGGCCTCGGTCAGAAGGGCTTCGCGTTTGGACGCCATCGCCATTCCGACCGGGCCGGCGGCGGCGTCCCCGACAGGGGCCTCCACGGGCGGGAGTTCGGTGCACGCCACCGTCATCGCCGCGGACATGATGATCGCTTCGATGCGCTTGCGCGGCAGGGACGCCCGGTGCGTGGTGATCGAGCCGATCACGCTCAGCACCGATCCGCTGAGGTATTTGGCATCGGTGTTGAGTCGGCCGGCGACGGTCGGATTGGTCTCGGTGAGTTCTGGTCTCATCCTGCCGAGGGGCGTTGCGAAGCGGGTGTGCATGCGGCCGACCATCTCGCCCAGTGCCTGCCGATCAGGCTGAGTCAGGTATCGCGCCTCCCACCGGTACAGCGCCCCCCGCGACCGGTTGTCGATCGTGGTCCGGGTCAATTCGGTGATCAACAGGCGCAGTTCCTGTTCGGGGTCTTCCGGTAACTCGGGGACAACTTCGACGGCACGTTCCAGGTCGGAGCCGAGCGTCCGCACCGTCTCTGAGAAGAGCGCGTACTTGTTGGGGAAGTGGCGATACAGGGCGGGTCCACTGATCCCGACCTCGCCGGCGATCTGGTCCACGCCCGTCGCGAAATATCCTCGTTGGCTGAACGACTCGGCAGCGACGCGAATGATCTGATCGCGTCGATCCTTCGGTCGTTGCCGAGGTTTCGGCGTGTCGCCGGTGGTTGTCTGGGCCGTCTTCAACCGGCCGTTGGCAGATGCCATCCGATCATGCTAGCTGCAGGTACCGCGTGGGCGCAGGGGTGGTCCGCCTGTGTTGTGCGTCGCCACAGGCGAGGTGCGACGTCACTTGACGCCCCCGACCACGATCTGAGAAGTTAATGTGGATTCACGTGATCTGTGTCGCAGCTGCCAGATCTGAGCCGAGGGTGGCATCTATGCAAGGGCAAGACGGCCTGACAACGTCGATCGACGAACGTGGAGTGGCTCGGCTGATGATCAACAGGCCTGAGCGAAAGAACTCCATGGCCTCCGAGACCAGTGTGGCGTTCATCGAGGTGATGACCGCGTGGGCAAGGGACGACTCCGTGCGTGTGGTTGTACTGGGCGCACCGGGTCGCGACTTCTGCACCGGGGCAGACATCGTGGCGATGGCGACAGCCGAGCCGCCGCAGTCGCCGGAAGAAGCCAGGGCCCGTGCCGAACAGACCATCGACACCGGTTCAGATGTGGTCCGCGCCATTCGCGCGATCAAGGTTCCCGTGGTCGCCGTGGTCGGTGGGGCGGCTGTCGGTATCGGGGCATCGATCGCGTTTGCCTCGGACCTCGTCTACGCCGCGTCTGACGCCTACTTCCTGCTCGCCTTTGTGAACATCGGGCTGATGCCGGACGGTGCCGCCACCGCCACTGTCGCTGCCGCGGTCGGCCGGGCCCGGGCGAACGCGATGGCGCTCCTCGGAGAGAAGCTGCCGGCCGCGCAGGCCTGGGCAGACGGTCTGGTGACGGCGGTGGTGGAACCGGATGCGCTGCAGGCCAAGGTCGACAAGGTCATCGACAAACTGCTGGCCGCATCGCCACGGGCATTGGAGCTGACCAAACAGGCAGTCGACGCTCAGACGCTGGCTGGGTTCGACCTCGCACTCGACCTCGAACGCGAGGGTCAGATCGAACTGCTGCAGTCGCCCGAGTTCGCGGCGCTCATCGAAGCATTCGCCTCCCGCGGCAAGGCACGCAAGCCCGTATCGGCGTCCAACCAGTAATTGACAACAATGGCCCGTTCGACGCGAATGGGCGGTTCCACGACAGGAAGCAGAACATGACGAGCACCACGTTGGCCCAATCAGACCACTTGGTAGAAGAGCCTTTCCGGTCGCGCCGGAACAACTGGAACACCCACGTGCGGCGGCACGCGACGATGAAGCCGAACGACGTGGCGTTGCGTTTCCAGGGCCAGGACACCACGTGGAAAGAACTCAATGACCGGTCGGTCGCGTTCGCTGCGGCCCTGTACCGACGGGGTGTGCGTTTCGGCGACCGGGTGCTGATCCTGATGCTGAACCGCAGTGAGTACGTCGAGGCGATCTTCGGCGCCAACCTCATCGGCGCGATCGCGGTGCCGGTCAATATTCGGATGACGCCTCCCGAGGTCGGATTCCTCGTGGCCGACAGCGGTGCGAAGGTTGTCATCACCGAGTCGCTGCTGGCGCCGTTGGCCGATGCGGTCCGCAAGGGCACCGATGGCATCGAGAACCTGATCATCGTCGGCCCGTCCGACGTCGCCGACGCGCTCGACTACGAGCACCTTGTTGCAGAGGACCCCTCCGATCTGCCGGCGATCGACGTGCCGGAGAACTCGATCGCGATGATCATGTACACCTCGGGAACCACAGGTAACCCTAAGGGCGCCATGCTTTCTCACGCGAACATGCAGGCGCAGGCGGTCACCTGCATCTCGGCTCTGCACATCCGCAACGATGACGTGGGCTCCTGTGTGGCTCCGATGTTCCACATCGCCGCGATGGGTGCGATGGCTCCGCTGTTCTACATGGGCATCCGCACCGTGATCCATCCCCTCGGGGCCTTCGACCCGGAATCGCTGCTCGACGTGCTGGAGAAGGAAGGGATCACCTCGATCTTCCTGGTCCCGGCTCAGTGGCAGGTGGTGTGCGCGGTGCAGCAGGCCAAGCCCCGCAACCTCAAGTTGCGCGTGATCTCCTGGGGTGCGGCTCCCGCATCGGACACGGTCTTGCAGGCCATGGCCGACACCTTCCCGGAAGCGATCAACGTCGCGGTGTTCGGTCAGACCGAGATGTCGCCGATCACCTGTGTGCTCGAGGGCAAGGACGCGCTCCGGAAGCTGGGTTCGGTGGGCCAGGTGATCCCCGCGGTTCAGGCCCGTGTGGTGGACGCCGAGATGAACGATGTGGCTCCGGGCGAGGTGGGCGAGATCGTCTACCGCGGTCCCACGATGATGGAGGGCTACTGGCAGAACCCGCAGGGCACCGCCGACGCATTCGCCGGCGGCTGGTTCCATTCCGGTGACCTGGTCCGCATGGACGACGAGGGTTTCATCTACGTCGTGGACCGCAAGAAGGACATGATCATCTCCGGCGGCGAGAACATCTACTGCGCCGAGGTGGAGAATGCACTGTTCGCCCATCCGAAGATCCTCGAGGCAGCGGTGGTCGGGAAGGCCGATGACCGCTGGGGTGAGGTACCTGTCGCGATCGTGGTGCTCAAGCCCGGCGAAGAGCTGACCTTCGACGAACTGATTGAGTTCTTGAACGAACATCTCGCGCGCTTCAAGCAGCCCAAGGAAATGATCGTCATCGACGAATTGCCACGCAACGCGTCAGGCAAGGTCGTCAAGCCGTCGCTGCGCAAGGAGTACGGCGGCAAGGACGCCGGTCTCAAGCACTGACACCCAGGAGACACCGCGGGATCCCCGATCGACTCTTTGCGAGACGGTCGGGGGTCCTCGTAATTTCTCGCCGTTTGCCCGATTTTCGGAAAGTCTTCTGACACAGGTCAAGACCCGTTCTGGCCCTGAAAACTGAAACACGTTACACTTCTCGAAGACCAGTGACCGTCGTCACTGCAGTGGTCGAACCGTGGTGACGTGGTCACCTTCAATGCAGAAGAGCGGTGCCGCGTCGGGCGCCGCGAGTGGAGGGTTTGAATGAAGACCAAAGGCGCTTTGCTCCGGAACTTCAACGAGAAGTGGGCGATCGAAGAGATCGAGATCGGTGACCCCCGCAAGGGTGAGGTCAAGATCCGGATGGAAGCCGCCGGGATGTGCCACTCCGATCACCACTTGGTGACCGGCGGCATCCCGATGGCTGGGTTCCCGGTGCTCGGCGGCCATGAGGGCGCCGGAGTCGTGGACGAGATCGGCGAAGGCGTCACCGACTTCCAGGTCGGCGACCATGTGGTCCTCTCGTTCATTCCCTCCTGCGGCAAATGTCCGTCGTGCCGTTCCGGGCTGAGCAACCTCTGCGACATGGGGGCCATGCTCCTGCAGGGAGAAGCGGTGTCCGACCACACCTTCCGTGTGCAGACCGCAGACGGCGAGAACGTCTACCCGATGACCCTGCTCGGTACGTTCGCGCCCTACATGGTGGTCCACGAGACCTCGGTGGTGAAGATCGATCCAGAGATCCCGTTCGAGGTCGCCTGCCTGGTGGGTTGCGGTGTTCCCACCGGTTACGGCTCGGCCACCCACAGTGCGAACGTGCAGGCGGGTGAAGACGTCGCGATCGTCGGCATCGGTGGTGTCGGTATCTCCGCTCTCCAGGGAGCTGTGCTCTCGGGCGCGCGCTATGTCTTCGCGATCGACCCGGTGGAGTGGAAGCGCGAGCAGGCCATGAAATTCGGGGCCACGCACGCATTCGCCAGCGTCGAAGAAGCAGCCATGACCATCGCCGAGGTGACCGCCGGGCAGATGGCAAAGAAGGTGATCGTCACCGTCGGTGAGGTGCACGGCAAGGATGTCGATCTCTGGATGGGCATCACGGCCAAGGCCGGCACCTGCGTGCTCACCGGTATGGGCAACATGATGGAGTCCGACGTCACCCTCAACCTCGCGATGCTGACCCTGCTCCAGAAGAACCTGCAGGGAACGATCTTCGGTGGCGCCAGCCCCAAGCTCGACATCCCGCAGCTGCTGTCGCTGTACAAGATGGGCAAGCTGAACCTCGACGACATGGTCACCCGCCAGTACCGCCTCGACCAGATCAACGAGGGCTACCAGGACATGCTGGACGGCAAGAACATTCGTGGAGTCATCCGCTTCACCGAAGAAGACCACGCGGTCTGATCAACCCGAAACCCTCTCACCGGGGCCGGCGAGCGCACACTCGCCGGCCCCATTTTTTCTTCTTCTTCCGGGCGCGGGCGGACACATCGCGCGGGCGGTGCCCAACCGATGCGCCGCAACGATTTCCAAGGTGTGTAGCTGCCGCGTGTTGCTCGTGTCGCCTCGGTCGTGATGGCATGAACCCATGCTCAGTCAACTCGAGGAATGGCCGGTCGACACGGTGGCGGCCGCGGTGGTTGCCGGCGGAGAGGTCGTCGAAAGCCATGGCGACCAGCAGCGGGTGTTCCTGCTCGCGTCGGTCACCAAGCTGCTCACAGCGCATGCAGCTCTGGTTGCGGTCGAAGAGGGGGCGATCGAGCTCGATCAGCCGGCCGGGCCGGAGGGCTCCACCGTTCGCCATCTGTTGGCGCACGCATCGGGCCTGCCGTTCGAGGGCCGTGCCCCGACGGCGGGTGTGGGGGAGCAGCGGATCTACTCCAGTGCAGGATTCGAGGTGCTCGCCGATCTGATCGGGGCGGAGACGGGCATCGAGTTCGCGGACTACCTGCAGCAGGGCGTGTGCGAGCCACTCGGCATGGGGTCCACATCATTGCAGGGGTCGGCGGGGCACATGGCGCACTCGTCGGTCGGGGACCTTACGGCTTTTGCGGTCGAGCTGCTCAACCCGAAATTGGTGTCGCCCTCGTTGTTCGCCGATGCGACGTCGGTTCAGTTTCCCGGGCTCGACGGCTTCGTGCCGGGGTACGGAAAGCACCGTCCGTGCGATTGGGGTCTGGGGTTCGAATTGCGCTCGAACAAAGATCCGCACTGGACCGGTGCGGCCAACAGCCCGGGGACCTTTGGGCACTTCGGCCAGTCGGGCACGTTCTTATGGGTCGATCCGGCGTTGTCGGCTGCGTGCGTTGTGTTGACCGACCGCGCTTTTGGGCCGTGGGCGAAGCCGTTGTGGAGCGAGTTCAACGATTCAGTTGTCAAGTCGCTAACACATTGAAATCACCGTGCACTAGCGCAACACGGGTCACTTAAGGCACAATAAACACCAAAGGTGTGATATCTGCTCCTGGTGCGACAGACGTTGGGGAAGACGTTCTCGTCGAAACCGGAGGTGGAAAGTGCGCAATCTGAATCAGTTTGCGGACGTGACATCGGGTGTTGTGTACATACACTCCGCACCCGTCGCGTTGTGCCCACATGTCGAGTGGGCTCTTTCGTCGACCCTTGACGCCCGCGCCAACCTGAAATGGTCGGCGCAGGACGCAGGGCCGGGGTTGCAGCGTGCCACGGTCGACTGGGTGGGGCCCGTGGGTACAGGTGCCCGACTGGCCAATGCCCTCCGTGAATGGACGGTCCTGCGTTTCGAGGTCACCGAGAACGCCAGCGAAGGTGTGGACGGTGAACGTTTCAGCCATGTGCCCGGTCTCGGATTGTGGCGCGGTTCGATGAGCGCCAACGGCGACGTGATCGTGGGCGAGATGCAATTGCGCGCACTCATCGAATCGCACACCGACGGAATGGAATTGGCCGGCGCGCTCGATGCTGCGCTCGGCACCGCGTGGGACGAGGCCCTCGAGTCGTTCCGCATGGGCGGCGATGGCGCAGAGGTCACCTGGCTGCATCAGCGCGTGGGCTGAACGTAGAGAACAGACCAAAGCGGGCCCGGACTGAAAAGTCCGGGCCCGCTTTGCGTTGAATGTCAGCTAGCTAGCCGCACGTGAGCGAAGGTGTGGGCCGCGCGCAATGCAACGAGGAACGCGGCCCTACGTGAGCGAAGGTGTGGGCCGCGTGCGATGCAGTGAGGAACGCGGTCGCGAAGCGGCCACGTGACGAGCGAAGAGCACGCAACAAGGCCCACACCGAAGCGAACAATTCACAACGGTATGTTCTTGTGGCGTCCGCGACGTGCCGGCGCCGATGCGAGTGCTTCGGCGATGATGCTGCGGGTTTTGGCGGGATCGATGATCTCGTCGACCACGCCGATCGACTGTGCGCGACCCACGCCGCCGGCGATGGCTTCGTGCTCGACGGCGAGACGTTCATGCAGTGCTTCGCGCTCGTCGTCGGGCGCTGCTGCCAGGGCTTTCTTGTGCAGGATGCCGACCGCAGCCTTGGCACCCATGACGGCGACCTCGGATCCCGGCCATGCGAACACGGCGGTGGCACCGAGGGCACGCGAGTTCATCGCGATGTAGGCGCCGCCGTAGATCTTGCGGGTGACCAGGGTGACGCGGGGAACCGAGCATTCGGCGAATGCGTGGAGCAGTTTGGCTCCACGTCGGACGACGCCGTCCCATTCCTGGCCGACTCCGGGGAGGTAGCCCGGGACGTCGGTCATCACGATCAGGGGGATGCCGAATGCATCGCAGAGACGCACAAAACGTGCAGCCTTCTCGGCGCTTTCGGAGTTGAGGCAGCCGCCCATGCGCAGCGGGTTGTTGGCGATGACGCCGACACTTCGGCCGGACAGTCGGCCGAACCCGATGGTGATGTTCGGAGCCCATTTTGCTTGCAGCTCTTCGAAACTCGAGATCTCGGTTTCGCCGTCGGCCGCGATGTCGGTGTCGAGCAGGGCCCGCACGATCGGGTGGACGTCGTACGCGCGACGGTTCGACTCGGGCAGCAGGGCCCGCAGGTCGGTGTCGCCGGCTTCGGCCTTCTGGCGGCTGAAGTGTCCTTGCTGGCTGAAGGTGGCGATGAGCCGGCGTGCTCGCCAGTAGGCGTCGGGCTCGGAGTCTGCGGTGATGTGCGAGACGCCCGACTTCTTGCCGTGGGTGAGTGGGCCGCCGAGCGACTCCATGTCCACGACCTCGCCGGTGACGCTCTTGACCACGTCGGGGCCGGTGACGAACACGCGTCCGGCCGGGGCCATGATCACGATGTCGGTGAGGGCTGGGCCGTATGCGGCGCCGCCGGCTGCGAAGCCGACGACCACGGAGATCTGCGGGACGTAACCCGACGCGCGGACCATCGCCTCGAACACCTCGCCGACGGCGTGCAGAGCTTCGACGCCTTCGGCCAACCGCGCTCCGCCGGAATGCCAGATACCGATGACCGGCGCCTGCTCGGCGATGGCGGTGTCGATGGCGTTGACGATGTGCTTACATCCCACCACCCCCATGGCCCCACCCATCACGGTGCCGTCGGTGCAGTAGGCGACGGTGCGAACACCGTTGACTCGCCCGACTGCAGCCTGCACTCCCGACTTGTCGCGGGGGTGCAGCAACGACATCGACGCTTCGTCGAAGAAATTGGTCAAGCGCAGCAATGGATCTCGCGGATCGACCGACTCTTCGTGCTTGGTGATCGGGGCCATGGTGGTCATGGAATCTCCTTACAGGTAGATCTTCAAGCGCCCTGTCGTGAAGGAACAGGGGGCAACGGGTCAGTAGCGCCCAAAGGCGAGCGCGACATTGTGCCCACCGAATCCGAACGAGTTGTTGATGGCGTATTCGATCTGGCCGTAACGGGGTTCACCGTGAACCACGTCGAGGTTGATTTCCGGATCCTGATTGTCGAGGTTCAAGGTCGGAGGGATGACTCCCTCTTCGATGGCCTTGATGGTCAGAACCGATTCGAGTGCCCCCACCGCACCGATGGAGTGCCCGAGGGCAGACTTCGGTGCGTAGACCGCGGCATGATCGCCGACGGCCGCGTTGATCGCGAACGCTTCAGCCGTATCGCCCACCGAGGTGGACGTGGCGTGGGCGTTGACGTGGGTGATATCCGAGGCACTCAGCCCAGCTGTCGACATCGCGCGTTTCATTGCCCGCGCGGCGCCGGTTCCCTCCGGGTCGGGTGCGACCAGGTGGTAGCCGTCGGATGTGATGCCCGCACCGAGCACGCGCGCGTGGATGTGCGCGCCACGGGCACGAGCGTGGTCCTCACGCTCGATGACCATGAGTGCAGCGGCTTCGCCGAAGACGAAGCCGTCGCGGTCCTTGTCGAACGGGCGCGAGGCTGCGGCCGGGTCCTCGTTGCGGGTGCTCATCGCACGCATCATCGCGAAGCTCGCGATGGGCACCGAGTCGATGTGACCCTCGACGCCACCGGTGACGACGATGTCGGCGTCACCCATGACGATCTGACGCCACGCGTGAGCGATGGCCTCAGATCCCGAGGAGCAGGCGGAGATCGGCGTGATGACGCCGGCCTTGGCCCCGATCTCGAGGCCGACGACCGCGGCGGGACCGTTGGGCATCGACATGGGTACTGCCAGCGGGGACACCTTGCGGTAGTTGCCCGTGGTCTTCATGACCCTGTCGGCCTCGATGAGAGCGTCGCCGCCACCGAGTCCGGTGCCGATGACAACCCCGAGACGATCTTTCTCGACGTCGGGCTCGCCGGCATGTACCCAGAGACGCTTGCCCATCACATAGGCGATCCGCTCGACGTAGGCCATGCGGCGGGCCTGGACCCGCGAGACCTCGTCGGTCGGATCTTTGACAAGCCGCCCACCGAACCGGACCGGGAGGTCGTACTCCTCGACCCAGTCGTCGGTGAGCGTTTTGATGCCACTCTCTCCGGCGAGAAGACCCTTCCACGTGGAATCGAGGTCTTCGCCGACGGAAGTGGTGGCAACCATCGATGTCACGACGACGTTCGGGAAATTCCCGCCGAGGGTGGAGTAATCGCGAAGAGAGTTAGTCACTGATAATCACTCACCGGTGGTCTTGTCGGCCTCGATCTTGGCGCGGATCGCGTCAGCGGCGTCGGAGTTTTCAGCCTCGAGCTTCTGGATGTACGACACGGCGTCACCGACGGTGCGCAGTCCGGCCAGATCCTCGTCCGGGATCTTCACGCCGTACTTGTCTTCGGTCTGCACTGCGATCTCGACCATCGACAGCGAGTCGATGTCAAGGTCGTCGACGAACGACTTCTCTACAGTCACCTCAGAGGGCTCAATGCCGGTGACCTCCTCGATGATCTCAGCGAGTCCGGCAATGATTTCTTCCTGTGCGGCGGCCACTATGTGGCTCCCTTCTTCTTCGTATTGCGGGTGTCTTCCGGACGGCGTGCGAACGCCGCGTTGGACTGTGACGACCTGCGTGCTCGGTCTGTCACTTTCCGGGGATGGAGACGCGAGGCGCGTCGCCACCGCTATCCAAGATCGGTGAGTCCCTCGAGGTCGTCGGGGGTCTTGAGGGCCCGGGTGGGAGTTCCCTTGAGTTCGCGCTTGGCGATTCCGGTGAGTGTGCCGGCGGGCGGCAACTCGACGAGCGCGGTGGTGGCTTTGTCGCGCATCGTGGCTGAGCACAGGTCCCACCGCACCGGGCTGGTGACCTGGGCGACCAGTTTGTCGAGCGCATCGCGCCCGGAGGTGACGGGCTGGCCGTCGGAATTGGAGAGAAACGTCCTGTTCGGGTCTTGCGGGACGATGTCCGCGGCAGCTTGGGCCACCGCTTCCTGCGCAGACTCCATGTATTTGGTGTGGAAGGCGCCGGCGACCGCGAGCTTACGGATGCGCGCCTTCTCCGGCGGGTTCGCGATCAACTCGTCGATGGCCGCGACTGCGCCCGCAGCGACGATCTGTCCCGCCGCGTTGCGGTTGGCCGGAACCAGGTCGAGTTCTTCGAGACGGGCCAGGACGGCAGCTTCGTCGCCACCAAGCACCGCAGCCATGGTGGTGGGTTCGAGTGCACATGCCTTTGCCATCGCGGCGCCGCGGACAGCAGCCAGGGCCACGGCCTCGTCGGCAGTCAGTACACCGGCGATGGCGGCTGCGGCCAGCTCGCCCACAGAGTGGCCGGCGACGAGAGCGTCGACCGGCAGGGGAGAGCGTTTGGAGAGTTCGTCGAATGCGAGCAGTGCGGACACCACGACCAGCGGCTGGGTGACGGCGGTATCGGTGATTTCGTCAGCCGTCGCGATGGTGCCGAGTCGTGCGATGTCGAGTTTCGTCATCTTCGACCAGGTCGAAACCTGGTCGCGGGCGCCGGGCAGCTCTAGCCAAGGGGTGAGCATACCGACGGTCTGGGAACCCTGTCCGGGCGCAAGCAAGGAGAGCACCTGACAAGAGAACACCCTATCGGCCTGTGGTGAGGGTGTTGGACGCGATGAACCTTGAGCAAGGCCTTTGTGGGGTTCCCACAAATGACCACATCAGCGTGCCTGCATCGTCACCACATCGATATGCGTTAGCCGAATGTGAAGTGATGCACAATTGTCACCTTGGCCCCTAGTGTCCTGTTGCTCGTGTGACTGAAGAGAAAACTGTGCGCATGTCGTGTCGAACTCGTGCCAATCTGCCGACAGTTGTGGCAACCCTAAGTACGTACGCATCTCGCGGGTTCATCGGATCGCGGCCAGTTATGTCCGAAATCCGCTTTAGTCGATATCTGACAGTATTTGGATGAACGAAGAGTTCACGGGCACAGGACTCCACCGACCCTCCGGAGTCGAGGTAGGCGTCCAGCGTGACGGTCAAAGTGTCGCCGCCTTTGGTCAGCGGAGTGATCAGGGAGTCGTTGAGGGTGGTCATCGCGGTCTGATCGCCGAGCAGTGCCCGCTCCGGCAGCAGCTCCCAGGAATGCACCGGCCGCGGAGCGCTGGGCCAACCCGCCACTGCTTCGATACCGGCGAGTGCGTCGATGGCGCTGGCGTGCGCGGCCCCCAGATTGGGTGTTGTCGGGCCGATCACCACCGGGCCCTCGGCAAAGAGCTTCAGCAGATCGGTGACAAACGGCTCGCTCACGGCGACTGGTCCGCTGACGATGGCGACCAGAAGGCTGCCCTGGACGACGGACAACGCCGCGCGGTCGTGCTGGCGGGCGGTGTTGTGCACCGCCAGGGGAACCGACACGTTGCGCTCGGGTGGCGGCATACCCACCAGCACCGTTGCGGTGGCCTCGGTGTCCCAGTTCAGCGCGGCTGCTCGCGACAGCAAGGTGGGTCCGGAGTCGCCGCGCACCACGGCGTCGACGACCAGCGCTTCAAGCCTCGAATCCCAGGCACCGCGCGATTCGGCTGCAGACGCGTAGATGGATGCCGCCGCGAACCCGATCTCGCGCCCGTAGCGCAGCACCGACTCGGTGAGTGCCCGCAGCTGGGCGTCGTTTCGGGCAAGTAGGGGCAGCCACTTCTCGAAGAACTCCATGGCCACCCGGACCATCTCGACGGTCTGCAGCAAGCTGATCCGTCGGGCCAGGTCCTGCGGCACCACCTGGAACGCCTGCACCGTGAACTTCACGTTGCCTTCAGGATCTTGAAGCCACTCGACGAAGTTGACCACCGCGGTCTGCACGACCAGCTGCACATCGGCTCGCTGCCCTGCCTCGAGGTCGGCGAAATAGGGCAGTTGGTCCTGCATCGAGTGCACTGCCTCGGTGGCCAACCGGCCGCTGTATTGCTTCACCCGGCGGAGCAGTGTGTCCGGCAGTGCGTCGTGCACGTTGGCCGGGGCGGGCACATGGGCACCCCGCGGCCCGAAGAGATCGCCGGCGGGCTGCTCGACCGCACGTGACTCGTCCATCTGACCAATCTATGTCAGCGGAACGGTTTCAGGTCGGACGCTGCCCGCAGGCGATCCCCTCGTCGGGCGGGGTGGGACTCGGCCTAGGCGCCGGGACCCGGGTCGCTCGTCTGCTTCGGCGCTGCGAGTACGTCGTCGATCATGTACTTCGCGGCGGCCTCGGCAGCGACCTTGGCCTCGATGTGGCCATCGCGGGCCAGCGCCGACAGCACACCCACCGCGATCGACTCACCGTCGACGTTGAAGAACCGACGCGCGGCCGGCCGGGTGTCGGAGAAACCGAATCCATCGGTACCGAGGGTGAGGTAGGTGCCCGGGACCCAGGCGCGGATCAGTTCGGGAACCCCACGCATGAAATCGCTGGCCGCGACAAACGGACCCGCGGCCTCGGCGAGCGCCTCGGTGACGTACGGCTGCTGGTGCTCACCGTCGGGATCGCGGAGCGATGCCTTCTCGTACTCCACACCATCACGGGACAGCTCGTTCCACGACGTCACCGAGTAGACGTTTGCGCCCACGTTCCATTCCTCGGCCAACAACTCCTGTGCTTTGAGGGCACTGGGCATGGTGATGCCGGAGACAAGGATGTTCGCCGGGTACTCCTTGCCTTCGGGAGCTTCGGCGTAGCGGTAGATGCCGTTGAGCAGTCCGGCGACGTCGAGGTTGTCGGGCTGCGCCGGCTGACTGATCGGCTCGTTGTAGATGGTGATGTAGTAGTAGATGTTCTCGGGATCTTCTCCGTACATCCGGCGCAGGCCGTCGGCGATGATATGCCCGAGCTCGTATCCGAACGCAGGGTCATAGGCCACCACTGCCGGGTTCGACGCCGCGAGCAGCAGCGAATGGCCGTCTGCGTGCTGCAGACCCTCACCCGTGAGTGTGGTGCGACCGGCGGTGGCTCCCAGGACAAATCCTCGTGCCATCTGGTCGGCCGCCGCCCACAGTCCATCGCCCGTGCGCTGGAAGCCGAACATCGAATAGAAGATGTACAGCGGGATCATCGGCTCGTCGTGTGTTGCATACGACGTACCGACAGCGGTGAACGATGCCGTAGAACCGGCTTCGTTGATGCCCTCGTGCAGGATCTGTCCGACCGAGCTCTCCTTGTACGCGAGCATCAGCTCCGCGTCGACGGAGGTGTAGAGCTGACCGTTGCGGTTGTAGATCTTGAGCGACGGGAACCAGGAGTCCATGCCGAAGGTGCGGGCTTCGTCGGGGATGATCGGCACGAGGCGCTTGCCGACCTCCTTGTCGCGCATCAGTTCCTTGAAGATACGGACGACGGCCATGGTCGTGGCGACCTGCTGCTTGCCCGAACCTTTCGCGGCCAGTTTCAGTGCCGGCGCGGTGTCCGGTTTGAGCACCTTGCTCTTGGTGCGCCGAGCGGGCAGGAAACCGCCGAGCGTCTTACGACGATCGAGCATGTACTGGATCTCGGGTGCGTCGTTGCCGGGGTGGTAGTACGGCGGCAGGTAAGGATCCTTTTCGAGCTCGGCGTCGCTGATCGGGATGCGCGTGCTGTCGCGGAAGTCCTTGAGATCGTCGAGGGTCAGCTTCTTCATCTGGTGCGTGGCATTACGGCCCTCGAAGTGCTTGCCGAGTGTGTAGCCCTTGATGGTGTGCGCCAGGATCACCGTCGGCTGGCCCTTGTGGGCCAGCGCCGAGGCATAGGCCGCGTGCACCTTCTTGTAGTCGTGGCCGCCGCGCTTGAGGTTCCAGATGTCGGCGTCGCTGAGGTCTTTGACGAGTTCCTTGGTTCGCGGGTCGCGGCCGAAGAAGTGGTCGCGGACGTAGGCACCGTCGTTGGCCTTGTAGGTCTGGAAGTCACCGTCGGGGGTGCTGTTCATCAGGTTCACCAGCGCGCCGTCGCGGTCCTTGTGCAGCAGCGAATCCCACTCGCGGCCCCACACGACCTTGATGACGTTCCAGCCGGCTCCGCGGAAGAACGACTCGAGTTCCTGGATGATCTTGCCGTTGCCGCGCACCGGACCGTCGAGGCGCTGCAGGTTGCAGTTGACGACAAACGTCAGGTTGTCGAGGCCCTCGGTTGCGGCGACGTGCGCCAGGCCGCGTGACTCCGGCTCGTCCATCTCGCCGTCGCCGAGAAACGCCCATACGTGCTGATCGCTGGTGTCCTTGATGCCGCGGTCGTTCAGGTAGTGGTTGAACCGCGCCTGATAAATCGCGTTCATCGGGCCCAGGCCCATGGACACGGTGGGGAACTGCCAGAAGTCGGGCATCAGCCGAGGGTGGGGATACGACGGCAGCCCACCGCCCTCGCCGGCGTGGGAGTGCTCCTGACGGAACCCGTCCATCCGCTTCTCGTCGATGCGGCCCTCGAGGAACGCACGCGCGTAGATACCGGGGGAGGCGTGACCCTGGATGAAGATCTGGTCGCCGCCACCGGCGTGGTCCTGGCCACGGAAGAAGTGGTTGAAACCGACCTCGTACAGGGCGGCCGACGAGGCATAGGTGGAGATGTGGCCGCCGACGCCGACGCCGGGACGCTGTGCGCGGTGCACCATGATCGCGGCATTCCAGCGGATGAACGCGCGGAAGCGGCGTTCGACTTCTTCGTCACCGGGGAACCAGGGTTCGCTCTCGGTGGGAATGGTGTTGACGTAGTCGGTGGAGGTGAGGGCTGGAATCGAGACCCGCTTCTCCCCGGCGCGCTCGAGCAGGCGAAGCATCAGGTACCGGGCCCGGCCGGGGCCGGCGTTCTCGAGAAGACCGTCGAAGGACTCCAGCCATTCAGTGGTCTCATCCGGGTCGATGTCCGGGAGGTAGGACGCGACTCCCTCTCGGATGACGCGAACCCGCTGCTGGTTCTTCGGTGCTTTCGTGCTGTCAGTCACTACGCTGGTCTTCTCCTCGAGTCGTCCGGCAGGGTGACTGCCAGAAACCAAATGTGGCGCTGGACCCTGGTGAGGTCCTCGGCGTTCTCTCAATCGTGCCGCATGTGATGTTCGTTGGCATCGGAGGACGGCAAACTAGCCGAACCTACATGTGTTGCTCTGGATGTTCGAGCGGTACATGGGGCAGTATCTGCTCTGTGAAGTCCAGGTGGGTGGTCGGCGTTGTGGTGGCCGGGGCACTTTTCACCGGATGTGCCACCACTGTCGACGGTTCCAGTGGCGTAGACCCCAGCGACGTGCGTGCCTACCAGAGCGACGTGTCGGTCGCGGCGGAGCAATCGAGGATCGCAGAATCGTCGAGGGCCGCCGAGGCTGCGCGCACGCTGACGGTCGGCCTCTGCGCGCAATTCACCACCACCGTGGTGACCATGCTCAACGGCTACAACGAGTTCGTCACCAAACTCAATGACGTGCAGTCCTATTCGCAGATGGGCGACAGCAGTCGGGTGGTGATCGACCAGCTCACCGCCGGTGAGCAGGCAATTACCGCGAAACTGGTGGGCGGCGTCGAGCAGCCCGTGCAGACTCTCGTACGGAATTTCCTCGACCGCAACCGGGAGTTGGTGACCGCGGTGAGGAACGAATATCGGGCCGGCCTCAACGATCCGGCGGACAAGTGGATCGACGCCAGGAACAAGGCTGTGGACGCGTGCGGGAAAGTTGCCGGTTGAAAAAGGTGCCATTCGGCTTGCAACTTGGGGGTTTACCCTGTTCGCTTGAGTCATCGAAGCGGACACGGACAGTGTTCGCCTATTTTTCTACTGACAGGAGGTCGTCGCGTTGGTTGCCGCTTCAGATGGTGATCGCGCCCAGAAGCTGGGAGTGACAGCGGGCATGATCGTGCAGGAGCTGGGGTGGGACGAGGACACCGACGACGACCTGCGTGCCGACATCGAGGATGCCATCGACGCCGAGATGGTGGACGACGACTCCGACGAGGTCGTCGACATGGTGGTGCTGTGGTGGCGGGACGGTGACGGCGACCTGGTCGACGCCCTGATGGATGCCATCACGCCGCTCGCCGACGACGGGTTCGTGTGGGTGTTGTCGCCGAAGACCGGAAGCGACGGTTACGTCGACCCCAGTGAGGTCGCCGAAGCCGCGCCGACCGCGGGCCTCACCCAGACCAGTGCCGTGAGTTTCGGTGACTGGCTGGGATCTCGTCTGGTTCAACCGAAGACGCGAGCCGGCAAGAAGGCATGACCGACTCCGTTCATCAGGAGCTCGCGGTGGGAACCGCGGCTCCTGACTTCACGTTGCGTGATCAGAACAATCAGGACATCACCCTGTCCAACTATTTCGGTAAGAAGAACGTGCTGCTGGTGTTCTTCCCGATGGCGTTCACCGGCACCTGTGAAGGTGAGCTGAGCATGGTGCGCGACCGGCTGCCGGACTTCGAAAACGACAACTCGGCGTTCATCGCGGTGTCGGTGGGTACATCGCCCACCCACAAGGTGTGGTCGGCGGCGCAGGGGTATCTGTTCCCGATCCTCGCGGACTTCTGGCCCCACGGCCGCGTTGCTCAGCTGTACGGCGTCTTCAACGAGGACAAGGGCTACGCCAACCGCGGCACCTTTGTCATCGACAAGACCGGACACATCACATTCTCCGAGCAGATGGCCGCCGGGCAGGTCCGTGACCAGTCGCTTTGGGAGAAAGCCCTGGCCGCGCTAGATTCTTGAAGGTGTCTGACGCTTTCGGGTGTCGGACGGGCGGCGAGTCCATGTTTTCTCTCGCCGTCGCGGCCGGCGAACTCGCCTTCGTACCGGTCGCCCCGCGCGTATAGCTCAGCGGTAGAGCTCTGGTCTTACACACCAGCGGTCAGGGGTTCGAATCCCTTTGCGCGCACAGCATTTGGAGGGTTGGACCCGTTTTCGCCCGTTGTGTCATAAGCGTCCGAGGCCTCTCAGCAGCTTGGCTCAGCGAGTTGTTCTGGTAGTGCGCACACGTCTTCTTCGTGACGCCAGCGTCCACACGACCGAGCCAAGGCGATAACGATGAATTGGCACGCGCGGCCATCTGAGCCCTGCGAGCCGTCGACGATTGCTACACCAGCGGAGCAGCGCGGCGTTGGTCGTCCACCACACAGCGTCTCCAGGCACGTTCACCGTCACCGCCGGCACCGGGCCGCCGCCCCCGGCTCGCTCCGTGCGAACAATTAGAAAAGTCAGCGATCGGTGAGCTGTTCGGATGGTTGTGGTCCGTTATCTCCAGAAACTCAACCGAGTGATAGATGATTCTGAGACTCCGGCCTCCAGTCCAATTCCGAGAATCGGTTGCGGCGCCTACATCCATCGGGTCGCGGCCCGATCATAGAGAAAGTTCCAACATGATGCGCACGCTGGTGGCTGTCGCCGCACTCTCACTCCTCATTGCGGGCTGTTCCAGCGGAGGCAAAGACGCACCTGCCTCATCGTCGGCCGAAGCGCCCGCAGCGATCGCAACGACGACCACCGCGCCTAAGGTAGAGACATTCAAGATCGGAGATGTTGCTACCAACGGTGGCGTGAAGCTCACGGTGACCAGCGCAACCAATCCACCGACCATCCCGATGATGACCAACAGCATGCGGAAGAACAGCGGCTATGACGTCTATGGCGACGTTGCTCCTCGGGCGGGCGGAAAGTTCGTCCGCGTGGACGTCACCGTTGAGAATGTCGGACAGGTTTCGATGGATCTGACATGCAGTTGGCCCATCGAAGTGTTCGCCGCTGACGCGACCAACCGGATGTTCGACCCGGTCGACGAACTGTACAAACTCCAAGGCACTCCCGAGTGTAATGGGAACCTTCAGCCCGGATTCTCCTCGCCGATGACTTACGTGTTCGAGGTACCTGAATCGGCGGACGTCAGGATTTTCGGCTTTGCCGATACCAAGAGGGATTCCGAGGACCCCACTTTCGTTGTCATCACGCCACAGACACCCGGTCCGCTCGCGCCCACGGTCGAGACCGCCGCGACACCAGAAGTAACGGCCGAGCCAACTTACGAGGCACCGATCGAGGCTCCCGTCGTGAGCGAGGAGCCGCCGATCGGATACACCGCAGCACCTACGGGTGAACCAACGCCGCTCCCAGGCAAAGAGATTGACTACTGCATGAACGGGCCCACTTACCAGACCGGCACTACGATGTTCACCGACGGCACCACAGGATGGACCCAGGAATGCGCGGGTTAGCGACCGCGCCACACACCTGAAACGCGCACCAATTGCACTAGCTCCACTTGCTTCGCCCCCGCAGGAGAACGGCTGAGGGTTTCCCTGTTGCCCCGCGCAATACGCCCTGCGGCTTCGTCAGATCGCCGAATATTCTGGCAACGTCGAGAGCCGCGCATTTATGCAGCTAAAAGACCCTTTTGTCTATCTGGCCCTGAGGTTCGGACCCCTCTGTGCGCACCAGCATCAACATCAATCAGTCACGCATTCAACCGCAGACTCGCCCCAACGCCCTGTTGTATCGCCACATCAACCAGCGTCCGGGCGGTCACCAGATCCTGTAGACCGATTCCGACGGAGTTGAAAAGGGTGATGTCGTCGTCGCTGTGCCGACCGAGGGCGGGGTCCGCGATCACATCACCGAGTTCGACATCGACGTCCTGCGTCTGAAGGTGGCCTTCGGCGATCGCCAACAGGACATCGCCCGACTTGGTGAGTGCGGTCGGGATGCTGTCGACGATCAGCCGACAGCTGCCGATCCCGGGGCCGTCGATCTCACGGTGGTCCGCGCGGGGAGGAGCGCCGACGGCGTTGAGGTGCAGGCCCGGGCGGAACCAGGCGCCCTCGACGATCGGTTCGCGCGACGGCGTCAGTGTGCAGACGATGTCGGCGGAGGCGAGAATAGACCGAGGGAATTCGGCGTATTCGATCTGGATGTCGAGATCGGCTGTCCGACGGCGGAAGCTGTCGACGGTCGACGCCGACCGCGACCACACCAAAACCTTCTCGATGTTTCGGATGCGGCAGATGGCGCGGGCGTGCTCCACTGCGAGGGTTCCGGCACCGATGAGTCCCAGAATCGAGCTCCGTTGCGTGGCAAGGTGAGCCGTCGCCACCGCGCTCGCCGCAGCAGTACGGATGGCTGTGATGAGGCGGCCGTCGAGTACTGCTTCGCACTCGCCGGTCTGTGCAGACATCAGCAGGATGGTCGATCGCTGACTCGGGAGCCCGCGGCCGACATTGGCCGGCATGTCCGACAACATCTTGACGACGCTGGCGCCCAACGGTTCTGACGACGCCACCATCGGGAGCGCGGTGCCGCCGTCGGCGATCGGCAACTGAGGGGGAGCGGGGTTACTCGCAGTTCCTGATGTCAGATCGGCGTGAGCCTGCTCCACGGCGCGGTAGACCGAAGTCCGGTCGATGAGCGCGTCGATGTCGGAGTGGGTGAGGATGAGGGTCATGTCGCCTTCCGGGGCAGAGAGGTTCAGGAACGGCCGGCGTACGGCACGGTGAGGCAAGACGGGGCTCGGCGGCCACCGACGACGCCGCTGATCGCGACGATGGCGATGACGTACGGCAGCATCAGCAGAATCGCGTAAGGGATGTCGACTCCTACGGCAGGCAAGGCGAACTGAAGCGATCGGGCGATCCCGAAGAACAGGCACGCCCACACGATTCCGATCACCTTCCAGCGTCCCGCGATCACTGCGACCACGGCGAGGTACCCGAGGCCGGCAGTCATGTTCTCGCTGAACGACTGTACTTCCGACAGGGCCAGTTGAGATCCCGCGAGACCGCCTGTTGCGGCAGCGAGCAAGACGCACGCGGCCCGGATCTTGTTGACGGACAATCCTGTCCAGCCGGCCGATGTGGCGTCTTCGCCGACGGCGTCCACGCGAATGCCCGCCATGGTCTTGCCGGAGAACAGCAGCGCCAGCGCGATGACCACGAGCACGCAGAGGTAGCCGAGGACTGATTGGCCGAACAGGGCCGGACCAACGATCGGGATGTCGGTCAGCAGAGGGATGTCGACGCCGTCGAAGCCGGGCACACCCTGGCCCTTGCCGTCCTCGAGGAAGATGCGGGCACCGTAGGTGGTCAACCCCAGAGCCAATGCGTTGCCGGCGATTCCGACAACGATCTGGTCGGCTCGGAACCGCACCGTCAGCAACGCCTGAATGATGCCGAAGATGAGCGCCGCAAGCACGCCGCTGATGAGACCGAGCATCGCCGAATCAAGTGTGGCGGAGGCCAGCACGCTCGCAAACGCGCCGGTGAGCATGATGCCCTCCATGCTGAGGTTGAGCACGCCTGCACGTTCGCTGATCGATTCACCTGCTGCGGCCACAATGAGCAGGATCGCGAACGCCACTCCGCTGGTGAGGACCTGGGTGAGCATGTCGATGTTCATGACGTCGCCTTTGCGGGGGCTGTGATGGCGGGTGCCAAAGTGGCCTCGGGGGGCGCCACTGATCTCGACCGGGTGGTCCACAAGGCAGCGCCCGCGATCAAGATGATCAGCACGCTCTGCACCACGGTCACGGTGGAGGACGGAACTCCCGCGGCCAACTGCAGATTGATACCGCCGGCAACCAGGAATCCCAGGAACAGCGACACCCCGGCAACTGCTGTCATCGACCCGCGGGCAAGCAAACCGACCACGAGGCCGGTGAAACCGAAGCCTGACGAGAACCCTTCGGCCAAGACGAACGGGGCGGACGTGACAAGGATTCCACCGGCCAGCCCGGAGAATCCACCTGCGGTGGAGAGCCCCAGGAAACGGACGCGATCAACTGGGACACCCAGTCGACCCGATGCAGTCGGTGACAGTCCCACTGAGCGGAGCCGTAGTCCGATTGCGCTGTGCCGCAAAACCACTCCGACGGCCGTGATGGCAAGGAGCGCAATGACGATGGCCACGGTGGCCGGCGATTTGGTCAATCCCAGTAGCGGGAGGTGGCTCGCTTCGCTCAGCGACTCCGACTGCGGGAGCGTCTCCGACGAGGTCATCGGCTGCCGGAGCAAGCTCGGCTCCTGGACCATCAACACAACCAACGCCAGGCCGACAAAGTTGAGCAGCAGGGTGGTGATGATCTCGCTGGTACCGCGCCGAACATAGAGCCACGCCGCAATGGCCGCCCAACTTGCGCCGGCCAATACGGCAGCCACCAGCGCCAGGGTGACTCCAAGGAAGAGAGGCATGGCGTCGGGGATGGTCACGCCCACCGCAGTGGCAGCAATGCCGCCGAGACAGATCTGGCCTTCGCCTCCGACGTTCACCAGACCGGCCCGATAAGCGACGGTGAAGCCCGCCGCGATGAACATGATGATGGCAGCGTTGTTCAGCGAGGTGCCGACGGCGAAGGGCGAGCCGAATGTTC
Source organism: Williamsia sp. R60 (assembly GCF_054063855.1). Lineage (NCBI taxonomy): Bacteria > Bacillati > Actinomycetota > Actinomycetes > Mycobacteriales > Nocardiaceae > Williamsia > Williamsia sp. R60. Next base: position 1,273,509 of record NZ_JBSSGR010000001.1, read on the forward strand.
CCTGGATGAGGGCGTCGATGACCTCGGCGGGCCCGGCCCCAGCGCCTGCGGCCAACAGCAGTCCGATGCCTGCGGCGATCACCAAGGCAACGACGGCGACCACAAGAGGACTGTGGGCCCAATCGCCCTGCCGCAGTTTGGTACGAAGCAGAACAGCCGTCGGCATCATCCTGCCACCCCCATCATGAGCTCGCCGATGTCGTTTGTGGCAGAGGAAGACTCGGAGTCGACAGACCCGCGGATGGTGCCGCGGTAGGCGACGACAATGCGCGAGCAGAGGGTGACGAGCTCGTCGATCTCGCTGGAGATCACCAACACTGCGGCGCCAGACGCCGCGGCGTCCCGAAGACGGTCGAGCACAAAGGCGACGGCACCGACGTCGAGCCCACGGGTGGGTTGAGCCGCGACGACGACACGCAGCCCCGGGGTCGACAATTCCCGGGCCAGCACAACCTTCTGCTGGTTGCCGCCGGACAATGATCCGATGGGGATGTCGGGACCATCGGCGCGGATCGAGTACTCCGTGATGGCCTGCGCGGCATCAGCTCTCATACGCCGGCGATCCAGTAGGCCCCAGCGCCGGTAGTCGCTCAATCGGCCGAGTGCGTAGTTCTCGGCAAGTGATAGTTCGGCGACCATGCCCTCGGCGTGCCGGTCTTCGGGAATGACACCCATGCCCGCACGGGTGCGCTGCGCCGGAGTGTGTTCGGTGATGTCGAGCCCGTCGACACTGACTGTTCCGCGATCAGCGGCGACGGACCCGGACAACACTGCCGCCAGCTCCGACTGGCCATTGCCTTCGACACCTGCGATACCAACGATCTCTCCTGAGTGGACAGTCAAATCGACGTCTGACAGGGCAGTGCTGCCATCTGGGCGGGACAGCGTGACGCCCCTGACCTCCAAGCAGGGTGCTGCGTGATGCGGTGGCGATGACGGGCGTCGTTCGGACGCAACAGGTTGTGCGCCACCGAGCATCAGGTCGAGCAAGGAGTCCAGCGGTGTCTGCGACAGCCGGCCTCCGCCGACGACCGTCCCGCCTCGGAGCACAGTCGCCGCATCGGCCACGCGGGCGACCTCTCCGAGTTTGTGGGTGATCAGGACAACCGACTTGCCATCGGCGGCAAGGGCATTGCAGGTCTCGATCAGCGAGTCGATCTCACCGGGGTCGAGCACCGCAGTCGGTTCGTCGAGCAGGATGAGGTCTGGCCGTCGAAGCAGGGCTTTGACGATCTCCACCCGCTGTCGTGCGCCGATCGGAAGGTCACTGACGCGGGCGGTGCGGTCCACGGTCAATCCGTACGAATCGGCTATGCGCGCCAGGCCCTGCTCCACCTCATCGTGTGGCTGGCGAAAACCTCGCCGGCCCAACAACAGGTTGTCCTCCACTGTCATCGTGGGGATGAGTGAGAAGTGCTGATGCACCATGGCGACGCCGGACTCGAGTGCCGCTGCCGGTGTCGAAGGGCGGTACGGGGTTCCGTCGATGGTCATACTGCCCTGGTCCGCAGACACCGTTCCGTACACGACGTTGCACAGTGTCGACTTGCCTGCACCGTTCTCTCCGAGGATGCAGTGCACCGTGCCCCGTTCGACGGCCATGGTGACGTCGTCGAGCGCGCGAACACTGCCATACGACTTACCGATTCGATCGAGCGTCAACAGCGGGCTGGTTGCTGGGGTCATCGCGTCGGCCGTTTCAGTATGCCGTGACGGAGCCGGATGTCAGCGCCGCCTTTGCGTCGGTCAGCGCCTTGGTGGCGGCCGGGTCTTGCGAGCAGAGGATGAAGTCGCTGCCACCCTTGTCTGTTGTCAGACCGAACGGAACTTGTGCAGCCTCCCAGGAGCCGTCGAGCGTTGAAGAGACGGCGTATTCGATCTCGGTCCCGATGTCGGTGCGGACAAAACCTGCGTATACCGGGTTTGCGCAATCTCCGGGAATCGGTCCGCCGACCATACGATTGCCCGAGTCGCGTGCAGCTTGTTCGATGCCTTGTTTGCCGAGGTTGACGATCTGACCGAGGATGTTGGCACCTCCCGCGTAGGCGGTGCCCGCAGCCTGTTTGGCTTTGGCGGGATCGTTGAAGTCGCCGACATATTGGGGGCTGAGAACCTTGACATCGGGTCGGACAAACGTAGCCCCGTTCGAGAACGCCTTGGCCGCATTGACGATGGCCGGTAGCTCGACGCCTCCGACGAATCCGACCGTTCCGGTGGCCGATGAAGCCGCTGCCACTGCGCCGGAAAGGAATTCGGCTTCGGCCTGCTGCGGATCGTAGTAGGCGAGATTGTCCATCGGTTCGGCGTCGGAAGGTCCACCGATTTCGACGAACTTCACGTCTGGGAACTGCGGGGCGATCTTACGCACGTCGGCGTCGGTCTGGCCGCCGACCGAGATGACCAATTCGTTCTCAGATGCGAAGCGCTGCAATGCCTGCTGGTAGTCGGCTGGTGCGACTTGCTCGACATAACTGAGGTCAACCTGGTCACCGAGTGCCTTCTCGACCCTCTGGTATCCGAGGTAGCCCGACTCCATGAACCCGGTGTCGGTGACCGAGCCGGGGAAGAAGACTCCGACGGACAGGCTCCCGTCGTTGGCGTCGGCGCCCGAAGTGCCGCACCCTGACATTCCTACCGCAATGGCTCCGGCCGCGAGCAGCGCCACTGGTACGCGGACGGTTGTGGATCGAAATCTCATCGTGTCTCCTGATCGTCGGCCGCTGTGTTTTAGCGGTATACCGTTACGAGAAGAGTGGGGGCTGAGTGTTTCCATCCGATTACGAGCCGGTTAGTTATTGGTATACCGCTAAGTGGGTCTGGCTAGACTCGGCTGAACGAGGCGAAATCCGCGAGAGGACTTGGTGTTCATGCCTGCGGTAGAAGAGCTGACGGGTTCGGCAAACGATCGAAAGTCTTTGCGCCAGCACGCGTATGAGGAGATTCGGCGCCAGATCGTAGATCTGCGGCTGGCGCCGGGGTCGAGGCTGGTGGAGCGCGATCTCGCCGCAGAACTTGATGTCTCGCGTATCCCGCTGCGCGAGGCGTTGCAGTTGCTGCAGCAGGACGGACTGGTGGTTTTGGTGCCGAGACAAGGTGCAATCGTCTCGCCCTTCAGCGAGAACGATGTCCGAGATCTGTTCGACGTGCGCGAGAGTCTCGAAGTCCTTGCCGCCCGGCTTGCTGCCGAGCGCGCCGACGAGGAAGGTCTCGCCCGGTTGTCGGAGCAACTCGAAGCCGCTCGTGCCGCGACGCTGAAGCGGGACCGCCCAGCGATCGCAGCGGCCAATGCCAAGTTCCACCAAATGATCGTCGACCTGTCCGCGAACCCTCTGCTGGAGTCGCTGCTGCGCCCTCTGGAGGCGCGCACGCAGTGGCTCTTTCATCTGACAAAAGACCGGGATCCGGGCCGCCAATGCCACGAGCACGAGGAAATTCTTGCCGCCATCGCGGCCCACGACGCCGACCGTGCGGCCGAATCAGCCTTCCATCACGTTCATTCGGGTCGGCAAGCAAGTCTTGCCATGGCCGCCGAGTGGTCGGGCGGGTCGATCGATCCGGTGGAGGCCACGAAGGGACGTCGGCGTGCGAGATCTGAACCGACTTGAGCGGTAGGTGCTACACGCCGCCTGTCGGAGACCGCGACAGGGTTCCGGCTAAACGCTGAATCGCTGTGCGTGCAGGGCCCGCATCTCGTCGACCAGAGCATCAGCCGGTCCGTCTACCGGAACTTGGGGCGCAACGGTGTTGATTGGCAGCCCGGCGACCGGTGAGGGCGGAGCATTCCATTCCGCGAGCCACTCCGACAATTGAGACGACGACACCGCATAGGCGATTCGGCCCAGCCCGACCCACGCGTGCGCCGCGGCGCACATCGGGCAATGCTCTCCGGAGGTGTATACCGTGGCCGCGGCCCGCGCGGCCGGCTCCATGTTCTCCACTGCCCACAACGCGATCGTCAGCTCGGGATGCCTGGTGTTGTCGCCGTCTTTGACGCGGTTGCGGTCTTCGAAAAGTGTTCGGCCGTCTGCGCTCACGAGCACCGAACCGAAGGGTTCATCGCCGGCCGCCAGCGCTTCGCGTGCCAGATCCACGCATCGCCGTAGGTGCTGTACATCGTCGTTCGTTATGCCCACAGGTGCGAGCGTACGACACCCTGGCTCGGTGAGCAGGTGTGTCCACGGTGGGGGTGCTGAACGGACCCGCGATTGCCGCAGGCCTGTTTCGAATCGCCACAATGGTAAAACTGAATTGTTCAATCGGCTTTGTCGGCGAAGATCAATTTGAGTCGCTGACTAATTCGTTCGCAGAACCAATTCAACCCGCTTAGTAAGGGTTCGCAATTGAATCCCTCGACGTGGTCGGGTCGGGCGATGTTCGAGGGCGAGACGAACGAACCCGACGGCTACACCCCCACGCTGCGGCTCCGGAAAGCTACGGCAAGGTGACCCCGCGGAGTCTTGCGGACCGCACACCGGCCTGGTGCCGCACGCAAGACAGCCCGCTGGTCTGCGGCTCACCAGCCAGGGGCAACGTTGCAGGAAGGCTGTCGTGGTGGGACGATCAGGGTGGGAACAGGCCGTGAATCGGATTCGACATTGTTCGAACAGGCTTTGAAATCCGACGGTTTTGATCGTCAGAATCATAAACTATGATCGTGACGATCAATTCGAAATTACTTCTAAAAGAACAGTTTCCCAATTCGGGATAGTGGGCCATACTTTCGACGTGTTCTTATGGATAGGCGTCGCCGTAGCCGCTTGGGTATTGATCTCGATCTTTGTCGCCATCGTGATGGCGCGCGTGATCAGTCACGCAGATCTCGAAGCCGAGGCCGCAGACCTTCGCGCTCTGCAGTCTGCGGGTCGGCCAAAGGAAACCGCGGGAAGCGCGTGATGGCGCTTCCCGTTTCCTCGACGTAGTAGCCCTCAGCTCGATTCTTCGAGGGACTCAGGCGTGGCGATCGGGTTTCCGCCGAGTTCTTCTTCTGCCCGGCGTTCGGTGAGAAGTGGGACGAAGTCGCGGATCGGTTGGCCATCGAACTTCCGGTACGCGTCCTCGACGACCTCGGCGACAGCTTCCGTCGGCACATCCGCGTGCTTGTCCGCCAGTTTGTCGGCGATCTGCTCGATCTGCTGCTGCTCTTGATCCTCGGGGTTCATACCTTTGACCGTACGGCGCGCACGTCGGACCCTCTAGTTTGTTCACGGGCTGTTGGCCCTACCGCCATCCGCTATTCGAGCGCACTGTGACGCGTCCGGCGATCAGGCTCCGAGCTTGGCGATCCGGTCGTCGAGGAGCGCGGCGATGGATGTCAGCTCCTCGTCGTTGACGTGCGCGACGTCGTGAGTCTCGCGCAATTCGCGCGCGGTGGCGACCACCAGCGCCGACTCATCCTTCTCCGCGCTGGCGCCGTCGATGACCGACAGCTGACCCATCTCCAAGATCAGATGCGCATCCTCGAACGAACTCTCGAGAAGTTCCCGGACGTGTGTTTCCGACACCATCGGTTGTCCTTTCATAGCTACGACCATGATCTGACTCGATCCGGCAGATACCCGTTGATCGCCGAGGGCAAACTCCGCGCCATGGCCGGCCACAGCAACATCTCAGCGCTGACAAGAGCAGGCGGGGGGAAAGCAGGAACAACTCGAAAAGCCACAGACGGGCGGTGTGTGTAACGAACTGGTGGCTCACCGATATAGGTGGGTGAATGGCTCGGACCGGTGGGGAAGTCGCTGGTAGCAGCGCTTTTCATTACCCTTCCGAAAGGTTTTCATTCTCATGACGCAACAGTTCTCCATGCCCGATAACTGGGATCGGCCAACCGGCGGGTCTCCATATGGGCAGCCACCGAAGAAGAAGCGGAAATGGCCGTGGATTGTTGCTGCTGTCTTCGCACTCCTCATGATCGTCGGCCTCGTGGCTCCTTCGGAGGAGCAGTCTGATGAAAAACCGAAAACTGTGGCCGAAGCGTCGACACCTGCGGTGACGTCACCGCCGAAGACAACATCGACAACCACCACCGCGACCACGACCACGACGACCGCGGCACCGCCGACCCGAATAGTGACCTCAGTGGTGACCTCCATCGTGGAGGTTCCGGTCACCCGAGGCATTCCGGACACGAACGCTGCGACTCAGGCGCCACTGCCTGTCATGCCGCGGACGTCGACACCGGTGTACGTGCCCGTTGCACCCGATAGCAACGCCGGAGCGGTCTATTACGAGAACTGCACAGCGGTGAAAGCGGCAGGTGCTGCTCCGATCATGCAGGGAGAAGCCGGCTATCGGCCCGCCCTCGACCGCGATGGCGACGGGGTGGCGTGCGAGACATAGCCGCTCAGCGCCGCCACTGGTAACGGATCTTGGGTCGACCGGCATTGCCGTAGTCCGCGTGGCGAGAGAGGGTTCCCTCGTCGGCCAGGCGTTCGAGATAACGCCAGGCCGTCACCCGCGACACGCCGACCTCGTTGGCGGCCTCGGCGGCGGTGAGACCTTCGGGACTGTCGCGGATCCGGCGGGCTATCTCGTCGGTGGTGCCGGGTGCCGCGCCTTTCGGGGCCGTGGATTTGTCTGTGGTGCCCCGCAATTCGGCGATCGCCCGGTCGACCTCGATCTGGCTGGCCGCGTCGGTGCCCGCGGGCAACGCCTGTCGATAACGCTGGTACCGCTCGAGGCGGTCGCGGAAAGCGGCGAACGTGAACGGTTTGAGCAGGTACGCCAGCGCCCCGTGGGCCACGGCGGCTCGCACCATCTCCAGATCTCGTTCGGACGTGATGGCGATGATGTCCGGAGCCGGGCGTAACCCTGACAGTGCTGATGCCAGGTCGATCCCGCTGGCGTCGGGCAGTCCCAGATCGAGGAGTACGAGGTCGATGGGTGTTGTCGTTGTCGCGGCCTCTGCGGCCGATCGCATGGCGTCCTGCGCCGTATGCACCACGGCGACAACGGAAAAGCCGTCGATCCGGCCCAGATACGTGCGGTGGGCTTCGGCGATCAGCGGTTCGTCTTCGACGACGAGAACGTTGATCATGCCGGCGGGCCGAAGGTGACGGTGACAACCGAGCCGTACGTCACCTCGGCAGCGAGGGTCCCTTCGTGGCGATCGACAACCTGGGACACGAGCGCCAAACCCAGTCCGCGCCTGCCCGCTTCGCCACCGGACTTGGTGGAGTATCCGCGTTGCCTCGCTTTGCTGAATTCCTCGGCGTCCATGCCCGGGCCACTGTCGGCGACCTGGATCAGCAGATGTTCGCCATCTTGCCGTACGGTCACCTCCACCCAGGGGTCGGACCGGTCGCATGCATCCAAGGCGTTGTCGACAAGGTTGCCCACCACGGTGACGAGTTCTTGGCCCGACAACACAGCGTGCTCGTTGTCCGAGGGAATCACGGTGTCGTCGGTGATCGTCAACTCGATACCTCGTTCATCGGCCTGAGCGCTCTTGCCCAGCAACAGGGCGGCCAGTGCGGGTTCACCGACCGATTCGGACAGCCGGTCGACCAACTTCTGCGACAACTCCAATTCGGTGGTGGCGAAGCGGACGGCCTCGTCGCCGCGTCCCATCTCCACCAGCGTCACGATGGTGTGCAGGCGGTTCGCCGATTCGTGAGCCTGCGATCGCAGCGACTCGGTGAACACCTTCATCGAGTCGAGTTCGCCCAGGGCGCCCTGCAATTCGGTCCGATCACGAATGGTGACCACCTCGGTCTCCGGAGACCGATTGCCGGGGACGCGAGACCTGTTGACCACCAGTACCCGGTCACCCGTCACGTGGACTTCATCGCGTGCGCCGGGGGAGTACGACCGGAGAAATGCGGGCAGGTTCTCTTTGTCCACCTCGCCTGAGGACAGTGCCAGCAGGCGCCGGGCTTCGTCATTGGCCAGGGCCACGCCGTGTCGATCCAGCACGATCAATCCTTCCGACACCGAGTGAAGGATGGCGTCGTGATGTTCATACATCACCTGCAGTTCGGTGGGAGCCAACCCATGTGTCTGCCGCAGCAGGCGACGGCGAATCGCCCAGATCCCGACGAGGGACACGAGTAACGCGCCGGCGGCGATCAGCAGGATCTGCGGCAACTGCTGCTGCCAGCGCGAGAACAGCGTCTGCTGGGTGATCCCGGCCGACACCAGTCCGACGACCTCGCCGGACGACGAGCGCACCGGCGCGACAGCGCGGATCGACGGACCGAGAGTGCCGGTGTAGACCTCGGTGAAGGTGCGGCCCTGCAACGCAGGCTCGATGGTCCCGATGTACGGCCGGCCGATGAGTTCGGGATTCGTGTGGGTGAATCGTGTCCGGTCGGGCGCCATGATCGTGATGAACGCGATCTGGGTATCTGCCCGAACCCGTTCGGTCACCGGTTGCAGCACCGCTGTCGCGCTTCCGGATTCGATGGCCGCTGCGGTCGCCGGAGATTCGGCCAGCGCGCTGGCGATGCCGGTGACCTGCAACCGCGCCGCGGCGTCACCGTCGCGTCTCGCGTCGACGATCGCCAGCGCGCTGCCGCCCAGGACCATCACCGCGATCACGACCAGCTGCAGCACAAACGTTTGGCCGGCAAGTGAACGGGGCACCAACCTGGCCATGAAACCTCTCCGTCGGTTGAACGTAATGAACTAAATAGTGACCTGGCTCACCCCCGTAGAACACCATCCTTGCAGACCCATTCTTGTCACCAGTCAGAAGGAAGTTCGATCATGACAACCACACACGATCGTCAGGCCGACGGGGACGCTGCCGTTCCGAAACGACGCGATCGAACGCACTGGCTGTACATCGCGGTGATCGTGGCCGTCATCGCCGGTGTCCTGGTCGGCATCCTGGCTCCCGGGGTCGGCAAAGACCTCGGAGTCCTCGGCACGATGTTCGTCAGCCTGATCAAGATGATGATCAGCCCGGTCATCTTCTGCACCATCGTCCTCGGCATCGGGTCGGTGCGCGCAGCCGCCACCGTCGGAAAGGTAGGCGGCCTCGCCTTCGCCTACTTCCTGGGTATGTCGACGGTCGCGCTGGCGATCGGACTCGTGGTCGGCAACCTGCTCAAGCCCGGTGATGGCCTCACCCTCGACCCCTCGGCGATGGGAAAGGGCACCGAACTCGCCGACAAGGCCCACGAATCGGGCGGCACGCTGGACTTCATCCAGTCGATCATCCCGACGTCGATGCTCTCGGCGCTGACCGAAGGCAGTGTGCTGCAGACCCTGTTCATCGCACTGCTGGTCGGCTTCGCCATCCAGAGTCTGGGCAAGTCGGGCCAATCCGCACTGCGAGCCATCGAGACGCTGCAGAAGATCGTGTTCAAGGTGCTCGCCATGGTGCTGTGGCTCGCCCCGATCGGCGCTTTCGGCGCGATCGCGAACGTCGTCGGCCAAACCGGTTGGAGTGCGGTCACCGAACTGCTGACGTTGATGCTCGGCTTCTATGTCACCTGCGTCATCTTCGTCTTCGGGATCCTCGGCCTGCTGCTCCGCTTTGTCGCAGGCGTCTCGATCTTCAAGTTGGTGCGCTACCTCGCCCGTGAATATCTCCTGATCTTCGCCACCTCGTCGTCGGAGTCGGCGTTGCCGCGGCTGATCGCGAAGATGGAGCACCTCGGTGTCGAGCGCACCACTGTCGGAGTTGTTGTCCCGACCGGCTATTCGTTCAACCTCGACGGCACGGCGATCTACCTGACCATGGCCTCGCTGTTCGTGGCCGATGCCATGGGTCAGCCGCTCTCGCTCGGGGAGCAGATCTCGCTGCTGGTCTTCATGATCGTTGCCTCCAAGGGGGCGGCCGGCGTCAGCGGCGCGGGCCTGGCCACGCTTGCCGGCGGTCTGCAGAGCCACCGTCCCGAACTCCTCGACGGCGTCGGGATCATCGTCGGAATCGACCGGTTCATGTCCGAAGCGCGTGCGGTGACCAACTTCTCCGGCAACGCCGTGGCAACCATGCTGGTCGGTTCCTGGACCAAGACGATCGACAAGGATCAGGTCGACAGCGTGCTGCGCGGTGACGATCCGTTCGACGAGCTGACGATGGTCGACGACGGCCACGACAGCTGGGACAAAGACGACGACTCGGGCACGAAGGTGGACACCACGAAGAAGCCGGTGACTGCCTGAGTTTTACTTCTGGCAATGCTGTGCCGCGGACCGCTGGTCCGCGGCACAGCTGTTTTCATGCGGTGACCGTCGACAGTTTGCTGAAATGGGCAAATCGAACAGCCCCGCGGGGTCACACCCGTCGGGAGGGCGTTCGCGACGTGAGGGGACCAGGTGGCCACAGAGGTCGACGATGGCGCGCACAGCCCTGCGATCTCACAGCAGGACCGGTGGATCCATCTGACCGAGTGGCCGCTGGCCATCGCCGGGATCGTGTTCGTGCTCTGCTACGCCGTCGAAGTACTCGCCCAACCGGGTGGAACGGCGGAGGACCTCCTCGAGGCGGTCATCTTCATCACCTGGGCCGGCTTTGTCATCGACTATCTCGTACGGCTCGGTCTCGCGGGTGAGCGACTCCGCTGGTTCGTCCGGCACCTACCCGAACTGCTGATCGTCGCGTTACCCGTCTTGCGCCCGCTACGTCTGCTGCGTCTGCTCGCGGTACTTGCCGTACTCCATCGCGTTGCCGGTCAGGCAATCCGCGGGCGGGTGCTGGCGTACACGGTCGTTGCCTGCCTGATGCTGATCTTCGTCGCGTCGCTGGCAATCCTCGACACCGAGCGGGGTAGCGACGACGCCACCATCCGCAACTTCGAAGACGCGTTGTGGTGGTCCATCACCACGGTCACCACCATCGGCTACGGCGACTACGCGCCGACCACGCTCACCGGGAGGATGATCGCGGTCGGTCTGATGATCGGTGGCATCAGCCTGATCGGCGTCGTCACTGCCAGCATCGCCACCTGGATCGTCGAACGCGTCAACGAGACCGACGAAGCCAATCTCGCGGCCACCAAGCGTCAGATCGACGCGCTGCACGACGAGGTCCGCGACCTGCGGGCCGACATCGCTCGGCTCACATCACAGCCGCACCCGGGATCGACGACCGATGGTGCGGTCGTCGGCTCGGGCGACGCCGAACATCGGCCGTGACCCGCGCGGAGAAGCAGCTGGTCGTAGCGCGTATCGGCGGATCGGCGACCGTCGAAGCAATGAAAAGCGGTAGGCCAGTCGCTAGGCTACGAAGAGTCGGCCTGTAGCCCCCGGGTCGACAGACCGATCGAACAGCAAGCCCTGGAGGCGCGCATGGCAGACGAACGGTTCAACACGACAACGGATTCCGGTGCTCCGGTCACCAGCGATGAGCACTCGCTGACAGTGGGCGCCGGTGGTCCCATCGTTTTGCACGATCACTACTTGATCGAGCAGATGGCCCAGTTCAACCGCGAGCGAGTGCCCGAAAGGCAGCCCCACGCGAAGGGCAGTGGCGCGTTCGGATCGTTCGAGGTCACCGCTGATGTGTCCGAATACACCTGCGCAGCGGTCTTCCAGCCGGGCACCGTCACCGAGATGGCCGCGAGATTCTCCACCGTGGCGGGCGAGCGTGGAAGCCCCGATACCTGGCGGGACCCCCGCGGTTTCGCGCTCAAGTTCTACACCAGCGAGGGTGTCTACGACATGGTCGGCAACAACACGCCGGTCTTCTTCATCAAGGACCCGCTGAAGTTCCAGCACTTCATTCGGTCACAAAAACGGCGCGCGGACAACAACTTACGCGACCACGACATGCAATGGGACTTCTGGACGCTGTCCCCGGAGTCGGCGCACCAGGTCACCTGGCTGATGGGTGACCGCGGGATTCCGCGGACCTGGCGGCACATGAACGGTTACAGCTCCCACACCTATCTCTGGGTGAACAGCTCCGGTGCCAAGCACTGGGTGAAGTACCACTTCAAGACGGACCAGGGCATCGAGACGTTCACCCAGGACGAGGCCGACCAGATGGCCTCCGCCGACACCGACTACCACACCCGTGATCTGTACGAGGCCATCGACGGTGGCGACTTCCCGACGTGGACCATGAAGGTGCAGCTGATGCCGTTCGACGACGCAACGTCGTATCGGTTCAATCCCTTCGATCTGACCAAGGTCTGGCCGCACGACGACTATCCGCTGATCGAGGTCGGCCGGATGAAGCTCGACCGGAACCCCACCGACCATCACACCGAGATCGAGCAGGCCGCATTCGAGCCCAACAACCTCGTCCCCGGGATCGGGTTGAGTCCGGACCGCATGTTGCTGGCGCGCTCGTTTGCCTACGCGGATGCACACCGATACCGAATCGGCGTGAACTACAAGCAGATTCCGGTCAACGCCTCGAAGTATCCGGTGCACAGTTACTCCAAGGACGGCGCGATGCGGGTCACCAACGTGTCCGATCCCGTGTACGCGCCCAACTCCAAAGGCGGTCCTGCCGCGCGTAACGACTTCCAGGGTGAGCCGGGCTGGGCGGCCGATGGTGACATCGTGCGCACCGCATACGTCGACCACCCACAGGACGACGACTTCGGTCAGGCGGGCACGCTCATCCGAGAGGTGATGGATCAGGATGCCCGAGATCGTCTGGTGGACAACGTTGTCGGTCATCTGCTGAACGGAGTGGAGGAGCCGGTGCTCAGCCGGGCCTTCGATTACTGGCAGCGCATCGACCCCGGTGTCGGCAAGGCGATCCGGGACGGTGTGGAGTCCAAGGCCGGGGAGTCCGATCCCAAGGCCGCGGACCAGGGCAATCCGGCTCGCGCCGGCATGCAGCAGAAGGCGTAGGGCATGGCAGAGATCGACCACGGGAAACTCGCGGTCCTGTTCGACATCGACGGTACCCTCGTGGACTCGGTGTATGCCCACGTCGCGGCCTGGCATGAGGCGCTGGCCGAGGTTGATCTCACGGTTCCCCACTGGGAGATCCACCGCCGCATCGGGATGGATGGGTCGCTCCTGGTTGACGAACTCCTGGATATCGCGGGGGTGGGCGCGGACGCACCGGGGAGGTCGGATCTGGCTGATGCGGCGTCGAGCAAACACACCGAGGCCTATCTCCGTCGGTCCGATTCGTTGACCATCTTGCCCGGTGGGCGCGACGTCGTCAGACGGGCCAAGGAGCTCGGATACGTTGTGGTCCTTGCGACCTCGGCGCCGCAACAGGAACTGGAGATCCTGCGTGATCTGCTCGAGGTCGAGGACCACATCGATGCGGTGACCTCCGGGGAAGACGTGGAGACCGCCAAACCCGACGCGACCGTCGTGAAGATCGCGGTGGAGCGCGCCGGGGTGAGTGCCTCGAACGCGGTCATGGTCGGCGATGCCACCTGGGATGCCATCGCGGCGACAAAGGTGGGTGTTCGTTCGGTGGCCGTGCTGACCGGCGGCATCGGCGGTGATGCCCTCCGGGGTGCCGGCGCCAAGCGGGTGTTCCAGGACGCGCGCCATCTCGCGGACGACCTCGCCAAGACCGTCGATGGGTTGTGCGCCTCGCCCGGAAGCCGGCGTTAGGCGTTGCGGTAACGCTCGGCGACCCGAAGGTGGTACTCGGCGAGCGACACGCATTCGTCGCGCAGTTCGGTGGGCGACAGAACTGTGAAATCGGCGTCGAACGCGTACAGCCACCGTGCGATCGACGCGACAGACTGGCCGTAGAGCTGTACCTCGCAGCTGTCGGTGTCGCCGGATTCCACCACGCCCCACTCGGCGTCGACCATGTCGGCGACCTTTTCGACGGGACTGTGGATCTGCACCCGCGCGTTGGCCTGGCGGTACACGGACCCCAGGCTGCGCGCGATGAATGCCGCGGCGCCGCCTTCGGGCAGTGACCGAGGTGAAAAGCGCGGGCCCGTCGGGATTTTCGGGGTGAGCCGGTCTAGGCGAAACGAACGCCAGTCGTCGCGGCCGAGGTCCCATGCGAGCAGGTACCACCGCGCGCCGCTGCGAACCAGGCGGTAGGGCTCCACTTCACGCCTGCTCTCTGCTCCGTCACGGGCTTTGTAGTCGAACCGGAGTCGCTCGTGCCGGTGACAGACCGCCGCGACATCGGCGAGAACGCCGGCATCCACCGCCACCCGGGTTCGGTTGGGGGTGGCGTCGACCTGCAGCGAATCGAGCCGGTGCCGAAGCCGCGACGGCATCACCTGACGCAACTTGGACATCGCGCGCACCGATGCCTCATCGAGGCCGGTGACCGAGTTGGCTGCGCCGGCGCCCAGACTCAGTGCCACCGCCAGCACCTCGTGATCGTCGAGGAGCAGCGGTGGCATCTCGGCTCCGGCGCCGAGTTGGTACCCGCCGCCGACACCCACGCTGGCGTCCACCGGATACCCCAGTTCGCGTAGCCGGTCGATGTCGCGGCGCACGGTGCGGGTGGTGATGCCGAGCCGTGCCGCCAGGTCTGCTCCCGACCAGTCCTTACGGGTCTGAAGCAGGCTCAGGAGCCGGAGTAGTCGCGCTGAGGTATCCAACATGTTTTCGACAATGCCAGATATTGCGGACCGTTACTGTCCGCAATGGGTAATAGGTTCTCCTCATCGCAGTTCGCGACTCATTCCGGGAGGACAACAGAGATGACTCAGACACACGACATGCCGGCCATCGAGATGGTGGGCCTGACCAAGACCTTCAAGCAGGGCAAGAGCACCGTCGAAGCAGTCAAGGGCATCGATCTGGCGGTGAAGGAGGGGGAACTCGTCGCATTCCTCGGGCCCAACGGGGCGGGTAAGTCCACCACGCTGCGGATGATCACCACGCTGTTGCGGCCCACGTCCGGCGCGGCGTGGCTGGCCGGCCACAACATCGCCGACGAGCCCGATGCGGTCCGGCGCAAGATCGGCTACGTGGGCCAGGGCAACGGTGGCGGCAACAACCAGCGCGTGCGTGAAGAACTCATCACCCAGGGTCTGTGCTACGGATTCGGCAAAGCCGAGAGTTCGCTTCGCGCAGACGAATTGATCGCGGCCCTCGACCTCACGGGGATGGAGAACCGAAAGGTGAGCACTCTCTCGGGAGGTCAGCGTCGTCGACTCGACATCGCGCTCGGCATCGTGCACCGGCCTCCGGTGATCTTCCTCGATGAACCGACCACGGGCATGGATCCCCAGAGCCGGGCCAACCTGTGGACACACATCCAGCGGTTGCGCGCGGAGACCGGTGCCACGATCGTGCTGACCACGCACTACCTCGACGAGGCCGACGCGATGGCCGAGCGAGTGGTCGTCATCGACAAGGGCACGGTCATCGCCGACGACTCCGCGGCGGCGCTCAAAGACACTCTTGCCGGCGACAGCGTCAGCCTCACCGCCGACTCCTCCGACGGTGCCGCAGAACTGGCCCGGATCGCCACCTCGATCGATGCGGTACGCAGCGCCGAGGTGACCGGCGAGTCCGTCGAACTGCAGGTTGTCGGCGCCGACAAGGTGCTGCCCCAGGTGATCACCGCAGCTGCGGCCAGGGCTGTTGCGGTACGTAGTGCATCTTCGACGCGTCCGACCCTCGACGACGTCTTCCTGTCACTCACCGGACGAAGCCTGCGCGAAACCGCAGCCGTCTGAACACCTTTCCCTCAAACCCTTTGCCAAGTCTTCAGGAGAAACCGATGACAACATCAATCATCCGCGACAGTTCCATCGTTCTTACCCGTGAATTGCGGCCGACGGTCCGGGATCCGTTCACCGTGATCTTCAGCCTCGTGCAGCCGCTGATCCTGCTTGCCCTGTTCGGCCCGCTTCTGAAAGATGTTCCGGGTGCCGGTGATTCGGGCAATGTGTGGAACTGGTTCATTCCGGGTGTGCTGGCGATGATCGCGATCTTCGGCACGTCGATGACCGGCTCCAACCTGATGGACGAGATCCACTCGGGCAGTCATGAGCGGATGCTCGTCACGCCGTTGAGCCGCAGCTCGTTGCTGATCGGACGCGCGTTGAAAGAAATGGTGCCGCTCGCAGCGCAGGCCGTGATCATCTTGCTGGTCGGTCTGCCGTTGGGCTTCGACATCAACCTCGGGGGAGCGGCCATCGGAATCCTCATCCTCGGTGTGTTCGGCGTCGGACTCGGAGCCCTGTCGTACACGCTGGCTCTTGCTGTGCGCGAACAGGACTGGGTGTTCTGGACGGTACAGCAGACGCTGATGTTCCCGATGCTGATCCTGTCGGGCACCATGCTCCCGCTCGATGACGCGCCGGGATGGATGAAGGTGTTGGTGAACATCAATCCGTTGCACTACGTGGTGGAAGCAGAGCGCGCGCTGTTCGTCGGCGACTTCGACACCAAGACAGTGCTATCCGGTGTGATCGCGGCTCTCATCGTGGCCGTCGGCGGAATTGCCGCAGGTGTGCGGGCGATCAGTGCGGCGTCGCGCAGCTGAGCCCATCACGAGATGTGGCCTTGTCACGCACTCCTCGGCGGAGTGCGTGACAAGGCCAGATTGCGGTTCGCATCCTCTAGGGCAGGATGGCTGCGGTCTTGGCGGCCCGCATCCAATCAGGGAATTCCGAGAGCAGACGCTGGTACAGATCGTCATCGGACACCTGATCGATGTCGTCGAGAGCAAAGAAGCCGGCGTTGTCCACGACGCGGCCCTCCATGTCGTCGAGTCGTTCGAGGACTCCGTAGTTGGCCCGGCCGATCCCGACGAACTGCCAGAACACCGGAGCGCTCGACGCGGCACGCATCAGCTCGCTGATCGGTCCCTTTTTCCGGAAACCGCCGTCGGTGAAGAACAGGACAAGCACCGGCCGCCCGGGGACAACCGTGTTCAGGATCTCGTTCATGATCGGCAGTTCATCGTTCGACGCTCCGATCGCGTCGTAGTCGATGCCCCCGTGAACACCCGACAAGTGGAGGAACTCCTCGGTCCACGACTCGACGTTCGTCACACTGATGTCGGGGACACGCGCAAAACCACGGGCATACATGTACGGCTCCAACTGGCCGTCGTCGTCGATCTGGGTGGCCACCGCCAGCATCCGTTCGACCACGCGGTGCACCACCCGGCCTGAGTATTGCCTGGACATACTCCCGGTCTTGTCGATGACAAGAATCACCCGGGCTCGGACGCCGGTCGCGTTCTTGCTGAGCAGCACCTTGTGCACCTCACGCTTGCGCATGTCGAGGCGCTGGCGCTTGTCGAGGGATAGTTTCTCCTCGCCCGCAACAGATCTCACCGCCGGGACCTCGGGGGCGGGCGATGTGGCCGCGGGTTCGTCATCGACCTCCACACCGTGTTCCCGAACCAGATCCGCGAAGCCGCGATCCCATCCGGCGCTGACATTGCGGATCTTCCACTCACCGCCCCGCCGATAGATCTCGCCCAACACCGCGGCACGTTCGGTACTCAACCCGGCTGCGGGTAGCTCGATCTGGACTCCGGTCCCGCTCGCAGTGGCCGCCAGAGCGGGTAGCGCCGACAGGGGAGACGAGTACCCCTCGTCGCAGGCAACCGCAACGGCAACGGTGTGGACGTCGGCTGGCACCCTCGCGAGGTCGACCGTCAGGGTGGTGCCACCCGACAGCACAACCGCGCCGTCGGCCGACTGCGGCTGGTTGAAGAAGATGAAATCCGAATCGGTTCGCGTCTTGTGGTTGTCGCCGAGAAGAAACGCCATCACGTCAACTGTGCCGAGCGACGCTCCGGTGACCGCGACAGTGAGAACGCCGGAAGAGATGAGTGTGTTTGCGCCTCGCGACAGGGTGACCATGGCGCTCAGTATCGACGATGGTGCGCCGAACACGCATCTGATGTCGACCCATCAGCCGATCCGATCCGAGGTCATGCAGCAGGCAGGCCCGCCAGGGGCTGCACGGTCTTGGCGATGCCGTAGCCGGCACTCCACGGGTAGAGCCCTGCCGAATCCGGCCAGACCAGTTGCCACGCCGACACACTGCCGTAGACGCGGTTCGCGACGCGCAGGTCCGATGTGGTCAGTGCTTCGATGGCCACCAGGTCCAGGTCGTTGTCGAAAAAACCCGACAGGCGTTCACCGGCGGTGAGGCTGCCTCCAGCTCGTGCGATCCGGTGCCCGACAGTGTTGAGGATGGATCCGGCGATGCCCGGTTCGAGTCCGTAGATGATCAGCTCGGGGTGTGCCAGCGAGGTCAGCCCGGTGGTGTAGGCGAGCGACGGGAATCCGACCTGGACGGCCGCCCGTACCGCGGTGACCGTCCAATAGCGTTTGGCAATCGCGCGGTGGGCGAAATCGACCGGATCGGATTGCTGACGCATGGCGTCCTCCTTGGCT
This sequence comes from Williamsia sp. R60, assembly GCF_054063855.1. Lineage (NCBI taxonomy): Bacteria > Bacillati > Actinomycetota > Actinomycetes > Mycobacteriales > Nocardiaceae > Williamsia > Williamsia sp. R60. The sequence continues at coordinate 1,291,718 of NZ_JBSSGR010000001.1, forward strand.
GTCTGGCTGGTGCAGATCGTTGTGCCGGGAGGTTAACGTCGGCCTCTGACAAGTCGGCCTTCTGACGGAGGGTTGCGTTCGAGTGCGCTCGAAGACCTAGCGTCGCCACCATGACAAAGAACTGGATCATCACCGGCGCATCCTCGGGTCTCGGACGGGCCCTCACCGAAGCGGCGTTGGCAGCAGGGGACTACGTGGTGGCCGCGATGCGACGACCCGAGCGGATCGCCGATCTGCTCACCACCTACCCCGACGCGCTGCTGGCGGTTCGCCACGACGTGCGCGACACCGCGTCTGCGGCCCACCTCGTCGCCGGCGCCGTGGAGCGCTTCGGTGCCATCGACGTATTGGTCAACAACGGTGGAGTCGGGCAGATCGGGGCAGCCGAGGAGATCGACGACCGGCAATTGCGAGACATGCTCGACCAGCACCTGTTCGGTCCTGCGGCCCTGGTACGGGCGGTACTGCCCGGTATGCGAGAGCAGGGCAAAGGAACAATCGTTCAGATCAGCAGCCAAGGCGGACGCGTGTCATTCCCGGGTGCCGGGTCCTACTCCGCGGGTAAGTTCGCGCTCGAAGGGTGGTCTGAAGCGTTGGCCGGCGAGGTGGAACCATTTGGCATCAGAGTTCTCATCGTCGAGCCGAGCCGCTTCCGAACCGGTTTCAACGCACCCGACGTACTCAAACGCGCAACGCCATCGAAGACCTATGGCCCTCTGCTGGCCGCGGTGCGCGCCGACATGCTGGCCGTGGACGGAAAGCAGGAGGGCGATCCTGCTCGCGCGGCGAACATCATCCGGTCGTTGGTCGACGCCGAGAGTGCCCCGTTGCGGGTCCCACTCGGACGTGAAGCGGTACGTCGGCTCGCCACCGCCCACCGACGTGGTCTCGAGGAACTCGACAAGATCGCCGCACTGTCCGAGAGCGCAGACTTTCCGGGCGCCCCGGAATCGGTTCGACCGGTCTAGCGTTGGATCATGGCGACCCGAGATCTGATGAGTCGAGCGCTCGAGGCGCTGCAGGGCGGCGACGAATCGATGACCGTCGAGGTGGTCCACGGCCTGGTCGACACCGGCGACGTGGACGGCCCGCTGGGCATCGCCGACGTGGCCGACCTGCTCGGCGTGTCTGCGCACACACTTCGCTACTACGAGCGAGCCGGCCTGGTCACGGTGCCACGAGATCTTGCCGGCCGGCGTGCCTACGATGGCGCCGCCGTTCGGCGGCTGGTCTTCGTCTCCCGAATGCGCTTGTCGGGCATGCCGATGCGGGATCTGCAGCACTATGTGGAATTGGCCGACCAAGGGGAGCGGACGGTTGCCGAGCGCCTCGAGATCATGGTGGAGCAACGCAACACGATCACCCGGCGCATCCGCGAACTGGAGCTGTCGCTGGCGGCCACCGAGTACAAGATCGCGACCTACGGTGGCAACATCGGGCCGTGATCACACCCTTGTGCTGCCGGCGGGGTCACCCGGCCTGATCGTGCAGAACGCGACCACCCGTGGCGAAGGAACGAACCTTCGGGTCGAGCCAGATGTGCGCCGGAACGCCGCCGCCGAGGAGTGTCCGGGCAACCGCGGGTGACTCGCCGAGCGGGGTGTCGGCGGCAGCGATCACGATGTTGCCGTAACGACGGCCCTTGAGCATCGCAGGGTCGGCGATGATCGCGAGGTGCTCGAACAAGGTGCCCAAGGTGGCAGCCTCTGATCGGGCGAGTGAAAGGTCGCGGGTGTCACCACAATTGACCATGTAGACACCGCCAGGGGCCAGCACCCGACGAACCTGAGCGGTGAACTCGGCGGTGGTCAGCGCCGGTGGGGTGACGGCGGCGGAGAACACGTCACGAATTATCAGATCCCGGCTGTTGTCGGTGAGTGATTCGGTGACCTCGCGGGCGTCACCCACCCGCAGTCGGAGCAGGGGAGCACGAGGCAGATCGAACCATTCCCGCACCAATCGAGCCAGTGTGTCGTCGATGTCGACCGCGACCTGCCGGGCCTGCGGATAGTTCGCAGCCAGATGGCGAGCCATCGAGCACGCGCCGGCGCCGAGGTGAAGAACGCGCAGTCGGCTCGAGGCCGGCCAGCGGTCAGCGATGAGCGCGGCCATCCACTGCATGTACTCGAAGTCGAGCTGGGTGGGGTCGGAGAGGTTGATGTGAGAACTCTGCACGCCGTTGACGTTCAGTATCCAACCGTCGGTGAGGTGGTCACGAATTAGCTCGCAGCTGCCGGTGTCGATCGGGTACACGCCGGGCTGCGGCCCGCCGGAATCGTTGCGAGCCTTGGGTTGTCGCGATGCGCGGCCCATCAGAGGTCAGTACACATCTCGCAGATACCGCTTTTCCCGCTTGAGGGTGTTGACGTAGTCCTCCGCGGTCTCGGCATCGAACCCGCCGTGCTCGGCGACCAAGTCATGAAGAGCGGAATCCACATCTTTCGCCATCTGCGATGCGTCGCCGCACACGTAGAAGTGGGCACCGTCCTCCAGCCAGGTGAACAGGTCGGCGCCGTTCTCCCGCATCCGGTCCTGCACATAGACCTTCTGCTCCTGATCCCGTGAGAACGCCAGATCAAGCCGGTCGAGGACGCCGTCGCGGCGGAATTGCACGATCTCGTCTTCGTACATGAAGTCCGTTGCCCGGAACTGGTCCCCGAAAAAGAGCCAGCTGCGTCCCCGAGCGCCCCTGGCCTTGCGTTCGTAGAGGAAGGAGCGGAACGGGGCAAGGCCTGTACCCGGGCCCACCATGATCACCGGTACCGAGTCGTCGTCGGGCAGGCGGAACGAGCGGTTCTTCGACAAGAAGACACCGGCCGTGTCGCCCGCCTTGAGCCGGTCGGCGAGGTAGGTCGAGCACTGCCCTCGGCGGTCGCGCTGCGCCGAGCGATACCGAACCGCGGACACGGTCAGATGGACCATGCCCTTGTGTGTCAGTGGGCTCGACGAGATCGAGTACACCCGATGGGTGAGCGGTCTGAGGAGTTCGAGCAGCTCGGTCGCGGATATCTCGAGCGCGGGTTCGAGGTCGAGCAGGTCGAGGACGTCCTTGCCCCACAACCAACCTTCAAGGGCCTCTCGTTCCTCGGTGGACAGAACGTGATCGAGTTCGGCATCGCGCGACCGTTCGGCCATGAAGTCGATCAGGTCACGGGTGGGCAGAGAGATCTCGTACTCGTGTGTCAATGCGTCCACCAGGGTGAACTCGCCGGCGCGGGTGGTGATCACTTGATGCGGATCTGCTCCGATCCTGGTGATCAACGCCGACACCAGGTGCGGGTCGTTGACCGGCCGGATGCCGAGGCCGTCGCCCGCTTCGTAGTCGATGTCGCTGTCGCCGAGATCGAAGACCACATGACGGACGTCTTTGGCCGAGTCCGACCCGCGCAGTGGTCGATTGGCGACAAGCGTGGCGGCATAGGGGTTCTTGCGGGTCCACGGCGACCTTTTCGGCTTGGCCGGGCGGTCTGCGATCTCCTCGGCGCCGGGTATCTCTGGGGCCGACACCCCGCTGTCGAGCTCGGCGAGTGCCGCTCGGGCGGCGGCCAGAACTGCGTCGCGGTCCGCCGCGCCGGCGCCATCCGTCGTCGAGCCGGCGTCGAAACCGGCCAGGAAACCCGACAACCACAATCGCTGGTCGCCGGTATGTTCAAGGTCGTCTGGCAGGTTGGTAGTTCTCATTAGCTCACCATTGTTCGTGATGTCGGAACCAGTGCCCCGGGTGGGCCGGGCACCGCTGCGTCGTTGAAGCGGCACCAAGCAGGAATGAGGGTACCCTCACTTGCTCTCGTGGCTGGGCGCGCCTCACCAAGTCCTAGGATGAGCACACCATGGTGACTGCTGGCTGGGACCGCGCCCTCGGGCTGACCGCGGGATATCTCCTCGACCGCATCTTCGGCGACCCGACGCGCTATCACCCCGTGGCCGGCATGGGTATCGCAGCGGGAAGGCTCGAGAGCGTCCTGTATCGCGACTCACGTTGGGCCGGAACCATGTTCACCGTCACGTGCGTGGGAGTGGTCACCGGTGCGGGCATGATGGGCCGCCGCACCGGGGTGCTGCCGACGGCGCTGATCACCTGGGCGACCTTGGGCGGTACCTCCCTGACGTCGGTGGGCGAGCGTCTGGCCGACTCGCTGGCGTCCGACGACCTCGAGGGCGCCCGCGCGTTGATACCCAGTCTGTGCGGCCGTGACCCGAACAGTCTCGACGCAGACGGGATGGCCCGCGCCGCGCTCGAATCCGTCGCCGAGAACACCTCGGATGCAACAGTGGGTCCGCTGGTCTGGGGAGCGATCGCCGGGATCCCGGGACTGCTGGCGTACCGGATGATCAACACGCTCGATGCGATGGTCGGATATCGCAACAGCAGGTATTCCAACTTCGGCTGGGCAAGCGCTCGACTCGACGACGCGGCGAACTTCCTGCCTGCCCGCCTGACCGCACTCCTGGTGGTGGCTCTCGGCGACGACCGGGCGGGGGCGGCCACAGCGGTGCGTCGGGACGCATCAGCACACCCCAGTCCCAATGCGGGTGTGGTCGAGGCCTCGTTTGCGGGAGCACTCGGCGTGGAGCTGGGTGGTGTCACGGTCTACCGGCACCGAACCGAGACCCGCCCGACGTTGGGCGACGGTCGGGCTCCCACCGGCCGCGACCTGTACCGGGCCGCGGCGTTGTCCCGGCGGGTGCAGATCGGCGCCTTAGCGACCGTAGCGGTCGGACAGCTTGTCGTCAGGCGCGCTCGTCGGTCCTGAGCCGATCGGCCCACGCGCCTCCGAATGGACCACTGCGCCGGTGGACGACGCTGCCAGTGCCTCCCGCGTCCGGCGGCCCCGCTCGCGTGGCTTCTTGGGTATCGGGGCACCGGTCTTCGCAGCTTTCCGCTGCTTGACCTCCGACCACACGAAGTAGCCCAGCCCCAACGGCGCCATGACGCCGAAGGCAAGCCATTGCAACCCATAGGAGAGGTACGGGCCTGAGTCGAGCTGGGGGAGATCGATCACGCCGAGTCCGCCGGGCTGGTCGCCGGTCAGCTGGAGATATCCGGCGGCCAGAGGCACGTCGACGGCACGGCCGAGGACCACCGGGTCGATGGAATAGACCTGTGTGGCGCCGGCCTCGGTACGCGGCTCACGCCCCGGACTGGTTCCCTCCGCCGCACGGATGCGGGCGACCAGCGTGACCTGCTCGGACGGCGGCGGGGTGATCGGAGGCAAGGCCGTGCCCTGGACAGGCTTCACGTATCCGCGGTTGACCAGGTAGGTGTCGCCGGAGTCGGCCGCGAACGGGGTGAGCACCTCATAGGCGGGCGACCCTTCGATGGAGCGCAGCCGTACCACCGCCTGCTTGTCCGGCAGGTACCTGCCGGTGACCGAGACACGGCTCCATTCGGCGTCCTCGACCGGACGACCATCTTGATAGAGGTCGCCGATCGGAACGGGCTGAGACGACTCCGCTCGTTTGATGAGGTCGTTCTGATGCTCGGTGCGTGAGTTCTTACCCAGCTGCCACGGGGCCAGCACCCAGAAGCACGCGACGGCGAACGCGATCACCACGATGGCAAGCGCGATCCATCCGGGACGCAGGAAGTTTCGCAGGACACGCACATCACCACGGTACCGAGTCCACCCACCAGGTCCGACACGGTGTCGCGTCCGATTCCCGGATCGGCCATGTCCGACGCGGCCGGACCAGCGACTACGCTCAACGCAGTGGGACGGTGCAAAAACTGCGGTCCGCCCGGCGACGGGCCGGCATCACGCCGTCATCATCACCACGAGGGGAGCGTCACCCATGCGCGATCTGGTCTGCCGTAAGTGTGGTCAGCGACTGTCGTTCGAGAACACGTTGTGCCTGAACTGCAAGAGCCCGCTCGGATTCCACATGCCGACGCGCACCATGTACGTCCTCGACGACGAGGCGACCACCGAACTCGACGGGCAAAAGCTGGTGCGATGCACCAACTTCGCGCTCATCTCCTGCAACTGGATCATCCCGGAAGTCGAAGCCGGCGCGAAAACACCTGCAGGCGAACCAAATCCGTCGACTCTGTGCGAGTCATGCCGGCTCACCCGAACGCGGCCCGCCGACACCGACACCACCGCGATGGAGGCGTTCGGGGTTGCCGAGACCAACAAACGCCGGGTGATCCTCGAACTGGACGAATTGGGGCTTCCCATCCGGGGCCGCGACGTGGACCCCGACACGGGCCTCGCGTTCGATCTGCTGTCCAGCGCCGTGAACCCGGTCATCACCGGACATGCCAGCGGGGTGGTGACCCTCGACCTCGCAGAGGGCGACGATGTGCACCGCGAGCAGTTGCGGGTGTCGATGGACGAGCCCTATCGCACCCTGATCGGACACTTCCGTCACGAGATCGGGCACTACTACCAAATGGTCCTGGTCGGCTCAGGTGAACACCGGGAACGGTTCGAGGAACTGTTCGGAGACCCGGACGAGGACTACCAGGCGGCACTCGACCGCCACTACGGCGATGGACCCCCGACGGACTGGCGGCGCAACTTCGTCTCCTCCTACGCCACGATGCACCCCGCCGAGGACTGGGCCGAGACGTTCGCGCACTACCTGCACATCCGCGACACCCTCGACACCGCTGCGGCATTCGCGATGGCGCCGGCAGGAGCCACCCTCGACAGCGTGTTGCTCGGCGATGTGGGTTTCGACCAGATCATCGACCTGTGGCTCCCACTGACCTGGGCGCTCAACCAGATCAACCGATCGATGGGACATCAGGATCTGTACCCGTTTGTGCTCCCGCGACAGGTGTTGTCGAAGATGCGCTTCATCCACGGACTGATCGCGCCGGCCGTGCTCTGACCCCGCGGGGGCCCGGGGTCAGTGGCGTTCGCGCACCCAGGCCAGGAGCCCCGGGACGGCGGCCTCGATCTGCTGACGAACGGTGGCGAAACCGTCGTCCGATCCGTAGTACGGGTCGGCGACATCCGGCCCATCGGCGTCGGGGTCGAAGCTGCGCAGCAGCCGTGCTCGTTCGCCGACACCCTGTTCCTGCAGTGCACGCAGATGCCCGCTGTCCATCGCCAGCAACAAGTCGGCTCCGAGGTGCTCGGGTCCGATCTGGGCTGCGGTGTGGTCGTCGTCGTACCCCGCCGAGGTCAATTCGGTACGGGCCCTGAGGTCGGCGGGATCGCCGACATGCCAGTGGCCCGTACCGCAACTGGTCACCCGGACCTGCTCCGCGAGCCCGGCCTCGTCGAGCGCATGCCGGAAGATGTTCTGCCCCATGGGTGAGCGGCAGATGTTTCCGGTGCAGACGAAGGTGACGTGCAGGCGTTCAGGCATGGAGCAACTCGCGGAGCTGGTCCACCGATTCCACAGCCCACGCCGCGTCGGTGTGTTCGTCGGACACCGCATATCCCCACCGCACGAACACCGCGGGAATGCCGTACTCGGCCGAACCGTGGACGTCATGCGAACGGTCGCCGATCATCACCACCGCGTGATCGGAGACGTCGGTGATCCCCAGGGAGGCCAGCGCGTGCCCGATCACGTCGGATTTGCTGCGCCGTGAGCCGTCGTCGGATGCCCCCGCGATGTACTCGAAGTGCTTGTCGAGCCCGAAGTGCTCGAGGATCCGCCGAGCGGTGGTCTGATTCTTGGAGGTCGCCACCGCGAGCCTGCGACCGGACGCGGACAGGTCGGCGAGGAGTCCGTCCATACCGTCGAACACCGAGTTCTCCAGCCAGCCGACACTGACGTACCGCTCGCGGTACGCCTTCATCGCGGCATCGACGGTTGGTTCATCGAGGTCGAGCCGCCGAAGGCTGTCGATCATGGGTGGCCCCGCGATCCCGGCCACCACCGACTCATCGGGTTGCGGTGCGCCCACGGTGTCGAGGGCATGGCGGAAACTCTTCTCGATGCCTGCGAACGAATCGGTGATGGTGCCGTCGAGGTCGAACAGGAGCACCGTCGACGCGGCGGCCGGGTCGGGCAGATCAGCGGGGTCGGGGAGGCTGGTGTCGATGCGCGAACTCACCAGTCCATCCTGCCCGTAGGCTCGACAACTGTGAAATCGCCGAGCGCACCGACCGGGGGAGAACACCGAGTTCCTGCGGGGCAGCTGCTCACGGACCTTGCTCGTCACGGCGACCGTGACGTCGAGCCCGGACTCGTCGACTTCGCGGTCAACGTGCGTGGCACCACCCCTGACTTCCTGCTGCGAGCGCTGAATGCCCGCATCGGTGACCTCGCCCGCTATCCCGGGGTCGATGATGAGCGACGGGCCGTGGAGGCCATTGCCAGGCATCACCGCCGCGACCCGTCCGAGGTGTTGTTGCTGGCCGGGGCCGCCGAGGGTTTCGCGTTGCTGCCGCAGTTGCAGCCCCGGCTGGCGGCTCTTCTGCAACCCTCGTTCACCGAACCCGAGCGCGCATTGCGCGCAGCGGACGTCGCGATCGAACAGGTGGTGCTCCCGCCACCCTGGAACCTCGACCCCGATCTCGTGCCCGAGTCCGCCGACCTGGTGGTGCTGGGCAACCCCACCAATCCCACGTCCGTGCTGCACCCCCGCGCCGTGATCGCCGCCCTGCGACGTCCCGGTCGCGTCGTCGTGGTGGATGAGGCGTTCGCCGACATCGTGCCGGGGGAGCCGGAGAGCCTCGCGGGTGATCGTCTCGACGGTGTGCTGGTTCTGCGGAGCATCACGAAGACATATGCACTCGCGGGGCTGCGTGCCGGCTATCTCTTGGGCGACCCCCTGTTGCTGCGCCGGCTGGCCCGGGCCCGACCGCACTGGCCACTGGGGACGTTGCAGCTGGTCGCGCTCGAGGTGTGTGCGGGACCCGAGGGTGCTGCGTACGCGTCGGCGCAGGCTGCGGAGGTACAGGCGCATCGCGCCTCGATGATCGCGGCACTGCAGGGAGTAGGTGTCGAGGTGCTGGGACGGCCTTCGGCGTCGTTTGTCACGATCGCCGTCCCGAACGGCACTGCGTTCAAAGAACGGCTGCGCGATCATGGGTATGCGGTGCGCAGCTGCGCCAACTTCGTCGGGATGGGGCCGAACATGCTCCGGCTCGCGGTCCGCGACGAGAGCACTGTCTCCGGGTTGATCGATGCGATCGGAAAGGTGGGCTGATGACCGCCCTTGCAGACGTGATCGAAGTACTCGAACGGGCATACCCGGTACGGCTCGCCGAGGACTGGGACTCGGTGGGTCTGGTGTGTGGTGACCCTGCCGAGACGGTGGGTTCGGTGCTGTGCTGCGTGGACGTGACCGACGCGGTGGTCGATCTCGCCGTGGCCGGAGGGGTCGACCTCATCGTGGCCCACCACCCCCTGCTCCTCCGTGGCGTCGACACAGTGGGCGCCCATACCCCCAAGGGCCGGCTCATCCACCGGCTGATCCGGAACGGGTGCGCGCTGTACACCGCACACACCAATGCGGACTCGGCATCCCCGGGAGTGTCGGATGCGTTGGCCGGCGCGCTCGGACTGACCGACCTGCGGCCGCTCGACCCGAAACCTGCTGCGGCCATGGACAAGTGGTCGGTGTTCGTTCCCGCCGCCGAGGCCGCCTCCGTACGGGAAGCGATGTTCGCTGCGGGAGCCGGCGAGATCGGGGAGTACAGCCACTGCTGCTGGAGTACGTCCGGAACCGGACAATTCCTTCCCGGCGCAGATGCGGACCCGGCGGTCGGTGCACGCGGTGAGCTGACCCAGGTTGCCGAAGACCGTGTCGAGATGGTTGCACGCAGAACGGTGCGCGCAGCCGTTCTCGGCGCGCTGCGAGCAGCCCATCCCTACGAGGAACCGGCCTTCGATCTCATCGAGCCGGCCGCAGGGATCAGTGGGGAGGGACTCGGCCGGGTCGGTGAGCTCGCCGGACCGCTGACGCTGGGCGCGTTCACCAAGCTTGTCGCCGACGCCCTGCCCGTGTCGACGTCAGGGGTACGCGCCGCCGGTGATCCCGAACAGGCGGTCCGGACCGTTGCGGTCTGCGGTGGAGCGGGCGACTCGCTGCTCAGGGCCGCGCGGGCCGCCGGAGCGGACGTCTACGTGACGGGGGATCTACGCCATCACCCGGTCGACGAACATCTGCGCGGGGGTGGTCCGGCGCTCATCGACGCCGGCCACTGGAGCACCGAGTTTCCTTGGTGCGAGCAGGTTGTCGATCTCCTGGGTGCCGAGCTGCCGGGGCTCTCGGCCACCGTGTTCGCCAACCCGACTGATCCGTGGACCGTCCATCGAGGGGGTCACGGCGGATGAGGGCGGCGGGAGCTGAACCGAGTGGGTCGTCGCAGACCGCGTACGGTTGCACATCCATGCATAAAACGAAAGGGCACTGGTGAAAGCAGACCCGGCCAGCCAACGACTCATGTTGGACATCGCCGACATCGATGCCGAATTGCACCGCATCGCGCATCGGCGGGCAGTCCTTCCAGAGAACGCCGAGTTGAGCAGGCTTGACGAACAGCTGCAGACCCAGCGCGACGAGGCAATCCGCGCCCAGATCGCCGCCGAAGACCTGCTGCGTGAATCGCGTCGGCTCGACAACGAGATCAACTCGATGTCGATGCGCGAGGCCAAGGACAACCAGCAATTGGCGGCAGGCAATCTGCCTGCCAAGGCACTGACCGAACTCGAGCACGAGGTCGCCGGGTTGATCCGTCGTCGGTCCAATCTCGAGGACGAGATGCTCGAGGTTATGGAGCAGCAGGAAGCCGTCAGCGCGGACGAGCAGCGCGCGTCGGCGATGACGGCCCACACCCAACGGCTGATCGACGACGCCACGGCCCGCCGCGAGGTCGCGTTGGCCGAGATCGCGGAGGCAGAAGCTGCGGCGCAGACCAAACGTGACGCGATGCTCGAACACGTCGATGCCGCCCTCATGGCGATCTATGAACGGCAGACGAAAGCGGGACGGGTCGGAGCCGGATTGCTCCGGGCCGGACGTTGCGGCGGATGCCGCATGGAGTTCGACCGCGGTCTGCTCGGCCGCATCGCCGCCACCCCGGCCGACGAGGTCGTCCGATGCGACGAGTGTGGCGCAATCCTGGTACGCACCAACGAATCCGGTCTGACCCGGCAATGACCGCGGCGCCTGTGCGCTCGACGACATCGCACGCGACGACGGTGCACCGACGGCACGAAGGGTGAGGGACCGGTGAAGGTGATAGCGGAGGCAGACGGGGGCTCACGCGGCAATCCCGGTCCGGCCGGTTACGGGGCGGTCGTCTTCGACGCCGACCACTCTGCGGTTCTCGCGGAACGCAAAGAGGCGCTCGGGGTGACCACCAACAACGTGGCTGAATACCGGGGCCTCATCGCGGCGCTCACAGCTGCTTCCGAGCTCGGGGCCGTTGAGGTCACGATGCGGATGGATTCGAAACTCGTTGTCGAGCAGATGTCGGGCCGCTGGAAGATCAAGCATCCGGACATGATCCCGCTGGCTCGCGAGGCCAAGAGCCTGACCGGACGGTTCGACAACGTCGAGTTCGTCTGGATACCGCGCAATCAGAACGGGCACGCAGATCGATTGGCGAACGAAGCGATGGACGCCGCTGCAGGTGTGACGCCTGCCGCGTCGCCCGAATCCGACACCGGCAGAACGGTAAAAGCTCCGGCGACGTCGCCGGGGTGGACAGGCGCGCGCGGTGCTCCCACACGTCTGTTGCTGTTACGGCACGGGCAGACAGCGCTGTCGGTCGAGCGTCGCTACTCGGGTAGGGGTAATCCCGAACTGACCGAGCTGGGCCGCGAACAAGCAGCACTGGCCGCCAAGCGGCTGGCCTCACGGACCCCCTCGGACGTCAGTGCTGTGATCAGCTCTCCGTTGGGCCGCGCCAGGGAGACCGCCGAATCAGCCGCTACCGCATTGGGTTTGCCGGTCACGGTGCTCGACGGTCTGATCGAGACCGACTTCGGGGCGTGGGAGGGCCTGACGTTCCGAGAGGCCGCAGAGCGCGATCCCGAGCTCTTCAAGACCTGGCTCGGTGACACCGGCGTCGCCCCGCCCGGGGGCGAGAGTTTCGACACCGTCACCGAACGAGTGCTGCAGGCACGGTCAGAGATCGTCGCAGGCAACGAGTCGTCGACTGTTCTGGTGGTATCCCATGTGACACCCATCAAAGTGTTGCTGCGTTCAGCGCTCGATGTGGGTCCGTCGATTCTCTATCGACTGCACCTGGATCTGGCGTCGCTGAGCCTCGCCGAGTTCTATCCCGACGGCGGTGCGTCGGTGCGACTGGTGAACGACACCAACCACCTCGGCGAGATCTGACTCAACTGGCCTTGCGGCGACGTTGCTTCTCTGCCGGCATCCGGTCGGCCTGGTCGAATCCGGGACGGTTGCTGCCCACGAAGGCGAAGAGCCACGAGGCGACGGCCGCGAACCGGTTACGGAACCCCACCAGGTAGAACAGGTGCACTGCCAGCCACGTCAGCCAGGCGATGAAGCCGCCGAACCGGATTCGCTCGTTGATGGCCACCACCGCGCTGAAGCGGTTGATCACCGACATGCTGCCCTTGTCGAGGTACTGGAACGGGGTGCCCGGCTGCTTCTTCCGGCTGATGATGTCCGCAGCGTGGCGCGCCTCCTGCATGGCGACCGGGCTCTGACCGGGGTAGCCGTTCAACGACGTCATGTCGCCGATGGCGAACACGTTCGCGTAGCCACCGACCGTCAGGTCGGGGTTGATCAACAGCCTGCCGGCGCGGTCGGTCGCGCTTCCGGTGACCTCGGCGAGTACGCCCGCGAAGGCGCTTGCTTGCACTCCGGCCGACCACACGATGGTGTCGGCTGCGATGCGGCGCGTTGCCGCCCCGTCGCCGATCTTGACGGTGACGCCTTCTGAATCCATCTCGGTGACAAAGGCGTTCAGTACCACCTCGACACCGCCACGTTCCAGGGCCTTCTGCGCATAGGCGGACAGCGAACCCCCGTACACGGGGAGCGCGGCCCCCGCGCCCTCGACGAGGTAGACCGAGACGTCATCGAGCTTGTAATAGCGCGTGGCCAATTCGCGAATCTGGCCGGCCACCTCCACGCCGGTGGGGCCGGCGCCCACCACCACGAAGCTGAGCAACCGGCGACGCAAGTCAGGATCGTCCGTGCGCGCGGCCTCCTCGAAGCAGCGTCGGATCTGTGCGCGAAGACGGGTGGCATCGTCGATCGTCTTGAGCGCAAAGGAATATCGTGCGAACTCGTCACGACCGAAGTACGACTGGGTGGCACCTGTGGCCGCGATCAGATAGCGGAACCGGACGGTCTGGGCTGCGCCCTCTCCGCGGAATGTGAGGAGCCCGGCATCGGGATCCACCGCGGTCACCGTTCCCAGCCGCACCTCGATGTTCTTGTGGCGACGGAGGATGCCGGCCACGTCCGGGGCGATCTCCTCGCTGTTCAGGACGCCGGTGGCGACCTGGTAGAGCAACGGCTGGAACAGGTGCTCGGGAGTGCTCGAGACGAGGACCACCCGAAGACCCGACTTGGCGAGCCGCTGCGCTGCGGTGAGCCCACCGAAACCCGATCCGACGATGGCGACGTCGGCGTCGAGTTGCTGATTCGTGCTGGTCGTTGCGAAAGGTGCGTCCATGATCCTTTTATCTCCTGGGTGCGACATCTGCCAAGTACAGCGTCGACTCATCAAGGAGTAATCCCTCTTCAGCCCCTGATCAAACGAATTCTAAAGATAGGACTTATCGCGATTCGACATATATGCTGCTCACATGGAGCTTCGCCAGTTGACGTATTTCGTGGCTGTCGCCGAGGAGCTGAGCTTCAGCCGGGCGGCGCAGCGCTGCTTCATCTCGCAGTCGGCGATCAGTCATCAGGTTGCCCGGCTCGAGCACGAGCTGGGGTCCAAGTTGATCGAACGGTCCACCCGGGCCGTGGGGCTGACCGAGCTGGGCGCGCAGGTGCTCCCGCTCGCCAGGCAGATGCTGGGCATCGAATCGATGATCACGGCCGCGGCTCGGGCGCCTGGTGGCCGCGTACGCATGGCGGCGAACATGTCGTTCGCTCAGCAGTCGCTGGCCGCGATCGCGCAACTGCGTACCGAGCATCTCGATGTCGAGATCGAGTTCATCATCAAGAGTTTCGATCAGCGCATCGAGGCGGTGCTCGGTGGTGACGTCGACCTCGCGTTGATCCGAGGCGACATCGAACGCCCGGGCCTGGCGGTGCAGCGACTGTGGGTGGACGATCTGGTGGTGGCGATGTCGGATCGGCATCCCCTCGCGGGCACCGGCGACGTCCCGTTGGCCGAACTGGGTGCCTATCCGCTGTTGTTGCCGCCTGCGCGCGATCAGGTGTTGTTGCACAACGTGATCCGGTATGCATTCGACCGGCATGGACTGGATCGCCCTCGTCAGGCGCCGCCGTTGCCGGTGGATCACACGGCCACCATGGAACTGCTGAACCACCCCGACGAATGGACGGTGCTGTACGAACGGATGCCGCTGGCGGGTATCGCCTTCACGCGGGACCGCGAACGCGCACTGAGGGTTCCGGTGTCTGCTGTTGTTCGTTCGCCCGGTGCGCATTCGGAGATCGTGGATGATCTGATCGCAACGTTGCAGGCCGTACACAGGCGAACCGGAGACGAAGCGTAGCGGAGCTCGACCCAAGAGACCGAAGACGAAGCGTAGCGGAGCTCGACCCAAGAGACCGGAGACGAAGCGTAGCGGAGCTCGACCAGAGCTTCAGGTCACCAGCCAGAGCGCCACCACGGAGGCGACGAGGGCGGCGGGAACGGTGAGCAGGCCGACTGCGGTGAATTCCTTGACCGTCACGGTTTGACCACCGACCCGGACGAGCTTGAACCACAACATGTTCGCCAACGATCCGAGATAGGTGAGCGTCGGGCCGATGTTGACGCCGAGCAACATGGCGAGCACCAGCGGAGTCGGGCATCCGGCACCGAGCGCGGCAAGCATCAGCAGGGTTGCGGGAATGTTGTTGATCACGTTGGCGATCACTGCTGACACGACTGCGACGAGCAGCAGGTCGAGCAGGCCGGTTCCGTCGGGGAGGAAATCGGCGAGCCGGGAGCCCAGTGCGCCGTCGGCGATCCCGACGACAAGCACCCCGAGGGCGAACACGAAGGCGAGAAATCCTGCGTTTGCCGACCGCGCTATCTCGACCACGGAGGTGCTGCGTGCGCGAATTGCCAGCGCCGCCATCACCGTGGCACCGAGGACGGCAAACCACACCGGTTCGATACCGATCACCGAACTCAGCCCGAACAGCAGCAGCGTGGCGGCGAGTACGGCCAGCGCCGCGGTGGGGGCCGGACCGGGTTCCTCGGTGTGTTCCGGACGCGGGAGGGTCTTCAGGTCGTCACGGAAGTACCAGCAGAACAGTATGTACTCGACTGTCACGATCACCAGCCACGGCAGCGCCATCAGCAAGGTGAACTCGACGAAACCCAGGCCTGTCGCGGCAAATGCCAGCAGATTGGTCAGGTTCGACACGGGCATCAGCGTCGATGCCGAGTTCGCCAGGGTGAGAGAGGCGTAGCTGTACGGACGTGCGGCCACCCGTAGCGTCCGGGTCATCGACAGGAGGACGGGCGTCAGCAACAGCACGGTTGCGTCGAGGCTCAGGGCGGCAGTGGTGAGGGCACCGGCCACGAAGACGAAACCGAGGAGCCGGTACTTCGGCGCCGGCGTGCCTGCGGCAGGAACCGATCGGCGCGCGATGGTCCTGGCGAGCCAGGTGAAGATCCCCAGTGCGGCACACGCGTGCGACAACACGAGCAGGGCCGCCAAGAACAGGACGGTCGGTGACAGGGTTCGGATCTCGGCCCAGGCCTGATCGGGGGACACCGCGCCGATCGCGATCGCGAGCCCGGCTGCCGGAACTGCGGCTGCGGCCTCGGGAAGCCCACGCGGCCGCCAGACAGCAATCCCCAGCGTCGCTACCAACAGCACCAGAGCCGCAACATCCACGCGCTGATTGTTCCCTGCGCCCGGTCGGGTGGACCAATCGGACAGGAGGGAACGTACAGTGATGGAGCGAACGAGTCGGCCGGGCGGCCGCGATCGCGGGAACAGTTGCCTCAGCGACCTGCCCGCGGTCGAGGAAAGTCCGGACTCCACAGAGCAGGGTGGTTGCCAACAGCAACCCGAGGTGACTCGCGGGACAGTGCCACAGAAAACAGACCGCCGGCGAAAGCCGGTGAGGGTGAAACGGTGCGGTAAGAGCGCACCAGCATCACGGGTGACCGTGATGGCTCGGTAAACCCCACCCGGAGCAAGGTCGAAGGTCGCATCAGGTAACTGGTGCGGCTGCGCAGGTGTTCGAGGGCGGCTCGCCCGAGCCTGCGGGTGGACCGCTCGAGGTACCCGGCGACGGTGTACCCAGATGGATGGCCGCCACCGGCGACCGCAAGGTCGCCGGTACAGGATCCGGCTTACAGGCCGGCTCGTTCGCCCACATCCGAATGTTTGTCCCGACAGAGCCGTTGCCGGGGGAGCCCGCCGTTAGTCTTGGGCGGTGCAACGCAGACTCCGCGCAGCGGACATAGACTTCGGCGCCATCCGGACCGACCTGGGCTTGTCCGAGGACTTCGGCGCCGCCGCACAGGAACAGGCGCAGAACGCAACCGATCGGCTCGCCGATTCCCGCATCGATCGCACCGACCTCCCACTGGTCACCATCGACCCGCCCGGTTCGGTTGATCTGGATCAGGCAGTCCACATCATTTCCGACGGTGACTGCTTCGTGGTGCACTACGCCATCGCAGACGTCGCCGCGCTCGTCCCTCCCGAGGGGCCGTTGGACCAGGAGACGCGCCGGCGAGGGCAGACCGTCTACTTCCCGGACGGGAACGTGCCGTTGCATCCTCGGCCGCTCTCGGAGAACATCGGGTCGTTGCTGCCCGATCAGACGCGGCCCGCGGTGCTGTGGCGGATCACCGTGGACTCCGCAGGGGAGCCGACGTCGGTGGACGTGCACCGGGCGTCAGTGCGTTCGGTGGCTCGTCTGGACTACGCAACAGTGCAGCGCGACGCGGACACAGGTCGCCTGCACCCGTCGATTGCGGCGCTGCCCGCCTTCGGCGAACTTCGCAGCAGACTGTCGATCAGCCGCGGCGCCATCGAATTGGGGTTGCCCGAACAAGAGGTCGTCCGTGAGCCGGGTGGCGACTGGCAGCTGGTGGTGCAACCCCGCACCCGCGCCGACATGTGGAACTCGCAGGTGTCGCTGCTCACCGGGATGTGCGCCGGCCAGATGATGCTCGAGGCCAAGACCGGGCTCCTGCGAACCCTGCCCGACGCTCGTCCGGAAGACGTGGACAAATTGCGTGCATCCGCCTCTGCCCTGGATGTGCCCTGGGCACATGGTGTTTCGGCGGGAGCGTTCTTGGCCGGACTCGATCCGGCGGCTCCGAGCACCCTGGCGTTGATGTCGGATGCGACCACTCTTCTGCGTGGCAGTGATTATCTGGCGATGTTGGGGGAGATCCCGCCGGACAGGGTCACCGGCCACGGCGGTATCGCCGGTGTGTACGCGCATGTGACGGCGCCGCTGCGCCGGCTTGCCGATCGCTTCGCGACCGAGGTGTGCCTGGCGCTCGCGTCGGGGGAGTCGATTCCTCCATGGGTTCGCACGGCGCTGCCGACTCTTCCCGATGTGATGCGGAGTTCGAGTTCGGTCGCCGGCAAGGCCGACCGGGCCGGCCTCGATCTCGCCGAGGCGATGCTGTTGTCGAGCCGGGTGGGCGAGAGTTTCACTGCCACAGTCCTGCACGGGAAGCGGGGTAACCGTCACGCTCAGGTCTTCATCTCTGACCCAGCGGTGTTCGGCAGCTGTCTCGGCGACCCACCGGAAGGCACTCGGATCCAGGTGAGACTGACCGAGGCCGACCCTCACGAACCGACGGTGGTGTTCACCGCCGTGCCGTGATGGTCGGCCACGCGATCACCGAGCCGAGCGGATCTTGTCGTACTCGGCGAGCGCAGCCTTGGCCGCGGACTCCTCACGTGCGTCGAGGCGTCCGTAGACAAAGGCGTCAGCCGGGGTGACGGCGGATGCGGATGCCAGCGATGCGAGGTGCTCGCGACTGACTTCTGCATCGTGGAAATCGCCCAGCACGCTCTGTTCACCCTTGGCGACCTTGGCGATCTTGCGGTGTTTGTTGCTCTGCAGTTGCTCACCTGATTCGGCGCTGTACCGCAACTGCTTTGCGCGTTTGCGGATGGTGTGGAGTTGCTCCACCCATTCAGGTGTGCCGTCGGTGAGTTCCTCGAGTTTGCGCTGAGCCTTCTCGACACGCTTGGCGCTGCGTTTGACCGCGTGGTCGAGTGCGTCGGCGGCGGTGAGTTCTGCATCCTCACCGGCTTCGGGCTCGGCGATGGTGCGGTCGAGCTCTTCGAGCAGCTCGAAATACCGCTTCGAGCGCAGGAAGTCGATGGCCAGTTCGAGTGCGATGCGGTGCGTTTCGCGTTGGTCGTCGATCAATGCGGTGACGATCGACTCCGATGCCTTTTCGTTCTCGAGGAGGTGTTCGTTGCGTTCGAGTTGTACCTCGGCGTCCCGGGCTTCGCCGAGAACTGCTGCGAGATGTTTCAGCTCGCCGCCCAGATGTTCGGCCGTGTCAGCGGACAGCACATGCGGGAACGACTGCAGCACGCTACGCGCTCGTCTGGTCGCCACCCGCATCTGGTGAACAGAATCGGGCGCATTCTCGCGGACGAGGGGATCTTGAGCGATCAGGTGGTCGCGGTGCTCGGCCAGCTCAGAGATGACGAGCTCGAGAGCGCTGGGTTTCTTCCCGATGGAGTGGGCCTTGCCCGTGGGGGTCGGCCCGATCGTCCTGGCCAGTTTCGATGCACTGGACGCGGTGCGGGCTCCATTGGCGCGCAACAATTTGTCGGCCTTCTTGAGCAGCTTCTCGTTGCCGTGGACCAGTTCGAGTTCCCACTCGTTCCAGCTCTGGGCGTGTCCGCCGGGAAGCAGTGACTGGGCGGTCACGTTGTCGTCGCACAGGACGGCCAGCACGTTGTCGTCCTCGTCGCGCAGTTCGGTGATGTGCCGGACGGTGGCGATCGTCGCGATGGGGATCAGGCGCCGACCTCGGACGTGTACATCGACCTGGTCGGCCAGGGCGTGGGGCACCACAGCCGCGAAATGGTCCGTCTGCGTTTCGGTGCTGGCGTCGGTCACCGAGTCCAGCGGGGCGTGTAGCTCGCGGCGGGCATTGCTGTTTGCGGGGGCGGGACGCTTGAGGTGCCATCCCTCGTCGTGGCCTCCGGCCCGCCGGCGCAAGGTGATCTTGTTGCTGGCCAGATCGAGAGCTTCGGTGTCGTAATAGGTTGCGTCCAAGTGCTCGACCACCGGTCCGGACACCGAATGCACCACGTCGAGAGTGGTCAGATCAGGTACGGACGCTCCGGCATTCAGGTCGTACTTGAGTTCGACTTCCAGAACCTCGTCGGCGCTCACCGGGTTCTTCCCTTCTGTTGGTCGAGACCGGCAAAGCGGTCGGTTGCTTCGATCAGGTGGTGGCGGATACCCGTTTCGAACGAGGCATGCCCGGCATCGTCCACCATATGCAACTCGGCCGCCGGCCATGCACGGTGAAGGTCCCAGGCGCTTCGTGCCGGGCACACCACGTCATATCGACCCTGGACGATCACACCTGGGATGTGTGCGATCCGATGCGCGTCGCGCAGCAGTTGCCCCTCGTCGAGGAAACCTCGGTGCGTGAAGTAGTGGTTCTCGATGCCGGCGAAAGCGAGTGCATAGCGTTCGGAGTCGCCGTCCTCGTCTGCGTTGGCCCGCTGAGGAAGTAGGTAGCTGGTCGACTTCTCCCACGTCGTCCACGCCACTGCGGCCCGCACCGCCGCGGCGCGATCGTCGCCTGTCAACAGCCGGTGGTAGGCCTCGACCAGGTCGCCGTCGCGGTCCGACTCGGGAATCGGTTCGAGGTACGACTCCCACAGATCCGGGTAGATGTTGGCGGCGCCGCCGTTGTAATACCAGTCGATCTCGCTGCGGCGCAGCAGGAAGATCCCACGGAGGACCAGCTCTGTGACCCGCTCGGGATGCCGCTGTGCGTAGGCGAGTCCCAACGTCGACCCCCAGGAACCGCCGAACACCTGCCACCGGTCGATCGCCAACTCCGTGCGCAACTTCTCCACGTCGGCGATCAGGTGGCCGGTGGTGTTGACGGACAAGTCGGCGCCGTCGGCGATGTGGGGCCGGGACTGCCCACATCCCCGTTGGTCGAACAAGACGATCCGATAGGCGTCGGGGTGGAAGAACTGTCGCTGATTCGGGGACGTACCGCCGCCCGGACCGCCGTGGACGAACACCACGGGTTTGCCGCCCGGGTTGCCGCTCTGCTCCCAGTAGATCTGTTGCCCGTCACCGACATCGAGATGTCCGGAGGCGTACGGCTCGATGGCCGGATAGAAATCGCGCATCCGACCACTATGCCGGTCCGCCCGCGGACGGGCCCGCATTTGCGGCCGACCGAGCTGAAAGCCCTAGTAGCTGTGCTCGGGTCCGGGGAACTGTCCGCGACGCACCTCGTCCGCGTACTGCTCTGCGGCACGGCGCAATTCGCCGCCGACGTCGGCGTAGCGCTTGACGAACCGGGCGGTCTTGCCGTGCATGAAGCCGGCCATGTCCTGCCATACGAGTACCTGTGCATCGGTTTCGTTACCGGCCCCGATGCCCACGGTGGGGATGGTGAGTTTGCGGCTGATCTGTCCCGCGAGGTCGGCAGGGACCATCTCCATCACCACAGCGAATGCGCCGGCCTCCTGGACGGCGATGGCGTCGGCGATCAGCTGGTCGCCGGCATCACCACGGCCCTGAACGCGGAAACCGCCGAGGCCGTTGACGCTCTGAGGAGTGAAGCCGATGTGCGCCATCACCGGGATGCCTGCCGCGGTCAGGGTGGCGATCTGGTCGGCGACGCGTTCGCCGCCCTCGAGTTTGACGGCATGGGCGCCGCCCTCTTTGAAGAATCGGATCGAGGACTCCAGGGCCTGCTGCGGCCCGGCCTCGTAGCTGCCGAAGGGGAGATCGGCGACCACCAGCGCGTGCGGCGCACCCTTCACGACCCCGCGGACCAGGGGGAGCAGTTCGTCGATGCTGACGGGGATGGTGGTGTCGTAGCCGTAGACGACGTTTGCCGCGGAATCACCGACGAGGAGAACCGGGATCTGGGCATCGTCGAAGATCCGGGCACTGGAGTAGTCGTACGCGGTGAGCATCGACCACTTCTCGCCTTCAGACTTCATCTGGGCCAGGTGATGCACGCGGGTGATGCGGCGGCGGGGGGAGGAAGTGGCTGCTTCGCCAGAAATTGGAGCGGAGGGAGCAGCGCCATAAACCGAATTTTCGGACATCGTTGTCTCTTTCGTGCCTCGAGTCCCGCATCCGCGGGTACCCGGGTGGGTGGATGACCCCACCAGTGTGGCACTCCGCGGCGCGAGGAGAAATGGTGTCGGCAGTGGAACTTGTCACACGGACGTGATCTCGGCGGAACCTCACCGACTTCGCAGCGGGCCTGTGCGGCGTCGTTCGCGTGGCACGATGATGACGGTGAGCATGGATGAGAGGCCGACCCGGCTCGTGGATCATGGGCCGACCCGGCCTGTCGATCATGGGCCGACCCGGCCGCGACGAGTCGTCGCGGTGGTCACGATCCTGATGGCGCTGTTGCTGACGGCCGCATGCACCGAAGGTGTGTCGGGCACACCGACCGACGCAACGTTCACCACCGGTGTGGCCCCGACTCCGGACCTCGACCGGTTCTACGGACAAGAGGTCCGCTGGGGTCCGTGCACCGACTTCGCCGACCAGGAGCTGAACGGCTATCCGGCCGACCGCAGCGACTGCGCGACCGTGTCGGTCCCGGTGGACTACGCCGACCCCGAAGGGCAGGTGGCACAGATCGCGATGTTCCGGCTGCGGGCGTCCGGCAACAAGATCGGCTCGCTGCTGCTGAACCCGGGCGGACCGGGAGCCTCCGCGGTCGAGTTCATCGCGGCGCAGGCCGACTTCCTCGGCGGTCTCGACGTCTCCGAACGTTTTGACCTGATCGGGTTCGACCCGCGGGGCATCGGCAAGTCGACGCCGGAGATCCGTTGCCTGACCGACGAGGAACGCGACGCGGAACGGGCCGAGACCCTCGTCGACATGACGCCCGATGGCATCGCCGGGATCGAGGACCGTGCGCGGTCGTTCGCCCAGAAGTGCGCCGAACGCCTGGGTACGGAGTACCTCGCGCATGTCGGTACCGACGACGTGGTCAAGGACATGGACGTTCTCCGTGCGGTACTCGGCGACGACCAGTTGAACTATCTGGGCTATTCCTATGGCACCCGCATCGGTGCGACGTACGCCGAGCAGTTCCCGACCAAGGTCCGGGCCATGGTCAACGACGGAGCAGTGGATCCGTCGGCCGACCCGGTCGAGGATGCCGTGGCGCAGCGAGAAGGTTTCCAATCGGCGTTTGATGCGTTCTCTGCCGACTGCGCCCGGTACTCCGACTGTGCACTCGGTCCGGACCCGTCGAAGGCCACGGCACGGTTCCAGCAGTTGACCCGGCCGCTGATCGACGCGCCGGCCCCGACGACGCAAGACCGTCGACTCACCTACGGCGACGCGATGACAGGGGTGAGCCAGGCCTTGTATTCGGACACGCTCTGGGAACCGCTGCGAGAGGGCTTGGCGCAGCTGACCGAGGGCACCGGGAGTACGTTGCTGCGGCTGGCGGACCTGTACGAGGGCCGCGACTCCTCGGGCGCGTACACCAACACCTTGGACACCTTCACGGTGGTGCGTTGTGTCGACGACCCGCCACTGACCGACCAGGCCCAGATCGATCGTCTCGATGTGGAATCCCGCAGGGTGGCGCCGTTTGCCGACGACGGTCGCGGAACCGGCCGGGGCGCCCGTGACGCCTGCGCGTTCTGGCCGGTGCCACCGACGAGCACGCCCCATGAACTCGATGTCCCCGACCTGCCCACCACCGTCGTCGTGTCCACCACCAACGACCCGGCGACTCCCTACCAGGCGGGTGTGGAACTCGCGCGGCAACTACGCGCCCGGCTGATCACATTCGAGGGCGATCAGCACACGGCATCATTGCAGGGCGATGACTGTGTGGATGACGCGATCACGGCATACTTCGTCGATCTCACACTTCCGGAAGAAAACCTCAAATGTTGAGATTCCAGGGTGAAATCCGCTGGATATTCTGGTTGATGCGCGCTTGTAACATCGATTTAACACCGCGCTCCTAGGCTCCGATGTCATGGATCGCCAAAAAGAATTCGTGCTCCGGACCCTTGAAGAGCGCGACATTCGTTTTGTTCGCCTCTGGTTCACCGACGTTCTCGGATATCTGAAGTCGGTCGCGATCGCGCCTGCCGAGCTCGAAGGCGCTTTCGCCGAGGGCATCGGGTTCGACGGGTCGGCCATCGAGGGCTTTTCACGGGTGTCCGAGGCCGACACGATCGCCAAGCCCGATCCGTCCACGTTCCAGATCCTGCCCTGGACCACCAGCACCGGGCGGCACCACTCCGCGCGCATGTTCTGCGACATCGTGATGCCCGACGGTGAACCGTCCTGGGCAGATTCGCGCCACGTCCTCCGTCGGCAGCTGAACAAGGCCGCCGATCAAGGATTCAGTTGCTACGTGCACCCCGAGATCGAGTTCTTCCTGCTCAAGAACCCGCCCAGTGTCGACGGGTCGATTCCGATCCCCGCCGACAGCGGTGGCTATTTCGATCAGGCAGTACATGATTCGGCGCCCAACTTCAGGCGCCACGCCATCGAAGCCCTCGAGTCGATGGGCATCTCGGTGGAGTTCTCCCACCATGAGGGTGCACCCGGACAGCAGGAGATCGACCTGCGGTACGCCGACGCCCTGTCCATGGCCGACAACGTGATGACGTTCCGCTACGTCGTCAAAGAGGTCGCGATCGGTGAGAACGTCTGGGCGACGTTCATGCCCAAGCCGTTCAGCGAGTACGCCGGCTCGGCGATGCACACCCACATGAGCCTGTTCGAGGGCGACACCAACGCCTTCCACAATCCCGACGACCCGATGCAGCTGTCGGACACCGGAAAACAGTTCATCGCCGGCATCCTGCACCACGCCGACGAGATCAGTGCCATCACGAACCAGTGGGTGAACAGCTACAAGCGCCTGATCCACGGTGGTGAGGCCCCGACCGCCGCCAGCTGGGGCGCGGCCAACCGCTCGGCGCTCATCCGCCTGCCGCTGTACACGCCCAACAAGGCCTCCTCACGCCGGATCGAGGTCCGCAGCCCCGACTCCGCATGCAACCCGTACCTCACCTTCGCCGTATTGCTGGCTGCAGGGCTCAAGGGAATCAAGGAAGGCTACGAGCTCCCGGAACACGCCGAAGACGACGTGTTCGCGCTGACCCCGGCAGAGCGACGGGCCATGGGGTATCGCGAGTTGCCGGGAAGTCTGGCCGAGGCTCTCACGAAGATGGAGAAGTCCGAATTGGTCGCCGAGGCCGTCGGCGAACACGTCTTCGAGTACTTCCTGCGCAACAAGTGGGCGGAGTGGACCGAGTACCGCAGCCACGTCACGCCGTTCGAACTGAAGAACTACCTGGCCCTGTAACTCTCCGGCGGCGCCGGCCCGTGTGGGCTGATGGTGCCGCCGACAGCTCGACCAGTACCGTTGTGTGTTGTGAACCCACCTGCCTCGCGATCTCGAGTGCCCAGTGTCGGCCGACTCGGACTGCTGGAAGCAACAGCGGCTGCGGATCTGGCGACGCTCGGCTGGGATGCAGAAGAGAGCGTCGATCTGTTGTGGGCGCTTTCGCGCGCGCCGAGTGCGGACATCGCGCTCAGAGCGCTCGTCCGGCTGCACGCGGCCGTCGGCCCGGAATGGGCGGACATCGACGGACTGTTACGCACCGACCGCGGTTTCCGGGGACGTCTGTTCGCCGTATTGGGTTCGTCGACGGCGTTGGGAGACCACCTCGTCGCCGAAAACCATGCGTGGCGATTGCTGACTCGTAAAGACCTGCCCGAACCGGCAGAGGTTCTGCAGTCGATGCTCGATTCCGTTGACGCACAACCCGAGTCGGGACACGAAGACAACGGGAACCTGCTGTTCCGGGCACGCGAGACAGGCCCGAAAGCAGTGGTTGCGCTGCGGCTCGCCTATCGCGACCTGCTGCTGCAGGTGGCCGCCCGCGACCTCGCGCCCACCGTCGAGGACGAACCGGTCCTGTGGTTCAGCGATGTGAGCAACTTCTTGGCCGATCTCGCCGACGCGGCTCTCACGGCGGCCTTGGCGGTCGCCATTGCCGAGATCTGCGGTGACGACCCGCTGACCTGTCGCATCGGTGTGATCGCCATGGGCAAATGCGGTGCGCGCGAACTGAATTACGTCAGCGACGTCGATGTCATCTTCGTCAGCGAGCCCGCCGATGCGCAGACCAGCCGTATCGCCGGCGAGATGATGCGCGTGGGATCGCTTGCCTTCTTCGAGGTGGATGCCGCGCTACGGCCGGAAGGCAAGGCGGGCGCTCTCACCCGAACCCTCGATGCGCACGTCACCTACTACAAGCGCTGGGCCAAGACGTGGGAGTTCCAGGCCCTGCTCAAGGCGCGGCCGATGACCGGCGACATGGAACTGTGCCGCCAGTACGTGGACGCGCTGAGCCCGATGGTGTGGGAGGCCTCTGAGCGCGAAGACTTCGTCATCGACGTGCAGGCGATGCGCCGCCGCGTCGAGTCGATGCTGCCCGAGGACATGCGCGAGCGCGAGATCAAACTCGGTCGCGGTGGGCTGCGCGATGTCGAGTTCGCCGTTCAGCTCTTGCAGATGGTGCACGGCCGGGTCGACGAAACGCTTCGGGTCAAGGGAACCGTCGAGGCCCTCACGGTGTTGCGGGACGGTGGGTACATCGGCCGCGACGACGGCGCCAATCTCATTGCCTCCTACGAGTTCTTGCGTTTGCTGGAACACTGCCTGCAGCTCCAACGGCTCAAGCGCACGCATACGCTTCCCGAGTTCACCGATGTGGAGGCCATGCGGTGGCTGGCCCGCGCCGCACACATCAGACCCACCGGCGACCTCGATGCGGGGGGCGTGCTGCGCGAAGAGATCCGACGACAGTCGCATCGGGTTCGCCGCCTGCACGAGAAGATCTTCTACCGTCCCTTGCTCGAAGCGGTCACACGTTTCGACAAGGACGAGTTGAGACTGTCGGACGAATCGGCGATCCGGCGTCTGGGCGCGCTCGGCTACAGCAAACCGCAGAACGCGCTGGGGCATCTGAAAGCGCTGGTCTCCGAGACCGGGCGCCGCGGTCAGATCCAGGAACTGCTTCTGCCGACGTTGCTCGAATGGCTCAGTCGCACACCAGATCCGGACGCGGGCCTTCTCAACTACCGGAGGCTGTGCGACGCAGCGGCCGATCGCGACTGGTTCCTGCGCCTGATCCGCGACGAGGGTGTGGTCGCCGAACGGTTGATGACGGTGCTGGGCACTTCGGCCTACGCAGCCGAGCTGCTGATGCGGTCCCCAGATGTGATCCGGTTGTATGCGGACGGCGCCTTGGGTCCCAAGCTCATCGAGGTCGATCCCAAGGACGTGGTCGGCGGCATGGTCGCCTCGGCCGTCCGGCAGCGTGACCTGAAATCGGCCATCGCAGTGGCGCGCTCACACCGGCGAGCCGAACTGGCCAGGGTTGCTTCGGCCGACATCCTGGGCATGCTCGACGTCCCGCAGGTGTGCCGAGCGCTGTCGCTGGTATGGGCCGGTGTGCTGAATGCCGCGCTGACGGTGGTCACCAAAGCCTCGGTCGCCGAACGGAAATCACCCGCTCCCGCCCGGATGGCCGTGATCGGCATGGGCAGGCTCGGTGGCGGTGAACTGGGTTACGGGTCAGACGCCGACGTGCTCTTCGTCTGCGAACCCGTGGAGGGCGTGGACGAGTCCGAGGCGGTCCGGTGGGCCAACTCGATCGCCGACCGCGTGCGCCAACTCCTCGGGACGCCGAGTGCCGACCCTCCGCTCGAGGTCGACACCGGGCTGCGCCCGGAAGGCCGCAACGGCCCGGTGGTTCGCACCCTCGCCGCCTACGCGACGTACTACCAGCAGTGGGCGCAGGCCTGGGAGATCCAGGCGTTGCTCCGAGCGCACCAGGTCGCCGGCGATGAGGACCTCGGAGTCGCCTTCCTACACATGGCCGACCAGATCCGATACCCGGAGGGCGGCGTGTCCTCGGATGCGGTCCGTGAGATCCGGCGTATCAAAGCCCGGGTGGATGCCGAACGTCTCCCGCGCGGGGCCGACCCGGCAACGCACACGAAACTGGGACGAGGTGGCCTCGCCGACGTCGAGTGGACGGTCCAGCTGTTGCAGTTGCGGCACGGGCACCGGATCCCGGCCCTGCACAACACATCCACCTTGCAATGTCTCGACGCCATCGGCTCGGCGGAACTGCTCGGGGAGAATGACGTCCACCTCCTCAAGGAGGCGTGGCTGACGGCGACAAAGGCACGCAACGCGCTGGTGCTGGTGCGCGGTAAGGCAGTGGACCAGTTGCCGGCGCCGGGAAAGACGTTGCGCGCGGTTGCTTTTGCGGCCGGATGGCACGATGACGACTCGGGGGAGTTCTTGGACAACTATCTGCGCGTGACCCGGCGGGCAAAAGCCGTGGTACTGAAGGTATTCGGCGGGTGAGGCGGCGCTCGCAGCGTCTGGCAGACCGGGGAGCCGCGTTCAAGGTCCTCTACTTCTTTGCCGTGGTGATCGGCTGGGCGCTGTTCGCGGTTGCCCTGGCGGCGGTGTGGCTGCATTTCTTCCCCGGCCGTGGGCAGGTGGCGATCGCTGCTGCCAGTGCCGTACCGCTGATGTTGCTTGCCATCGTTCCTGCCATCCTCATCCTCGCCGTGACACGACGGTGGATCTCCACAGTGCTGGCCGTTGTCCTGTTGGGGGTGGGCATCTGGACCCAGGCGCCGCTGTTCAAAGCGGCCGATGCACCCACTCGCGGGTCGGTGACAGTGGTGCAGGCGAACCTCAAGCTCGGCAAGGCCGATGCCGGGGAAGTGGTGTCGCGGGTCCGGGCGACCGGGGCGGCGCTGCTCACCGTCGAGGAGCTCACGCCCGAGTCCCTTGCTGCACTCGAGGGCACAGATCTACGCGGCATGATGCCGTACGAGTTCGTGGTACCCGGCGAAGGTGGTACCGGCACCGGCATATTCAGCCGTTACCCCCTCCGCAACACTGCTGAACTGAACGGGTTCGCGCTGGGAAATCTGCGTGCGGACGTGGACCTTCCGGGCGCGCCCGGCACCACCGTCTTCGCCGTACATCCGATCCCGCCTTACCCCTACGACCCGGATCGATGGGTGGACGAGATGAAACGCCTGCGCGAAACGCTGCACGGGGTCACCGGAGATCGGGTGATCGTCAGCGGAGACTTCAACGCGACATGGGACCACGCGCAGTACCGGTCGCTACTGGAGCGCGGATTCCGGGATGCGACCGAGCAGGCGGGCGAGGGCGTGCAGTTGACCTACCCGGACGACCGCAGCTACCCGCCGCTGATCGGCATCGACCACGTGGTGACGCGCGGATTCACCGCGACATCGTTGTCCACCTTCTCGGTGACGAAGTCTGACCATCGCGCACTGGTGGTCGCACTGGTACCGAGCTGACGTCTCTTCGGTACCGAGCCGGCCACGGCCTCGCTTCTAACCTCTGATCAGCTCTCGGCGGAGATGATCTTGATGGCGAAAACCAGCGTGTCGCCGGCTTCGATACCGGCCTGGGGATTGCCGTTCGCGTAACCATCGGCAGACGTCATCGCGACAGCCACGGTAGATCCGACCTTCTGGCCGGCGATGGCCTTCTGGAAGCCTGGAACGACGCGGTCGAGCGGGAAGTCGACGGGCAAACCGCGCTCGTAGCTGCTGTCGAACACGGTGCCGTCGCGGCCGTTCACCCCCATGTAGCAGACCGTCACCTCGGCAGTGTCGGGCACGAGTGCGCCGTCACCCTCGGTCAGCGTGTGAACGGTCGTCTGGTCGACGGAGAAGGGTGTGGTGACCTCGACGGCGGGCGCGGTGGTGTCGGTGGAGCCGGTGACGGCGACCTCACCGGTGGTTCCTGACAACGTCCACTCCGGTGCCACATCGGACTCCGGGGCCACGGTCGGGCATCCCGCGGGTGCTGCGGTGGTGGTGATCCCCGCGGCGGTTGATTCAGAGGTGGCGGAGTCGGCGTCGGAGCCGCATGCGGCCAGCATCAGCGTCGAGGACACGATGAGGGCCGGGAGCAAACGCTTATAGGTCATCCAGGCAACGTAGCAGTTGCTGATCGCTGACCGATCACTGCGGTCGGCGAATGTGCTGTGACGCAAACACATCCGCCCGCGACGAATCACTCGGCGCGGGCGGACGTCGCTCGTGGGGTCAGGCGCGCCACTCGGCGGTGCGTTCCGGCGTCGCCTGCGCAAGCGCTTCGATGGTGCCGTCGATCCCATAGTCCTTGCCGTACACCGGGGTGCCCGGTTGCTGACGCCACGACTCGTCGAGGCTGCCGGCGTCGACCGGATCGAAACCCAGTTCGTCGACGAGCTGGGAGACGACTTTCTTGCCCTCGTCATCCGGGCCCGCGATCGGGAGTGCGATGCGGCCCTGTGTTCCGGCCGGGACACCCTTGTTGAGCAGGTGCTTCCAGAAGATGCCGTTGAACACCTTGTAGACCGGTTCGCCGAGCAGTTGTGAAACCCAGACGCTTTCGGGTGTGCCGTCTTCGATGGCGTCGATCTTGCCGTCGCGCTGCTGCGGGTAGTAGTTGTTCGTCTCGATGATGGGCGCGCCGGGTTTGCGCGCCGACACGATGCCCGGCGCCAGGTCGGGAGTGTTTTTCTGCGGAATGCTGACGATCACGAGATCGGCGTCCTCGGCTGCTTCCGATGCCCACACCGCGGTGGCTCCGGTCTCCGACGCCAGGTCGGCGAGCGTCTGCGGGTCGCGCGAGTTGGCGACCCGGACCTCATGACCCAGTTGGGTGAGGCGACGCGTGAGCGTTCCGCCGATAAAACCTGCTCCGATGATGCCGATCTTCACGATTGACTCCCTGCGATGTTGTGACTGTTGAACCTCTTCACGCCAACCGGTGCGCTCGTCGGTTCATTCCGTGGGCAGGGTGTGGGCCTGGATACGCCAGACCGGCCCGGTGAACTGAGGAACAGTTCACCGGGCCGGCCGGGTTGACGCACTCAGGCGCTGATCGCCGGAGGCGGATCAGACGTCCTTCGCCGGAGGCGGATCAGACGTCGTAGTAGAGAGAGAACTCGTAGGGGTGCGGACGGATCTGCACCGGCTCGATTTCGTTCTCACGCTTGAACGAGATCCAGGTCTCGATCAGGTCCTCGGTGAACACGCCACCCTCGGTGAGGTATTCGTGATCCTCTTCGAGGCGGTCGATGACCGCGCCGAGCGACGTCGGGGCCTGGGGGATGCCCTTGGCCTCCTCCGGCGGGAGCTCGTAGAGGTCCTTGTCGACGGGCTCGTGCGGCTCGATCTTGTTCTTGATGCCGTCCAGACCGGCCATCATCATCGCGGCGAACGCCAGGTACGGGTTGCCCGAGCTGTCCGGGCAACGGAACTCGAGGCGCTTGGCCTTCGGGTTGTTGCCTGTGATCGGGATACGCACGCAGGCGCTGCGGTTGCGCTGGCTGTAGACCAGGTTGATCGGGGCCTCGTAGCCGGGCACGAGCCGCTTGTAGGAGTTGACCGTGGGGTTGGTGAACGCCAGCAGTGACGGCGCGTGGTGCAGGATGCCGCCGATGTAGTGGCGGGCCAGATCCGACAGTCCCGCGTAGCCGGCCTCGTCGTGGAAGAGAGGCTTGCCGTCTTTCCACAGCGACTGGTGGGCGTGCATGCCCGATCCGTTGTCGCCGAAGAGGGGCTTGGGCATGAAGGTGACGGTCTTGCCGTTCTGCCATGCGGTGTTCTTCACGATGTACTTGAACAGCTGAACGTCGTCGGCTGCGTGCAGCAGGGTGTTGAACTTGTAGTTGATCTCGGCCTGTCCGGCGGTGCCCACCTCGTGGTGTCCGCGCTCGAGGATGAAGCCGGCCTTCTGGAGGTTGGTCGAGATCTCATCGCGCAGATCGACGTAGTGGTCGTACGGGGCGACCGGGAAGTATCCGCCCTTCTGGCGGACCTTGTATCCGAGGTTGGGTGAACCGTCGGGGTCGGTCTGCGAAACGGTGTTCCACCAGCCTGATTCGGACTCCACCTGGTAGTGGGTGCCGTTGATCTCGGAGCTGAAGGACACCGAGTCGAAGATGTAGAACTCGGCCTCGGCGCCGAAGAAGCAGGTATCGGCGATGCCGGTGCTGGCCAGGTAGTCCTCGGCCTTGCGGGCGATGTTTCGCGGGTCGCGGCTGTAGGCCTCGCGCGTGAACGGGTCGTGCACGAAGAAGGTGACGTTCATCGTCTTCGCCTTGCGGAACGGGTCGATCCGCGCAGTCGCCGGGTCGGGGAGGAGCATCATGTCCGACTCGTCGATCGACTGGAAGCCGCGCACCGACGATCCGTCGAATGCCAGGCCGTCCTCGAAGACGCTCTCATCGAAAGCCGATGCCGGGATGGAGAAGTGCTGCATCACCCCGGGGAGATCGCAGAACCGGATGTCGACATATTCGACGCCCTCGGACTTGATGCCCTCGAGCAGTTCTTCTTTTGTGTTGTACACCTGTGGGTGACTCCTTCACTCGTACCCGTTGTAGTCAGACCGATTCTTGGGTTCTACCTGGGTCTGACGACTGTCCTTGCCACTCTAGAGCGGCGGATCATCACCGCTGACCGTATTGACACCAGGTTGCTTGGCAGATACCTCGGTGTTTCGCCTGTGTTACGTAGGGAAGTCCGCGACGCAACGACGGTACCGATCACGGCGTGTCGGGGCGAGTCGCGTCCGGTCCGACGGATTCGGCAGCACATCTATGATTGGGCAATGGGACGAATCACCGGATCGTGGCTCTCGGGCCCTCAGTCGGCTCTGCACGATGGTGTCGACGACGGCACCTACCGCGGTGAACAGCTCGGACTGCCCGAATCGGGTCCCGGGGCGCTGGCGTCGTCGTGGCACCGCTGCCTGGGTCTGCTCGTGGATTGGCTGATGTGCGGCGGCATCTCGCTGCTGTTTGTCCAGGACCTGCAGTCGTCGTCGCTGTCGACGATCGTCCTGCTCGTCTGGTTTGTGGTCGGAGCCGTGACCTTGACCGCATTCGGCTTCACCCCGGGCCAGTTCATCACCGGCTTGCGGGTGGCCAGGGTGGACGGGGGCGAGCGGGTGGGACTTCTGCGGTCGCTGGGCCGGCAGATCCTCATCGTCTTCCTGGTTCCGCCTCTGATCAATGATGCCGATGGCCGAGGACTGCACGATCGGGCAACCGGTACCGCGTTGGTCCGTACGCGCTAGCCTCCCGCCACACACACCGACGACAGCGCCACCCGTTTCGGCCCATCCACCAATTGCAGGGTGGATGTGACCAGAACGGGTGGCGCTGTTCTGTGCGGAGAAATCCGATGTGCGGGGAAAGTGCGGCGTGCGCGGGAACTATCGGCGGCGGGCGGCGCGCTGAACGTTGCGCATCTTCGCACCCTGCGGCATCGGGCCCTTGGGCATTCCCGGTCCGGGCTGCTTCCCGCCCAACGCCGCAAGACGTGATTCCAGGGCGTCGATCCGCGCCTTGTTGATGTTGTTCGGCAATTTGTTCAGATGGCGTTCGAGGCTCTTCAGAGGTACCTGGCCCTCCTCGTTGCCGACGGTCACGTCGTAGATCGGTGTATCGCCGACCAGTCGGGAAATCCGCTTCTTTTCCTGTGCCAGCAACGATTTGGTGCGATGGGGCGCGCCTTCGGCAACGAGGATGACCCCGGGCTTGCCGATGACCCGATGGATCGCGTCGAGATGTGCGGTGCCTGTGACGGCCTGCTTGACCCGCCACTGTCCACGCATGTTGTCCAGCGCCCACGCTGCGGCGCCGGCCTGGCCCTCCGCTTTGGTGAACACCGTCTTCTGAACACGACGACCGAAGATGATGAAAGCGATCAGCACACCCAGAACGATGCCCAGCGGCAGAACGAACACCAGCGATCCGGTGAGCAGACCGATGAGCACGGCCAGGCCGACCAGGAGGACAACCGCGCCGATCATGTAGGGCAGGAGCAGCTTGTCTTCTTTGCGCTGCATCTGGAACGCCTGCCAGAGCTGCTTGCGGCGGGCCCGCGACGCTTCCTTACGGGCAGCCTTCGCTGCTGCCTTCGCCTCTTTTGTCGCTTTTGGTGCCTTAGCCATGTGGTCCAGGATACTGAACCATCCAAATCAGTTGACCAGGCCGTCCCAACCCGACGGTCAACGTCCGGTTGCGGCGGAGTGCCGGGTCAGCGGGCAAGGCGAGCGAGCAGTGACGTGGCTTCCTGGGTGGCGCTACCACCGTCGGTCAGGTGGGCCATCTCGGCGGGCAACTCCCGGCCGTGGTGAGCCATCGCCTGGGCATACAGACGGCCGGCCCGGTACGACGAACGCACCAGGGGCCCCGCCATCACACCGGCGAACCCCAGGTTGTCGGCGAACGTGGAGTGCTCGACGAACTCTTCGGGCTTGACCCACCGATCGACCGGGTGATGCCGCGGTGACGGACGCAGGTACTGCGTGATTGTCAGGATGTCGCAGCCGGCATTGTGCAGATCGGCCATGGCCTCGCGGACCTCGTCCGGTGTCTCGCCCATCCCGAGGATGAGGTTGGACTTGGTGACCAGGCCGGCGTCGCGCGCAGCGGTGATCACGTCGAGGCTGCGCTGGTAGCGGAACGCGGGGCGGATGCGCTTGAAGATGCGCGGCACCGTCTCGACGTTGTGGGCCAGCACCTCGGGCCGTGAGGCGAACACCTCGGCGAGTTGGTCGGGGTCGGCGTTGAAGTCGGGGATCAACAACTCGACGCCGGTGTTCGGGTTGAGCTGCTTGATGTAACGCACGGTCTCGGCGTACAGCCAGGCACCGCCGTCAGGGAGGTCGTCGCGCGCCACACCGGTCACGGTGGAGTAGCGCAACCCCATCGTGGCGACCGACTCCGCCACCCGGCGGGGCTCGTCACGGTCGAGGTCGCTGGGCTTACCGGTGTCGATCTGGCAGAAGTCGCACCGACGGGTGCACTGTTCGCCGCCGATCAGGAAGGTGGCCTCACGGTCTTCCCAGCATTCATAGATGTTGGGACATCCCGCTTCTTCGCAGACCGTGTGCAGGCCCTCGCTCTTCACCAGGGCTTTGAGTTCGGTGAACTCCGGGCCCATGGTGGCGCGGGTCTTAATCCACGACGGCTTGCGCTCGATCGGCGTCTCGGCGTTGCGCGCCTCGAGCCGGAGCAACTTGCGGCCATTGGGACCAACGGATCCGGGGGCGCTGGATTGAGATGGTTTGTCCTGCGAAACGGTCACTGGATCGATGCTACGCCGGTGCGGGCAGGTGCGAAGACCTGCGGGGAGGGCTCGGTCGGCGCCGGGTGGTCGCTGACCGGGAGGGTGCCGTCGAGCGCGTCGACCACGGCCTTCTCCAGCAGGGGGAGCACCTCGTCGACTGTGACCGTGCGACCCAATTCGCCTGTCAGAGAACCTGCCCCGGCGTCGGGGATACCGCACGGAATGATCGAACCGAACGCATCGAGATCCGGATTGCAGTTGATGGCGATCCCGTGCAGGGCCACAGCGCGAGCGACCCTGATGCCGATGGCACCGATCTTCCGATCCGCACTTCCGCCTCCTAGCACCCAGACGCCCGACCGCCCGTCGACCCGGTAGGTCGGAAGGCCTAGCTGTGAGCACACGGCGATCATCGCCTCTTCCAGCCGGCGCACGTAGTCCACGACATCAACCGGTTGGGCGAGGGCGACGATCGGATAGGCGACGAGCTGGCCAGGGCCGTGCCAGGTGATCTTCCCGCCGCGGTCCACGTCGATGACGGGTGAACCGTCTGTCGGCCGGTCGGCGTCTTCGGTTCGTCTGCCGGCGGTGTAGACGGGCGGGTGTTCCAGCAACAGCAGTACGTCGTGGTCCAGCACCCCGTCGGCACGGTCGGAAGCAAGCCGGTGCTGCAGGTCGAATGTCTCCTGGTAGTCCACCCGGCCCAGTCGGCGAACCTCGATCGGGTCTCGGGACAGTCGTGAACTGGTCATCGTTTCTTCATCCTGCCGCTCCTCGGCCCTCGCGGCCGGTGGCATACGCCAACGCCGAGGCGATGGTCGGATGCCGATAGTCGAAGTCGTTGCCGGTCAGCACAGCAGGTACAACGTTCTGGCCCCCCAACAACATTTCCTCGGCCATCTCACCGGCACCCCTCTTGAGTGCAAAACCCGGCACTGTCCACGGAGCCGGGCGCCCCAGAGTGCGACCGAATGCCTCGGTGAACTCCTTGTTCGTCACCGACGCCGGGCCACAGACGTTGACCGGCCCGGCAAGCGACCGGTCCAGCACGAACTCGATCGCGCGGACAGCGTCCACGAGGCTGATCCAGGGGAGATACTGACGGCCGTCACCGAGTTTGGCTCCCAGACCCAGCCGGAACAGAGGTCGGAGCTTGCCGAGGATTCCGCCCGTCGGCGACATCACGGGCGAGATCCTGAGCAGAGTGACGCGGTGCTCGCCGGGTACCGATGCCGACATCGCCGCGGCTTCCCAGTCGGTGGTCAGGTCGGCGAGGAAACCCGTCCCGGACGGGCTCTCCTCGGTGACCGCCGTCGACCCGGTGTCGCCGTAGTAGCCGGTGGCGCTGGCGTTCACCAGTACCGGTATCCGTGCGGCCCGTACGGCATCGGCGAGCACCTGTGTCGGGATGATCCGGCTGTCTCGCAGTTGCTGCTTGACATGCCCGGACCAGCGCCGGTCGCCGATGCCCCGGCCACACAGGTTGACCACGGCATCGGTGCCGCGCAGCGAACTGGGATCTATGCCGAAAGATTCAGGCTGCCAATGGATCTCGTTCTGCGCCGTCGTCGGCCTGCGAACGAGACGGACCACCTGGTGGCCGGCCCCGGTGAGACTGTCCACCAGGGCCGTGCCGATCAATCCAGATGATCCCGCAACGGCGATGCGCATCGGTTAGAGGCCGAGATCTGCCTCAAACGCCGCTTCTTCCAGACGATGCTTCACCGTGGTGAGGAAGCGTCCGGCGTCGGCACCGTCGATCAATCGGTGGTCGTAGGTCAGCGGCAGGTACGACATCGACCGCACCGCGATCGATTCGGAACCGTCTGCTCCGGTGAGCACCACCGGGCGTTTGACGATCGCGCCGGTGCCCAGCATCGCGGCCTGCGGCGGAACCAGGATCGGGGTGTCGAACAACGCGCCCTGGCTGCCGATGTTGGTGATGGTGAACGTGCCGCCGGTCAGGTCGTCGAGCTTGAGCTTGTTGCTCCGCGCCCTGCTCGCGATGTCGGCGATCGCCCGCGCCAGTCCGGCGACCGAGAGGTCGTCGGCGTTGTGGATCACCGGCGAGAGCAGACCCTGCTCGGTGTCCACAGCGATACCGAGATGCACCTTCGAGTAGTAGGTGATCTCCTTGGCGTCCTCATCAATCGAGGCGTTGACGTTGGGATGGGCCTTGAGGGCCTCGACGACAGCCTTCGCGATGAAAGGCAGGAACGTCAGGTTCACGCCCTCGCTCGACTTGAAGCCTTCCTTCGCCGCCTTGCGTAGCGTCACGATCTTGGTCATGTCGACCTCGAAGACCTGCGTGAGCTGAGCGCTCTCCTGCAGGGACTCGCGAGTCTTCTTGGCCGTGATCTGGCGAATCCTGTTGATCTTCTGCGTGGTACCGACCAGCTGGGCCAGCTCCGGCCGCGGTGCGACCGCAGCCGAAGACGCATGCGCCGCGGGTGCGGGCTCGGCGGACTTCTCGGCTGCCGGCGGGGTCTTTGCGGCCTCGGCGGCGGCGAGCACATCCTGCTTGCGGATGCGGCCACCGACACCGGTGCCCTTGATCGAGTTCAGGTCGACGTTGTTCTCGCCCGCGAGTTTGCGGACCAGCGGCGTCACGTAAGGACTCGAGCCGCTGTCGCCACCGCTGGGCGCAGGGGCCGACTTCTTGGCGGGCTCGGACTTCGGGGCGGGCTCGGGTTTCTTCGCCTCGGGTTCTGGCTCGGGCTCAGGTTCCGGCTCTGGCTCTGGCTCGGGTTCTGGCTCCGGCTCGGCTTTCGCCTCGGGTTCCGGCTCAGGCTCGGGTGCGGACGGTTTGGCGTCGGCCGAACCGATGACCGCCAGACGCCCGCCGACCTCGACCACGTCGTCTTCCTGGGCGACGATCTCGAGCAGGGTGCCGGCCGCCGGCGATGGGATCTCCGTGTCGACCTTGTCGGTGGAGACCTCGACGAGGGCCTCGTCGGCCTCGACCGAGTCGCCGACCTCTTTCAGCCAGCGCGTCACGGTGCCCTCTGTCACGGACTCACCCAGTTCGGGCATGGTGACGTCGGTGCCTTCACTCGATCCCGATCCCGAAGCGGCGGGCTTGGCCGGCTCGGGTTCGGATTCAGGCTCTGGTTCGGGTTCGGGTTCCGCCTCTTGCTCGGCGGGCGCCTCGTCGGAACCGGCATCGCCGGAGTCTGCGTCGTCGGAGCTTCCGCCCGATTCGCCTTCTTCGCCGATCTGGGCCAGCTCGCCGCCGACCTCGACCACGTCGTCCTCTTGGGCGACGATCTTTGTCAGGACACCTGAGGCAGGGGCCGGGATCTCGGTGTCGACCTTGTCGGTCGACACCTCGAGCAACGGTTCATCGGCCTCGACCGTGTCACCCTCCTGCTTGAGCCACCTGGTGACTGTGCCCTCGGTGACGCTTTCACCCAGGGCGGGCATTTGGACGGAGAAGGCCATCGTTGTCGACTCCTCGATTTCGAGATCCGGTGTACGGTCTGCGGTCTGAGTCCGGGCCACCGGTGTTGGTGACGCGGCGTTGTGGCGGTACTTCCTGGTGGGCCGAACCGCCGGTCTAAACCCTACCTTTTGCTCTACCCTTCGGCAGCGATCTCCTCGAGCACGGCGAAGATGGTGCGTACGGGGACGCCTGTACCGCCCTTACCGGTATAGCCCCACGGGCCTCCGGTGTTGAACGCAGGTCCGGCGATGTCGATGTGGGCCCACTCGACTCCGTCGGCGACGAACTCGCGCAGGAACACGCCGGCCGAGAGCATTCCGCCCCAACGGTGATTGGTGATGTTGGCCAGGTCGGCGACCCGGGAGTCGAGATCTGAACGCAATTCCTCGGGAAACGGCATCGCCCAACCTGATTCGCCCACCGAGCGGGAGATCGTCGCGACACGGTCACGGAACTCCTCGGTGCCCATCACACCGGGTGTACGTGTCCCCAGGGCCACCATCTGCGCCCCGGTGAGTGTCGCGGTGTCGATGAGGTAGTCGGGGTTGTCCTCGCACGCGCGCACGATCGCGTCGGCGAGGATGAGCCGGCCCTCGGCATCGGTGTTGAGCACCTCGACGGTCTTGCCGCCGTACTGGGTGAGGACGTCGCCGGGACGTTGGGCGGTGCCGGACGGCATGTTCTCGGCCATCGGGACGGTCGCGATGACGTTGACGCCGACGTCGAGTTTGGCCGCGAGGATGGTGGTGGCCACGATCGCCGCAGCTCCGCCCATGTCCGAGGTCATGTGATCCATGCCGGCTGCCGGCTTGATCGAGATGCCACCGGTGTCGAAGGTGATGCCCTTACCCACGAGCGCAACGGTTTTCGCCTTGCGGCCCGCGGTGTGGGTGAGTCGCACCAGGCGCGGTGGCCGGGAACTGCCCTGGCCGACCCCGACGATGCCGCCGTAGCCGTCCTTGGCCAGGGCTGCCTCGTCGAGGATCTCCACCTTGAGGCCGGCGGCGGAGCCGAGGGCCTTGGCGCGTTGTGCGAACTCGTCGGGGTACAGATGGCTCGGCGGGGTGTTGACGAAGTCGCGAGCTGTCGCGACGGCGGTGGCGATGGCCTCGGCGCGCTCGAGATCTTTTTTGGTCTGCTTGTCCGTGGCGGGCACCAGGAGCTTGACCGCGGTGACCCCGGACTTCTCCGGCTCCTTCGAACGGAACTCGTCGAAGCGGTAGGAGCCGAGGAAGAAGCCCTGGGCGGCGGCGGTCAGATCGATCGTGGACAGCGTGGTGACAGCACTGGCCACCCCGTCGAGGCTGCGGGCGGCAACACCTGCCTGCCGTCGAACGTGTTCGCTGTCATCGAGTTTGGCCGGGGCACCCAGGCCCACCGCGAGAACAGAGGAGACGCCGAGCCCGGGGGGTGCCGGGATCCGGGTGAGCTGGCCGGCCGCGCCGGTCGCCCCGACCGCAGACAGCGCGGAGTCCACTGCGCCTGCTTGCGCATCGTCGAGCAGTCCATCGCCGATCACCAATATGGGAGTGTCGTCGTCCTCGGCGGTCGTCAATCCGATGACCAGAACGTCGTCGCCCTTGCCGATCTGGGTCACCAGAGACAGTTCCGGACCCAGCCGACGGTTCGCGCTTGACTTGCTCACGTTTCACTCCCACTCGTAGCCGACATGCTTCCCGATTGTCGATCCTAGTTCGCCTCGCTCCCGGGCCCGCCGTGGGCGCGATAGCGTAACGCCATGAGCGAAGGTGAATTGCTGGCCGGACCGATCGAGGAATCGCACCGCACACTGGGCGCGAGTTTCGCGGCATTCGGCGGATGGAACATGCCGGTGTCCTATGCGGGCACCGTCGCCGAGCACACCGCCGTGCGTGAGGCGGTCGGGATATTCGACGTCAGTCACCTCGGCAAGGCGTCCGTCACCGGACCGGGAGCTGCGGAGTTCGTCAACCGCACCCTCACCAACGATCTGAACAAGATCGCGCCGGGCAAGGCCCAATACACGTTGTGCACCAACGAAACCGGCGGTGTCATCGACGACCTGATCGTCTACTGGGTGTCCGACGACGAGGTGTTCATGGTTCCGAACGCCGCGAACACGGCTGCAGTGGTCGCGGCGCTCGCGGCCGTCGCCCCTGACGGGATCGAGGTCCGGAACCGTCATCGCGACTTCGGTGTCATCGCGGTTCAGGGACCCCGCTCGGCGCAGGTGCTCGCGGATCTGGGCGTGCCGACGGAGATGGACTACATGTCGTTCGCCGATGCCGAGTTGGCGGTGGGTGACGCGAGGTATCCGGTGCGGGTGTGCCGGACCGGATACACCGGTGAACGCGGCTACGAGTTGCTGCCGTCGTGGGACGACAGTGCACCGGTCTTCGATGCCCTTCTGTCCGCAGTTGTCGCGGCCGGCGGGCAGCCGGCCGGATTGGGAGCTCGCGACACCCTCCGCACCGAGATGGGTTACCCCTTGCACGGACACGAACTGTCGGTCGACATCAGTCCACTGCAGGCCCGTTGCAGTTGGGCTGTCGGATGGAAAAAACCGGAGTTCTTCGGTCGCGACGCCCTGCTGGCCGAGAAGGAGGCGGGCCCGGTGCGGCGGCTGTGGGGTCTGCGGGCGACCGGGCGCGGCGTGCCGCGTGCCGATTCACCCGTGTTGTCGGCAGCAGGCGGTGACCGGATCGGCGTGTGCACATCGGGCACCTTCTCTCCGACACTCAAGACCGGAATCGCCCTGGCGCTCATCGACAGTGCCGCCGGCGTCGCCAAAGGCGACACCGTGGTGATCGATGTCCGGGGACGGGCTCTCGAGTGCGAGGTGGTGCTGCCGCCGTTCGTGACCGCGAACGCCGGCTGACCCCACCCGTTTCGCCTGCGGACCAGGGGTGGTCGGGCCACGCGGAATCGGTGGTCGGAATCGGCTCACGGGTGAGCGTTACCATTGCCTGATGACCTTGGAGTTCGTCCGGACCGAGCATCCCCAGCCGGTGTCCCAGTCGCGCCGCGCCGACATCCTGGAAGCCCCGGGATTCGGCAGGCATTTCACCGACCACATGGTGATCATCGATTACAGTGCGGACAAGGGCTGGCACGACGCGAGCATCGTCCCGTACGGCCCGATCGCTCTGGATCCTTCGGCGATGGTGCTGCACTACGCCCAGGAGATCTTCGAAGGTCTCAAGGCCTACCGGCAGTCCGACGGGACGATCGCATCGTTCCGGCCCGACGCCAACGCAGCGCGGATGCAGCGTTCGGCGCGCCGGCTGGCCATGCCCGAACTGAGCACCGAGGACTTCATGGCCTCGCTGCAGGCCCTGCTGGCCGCGGATCACGAGTGGGTGCCCGCAGCCGGCGGCGAGTCGTCGCTCTATCTGCGCCCGTTCATGATCGCCACCGAGCCCGGCCTCGGCGTGCGGCCCGCGACCGAGTACCGGTACATGCTGATCGGGTCGCCTGCCGGTGCGTACTTCCCCCGCGGCGTTCATCCAGTGAGTGTCTGGCTGTCCACCGAGTACGTGCGGGCGGCGCCCGGCGGTACCGGCGCGGCCAAGTTCGGTGGCAACTACGCGGCGTCACTGCTGGCACAGGCCCAGGCCGCCGAGCACGGATGCGACCAGGTGGTCTGGCTCGACGCCATCGAGCGTCGTCACATCGAAGAGATGGGCGGGATGAACCTGTTCTTCGTGTTCGGATCCGGTGCCGACGCCAAGCTCGTGACCCCTGAGCTGTCGGGATCTCTGTTGCCTGGGATCACCCGGGAATCGTTGCTGCAGCTGGCGACCGACGCCGGGTTCGACGTCAGCGAACGCAAGATCAGCGTCGAGGAGCTACGCAAAGGCGTGGCATCGGGCGAGATCACTGAGGTCTTCGCCTGTGGCACCGCCGCGGTGATCACCCCGGTCGGACACGTCAAGGGGGACGTCGACGACTACACGATCGCCGACGGCCAGCCGGGCAAGGTGACGATGGCCCTGCGCGACACCCTCACCGGCATACAGCGGGGGACGTTCGCCGACACGCACGGCTGGATGACCAAGCTCTACGGCTGAGGTCGGCGCCCGGCCCGTCAGCCGATCAACATCCCGCACAGGGCGATCAGCGCGCTCAGCTCGACGAGAGCGCCGAGAACGTCGCCGTTCACGCCGTCGAACCGTCGGGAACAGTGCGCGGTGAATGCCCAGGCGAAGGCTGCGACCACCACGGCGGTGAACGCACCGGGGATGGGCGGTACCGGCTCGATGGCGAACCCGGCGACCACAGCCCCCATCACCCAGAACGGGATGGTCAGCCTTTGCGTGCCCGCGGTCAACGCACCGAACTTGGATTTCTCGGTGGCGTGCAACGTGATCCGGCATCCGATCACGGGGGCCACGCGACTGAGGAAGACCACGAAGACGATGGCGGCCCAGTTTCCCTGTTCGATGAGGGCGCCGTATCCGGTTGCCTGCGCAGCCAGTACCAGCACCAGCGTCGCCGCGCCGAACGGACCGGTGCTGCCACTGTGCATCACCTCGTGAACACGCTCGGGCGGACCGAAACAGCCGAGTCCGTCGGCGGTGTCGGCCAGCCCATCGAGGTGCATGCCCCGGGTCAGGACCGCCAACAACCCGACGATCAACAGACCGAGCATCAACACCGGTAAGTCGGTAAACGACAACCCGAACGCGGCTGTGGCGGCGATGCCGCCGAGGACCGCACCGACCAGGGGCGTGGACCCGATCACCGCGCCGCCCAAGGCGCGGTCGAACGGGCCCGGTGGTTCCGCCACAGGCAGGATGGTCAACCAGGACAGCGCGGTCTGGGGACCGCGCAGCGCGCGGCGAAGGCTCATCGACCGGCGCGCGTGGGTTCCGGTGCGCCGGTGACCTGGGCTTCGGCGAAGGTGGCCATGGAGGCGAGTGTGGCCACCGCAGACTGCACCACCGGGAGAGCGGTCAAAGCGCCACTGCCTTCGCCGAGGCGCATCGAGAGGTCCAGGAGCGGCTCGAGATCGAGCTGCTTGAGCGCGATGCTGTGAGCCGGTTCGGCGGATCGATGCCCGGCCAACCACCACTCGCGGGCACCGGGCGCCATGTCGTTGGCAACCAGCGCAGCGGCTGTTACCACAAGACCGTCGAGGATGACCGGTGTGCGCCGTAACGCAGCCTGGGCCAGGAACCCCGCCATCGCGGTGATCTCCGCGCCGGCCACGGTGCGCAGCAACTCGAGGGGAACCCTGCCGTGGGGGCGCGCACGACGCATCCCGTCGCGCACCGCCGCAGTCTTGCGGATCCAGCCGTTGTCGTCGATGCCGGTTCCGCGGCCGACCACCACAACGGGCTCGTTGTCCGTCAGAAGACCGACGAGAATCGTTGCGGGAGTGGTGTTGCCGATACCCATCTCGCCGGCGATCAGCAGATCGGCGCCACTGTCGATCTCTTGGTCGGCGATGGCCCGCCCGGCGGCGAGGGCGGCGCGGGTCTGCTCGGTGGTCAGAGCGTCTTCGACGGTGAGGTCTCCCGAGCTGCGCCGCACCTTGAACCGGCTGATGGCTTCGGGGGTCTCGGCGTCGACCGCGAGATCCTCGACCCTGACCTTCGCGCCGTGCAGTCTGGCCAGCACGTTCACCGCGGCTCCGCCGGCGGTGAAATTGGCGACCATCTGTGCCGTCACCTCAGGTGGGTACGCCGACACCCCGGCCCGGGCGACCCCGTGGTCGCCGGCGAACACAACAACCGTCGGCTGACCGAAAGGCGATGGGGGACAGATTCCTTGGCATGAAGCGACCCACACTGCGATCTCTTCGAGCCGACCCAGCGAGCCGGTGGGTTTGG
This sequence comes from Williamsia sp. R60, assembly GCF_054063855.1. Classification (NCBI taxonomy): domain Bacteria; kingdom Bacillati; phylum Actinomycetota; class Actinomycetes; order Mycobacteriales; family Nocardiaceae; genus Williamsia; species Williamsia sp. R60. The sequence goes on from NZ_JBSSGR010000001.1 coordinate 1,335,417, forward strand.
TCAGTTCGCCCTGTCGTGCCCTGGCCGCAATGGCTGCATCACGGTCGGGTGCAGCGATGAAGTCGAATTGCTCGGGGAGTTCGAACTCCGTCGCGGCGCCGAGGCCGGCGTGCTGCCCGGAATCGTCGGACCCCTCGGTCTGTGGGGTTGCCGACGTGGCCTCGATGTCATCGGCCTTTGATCCCTCGACCGGGACGGGCGCGGCGCTGACAGCATTGATGGCAGCCGGCTGCGGGTCACTGATCTCGAGCACTTTGCCCGCGACGACCAGGACCGTCCGGTCACACGTTGCCGCCACGGCGTTGTTGAGAAGCCCCAGCTGATCCTGAAACAGCCGTCCCGCCGGCGTGGGCGCCACCAGGGACAGGCCCACCTCGGGACTGATGATGACCAGGTCCCCGGTGAAATCGGCTACCGCAGAAACGAATTCGGCAATCTTGTCGGAGAGGTCGAAGTTGTCGTCGTCCCAGCCGCCCACATCGTCGATCTGTCTGCTGACCCACCCGCCGAGATCGTCGACAAGAGTCGCCACGTCCGGGTCGGAGCGAAGTCGACCGGCGACGTCGGCGGACTCCACCGTCTGCCAACCGACCGGCCGTCGTGACCGGTGCGCGGCGATGCGCTGTGACCACTGTGGGTCGCCAGTCGCCGGATCGGCCGCGGTGGCGATGTATCGGACGCCGGTCGCCGGGAGCAGTCCCTCGCCGAAAGCTGATTTACCTGAACGAATTCCACCAAGGATCAGAGTGCGCATCGTCGCTCAGACCGCGTCACCCGGCTTGACCCTCGGTTTTGGTGCCCGCATGAACCGCAGCTGCATAGCGCGGCTGAATCCGTACCAGCCGAGCTTGAATCCGCCGTCTTCGGTGCTCGGGAACCGCTCGCGGACGCGATTGTTCAAAATCCGTCCCAGCAACACTCCGTCGATCACCAGGAAGACCACAAAGACCAGCATGAGCAGCGTGGCGTACACCGCGATGGCCGGCACGAACATGACGATGATCAGCAGGATGGCGAAGGGCATGAACATCCCGGCGAAGTTCCGGCGGGAGTCGACGATGTCGCGGGCGTAACGACGCACCTCGCCCTTGTCGCGCGGCATCAGATACCGCTCGTCGCCTTCCATCATCTTCTGACGCTGATCGGCGCGCTGCTGACGCCGAGCGTCGGCCTGGTCCTTCTTCTCGGCCTTGGTCAGGGTGACGTTCGACCCCTTGAGTTCTTTCTTCCGTGCCCGTGCCTCGGCGCGGGTCAGCGGGGCCGGGCTGACCGGTCCGCGTCGCTTGCCCTGGGCGTCACGCCGCTTGGGAGTCGGGCGACCTTTGCCCTCGGTGTACCTGCGACTGCCCGCAGTTTCTTCCACCGTTGTCTGACCGGCGGTCGTGTCGACGGTGTCGCCTTCGACGTCGTCCTTCTTCCAGGGCAATTTCACCCCGTCAGATTATCTCCCCGGCGGCAGTTCTGATCCCCGGGTGGTGCAGGACTCCCCGCCGGGGATCAGAACGGCCGCCGGGGCAGCCGGCGTCTTCGCTGCGCTGCCGGAGCTGCCTTGCCGTTCCTATACTCCCTCCATGAAGGCTTTGATCGCCCCGGACTCCTTCGGTGACACCCTCACAGCGGTCGCGGCCGCCCAGGCCATCGCGGCCGGGTGGAAGCTGGGACGTCCCGGCGACGAGTTGATATCGGTGCCGCAATCCGACGGCGGACCAGGATTCGTCGATGTCCTGGCCAGCCGGTTCGGCGACCGCCGCAGCGAGACGGTGGCAGGTCCACTCGGAGCGTCGGTCCGGGCCGACTGGCTGCTGGATCGTCGCGGAGATCGTGCGACCGCCTACGTCGAATGTGCGCAGGCCTGCGGGCTGCACCAGTTGGGAGGCGGCCCCACTCCGCGGACCGCGCTGTCCGCGGACACGTTCGGGGTCGGCCAGCTGGTGGCCGCCGCGGTGGCCGCCGGCGCCACCGACATCGTTGTGGGGCTGGGCGGCAGCGCGAGTACCGACGGCGGTCGTGGTCTGATCGACGCGCTCGGTGGTCTCGACGGCGCCGCACATTTGCTGAGGTCGGTCACGTTGGTGGCTGCCTCGGATGTCGAGAACCCGCTGCTCGGCCCAGGTGGCGCGGCACATGTGTTCGGGCCACAGAAGGGCGCCGACCCCCAGACCGTCTCCTTGTTGGAGGAAGGCATGGCCGAATGGGCCTCGTCACTCAACGGTCTCGCCGGCCGCGACATCACCGAGGATGCAGGCGCAGGCGCGGCCGGGGGACTGGGTGCCGCGCTGATCGCGCTCGGGGCGACGAGGGTGTCCGGGGCGACCGTTATCGCCGAGGCGACCGGACAACAGCAACTCATCGACGACGTGGACCTGGTGATCACCGGCGAGGGGCGGTGTGACGAACAAACCCTCAAGGGCAAGGTCGTCGCGGCGCTCACCACCGCCGCGCGTCGGCGAGGTATCCCGACCGTTGTGCTGGCAGGCCAGGTGACGCTCACCCCCGCGCAGATCGCCGAGGCGGGTATCGCCAGGGCTGACTCGATCGTCGACATCGCAGGTTCGGTCCAGCTCGCGATGGATGACGCCGACAACCAGCTGCGCCGACTCGCGCGGCACGTCGCCGAGGAGTGGTGACCGGCGCTTTCGCCCGCCCGCGTGACGCGGGAATAGGGGGGACAGGAGTACGGTTATAGGCGTTGGAAGTTCGCATCCGATACCTGGCAACTGTGCCGATCGCACGCCTACGCCCCGCACACTGAGGAGAATCCATGACCGCATCGAATGAGACCGCTGTGCAGACCGAGACCGAAGCGCCTGCCCACGGTGTGATTCTGACCGATGCCGCTGCCGCGAAGGCCAAGGCCCTGCGCGAGCAGGAAGGTCGCGAAGAGCTCATGCTGCGCATCGCGGTTCAGCCCGGTGGCTGCGCGGGCCTGCGCTACCAGCTCTACTTCGACGACCGCAACCTCGACGGCGACCTGGTTGTCGAGTTCGACGGCGTCGGACTGGCCGTCGACCGGATGAGCGCGCCGTACGTCATGGGCGCGAGCATCGACTTCGTCGACACCATCGAGAAGCAGGGCTTCACCATCGACAACCCGAACGCGACCGGCAGCTGCGCCTGCGGCGACTCGTTCAACTGACGCCCAGCCCCGACGGGGCACTGGCTCTCGGCAACGGCCGCATCCGATCACTCGGATGCGGCCGTTTTCCTGTCCAGGCATATGTCATGCAGGCCCGGCTGGAGGCGCACGCCCATACTTTCGACGGATTCGGGGTATGCCCTGCTTCGTCTGTGGGCGTATGTAGCGTTAGCCCCATCACCGGGTGAACAGAAAGGCTCGTTTTCGTGGCCATTGCCATTTGTGGATCGATCGCAACAGATCATTTGATGCGTTTTCAGGGGAAGTTCTCCGAGCAGTTGCTTTCCGAACATCTTGACCACATCTCTCTCAGTTTCCTGGTCGAGGAACTCATCATCCGGCGCGGCGGTGTCGCCGGGAACATCTCGTATGCGATGGGTGTCCTGGGTGGTTCGCCGTTGCTCGTGGGGTCGGTGGGCAGCGACTTCGACGACTACCGCAAGTTCCTGGAGGACAACGGTGTGGACACGCGCGGTGTCCGCGTCTCGGAGACAGCCCACACGGCACGCTTCATGTGCACCACCGACGATGAGATGGCCCAGCTGGCCAGTTTCTACGCCGGAGCGATGAGTGAATCGCGCCAGATCTCGCTTGCCCGGCTCGCCGAGGAGTTCGGCAAGCCCGAGTTGGTTCTGATCGGCGCCGATGATCCCGAGGGGATGATCGTGCACAGTCAGGAGTGCCGTGAGCTGGGCATACCGTTTGCCGCCGACCCATCGCAGCAACTCGCGCGACTCGACGGCGAACAGGTACGCGAACTCATCGACGGGGCCACCTACCTGTTCACCAACGAGTACGAGTGGGGCCTGCTACGTCAGAAGGCCGGTCTCAGTGATGCCCAGGTCGCCGAGATGGTCGGCTTGCGTGTCACCACGCTGGGCAGCGGCGGCGCCGAGATCGTCGAGGCCGACGGAACACGTACCCATGTGCCGGTGGTGCCCGAAACCGAGAAGGTCGATCCGACCGGTGTCGGAGACGGCTTCCGGGCCGGATTCCTCGTCGGCAACGCAGCGGGTCTGAGTCATGAGCGCAGCGCCCAGCTCGGCTCGATGGTCGCCGTTCTGGTGCTGGAAACCATTGCGCCGCAAGACTGGACGTGGAACCGCGAATCAGCGTTGGCACGCATTGCGGGCGCGTACGGAGACGAGGCCGCAGCCGAGATCGGAGCGGTCATCCCGGCGTGAGATGACCGCCCCGGCCTACGCCGAGGCTAGAGCTTGACGGGGTAGCGGTGATCTTCGATCTGGGGCGTGATGGTGCCCTCGACGAAGATCCCGTGCCACACCATGAAGATCAGCACCGTCCAGAGTCGTCGACTGTTGTCGACCACTCCGGCGCGATGCTCGGTCAGCATCTGCCGCACCGCGTCCTTGTTGAAGATGTGCTCGGTCTGAGACTTCTCGACGGTCTGCTGAGCCCAGTCGTAGAGTTCGGTCCCGGCCAGCCAGTGACGCAGCGGAACGGGGAACCCCAGCTTCTTGCGGTGCAGGACGTGCGCCGGGACTATCTGCTCGAGGGCCTTCCGCAACGCATATTTGGTGGTGCCGTGCGAGATCTTCTCGTCGAAGGGCAGGGCTTCGGCGACCCGCATCACCTCGGGGTCGAGGAAGGGAACCCGCAACTCGAGCGAGTTCGCCATGGTGATCTTGTCGGCCTTCACCAGGATGTCGCCGCGAAGCCAGGTGAACAGGTCGAGATGCTGCATCCGCGCCACCGGGTCCCAGCCCTGCGAGGTCGCGTAGATCGGAGCCGTCACATCGGTGTGGGTCCAATCCGGCCGAAAATCCTTCAGGACAGCGCGTAGCCGCGCGTCGTCGAAGCTGCGTGCGTTCCCGTAGTACCGCTCTTCGAGCGACATCGAGCCGCGGTGCAGCAGGCTCTTACCGCGTGTGCCCTCGGGTATGCGGTCCGACAATCGGCCCGCTGCCACTCGCAGTCCTCGGGGTAGCCGCTCGAAAGGCTTGAGCGACAACGGTTCTTTGTAGATCGTGTACCCGCCGAAGAGTTCGTCGGCACCTTCTCCGGACAAGACCACCTTGACGTGCTTACGTGCTTCTTTCGCCACGAAATACAGCGGCACCAGAGCCGGGTCGGCGACGGGATCGTCGAGGTACCACACGATCTCGGGGATCGCGGCGGCGAACTCGGCAGGTCCGACGACCTTGACGACGTGCCGGGCACCGATGGCCGCGGCCGATTCGGCTGCCACGTCCACCTCGGAGTAGCCCTCGCGCTCGAAACCGGTCGTGAACGTGATCAGGTCCGGGTTGTGCCTGATCGCCAGCGCCGCGATGGCCGTCGAATCGATGCCTCCGGAGAGGAACGAGCCCACCGTGACGTCGGCACGCATGTGTTTGGCGACCGAATCCTCGAGCGCTGCGGCGATCTCGTCGTATCGCTTCTGTTGGGTGTCCGGGGTGAACGGGCGAACCTTGAACTGGGGGGTGAAGTACCGGCGCACCTGCGGTCGTTGTCCGGGCTTGATGGTGGCGTAGCTGCCGGACTCGAGGCGACGGATGCCCGCGTGCAGGGTTTCTGGTTCCGGTACGTACTGCAGCACCGTGTAGTGCTGGACTGCGCGGGGGTCGAGACCGTCCGCGACGCCGATCCGGTCGAGGAGTTCGAGGAGGCTCTTCTTCTCGCTGCCGAAGACCGTTCCGCCCGAGCCCGTCGCGATGAAGAGCGGCTTGATGCCGAAGGGGTCGCGGGCGATGAACATCGACCGCTCCTCGGTGTCCCAGATCGCGAAGGCGAACATGCCACGCAGCCGGGCGACCGCGTCAGGACCCCAGTGATGGAAGGCAGCGACGATGGCCTCGCCGTCACCCTGGGTGCGAAACTCTGCGCCCTCGTCCCGGCTCAGCTGTTCACGAAGCTCGAGGTAGTTGTAGATCTCGCCGTTGAAGACCAGCGCGTACCGCTCCGGACTGTGAGCGGGACCCCAGCGCAGCGGCTGATGCGAGTGCTCGATGTCGATGAACGCGAGACGGTTGAACCCGAAGGCGACATCCGCGTCGTGCCACGTTCCGCCCGGCTCGTCAGGCCCACGGTGGCGCATGCAGTGCGACGCTGCAGCCACCAATTCGGCAGACTCTCCCGCAGACGCGTCGCTGGACAACAGACCTAGCAGACCACACACGAAAAAGCCTCAATTCGTCCTCCGGACAGCACTTCGAACATGCCCGAGTATGCCGCAACTACGGCCACCCCCGCCCGCCCGGCCCATGCGCGTCCTCGGCATTCCGGGCGTCGGTGACACGAACCCAAACCCCGATACGAATGTTGCGGACGGTTGGTCTACGCTGCGTAGTACACGAGCTACCAATCGTGGGTGGCGGTGTGGCTGTTTGCAGTCTGGGCAGGGTAGGAAGGCGTGAAATTGGCACACGGTGGGCGACCTCCGGCATCGACTAAGCGTCAGCACCGCGGACGTCGAATCAAGCAGATCAGCGCGACCCTGTTCTTGGGTGTCGGCGCGATGATGCTGTCGAGCTGCAGCGCTGAAGAAGTGATGCGGTTCGGCTGGCCCGAGGGCATCACGCCCGAGGCCGAAAGCATGCGTCACCTATGGACCTGGTCGGTGATCGCTGCCCTCGTCATGGGAATCATCGTGTGGGCGCTGACCTTCTGGACCGTCACCTTCCACCGCAAGAAGCCCGGTGGCGACGAGTTCCCGCGTCAGACCGCATACAACGTGCCGCTCGAGTTGACCTATACGGCCATCCCGTTCGTGATCATCGCGGTGCTCTTCTACTTCACGATCATCGTGCAGAACGATGTCGAGGCGAAGAAGTCCGATCCAGATGTGGTCGTGAACGTCACTGCCTTCCAGTGGAACTGGAAGTTCGGCTACCGCACGGTGCAGCTGGAAGACGGCTCCCGTTACGACGGAACTCGCGAGAACCCATACGAGAACCAGCGGGCCGAGCTGGAAGAGCACGCCGGCGAGAAGGCCGAGCAGGCCGGCCACAACGAACAGAACGCAATCGACGCGGAGCGCAACAACATCCGCGAGTACCTCATGTACGACAAGATCGAGACCACCGGTAACTCCGAAGAGATCCCGGTCTTGGTCTTGCCGACCGGCAAGCGCATCGAGTTCGAGATCGCTTCGAACGATGTTGTCCACTCGTTCTGGGTCCCCGAGTTCCTGTTCAAGCGCGACGTGTTCCCCTTCCCGGAGGAGAACCACACCGACAACCGCTTCCAGGTCAGCTCGATCGACCGCGAAGGTGCCTTCGTCGGGCGTTGTGCCGAGATGTGCGGTACGTACCACTCGATGATGAACTTCGAGGTGCGTGCCGTCAGTCCCGAGGAGTTCGACCGCTACATCAAGTTCCGCGAATCGAACCCCAACGCCACCAACGCCCAGGCACTCGAATCGATCGGTGAGCCCGCCACAGCGCTGACCACCAAGCCTTTCGACACCCGCCGCGGCACCCAGACGGCCTCGAACTAGTACCCAGGAGCCACGAGATGAGAATTGAAGCGCGCCTCTTCGAGGTACTCACCGGGTTCTTCTTCCTGGTCGCCATCGCCTACGGGCTGGCCAGTGGGTTGTCCAGCAAGAACGTCGAGTGGGTCGGTGTCACCGGTCTGGTCATGACCGGCGGCCTGACGATGATCATCGGAACGTACTTCCGATTCGTCGCTCGCCGCGTGGACATCCGCCCCGAGGACTACGAAGACGCCGAGGTGTCCGACGGTTCAGGCGAATTGGGTTTCTTCAGCCCCGGCAGCTGGTGGCCTGTGGTGATCGCGCTCGGCGCCGCAGTGCTCGCCGTGGCCATGGCAACAAGCAACTTCTGGTTTGTGGGTTTCGCAGCCGCATGCATCATCGGTGCAGTCGCCGGCCTGGTGTTCGAGTACCACACCGGGCAAGAAAAGCACTGACCAGCAGAACAACATCGATCCTTCTTTGCACTCAGCTCCTGGGATGTCCGTAGAGATACGGCACACCTGGGAGCTGAGTGCTTTGCAGCGTCATCACCTGCGTGAGCTCTTCGACCGCGCTTTCGACGGTGAGTTCGCAGACACCGACTACGACCACGCCCTCGGCGGCCTGCACGTCACGGTCGCGTCCGACGGCGGCGACGTGGTAGCCCATGCGGCAGTGGTGGCCAGATCCATGGTCGTCGACGAAGAACCACTCCGCGTCGGGTATGTGGAAGCGGTTGCAGTCGACCCCACACGGCAACGACAGGGTCTCGGCCACCAGGTGATGGAAGCGTGCGAGCGAATAGTCCTCGACGCCTACGACTTCGGGGCGCTCAGCGCCAGCGCGGCAGGCGAAGCCCTCTATCGTGCACGAGGCTGGCGCCCTTGGGAAGGCGAACTCGGGGCGATGACGCCAGACGGCTCGATCACGACGCCTGACGACCGTGGAGGCGTTCACGTCTTCGGTGAAATCGGACGGTCCGATGGTCGTCTGCTGTGCGACTGGCGCTCCGGCGACCTCTGGTGATCCGCATGGCTTTGTAGCGCCTGACTGTTCCTGTTCCAATGGGGAGTTCCGGGGTCCAGATCGTCTTTTGACCGGCCGCGGTGCGCGCGCCGTAGCTCAGTCTTTCCCGTCGTTGTCGGCACGCTCAGGAGGCGTCCTTCTGTCCACACCGGCCGCGAGCATGAAGGTGGGGTAGGGGAGAGGTGCCTCGTCTGAGGAACCTGTCCGCATACGAGAAACCCGGGGCAACGAGAAATCCGGGGCAAGACAATCCGGCGCGCACGGATAGCCCGGCAGAACAGATCCGGGCATAAAAAATCCGGGCCCCGATACGGGACCCGGATTTTTGTGGTGTTGCAGATCAGTCGGTGAACGGGCTTCCGCCACGAGCCTGAAGGGCGCGCAGGGCGTCCTTCTCGACGTGGTGGGCTTCGCTGTCGAGCTCGATCTGACGCTGCTGCTCTTCCGGCGGGTCAGCCACCAAGAGCGAACCGCTACCGGGGTGCCCGGCCGAGCCCAGCTTGTTCATCCGCTTGGGTAGCGCTGCACCCTCGTACGGCATCGGAAGCGGGTGACCGTGATCATCGAGGGGTCCGAGCGGCTGGTGCAGCTCGATGTACTCACCATGCGGGAGACGCTTGATGATTCCGGTCTCGATGCCGTGCTCGAGCACGAAGCGGTCACTGCGCTGCAGGGCCAGGGCCCAGCGGTAAGCGATGTAGTACGCGAGCGGCGGCACGATGATCAGACCGATGCGTCCCATCCACGTGGTCGCGTTGAGCGATATGTGGAACTTGTACGCGATGATGTCGTTCATGCACGACACGGTGAGCACGATGTAGAAGGCGAGTGCCATCGCGCCGATACCTGTACGAACCGGGGTATCGCGAGGCCGCTGTAGCAGGTTGTGGTGAGCATCGTCGCCGGTGAGGCGCTTCTCTATCCACGGATAGGCGAACATCACGGTGATGATGATCCCGATGACAACAACCACCCAGAAGATCGCTGGGATCGTGTACGCGTTTCCGAAGTAGACCTCCCACGCCGGCATCAGGCGGGCAAGTCCGTCGGTCCACATCATGTAGATGTCGGGCTGCGAACCGGCCGACACGTGCGCCGGGTTGTATGGCCCGAGCACCCACACCGGGTTGATCTGGAAGATGCCGGAGATGATCGCGAGGAAGCCGAAGGTGACCGCGAACAGCGCACCGGCCTTCGCCGCGAAGACCGGGAGAATGCGGACGCCGACAACGTTCTGTTCGGTACGGCCGGGGCCGGGGAACTGAGTGTGCTTCTGGTACCAGACCAGTGCGAGGTGTGCACCGATCAGGGCCAGGATGATCCCTGGGAAAAGCAGCACGTGCAGTATGTAGAGCCGCGGAATGATGATGTCGCCCGGGAACTGACCGCCGAACAGGGCCCAGTGGATCCAGGTACCGACAAGCGGTATTCCGAGGACGATGCCCGACATGGCAGCGCGGACGCCGGTGCCCGAGAGCAGGTCGTCGGGGAGTGAGTATCCGAAGAAGCCCTCGAACATCGCCAGGAGCAGCAGCATGCAGCCGATGACCCAGTTGGCCTCACGTGGCCGACGGAACGCACCGGTGAAGAAGATGCGTGCCATGTGGATGATGATCGACGCCGCGAACAGCAGTGCTGCCCAGTGGTGGAGCTGTCGGACGAACAGACCGCCGCGGACCTCGAACGAGATGTCGAGCGTGGTGGCGTACGCCTTGGTCATCATCACGCCGTTGAGCGGTTCGTAGGCGCCGTTGTAGACGACCTCGCTCATCGACGGATCGAAGAAGAACGTCAGGTACACACCCGAGATCAGCAGGATCACAAAGCTGTAGAGCGCGATCTCGCCGAGCAGGAAGGACCAGTGGGTGGGGAAGACCTTGTTGATCTGCCGACGGAGACCGGGAGCCAGGTGATACCGGCTGTCGACCTCTTCTGCGCGTTGCGCGAGTTTGCTCATGGTCTGTCCTTCCCCTGGCCGCGTTCCCAGAACGCCGGCCCGACGGGTTCGATGAAGTCGCCGGCCGCCACCAGATAACCCTGTTCATTCACAGTAATGGGCAACTGCGCGAGCGCGCGAGCAGCTGGACCGAAGATCGGCTTGGCGAACTCGAGGGCATCGAACTGGGACTGGTGACACGGGCAGAGGATTCGGTTGGTCTGCTGCTCGAAGAGCGATGCCGGGCAACCGAGGTGCGAGCAGACCTTCGTGTAAGCGAAGTAGTCGCCGTAGTTGAAACTTTCCTGGTTCTTGCGCTTGATGGCCCGGGCCGCATCGTTGGGACGCAGGCGGATCAACATCACGGGGTTGTCCACCGCACGCAGTCCCTCGAGAAGCTTGTGCCGAGATTCTTCCGTCTCTCCGACGCCATCGGAGACCCGCCACGGGAAGACCGTCTCCATGCCGCCGGCATCGAGATCTTCGGGCCGGACGAGGACAACCTGGTGTGGGTTGCCGGTGTCGCGACGCAGGAAGACCGTCTCGTTGGGGGTTTCGGGCGAGTTGTGGATCGGCGACCACCCGGTGTTCCAGAGCGGGGAGTCCTTGCCCTCGGCCCACGGGTTCTTGATGATGCCACCGACCAGGGCGACGAGGCCGGTGACAGCGAAGGTTCCGAGGCCGAAGAGTCCGGCCCCGATGATCATCTTCCGACGACCGATCGTGGACGACGTCATGGTGTTGCCGAGCATGGCGGCAGCGGTCTTCTTGTCGACCTCGGTGGAGCCACCGTCGTGGCGGTCCTGGACCGAGATCTCTTCGGGGATGAACTTCTTGGTGAACTGGATGGCGCCCACTCCGATGGAGAGGATCGACAATCCGAAGGTCACGCCCAGCAGGGGAGTGTTGAAGATGTACTGCCAGTAGTGGTCTCCACCGGGCATCACGAATTCCCAGTGGTTGAAGATGAAAATGACAAAGCAGGCCACCGCAGACAGACCGGCCAGCAGGAACCAGAGCGCGACCGACCGCTCCGCGCGCTTCTCCGCCTTGCTGCCGGGCTCGGGGAACCGTTCCCGACGGTGGATGATCTCCACACCATCGAGATTGGTTCCGAGCTTGACCAGCTGGTCGTTGCTCATCCCGTCGAGCTCGTCCTGGGTGGGGACAGATTTGTGTTGATCGCTCATGTGCGTGATCCCATCCACATCGCGGCGGCGACGATAGCCACTACGCCGACAGCCCACATCGCCATTCCCTCGGAGACCGGTCCGAAGCCGCCAAGGGCGTACCCGCCCGGTGCTTCGGGGCGCGTCGCGTACTTGACGTAGCCGATGATGTCCCGCTTTTCCTCGTCGGTGAGCTGACGATCCGAGAACTTGGGCATGTTCTGCGGTCCGGTCAACATCGCCGTGTAGATCTGTTGCTCATCGGCCGGGTCGAGGACCGGCGCGAACTTGCCCGACGACAGTGCGCCGCCGCGACCGGTGAAGTTGTGGCACGACGCGCAGTTCAGCCGGAACAGCTCGCTACCGCGGCCGATGTTCTCGCCGCGCAACTGCTCCTGCTCGACAACCGGGTAGCCGTCTTCGAAGATGACGTTTCCGTTGGCGTCCTTGGCGTACACGACCTGGGGGCCGCCGCCGACCGACTGGATGTAGGCGCCGAGTTGGTCGATCTGGGCCTGAGTGAACTTGGCCGGCTTGCGCTGGATCTGAGCCTCACCACGGACCGCGGGCATACGCCCGGACGAGACCTGGAAGTACACCGACGCATCGCCGACGCCGACCAGTGACGGTCCGCGGTCGAGCACACCTTCGAGGTTGGCACCGTGGCACGTGATGCAGGACGTCTCGTAGAGCTTGCGGCCATCCTGGATCAGCGCCGCACTCGACTCGCTGTCCGCCTTGGCGACCTGCGGGTCCGGGGTGATCGCGGTGGCCAGGCCTCCGGCGACCACAAGACCTGCGAGTAACAGCAGGATGCCGGACGCGCGACGTCGCAACTTGCGGCGTGCCTTGGCCTTTTTCGCGTCGATCCTGCCTGCGCCCTCGCTCAGGGCGCCCTCAACCGAATCCCCGGGTGAGGTGGGTGGGGGAGATGAACTCATCTGTGTCTCTCTGCTAAGCGGACTGACTCTGCCTGGGCTGAAGTGTGGTGCGCGTTACCGGATGAAGTAAATGGTCGCGAACAGGGCAATCCAGACGATGTCGACGAAGTGCCAGTAGTAGGACACGACGATCGCGGCGGTTGCCTGAGCCGGGGTGAACTTGCTCAACCGCGTGCGGATCAGCAAGAAGACAAAGGCGACGAGACCGCCGATGACATGCAGGCCGTGGAACCCGGTGGTGATGTAGAACACCGAGCCGTAGGCGCTCGACGACAACGTCGTGCCCTCGTGAACCAGGTGGTAGTACTCGTACGCCTGACCGGCGACGAAGATCGCGCCCATGATCAGCGTGATCGTGTACCACCGGCGAAGGCCGAAGACGTCGCCACGCTCGGCGGCGAAGACACCGAGCTGGCATGTCACCGACGACAGGATCAACACGGTGGTCACCGGGATCGCCAACGTCAGGTTGAGCTCGGTGGGCTCCATCGGCCAGTTGCCGTAGTTTCCGGCTCGCGCGACGAAGTACATCGCGAACAATCCGGCAAAGAACATCAGCTCGCTCGAAAGCCACACAATCGTGCCGACGCTGACCATGTTGGGTCGGTTCAGCGAGTGCACGCGCTGGGTGATAGCTGATCCTGTGGGTGCTGCAGCGCTAGTCACCCCAGAAGTATGACGGTTCGTAGTAAGCGCTGACTACTTGGGTCCAGAATTTTTTCCGGCGGGTCGCGCCGACCCAGGTAGACGCCTGCATATGCCCTGTTCCCGGCGTGTCCGAGAGCTGGAAATCACACACCTGGGAGGCTGGTGGGGTGCCTCGCGACGTGAACGGGAACCCGGTCGAAGTGTCCCGGTGGAAACGATGGTCCGGTCGGCTCGCCGGTGGCCGAAAGCCCAACGGGGAGTTGTCTGCCGACGATCCTTCTCTCGTGGTGACAGCCGAGAGTTTCGACGACGCGGAGGCGGCGTCGGCGGTGCTCGCCGATTCCGGTTGGCGCGAGCACGAACAGTCGGTTCTGCGGCACCTGCTGGTGCTGCCGTCCGGGGCCGTCCCAAGGGCGCTGGAGCTCGCGGCCCAGGACCACTACGGGCCCGTTCCGGTTCCGCCGGGGACCGGTGTCGAGGCCGCCGGCGGCAACGAGGTGGTGGCACTGGCTCGCGTACAGCTGATCGATGCCCTGCACGTGTCCCAGGAACGCTCCCGGATGGCCGGTCTGGCCCAGCGGCACGGCGGCTCTGCAGTGGGCTGGCAGGTACTGCAACCGCCGACGAATCGGGTTGCGGGCGGTGGATAGGCTGCCCCTGTGACCCACTCGAACGTTCCGGCCCGTACGTGGCCGCAGATTCTCGGTGTTCTGGCCGATGGCCACGACCTGGATCCCGACGGTGCCGAGTGGGCGATGAACGAGATCATGACCGACAACTCGACCCCCGCGCAGATCGCCGCTTTCGGGGTGGCGATGAAGCTCAAGGGCCCCACACCCGGGGAATTGCTGGGCCTGGCAACGGGGATGCTCGCCCACTCCACTGTGGTGCCCACAACAGGCTATTGCGTCGACATCGTGGGAACCGGTGGTGACCGGTCGAACACGGTGAACATCTCGACGATGGCATCGGTCGTGGTGGCCGCAGCCGGTGTGCCGGTGGTCAAGCACGGCAATCGCGCGGCGTCGTCGAAGAGCGGTGGCGCCGATGTCCTGGAGGCTCTGGGCGTCAAGATCGCGCTGAGCGCCGACGGCGTCGCCACCTGTGTCGGCCAGGCGGGCATCGCCTTCTGTTTCGCCCCCGTGTTTCATCCCGCGTTGCGGTTCGCGGCGGCCCCCCGCAAGGAGATCGGCATACCGACGGTCTTCAATGTGCTTGGCCCCCTGACCAATCCGGCACAGCCGACCAGCGGTCTTGTTGGGTGTGCCTTTGCCGATCTCGCGCCGGTACTCGCCCAGACATTCGCTGATCGTGGTCATTCTGTACTCGTCGTCCGCGGCGACGACGGCCTCGATGAACTGACCACGACGACGACGTCGACCGTGTGGCAGGTCGTCGACGGTGCCGTGCACAAACAGACTGTGGACCCCACGACCATCGGTCTGGCCCGGGTCGAGCTGGAAGCACTTCGAGGCGGCGACGCTGACCACAACGCGCAGGTCGCGAGGGACCTGTTCGCCGGGGCGACGGGGCCGGTACGCGATGCCGTGGTGCTCAATGCTGCCGGCGCGCTGGCTGCCTACCGCCGCGACCGCGGCGCGGATCTGCACGAACAGCTGCGCACGCAGATCGACGTGGCTGCCGACGCGATCGACTCCGGCGCGGCCGCGACCCTGCTCGATAACTGGGTGCGCGTGAGCAACGCCCTATGACGCACCCTCGATAGGGGTTGTCCGTCGGGCTCCCCGGTAGGCCACCGACCAGGGCGGCCGACGGGTGTTCCCTCGCTACTCGCCGATGGAGAAGCCGGCGTCGACGTCGGCGCTGGAGTAGCTCTTGAAGGCGATGTGGGTGGCGGTGTGCTTCACACCCGGCAGCCGACTGATCGCGGCGGTGACGACGTCGGCGATCTCCGCGTGGTCCCGGACTCGGATCTTCGCGATCAGGTCGACGTCACCCGCACACGAGTACACCTCGGTGACGCCTGAGATGTCGGCCACAGCCTGGGCGGTCTCCGGGATCTGATGGACATCGGTCTGGATCAAGACGATGGCGGTAATCATTGACTCAGCCTAGGTCGCCCTCGAGTGTGATGGTGCGACGCGCCGTACCCACCTTGTCGCGCCAGTGGACGTGCCGGCCGCCACCGTGCCGCGGCAAGCTGAACCCGCTGGTGGCACAGACGATTCGCACACCTGGTCCGGTGAGCCACCGGTACACCAACGCGACTTCCTCGTGGGGCGCGCCGTACAGCGGTCCCGGTTCGGGGAGCACTGTCTCCGCACCGGCCGCGAGCGCGGCGACCACGGGCATCGGAGGAACGCCCCGCGCGGCGACCCCGGCGCTTGCGAGGCGGCCGTGCCTGATCACCGCCAGGTCCCATCCGCCGCGTCCATCGGGTGCGGCGGCGACCATTTCCGAGATGCGGGCCAGCGCAGCCAGCCTCTGACACCGTTCCAGGTGGGCGATCAGGTGGTCGAGTCGATCGCGCAACCGCGCGGCGTTCTCGAAGAGTTCGGCACGGGCGAGCGACTCGAGTTTGTCCAGAGCCAGCTGAACGGGGAGGTCGGTTCGGCCGCTGAACAGGTCGGCGACGGTTCGGGCTCGGGGGAGATATGCCTCGGCGGCAAGTGGTTCGGTGGTGGCCGCGTGGCAGCCGCCGACCACGCGCCGCCCGTCCGGGCCAACCTCGCACACATGAAGTGCAGTGGCCCGTAGTGCGGTACGGCACGTGCGCAGGCCGCATGTGTCGGCGATGAGGTCTGCGACGTCATGGGCGATGGCGCGGGAACGAAAGGGGCCGACCGAGGTCGCGGTCGGGCTGCGGCTGATCTTCAAGCGCGGGAACGCCTCCTCGGTGAGGCATATCCACCAGCCGAGATGTGGGAACTTCGACCGGCGGTTGTAGGGCGGCGCGTAGGCCCCGAGGAGGCGCAGTTCGCGCACCCCAGCCTCGATCCGATGGGCACACTGGACGTGGTCGACGCGCGTCGCCAGTTCGACCATCTCGCGTATCCGGGTGCGGTTCTCCGAACCGGTGAAATAGCTGCGGACCCGCCTGCGCAGGTCGGTTGCGGTGCCCACATACAAGACCTCGTCAGAGGGGCCCCGGAACATATAGACACCGGGTTCGGACGGCAGGTGGTCTGCCAGGCCCCTCTTGTTCCGCGTGGCACGGGAGACCCCGGGCAGGAAGTTGCGGAGGTCGCCGAAGGTGTGGATGCCGAGATTGCCGACCCGCTCGAAGAGCCGGTGCATCACCTCGACAGTTGCGCGGGCGTCGTCGAGCGCTCGGTGGGTCGGGCGGGTCTGGACGGCGAAGAGGTCGGCGAGAGCCGAGAGTTTGACAGTCGGCGCCTCGTCTCTGGTCAGAACTCGACGGGCCAGCTTCACGGTGCACAGCACCCGGCGGAACGGCCACGGGTGGCCGAGCTCGGTGGCAGCGGCGCGCAGGAAGCCGGTGTCGAACCGGGCGTTGTGCGCCACGATCACCGAGTCGCGGGCGAATTCGAGGAAGGCCGGGAGCACCTGGTCGATCGTCGGGGCCTGGTAGACCATCGCTTCGGTGATGCCGGTGAGGCGAACGATGTGTGGAGGGATGCCGCGCTGTGGATTCACGAGAGTCGCGAAGTCGCCCAGCACCTCGCCGCCCCGGACCTTCACGGCGCCGATCTCGGTGATCCGGTCGCCCAGCGGGCTGCCCCCGGTGGTCTCGAGGTCCACCACCACGAATGTGGTCTCCCGCAGGGGGACGTCGTCGGGGTGGTCCAGTACGGGATCGTCGAAACACAGCTGAGTCCCAGCAGCCTCACCAACAACACTCACACCGCGAACATTAGTTCGATCCACCGACATCGCCGCGGTGGCGCAGTGCGAGATGGCTTGTCAGACCGTGGAGTTAGCGTTCGGCCATCGGGGTCGAATCAGAGGGCTCCGGACGTCCGGGAGAACCCTGAGAACCCTGAGAAAAGGCCCCCTAAACCGAATGAGACGGAGATCACAATGCTCATAGACTGCAACACCTGCCCAGGCCGTCGAGTCGCCTGCGACGACTGCATGATGACCGTTTTCCTGGGTCCCGTAGGTGTCCCCAACAGCGCAAACGACGAAGTTCGCTGTGATGAATTCGTTATTGACCACCAGGCGCGCATCGATGACGCCATTGCGGTGTTCCATGCTGCGGGCATGATCGGCAAGTCTGACCGTCACGGTCAGGACGTGGCAGTCAACGCAGGTAACAGGGTTTTTGTTCCCCGATCTGGCGGTCATCTGCGAGCTGGATGACCCGACACGCCGGTCGGTCTCCTGTCGGTCCCCTAGTGGACACGGACCATCACGGTTTCGTAACCTTTCTGAGACCTTGCGAAAGCGTCCACTCCAACCGGAGCGGATCGTAGGGTCGCCGCTCAATCACCGTCCTGGTGAACCGGGGAACCACTGATGCGAATGCGAGTTCACATCCGGGGTGAATCCCACTGAACCCTGAGGTCTTCAGACTTCTGGGTTCACCGGGTAGGGCCATCTTCCGGCCCGAATCCGACAGCTAACCCGGTAGGCGGATAGGGAAGAAACAGGAGACATCGCTTCGTGGCGAAACATCGTTTGCAACAGCCGAACCGGGGCATCAAGAGCGCCCGGGGCGCACTGATCGCCGGATCGATCACTCTCGGCACCATGGGAATGGCCGCAGCGCCGGCCATGGCTGCTCCGATCACCGTCCCCGGTGTCGGAACCTTCGAGATCCCGGGCCTGGCCGAAAACCAGATCCCCAATGAGTTCAAATCCCCCAACATCCTGCCGCAGGCAGCGCAGCCGGTCCGGCCCGCAGGCCAGATCGCCGCTGATGCCGCAGTGAGCAAGATCGGTTCGCCGTATGTCTACGGCGCAGCCGGCCCCAGCGCATTCGACTGCTCGGGTCTCGTCTACTGGTCGCACCAGCAGGCCGGTCAGACCATTCCCCGGGACAGCTACGGCCAGCTCGGCGGTGGCACTCACGTCGACGCTGCGAACATCCAGCCCGGCGACGTCGTGATCTACAACGGTGGCGGCCACGCGGGCATCTACGTCGGTGGCGGCCAGGTCGTCCACTCTTCGACCGAGGGCGTGCCCGTCGGTCGGATGGGTCTCAACGACCAGTCGATCGTCGACATCCGTCGCTACTGATCTACACAACTGAACACGACCATTGGGCGGGGCCGCACTCGAGCGGCACCCGCCCAATGGCTTCCGAACACCCGGTTGCAGACAGTCTGGCCGTCCGCGCTCGGTGGGGCGAAGGCCTGTGTAGCCTGGCCGGGTTGGTCAGTGCAGCGGGATCGGTCGAACAAGACGTACCGAATGAGCAGCTGATCTGTTCGGTACACACAGAGGTAGAAGGGCTCGGGTTGGCCCGCGTGAAGTGTTGAGGAGTTTCATCGTCGTGGTGCGGAAGCGTTATGCCGCCGTCATGCAGACCGTGATCGCGGCTGTGGTGTTGGCGTTGGCGGTTGCACTGGGCGCAGGTGCGCCGGCCGGTGCCGAACCGGGACCGCAGAGCCCGGATGACATGCTCACCGAATACACGCAGCTGGGCCGCGAGGCCGAGCAGGCCACCGAGGCCATTCACAACACCACGATCGAACTGAACAACCAGCGCGGCGCTGTCACGGCGGCGAACGAGGCCGCTTCGGCGGCCGAGCGCACCCTTGCCGAGCAGGAGAAGCAGGCCGAAAGCCTGCAGGGCGCAGTTGATGCACTGGTCAACGCCAGTTACCGGGGCGCGCGGGTCAATCGTCTCTACGCCGTCCTCGTCAGTGACTCGCCGCAATCGCTGCTCGACCAGATGTCCGGACTCGAGATGATCTCGCGTCAGACCGTTGCCGACGTGAAGACGTTCAAGGTCGCCAACGACAAAGCCCTGGAAGCGCAAAAGGTGGCGCAGGACGCGAAGACGAAGGCCGAACAGGCAGTGGCCGTCGCCGAGAAGACCAGCGCAGACCTGCAAGCCAAGCAGAGTGAACGAATCTTCAAGGCCACCGAGATCAGGGCGATGTACGAGTCGTTGACCGGCAAGCAGCTCGCTGCACTGGCCGGGCCCAAGATCGAGTTCGACGCCTCCATGTTGCCCGCCGGGACGGCCCCCGAGGTCATCGCTGTTCGTGCGGCGCTCACCCGGATCGGCGATCCCTACGTGTGGGGCGCCACCGGGCCGGATCAATTCGATTGTTCCGGGCTGATGGTGTGGGCGTACAAACAAGCAGGCAAGACGTTGCCGCGGTCCAGCCAGGCGCAACTGGCGGGCGGCACCCCGGTGGAGCGAGATGCTCTGCGGCCCGGCGATCTGATCATCTACTACCCCGACGCCACCCACGTGGGCATGTACATCGGTAACGGCTACGTGGTGCACGCCTCGACATTCGGTGTCCCGGTCAAGGTCGCTCCGATCGATGGAGCCGGCCCTTACAACTCGGCCCGTCGATACTGAAGTCACCGGACCGCCAGTGACTTCCGAGCGCGAGTCCCCAGAGCGCGAGGACCTCGACGCCGCACCGGCAGCGGACGCCACGTCCGAGCGCCGGAATCCGCTGCGCCGGAAATGGCTGGGGGTCCTGATCGCCGTGGTGCTCGTGGCCGTTGTCGGCATCGTCGCGACAGTGCTGGTGTGGCCGTCGGACTCGGACACCGATCCACCTGCTGCAACTCAGTCCGCGCGTCCGCAGAATCCGTACGAACAGTCACGGTCGCTGGGGGTCACCCTGACCTTGCAGGCCTACACCGATGCCCTGCGCGAGGGGGATGCCGAGTCGGCTCTGGCGCAGTTGGATGCCTCGGCGACCACTGCCTTGCGTGAGCGGACGGGTGCATCGGCAGCGGGTCTGCCGGCCTTGCCGCTCAGTGCTTTCGACTTCCGATTGTCGGCGAGCCGCGAGTTCGAGCGTCTTGTCCCCGCCGAACTCCAGGAGCGTCTCGACGCGCAGGGGAGCAGCGACTCCTGGGTGGCCCCCGTGCAGTTGCGATACGGCTACGAGGGGATCGACTCGATCCCGGTTGTGCTCGACCTCCCCATGGTGATGGCCCAGTACCCGGAGGGCTGGAAGATGGTCGCCGATGCGGGGCCGCTCTTCGGGCAGCCCGCGCCTGCGGGTCAGGTGTGGGAGTTCCCGTCACCGTCGGCGACGTCCGTCGCCACCGCGCCGGGGGAGTCCTTGGTGTTGACCAACGGGTCCGACACCGGCTTCACCGCCCGTCTGGAGGAACTGCTGCCGGCCGCCGCCGGAGCAGTCACGCAGTTCTGGGGCACCAAGTGGCCGCAGGGCGCGGGGATCGTCGCTGCCCCCACCGACGACGAGTTCCGATCGCTCACCGGTGCTGCCACCGCCGACGCCCAGGCTGCCGCGGCCGTCTCGATCTTCACAGGAGTCGATCCCGCCGGACCGACCGCCCTGGGGCAACGTGTGGTCTTCAGTCCTCAAGCGGCGCAACTGGATCCGAACGCACTCGCGGTGGTGCTCCGGCATGAGCTGTTCCACGTCGCCGCTCGCACCGTCACCGCTCAGGCCGCCCCGGTCTGGGTGACCGAAGGGGTGGCCGAATATGTCGGCCGCCGAGGGACTTACACCCGCCTCGCCGACGCCGCCCCGACCCTGGCCGGGCAGGTCGCAGCCGGTGAGGTGCCTGCGGACCTTCCCAGCGATGCGAACTTCTCTCCGGGCAGTCCCGACGCGGCGTTGTCCTACCAGTCCGCGTGGTCTGTGGCGGCCTTCATCGCGGACAAGTTCGGCGACGACAAACTCAAACGTTTTTATGTGGCGCTGGCCGGCGCTGATCAGCCGACCGACCCTCAGCTGGTGGTCAAGTCCCAGGACACCGCCTCGAACATCGTTCTGGGGATCTCGCGCGAGGAACTCGTCGATCAGTGGCGTGGCTGGCTCACTGCGTCACCCTGATCGCCGCTACGGTGAGCCAATGCACCGTACGCTGTTGGTCACCAACGACTTTCCGCCCCGGCAGGGGGGTATCCAGTCGTACTTGCAGAACCTGGTCGAGCGGTTGCCCGCCGGCGACGTGGTCGTCTATGCGCCGCGATGGCGCGAAGACAGCCACATCCGGTTCGACGCGGAGCAGGACTACGAGGTCGTCCGCCATCCCACGACGTTGATGTTGCCCACGCCTGCGGTTGCGCGGCGGGCAGCCGACCTGGTTCGGGCGCATCAGGTCGACACCGTCTGGTTCGGGGCGGCGGCTCCTCTGGCCGTGCTCGGTCCGGCCATGCGACGCGCAGGCGCACAGCGTGTGATCGCCAGTACGCACGGGCACGAGGTCGGCTGGTCGATGCTTCCGGTGGCGAGGCAGGGTCTCGGCGTGATCGGCCGAGGCACGGACGTGATCACGTACGTGAGCAAGTACACGCGTGACCGTTTCAGTGCAGCATTCGGCCCCCGCGCGGCACTCGAACACCTACCGCCGGGTGTGGACACCGAACGGTTCAAGCCGGATGACGTTGCCCGACAACGTCTTCGGCAGTTGCACGGACTCGGTGACGCGCCGACCATACTGTGTCTGTCCCGACTGGTCCCACGCAAAGGGCAGGACATGTTGATCCGGGCGTTGCCCGAGGTCCGTGCAGAGATCCGCGACGCCACGTTGGTGATCGTCGGGGGTGGCCCCGATGCCGAGCGGCTTCGGGACCTGGCACGCAAAGTCGGTGTCGCCGAGCACGTTCTGTTCACCGGCTCGGTACCCGCCGACGAGCTTGCCGCGTACCACAACATCGCGGATGTCTTCGCGATGCCGGCGCGCACCAGAGGTCGGGGACTGGACGTCGAAGGTCTCGGCATCGTCTACCTGGAAGCCTCGGCGTCGGGGATCCCGGTGATCGCCGGTGAGTCGGGAGGCGCCCCGGAAACAGTGAAGCAGGGCGAAACGGGTCTGGTCGTGGACGGCCGGTCGATCCGAGAGATCGCCGATGCCCTGACAGCTCTGCTGGGAGACCCGGACCTGTGCGCATCGATGGGTGCTGCGGGACGGGATTGGGTCCAGTCGCGGTGGCGGTGGGAGCACATGGCCGGCCGGCTCCGGCAGCTGCTGTGACCGCCTGCGGCGCTGCGGACCCTCAAAGCAGGGTTGTGGTCGGACCGGTGCACCGATATGTGAAGCTAATGCGGTGACCAGTATCCAGGTTGCCGACCAAACCTTCATCGCGGCGCCGCCCGAGTCGGCGACCGCGGTGATCTCCGACCGCGCCAATTGGCGCCGATGGTGGCCTGATCTGCGGCTGACCGTGGTTCAGGACCGAAAAGAGCAAGGTGTGCGCTGGAAGGTGTCGGGCCCCGTCGAGGGGACGACCGAGCTGTGGCTCGAGCGGGTGCTCGACGGCTTCGTGCTGCACTATTTCCTGCACGCGGAGCCGACGGGGACGCTCCCGTCCGAGCCGAGGGCGCGCGGGACCGAGCTGGCGCGGATGAACCACCGGCGCCGGGTGGCCGGCCGCGTCATGTCGTTCGAGGTGAAGGACCGCCTCGAGCAATCCCGGCACGTCGGCGGACCGGCAGCCGGCGCACCGGCCGCGGGAGGGTCGCGATGACCGACCGCACCGAACAATCCATCGTGATCAACGCAGACGCAGCCGACATCATGGCGGTCATCGCAGATTTCGAGCAGTACCCGCGGTGGGTTTCGGCCGCGCGCAAGGTGGAGGTGACCGTCCCGGGCCCCGGAGGTCGCGCGAAGCAGGTTCGGTTCGTGCTCGATGCCGGCGTCCTCAAGGACACCTACGAATTGAGTTACGAATGGACCGCCGATGGGCACTCTGTGAGCTGGGACCTGGTCAGCAGCGATCTGCAGACCGCGCAGCACGGTAGTTACCGGTTGGTGCAGCAGGCACCCGGGTCGACGAAGGTCACCTACGAACTGACCGTGGACCTGTCGATACCGATGATCGGCCAGCTCAAACGGCGGGCTGAGAAGGCCATCACCGACGCGGCCCTGAAAGAACTGAAGAAGAGAGTCGAAGACTGATCGATCTAGCGCCCATCCACCTCGTTCTCGGGCCGGGTGGTGCCGGAACGTCGACGGTTGCCGCCGCCGGTGCCGTCGGCCTGCCGCAACACCACAGCGGGTCCGGACGACGCGGGAAGACGCTTCTGGTGTCACTCGGCCGATTCCGTGACGTCTCGGCGATCTTTGGCGTGTTCGCTTCGCCGGGCGAGCCTGTCCCTGCCTCGCAACAGGTGGACATACTCGAACTGGACACATTGGCGATGGTCTCGCAGATGTGGGGTTCGGTGCGTTCTGCGCTGACCGCTGGGGAACTGACCGGTACGGGTGTGCCCGGGGCCGGCGCGGTGGTGTCCGGCCTGGACCCCGAGGAGATCCTCGGGATGCCCGGGGTCGAATCGTTGCTGGCACTGCGCCGGATTCGCGATGAGGCGGCGTCGGGTGAATGGGCGCAGGTGGTGATCGACATGTCCGGTGGTGTCGATCCCTTCGAGCTCATGCGGGTTCCGCAGATGGTGGCCGACATGATCGAGAGGTTGTGGCCGCGTCACCGGCGCCTGGCGGCCGCAGCGGACAACGCACGTATCGCCCGCGTCGTGGGGATGGTCGATGCCCTGGTGCGCGATTGCGCGGACGTCGACGAGCTGCTGTTCGACGCGTCCGGTGTTCACGTCCACGTGGTGGTCGGGGTCGACCGCGACGGTGCGGCCTCGCTGGACCGTGCCCGGGCCGTCTTGCAGGTGATGGGGCTGCCGGTGTCGACCATCCTGGCCAATCGTGTTCTGCCCGAGGTGTTGTCGGTCGACGCGCACACAGCGGACGCGCCAGGCGGATCTTCGTGGCTCGACCATCATATCGCTGCCCAGTCGGCGGCGCTCGATCATCTGCGGGCGACCAAGGACGAGGCCGAAGTGGTGTGCGTGCCGTGGGTGTCCGGGCCGATCGATTCGGTCCTGTCGTTGCGCAAGCTCGGCGTCGATCTGTCCGGGGGACAGATGGCAGCGGTGGGTCCACGGGCCGCGCGGGTCGAACGCGAGTCCGGGGCCGGACTCGATTCGGTCTATCGGATGACGTGGACGCAGTCGCTTCCCGACCCGTCGGGACTACAGCTCGGCCGTAGCGGCGACGATTTGATGATCACCGTGAGCGGGGTGCGGCAGCGGATACGGTTGCCGTCGGTCTTGCGGCGCTGCGTCGTCCTGGGCGCGTTCTGGGACGCCGGCGACCTCACCGTACGCTTTCGGCCGGACCCCGATGTGTGGCCGCAGAACTGACAGATGAGTAAGAATGGCGGGCACCGCGAGAGTGTCCGATGGCGCAAGCAGTCGAACGAGAGAAGGCCGGCGTGAGCGACGAGCAGGGCAGGGCCGCAGGTGGGCCCGGCGGCGCCCCGTCAGGTGGCGAAGCCGAGGCCTGGCGCACCCTGGTCCTCGGTGTCCTCGAGCGAGTCGACCACTTCGCGTCCGTGCTGCTCGACGAGAACGGGGCAGCGGCGAGACGTGCGGCCGGCGCGACGGGGGACGGCGCCTCGTTCGTGGCCACCGACTTCGCCGGTCAGGCCCGCTTGGCGTTCGACACGATCATCGACGAGGCCGGGGATCTGTTGTGGCAGCTGCTCAGTCAGTTGATCGCCATCCTCGAGGCGGTTCAGCAGGCGCTGGAGCAGGTCATCGGGGCGCGTCCGGAACCCGGGCCGCGCCGTCCGGCCGGCACGAGTGCCCGTGACGCCGGCTATCAGCCCATCACCGTGCTGTTCGAGCCGGTGGGGGACGTCCCGCGGGGTGATCCGTGAGTGCCCACGAGTCCACGCCGAACCGTCAGGGTCAGCGCGGGGACATGGCGATCGGTATCGACATCGGGGGCACCAGCATCCGTGCCGCGATCGTCGACGAGCAGGGGCAGGTGCACGACACGGTACGGGCTCAGACCCCCACGACGGTGTCCGCGCTCGAGACCTGCCTCGACCGCACCGTCGCCGAACTGACCGCACGCTGGGACGTCATCGGGGTGGGTCTCGCCGTCGCCGGGTTCCTCACCAGCGATCGTCAGGTCATCCGCTTCTCGCCTCATCTGCCCTGGCGCGAGGCGCGTGTGGCCGAGGAGATGTCGCGCAGGATCGGACTGCCGGTGGTCTGCGAACACGACGCCAACGCCGCCGCAGTCGCCGAGTATCACTTCGGCGCGGCCGCGCGAGGTCACAACACGCTGGTCATCGCGATCGGCACAGGCATCGGAGCGGGGTTGTTGCTCGACGGCGAGATCTACCGCGGCAGCTTCGGTGTCGCCCCCGAACTCGGCCATCTGCGGGTGATGCCCGACGGCAGGCCATGCTCGTGCGGCAAGTTCGGGTGTTGGGAAAGGTATTGCAGCGGAACGGCTCTGGTCGATACGGTGGTCGAGCTGATCGCCGACGGCGGGATGTGGAACAGCAAACTCGCCCGCGACATCGCGGACGACCCCGGCTCGCTGACCGGACGGCGGATAGCGGCGGCGGCGCACGAAGGTGATGCGCTGGCGCTGGCGGCGTTCGCCGAGTTCGCCCGATGGCTGGGTCTGGGGCTGGCGATGTGCTGTGACGTGTTCGACCCCGACCTGGTGGTACTCGCCGGCGGTGTCGGTTCGTCCTCGGGACTGTTCCTGGACGAGGCGCGCGAACACTACTCGGCGTTGCTCACCGGTGCCGGACACCGGAGGATGGCGCGAATCCGCGGGACCCAGCTGGGCGAGGCGGCCGGGATGATCGGCGCAGCCCAGATCGCGAGGACCGAGGCCAGGCGCTGACGCCACCGCAGCGGGGTGGGTAAGGTTTTGTCCGTATGTGGTGTCGGTGACAGTGGCGGTCGGAAGTGATTCGTCGGAGAGTGGGAAGACATGTGGTACTGGGTCTTCAAATACGTCCTGATGGGGCCGGCGCTGCGAGTGCTGGGGCGCCCCAAAGTCGAAGGGCTGGAGAACCTTCCGGCCAAGGGCCCGGCGATCCTGGCGAGTAATCATCTTGCGGTGGTCGACAGTTTCTATCTGCCGCTGATGGTGCCGCGGCGGATGTACTTCCTCGCCAAGAGCGAGTACTTCACCGGAACGGGCGCCAAGGGCGCCTTCCAGCGGTGGTTCTTCAACGCCTCGAGTCAGATCCCCATCGATCGCACCGGTGCCGACGCCGCGGCCGGAGCCCTGACGGCCGCCAAACGCAAACTCGACACCGGCGACCTGATGGCGATGTATCCGGAGGGAACCCGGTCGCCGGACGGGCGACTCTACAAGGGCAAGACCGGCCTCGCGCGGATCGCGATGGAATGCGGTGTCCCGGTGATCCCCGTGGCCATGATCGGCACAAGCGAACTCAACCCGCCCGGGACGACGATCCCGCGGTTCGGACGCATCACCGTCAAGATCGGCAAGCCCCTCGACTTCAGTCGTTACGAGGGGATGGAGGGCAACCGTTTCATCGAGCGCGCCGTCACCGACGAGATCATGTACGAGTTGATGCACTTGAGCGGTCAGCAATACGTGGACGTGTACGCCGCCTCGCTCAAGAAGCAGGGTCAGCCGCCCGCCACCAACACATCGCCGGCCGCCTGAGCCGCCGGTGCGTTATTTCTACGACTGCGAGTTCATCGAGGACGGACGAACGATCGAATTGGTGTCGATCGGGGTCGTCGCCGAGGACGGACGTGAGTTCTACGCGGTGTCCACCGAGTTCGATCCCGACCGGGCCGGCCAGTGGGTGCGCGCACAGGTTCTGCCGAAGCTGCCGTCGCCGGCGTCCAAGGCATGGCGTAGCCGCGCGCGCATCCGCGACGACCTGCTGGAGTTCCTGACCGCCGGGGAAGGCCGCATCGAGCTGTGGGCCTGGGTGGGCGCCTACGACCACGTGGTGCTCTGCCAATTGTGGGGACCGATGACCGCCCTGCCCCGGTCGATGCCGAGGTACACCCGTGAGCTGCGCCAACACTGGGAATTGAGCGGCCGTCCCGAATTGCCTCCGGCTCCCGACGACGCCCACGACGCGCTCGCCGACGCCCGGCACAACCTGAACAAGTGGCTGGCCATCGAGGCGTTCCGAGGTGAGGGGCAGCTCGATCGCGCGGGGCATTAGGCTGGGCACGTGGTGAACTGGACCGTAGACGTTCCGATTGAAGAACTGCCCGAACTGCCGCCGCTGCCGGGAGACCTGGCAGAGCGATTTGCGCAGGTGCTGGACAAGCCTGCGCTGCAGCAACCGAGCTGGCCTGAGGACAAGGCACGTGCGATGCGCACGGTGCTCGAGAGTGTCCCCCCGATCTGCCTGCCGAACGAGGTCGAGCGCCTCAAGGCGCAGCTCGCCGAGGTCGCGCTGGGACGGGCGTTCTTGCTGCAGGGCGGCGACTGCGCCGAGACCTTCGCCGACAACACCGAACCGCACATCAAGGGCAACATCCGCACCCTGCTGCAGATGGCAGTGGTGCTGACCTACGGCGCCAGCATGCCTGTGGTCAAGGTGGCCCGCATCGCGGGCCAGTACGCCAAGCCGCGCTCGTCCGACACCGATGCCCTGGGGCTGCCGTCCTACCGCGGCGACATGGTGAACGGCTTCGTCGCCGAACAGTCCGTCCGAGAGCACGATCCGTCTCGACTGGTGCGGGCGTACGCCAACGCCAGTGCCGCGATGAACATGGTGCGAGCGCTCACCGGCGCAGGTCACGCCGACCTCCACCGCGTGCACGACTGGAACCGGGAGTTCGTGCGCACATCGCCGGCCGGTGCGCGTTACGAGGCGCTCGCCTCGGAGATCGATCGTGGGCTGCGGTTCATGGACGCATGCGGGGTTCGCGACTCGAACCTGGAATCGGCAGACATCTACGCCTCACACGAGGCTCTCGTGCTCGACTACGAGCGTGCGATGCTGCGGCTGGCCGACGACCCGGAAGACCCCGACAGCGGCAAGAAGGTGCTGTACGACCTGTCCGCGCACTTCTTGTGGATCGGCGACCGGACCCGACAGCTCGACGGAGCGCACATCGCCTTCGCCGAGCTGATCTCCAACCCGATCGGTCTCAAGATCGGCCCGAGCACCACGCCCGAGCTCGCCGCCGAGTACGTCGAGCGACTCGATCCGCACAACGTGCCCGGCCGTCTCACCCTGGTCGCCCGGATGGGCAACGGCAAGGTTCGTGACCTGCTGCCGCCGATCGTCGCGGCGGTCGAGGCCACCGGGCACAAGGTGATCTGGCAGTGCGATCCGATGCACGGCAACACCCACGAGGCGAGCACCGGCTTCAAGACCCGCCACTTCGACCGCGTGGTCGACGAGGTGCAAGGTTTCTTCGAGGTCCACCACGCACTGGGAACCCATCCCGGTGGCGTGCACATCGAACTCACCGGGGAAGACGTCACCGAGTGTCTCGGTGGTGCACAGGACATCTCGGACATGGATCTGGCCGGCCGATACGAGACCGCGTGTGATCCGCGGCTGAACACCCAGCAGTCACTGGAGCTGGCGTTCCTCGTCGCGGAGATGCTCCGGGGGTAACCCGCTCGACGTCGTGGTCGGTGTCTCAGCCCTTGACGAGGCCGCCGTCGACCACCAGGTTCTGACCGGTCACCGCCCGTGCCCACGGTGACGCGAAGAACAGAACCGCGTCGGCGAACTCGGCGGGAGTGGTGACCCGTCGCAGAGGCGTGCTCTGGGCGATGAGATCGAACACCGCCTCGGGGGTGGCGGCGCTGGCGTCGGTGGTTCGCAGCAGGCCACCGGACACCATGTTGACGGTGATCGACTCGGGTCCGAGATCGGCCGACAAAGTCCGCGTCAACGCGAGCAGTGCAGCCTTGGCCGCGGTGTAGTCGTGGTAGGGCACAACCGGGTTCTGGACGAGATTGGTCCCGATGGTGACGATGCGGCCGAATCCCGCCTCGCGCATCCCGGGCAGAGCTGCCTGTGTGGTGTGCAGGGCGCCGGCAACACTGCCCCGTAGTTGGGCGTCGAACGCCTGCCATTCGATGGCGTCGACTGCCGGCCGTGCATCGCCGTTGAACGAGAAATCGATCAGCGCGTTGTTGATCACGGTGGTGACGGGAGCTCCGAAATGCGCACGGGCGGTTGCGAACATGTCCAGCACGGCATTCCGATCGGTGACATCTGCCTGCACGGCCAGGCATCGGCCGGCCCCCAGTTCGTCGGCGAGCGCGTCGGCGGCCGCCTGGCTGCGGTGGAAGTTGATGACCACCCGCGCGCCCTGGAGAGCGAACGCCCGGGTGATGGCGGCGCCGAGTCCACGGGCCCCGCCGGTCACCAGGACGATCTGCTCGGACAGTGGCCGGTGATCGGAATCGTTCTCGGGCGCAACTGAATTCACGATGGACATCCCTCCGCCAGCATTACCTGGTCAGGTACAGCGGGTCTGATCTCAGCCGACGTGTTCGGCACCCCGTGTCACCGGCAATCACATCACACCGGGCCACTCGAAGGAGACCGGGCATGTTCGCCGGTCGGGCAACCTCAGGGGAACGAGGTGATCTGCACCGTACTGCCCTGCTTCACCCGGGTACCGCCACCCGGATTCTGCCCGACCACGAGCGACACACTCGAGCGCGTCAGGCCCCGGCTGTCCACGGAGAGGCCGGCCGCCTCGAGTTTGCTCTTCGCGGTCCCGACCGTGTCGCCGGTGACGTTCGGGACATCGACGCCGTCGGATACGAAGATGCGCACGACCGGGTCGCGAGGGTCCACCCGCGCCCCGAAGGCGGGGCTGGCCGTGGTGATGGTGCCCGCCTTCGCGTCACCGTCGGTGGACGTGCCGCCGTCTTGCGCGATCAGCCCCGCGTCTTGCAGGACCCGCCTCGCCTCGTCGGGGGTCTTGCCGGACAGGTCCGGCACCTTGATCGCGTCGGACACCACGAGTGTGACGGTGCTGCCCGGCTCCGCGAGGGTGCCCGCGCCGGGGTCGGTGCCGATCACCTTGCCGCCGTCGACATCCGGGCTGAACTCCTTGCGGACGGTGCCGGCCTTGAGTTTCGCCGTCTTGAGCAGTGCAGTGGCGTCGTCCTGATCGCGTCCCGCCACATCGGGCACCGAGATCGGCTCGGGGCCTCTGCTGGTGATGATCTGCACTTCACTGCCGACCGCAACCGTGGTGCCGGAACTGGGACTGAGTGAGACCACCGAGCCCTTCGGCGCGGTGGCGCTGTACTGCTGGCGTGCAACCACGGGTGTGAGAGTGCGGTCGCGCAGACGTTTCTCGACCACGGCGAGCGGATCACCCGAGGAGAGGTCCGGGACTTTGGGCTGTCCCACCGAATACGACAGATCGACGTCCGAGAATCTGCTGACACGCGTGCCGGGCGCGGGCTCGACGGCCATCACCTGGTCGACCGGCAACTCGTTGTCGAACGTCGGGTTGTCAACCACGTCGAGTCCGGCGTCTTCGATCGCCTCGGTCGCTGCCACACGGTCCATCCCGTTCAGTTCCGGAACGGTGGTGAAGCGACCCGACCCGAGCCACCACCCGGCGACGCCGAGCGTTGCGGCGAGCAGCACCACCACGAGCACCCAGATCAGCGCATTGCGGCGCGACTTGCGCCGGCGTTCCTCGAACTCGGCGGCATGCGACAGCAACATGGGCGAGCCGGGCGGCGGGCCCTGGGCGTATGCGGGTGGGGGCGTCGGCGGTTGAGGCGGTCCGTGCCCTTCGGGATGCCGGGTGTCCGGTGGAAGTGTCTGCACACGAGTCGGATTACGGACGTCGGGTTGCGCGGCGGCTCTGGCCGGCAACGGGTCGGTGAGGTCCGGGTCGACGGCGGCCCCGGGACGGTGTTGCTGGCGGTCGCGGAACGCGACCATGGTCTCGCGTTCGGCAGAGCGGGTCGGCGCCGGGACGGTGAACGCGGGCAGCTGCAGATCGTCCGCGATCTCGTCGAGTACCTCGCGCATGTGATGTCCGTCGCGATAGCGATCCGCAGGGTTGCGTGCGGTCGCGGTGAGGACGAACTCATCGAACTCGCGGGGCACACCCGGGATCACCGAACCCGGCGGCGGGACGTCGTTGTGCAACCGCTGGTAGGCCAGACCCAGGGCGGTGTCGCCGGTGAAAGGTGTTCGGCCGGTGAGCATCTCGAACACCAGGATGCCGGTTGAGTACACATCGGAACGAGCGTCGGCCGACGCGGTTTCCACCTGTTCGGGGGAGAGATAGGCAGCTGTTCCGAGGATCACGCTGTTGGAGGTGATCCCGGCGGCAGCGATCGCCCGGACCAAACCGAAGTCGACGACCTTGACCTCCCCGTCGTCGGAGATGAGGACGTTCTCGGGTTTGACGTCGCGGTGCACCAGTCCGGCGCGATGCGCGGCACCGAGTGCTCCCAGGACCGGCGCCGCGACCGCGGTGACCGCGTGGGGTGGCATCGGTCCGCGCTCACGCAGCAACTCGCGCAGGGTGCCGCCCTGGACGAGTTCCATCACCAGGAATGCGTAGTCGCCGTCCGCGCCCTGGTCGTACACCGCGACCAGGCCGGGGTCCTTTAGCCGGGCAACCGACCGGGCCTCGAACTCCAGGCGGGCAAGGAACTGCGGGTCGGCCGAGAAACGCGGATCCATGACCTTGACCGCCACCGGACGATCGAGGCGCAGATCCATGCCCAGGTACACACTCGACATCCCGCCGCGGGCGATCAGCGCATCGATCCGATAGCGACGCTCGATCAGGACGCCGAGCAACACGTCGGACGGGGCGTTCACCAACTTGGGCCTTTCTCGGCAGGGCGGGACACGAACAACGAGTCCACCCTAGCGAGGGAGTGTCGAGAAAAGATCACGGAACATGTGTGGCGCCCGCGCCCGGACCGGTGATTCGACGCGTTGACCATCGCCTGGGTACCCTCGTCCCCGTGGGTTCCGTACCGCTTTCCGAAGACACGCTGCCTGCTGACGTCGAGGTGTTGTCGGTGTCGCAGGTCTCCTCCCGAATGGGATTCTCGAACAGCAAGATCCTCAACCTGATCACCGACCACCAGTTGCTGGCGGTTCGCCGTGACGGGCAGGTGGCCATCCCGGCCCTGTTCTTGGACGGCCCGGAGATCACCAAACATCTTCCCGGGCTCATCGATGTCCTCCTCGACGGCGGCTTCAGCCGCGACGAGGCCTTGCGGTGGCTGTTCACGCCTCACGATGACCTCGACATCACCCCGGCTCAGGCACTGCACGGGCATCAGGCCCGTGAGATGGTGCGCCGGGCCCAGGCAGAAGCGTTCTGACCAGTCCGTTCTGATCGGGCCGGTCGGGTACCGGTGCTCAGGACCGAGCAAGCGTGCCACGGGTGCTCACGGCACGGGCGACGTGACCGAGGCGTGCCGGTTTCGACACTCGCACGCGTTCGGTGAGTACCCGGTAGCCGCTACGTTCCACCTCATCGAGGATCGCGCGGTACATGGTGAATGCTGCTCGGATGCCCGGCCGGCTCGACGGCGACAGCATCTCGATTCCCGGTTCGGCGCGGCGGTATTCGGCACGGGTCACCGCGATCAGATGCGCCAGGGCGCGGCGTAGTTCACCCGGTACCTGACCTGTGCGTCGGCACCGTCGCAGCATGGATTCGTCCACCCCGAAGATCGCGAGTTCGTCGGTAGGTAGATAGATGCGGTCGCGATCGAGGTCTTCGCCGGCGTCCCGGATGAAGTTGGTCAGCTGGAATGCGTCGCCGAGCGCTCGGGCGGGAGCGATGGCGACATCCCCGTCGACCGCCGTGCCCAGGATCGGCAACATCTGCAATCCGATCACGCTTGCCGACCCGTACATGTAGTCGCGCAGTTCGGCCATCGTCCGATACCGCGCGACGTGGACGTCGCTGTCGGGAATGTCCATCCTCATCGATCGCATGAACGCGTCGAAGTACCGGTGGTCGATGTCGAAAGTGCTGATGGTGTCCGCGACGGCCAGCACTTCGGGCCTTCGGGGGAGATACCCCGGATCGGACAGAGCCGCGTGCAGGTCGGCCTCGATCGCGTCGAGTGCGGACAGTCGGTGTTGCCCGGATCCCGTGTCGACGATGTCGTCGACCATGCGCGCGAAACCGTAGAGCGCATAGACCCCGGCACGTTTTCGCCGCGAGAGCAGTTGCGTGCCAAGGTAGTAACTGCGGCCATGGGTGGCGGTGAGCTTGCGGCAGTGCTCGTAGGCGGGTTCGAGTCGCCCGTCACCGATCATGCGGGTGCTCCGGTGACGGGGGCCGGGGAGGGTCCACGGGTCACCCGGCGCAGACGCAGGGGGTCCTCGCGGATCAACGACCAACCCGCAAGTGCCGAGAGGGCAACGGCGACAACCACATCGGTCAGCTTGTACATGAAGATCTCGTCGTCCGGCCCAAACACCTGGAGGAGGAACACCGAATAGAACACGATGGCCACGACTGCCCATCGCTCGATGGTGAAGGCGGCAGCCAGCACAAGCGCCCAGGTGTAATACCAGGGCAGCGTGGACGGTTCGAGTAACAGGACGGCGAGCATGGCCCACGCCATCCCGGTGACCGCGGCGCGCTCACCTCGTCGGAACCACAACCAGAGACCCACCAGGGTGAGCGCCAGGACAACCGACCCCACCGCGCGCGTCACCTCGAGCACCGGCAACAGTGGCAAGGCGGTGAAAGGTGATGCGGCAAAGGTGATGAGGTGCGCCACCGCGGTGGGAATTGTCAGCCAATTGATGATCTTTGCCGCCCACGTCAGTCCCAGCAGCCAGCCGAATCCATGGCCGACGACCAACGTCAGCAGTCCGAAGACGGCCACGGACACCCCGATGATCCAGGCGAGAACGCGAGCCACGTCCTTGGCACGGACGTCACGCTCATCGCGGATGTGGGACAACCAGATCCACAACACGAAGGGGATGGCGACGCCGGCGGTGATCTTGATCGACATGGCGAGTGCGAGAACGCCGACTCCGACAACGTGTCTGCGTGTCACCACGAGCGTGACCCCGGCGATCAGGACGCCCATCATCAGCAGCTCGACGTGCGGTCCTCCCACCAGGTGCACCAGCACAAGAGGATTGAGGACGGCGAGCCACAGCGCCAGAGCGGGGTCGGTGCCGAAATGCCTCGCCAGCTTCGGAAGCGCCCACAACGTCAAGAACAGCCCGGGCACCAGGGCCAGCCGCATGACCAGCACACCCACGACGGGTTCGTCGCCGGTCACCCGGGTGACCGTGCCCGTGAGCGACATGAACGCGGGACCATAGGGAGCTGTGGTGGTCGCCCATACCTGGGCCATCGAGTCGAGCAGGGCCCCGGGCTGTACGGCAGGCCCATCGGCATATGGGTTGAACCCGTCGCGTAACAACGCCCCCTGGGCGAGATACGCGTACACATCTCGGCTGTAGAGCGGCACGGCGACCATCAGGGGCGCCGACCACGCGATGGCTGCCCAGCCGACAGTGCGGGCGGCGCCGTCGGTCGGGGTGGCGGCGCGGAGGGTGCGACCCACGCGCACCCAGGCGACCACCATCACCGCCACACCAAGCCAGAACGACATCCCCGCCAGGGTTTTCCCGTGTCCGAACGACAGCCACGACAATCCCAGATCCTGCAGTGACGTCTGATTCCGCGGGATGTCGCCGACTCCGAAGCTCCCGATGGTGACGAGCAATGATCCGGCGAAACCGAGCAGGACGGATCCGCCGATCGCCGTCGCACCGAACTCACGCAGCCGACGAATGTTGTCGCCCACCGGCGTGCGCGGACGCGCGGTGTCAGAGCGAGCCATTCAGGTCTGCCGCCGGGTCATGGCCGTTGCCAGGTCCGTCAATTCGGATTTGGCGGCCGGGGTCGCGTTGCTGGCGGCCAAGGTCGTCAGAGCCGAGTCGACGAGACCGTCGATCTGCTGCTCCACAGCCTGCACTGCACCACTGTTCTCGATGATCCCGGTGATCTCCGCCAAGTCCGCTGGACCGAGGTCGTGCCCGATCCCGTCCCGAAGCTTCTGTGCTGCAACCGGATCGTTGGTGTCGGCGAAATCGAGTGCGGCGGCCAGCAGTGCGGTGCGTTTGCCTGCCAGGAGGTCGTCGCCTGCCGGCTTACCGGTCACCGACGGATCGCCGAACACCCCGAGCAGGTCGTCGCGAAGCTGGAACGCCACGCCGATGTCGGTGCCGAACGAGCGCAGAGCATTTACCAGGGCGTCATCGCCGCCACCGATCACGGCACCGAGCTGCAACGGCCGTTCCACGGTGTACGCCGCTGTCTTGAACCGCATCACCCGATGAGCAGCGGCAGGGGATTCGTCCCCCGACGCCTCGGTCCGGATGTCCAGCAACTGCCCGGCCAGTACCTCTGTCCGCATCCCGGACCACACCGGTGTGACCTGGCCGAACACGTCGGGGGCGAATCCGGCGCCCGCGAGCAGATCGTCCGCCCAGGCGAG
The DNA here is from genome assembly GCF_054063855.1 of Williamsia sp. R60. NCBI lineage: Bacteria > Bacillati > Actinomycetota > Actinomycetes > Mycobacteriales > Nocardiaceae > Williamsia > Williamsia sp. R60. The sequence goes on from NZ_JBSSGR010000001.1 coordinate 1,371,073, forward strand.
TGCGAGATCGCCGAGCAGGATGGCCGCGCCTTCGCCGTAGTGGTCCGCGGCGCCTAGCCAGCCGGCAGCCCGATGTCCTTCTTCGAACTGGCGGTGGATGGTGGGGTGACCCCGGCGGGTGTCGGAACGATCGATGATGTCGTCGTGGATCAGGGCGCAGGCCTGTACGAGCTCGAGGGCCGCGCACACGGTCAGCATCTCGACGGGAAGTGTCCGGGCCGGGCCGGCAGCGCGGTAACCGGCCCAGGCAAAGGTGGGCCGGACCCGTTTGCCGCCGCGCAGTACAAAAGCCTCCATCGCATCCACTGCTTCGGCGAAACCCGGGGAGATGGCAGTGACCGTGGGCCTGCGATCTTCGAAGACCTGCCGTAACAACTCGGTGGTCGCCATCGGGACGTCGCGCAGGAACTCGATTGCCACGGCTTCACCTTAGCGGTGGCGCGATCCATGTCGTGTTGTCGCGGTATGACCACGTCTGTGGCACCACATGGTCTCGACCACGGCGCCGACCGTATGCTTGTCAGGTGAGTTCGCAGCAATCCCACCCGTCGATCGTGCAGCGGCTGGCCGAGCCACATCCGGGGCCGGTGCCGTTTTCGGTCGAGTTCTACCCGCCCCGCGATGAGCAGGCCGAGGCGCGTCTGTGGCGTACGGTTCGGATCTTCGAACGAATGGGCCCCGCTTTTGTGTCCATGACCTACGGGGCGGGCGGGTCCACCCGCGACCGCACGTTGCGTATCACCGGTCAACTCGCCCGGGAGACCACATTGCTGCCGGTGGCGCACCTGACCGCGGTCGGGCACAGCGTCGCCGAACTGCGCGCGATGATCGGTGGGTACGCGGACAAGGGCATCACCAACATCCTCGCGTTGCGCGGTGACCCCCCGGGCGATCCGCTCGGCGAGTGGGTCAAGCACCCCGAGGGCGTCGAGTACGCCGAGCAACTGGTGCGGCTCGTGCAGGAACTCGGAGACTTCAACGTCGGTGTCGCGTCGTTCCCGGAAGGCCATCACCGGGCGCCGGACCTCGACCACGACACCAAGTATCTGGTGTCGAAGCTTCGCGCCGGAGCCCAGTATTCGATCACGCAGATGTTCTTCGACGTCGACGACTTCCTGCGCTTGCGCGACCGGGTCACCGCCATGGACCCCGAACAGGGTGCCAAGCCGCTGATCCCCGGGATCATGCCGATCACGTCACTGGCGTCGGTACGGCGGATGGTCGAGTTGTCGGGATCGGTGCTGCCCGAGGCCGTCGACCGGCGGCTCGCCGCGGCGGCGGGCGACGGTTCGGAGGAGAACCGGGAAGCTGTGCGGGCCGTCGGGATCGACCTGGCCACGGAGATGGCCCAGCGGTTGATCGATGAGGGCGTGCCGTGTCTGCACTTCTGCAGTCTCAACTTCGCCAAGGCCACCAGCGAGGTCCTCGAGCGCCTCGGTATGAACGTGATGGCTGCCTGACAGTCCGACAGGCTCCGCCCGTCGATCAGCGTGGCGTGAGACCGCGACCTTTCCAGTCGAGTGTGCCGCGCCGGCGGGCTCGCAGTGAGTCGCCCACCGCTGCAACGGCCAGTGCGGTGGACACCGGATGTGCGATGGCCGAGATGATGTCGACCGGGCTGAGCGCTCCGGTTTCGGCATGTCGGGCGACCATTCGGGACGCGGACGCCGCAGTCAGCGACAGCAACGCACGGGACCGTCGTCGACCGCGGACCAGGTCCACCACCGGCAGTACATAGACGGCACCGGCGACCAAGGCGACGACGCTCGCGCCCGCAGGGCTTCCGAACTCGGTGCTCAGCCACCGCCGGTATCCGCCCCAGGTGTCTGCCGCACCGTCGTACATCCGGCACCAGACGACCCCACGACCGCTGCGGATCGCCGACGACATCCCGGCGGAGCGATAACGGCGGGCCAACGCGAGATCCTCGGTGATGTTGGCGCGAACCGCGCTGTGGCCGCCGGCGCGGCGGTAGTCATCCAGCGACGTCACCAGGAACTGCCCGTTTGCCACGGCCATCGACCGGGGTAGCAGACGCTCGGAGATGGCCAACGGCACCGAGCTGAGCCAGGACCAACTGAGCAGGGGCTGAACCAGGTATTCGAGCAGCGATCCGGCCTGCTGCGACGGCCACACGGTGAGCAGCCCGCCGCCCGATCTGGCCAGTGTGCCGATCGCGCGGTGCAATGCGGCAGGGCCCAGACGCACGTCGGCATCCACGAACACCAGGGTTCCGTCGCCGATCTGGGCCGTCAGGAGATCCAGGGCATGGTTCTTGCCGGTCCATCCGGCCGGTGGCGGCTGCTGGTTGCGGACCACCGTGAAACGGGGATCCCCGGCCGCTGCCGCGACGGCCACCTCCGCGGTGCCGTCGGTGGAATCGTCATCACAGATCAGCACGCGCAGGTCCGCCATCGCGTGCTGGACTTTCAGGTCGTCCACCAGGTCGGCGATCCGCTCGGCCTCGTCGCGTGCCGGGACGCACACCCACACCGCCCCGACCACCGCGTCGGCGTCGGCTGCGAGATCGGTGAACCGCCGGGTGTTCACCACTGTCAGAACAAGATTGACGATGGACACCGCAGCCGCGAGGTTGCCGATCAGCGGGATGATCCCTGTTTGTCGCGTGGTCTCCTTGCCGGGGCACCTGGACGGGGGGACTGGTCCCGGTTGACCCAGGCCAGGGCGACGACGAGAACGGTCACCGCCAGAGCGATGCCGGCCATCAGGCCAGTCCAGCCGGTGAAGGCCGCCGTTCCGGGTTCGTCGTAGCGCGCTTCCGCGGTCATCGGGGAGGCCTTGCCGATCTCCGGCTTCCACGACACCGCGTCGTCGCCATCCTGTTGTCCGTTGGTGGCGCTGACCGGACCGGCGAACTGAACCGAGAACTCGACATAGTCGCGGCCGGGCGCCAGACCCAGCAGGTCGGCGGTACCGCGGAACGTGACCGCGTCGCCGCGACGCTGAGCCTGCAGGTCCATGGCCACGGCCGCGTCGGGATATGCATCTTCGACGAGTTCACCCAGCTGGGTGAACTGGCCCAGAGTCGCCTCGGTGAAAGTGGCACGGGTGCCGATCAGTCCGTCGCGTTTGAATTCGGTCGCGCTGACCACGGTCTCCAGCGACTGGGGCACGTCGATCTGGGGACCCTTCTCCTGGCCGACATCCTTCTCCGCGAGGACAAGAGCGCCCCACATGCGGTCACCGAACTGGGCGGGGGAGTCCGAACACGCCGCCAGGAGTGGGGCCCCGACGAGGGCCATCAGCAGCATGACCAGCGTGAGGCCGCCGGTACGGCGACCACGGGGGCGGGTTTGGATCACAGGCACGCGATCATCTTTCCATCAGGCTGGTGCATCCGGGCACCGGTGCGCCATTTGCACTCACAGCGTGTCCCGCGAACGGTTTCGCGTCCGCCGCCACAGTGCCGATCCGGCAGGCACACCGAGCACTCCCATCACGATCAATCCGTAGGGCACCGCAGGTGGCAGGTCCGGATCATCGAGGAACACCAGAAAGGCCAGGGCAGAACCGAGCCAGGTCCAGCAGAACCAACCGACAGGGGTGATGGGGGCCGGCGGCGTGGTGTCGACGGGTTCGCGATCGAGTGCGGCGAGCAGTACGAACATCAGCGCCGCCACGCCCGCCCAACCCGCATAGTTGGTCAGTGGGATCTGGTCGACTCCGGGTAGCCCGCTGTCGCGGTCATCCCACGTCCACAGGCCGGCACTGACCATCTGAGGATCCAGATAGAGGTCCCAGCCCACCATCCCGACGGTCGCGAGTGGAATCCGCCACGCCGGGTTCGAGGTCACCAGCGAGCTGATCCACCACATGCAGTAGCCGCCGGCCGTCCAGGCCAGGCCGATGACAATCGGTACGTCGAGAACGGACGGGCCGATGCGCCCGGTTGCGTACTCGTACGCCCCGAACGGGAAAGATGTTGCGGTGCCGAGGATCTCGGCCGTCCAGCCGACACCGGCGGTGGCCGCGAACACACCCACGGTGCGCAGTGCCCCCAGCCGGGCGGCCGAATGGGCGATCATGGCTGCCGCGGAGGCCAGCACCACCACCACGGTCGCGCGGTCGCGGGCGGCGCCTTCCACCAGGGGGTAGACGATCTGGGCGGCTATGGATGTGCCCAGCAATGCGGTGGACAGCCACAGCAGTGCGGCGCCCGGAGTCGACGCCCGCGTCGGGGTGTCGTCGCCGGAGGTCATCCCCATCGGCCGCGAGTGATCCTCGCGAGGGGCGACCGTCGATCGACGAGTACGGCAGATGCCGCGATCCTGCCGCTTGCGCCGCAGACGCCGCCGCCGGGGTGGGTCGAGGCGCCTGCAAGGAAGAGCCCGGCCGCACCGGGTACCCGGTGACGGGCCAGTTCGGGATGGGGGCGCCAGATCATCATCTGGTCGAGCGACATCTCGACGTGCATGATGTTGCCGCCGGTCAGGCCGAGCTCGGACTCGAGATCCGCGGGTGTCTGGACATGGACGTGCTCGATGGAGTCGGTGAAACCCGGTGCGTGGCGTTCCAATTCGGCGATGATCGCGTCGGAGGCCTCGTCAGCGTGGTCGGTCCAACTACGCCCACCCGACAACCGATAGGGATGCCACTGTGCCCAGAGGCTGGTCATGTGGTGTCCCGGTGGTGCCAGTGTGGGGTCGATCGCGGAGTAACTCATCGCGATGAGGGCCGGGCGCGTGGGGAGATCGCCGGCGGAGGCGTCTGCGTACGCCCGCGCGAGATGCCCCCGGTCGGTGACCAGCAGGCCGAGTGCGGCATGCACATCGGTGTCCGCAGGCAGGCCCGGGTAGGTCGGTACGTCCGTACCGCCGAGCCGCACGGCCATCCCGATGCCGTTGCCGATCCGGATCTGCGATCGCCAGCGATCCAGTGCGGTGCGATCGAAACCGCCGGCCCGCAACAACTCCAGCGTGGTCAGTACGTGGCAGGCGCTCACCACGGATCTGGTGCGGTGCTCGCCGCCGTCGGCGCTGCGGACCAGCCAGCCGTCGCCGCGGGGCTCCAGAGCCGTTGCGGCAGCGGACAGGAACACCTGGCCGCCATCGGAGTCGAGTTTGCGCAGTAGCGACTCGCTCAGTGCCCCGCTGCCACCGATGGCCCGGCCGGGCGGAATGGTGTGCATCGCAGCGCAGAAGCCGACCATCGGTGCACTGCCGGGCTCGTTCATCGGAGGCCCGGATTGTGCCCCGAACCAGGCCAGCGCGGCCTTGAGGTGTTCGGATTCGAACCAGTTGTCCAGCAAGGCATTCCCGGACATCAGGAATTCCTGGGACAGGCCGATGCCGGCTGTTCCACCCCCGCCCGGTATCCGGCCGGTCAGTCCCCAGAAGGCCCGGCCCAGGGCCATCGGAGAAGGCGAGGAGGTGAACGCCGACATCATCGCGTCCGATCGGGGCCCCCACACGGCCACGAAGCGCCGGTAGGCATCGGCGTCAGCCGCTCCGCACGCCGCCTCGATCGACGCACACGTCCGGTCGAGACTCTGGTGGAAGACGATCGGCGGCCCGTCCGCGGTCCCGGGGGAGAACGCCCACGGATCACAGTCGACGTAGCGCAGACCGTGGCCGGCCAAACCCAGCTCGTCGATGATCGGCGTGTGGCGGATCATCAGGTGTGCCGACGACCCGCGGTCGACCTTGTAGCCGGGGAATCGCTCCACCGTGGACACCGCACCCCCGGGCACACTGTCGCGTTCGAGCACCACAACCCGTTGTCCGGCCGCGGCCAGGTAGCACGCCGCGATCAGTCCGTTGTGCCCGGCGCCGATGACGACCGTGTCGATCATGCCGGCGGTCATCGGCCGAGGGGGAGGGTTCGGCCGAGTACCGCAAACGGCCTGGGATCTCCCGAAAAGGTGAAGCTGCGCAACACGTCCACGAACCCGAGGCGTCGGTAGAGCCGCCACGCGCGGTTGTTCTCCTCGGTCACTTCCGGGGTGGACAGCAGGACCTGGGGTTCCGGCCGGTCGGACAGGAGTCGGGACAACATGGCTTCTCCCAGCTGCCGCCCTTGGGCAGACGGATGGACGTGCAATTCGGTCAGTTCGAAATAGTCGCCGGTGATCGCTTCGATCCGTTCTGGACTGCAACCGGCCCGGGCCAGCCCCGAACGTACCTGCTGGTTCCACCATTGGTCTCGTGCACCGCGATAGCCGTATGCGATGCCGACCAGCCTGTCGCGGGCTCCGGCACGTTCGGGCGAGTCGACGGCAGCGACCGCTTTCCACCCGGGCCGGTGCACGTGGTCTTCCCACAGCGGAGAACGCTGCATCTCGGTGCCGGGGGGATAGTTCATCGCCGTGACATACACCGTCAGGGCGTCGGGGAGCCACGTCCGAGCATCTTGGGCCGCGAGGTCCACGAGCCGGATGGCCACTGAAGTTTCCGCCTTCTTCGCTTGAGGGTTCACACCGTCGTAGGTATATTGAATATGTCGAACGGGTGTTCGAGGCTTCAACCTCCGCAAAGGCTACGCCGCATCGTTGCCCGCAAGACGCGAGGACGGTCCGATGGTCGACGAGGGAAGCGTGGGCCATCGGACCGAACCCTCCACAGTTCACCTCCGGGAGAAGGGAGTAGAGCAGATGTCGCCGACAACCGCCCAGCGTTCACGTGGCGCAGCTCGCAACCGGACGTCCGAAGCCTCGAGGCTCGAGCCGTCGCAGATCATCGCGGCACGCGATCTCCTGGAGCGCGCCGAGGTTCGGCTGCGCGAGTCCGACATCGTCACAGATCCCACCGACGAGTTCAGTGCCCTCTACCAAGCCGCTCTTCGGGGCGCCGGCGCCGCGCTCGCCGTGGCCGAACGGCCCACCCGCCGTCGCGGCTCGCGCAGCGCCTGGTCCCGTCTGCCGCATGCCCTCCCGGAGATGACCGGTTGGGCAACCTACTTCGCGGGTCTGTCGCGGCTGCGCGCTGACGCCGAAGCCGGCATCCGGGCCGTCGATTCGGCCCAGATCGACGAGCTGCGTGTCCGTGTCGACGAGTTCCTCCACGTTGTCGAGATGGAAATCGTGCGTCGCGAGCAAGGAAAGTCGTCAAATTTTCCGGCGGGAGCGGCTTGATGTCTCAAATTTCGGCCGTTCAGAGCCTTCTTCACCAACTCGTGCCAGGGAATGGTGGTCGAGAATCCCAACACCTCGTATCATTTCAGGTGAGCCCACCAAAGTGGACTCGGGCAACCGGAATCTGCCTCCCCGTGAGCCCTACCGAAACCATGTGCTGAAGGAGGGGCGGGTGCCACTCTCAGAGCACGAGCAGCGCATGCTCGAACAGATCGAAAACGCTCTGTACGCCGAAGACCCGAAGTTTGCTTCGAACGTACGGTCGCGTCGCTTCGGCGGTTCCACTGCTCGGCGTCGTCTACAGGCCTCTGTGTTGTTCCTCGTGGGCTTGTTCTTGCTGATCGGCGGGGTTGTCGTCGAGGTTCGACTCGGCGGCTTCCCAATCATCAGTCTGATCGGCTTCCTCGTGATGTTCGGTGCCGGACTGCTGGCCCTGTGGGGATCGCGTGCCGGATCAACTCCGACTCGCGATGCTGCTGCGGGACCCCAGTCGCCACGTGGTGGCTCGTCTGGACGTGAGCAACGGGGGAGGAAGTTCTCCGAGCGGATGGAAGAGCGTTTCAATCGTCGGTTCGAAGAGGAGTAGGCCGCAAGCCCCTCGACAGACCTCTCAAACCGCGTATCGCATCAGCGATACGCGGTTTTTGTTTGTTCAAAGGGCTGAGCGCCCACTCTCCACCCCATTCCCCACTTTCTCCCACCATGGCCAGTTTCTCCTCCAGTTGTGACTGGAGGGGCACCTGTGTCGCGCTCTAGCGCTGGTCAACCGGCGCTGACACGCCATGGCAGGTTTTACCCCCCACGGTCGATTTGGTTTTCACCTGCAGTTTTAGGCGACCAGTCGGGTTCAACGCGGACTTTGGGGTGGAAAGTGGAGTGTTGTGGGGTACAGTGGTGATCGTTGGTGGGAGAGAACCGGACTTTCCCCACTGACCTCGGGCTGGAGGTGTCGACATGGCTGACGCTATGTTCCTCGGCACCTACACGCCCAAGCTCGATGACAAGGGGCGGCTCACGTTGCCCGCGAAGTTCCGAGACGTACTGGCAGGAGGCGTGATGATCACAAAAGGTCAAGACCGCAGCCTTGCCGTGTACCTGCGAGATGACTTCTACGAGTTGGCCAAACGAGTTCTGGCCGCCTCGAAGAACGATCCCGCTGCCCGGGCCTTCCAGCGGCAACTCAGTTCGGCGACCGATGAGCAACGCCCCGACGGGCAGGGCCGGATAACCCTGTCGGTCGACCACCGCAGATATGCGGGGTTGGCCAAAGAATGTGTGGTGATCGGCAACATGAGCCACTTGGAGATCTGGGACGCGCAGACCTGGCGCGACTACCAGGACGAGCACGAGGAGAACTATTCGAGCGTTGGGTTCGACGCTCTGGACACGGTTCTGTAGGCCGGGCCAGAAGAGAACTCACGTGGGTGCATCGAGGCCTCTGCCCGATCCGACCCTGACGCACTTCCCCAGCGCCAGGTTCGCCGATCGGGCAGGGACCAGGATCCACCCGCCACTCGAGCTTCGGCTCTACGCGGAGTTCGGCATTCCATCGACGCCGCGGTGCCGGTCTTTCCGGTACCCACACCGCACGAAGGGCAGCAGTACCGTGGATCACGTCGAGGGCCGATTCGGGCATGTCCCGGTGATGGCGGCGCGAATGGTCGAACTCCTCACTCCCGCACTCACCCGTCATCACGACGACGGCACAGGCGCGACCTATCTGGACGGCACCCTCGGAGCCGGCGGCCACACCGAACTCGTGGCCGAGACCTTCCCCGGTGTCGCGATCATCGGGATCGATCGAGACGAGAATGCTCTCGAACTCGCCCGAGACAGACTGTCGGCGTTCGGTGACCGCATCACTTTCGTTCACGAACGCTACGACGCCGTTGCCGAAGCGCTCCGGCAGGCGGGTGTCGGATCGTACGACGCGGGATTGTTCGATCTCGGTGTCTCCTCCATGCAGCTCGATCAACCCGAACGAGGGTTCGCCTACTCGGTTGACGCCCCCTTGGACATGCGGATGAACCCGGCCGACGACCTCACCGCCGCCGACGTGCTCAACACGTATTCACACGGGGAGATCGCGCGCATACTCTCCGAATTCGGCGACGAGCGGTTCGCAGGCAAGATCGCCTCGGCCATCGTGCGCGAGCGGGAGACCGAGCCGTTCACGACAAGCGGACGGCTCGTCAAACTGCTGTACCGCGCCATTCCGGCAGCAACGCGCCGAACCGGTGGACATCCCGCCAAACGCACATTCCAGGCATTGCGGATCGAGGTCAACAGTGAGTTGACGTCGCTACGCAACGCGCTGCCTGCCGCCTTGGACAACTTGGCCGTCGGAGGCCGGCTGGCCATCATGGCCTACCAGTCACTCGAGGACAAGATCGTCAAACGTGAGTTCGTCGCCAGGTCCACATCCACGTCGCCGCGCGGGCTGCCCGTCGACTTGCCCGGTACCGCACCCGAATTCGAGCTCATCACCCGCGGAGCGGAGCGTGCCTCGGACGCCGAGATCGAGCAGAATCCTCGCTCGGCCTCGGTGCGGGTACGTGCAGTCGAACGAATCGCCAGGAGGAATCCGTGACCGTAGTCGATGATCAGCCCGGTGCCCGGAGTCGTCGCACGGCCGAGCCCGGTACCCGGCAGCGATCGGCGGCCGCGCAAAGGGCACTCGAGCGTCGACGCAAACGCCTTGTGCGCGAGCCGAATGCGCCAGTGCGGTCGCGTGACCGACGCGACGCCCTGCGGGCGACGGGTGAAACCGTTGCGAACGAACGAGGTTCGAATGTTGTTGTTCGCCTCGTCACGTCACCGATCAAGGCCGCACGGCGGATCCCCTTTGCGGTGGTGGTGGTCGGATTGCTGTTGGCAGGCCTGGCCCTCACCTTGTGGCTGTCGACGAAATCGGCCCAGGACTCGTATCAACTCGGTGTGGCCAGGGAGCAGAACGAGCAGCTGTCGGACCGTCTCAACGCACTCGTCAAAACCTACGAGTCAGGCGATTCCGCGCCCGAATTGTCAGATAAGGCAGGACGTCTCGGGATGATCCCCGTCACGGACGTACCGCGCCTGGTCGTCGGCACCGACGGCAGATCAACGGTTGTCGGCGATATCAGACCGGCTGACGGACCAAAAGCGCCTTCGCTCAACGACACTCCGCGTTCGACCTCCTCGGCGAACTCGGATCCATCGTCGACATCACCTGCCCCGATACCGGGCCAGCAGGGTACCCCGGTTCAGCAAGGAACCCCGATTCAGCAAGGCGCTCCGGTCGAGCAGGGTGCCCCCGTGAACGGTGCGTCCCCGGAGGAGTCGACCAGCGGACCGATGCCGGCGCAGCCACAGACTCCGGCAAATCCGGCCACCACACCCGGATTCACCAATGTTCTTCCCCCAACCGGCGGCGCGCCGGGCGCAAATTCGGGGCAAACCCGTTAGCGGAGCAGAGAATTGACAACCATGACGTGCTCCCGAGCGACGAACGCCACCGCCGAAGGGCGTCGTGGGCCCGGATACCCGCGATGACGCGCCCCACACGCGATCACGATCGGCGCGCCCGCCAGCGGGCCACCGGCCGAGACCGCGCCGGTGCGGCGCGGCGGCCCCGGGGTCGGCAAGGCAAGAGTGGAGCCGGCGCCCGCGAGGGCGACAATGTGGCGGCGGGACGATCGGCGGCGAGTCGGTCCGGCTTCCCGATCGGTGGTTCCCAGCATTCGAATCAACAGGCACTGCGGGCCGGACGCCAGTTCCTGGTGCGGCATCGGCTCGCCAGCCTGGTGATCGTCCTGATCGTGGCGGTGGTCGCGATCAAGATGGTGATGCTTCAGGTCGTGGATGCCTCGGGATTGTCCGCAGAGGCGGCGAGTCAGCGAGCGGTCACCGAGGTGCTCCCCGCCAAGCGCGGCGCGATCGAGGACCGCAACGGGAAGGCGATCGCATACACCGATGACGCCCGTGCCCTGACCTTTCAGCCTGTGAAGGTCCGCAAGGAGATCGAAGAGGCGAACAAGAAGAACCCGAGCCTGCCCGGTGTCGACGAACGCATCGACCAGATCGCGGCGGGCATCAGTGCGGAACTGGGTAGTGAGTACAACCAGGATTCGATCAAAGAGCTGTTGCGCAGCAACGAGAACTTTGTGTACCTCGCCCGGGCAATCAGCCCCGAGTCTGCAGGCAAGATCATCGACGAATTCCCGGAGGTGGGGTCCGAGCGACAGGACGTGCGCCTCTACCCGGGTGGGTCGCTGGCCGCGAACATCGTCGGCGACGTCGACTTCGACGGCAACGGTCTCATCGGGCTGGAGTCGTCCATGGATTCCATCCTCTCGGGCACCGATGGATCGCGAACCTACGACCGCGGCTCCGACGGCGCAGTGATCCCCGGCAGCTCGAGAAACCTGCATCCATCGGTCGACGGTGGCACCGTCGAACTAACCATCGACTCCGACATCCAGTGGTACGTCCAGAACGAGGTCGAGAAGGCCAAGAAACTGTCGAAGGCCAAGAACGCGTCGGCGGTGGTGCTCGACGCGAAGACGGGCGAGGTCCTCGCGATGGCAAATGACGGCACCTTCAACCCCGCCAAGCCGCTCGATGAGCAGGACAACGCGCAGCTGGGCGACCTGCCGATCACCTCGCCCTTCGAACCGGGGTCGGTGAACAAGATCGTCACGGCGGCTGCCGCCATCGAATACGGGATCACCAACCCGACCGAGGTGCATCAGGTGCCGGGCAGTATCGACATGGCCGATGTCACGGTGAAAGACGCCTGGGCGCACGGTGTCGAGCCCTACACCACCACGGGAATCTTCGGTAAGTCATCGAACGTCGGAACACTCATGCTCGCCGATGAGGTGGGTGAGGACCGGTTCGCCGACATGGTCAAACGATTCGGCCTCGGTCAGCGATCAGACGTCGGGCTCCCCGCCGAAAGCGCCGGCGTGGTGCCGGCACGGTCCCAGTGGTCGGGAGGCACCTTCGCCAATCTGCCCATCGGACAAGGCCTCACGATGACCTTGCTGCAGATGACAGCGATGTACCAGGCGATCGCCAACGACGGTCTGCGCATTCCGCCCCGCATCATCAAGTCGATCGAGGGGACAGGTCAGGACGGCCAGCTGCCGGCGCCCGAAGGTGTGCAGGTGGTGAGCCCGCAGACGGCTCGAACGGTGCGGGACATGTTCCGCGCGACCATCCAGAACGACCCGATGGGCGTTCAGATGGGTACCGGCGCCAAAGCCGAGGTCCCGGGCTATCAGATCAGCGGGAAGACGGGTACCGCCCAGCAGGTCGACCCCGATTGCGGTTGCTACTCGCAGTCGAGCTACAACATCACATTCGCCGGGATCGCCCCGGCCGACAACCCCCGATACGTCATCGGGATCATGCTCGACGCCCCCACCCGCAGCAGTGACGGCACCGGAGGCCAGAGTGCTGCTCCGCTGTTCCAGAGCATCGCGTCCTGGATGCTGCAGCGCGAGCAGGTGCCGATGTCGGCGCAGCCGACGCCGCCGCTGGTGCTGCGAGCCGAGTGACCCGTCGGCGGTATGTTGATCGAATGTCTTCTTCCGATGACTCGGTGCTGCGCCCTGCCGTGGTCGCCCCGACCGAAGTGTCGGTGCTGTCGGCCGCCTGCCACGCACGGATGGATCTGATCGGTTCGGTCGACGAACGAACGCCGGTCACCGGGGTCACCCTGCGTGCCCAGGATGTGCGTCGTGGGGATCTGTTCGCGGCGTTGCCCGGCAACCGTTTCCATGGTGCCCAGTTCGCCGCAGATGCACTGGCGGCCGGCGCCACAGCTGTGCTCACCGATCCGGCGGGCAGCGCGATCATCCAGGGTCTCGACGGCCCGCTGGACTGTGTTGTGCTGGTACACCCCGATCCGCGGCAGGTTCTCGGCGATCTGAGTTCCCGGATCTACGGGCAGCCGTCGCGGCGTCTGACCGTCATCGGGATCACCGGGACCTCTGGCAAGACCACCACCAGCTATCTGACAGAAGCAGCGTTGATGGCGTCCGGGCAGTCGGTGGGGCTGATCGGAACGGTCGAGACGAGGATCGCGGGCATCCGCCAGCCGAGCGCCCTGACGACCCCGGAAGCACCGGAACTGCAGGGCCTTCTCGCCGCGATGGTGGAGCAGGGGGTGAACTCGGTGGTGATGGAGGTGTCCAGCCATGCGCTGGCACTCGGCCGGGTCGACGGCTGTGCCTTCGCTGTGGGCGCGTTCACCAACTTGTCGCAGGATCATCTCGACTTCCATCCGACGATGCGGGACTACTTCAACGCGAAATCTCTGCTTTTCCAACCTGATTCACCGGTACGCGCCCTGCGGTCGGTGGTGTGTGTCGACGACGAGTGGGGCAGGGAGATGGCCGGCGTTGCCGGGCCTGACGCGATCACGCTGTCGACCACCGGTGTCGCGGCCGACTGGCACGCGTCCGACTCGCAGGTCGCCGCCGACGGCAGCCAGAGCGTGACCGTCACCGGTCCGTCCGGCGATACCTATTCCATGACGGTCCCGATGCCTGGGCGCTACAACGTCGCCAACGCGTTGACCGCGCTGGCCATCTGCGACCACATCGGCATCTCGGTCCGGACTGTGGTCGACGCCATCTCCCTCGTCGCGGTGCCCGGGCGGGTGGAGAAGGTCGATCGCGGCCAGGCGTTTCTGGCCGTGGTGGACTACGCCCACAAGCCCGCGGCGCTCGAGGCGGTGATCGCCACCTTGCGGAGCCAGATCGACGGGCGGCTGGCCGTCGTGGTCGGGGCCGGTGGCGACCGGGACACCGGGAAACGGCCGTTGATGGGCGCAGCTGCGGTTCGTGGAGCCGAACTCGTTGTCATCACAGACGATAATCCACGCACCGAACGTCCCGACGACATCCGCGCACAGGTACTGGCGGGGACTCGTGAAGTAGCGGAGGCCGAACGGCCGCCCGGCGCCGCGCCGGTGCGCGACATAGGGGACCGGCGTGAGGCAATCCGCGCTGCGGTGGCCTGGGCGGAACCGGGCGACGTGGTGCTGATCGCGGGCAAAGGCCATGAGGCGGGCCAGGAGATCGATGGCGTCAAGTACCCGTTCGACGACCGGCAGGTGTTGGCCGAGGCCATCGACGACCTCGTCACCCGGCCGGATTCACCCCCGGGAGGTGGGTCATGACATCAGGTGCCTTTGACACCGCAAGCGTGCGGGCGGGATTGCGACAACTCGCCGATGCCGTACATGCCGCCCCCGGTCGGCGCAGCTGGGCCGTGCTGGGCGAACTCGACAAACCTGCCGACTTCGACCCCGACGATCGAGCGGCGATGACGTCCTGGGTTGTCGCCCACGACGAATTGGGACGGCTGGCCGTGCGTCTGGACATCGGTCAGATCATCTGTGTGGGGACATCCCGGGCCATGCACGGCCTGCACCAGGGTGCGGTCATGGAAGGATCGTGGGGCTCCGAAGCGGTCCTGGTGTCGGCAACGGAGCAGGCGATGGAGATACTGGACGCTCAACTCGGCGAGCACGACGTGGTGCTGGTGATGGGTGGACGCGAGTTGGGGCTGGTCGAGGCGTTGGACGAGCACGTCCCGGCGGACAAACTCCTGATGCGACAAGGGTCCGAATAACTGATGGCATTCGAACAGGTGAGGACTTATAGGTGAGGCAGATCCTGATTGCGGGCGTGATCTCGCTGGCTGTGGCGATTCTGCTGACGCCGGTGCTGATCAAGGTCTTCTCGAGGCAGGGGTTCGGCCAGGAGATCCGGGTCGAGGGGCCCAAGAGCCATCAGACCAAACGCGGTACGCCCTCGATGGGCGGCGTCGCCATCGTCGCGGCACTCTGGGCGGGCTACTGGGGCGCTCATCTCGTCGGTCTCCTGACCGATGGGAGCGGACCGACAGCCTCGGGTGTCCTCGTGCTGTCGCTCGCGACCACCCTGGCCATCGTCGGTTTCCTCGACGACTTCATCAAGATCCGTAAGCAACGCAACCTGGGCCTGAACAAGACAGCCAAGTCGGTCGGCCAGCTGATCGCGGCCCTGCTCTTCGGCATCCTGGCACTGCAGTTCCGCAACGAGGCCGGCTACACGCCCGCCAGCACCCAGCTGTCGTACGTGCGTGACATCGACGCCATCACGATGAGCTCGGTGTTGTTTGTCGTCTTCTGCTGGCTGGTGGTGTCGGCGTGGTCGAACGCGGTGAACTTCACCGACGGTCTCGACGGTCTGGCCGCAGGATCGATGGCGATGGTCCTCGGCTCGTACGTACTGGTCACGTTCTGGCAGTACCGAAATGCCTGCGTGGGTGGACCCAAGACGGCCGAACCCGGCTGCTACACGGTCCGCGACCCCCTGGATCTGGCGTTGATCGCGGTCGCCGGTGGCGGCGCCTGCCTCGGCTTTCTCTGGTGGAATGCCGCCCCGGCCAAGATATTCATGGGCGACACCGGATCACTTGCCCTCGGAGGCATGCTTGCCGGGCTGTCCATCACCACAAGCACCGAACTGCTGATGGTCGTGGTGGGCGCACTGTTCGTCGCCGAGATCATCTCGGTTGTCATCCAGATCGCAGTGTTCCGGACCACCGGTAGACGAGTGTTCCGAATGGCGCCGTTCCACCACCACTTCGAACTGTCGGGGTGGGCGGAGACAACGGTCATCATCCGGTTCTGGTTGCTCACGGCCATCGCCTGTGCCCTGGGATTGTCGCTGTTCTACAGCGAGTTCCTGGCGGCCAGCGGAGGATGACCGTGCCCGCCTCCGGCACCGGCACGCCGTGGGGACAACGCGTCCTGGTGGCAGGTGCCGGGATCGCCGGTGCCTCTGCGGTCCGGTTCCTGCTCGGCCAGGGCACATCGGTGACGGTGTGCGACAACAACAGCAAGGCCACACGTCCACTCGTGGATCTCGGAGCCGCGGCATCCACGGTGGACGAGATCCTCGCGCGGGACGCGTGGGTTGATGACTTCGATCTTGTGATCACCTCTCCGGGCTTTCGTCCTGACAATCCGATGCTGGTCGCCGCGGCGGATGCCGGTCTACCCGTGTGGGGTGAGGTCGAACTGGCCTGGCAAGTCGATCGGTCCGGCATCACCGGGCCGCCGCGGCAGTGGCTAGTGGTGACCGGGACCAACGGCAAGACCACCACCACCGGCATGGTCGAGGCCATCATGACCGCTGCGGGCGCGTCGGTGAGCGCGTGCGGCAACATCGGCCTGCCGGTGCTCGATGCCCTGATGGCGGAGTCGCGGTCGGACGTCCTGGCGGTTGAACTCTCGTCGTTCCAGCTGTACTGGGCGCCATCGGTGCGGCCGACCGCAGGTGCCGTGCTCAACATCGCCGAAGATCACCTCGACTGGCACGGTTCCATGTCGGCCTACATCAAGGCGAAGTCGGTTGCGTTGTCCGGGCCGATTGCCGTTGTGGGGCTCGATGACCCGGTCGCCGGCATCCTTGCCGCCACCTCGGAAGGTGCACGGACCGTGGGGTTCCGGCTCGGTACCCCGCACCCCGGCGAACTCGGGGTCTCCAACGGACAACTCGTTGATCGGGTGGACTGGGATGAGAGTGGCGACAACTCAGTTGTCGCGTTGATCGCCTTGGACAAGGTCCGGCCGACCGGGCCGTCGGGACAGTTGAATGCTCTGGCCGCCGCAGCGCTGTGCCGGGCCATCGGTGTCGGACCGGAGGCCGTGGAAGCCGGGCTCGAATCGTTCACCGTCGGCGGTCATCGCAGCACGCCGGTTGCCGTCATCGACTCCACGACCTTCATCGACGATTCCAAGGCCACCAACCCTCACGCCGCGCTCGCATCCATCAGGGGACATCGCCGGGTTGTGTGGCTGGCCGGAGGGCTCCTCAAGGGGGCTTCGGTGGACGACCTCGTCGTCGCGGTTCGCGATCGGCTCGCCGGGGTGGTGATCATCGGAGCCGATCGCGACATCATTGCCGACGCAATGACACGACACGCCCCTCTGGTACCAACAGTCACAGTAGTAACAGGGGAAGATGGGGCGGTGAACACTGCTGACCCCACTGCCGTCATGGCCAGGGCGGTGCGCGCCGCCTGGGAGATGTGCGTTGCCGACCCGGACACACCGGACGCGGTCCTGCTGGCTCCCGCCGCGGCCTCACTCGACATGTTCGCCGGTTACGGGGTCCGCGGTGATGCCTTTGCCGCCAGCGCTCGCGCCCTGCCGGGTGCGCGTGTGTTGGGGGCATCCTGATGCCGCGCGGACTCGATCCTGAAGAACCCACAACAACCGGGCGCTCGCCCGACGATCAGGCTGCCGACGACTCGGCGTTCGACGAGGCCGCCGATGTCGACGGCACGGAGTCGGATTCAGCGACCGGTGAGAAAGATTCTGCCGGAACGGATTCGGTTGCCGACGACAAGCCGGCGGCCGGCGCATCGACTACCCGCAGTCGTCCCGAACGCAGGGTCATCACGTTCGCCGAAGGCATCGGAAACGTAGTCACGGCGATCTCCGGAGTCCTGAGCCGCCCGCTCGCCTCATTCCATCTGATTGTCACGCTGACCGTACTGTTGACCTCGTTCGGTCTGGTGATGGTGTTGTCGGCCTCGTCGGTCGAGGGGTACTCGAAGACCGGATCGTCCTATGGCCTGTTCACCACGCAGCTGGTGTTCGCAGCGCTCGGGGTGGTGCTGTTCTACTTCGCCGTCCGGATGCCGATCAGGTTGATGCGCAGGTTGGCTGCGCCCGCCATGATCGTCGCGACGATCATGCTCATGCTCGTTCTGGTGCCGGGCATCGGCAGTCTGGTCCAGGGTTCGCGGCGGTGGTTCACCGTCGGTGGCTTGTCGGTCCAACCGTCCGAACTCGCCAAGGTGGCCCTGTGTGTATGGGGCGCTCATCTGCTGGCGTCGCGTCGGCGTGACAACGCATCGCTTCGCGAATTGCTTGTCCCGCTGATTCCGGTCTCCTTTTTGGTCTGCGTGCTCATCATCCTCGAGCCGAACCTGAGTACCACCATCACCATCGCGGTCATCGTCGGTGCGCTGCTGTGGTTTGCCGGCCTGCCGGTGAAGGTGTTCTTGTCATTTGCCGCCACCGGTGTGGTCGCGGCCGGTGTCCTGGCGATGACCGCCGGGTACCGAAGTGAACGCGTGCAGAGCTTCCTCGGACACATCGACGACCCGCAGGGCGCGGGATATCAAGCGCGACAGGCAGGTTACGCACTCGCCAACGGAGGTGTCTTCGGTGAAGGACTCGGCCAGAGTCGCGCCAAATGGAACTACCTCCCGAACGCCCACAACGACTTCATCTTCGCGATCATCGGTGAGGAGCTCGGACTCATCGGTGGCGTTCTCGTGCTGCTCCTGTTCGGACTTCTCGCGTACGTGGGTCTGCGCATCGCCACGCGCTCGGTGGACCCGTTCCTGCGGCTGCTGACCGCAACCATCACCGTGCTGGTCACTGCCCAGGCACTGATCAACATCGGCTACGTTGTCGGCCTCCTGCCGGTGACCGGCATCCAGCTGCCCCTGTTGTCGGCCGGTGGCACATCGACGTTCACCACGCTGGTGATGTTCGGCCTGCTCGCGAACGCAGCACGACACGAACCCGAGGCGGTCGCTGCGTTGGCTGCCGGGGGAGATGGCCGTTTCGGCCGGATGTTGCGACTGCCCAATCCGGTCCCGTATTCGCAAACCCGCGCCGAGGTGCTCCGCGAACGACTCGATCGTCGCCGGGGTAAGCAGGATTCACGCCCGGCCACCCGTGCCCGCAGGGCCGCGGTCGCCGAACCCGCTCGGCGTCGGACCCGCGGTACGCAGCCGCCACGCAGTTACCCGCCACCACAGCGGACCAGGCGCGGGCGTGGGGTCCCGAGGCAGCAGGACTGGGGATATGGCGGTACCGCCAGCCCACCGCAGACACGGGCTCGGCCCCTGCGCAAGAATGACCCGTATGCCCGACAGCGTCAGCAACAAGATCCTCGCCGTGGGAGCACCCCGGCACCGCGTTACCGGGATCCGGAACGGTGGCGGTGACCGGACCCGCATCTGCGGCGGTACCCGAAGTGAGTGAGTCGACCCGTCCGTTGTCGATCGTGGTCGCAGGCGGTGGGACCGCCGGACACATCGAGCCGGCGATGGCTGTCGCCGATGCCGTGCGCGACCTCGATCCGAGTATCGAGGTCACAGCGCTCGGCACCGCTCGCGGTCTGGAGACCACTCTGGTCCCAGAGCGTGGCTACCGGCTCGAACTGATCCCGCCCGTCCCGTTGCCCCGCAAGCCCAACGCCGATCTGGCCAGGCTGCCGCTACGGCTTCGCGCTTCGGTGGCGGCCACCCGTCGAGTTCTCGACGAGGTGAACGCCGATGTGGTGATCGGATTCGGCGGATACGTGGCCCTGCCCGCCTATATCGCTGCCCGGATGCGCCCGCGTTCGCGGCGGGTGCCGGTGGTCATCCACGAGGCCAATGCACGTGCAGGCGTGGCCAACAAGGTCGGCGCTCGGCTGGCACAGCGGGTGCTCGCCGCCGTGCCAGGCTCGGGTTTGGATGCCGAAGTCGTCGGCATTCCGGTTCGGGCATCCATCTCGGATCTGGACCGCGCAGGGCTTCGTGCGCAGGCCCGTGAGTTCTTCGGGCTGGACCCCGATGCGCCGACCCTGTTGGTGTTCGGTGGATCGCAGGGCGCCCTGAGTTTGAACACCGCGGTGCGGGGTGCCGCTCAGGTGTTGGCGGACAACAAGATCGGTGTATTGCACGCTTACGGCAAGAAGAACACGCTCGAACCGTTCGAAGCCGAGTGCCCCTACGTGGCGCTGCCGTACATCTCGCGGATGGATCTGGCTTACGCCGCCGCAGACCTGGCGATCTGTCGATCGGGTGCGATGACGGTTGCCGAGGTGTCGGCGACCGGACTCCCCGCGGTCTACGTGCCCCTGCCACATGGCAATGGGGAGCAGCGGTTGAACGCGGCGCCGCTGGTGTCGGCGGGTGGCGGGATCTTGGTCGACGACGCCGATCTCACGCCTGACTACGTGGCCCGCACCATTCCACCCCTGCTGACCGATCCCGGCCGGCTGGCCGCGATGTCGAAGGCTGCGGCGGGCGCAGGCGCTCGGGGTGCGGCCCAGGCCGTGGCTCGGGCCGGCATCGAGCTCGCGCAGGCGCATCGCTCCGGGGGGTCGACATGAACGAGACCTCGACCACCGGTGTCGAACAGGCTCTGCCACCGCAACTCTCACGTGTGCACATGGTCGGTATCGGTGGGGCCGGAATGTCCGGGTTGGCGCGCATCCTGCTGGCGCGCGGGGGACAGGTGTCGGGTAGCGATGCCAAGGAGTCACGCGCCGTCATCGATCTCCGGACTCGCGGTGCGAAGATTCAGATCGGTCACGACCGGTCGGCACTCGAATTGCTCGAGGGTGGGCCCACCGTGGTCGTCACGACCTTCGCGGCGATCCCGAAGACAAATCCCGAACTCGTCGCCGCGCGTGAACTGGATATCCCGGTGCTGCTGCGGCCGGCGGTGTTGGCGACGCTCATGGAGGGTCATCGCAACCTGCTCATCGCGGGCACCCACGGAAAGACGTCCACCACTTCGATGGCCGTTGTCGCGTTGCAGCACTGCGGCTTCGAGCCGTCGTTCGCCGTCGGGGGCGAGCTCAACGAGTCCGGTACCAACGCTTATCACGGCTCGGGCGACGTGTTCGTCGCCGAAGCCGACGAGAGCGACGGCTCGCTGCTCCAGTACAGCCCGGACGTCGCGGTCGTGACCAACGTGGAGTCCGACCATCTCGATTTCTTCGGGACCACCGAGGCCTATGTGCAGGTCTTCGATGACTTCGCCGACCGGATCAATCCCGGTGGCGCTTTGATCGTGTGCCTGGACGATCCCGGCTCGGCTGCGCTGGCCGGCAGGGTGGCTGCGCGGATGGCCGAGCGTGGGGTGTCCGTGCTCGGATATGGCGAAGGTACCCAGGCGCACCTGGCCGGTGGTGTGGGACTCACCGTCCAGTTGCTCGAATGGCAGAGCCGGGCCAGCGGTGGCATCGCGAAAGTGCGGTTCACCGACGGCGACGTGCAGGAGCGGTCCATCATCCTGACCGTTCCCGGCAAACACATGGCGCTCAACGCGATTGCTGCGATGATCGCGGGTGTGTGTCTGGGGGCGTCGGTCTCGGGCGTCATCGAGGGCGTCGAGGGTTTTGCCGGAGTGCACCGTCGTTTCCAGCTCCGTGGCCGAGTCGGACGCATACGCGTCTTCGACGACTACGCCCATCACCCCACCGAAGTACGCGCTGTGCTCACCGCGGCCCGGGACATGGTGGATGCAGACGGCGGTCGCGTGGTGGCGATATTCCAGCCGCACCTGTATTCGCGCACCGAAACCTTTGCCCGTGAGTTCGCCGAGTCGCTGAGTCTGGCCGACCAGGTGATCGTGCTCGACGTCTACGGTGCTCGGGAGGAACCGATCCCGGGCATCTCGGGTCTGACCATCGCCGACCAGATCACCAAACCCGTTGCCTTTCAGCCCGATGTCTCGGCGCTGCCCGCTCAGATCGCTGACATGGCTGCTCCCGACGACGTGATCCTGACCATCGGCGCCGGCGATGTGACGATGCAGGCCGTCGAGATCGTGGAGGCTCTGCGTGATCGGGGGCATCACCGAGCTGATGGCGGGACGCCGAAAGGTGGCCGATGAGCGAGCGGCGCCGGCCCCACCGGGGCAGCGGCAGACGTGGCGATCATCGAGATACCAAGGGATCGGGCGGCGTTCCGGTGGATCCGAAGGGACAGTCGCGCCCTGACGACCTGACCGAGCCCGATGACCTCACCGAGCCCGATGAGTCCGAACCCGATGACCTCACCGACCTGGTCGACGTGACGGTCGGTGGTGGAATCGGAAGTGAACCCGGTGACCCGGTCGACCCCGACGAGCCGGTGGACTCGGACCGATCCGGTGCGGTCGCGCGCAAGCCTCGCCGAGGAGCCAGAGCCTCCCGTCGCGCACGGGGTGTCAGTGGGCTGCGACTACTGCTGCTCACAGTGGGGGCCATCGTGGTGGTGATCGCACTGACGGCGGTGGCCTATTTCTCTCCTCTGATGTCGGTTCGAACCATCGAGGTGACCGGTAACTCGATTGTGCAGTCTCCGGAGATCGTTGCCGCGGCAGCGCTTTCCAAGGGCGAGCCGCTGATGCAGGTGGACACCGCAGCTGCGGCCCAGAGGGTGTCGGTGATCCCGCGCGTGGCCACGGTGCGGGTCAAGCGCGAGTATCCGTCGACCATCACCGTCTCCGTGGTCGAACGTCAGCCGGTGGTCTTCACCGAGCGAGACGGCAAGCGGTACCTGATGGACAAGTTGGGCTTCGAGTTCGCGCAACAGGATCCACCGCCGGGCCTGGCCGAACTGGTCACGCCGAATCCCGGTTCCGGAGATCCTTCGACCCGCGCGGCGCTCAGTGTGATGACCGGGGTCCCCGCCTATGTGGCCGATCAGGTCGCCCGTATCGAGGTCACCTCGCCGGTGAACATCGTGCTGCAGCTCAAGGACAATCGCACCGTGGTGTGGGGCGACGACGAACGCAACGGTGAAAAGGCGGAGACACTCCGGCACGTTCTGGGGCAGGAAGGCACCGAGTACAACGTGTCGAGCCCGCAGAATCCGACCTTCAAGTAGATTTCGAGCCCGATTTCTTCGGTTCTTGGCGACACGCCGCAGCGCTTGCTGGCTCCACAGTCCGATGGTGCCTAGCGTTTCCCCCAGCACGTGACTACTTGACATAACTCTAAGCCTGTGGTTTAGGTTGAGGGTTTTCGTCCCGGTGGGTGCGAGCAGCAGAGCCAGATGGTTCGGATCGAAACAAAAGGAAGGCGAGCGCTATGACGCCCCCGCACAACTACCTTGCCGTGATCAAGGTCGTCGGTATTGGCGGCGGCGGAGTCAATGCCGTCAACCGCATGATCGAACAAGGCCTCAAGGGGGTCGAGTTCATCGCGATAAACACCGACGCACAGGCCCTGCTGATGAGCGACGCCGACGTCAAACTCGACGTCGGCCGCGACTCCACGCGTGGCCTCGGCGCCGGTGCCGATCCCGAGGTGGGACGCCGCGCCGCCGAAGATGCCAAGGATGAGATCGAGGAACTGATCAAGGGCGCCGACATGGTGTTCGTGACCGCGGGTGAAGGTGGCGGCACCGGAACCGGTGGCGCTCCTGTCGTCGCGAGCATCGCCCGCAAACTGGGAGCACTCACGGTTGGTGTCGTGACCCGCCCGTTCTCCTTCGAGGGAAAGCGTCGCGGTGGCCAGGCAGAGGTCGGTATCGCCGCGCTGCGTGAATCATGCGACACCCTGATCGTGATCCCGAACGATCGGCTGCTCCAGATGGGAGATGCCGCAGTCAGTTTGATGGATGCCTTCCGCAGCGCCGACGAGGTTCTCCTCAATGGTGTGCAAGGCATCACCGATCTGATCACCACGCCTGGTCTGATCAACGTCGACTTCGCCGACGTCAAAGGTGTGATGAGCAATGCAGGCAGTGCCCTGATGGGCATCGGTTCAGCGCGGGGAGAGTCGCGGGCGACCAAGGCCGCCGAGTCGGCGATCAACTCGCCGCTGCTCGAGGCCTCCATGGAAGGTGCTCACGGCGTGCTGATCTCGATCGCCGGCGGAAGCGATCTCGGCCTGTTCGAGATCAATGAGGCAGCGACGCTGGTGCAGGAAGCCGCACACATCGACGCGAACATCATCTTCGGCACGGTCATCGATGACAACCTCGGCGACGAGGTGCGGGTTACGGTGATCGCCGCCGGCTTCGACAGTGGTTCGCCCGCACGCAAACCCGTCGAATCTGCTGCGACTGCTGCAGCACGTACGAGTGGCTCGGTCGGTTCGGCACGCGCCGGGTCGGTGTCGGCCGGTGGCACCACCGAACGGCGTGATCCGCTGTTCGCGCAGGTGCCCGCCGGTGACCCCTTCGCCGACGACCGCTCGTCGCGCAATGGCTCGTCGCGTCCCGCTCACGGTCTCGACGAGGCCGACGACGAGGTGGATGTCCCACCGTTCATGAAGCGCTGAGCCCCGCAGTGGGGATACGGATCAGGCGGGTTGTCACCGCCCGGTCCGGTGGTGTCTCCACCGGTCCGTACGCGTCGTTCAACCTCGGTGATCATGTGGGCGACGATCCGGATGCGGTGCGCCGCAACCGGGTTCGACTCGCCGAGAAGATCGGCGTGGACCCGGCGCGCATGGTGTGGATGGAGCAGATCCACAGCCGTAACGTGACCCGGGTAGACGAGCCGGTGACGGGCGCAGTGCCTGCCACCGATGCGTTGATCACCACCACGCCCGACCTCGCGTTGGCCGTCCTCAGTGCTGATTGCGTGCCGGTGATGCTCAGTGACGAGACAGCGGGTGTGATCGCCGCGGTGCATGCAGGCCGGGTCGGAGCGCGCATCGGGATCATCCCCCGCACGCTCGAGGCCATGGAGGAAGCCGGCGCCAAGGTCAGCCGGATCGGTGCCTTCCTCGGCCCCGCCGCCAGCGGTCGTCAGTACGAGGTGCCCGCGCAGATGCAGGCCGATGTCGAAAAGCACCTCCCCGGTAGCGCGACCCGCACCGCCAAGGGGACTCCCGGACTGGACCTGCGTGCGGGGATTCGCCGTCAGCTCCTGTCCTCGGGCGTCTCGGCGGTGGCCGAGGACCCGCGGTGCACCATCGAGGATCCGGCGCTCTTCAGTCATCGCCGCGACAATCCCACCGGCCGGCTGGCCTGCGTGATCTGGATGGACAGTGGCAGTGCCTGATCAGGAGTCGGTATCTCCTGCACGGGCGTCGCAACTGGCGGCCAATCTGGCCAGCGTCCGCCGGCGCGTGGACGAGGCGTGTGTCGCGGCCGGTCGTTCTCCCGCCGATGTCGCACTGCTGCCGGTGACGAAGTTCTTCCCTGCGGCGGACGTGCTGGCGCTGATCGAGGCCGGCGCCACCGAGTTCGGTGAGTCCCGGGAACCCGAGGCCGGCCGGAAGGCCGAAGATGTGCGAACCGCCACCGGCCGCACGGATCTGCGCTTCCACATGATCGGTCAACTGCAGCGCAACAAGGCCAAGTCCGTTGCGCGCTGGGCTGATCGAGTGCATTCGGTGGACAGCCTGAAGTTGGCGCACACCCTCGACCGCGCCACCGGCGTCGCCCTCGACAATGGTGACCGCGCTGCCGCGTTGGAAGTGCTGATTCAGGTCGGCCTCGACGATGACGAGGCGAAAGGCCGTGGGGGAGTGGCGGAAAGCGACCTCGCCGGGCTGGCCGAGTCGATCGCCGAACTACCCAACCTGGTGCTGTGCGGGCTGATGGTCATCGCTCCGCTGCACGGTTCGGCGGACCGCTGGATGGCGGAGTCAGAACGCATCCACCGCGATTTCGTGGCGCAGCACCCCGCGGCGCGAGAGCTGTCCGCCGGTATGTCGGGAGACCTGGAGATCGCAGTGCAACACGGATCAACCTGCGTGCGTGTCGGTACCGCGATCATGGGGGACAGGCCGCTAATCTCGCCATAACGGTTAGTCACATCAGTAACAGCGACAACACGACTAACAGTGGCAACAGGACTGCAGGAGTTGTCGAGTACCGGCCGCGGCTGAAAGAGGAATTGCGATGAGCACCATCCACAAGTTCAAGGCGTACTTCGGCATGGTCCCTCCCGGTGACTACGAAGACGACTACCTGGACGATCCCGCTCCCGCGCGGTCGCGCCGCTACGAGCGCGACTACCGCGACGAGCCCGACTTCCGCGAAGGCGATTACCGCGCCGAGTACCGCGACGACGTGGACGACCGCGACTACCGCGAAGCCGACTTTCGGGACGGCGAGTACGAGCGCGTTCCCGAGTACGCCTACGCAGGCGCCCGGCGTCCGCAGTTCGAATCGATTGACCGTTACGCTGCTGCCCCAGCGCCGGCACGGATGACGGGCCGCCTCGAACCGCTCGCCACACGCACGGTCGGCACCCGGCCCTCCGCAGTCGGTGGCCCCTCCACCCGCGGCGCCCTCGCCATCGACCCGCGCGCAGAACTCGATCGGGTCTTCGAAGAAGGCAACCCGCTCGGCAAGATCACCACCCTGCGGCCCAGCAGTTACGCCGAGGCGCGCACGATCGGCGAGCGGTTCCGCGACGGTAGCCCCGTGATCATGGATCTCGTTGAGATGAGCAACGCCGACGCCAAGCGACTCGTCGACTTCGCCGCCGGTCTCGCGTTCGCGCTGCACGGCTCGTTCGACAAGGTGGCCACCAAGGTGTTCCTGCTGGCTCCTGCCGACATCGATGTCTCGCCCGAGGATCGCAAGAAGATCGCCGAAACCGGTTTCTACAACCACCAGTAGGTCGGCCCACGGGCCCGCCGGCCTGTCGTTTTCACATCCGGGACCGAAATCGGGCAGAGTTGTGGCGTGACGATCGCACGCGAGATTATTTACTACCTCCTTTTCATCTACTGGCTGCTTCTGCTCGGTCGGTTGGTGATCGAATTGGTGCGAACCTTCGCCCGGGAGTGGCGACCCACCGGAGCCTCGGTGGTGGTCATCGAAACTGTCTTCACCACGACAGACCCACCCATCAAGGCCCTGCGCCGAATTCTGCCGCCGATCCCGCTCGGACCTGTTCGCCTGGACCTCTCGCTGATGATCACGATGATCGTGGTCCTCATCGCGATGTCGTTGGTCGCCGCCTAGCCGGATTCGACCGCGGGTCGTACCCCCGGATGGCAAGCGGGGGCATTAGTATCGAGTAGGTTGATAACGAACGGGTCACAAACTCGGGACGCGCCGAAGTAAATGGTGCGTTTTGACACCCGTTTGATTTCGACATAGCAACCAAAGGGTGCGACGAACGGTTCTAGTGTGACAGGATGGACGCCAGTTACAGGCTAGATGTCGATCGTGAATAATATGGCTGACTGATCCATGATCTGGGTCGCGTCAGAAGTGGAATTCATGGGCGGTGACTACGCCAGCCAGCACCTCCAGACAAGCAGACCAATGTTCGACACAAGGTATAAGGGGACCGACCAATGCGGCTGACACCAGCTGATGTGCACAACGTCGCGTTCAGCAAACCGCCGATCGGTAAGCGCGGCTACAACGAGGACGAAGTCGATCAGTTCCTCGACTTCGTAGAAGCTGAACTGGCGCGTCTGATCGAAGAGAACTCCGACTTGAAGCAGCGCGTCGAGGAGCTCGAAGGCGAGGTGGATCAGGCCAAGAAGTCTGCGCCCGCGCAAGAGCCGGCGACACAGACCTTCGCCAAGCAGCAGCCCCCGGCCCCCGAGCCGGTGGCGCAGCAGCAGCCGCAGCAGTCCTCCAACGAGGACCAGAGCATCCGGGCAGCCCGCGTGCTGGGCCTGGCCCAGGAGACCGCGGATCGTCTGACCAACAACGCGCGCAGCGAGTCCGAGGCCATGGTTGCCGACGCACGCGCACGTGCCGATGCCCTCGTCGGCGACGCCCGCTCGAAGTCCGAGGCGATGCTGAGCGATGCCCGTCAGCGTTCCGAGGCGATTCTGGCCGACGCGCAGTCGCGCGCCGAGACCCAGACCCGGCAGGCGCAGGAGAAGGCCGACGCTCTGCAGGCCGACGCCGAGCGCAAGCACACCGAGATCATGGGCACGATCAACCAGCAGCGCTCGGTACTCGAGGGTCGAATCGAACAGCTCAAGACGTTCGAGCGTGAGTACCGCACGCGGCTCAAGACGTACCTCGAATCCCAGCTCGAAGAGTTGCAGCAGCGTGGAAGCGCCGCACCGGTGGACAACGCACGTGGTGGCGACGCTTTCTCGTCCGATCCCGGCAATGGTGGTTTCACCAACTCCGGCGGATTCAGCAAGCCGAACAACTGATTTTCGTCGGGGTCTGATCCGTGCTGGTGCTGGCGCTGGGCGCCACCCTGGTGGGATTCGTCCTGCTGGTGGCGGCGCTGATCAGCGGGATCCTCTGGCTCGCGGTCGCGTGCATCGTGGTGTGCGTGATCGGAGTCGGATTCCTGCTGGCAGACCTGATCGGGCTCGGCCGCCGGTCGAACTCTGATCAGGCCGACCACGACGCCCGGGCAGACTCGGGCGGGGACGACCAAGCAGACCCCGGGTCAGCCGATCAGGTGCGAGACCAGAGCGGGCATCAGCAGGACTCGGATGCACAGGGTCATTTGGGTGCGCAGGGTCACCGGTATGACGATGACCCGCCCACCGAGGAAATACATCTCGACAAGCCGCGTTAAACTTGTCATCAGCGTTGATCCGGCCATCACCGGGGAGCTCTCGGAAGAACAGGATCGCCCTGGCGGTCCCCAGTAGAACCGGGCGGGTGAGGCCCGTCAACGCCTCGACGATTACCGGCGTCTCGCCGGCAGATCGACCGAGTGGCGTCCCACGGACGCAAGCGGGGTGGTACCGCGGCCGATGATTAATCGGTTCGTCCCCGTGCCAGGCAGCAAAGCCGACGCACGAGGAGACGGTAGTGACCACACAGGACCCGATATCAGCCCCATCGACGAGTGGCTCAGCAACTCGCGTGTACCCGCTGGTCGATCTCACCGGGGGAACCAAGGCCGGAGCGCCGTCTTTTCCCGATGTCGAGAAGCGAGTGCTCGACTATTGGCAGGCCGACGACACGTTCCGGGCCTCGATCGACAACCGTGCCGACGCGCCTGAGTTCGTCTTCTACGACGGGCCTCCCTTCGCCAACGGGCTACCGCACTACGGTCACCTCCTCACCGGTTACGTGAAAGACCTCGTTCCGCGTTTCCAGACCATGCGAGGCAAGAAGGTCGATCGCCGCTTCGGCTGGGACACCCACGGCCTGCCTGCCGAGCTGGAGGCCGAACGCCAGCTCGGGATCACCGACAAGTCCCAGATCGAGACCATGGGCGTCGCGAAGTTCAACGACTACTGCCGCGCATCGGTGCTGCGTTACACCGACGAGTGGCGGGAGTACGTGACGCGCCAGGCCCGATGGGTCGACTTCGACAACGACTACAAGACCCTCGACATCGACTTCATGGAGTCGGTGATGTGGGCGTTCAAGGCACTCCATGACAAGGGCCTGATCTACCAGGGCTACCGCGTGCTGCCGTACTCCTGGTACGAGCAGACTCCGTTGTCGAATCAGGAGAGCAAGCTCGACGACGCCTACAAGATGCGCCAGGATCCGGCTGTCACGGTGCGAATGACCCTGCGTCCCAGCGATACCGGTCCTGCCGCGCTCGACGGGGTGGAAGCCCTGATCTGGACGACCACACCGTGGACACTGCCGTCGAACCTGGCCATCGCCGTGAATCCGGAGTTCGAATACAGTCACGTTCGCGGAGAGGACGGGCAGCAGTACCTCCTCGCCACCGCGTTGCTCGGCAGCTACGCACGTGAGTTGGGTTCGGAGCCCGAGGTTCTGGGGACCTACCGAGGTGCCGAACTGGAGAACGTGCACTACACCCCGCCGTTCGACTTTTTCGCGGATCACGAGGGGGCGCACCGTGTTCTGCTGGGCGACTACGTCACCACCGACAGCGGTACCGGAATCGTCCACCTCGCACCGGCTTTCGGTGAAGAGGACATGGAGCTCGCGACCGCGTACGGCATCGAGGTGGTGCAACCACTGGATGCGGGCGGGCGATTCACGAGCCTGGTCGCTCCCTATGAGGGCCTGCAGGTCTTCGACGCGAACCCGGTGATCATCAAGGACCTCAAAGCCGCGGGCAAGATCCTGCGCCACGAGACCATCGAGCACTCCTATCCGCATTCATGGCGGTCGGGCAAGCCGTTGATCTACATGGCGGTGCCCTCGTGGTTCGTCGCGGTCACCACGTTCCGCGACCGGATGGTGGAGCTCAACAAGCAGATCGAGTGGTCGCCGGAGCACATCCGGGACGGCCAGTTCGGTAAATGGCTCGAAGGGGCCAAGGACTGGAACATCAGTCGCAACAGGTACTGGGGTGCGCCCATCCCCGTGTGGGTGTCCGACGATCCCGAGTACCCGCGGGTCGACGTGTACGGCAGTCTCGACGAGCTCGAGCGCGACTTCGGCGTGCGTCCCGACAACCTGCACCGCCCGTTCATCGACGAGCTCACCCGCGCCAATCCTGATGATCCGAGCGGTGAATCGACGATGCGACGGGTTCCGGAAGTGCTGGACTGCTGGTTCGAGTCCGGTTCGATGCCGTATGCACAGGTGCATTACCCGTTCGAGAACACCGATTGGTTCGAGGGAACGGACTCTCTACCGGGACACAGTCCGGGTGACTTCATCGTCGAGTACAACGGACAGACGCGCGGATGGTTCTACAACCTGCACGTCCTGTCGACCGCACTGTTCGACCGCCCGGCGTTCCGTACCGTTGCCGCCCACGGCATCGTGCTCGGCGACGACGGGCAGAAGATGTCGAAGTCGAAGCGCAACTACCCCGACGTGAACGAGGTGTTCGACCGTGACGGCAGTGATGCCATGCGGTGGTTCCTGATGGCGTCTCCCATCCTGCGTGGTGGCAACCTGGTGGTGACCGAGCGCGGCATCCGCGAGGGTGTTCGGCAGGCGTTGCTACCGCTGTGGAACGCCTACAGCTTCCTGCAGTTGTATGCGGACCGGCCTGCGCAGTGGAGTACCGGCTCGACCAATGTGCTCGATCGGTACATCCTGGCCAAGGCGGCCGCCACTCGCGACGTGATGACCGGCCAGATGGAGACCTATGACATCGCGGGCGCGTGTGACGAGTTCCGTCACTTCTGCGATGCGCTGACCAATTGGTATGTGCGCCGGTCGCGTTCGCGTTTCTGGGCGGGCCAGGACGACGCGCCAGAGGCCTTCGACACGCTGTACACCGTGCTCGAGGTGGCCTGCCGCCTGGCGGCGCCGCTCCTGCCGCTCGCCACGGAGGCGATCTGGCGGGGCCTGACCGGAGGTCGCTCCGTCCACCTCACCGATTGGCCGACCGACGACGAATTGCCGGCCGATCCTGATCTGGTTGCGGCGATGGACGATGTGCAGGCCGTCTGCTCGGTGGCGTCGAGTCTGCGCAAGGCGAACAAGCTCCGGGTGCGCCTCCCGCTGCCGTCGTTGACCGTCGCATCCGCCGATGCCGAGCGGTTGAGGCCGTATTCCGATCTGATCGCCGACGAGATGAACGTGAAGTCGGTGCGTCTGACCGACGATGCGGACCAATACGGCCGGGTCGAGCTCGCGGTGAACGCCAGAGTTGCCGGACCCCGTCTGGGCAAGGACGTCCAGCGCGTCATCAAGGCGGTCAAGGCCGGCAACGTCACGATCGACGAGCGTGATGGTGTCGATGTGGTCAGCGCCGACGGCATCGAGCTGCTCGAAGGTGAGTACACCCGCAAACTCGTTGCAGTGCAGCCCGAGTCGACCGCAGAGCTGCCTGCCGGGGCGGGTCTGGTGGTGCTGGACACGTCCGTCACCGAGGAACTCGAGGCCGAGGGCTGGGCCAAGGACCGCATCCGCGAGCTGCAAGAAGCGCGTCGTGCGGCAGGTCTGGATGTTTCCGACCGCATCCGCGTGACACTCGCGGTGCCCGACAACCACGTCGAGTGGGCGCAGCGGCACCGCGATCTGATCGCCGGGGAAGTTCTTGCGGTCGAGCTCGACCTGGTGGCCGGTCACGACGGCAACGCCGCCGGCGAGTGGGTGGCCTTGGGTGACGGTGTGCAGGCGACGCTGGTGAAGGCGACCACGGCCGGTTAATCACCCGTCGACTGGTCGCGGCCGAGTCCGATCCGATCGAGTACGCCGCCGATCTGGAGGTCGAACAGGACCTTCAGATCGGTCGGCGGTTCGGATCCGAACTGGCCGAACACTTCCAGGCTCGTCAGCCCAAC
Source organism: Williamsia sp. R60 (assembly GCF_054063855.1). NCBI lineage: Bacteria > Bacillati > Actinomycetota > Actinomycetes > Mycobacteriales > Nocardiaceae > Williamsia > Williamsia sp. R60. Next base: position 1,403,005 of record NZ_JBSSGR010000001.1, read on the forward strand.
CGTGGTGGTCCACAGCAGGATCGCCGTATGAACGTGCTGGTCGTCGATGTCGAGGGCGAACTCGTCTCTGATCGGTGCGAAGCCGGCACCTGGTAGGTCGCCATAGCTCGGTTGATCTCCGATCCGCCCGGCAGATGCCGCCTGCTGCAACGTCTTCAGCAGCAGGCCGACTACGCGAGTGCCCGGCTCGGTGGTCAGTTCTGCGGGTGCCTGGTAGCCGGGCACGGGGCTGCCGTAGAGCAGTGCGTAGCGGGCCGGTTCGGCCACTGCCCATCGTCGGAAAGCTTGGCAGCTGACCATCAGTCGTTCCCGGAATGCGTCCGGGGCGGCCGATTCGTGGGCTTCCGCCACGTGATCTGCCAGCTCGGTGTACGCATCCACCACCAGCAGCGTCAACAACTGGTCGCGGTTGGCGACGTACCGGTAGACGGCGGACGAGACCAAGTCGAGGTCGCGTGCGATGGCACGCAGCGACAGCGCCGCAGCGCCATATCTAGCCAGATGATCTCGGCCGAGTTCGAGGATGCGTTCCTGCGTGCGGGCGCGGGCCATCGCGCGCGGTGTCGACTCCGTCGCGGTTTTCTCTCGGTGCGGCGATTGCGGGGGCACCCGACCATCCTCACACAGAAGAGAGCAGTGCTCTTGCATTTCTGGCGACGGGGGCGCACACTCGGAGAAACAGAGAGCAGTGCTCTCATCAACTCGAGAAACCCAGGAGCCACCATGACCGCCGCGACCCACTACAACAAGCCTGGTAAGTCCGTTGCCGTGTTCAACTCGGTTGTCGCGTGGATGGCCGACCGTGGGATCACTCTCGCCGGCGCCCGCACGCTCGAGGTCCGCGGTCGCAAGACCGGTGCGATCCAGCGCATCCCGGTGAACCCGTTGCGCCTGGACGGTCGCACATTCCTGATCGGTGCTCGCGGAGAGACTCAGTGGGCGAGGAATGTGCGGGCGTCGGGGGAGTGCACACTGCGCGGTGGCCGGACTTCGACGACCTACCGCGTCACCGAGCTGGCCCATGCGGACAAGCCGCCGGTGCTTCGCCCGTATCTCAAGCGCTGGGGCTGGGAGGTTGCGTCGTTGATGCCCGTCAAGATCTCCGCAGACTCGAGCGATGACGAACTGACCGCTGCGGGCCCGGCCATTCCCGTGTTCGAGCTGACGCCGGTGCACGTCCCCTGATCCGCCGAACGGGGCATACCATCACTGTGTGCGGGTGCAGGACGGGAACATCAGTTCCCGGTGGGTGATGCATATCGACATGGATGCGTTCTTCGCATCTGTCGAGCAGCTCACCCGTCCAACACTTCGAGGCCGCCCGGTGCTGGTCGGGGGACTGGGCGGCCGAGGAGTGGTCGCCGGCTGCAGTTATGAGGCGCGGGTTTTCGGTGCACACTCGGCAATGCCGATGCACCAAGCGCGTCGACTGGTCGGTCCGGGCGCCGTCGTCCTCCCGCCCCGCGGATCCGTCTACCGGGCGGTGAGCCTGCGGGTCTTCGGCCTGATTCGCGCCCAGGTTCCTGTCATCGAGATGTTGTCGTTCGATGAGGCTTTCGCCGAGCCGGTCGAACTGGCAGGCGCGTCGGCCGACGTCGCCGCAGCATTTGCCGAGCGCCTCCGGGCCCGTATTCGGGACGAGCTGGGCTTGGCCGCCTCGGTCGGCTCCGGGAGTGGCAAACAGATCGCAAAGATCGCGTCGGGTATGGCAAAACCGGACGGTGTGGTGGTGGTGACGCCGGGGGAGCAGCGCGAGTTCCTCGCCCGGCTGCCCGTGCGCAAACTGTGGGGCATCGGCCCGGTCGCCGGGGAACGACTGCAGCGCTTGGGAATCGACACCATCGGAGACCTCGCGCGAATGTCGACGCTGGAGGTGTCGTCGGTTCTCGGTGCCACCGTCGGGCCCGGGTTGCACCTGCTGGCCCAGGGGATCGATGACCGGCCGGTCGCTGAACGGGCATCGGCCAAGCAGATCAGCGCCGAATCGACGTTCGCCGAGGACATCACCGACCTCGGGCATCTACGCGGTGCTGTCGAGCGGGCTGCGACGTCTGCGCATCGGAGACTGCTCGCCGATGGGCGGGGCTCGCGCACGGTGGTGGTCAAGCTGAAGAAGTCGGACATGTCGGTGCTGACCCGGTCGACCACTCTTGCGGCTGCGACCACCGAGCTGCCCGTACTCGCTGCAGCCGCGCAGCGCCTGGCGTTGGACCCCCAGGAGATCGGGCCCATCCGCCTTGTCGGCGTTGGTTTCTCGGGACTGACCGCGGTGCAGCAGTTTGCGATGTTCCCCGAGCTCGACTCCACTTTCGAGGCCCCAGAGTCAAGCGCGGAATCGACAACGGAGGAGATGTACCACCCGGGCGGTCGCGACCCCAATGCCGACCGGCTGCGTTGGACCACCGGCAACGATGTGCACCATCGCGAGTACGGGCACGGGTGGGTCCAGGGCAGCGGTCACGGCCGGGTCACGGTTCGATTCGAAACACGAAGTCGCGGTCCGGGATTCGCCAAGACGTTCTCGCTGGACGATCCGCATTTGGAAGTGGCAAATCCGCTGCTCAGCCTGGATTGGCCGGAAGAACATCTCCGGTTCGCGAATGAGGATGAGTAGCGGTCACTGCTCGACGGCTGTATGCAGGTGGACAAACACGGCATCGGTCACCATGGCGTCGAGGTCTGTCTCGAACACGTCGAGCGCGCGAGTCGCGGTCAGCGTGGCAATTCCGTGTATCGACGCCCACAGCAACAAGGCTCGGCTGCTCGCCTGGTCGCGCCCGACAACGGTCGCGACCAGCCCCTCCACGGTCGTGAGCATGGGGATCGTCGTGCCGCGCAGGTTTTCGCCTCCACCTTCGAGTAGATCGTGGCGGAACAGCAGTTCGAACATCCCGGGTCGGCATGCGGCGAAATCGACGTAAGCGCGAGCCATCGCTGACAGTGTTGTGTTCGGTGAAGTAGACGGTTCCGAATCTGACTCCGCCATAGCTGTTTTCAGATCGTCCAGGCCGGCCGCTGCGATTGCCGCCAACAGGCTCCGGTGAGTGGGGAAATAACGCCTTGGCGCTCCGTGTGACACGCCCGCGTGTCGCGCAATCGATCTGAGTCCGACCGAAGCGAGCCCCGCAGAGTCGACGAGTTCGATGCCTGCCTGCACCAAGAGCGCTCTTGTATCTGGAGGATCCGCCATGTAGACAGTGTCTACCAACGGTGTAGACATTGTCTACAAGAGGAGGTCGATTCATGTGGTACTGGATTTTCAAATATGTCTTGATCGGTCCCTTTCTGCGGCTCGTCGCGCGTCCAAGCGTTGTCGGGTTGTCGAACTTCCCTCCGACCGGACCTGTGATCGTGGCGGCGAACCACTTGGCGGTGGTCGACTCTCTGCTGATGGTTCTCGTGTTGCCGCGCCGGGTCACCTTTGTCGCCAAGGCGGAGTACTTCACGGGCACGGGTATTCGTGGCTGTGTGCAGCGGTGGTTCTTCTCGGCCACCGGGCAACTTTCCATTGACCGCCGAGGGGGTGCCGCAAGCGTTTCCGCACTCGATGAAGCTGTTGCCATCGTCGGTGCCGGCGGCGTGTGGGGCATCCACCCGGAGGGCACGCGATCGAGAGATGGGCTGCTGCACCGGGGGAGAACCGGCGTGATGCGTGTCGCCTTGGCGACGGGTGCGCCGGTTGTGCCTTTGGCGCTCAAGGGAACCGACCGCGTGAACCCTCCTGGCGCGCGGCTGTGGCGGCCTGGCAAGGTGGACGTCGTAGTCGGGCAGCCCCTTGTCTTGTCCCAGTTTTCGGCCGATAGTTCAACGGATGTACGTGAGGCCACGGACCATCTGATGGCGGCCCTCTCGCGATTGTCGGGCCAGCAGTATGTCGACAGCTACACGCAGCGCGCTGCGTGAATGGTCCTCTACCAACACATTTGATTCTCTTTCGCGGCGGGTGCGGGGCTGAAATGGGGTCGAACATGTGTTCGACAATGTCGGATTCTGTTGGTAGACTTGGTGAAAGGGGTTCGAGGGCTGGGGGGCTTGTCGATGAGTGATTCGGTGACGGTGGATCCACCGCCGGTTGCGTTGTTGGTGGCGAAGTATGGCCAGTTGCAGGATGTGTTGGCTGACATTGCTGCCGCGTCAGCAGCTGATGTTGATGATGTGCAGGTTGCTGAGTTGGTGCGGGTGAACGAGAGGGTTGTTCGGGCACTTGCGTTTCAGGGACTCAAGCGGTTGCAGGAGGTGAATGATCGGGGCTTGTTTCGTAAGGCTGGTCATTCGACGTTGCATCGGTTTGTGATGAGTGAGTTGCGGGTGTCTCGTGGTGATGCCTCGTCACGGTTGAAGGCACTTGATGCTGCTGGTGTGTTGTTGTCGATGCAGGGTGAGGCGCTGTCACCGAAGTGTCCGGCGGCCGCGCAAGCGTTGGCTGAGGGTGCGATTGGGTTGGCGCATATGGATGTGATGCTCAAAGTTCGCGACAAAATCCCGCACAAGTCAGCACCGGAAGTGTATGACGTGGTCGATGCCTGGATGACCGACAACGCCCGCACCCTGGGACCCACCGAACTCGAAGTCTGCGGGCGAGAAGTCCTGGCGCGGGTTGATCCGGACGGATCACTCACCGACGACACGGATCGTAAACGCAACCGTGGTCTATCTGATGGTCCGCAAGGGTTGGACATGATGGCCAAAATCACCGGCAACCTCGACCCTCAGACATTGGCACTGTTTCGGACGGTGATGGATGTGTGGGCCGCACCAGGGATGAACATCCCGGACGATCCGAACTCACCCGTGGGTGCCGTCGACGACCCGAGCATGGACGCGGCGGTCATTGAGGTTGCGGCAGAGCGTGATTCGCGGAGCAGGGCGCAGCGTCAGCATGATGCGTTCAAAGCAATCCTGAAGACCATCCTCGAGTACAAGCTGTTGGGTACTTCGCATCGTGGCCTGCCGGTGCAGGTGATCATCACCATGACCAAACAACAACTCGACGAGGCCGCAGGTATCGCCCATACCGCTACGGGAGTAGACGTACCAGTCAGCGACGTTCTCGAACTCGCGGCGCGGGCGGATTGGTCGTTGGCGGTGTTCGCCAACCACACCGCAGACGTCCTCTACTTCGCCCGCGCCAAACGCACCGCCCAACAAGGCCAGCGGATGGCGCTATTCGCTAAAGACCGAGGCTGCACCAGCCCAGGCTGTCGTAACCCGATTTCCTGGACCGAAATCCATCACACCACTGCCTGGGCCGATGGCGGCTTGACTGACATCGACGTGCTAGCGCCCGCGTGTCCGCCTCACCACAAGATGATCGGGCCTGGCAAGGATCAGTGGCAGACGTCATGGTCACCGACGGCCCCGACGCCGGCCGAGTCGCCTGGATCCCGCCGAAGTACATCGACCCTGAGCAACAACCGCGGATCAACCGGGCCCACCACGCTGATCACACCATCGAAGCGGCGTGGCAGAACATCATCGCCGAACGCCAAGCGGCACTCAACGAACGCCAAGAACGCCTGCAGCTTTAGCAAGACAACCGGGCCGAGTCAATGGCGAACCCAGACAGTGACGACACGGGTGACTGCGACGATTCAACAATTCTCTCCGAGTAGCAGTCGGCCAGGCGCAACAGAGGGATCAGCATTTGCTCTGGGGCTGGACGTCTACTCGGCGGCGAAAAACGCCGCGACATGGGAGTGCCCTGCGCCACCGGCGAGCAACGCCTGCAACGCAATTCGCGCCTGGGGCCCCCGCAACCACGGCGAGATGATCGCGCCACGGGCGGCCAGATCAACAGCGCCGCCACCGCCGCCGTATGTCGCGACGATCTCTCCCCGCGGAACCCGGGAACACACGACCACCACAACGCCACGGCCGATGGCGTCGGCCACCGCATCCACCACCCGAGGGTGCGTGTTACCGGAACCCGTGGCTACCAACACGATTCCCGACGCGCCCGCGCCCGCGCACCAACCAATGATCGAGGGGTCGGCGCCGGGATACAACATCACGATGTCCACCCGCGTGCTGGCGATGGAAGTCGGCGTGAGCAGAGGCCGGGGGAGATCCGGGCGCACGGTGGCAAAAGGTACATCGGCGGCACTGTCGAACTTGGCGGTGCCACGAGCCGGTACCAGCGAGCCGCCCATTGCGATGAGAACTCCGCGGTCGCGAGACAAGGGATCGGCCGCCGCAGCGATGGCAGCAGACAGGTTCGCGGGACCATCGGCGTCAGGTGAATCCGCCGGACGCTGGGCCCCGGTCATGATCACCGGCCGGGGGTCGGCGTGCATCAGATCGATGAGCATCGCCGTCTCCTCCATGGTGTCGGTGCCGTGGGTCAGCACCACGCCCGTCACCGATGGATCCTCGAGCTCGGCCGCCACCGCCGACCGCACCGCGTCGAGGTCCTCCGGCAACAGAGACGAGGAATCGAGGTGGAGCACCTCGCGGGTCCGAAGCTCGACGCCGGCTTCGGCACTGCCCGCCACCATCTCTTCAGCTGCCAGCGCCGGACGCGCGCCATCGGCAAATCGGCGACTGGCGATGGTGCCACCAGTGGTGAGAATCGACACCAGAGGTTGTGTTCTGACCACGCCGCCAGCTTCGACGGCTTCACCGCTATGCGTCAACTCGACATGTTTTTGGCATAGTGGGGCAGGACCGACGGCCCAAGCGGCCGACCGACTAGTTCTCACTGCCTCCATTTCGGTGGTAGCGGTGACAATGAGTAAGGACGGATTTTGAAGCTTCGCAAGTTCGTGACCGCCGGCGTCGCACTATGCGCCTTTGTTTCCATCGCTGCCTGTTCAGATGACGGCGGTAGCAGCGACCCCACGACCACCACGACGACCTCCACCACCACGGAAACCGGACCGAGCGGCTCCGCAGGCCCCGACGGCCTCACCGACCCCAAGAAGCCGCCGACGGCCGCCGCGCTCAACGACATGTTGAAGGTTGCGCTCAACCCTGACATCCCGAATACCGAGAAGACCGAACTCGTCGAGGGATCGGATGCGGATCCGGAAATCTTCGACAAGCTGATCGCGGGTATGAAGGCCAACCCCGACGTCACCTACGAGATCGTCGCCCCCGTGCGTCCCGCCGGAGCCAACCAGGCCAAGGCCAACGTGAAGATCAACTTCCCCGACCAGCCGCAGACGCAGGTCGAGGCGCTGATCGCCTATAACGAAGGACGCTGGAAGCTGTCGAAGACGACGGTGTGCCTGCTGCTCAGCGGAGCCAACGAGAAGAGCCCGATGTGCCCAGCAACTAGCTGACACCCACATCAGAACCAAAAGCGCCGCAGACGACATGTCGTCTGCGGCGCTTTTTTGTGTCGACGTCAGTTGGCCGGCGACCACGCCGAATCGAAGCCGAGCAGCTGACTGAACGGTTGTGCTCCCTCGGCACCGACGAGGGTCCGGCCACCAGAGATCTTCAGCTGGCCCGAAATCGGCACGCCCCTGGCCAGGTCGATCACCACTGAACCGGCCCCCGTCATCGAGTAGGCGTCGATGGTCAACACGCCACCGTCGGGGAGCCGAAACGCAGAGTCGGTGGGCGACTCGTCGATGCTGTAGTCGATGGTCAGCCGCTCGCCCTCGCGGGCGGTGAGAGTGGCGGTGATCGTCTGACGCACCGTCGCCCCGGCGTTCACCGTCCGAACGGCCTGCCAGCGCGCCCCGACCCCGATCGGCTCGGTCGGCAGGGTCACAGACCGCTGCAGCGTCGCGACCAGCGCTTCTTCGACGGCCTGGCGGGCACTGTCGTCGGCTTTCTCGGTCGGTAGTATTCGCAGGGAGATGGGCGCCACGCCGGGCCCGATGCTCATGCCCGCGCGCGAGCCGTTCTGGGCCTCGAGCGCCTGGTCCAGGGCAGTGTCGGGGGAACCTGCATCTCCGATCCGGAGATCGATGTCTGTTGCGTCCGTGCAGTTGACCCTGACCGTCATCGGCAGATCGACCGTGGTCGCGCCCGAGTCGGCATCCTGCTGCCCGGTCGCAGAAGCAAACGTGGACGTGGTGACCAACTTCGCCGACTGCGCGGTCCCGCGATCGAATCCCGCGACCGGCACCGACCTGGGCTCGGCGCCGTTCGTCTCCACCGTGACCTTCGCCGGAGGCACCGGCAAGAGCGCCGCAGAGCTGGAACCCGCCGTCGAATCGGTGGCGCACCCCGACGGCGGCGGAGGCGGCGGTTCGTCATCGGAACCGCAACCGGCGAGCCCGATCGCCACAACCGTCACCGCGGAGATCACAACCGGCGTGCTGAGCAGACGGGACGACAGGGGGCCGGAGGTGGCGCGGGCCAGAGCTGGATGGGACACGGCAGCCAGCGTATCGACCGGGTCGTGGATGATGGACAGGTGACAAGCGAGAAAGGGTCCAGACCGTCGAGCGAACCCCGGCCGTCGAACGAGCCCACGCCCTCCCCGGCCGACAGCACGACGGGCAACCCCACCCGTCCCAGGATGTGGCTGATCCTCTTGGTCGTGGCGGTCACCGTGCTGGTTGCCGACCTGATCACCAAGATCGTCGCGGTCGCCCTGATCGAACCCGGCGACCCGGTGGAGATCATCGGCGACACCGTCACCTTCAAGCTCGTACGGAACAGCGGCGCCGCATTCTCGATGGCCACCGGATATACATGGATCCTCACGCTGATCGCGCTCGCCGTGGTCGCCGGGATCATCCGCTACAGCCATCGGCTCGGCTCGATCTGGTGGGCGCTCGGTCTCGGTCTGGTGCTCGGCGGTGCGCTCGGTAACCTGATCGACCGCATCTTCCGGGCCCCAGGCCCGTTGCGCGGCCATGTGGTCGACTTCATGTCGGTGGGCTGGTGGCCCGTGTTCAACGTTGCCGACTCCGCCGTGGTGTGCGGCGCGATCGGTCTGGTGGTGCTCACCCTGTTCGGATTCGAGTTCGACGGAACGCGTTCGGGTGGAGCAAAAGACGCCGAGGACCCTGTCCGGACCGGCTCCGATTCCGACACCGCGACCGGCTCGACTCAGAGCGACCGTCAGGCACCTGATGCGTGAATCACGATCGATGCCGATCCCGGACGGGATCGACGGAATGCGCACCGACGCGGGCGTTGCCCGCATGCTCGGATTGTCGAGGACGGTGGCGGCTCAGCTCGCCGACGACGGGGACATCAGCGTCGACGGTTTGCCGGTCGGCAAGTCGCACAAGCTTATCGGCGGTCAATGGCTCGAGGTGCTGTTACCGGCACCGGCCCGCGTGCTCACCATCGAGGCCCAGCCGGTCGAGGGCATGGAGATCATCTACTCCGACGACGACATCGTGGTGGTCGACAAACCGGTCGGCGTAGCGGCGCACGCGTCGGTGGGATGGACCGGACCTACGGTGATCGGTGGACTGGCTGCCGCGGGTTTCCGGATCTCCACATCCGGGTCGCACGAACGGCAGGGCATCGTGCACCGCCTCGACGTCGGCACATCCGGGGTGATGGTCGTCGCCACGTCGGAACGGGCCTACACACTGCTCAAACGGGCGTTCAAGCAGCGAACTGTGGACAAGCGCTATCACGCTGTGGTGCAAGGTCATCCGGACCCGCCCACCGGCACCATCGACGCCCCGATCGGTCGCAGTCGCGGCAATGACTGGAAGTTCACGGTGTCCGCGTCGGGCAAGCCCAGCATCACCCACTACGACACCATCGAGATGTTCCGCGCGGCAAGCCTTCTCGACGTTCATCTGGAAACGGGGAGGACGCACCAGATCAGAGTGCACTTCTCGGCTCTTCATCATCCGTGCTGCGGCGACCTCACCTACGGTGCCGATCCGGTACTGGCCAAACGGCTGGGGCTGGAGCGTCAGTGGCTGCACGCCCGCGCACTGTCGTTCGCCCACCCCTCCGACGGTCGTCTCGTGGAGTTCACCAGCCCATACCCCGACGACCTGCAGCATGCGCTTGATGAATTGCGTGCCGGCTAGCAGGTGAACGTCGCAGCTCGCACCACCGTCGTGGCGGTCGCCGTCCTGGTGTTCGTCGTCGGAGGCCTCTATGTGGTCGGGCGGCTCAACCCTGCGCCGACCGCCCCCGTCACCACCGACATCTTGGGTCCGGAGAACGGCGAGCAGGTGTCGGACTACATCGCTCGGGCCACGCGCTCGCTAGAAGCGACGACCTCACCGGACTCGGCACGCTGGGCCCTGGTGTCGTTGTCGGCGCCGGTGAGTGTCGGTGCAGCGTGGGATCTGGTCGGTTCCAGGCCACGGGTCATGCTGTCGCAGAACATCTTCAACGTGCCGATTGATCGCGTGCAGACGCCCACCGTGGTGGTGCCGGCCGGCAACACCAGCGAGTCGTTCGCCGCGTCGTCGGTGGTGGGCGCACAGGCCGTGATGAGTCGGACACCCGGTACGCCGAGAGCCGAGCAGGTGAACGAGGTCGCGACCCGACGGCTGCAGGCGAGCTGCTCATGCCTGATCGGAATCGTCGTACGGGCAGATGTCGGGCAACTCCGATCGATCGCCGGGGAACCGGGTGTCCGCGCGGTCCAGGCACTGCCCCCTGATGCGCTCGCCGGCTTGTTCACCGTCATCCCGCTGCTGCCCGCTGCCACCACGGTGGTCGGTCCGGGGCCCGACGATGGCGAGGTCCCGGCCGCCTAGGTCGTTATATGGTGTCTTCCGAAGACGGCCCTCCCGCGGACGGAGGCCGGTTAGGGGAGATCATGTTGCAGCCGGGATCCTGGATAGCGGGGTACCGGGTGGAGCGCGCTCTCGGTAGTGGCGGTATGGGCGCCGTCTACCTGGCTAAACACCCCGAACTTCCCCGCAGCGATGCCATCAAGGTCCTCGGCGAACAGGTCGGCGCCGACGAACAGTTCCGCAAGCGCTTCCTGCGCGAGGCCGAGGTCGCGGCGGGGCTGGATCATCCCAACATCGTCACCATCTACAACCGCGGCCGCAACGACGGCATGCTGTGGATCGCAATGCAGTACGTCCCCGGCACCGACTGCGCGCAGGAACTGCATCGGGCGCAGGAGAAGGCCGGTTCGGACGTCGGTCTGCCCCCTGAGCGCGTGGTGCGGATCGCCGGTGAGATCGCCAGAGGACTCGACTACGCCCATCGCAAGGGTTTGCTGCACAGGGACATCAAACCGGCCAACATCCTCCTCTCGGAGGTGGAGAGCGACCAATACGGCGACGGGATCGAGCGGCGCTACTCGCTCCAGGATGACGAGCAGCGCGTGCTGCTCACGGATTTCGGTGTGGCGAAGGCAGCAAACGAAACGGAGTCGCTGACCGTGGTGGGCACCGTCCTCGCGACACTGTCGTACGCCTCACCCGAACAACTCAAGGGCCAGCCCGTCGATCCGCGCACCGACCAGTACTCGCTGGCCGCCACCGTGTTTCATCTGATCGCGGGCCGGGTGCCCTTCCGTGGCGACAGCACGGCAGACGCGATCAGCGGTCATCTGAGCAAGCCGGTCCCCAAGCTCTCGGAACTGGTTCCGTCGGTGCCGCCTGCCGTGGACTCGGTGATCGCGAAGGCCATGGCCAAGGAAGCCGATGACCGATTCGCGAACTGCCGCCAATTCACCGATGCGTTGCTGTCTGCGTTGCGGCAGGCAAACGGGCCCGTCGGATACCCGGCCCAGGCGGCACACCGACCCATCACCTCCACGCCGCCGCCGATGCCCATCGCACGCCCTGACGCCGGAACGCCCCCGACCCACCAGCGGTTTGCGCCGTCACCGCCCCCGCAGCATCTTGTCTCCCAGCAGTACGGTCAGGGATTTCAGCACACCCCGGCCCCCACGGCTCATGGGAGGTCCGTGCACCCGCAGTCAGGCCAAGGCACTGCCGGACACGACACCGGTGCGCCGTCGGGTTCCAATGCGGTGATGATCGCGCTGCTCGTAGGACTGGTGGTGGTGGCGATCGCGATACTGATCGCCATCCTGCTCGTGGCCTGAGTTGTCACATCAGCACCATGCGTCACCACTCCGGGAGGCGTCGGACGCGCCTGCCCGCCGGCGTCGGTACCCCCGCCTAGACTGAAGACCTTGCGTCACGGCCCCGTCTCCGGTGGCCGGCGCAGGCGCTCGAGAGTTCGAAATGAGAGGCGACGCGTGTCGGATTCGTTTGTGCATCTGCATAACCACACTGAGTACTCGATGCTTGACGGGGCGGCGAAGGTCAAACCGATGATCGCCGAGGCCACGAGGTTGGAGATGTCCGCGATCGGCATGACCGACCACGGAAACATGTTCGGCGGCAGCGAGTTCTACAACGTCGCCACCGACATGGGGGTCAAGCCCATCATCGGTATCGAGGCCTACATCGCGCCGGAGTCGCGCTTCAACACCAAGCGGGTGCTCTGGGGAAATCGAGAGCAGAAGGGCGACGACGTCTCGGGCTCGGGTGCCTACACCCACATGACGATGGTGGCCGAGAACGCCACCGGTCTTCGTAACCTGTTCAAGCTGTCGTCGCTGGCATCCATCGAAGGCCAGCTCGGCAAGTGGTCACGTATGGACGCCGAGCTGATCGCGGCTCACGCCGAGGGCATCATCGCCACCACCGGCTGCCCGTCCGGCGAGGTGCAGACGCGTCTGCGTCTCGGCCACGAGCGTGAGGCGCTCGAAGCGGCCGCCAAATGGCAGGACATCTTCGGGAAAGAGAACTTCTTCCTCGAATTGATGGAACACGGCCTGGAGATCGAAGGCCGGGTCCGCGACGGGCTACTGGAGATCGGCCGCAAGCTCGGGATCCCGCCCCTGGTCACCAACGACTGCCACTACGTCACCAAGGGCCACGCGGCGAGCCACGAGGCCCTGCTCTGTGTGCAGACCGGCAAGACACTGTCCGATCCCACGCGCTTCAAGTTCGACGGCGATGGCTACTACCTCAAGTCGGCCGCCGAGATGCGCGAGCTGTGGGACAAAGAGGTGCCCGGTGGCTGCGACAACACCCTGCTCATCGGCGAGAGGGTGCAGAGCTACGCCGAGGTGTTCGAACACCGTGACCGGATGCCGGTGTTCCCGGTGCCGGAAGGCGAAACGCAGCAGACATGGTTGCGCAAAGAGGTGGCCCAAGGTCTCAAGACCCGGCGGTTCCCGGACCGCGAGGTGCCGCAGGAATACCTCGAGCGAGCGAACTACGAGCTGGACGTCATCATCCAGATGGGCTTTCCCGCGTACTTCCTGGTGGTCGGGGACCTCATCAGACACGCCAACGAGGTAGGCATCCGGGTGGGGCCCGGTCGTGGTTCGGCCGCCGGATCGCTGGTGGCCTGGGCGTTGGGCATCACCAACATCGACCCGATCCCGTACGGGTTGCTCTTCGAGCGATTCCTCAACCCCGAGCGTGTGTCGATGCCCGATATCGACATCGACTTCGACGACCGCCGCCGCGGCGACATGGTGCGCTACGCCACCGAGAGGTGGGGCAGCGACAAGGTCGCTCAGGTCATCACGTTCGGAACCATCAAGACCAAGGCCGCGATCAAGGACTCCGCCCGCGTCCAGTTCGGTCAACCCGGGTACGCCATCGCCGACCGCATCACCAAGGCGCTGCCGCCGCCCATCATGGCCAAGGACATCTCGATCGCGGGCATCACCGATCCCACGCACGATCGGTACAAAGAGGCCAGCGAGGTCCGCCAGCTCATCGAGACCGATCCCGATGTCAAGAAGATCTACGACACCGCACTGGGGCTCGAAGGGCTGATCCGGAACGCCGGTGTGCACGCCTGCGCGGTGATCATGTCGTCCGAACCGCTGACCGAGGCAATCCCGGTATGGAAGCGCCCGCAGGACGGCGCCATCATCACCGGCTGGGACTACCCCTCGTGTGAGGCCATCGGCCTGTTGAAGATGGATTTCCTGGGGTTGCGCAACCTCACGGTCATCGGCGACGCGATCGACAACCTCAAGCTCAACCGCAACATGGATCTCGACCTGGATTCGTTGCCGCTGGATGATCCCAAGACCTACGAGTTGCTCGCCAGGGGAGACACCCTCGGCGTGTTCCAGCTCGACGGCGGGCCGATGCGTGAGCTCCTCAAACGTATGCAGCCCACGGGATTCGGCGACATCGTTGCGGTGCTCGCGCTGTACCGCCCCGGGCCGATGGGCATGAACGCCCACAACGACTACGCCGACCGCAAGAACAACAGGCAGCCGGTCACCCCCATCCATCCCGAGCTCGAGGACCCGCTCAAGGAGATCCTGGCCGACACCTACGGCCTGATCGTCTACCAAGAGCAGATCATGCAGATCGCCCAGAAGGTCGCCGGCTACTCGCTCGGACAGGCCGACCTGCTCCGTCGGGCCATGGGTAAGAAGAAGCTGTCCGAACTCGAGAAGGCGTATGCCGGTTTCCGCCAGGGAATGCTCGACAACGGATTCTCCGAAGCGGCGATCAAGGCACTGTGGGACACCATCCTCCCGTTCGCCGGATACGCCTTCAACAAGTCGCACGCAGCCGGCTACGGGCTGGTCTCGTTCTGGACCGCCTATCTCAAGGCCAACTACCCGGCCGAGTACATGGCCGGTCTGCTCACCTCGGTTGCCGACGACAAGGACAAGGCCGCGATCTACCTGGCCGACTGCCGGCGCCTCGGCATCACGGTGCTGCCACCCGATGTCAACCACTCTCAGCAGAACTTTGCGGCCGTCGGTGACGACATCCGGTTCGGACTCGCTGCGGTGCGCAACGTCGGAACAGGTGTGGTCGCATCGATTCTCGCTGCGCGCGAAGAGAAGTCGAACTTTTCGAGCTTCTCGGACTACCTCGCCAAGATCAACGTCACGGCCTGCAACAAGAAGGTCACCGAGTCGCTCATCAAAGCAGGCGCCTTCGACTCGCTCGGTCACGCCCGTAAAGGACTGTTCCTGGTCCACGCCGATGCGGTCGACGCTGTCCTGGGTACCAAAAAGGCCGAAGCCGTCGGCCAATTCGACCTGTTCGGCGACGCCGGCGGTGACGGTGGTGCGATGACCGACGATGCCTTCGCCGTCAAGGTCCCGGACGAGGAGTGGGACACCAAGCACAAACTCGCACTGGAGCGAGAGATGCTGGGACTGTACGTGTCCGGGCATCCACTCAACGGGGTCGAGCACGTCATCTCTGCCCAGACCGATACCTCGATCAGCTCGCTCCTGGAGGGCAACGTCAAGGACGGGGCCCAGATCGTGATCGGCGGCATCATCTCCGCGGTGACCCGGCGTGTCAACAAAAAGGGCGAGTCGTATGCGGTGGTGCAGATCGAGGACATGGTCGGTGGGGTCGAGGTCTACTTCTTCCCCCGCGCCTACCAGGCGTACGGCATGGACATCGCATCGGACGCGGTGGTGCTGGTGAAGGCACGAGTCAATCTGCGCGACGACAGCATGATGATCTCCGCCAACGACCTCGCGGTTCCGGACCTGTCTCACGTGGGCGTCGGGAAGCCGATCTCCCTGACGATGCCGACCAGGCTGTGTACCGCGGACCGCGTCAGTGCGCTCAAGCAGGTACTGGTGCGCCATCCTGGCACCGCCGATGTGCACGTGCGCCTGATCAGCGGCGACAAGGCCACCACCCTCAAACTCGACGACCAGCTGAGGGTCAACCCGACGTCGGCGCTGATGGGTGACCTCAAGGCGCTGTTGGGGCCCTCCTGCCTGGCCACCTGAGGTTGCACGTACGGAATAGGCTCGGGCGACCCCGGGGTTGTAGCTGATCGAACCGAACGTCACTTCAGCGGAAAGAAGCAGAGCCGATGCCACTTCAGGGCGAGTACGAACCGAGTACCAGCGATTGGGCGCGCGAGCAGGCCGAGAAGATCGAGGCCTCCGGCGGAACCGAGGGCACCGAACTCAACGGGATGCCGGTGGTGGTCCTGACGTCGGTGGGGCGCAAGTCCGGCAAGCTCCGGAAGTCGCCGCTGATGCGCGTGGAAAACGAGGGCAAGTACGCTGCTGTTGCCTCGCTGGGTGGTGCACCGAAGAACCCGGTGTGGTACTACAACGTGGTGGCCAATCCGCATGTAGAGCTGCGCGATGGCCCGGTGGTCACAGACATGATCGCCCGCGAGGTCACCGGCGACGAGAAGGCCGAATGGTGGGAGCGCGCCGTGGCGGCCTACCCGCCCTACGCCGACTACCAGAACAACACCGATCGGCAGATCCCGGTGTTCGTGCTCGAACCCGCTGAGTAAATCACTGGAAGTTCAGTGAGACCATAGGGACCGTGACCACACGACACACCGCTGATCCGACTCCGCACGCCACCGCTCCCGACCTCGACGCCGATGCTATCGAGGCGGCGGCGGAGCGAATCGGCAACGTGGTGGTGGCGACCCCACTGCAGCTCAGCGAGCGTCTGTCCGCGAACACGGGCGCACAGGTCTACCTCAAGCGTGAAGATCTGCAGTCGGTCCGTTCGTACAAGATCCGCGGCGCCTACAACGTGATGTCGCTTCTCACCGAGGCCGAGCGTGCAGCCGGTGTGGTGGCGGCGAGCGCGGGCAACCACGCCCAGGGCGTCGCCTACGCAGCGCGCACGATGCAGATCCACAGCCGGATCTACGTCCCCACCAACACGCCGAAGCAGAAGCGTGACCGGATTCGTTGGCACGGAGGCGATTTCGTAGAACTGATCGCCGTCGGGGACACCTACGATGCCGCGGCTGCGGCTGCGCAAGCCGATGTGCTGGAGACCGGCGCGACCTGGATCCACGCGTTCGACGACACTCGTACGGCGGCAGGTCAAGGCACCATCGCCAAGGAGATCGTCGAGCAACTCGGTGTCACCCCCGACCTGGTGGTGATACCGGTCGGCGGTGGTGGGGCGCTCGCAGGCATGGTGACGTATCTGCGTGCGCACAGCCCGGAGGTCCGTATCGTCGGGGTGGAACCCACCGGTGCGGTGTCGATGTCGGCCGCTCTTGTCGAGGGCGGCCCGGTCACCCTGACCGACATCGACCCTTTTGTCGATGGTGCGGCTGTCAAACGCATTGGCGCACTAGGTCATCGGGTGATGGCGGCGGCCGGCGCAACGGTGGCCCAGCATCCCGATCTGCCACCGTCCGGCACTGTGCATCGAGGACACGAGCAATTGCCCGCCGGGGCCACACACATCACCCACGTCGACGAGGGTGCGATCTGTTCGGCGATGCTCGAGCTCTATCAGAACGAGGGCATCATCGCCGAGCCCGCAGGCGCGCTGGCAGCGACAGCACTCGACGATCTTCCGATCGAACCCGGCTGGACCGTGGTGTGCTTGCTATCCGGTGGCAACAACGATGTGTCACGCTACGGCGAGATCATCGAACGGTCGCTGGTCCACCGTGGCCTCAAGCACTACTTCCTGGTCGACTTCCCGCAGGAACCCGGTGCCCTTCGCCGGTTCCTCGACGAAGTCCTCGGACCCGACGACGACGTCACCCTGTTCGAGTACGTCAAACGGAACAACCGTGAGACCGGAGCCGCGCTCGTGGGCGTCGAGCTCGGTGCGCCGGAAGGTCTCGGCCCGCTGCTCGCCCGGATGGACGCTTCGCGGCTCAAATGCGAACGGCTCGAACCGGGTTCGCCGGCGTACCGCTACCTCACCTGACCGCCTGCCGGGCAGTCAGATGAGGCCGCGTGACGTCAGTCGCGCCGGATGATCAGCACACTGTGCCCGGCCAGCGTCGGTGACGTGACGTTCCTGCCCGGTTCGATCCCATCGGACGCGCCGTTCTCGAATGCGAGCAGAACGGTGCCCGAGAACGGTGGTTCCGCCGGCGCCTCGGTCAGGGTCACGATCGTCGAGAGTGCTCCACGATGCATGGCAAACCAGGTGTTGCTTTCGTCGAAGTCGATTGCGACCGAGTCGAAGTCGTCGTCGGAGTACTCGAGTTGACTCTTGCGGAGCGCGATCAGGTCGCGATAAAACCCCAGCAATGCGGCGTGTGGCTGCTCGGCGAGTTCGTCCCAGTTCAGCTTCGACCGCGAGAAGGTCTCCGGATCCTGGGGATCGGGCACGTCTGCCGCATCCCACCCGTGTTCGGCGAACTCGGCCTTACGGCCGTTCGCAGTGGCCTCACCGAGTTCTGGTTCGGGGTGGGAGGTGAAGAACTGGAACGGGGTGCTGGCTGCCCACTCCTCACCCATGAAGAGCATCGGCGTGAAGGGTGAGGTGAGCACCAGTGCTGCCTTGACCGCCAGCTGGCCCGGGTCGAGATAGTGCGAGGGCCGGTCGCCGATCGCGCGGTTACCGATCTGGTCGTGATTGCAGGTGTAGACCACCAGCGAAGTGGTGACCACCCGTTGATGATTGATCGGCCTTCCGTGCCTGCGCCGCCGGAAAGACGAGTAGGTGAGGGCGTGGAAGAAGCCTTCTCGCAGAACCTTCGACAGGCATTCGAGACTGCCGAAGTCGGCGTAGTAACCCTGTCGTTCCCCCGACACGGTGGTGTGGATCGCATGGTGGCCGTCGTCACTCCACTGGGCGGCGAGGCCATATCCGCCGTCAGTGCGGGAGGTGATGAGTTTGGGATCGTTCAGGTCGCTCTCCGCGATCAAGGACAGCGGCCTGCCGACCCGGTGTGACAAAGCATCGGTACGCATCTGCATTTCCTCGAGGAGGTGCAGCGCGGTGCGGTCGACCAGGGCATGCACGGCGTCGAGTCGCAGTCCGTCGACATGGAACACCTCGAGCCAGCGCAGCGCCGAACCAAGGATGAACTCGCGGACCTCGTCGGAGTCGGCTTCGTCGAGGTTCACCGACTGCCCCCACGAGGTGGCACCTTCGGTGAGATACGGGCCGTAGTTGGGGAGGTAGTTGCCCGACGGGCCGAGATGGTTGTACACCGCGTCGATGATCACGCCGAGCCCCCGCAAGTGGCAGGCATTGACGAAGCGCGCGAGGGCGTCGGGACCCCCGTAGGTCTCTTGCACCGCGTACCAGCCGACGCCGTCGTAGCCCCAGTTGTGGGTGCCGTTGAAGGTGTTGACCGGCATCAGTTCGACGAAATCCACGCCGATGTCCACTAGGTGGTCCAGTTTGGCGATCGCAGAATCGAGTGTGCCGTCGGGAGTGAACGTGCCGACGTGCAATTCGTAGATGACTGCGCCTGCGATGGGCCGGCCTTGCCAGTCCGAATCGGACCAGATGTCCGGGTCGATCTCGTGCACTTGAGACAGGCCGTGGACGCCATCGGGTTGTCGCGGTGAGCGAGGGTCGGGGAGTGGGTCGGTGCTGTCGTCGATGAGATAGCCGTAGCGGGCGCCGGGCGACGCAGGTACAACACTTTCCCACCAGCCATCCCCGGTCTCGCGCATCGAATGGATGTCGCCGTCGATCGTCACTCGCATCTGCTGCGCCGTCGGCGCCCATACCGGTAGAGAGGTCACCTCTAAACCGTAGGTGCTATCCATCCGCGCCGCCGAGGTGGTCGCCCGGCGCGTCCATGATGTGGACCGCGCGGATCGACGCCGGAACGGCTTAAGTTAACGACAAATCACGGCAATGGTAGGACTGCGAGAGCTTTTGGGCTAATGTGAGCACGCGCGCTTTCAGATCGTGGTGAACACGATCGCCGCTGCGTACGGCAGCGGTGCGACGAAAGAACATCGTGTCGGGTCGGAAACGTTGGTTCGTCGGCGATTTCGATTAGCTATATGGCACTATGAGCGAACTCATACGCAGGGTGTGCGTATGACGGGGATCACTGAGGCAGGGTGTGAGTACAGAAACCGTGGCGTCACGCAGCAGGCGAACAGCCTCGGCTCGTAGTGCAATGCTGCCCGCCAAGCGCTGGTTCCGGGGCCACGTGATCGCATCGTTCGAGACCTTCGGGCGGCAGATGACGCTGTTCCTCGAGGTCTTCAAGGTGCTGTTCGTCGACATCGTGAAGCGACGGTTCCCATTCGGTGAGTTCATCCGCCAATGCGCGTTCATGGCCAACACCTCCGTCATCCCTACTCTTCTGGTTGCCATCCCGGTCGGTGTGATCGTCTCCATCCAGGTGGGCAACATCGCCAACCAGATCGGCGCCACCTCGTTCTCGGGCGCGGCAACCGGTCTCGGCGTGATCAGGCAGGGCGCTCCGCTGGTCACCTCTCTTCTGCTTGCCGGCGCGGTGGGGTCGGCCATTGCCGCCGACCTGGGCTCGCGAACCATCCGCGACGAGATCGACGCGATGCGGGTCATGGGAGTCAATCCCACCCAGCGGCTCATCTCGCCGCGACTGCTGGCCACGATGGTCGTGAGTTTCCTGCTCTGCGGATTCGTGTGCTTCATCGGCTTCGTCACCGGCTACGTCTTCAACGTCTACTTCCAGGGAGGTACGCCGGGTAGTTACACCGGCACCTTCGCGTCCTTTGCATCCCCGGCCGACCTCGCGTTCGCCATCACCAAAGCAGTGATCTTCGGCGCGATCGTCGCCGTGGTGGCCTGCGACCGCGGGCTCACCACGAAAGGGGGACCCTCAGGTGTCGCCAACTCGGTCAACGCGGCGGTGGTCAATTCCGTGATCCTGTTGTTCACGGTCAACGTCATCCTCACCCAGATCTTTGCGATTGTCGTCCCGGCAAGGGTGGTCTGATGGTTGCCTCCAAGTACACGCCGCCTGCCCTCAAGCCACTTGAATGGGGCAAGAAGGTCTATCAGTCACCCCGCGACACCTTGGTGCTGATGGGGCACCAGGTCACCTTCCTGGTCCGGTCGGTCGGTGCGGTCCCGATTGCCTTCAAGCACTACAGCAAAGAGATTTGGCGCCTGCTCTCCGACGTCACCTGGGGTAACGGCGCCATCGTGGTGGGCGGCGGAACGATCGGCGTGATCATCCTGCTCGGCATCATGGGCGGTGCAACCGTGGGTATCGAGGGCTATACAGCCCTCAACCTGCTGGGCATGTCGCCGGTCACCGGCGCCATCTCGGCATTCGCGACCACCCGCGAATTGGGACCCCTGCTGGCTGCGGTCGCGTTCACCGCACAATCCGGGTGCCGCTTCACCGCTCAGTTGGGTTCGATGCGGATCAGTGAAGAGATCGACGCACTCGAATCCATCGCGATCCGGCCGATGCCGTACCTTGTCACCACCCGCATGATCGCCGCCGTGATCGCCATCATCCCGCTGTACTCGGTGTCGTTGGCCGCGAACTACCTGGCCTGTCAACTCATGTTCCAAGTGCAGAGCGGGCAGGGCCGCGGCGCATACCTGTCGTACTTCTACCAGTTCATCCTGTCCAAGGACATGGTGTTCTCGGTGATGAAGGTCGTGGTGTTCGTGCTGCTCACGACGTTCATCCAGTGCTACTACGGTTTCTTCGCATCAGGCGGACCAGAGGGTGTGGGGGTGGCAGCCGGCCACGCGATCCGGCTGTCGATCATCGTGCTGGTCTTCGCGAATCTTCTTTTGACACTTGTTTTCTGGGGCCTGTCGCCCGGCATCAGGATTTCGGGGTAACACATGTTCGTCGACACCACCGGACGCAATCCGTCTGTGACCCAGTATTTTCTGCGCGGCGTCGCATTTGTCGTGGCGCTCGTGCTGATCCTTTTTGTCCTCATGCTCAGGTACCAGGGCACTTTCGAGGAAAAACTCGAGGTGACGGCCACTCTCGACGATGTCGGCGACGGTCTCACGAGTCAGGCGGACGTGCGGTACAACGGTGTCATCATCGGCAGCGTCAAGTCGATCGAGACCGCGAACAACGACCTCTCGGACGTCCTCATCGAGGTGGCCCCTGAGCAGGCGCAGGGCGTGCCCGCCAACGTGACGGCACGAACGGTGCCCAGCAACCTGTTCGGCGTCAACTCGGTGGAACTCATCGCACCACCTGATCCCAAGGGGCACCTGTCCAACGGGAGCAAGATCACCGCGGACGAGTCCAAGGAGACCATCGCCCTGCAGACCGTGCAGAACGATCTACGCGAGCTCTTCGTCGCCGTCCCGCCGGAGGAGATCGGTCGCGTCCTCGGGACCATCGCCGATGCGCTGCGTGGCGGTGGAAACGTGTTCTCCGCCTTCGTGGGCACGCTCAACCAGTACTGGCAGCAGATCAATGCCCAGTTCCCCGATGGCGCACCTCCCGGATTCGACAACTTCAACCGGGCCATGCAGGGGATCGAACAATCGACACCTCAGCTACTCGACACCATGGGGCGTGCGGTGATCCCGTCCATCACGATCATCGAACGCCAACGCGACCTCGCGAGCACGCTCACCGCGGCCCAGTCCATGATCGACCGCATCCAGGAGTTGTTCGCCCGCAACGGTGATTCGGGCATACAAATCGTGCAGAACCTGAACACGATGACCGGCGCGGTCGCCGTGGACTCCGAGGCGCTCCCAGGCGGCATCCGGGCACTCAACCAGCTGGCCGGCAAGGTCCTGACCGTTTTCACCGGAACCAATGGGAAGCCGCAATTGAACATCGGCGTGAGCCTGAGCCCGTTCTTGCAGTACAACCGCCAGAACTGCCCTGTGTACAACGGCGGTGAGTACGGCATCACCCGGGGACCGGGATGTACCGGACCCGGGACCGGCACCGGACCGACGAACTCCGGGCCCCTCGTGGTGCGGCCCGCCGGAGCTGACACCGAGACGAACACCGAGGAATCCACCTTTCCCAAGGCGGTCACAACGGGCACCGACAACGAGACGCTGCGCGCTGCACTCGATCGCGAACCCTCGGCAGCCGACACGCTGATGCTCGGCCCGCTGGTCCAGTCGGTGCGGGTACAGCAGAACACCGGCGGTGAGGGCTGATGGGTTACCGCAAGCCTCTCATCGGGTTCAGCCTATTCGCAGTGCTGGCGCTGCTGCTCACGTACACGATCTGGTCGACGCTGGAACGAGCCGTGCCGGGTCAGACCAACGGGTACACCGCCTATTTCAGCGACGCCTCGGGCCTGCACCCCGGTGACGACGTGCGGATGGCCGGGGTCCGGGTTGGCCGGGTCTCGGACATAGCCCTCGATCGCAACCGGGCCAAGGTGACGTTCGACCTGCAGACCGACCAGACCATCTTCTCCAACACGCAGGCGTCGATCCGCTACCAGAACCTGATCGGACAGCGCTACCTGGGACTCGACCTCGTCGAAGGCGCAGAACAGAAGAAGCTCAAGCCGGGGTCCACTCTCGAAGAACCGTCACAGGATTCGTTTGACGTCTCGGCGTTGCTCGCGGGCTTCCAGCCGGTGTTCGACACCCTCGAACCCGAGCAGGTCAACCAGCTGTCGGAGAGTCTTGTGCAGACCTTCCAGGGCAACCAGGTATCGCTGAGCTACACGATCGAGCAGATCGGAAAGCTGGCCGCAGACTTTGGAAATCGAGATCAGGTCATCGGAGCCCTCATCACCAATCTGAGCGCGGTGATGGGAGACCTCAGCTCGCAGGGCGATCAGATGCAGGTACTGGTGAAGAACCTCGCCGGACTGATCGAGGGGCTGAACGGCAACTCGACGTCGCTGGGTGCTTCGGTCGACAGCATCGGTGACGCGACGAGCCGCCTCGGTGGGCTGCTCGGCCGGATCCGTCCTGATGCCGAGCAACTCGGGCAGAGCTTGCGGGACACAACCGGCCGCATGATCGGCATCGGGTCCAAACTCGATCAGCTGGCAATCGATCTGCCGCTGTTCCTGGTGCACTTTCCCATGGTGATGGGACAGGGCGCCTACCTGAACATCTACGCCTGCGAACTGGACGTATCAATCGGTGGTGTTCTCTTCCCGCCGGGATTGATCAGCCAGATCGGCGGCACCCAGCACTCGGTGGTGTGCCGATGAGCCCCGGGGAGGCACATGCTGTGAAGCCGAACATGTTGCGCCGCAGCTGGTCCGAGCATCGATATTTTTGGCTCGGAGCAATCGGGTCGGTGGTGCTGGTCCTGATCGTGGTCTCCACGTTCGCGATCTCGGAGTCCGGAATCGGTAAGCGGGAATACACCGCCGACTTTTCCCAGGCCGGCGGTATCCGCCCTGGTGACAAGGTCCGCGTCGCCGGCATCGACGTGGGGGAGGTCTCGAAGACCACCTTGGCCGGTGATCACGTCGCGGTCGCCATGGAGGTGCAGAAGGACGTCGAGGTGATGTCCGACGGTTCCGCCGAGATCAAGCTCTCGACGCTGCTCGGTCAGCGTTACGTCGACATCAAGGTCGGTGAATCGACTGCTCGTCTCAGCGGCTCGAGGATCGCCCGCACCCAGGTGCCGTACGACCTGCAGGAAACCATCGAGCGGGGGACCCCGATCCTGTCGGGGGTGAACGCTGAAAGCCTCAGCGACAGTGTGGATGCGCTGAACAAACAGTTGGCCGGCGCGCCGGGGATCACCCGCACCACGTTGGATTCCCTGACCGAGATGTCCAGGGTGATCAGCAACCGAAGTGATCAGATCAACCTGCTCATCAAGGACACCAACTCCGTCACCGAGATCGTCAACAGCAGCCAGTATCAACTGTCGGTGATCGTCGGTCAGGGCCAGCTGCTGGCTCAGAAGATCGCCACCCGACAGCAATTGGTGATCAAGATGCTCGATGGCGTCGCGGACCTGTCGAACCAGATGTCAGCCATGGGCGCGGAGAACAACAATCAGTTCGCGCCCTTGATCGCCAACCTCAACACGATCTCCGAGGGTATGGAAAAGAACCGCGACAACCTCCGTCACATGCTCGAGGTCCTGCCGCTGACCGTCCGGGCGATCGCCAACACCACCGGATCCGGTCCATACGCAATGGGTTACCTCCCGTGGGGCATCTTCCCCGACAACTGGCTCTGCGCAGCGAGGGTGGTCGACGGATGTTGAGCACCCAGCATGTCTCGCGCCGAGCCGCGAGCACGGTACGCCGTTCGGTGGTGATGACGGCACTACTGATCACCACCGCACTGCTCGGTACCGGATGCACGCTGATCCCCGCCGAATTGCGTCACGCAGCGGGCGAGTCGATCAAGCTGACCGCCTACTTCGACAGTGTGGCAGGTCTTTACACCGACAACGATGTAGATGTGTTGGGCATGCCCGTGGGCCGTGTCTTGTCGATCACGCCTCAGGGTGACCGGGTCAAAGTGGAGTTCACCGTCGACAAGTCGATACCCATCCCGGCAGAAGCCACCGCCGCGATCATCAACACCTCGTTGGTGACCACCCGTCACATCGAGTTGTCGCCCACCTACACCGAAGGTGCGAAGCTCGAAGACGGTGACACCGTGGCCAATGCAAAGAGCCCGGTGGAGATCGGGGAGCTCTTCGACACCGTTGACAACCTCGTGGAGGAGTTCAAGGCAGACCCGGATGGCAGTGGGCCGCTCGGCGACATGCTGACGATCTCGTCGGGGATCTTCGGCGGCAACGGCGAGCGGATGGCCGTTGCGCTGGAAGAACTCAACAAGGTCGCGCAGGTCGGCGTCGACAACGGAGATGCACTCGTCGAGATGATCAAGAAGATCTCGATTCTGACCACGGCGCTGGTGGACAACTATCCGAAGATGACGGCGTTCTCGTCGGCCATCACCCAGGTCTCGCAGATGCTGGGTGACCAGTCGCCGGGTCTGCAGGCAACCATGCAGGCGCTGAACCAGACATTGAACAACACCGCCACCTTCCTCGAAGGGAACGTCAATGTCGTCGACAGTTCGATGGGCCGATTGGCCGCACTGATCAGCAATCTCAGTGATTACTCGCGTCAGCTGGTCGACACGATCGATGTCGCGCCGTTGGCCTTCGACAATCTGGCGAACTCGGTGTCCGTGGAGCAGAGAGCGTGGCGCGCCCAGTTGCTGATCGACAAGTCGTTGCTCGACACCGAACTGCTGTCGACCTTCTGTGAAGCCATCAACTTGCAGGAAAATGGCTGCCGGACCGGCAAATTGAAAGATTTCGGCCCCGATCTGGGTGTGTTCTCGGCGCTGGTGGAGATGACAAAATGACACGCAGACGATCGGTGATGCAGGCCCGGGGGGCAGTCGTGGCGGGCCTGGCGGCAACGATGTTGCTGTCGGGTTGCGGCTCCATCCCCGGCCTGACGATCGACCAGATCCCGCTGCCGGCGCCGGGAGGAGTCGGTGACGGTTACGAGATCAAGGGTTCGTTCGGCAACGCGCTGAACCTGCCTTCGCAGGCCAAGGTGAAACTCAACGGCAACGACATCGGGCTGGTGGAATCGATTTCGGCGAACAACTACGCGGCCGACGTCACGATGAAGATCCGCAAGGACATCAAGCTGCCGGTGGGCACCGGGGCCGAACTCCGTCAGGGCACACCTCTCGGTGACGTGTTCGTCGCGTTGAAGCCACCGGAAGGTGACGACACCCAAGGGACAATGGCGCCCGGCGACGAGCTGACAGGCGAGACGTCCGAGGCGGCAACCGTGGAGGATCTGCTGGTCACCGCGACCGCATTTGTCGACGGTGGCTCCATCAAGAACCTGACCGAGATCATCAACGAGTTGTCGGACGCGCTCGGCGGCAAGGCGCCCGAGCTGACCGGCCTGATCGATGGCATGACCACAGGCATCAGCCGCCTCGCCCAGAACACCGTCGAGTTCGACACTGCGCTCGAATCGTTCAACGGACTCGCCGAGGACCTGTCGAACGGGCGGGAGCAGCTGGTCGCCTCCATCAACACGGTCGGTCCTGCACTGGACGTGGTCAACGGTCAGATCCCGGCCCTGGTCACTACGCTGGACAAGACCAGTACGGTCACCGATGCGCTGAACGATTTCCTCGACACCCAGACAGAGAATGCGGTGGAGATGACCAACAACCTGCTGGTGGACATCGATGCCCTGGGCGAAGCCGTCGGAGAACTCGGACCATTGGCCGACAAACTACGTGTCCTGACCCCGAAGTGGGTTGATGCCACACCCGGCACGGCAGCCACGGTGAGTGCCAGGCTCTGGTATCTGTCACCAGGATTCGGGTTCGACTCGGGTAGCCGGCTACCGGAGATGGAAGATTTCAATCAGGGTGTCAACAGCTTGAACCAGACGCTCACCCGAGTCCTCGCCCGGCTCACCGGAACCCGCGGATGTTGTGGGTGAGGGGACGATGATGACATTCCTCCGTAATCACCGGATCCTGCTGTCCAACCTCGCATTGATCCTGGTGATGCTGATCGGGTTCGGCTATCTCACACTGGGCGTCCTCCGTTGGCGTCCGTTCGACGACAGTTACTCGCTCACAGTTGAATTCGCGAACTCTGGCGGTGTCCAGGAGACTTCCGAGGTCACGCTCCGGGGCTCGCGGATCGGTGAGGTGGACACCGTTCGGGTCACCCCGGCGTCTGTCGAGGTCAAGGTCACGATCGACAGTAAGTATCAGATCAACACCGATTCCGAGGTCAAGGCTCTCGGACTCTCCGCGGTCGGTGAGCAGTACGTCGACTTTCAGCCACCCACCTCGGACGGCCCGTACTTCTCGAACGGCGACAAGATCTCGTCGGTCCAGACCTCGTCGACGGTTGCGTTCCCGAAGTTGCTCGAGTCGACGGTCGGAGTGGTCAAGCAGATCGACCCGGTCAAATTGCAGACCACGATCGACGAACTCGACATCGCACTCGACGCCGGTGGTAAGAATCAGCTCCGCGCCTTGTTCAACAGCGGTGGTGTGATCTTCGCCGACCTGTACCGAGTGCTGCCCGAGACGGTGACGCTGATCCAGAACACCGGCACCATCCTGGAGACGACAGCAGACGTTCAGCCTGATCTCGGCCGGCTCACCGGCGGGATGAGCGGATTGATCGACGCTCTCGTGGCCTCTGACGAGGAACTGCGTACGTTCCTCGGTAGCGGGCCGGCGCGGCTGACCACCCTGGCGGGCTCGCTCAATCAACTGCAGGACCCGCTGACCGATGTCCTGAAACAGTTCCTCGACATCGCCCAGCAAGGTGCGCTCCGTGCTCCCGCGATGGTGAACCTGCTCCCGTCGATCCGTGATGGTGCCACCACCGCTCAGGCGATGTTCCACGACGGAGCCTGGTGGGCGTTCGGCTCGATCTATCCGCGTCCGTACTGCGAGTACCCGACGATGCCGCAGCGGCCCACCCAGATCCTGGAGAGCTCGGTTCCGGTGAATATGTACTGTGTCACCGAAGATCCGACTCAGCAGATCAGGGGAGCCGCGAACGCACCACGGCCGCCGGGCGACGACACCGCCGGCCCTCCGCCCAACATGGACCCCAACGCGCGCACCGCGCCGCTGGGCTGACAGCCGACCGCTTCACGGTCCGGCAGATGCCGTCACCGTTCTCGAGACCTGTTGTGAGGTAAAAACGCCGTTATGGCAGACAAAGATGTATCAGCGCCCACCGGCGACGGCGATGACGCCGACAAACCGTCGGTGAAGAAGGTTCCATCGGGCAAGTCCCGGCGGGCGAAGCCGGTTGTCGCCGAGTCCACCTCCGGAACATCGGGATCGGCCACGTCGTCGTCCGCGAAGAGTTCTGCCGCCTCCGCCGCAGCGTCGACCGGAGCGGACACCAAGCAGGCCAAACAGATAACCATCAGTGTCTCGGCAATCGGCAAGGTGGCAGCCGGAGCGTTGCTGATCGCACTGATCGCGGTGACGGTGTTCTTCGGGTTGAAGTGGAAATCCGACCAGGACAAGATCACTGCGGCCGAAGATGCCAAACAGGCCTCCGACTACTTCGTCACCCAGTTGCTCAACTCCATGAACACCACCACCGCGGGCGAGTACGTCGACACGATGTCACCGCTGACCACCGGTCAGTTCAGGGACAACCTGCTCAAGGAGCGGGAAAAGACCCAGGCCGACATCACGCAGATGCAGTTGAAGATCACGCCGTCGATCTGGTCGTCGGGTGTCGTGTCGGCCGAAGAGGATTCGGCGACCACACTGATCATCGCCGAGATCACCGGAACCAGCAGCGTTGCCACCACACCCGTGACCAACGTCGGCATGTTCCGTCTGACGTTGGAGAAGCACGACGGTAAATGGCTGGTGTCCCAGATGGATCCGGGTCCGTCCAGCTCAGGTGCGGGATCGGCAGATTCAGGAGCACCGGTTGATCCGAATGCCCCCGCGGATCCGAACGCTTCGGTCGTGCCGAATGCACCGGTGGAGCCGGCGCCGGTGACTCCGGCGCCCGCCGGCTGACCGCTGATCGTTCAGCGCTAGAGGCTGATCCGCTCGCCGGTCTCGGGATGGAACAGGTGCACCTTTCCGCTGTTCTGCCGCAGCCGGACCGCTTCGCCCAACTTCGCGGGTGACCGCTGACCCGATCGTGCCACCAGTGTCAGCGGCCCGCCGTCGAGACTCCTGACATGCGGGTCGTCGAGCGTGGCGTACACGTACGTCTCGCTGCCCAGTTCTTCCATGAGCGCCACCGTCACACCGAGTCCGTCGCCACCGTCGCCGAGGGAGAGTTCTTCGGGTCGGATGCCCACGGTGACTTCCTGCAGACCGGACTTCTCGATCAGCGTGGTCGAGTCCGCGTCGAGGTCGATCCTGGACCCGGCGACGGTCACTGCACCGTCGCGTACCGGCGCGGTGAACAGGTTCATCGCGGGCGACCCGATGAAGCCGGCGACAAATGCGTTCTTCGGTCGGTCGTAGAGCTCGGTCGGTGTGCTGAACTGCTGCAGCACACCGTTTTTGAGTACCGCAACGCGGTCACCCATGGTCATGGCCTCCACCTGGTCGTGGGTGACGTAGACGGTGGTGGTGCCGAGTCGTCGCTGCAACGCAGCGATCTGGGTGCGGGTCTGAACGCGCAACTTCGCGTCGAGGTTCGATAGTGGTTCGTCCATGCAGAACACCTGCGGTTCGCGGACGATGGCCCGGCCCATCGCCACCCGCTGGCGCTGGCCGCCGGACAACTTGCCCGGCTTGCGGTCGAGGTAGTCGGTGAGGTCGAGGACCTTGGCCGCCTCGGCGACCTTGCGCTTGCGTTCCTCGAGCCCGACACCGCGCATCTTCAGCGCAAAGCCCATGTTCTCGCCGACCGTCTTGTTCGGGTAGAGCGCATAGTTCTGGAAGACCATGGCGATGTCACGGTCCTTGGGGGCGACGCCGACCATGTTGTTGCCGCCGATCTTGATTGCTCCGCTGTCGATCTCCTCGAGACCGGCGAGCATGCGCAGGGCGGTGGACTTACCTGAACCCGAGGGGCCGACGAGAACAACGAACTCGCCGTCTTCGATGTCGAGGTTGAGTGAGTCGACGGCCAGTGAATCGGCGCCCGGGTAGACGCAGCAGGCGTTTTCGTAGCTGATGGTTGCCATTGTGTGCTCCTGTTTATTTGATGGCCCGGGCGGAGCCCGACTGATGTGCTCTGCCGAAGCTCACTTGATGGCTCCGAAGGAGAGGCCGCGGACGAGTTTGTTCTGAGCGATCCAGCCGCAGATGACCACCGGCAGAGCGGCTATCACCGAGGCGGCGGACAGCTGGGCCCAGAAGAGCCCCTGCCCTGACATGAACCCGGTGAGGGCCACCGGCATCGTCTGGGCGTTCACGGCCGTCATGTTCACCGCGAAGAAGAACTCGTTCCACGAGAAGATGACGCAGATAAGTGCGGTGGCCGCGATTCCAGGGGAGATCAGCGGAAGGATCACCTCGCGAACCGACGTCCAGAGACTGGCGCCGTCGATCTCGGCGGCCTCCAGCAGTTCGCTGGGTACCTCGAGGAAAAACGATCGCATCATCCACACCGCGATCGGCAGGTTCATCGAGGTGTACAGGACGATGAGTGTCCAGACGTTGTCGAGCATCCCGATCTGGCCCACGATGACGTACAGAGGGATGATGACGGCGACCACGGGGAGCATCTTGGTGCTGATGAAGAAGAACAGGGCATCGCTCGTCTTCTTCACCGGACGCAGCGAGAGTGCAAACGCGGCCGGGATGCCCAGCAGCAGAACGATGATCGTCGACACCGTCGTCACGAACAGTGAGTTCAGCAGCGCGGTCCCGACGCCCGCGTCGAAGACCGCCTTGAATTGGTCGAGCGTCGGGGTGAAGAAGAAGGTCGGGGGATTGGTCGCCGCATCGCTCTCCTGCTTGAACGCCGTGAGCACCATCCAGGCGACCGGGAAGAAGAACCCGATGGCGATGATCCAGGTGAAGGCGGTCAGCAGGCTCCCGCCTCGGTTGCGCCGCTTCTTGATGTCCTTGATGTCGGTATGTGCTTGTGCCGGTGTGTTGTTCACTGCGGTGGACATCAGGCTGCCTCCTCTTTCCCGCTGAAACTCTTGAAGATCAGGCGAAGGGCCAGGCTCGACAGGATGATGGTCGCGACCACGGTGACCACGCCCATCGCGGCCGCCTGTCCGACATCAAAACCGAGGAACGCGCGTTGGTAGATGTAGAAGGGCAAGTTCGAACTGGCGACACCCGGACCTCCTGAGGTCATCATGTACACGGCGTCGAAGGTGTTGACCAGGTAGATGGCTCCGAGGACAGATCCCAGTTCGATGAACCTGCGCAGGTGAGGCAGCGTCAGTTCCCGGAACAGCCGAAAGCTGGTGGCGCCGTCGACGCGGGCGGCCTCCTGGATGTCCTTCGGCATCGACTGCAGGCCGGCGAGGATCAGCAACATCATGAAAGGTGTCCACTGCCAGACCAGTTCGGCCATCACGCTGGCGAGCGGGAACTCGCTGAGCCAGTCGACGTCGCCGAGACCGAATGGGCTCAGGGCCCAGTTGACCAGTCCGTTGGTGGGGGAGAGCAGGCTCGTCTTCCACAGCAGGGCGGCGGCCACCGGGGTGACCAGGAACGGGGTGATCAGCAATGTGCGGACAATGCTGCGCCCGATGAACTTGCGGTCGAGGAGGATGGCGAAGAACAACCCGAGCAGAACCGAGATGACAACGGTCCCGACGATGAGGATCACCGTGTTGAGTGCCACCGTCCGGAACTGGCTGTCGGTGAATACATCGACATAGTTGTTGAGCCAGTTGAACTCCCGAGACCCGGGGCGCACCAGGTTCCATGACTGGGTGGAGTAGTACAGCGTCACGATGAAGGGGATCTGCGTGACGATGATCATGAATATCAACGCCGGTAGCAGCGGCCCCCGTCGTCGCCATCCCTCGGCGCGCGAGATCCTGTCCCGTTTGGACGTTATCGGCGGCGGCGCGGAACCCGGATCGGGCTCGGTGCCTCGCTCTGCGAGTGCGGTGGCCATGTCCTCACTGCTCCTTCTTGTAGGACTCGCCGACTACCTCGGCGTACTTCTGGGACTGTTCGAGCGCTTCGTCGACAGAGATCTGTCCGGCGATTGCCGCGCTGATCTGCTGGCTCACCCGGGTGCCGAAGTCCTGGAACTCGGGGATGGCGAGGAACTGGATTCCGGTGTAGGGCACGGGGTCCACTGTCGGTTTGTTCTGATCGGCGGCCTGCATCGATTTGAGGGTCGGCTCGGCGAAGGCGCCCGAGATCTCCTTGTACGCCGGCAGCTCATAGGTGGAGAGCCGGCTGCCGGGCGGGACGCTGGCCGCGCCGAGCTGCTCGGCCACCATCTTGATGTAGTCCTTGCTGGTCATCCATTCGATGAACTTCCAGGCGTCGTCTTTCTTCTTGCTGCTCTCGGGGATACCGAGCGACCAGGCGTACAGCCAGCCGTTGCCGCCCTTGGCCATGCTGGGAGCCATGGCGTACCCGACATTGCCCGCGATATTGCTGTCGTCCGGGCTCTCGAGCACCGAGACCGCGGAGGTCGCGTCGTACCACATCGCAACCTGGCCCTGCGACATCAAGTTGGCGCATTCCTGGAAACCTGTTGAGGCAGCACCGGGTTCGCCATATTGACGGACGGTGTCGACATAGAACTCGACTGCTTCTCTGACCTGCGGACTGTCGAGCTGAGCATTCCAGTCCTCGTCGAACCAGCGCCCACCGAAGGCGTTGATCACGGTGTCCAGCGGTGCCAGGGTCTCACCCCATCCCGGCTTGCCGCGCAGGCAGATCCCCGACACCTCGCCCCTGTTCAGGGTCTTGGCGGCCTCCTGGACCTGGGGCCACGTCGGCTCCGCGGGCATGTTGATGCCCGCGTCGGCGAGCATCTGCTTGTTGTACATGAGGAACGAGGACTCACCGTAGAACGGTGCCGAGTACATGTTGCCCTCGTAGGACAGTGCCTCGCGGAGGGTCGGGATGAAGTCGTCCTGGTCGTAGCCGGGGCTGGAGACCATGTACGGGGTGAGATTGACGAGCCACCCGTTCTCGGCCCAGGTCGCCGTCTCGTAGTTGCTGATCATCACCACGTCGAACTCGCCGCCGCCGGTTGCCACCGAGGCGGTGATCTTGGCGCGTGCCTCGTTCTCGGACAACGTGACGAACTTGAGCTTGACGCCGGGGTTCTCCTTCTCGAACTGGGGAGACAATGCGATCGCATCTTGCATCTGGGAGTTGGAGACCAACGCGATGGTGACTGCCTCACCGCCGCCGTCCGTGAAGGATCCGGCGCCACTGCAGGCGGAGGCCGTCAGCGCAACGGTTCCCGCGAGGGCAAGGGGCGCAAGGGCTCTGCGCCATCTCGCCCGTCTTCTCGGCTTCGTCGAGTCAGTCATCATTGACCTTTCTCTTGCGTGATGAGCCAGTGCGCAGTGCCCAGATCGGTGATCAGTGTGGTGGCGAGGCCACCTCGGAGGGCACCCAGGATCGACTCCCGGCGGTGGGTTCCACCGGAGATGAGCATGGTGGTGGGGCAGGAACGGACGGCCTCGAGCGGAACGGAGACCGTGCGGTCGACGAGCGACGATTCGACCGTGACCCCGTCCTTGTCGTAGAACCGCCCGCCGATCTCGCCGACCGCCCCGAGCCCGGTCAATTCGTCGAGGATGGCGGCGTCGATGTACGCCCCTTCGAAGAGGGTGGTGGACGTGGTGACCGACCCGACACCGAACACCATCACATCGGCTTCTTCGGCGGCTTTGAACGACTGCGACAGGATGGAGTCCCGCTGGAGCGCCTTCACGGTGTCGGGATCGGCGTAGAGCGGGGCAACAAGCCGAAGTGGTTGTGCGCCCAGGCGTTCGGCGAATCGCGACAGCGCGTGATCAACACCGGTGTGGTACTCGACAGACGTCATGGAGCCGTCCATCTGCACCACCCGCCGGCAGCTGGCAGAGCGGGGAGTGATCGAGTCGGCCACGGCGACCGTTTCCGGCCCCCATGTGAAGCCGAGTGTGCTGTTCGGCTCGAGTCTCCGGATGAGGACCGACGCTCCAGCCCGTCCGAGCGCGGAGTCACCGGTCTGCGTCCCGTCGGCGAGCTGGTCGATGATCAGGGCCTCTTTGAGCCCGAACGCAGTCTCGAGATCGCGCTCCTCGTCGGTGTGGATGGAGCCGGCCAGATGCGGGGGTGCGTCGATGACCACACGCACCAGGCCCTGGGCACGTGCCCTGGCGATGAGCCGGCCGGCGGTGGGGCGCGAGAGGCCCAACCGCGCGGCGACCTCCGCCTGGGTGAGCCCTTCGAGGTGATACATCGTGGCCGCACGAACAAGTAGGCGCAGGTCTTGCCCGGTGTCAGCGGTGGGCTCCAGCGGTGACGCGTTCACGCGCCCTCCTCATCGAGGTGTGGGTGAGCAAATGCTCACTGGTCGTGCATATGCTCAGTAAGCTAACATCCTGAATGTGACCCACGCAACACCCACGGAGGACCGGCGAATGACTCCAGCCACCATGACCGCGAGTGTCCTGACTGCACCCGGCAGTCTGACCATCGAGCAGCGAGAGGTCCCGTCGCCCGACCCCGGCGACGTGTTGGTCCAGGTGAGCGCGGTAGGGGTGTGCGGATCCGACACCCACTACTACCGACATGGACGGATCGGTGACTTCGTCGTGTCGTCGCCGTTGGTGCTGGGACATGAAGCCGCCGGGCGGATCGTGGCGGTCGGCAGCGGAGTGCCGGAGTCGCGGATCGGGGAGCGAGTGTCCATCGAACCCCAACGACCGGACCCCGACGACGAGCCGACGCGACGCGGACAGTACAACCTGTCTCCGCACATGCGTTTCTACGCAACTCCACCGGTGGACGGTGCACTCGCCGAGTTCGTGACCATCGGGTCGGCCTTTGCCCACCCTGTGCCCGACTCGGTGAGCGATGAGGCGGCCGCATTGTTCGAACCACTGTCGGTGGCGATCGCTGCTTGCCGCAAGGCAGAGGTCGGGATCGGTGACGGCGTGTTGATCACCGGTGCGGGGCCCGTCGGTCTGCTCTGTGTCCAGGTGGCGCGGGCGGCGGGTGCCACCCGCATCGTGGTGACCGACGTGAACCGCACGCGACTCGCGGTCGCGGCCGAATTCGGGGCAACGGAGGTGCTCACCCCGGATGAGCTGGACACCACGATCGGCGTCGACTCCTTCATCGACGCATCGGGTGCGGAATCGGCGATCTCATCCGGCATCGCCGCCGTCCGACCCGGTGGCCGCGTGGTCCTGGTGGGCATGAGTGCGAACTCGACGATGGCGTTTCCCATCTCGCTTGTCCAGAATCGGGAACTCGTTGTGACAGGGGTGTTCCGGTACGCCAACACCTGGCCGATCGCGCGCGAGTTGGTCACCTCGGGGAAAGTAGATCTCGACTCGATGGTCACCGGGCGCTTCGGTTTGTCCGAGGTGGCCGAAGCCCTGGATGCCGACCGGCAACCGGGCAGTATCAAAGCTGTTGTCTACCCGGGCAGGCTCGGTGGATCGGCAGGGGCGGGGGCATCGTGAAACTGGACAACGCAAGTCTGGCCGATCTCGTGGCGGTGCCGAAACCCGAGTACGACCGAACCCAACTGGGCTGCGGCATCGTGCATTTCGGTGTCGGTGGATTTCATCGTGCTCATCAGGCCATGTACGTCGACGCGTTGCTCACCTCGGATCCTGCCTCGCGGGATTGGGCGATCTGCGGCGTAGGAGTGCTACCGGGTGATGTGCACATGCGAGATGCGCTGGTACCGCAAGATGGGCTCTACACGTTGACCCTCAAGCATCCCGACGGGGCCATGCAGACCTCGGTTGTCGGCTCCATCGTCGAGTATCTGTTCGCACCGGACGACCCGGCAGCGGTGATCGACAAGCTCGCCGACCCGGCCACCCGAATCGTGTCGCTCACCATCACCGAGGGCGGGTACAATTTCTCCTCCGCGACAGGGGATTTCGATCTGACCAACCCGGCGATCCAGGCCGATCTCCAGCCGGGTGCTGTTCCTTCGACGACGTTCGGCCTCGTCGTCGAGGCCCTCGGTCGTCGTCGCGACGCCGGGCAGCCCTCGTTCACGGTGATGTCGTGCGACAACATCGAGGGCAACGGGGACATCGCTCGCAAGACCTTCACGGCCTTTGCGTGCAGCAAGGACCCCGGTCTGGCCGAATGGATCAGCGACAACACAGCTTTCCCGAATTCGATGGTCGACCGGATCACCCCGGCCACGCCACCCGAACTCGGCGATGAGGTGCAGGCGCGCACCGGCATCACGGACCGATGGCCCGTGGTGGCCGAACCTTTCACCCAGTGGGTTCTCGAGGACTCGTTCTCGGCCGGCCGTCCTCGACTCGAGTCGGTCGGTGTGCAGGTGGTCTCCGACGTGGGACCGTACGAGCTGATGAAGCTCCGGCTGCTCAACGCGGGCCACCAGACCCTGTGTTACTTCGGCCATCTGATGGGCTACCGGCTTGTGCACGACGCAGCGCAGGATCCGTTGATCCGCCGTCTCCTGCTGGGCTACATGAACAACGAGGCTCGGCACACGCTGTTGCCCTTGCCCGGTGTGGATGTCGACGCCTACATCGAGACGCTGATCGAGAGGTTCTCCAACCCGTCGATCGCCGACACCATCGCGCGGCTCTGCCAATACTCGTCGGACCGGATACCGAAGTGGTTGTTGCCCGTCATCCGTCAGCAACTCGAGGCCGGCGGGGACGTGGTGTTGGCTGCGGCGGTGGTGGCCAGCTGGACCCGGTACGCAGAAGGGGTGGACGAAGCAGGCGAGCCGATCGACGTGGTCGACCCGCTCGCGGATTCGTTGGTCCCTCTAGCGGTCCGGAGCCGCAACGAGCCGTTGGCGTTTGTGCAGAATCGTGAGCTGTTCGGTGACCTCGCCGACGAGAACCGATTTGTGCGCCCCTACCTGTGGACGTTGGAGTCGTTGCGCCGCAACGGCGCTCGGGAGACGTTGCAGCAACTGCTGGTGCAGAACAACGACCCCCGAGGAGTCTGACGGGGCGGCCTGGAGTTACTCGGATGCCGCGTCGTCGTCGTGGCTGACGATGTTGATGACGTTGCCGTCGGGTGCCCGGACGAAGAACCTGCGCACGCCCCACGGTTCCGTGGTCAACGGGTGGACGATCTCGAACCCGCGTCGTTGTGCTTCGGCATAGGCCTCTTCCACCTGGTCGCCCACGTGTACCGAGATCACCGAGTCGACAGGTGAGGTCGCATCCTCGGTGACGAGCTGAATCGCCGCCCGGCCGTCTGCGGACTGGTAGTTGGCCACCCAGCCCAGGTTGAAAGCCTCGATATCGAGGCCGAGATAGTCAGAGTAGAAGTCGCGCGCGACGGTGATGTCGGGCACCGACAGATTCGCTGTGACACCGGTGGGTTTCATGGGCACTCCTTCGGCTGTGTTGTGGTGACAGACGATTTAGGTCTCGGCGGTGTCGGTGTGCGGTCAGTTCCGGCCGACGGTCAATCCGGATGCCTCGTGGTATTGCTCGACGACATGAGGTGTCGGAGCGGCCTCGTAGACACGTTCGTCGGCGGCCGACCAGCGAGGTGGTTCGGACGTGGGGTCCAGCGACCAGGCGGCCTGACGAGCGGCGCCGAGCGCCACGTATTCGCCCGGTTCCGGGACCACGACGGGGCGGGCGAATATTGCCGGGGCCAGCTCCCGGATGGCCGCAGAGCGTGCGCCGCCACCGACGAGGATGATCCGGTTGATCTCGATGCCTTGGTCGCGGATCCGGTCGGCGCAGTACTGGAGGGAACACAGCAAACCTTCGACGCCCGCCCGGGCGATGTTGGCGCTGTTCAGGTTTCGTCCGGTCATGCCGTGCAGGGCTCCGCGCGTGCGCGGCAGGTTGGGGGAGCGTTCTCCCTCGAAGTACGGCACCAGGGACAGCCCGTCGGCGCCCGCAGGCGCAGACAGGGCAAGGTCGGACAACGTGTCGAAGTCGACGTCGAGCATCTTGGCCACGGCCGCCAGCACGGGGGCCCCGTTCAGAGTGCACACCAGCGGCAATTGCCGGCCTGTGGCGTCGGCGAAACCGGCAACGAGTCCGGCGTAGTCGGTCGGCGCACTGTCACTGACCGCGCTGACAACTCCAGAGGTGCCGAGTGACACGATGCAGTCGCCGGGGACGGCGCCGAGCGCCAGCGCCGCCGCTGCGTTGTCGCCGGCGCCCGCACCGATGCCCGCGCCCGACCGCATGGCGCCACCGTTCTGTGCTGGGCCGACGATCCGGGGCACCATCGGCGCCCGGCCTCTCATCGCCAACTCCAGCAACCGAGGCTGGTACTCATCGGCCGCCGCGCTGAAATAGCCTGTGCCACTGGCGTCGCTGCGATCGGTCCACAGGTCGGCCAGGTCGGTACTGCCGGTGAGCTTCCAGCTGAGCCAGTCGTGGGGGAGACACACCGCAGCGGTGCGATCGGCGTTGGCGGGTTCGTTGTCGGCGAGCCAGCGCAGCTTGGTGGCGGTGATC
This sequence comes from Williamsia sp. R60, assembly GCF_054063855.1. Classification (NCBI taxonomy): domain Bacteria; kingdom Bacillati; phylum Actinomycetota; class Actinomycetes; order Mycobacteriales; family Nocardiaceae; genus Williamsia; species Williamsia sp. R60. Next base: position 1,441,604 of record NZ_JBSSGR010000001.1, read on the forward strand.
GACGCGACCGGGACCACTCCCACCTCGTCCACCCACTGCTGCGGCCCGCCGAGGTCGGCGATGAGTTCGTCGGCGGCGGGACCGGACCGGGTGTCGTTCCACAGCAGCGCCTCTCGCACCACCTCACCGGATTCATCGAGACACACCATGCCGTGTTGCTGCGCTCCGACGGATACCGCTGCGACGTCGTCGAGCCCCCCGGCAGCTTCGATCGCCGACCCGAGGGCCTGCCACCATTGATCCGGATGCACCTCGGTACCCGTGGGGTGTGGCGCGCTACCCGAGCGCACCACGCGGCCGTCGGCTACGTCGCACACCACCACCTTGCTGGATTGGGTCGACGAATCGATTCCTGCGACCAACATGGTGTCCACTCCTCAGTGCGCGCTCGCGTTGGTGAAGCCCGCAACCAGGACGCTGGTCACTCCCTCACACGCTCGAAAATGCCGACCGGCGTGGCCAGCCCTGACAGCGTCACATTACCGTCGACGTCGGTGCCGGTGATCTGCTCCCGCCACGTACCGGCGGGGAGATCGAGATGGGTCTGGGCCCATAGCTCGGCGTCGAGGCCGACGGTCCAGCGAGCTGCCGCGACAATCACTTCGGTCACCCCCGCCGTCGAGGTGCGGCCGAAGGCCACCAGATGATCGGCGGCCGGACCGGTGCCCGACAGCGGCTCGTACCCACCTTGGACGAACACCTCCGGCCGGCGCCGGCGCAGGGTCAGTGCCGCACGCACCACGCGGGTCTTCGGGTGTTCGCCATCGCGGGTGTAGTCCACGGCCCGGCGGTTGTCCGGGTCGACGAGGGAATCGTCGAACCACTCGGTGCCCTGATAGACATCGGGGATTCCGGGCAGCAACGACGCCAGCGCCTTCTGCACCAGAGCGTCGGATTCGATGTGAGGCAGCATTCCCTGTACGAGCTGGGTGTACTCGGGCGCGCACGGGCCGTCGAACGAGGCATCGATCCAGGCATGTATTGCGGTCTCGAACTGATCGTTCACGTCGGTCCACGTGGTGCCCACCCCGCCTTCGCGGATCGCCTTGGTGGCGTATTCGTGGAAGCGGGTTCGCAAGGTTCCGGTGATGACGCCGTCGACCGGCCAGATCCCGAACAGATTCTGGCGCAAGAAGAGTCCGGTGACCCCGGCCGGCGCCGGGTTACGGGACTCCGAGCGGTCGACGAAGTCTGCCCACTTCTGCGGGATCTGGGACAGGACGCCGATGCGTGCCCTGACGTCCTCACTCCGCTTGGTGTCGTGCGTCGACAGCGAGGTCAGTGCCCGCGGCCAGCTCTTCGCCCGGGTCACGTTGGCGGCGTGGAAGTCGTCGATCGATTCACCGAATGCCGCCGGGTCGCCGCCGACCTCCTGCAGGCTGACCAGCCGGGCGGTCCGGTAGAACAGGCAGTCCTCGACGCTCTTCGCGGTGACGGCGCCGCACACCTGGGCGAGCCGGCTGCGCGATTCGTCGTCGGTGGCCACTGCCGATGCGAGCAGTTCGAAGGCAGTTGCCAGGGCCGGCAACCGTTCTCGCTCACTTGCGATGACCGAATCCAGAGTTCCGGCGAGTATCGGGTAGTCGGCGCGATAGACGCCCAGACCCGCGATCACCGCGCCGATCGCCGAATCGAGGTCGTCGTTCGAGAACACCTCGCGATCACGGGCCGTTGCGGTGATCGCCCGTCGCAGGCGGGCCCGTTCGGCAGGGAAGGTCTCGTCGAGGATCGACAGTTTGAGCTGTCGTTCCGCGGCGTGCAGCCACAGCTTGTCGCCGCGATCACCGGTGTATTTCTGATGCAGCTGACCGAGAGCCGATTCACCGGTCGGATCGATGAGCACCGCGCCCACCGACCGCATCGTCTCGTAGCCGGTGGTGCCGTCGACCGGGAGGCTCGGATCCAGGGGCTCGTCATGGGCAAGGATCTTCTCGATCAACAGGATCCGGTCCGGTCCGATGTCCGCACGCAGCCGCTGCAGGTAGTCCTGGGGGTCCGACAGACCGTCCGGGTGGTCGACGCGAAGACCGTCCACGAGGTCTTCCTCGACGAGCTGACGGATCAGGTCGTGGGTGGCCGCGTAGACAGCGGGGTCCTCTTGTCGCAACCCCGCCAGGCCATTGACGGAGAAGAAGCGGCGATAACCGATGACGCCGATGTTCCACGGCACCAGCCGGTAATGCTGCCGGTCATGGACCTCTTGGGCGGATTGGCCGGCTTCGGTGCCGGGGGCGAGCGGAAACCGGTGTTCGTAGAACGAGAGTTCTGGTTCGTCCCCACTTGTGTCCACCTCGAGCAATGCCACGTCGTCGGCGGACCCGAGAACCGGCAACGCGATCTTGCCGTCGGCCCCGTTGTCCGACGCCCAGTCGATGTCGAAGTAGTCGGCGTACTCGGACGACTTGCCGTTGCGTAAGACGTCCCACCACCACGGGTTCTGCCGAGGGTCCTCGACACCGGTGTGGTTGGGGACGATGTCGACGATCACACCGATGCCGCGGTCGGCTGCGGCCGACCGCAGTTCCCGCAATCCCTCGATCCCACCGAGCGACTCGGCGACCGCGGGCGGCGGAACCCAGTCGTACCCGTGCGTCGAGCCCTGTTGCGCGGTCTGGATCGGCGACAGGTACAGATGGCTGACGCCCAGCCCTTCGATGTGGTCGAGCTGTTCAATTGCGTCGGCGAAGGTGAACTCGCCGTGCAGCTGAAGCCGGTAGGTGGCCGTCAGCGGCAGGATCATGGGTACTCCAGCGGTTGTCGAGCCAGGCCGGCATCGGTGTCCGGCCAAGGCATTGGCACAAGATCGAAGGTCAATTCACTTTGCGGAGTACCAACAACGACCGTTCCCTAACCAACAGTGCGCTGCCGGCTTTCGCGTTGACCGTGCTCGAGCCGGTCGGGTGGGCGGTGTCGAGTTCGCCGGTCCACTCGTTGGCGTAGAAATCGGTCGGCACCCGGAAGACGATCGGTTCGTAGTGCGCGTTGAAACACATCAAGAAGTCGTCGTCGACAACCAGACGTCCGCGGACGTCCTTCTCGTTGATGCCGGATCCGTTCAGGAAGACGGCCAGGGATTTGCCGAAACCGCTGTCCCAGTCCTCCTCGGTCATCTCCTCGCCGCTGGGTGTGAGCCAGGCGATGTCACGTGCCTGGTTGCCGGACCGGATCGGGCGCCCGGCGAAGAATCGGCGCCTGCGAAACACCGGATGCGAGGAGCGCAAGGCGATGACCCGTCGGGTGAACTCGAGCAGGTCCGAGTTCTTCTCCGCCAGTTCCCAATCCATCCACGCGATCGGGCCGTCCTGGCAGTAGACGTTGTTGTTGCCGTTCTGGGTGCGGCCGATCTCGTCGCCGTGGGCGATCATCGGGGTGCCCTGGCTCAGCATCAGCGTTGCCAAGATGTTGCGCTGCTGACGCGCACGAAGACGCTCGATGTCGGGGTCGTCGGTGGGACCTTCCACACCGCAGTTCCACGAACGGTTGTGGCTTTCCCCGTCCCGGTTGTCCTCGCCGTTCGCCTCGTTGTGTTTCTCGTTGTAGGACACGAGATCTCGCAGGGTGAAGCCGTCGTGCGCCGTCACGAAGTTGATGCTGGCGCTGGGACGGCGCCCGGTTGCCTCGTAGAGATCTGACGAGCCGGTCAGCCGCGATGCGAACTCTCCGAGTGTCGCGGGCTCGCCGCGCCAGTAGTCACGCACGGTGTCGCGGTATTGCCCGTTCCACTCGGTCCACAGTCCTGGGAAGTTGCCCACCTGGTAGCCGCCCTCGCCCACGTCCCATGGCTCGGCGATCAACTTCACCTGGCTGACCACCGGATCCTGTTGCACCAGATCGAAGAAGGCCGACAACTTGTCGACGTCGTGCAGCTCGCGGGCGAGTGTCGAGGCCAGGTCGAACCGGAAACCGTCGACGTGCATCTCGAGCACCCAGTACCGGAGCGAGTCCATGATCAGCTGCAGCGTGTGCGGATGGCGCACGTTCAGACTGTTTCCGGTGCCCGTGTAGTCCATGTAGTGCCAGGGTTCGCCGTCGACGAGTCGGTAGTACGCCGCGTTGTCGATGCCGCGGAAGGCGATGCTCGGACCGCGATGGTTGCCCTCGGCGGTGTGGTTGTAGACCACGTCGAGGATCACTTCGATCCCGGCCTCGTGGAATGCCCGCACCATCGCCTTGAATTCCGGGACCGCACCGCCGGCCCGCTGGTTGGCTGCATAGTCGGCGTGGGGTGCCATGAAGCCGAAGCTGTTGTACCCCCAGTAATTTCGCAGACCCTGATCGAGCAGGGTCTGGTCCTGGAGGAACTGGTGCACGGGCATCAGTTCGATGGCTGTAACACCCAGTGACGTGAGGTGGTCGATGATCGCCGGATGGGCGAGGCCGGCGTACGTTCCGCGGAGCTGTTCGGGCACTTCGGGATGGGTTGCCGTCATGCCCTTGACGTGGGCTTCGTAGATGATGGTCTCGTAGTACGGGCGATTGGGAGACCGATCGTGCTGCCAGTCGAAGAACGGGTTGATCACCACCGACGTCATCGTGTGCCCGAGCGAGTCGAGTCTGGGAGGTTCGCCGAACAGGGGGTCGGGCGTCGATTCTGATCGCGGTTGGGGCGTGGTCTCCTGTGCGGGTTCTGCCGGGCCATCGTCGGTGTCGTCAACCGAGGACTCGAGAGTGGTTGCAGTCGCGACGTTTTCAACGTCGGCGGACGGGTCTGTGAGCTGGTCTGACGCTGCGGTGCCGCCGTTCTCCGAACCGGTATCGAGCAAAGCCCGCGTGTCGGTGTCGGGCTGCGTACTCGCGTCGTTGCCGCCGTTCGTGTCGGCCGGGGGCTCGGTTGACTCCTGGTCCTGCGGAGTTTCGTCGAAGACGATGGGATACGAGTACAGGGACGCGTCTCCGTCGAACTCGCCGTGGAATGCCTTGCCGTACGGATCGACCAACAGCTTGGAGGGGTCGCATCGATGGCCCTGGCGAGGGTCGTAGGGGCCGTGGACCCGATAGCCGTAGAGCTGACCGGGCGATATCGACGGCAGGTAGGCGTGCCAGACGTAGCCATCGACCTCTTCGAGGGGCACGCGTGTCTCAGACCCGTCAGGACCGATCAGGCACAGGTCCACGGCGGTGGCTACTTCGGAGAAGAGCGAGAAGTTGGTACCCGCTCCGTCGAACGTCGCGCCGAGGGGATATGCGCTGCCCGGCCACACCATCAGCTCCTCGACCACGCCGCCCGTGGCGTCGGCGGTGGTGCCGTGTACGGCCACCGCGACGTCGTCCGAGCCAGTCGAGTCGTCCACGGTTCTGGCGGACGACGCGTCGCTTCCGGGGGTTGATGTCATGGGCACCCTCGCATTTTCATGTTGATGACCCTACTGTTCGCGGAGGCCCGCGGCACTGTCAGTGCGGAGCCATCGCACCAGATCACCGGAAGAGTAGAGGGTGCCTCAGGTCCAGGGCAGCGCGGCTTGCATCTGACGCTGCAATTCGGCTGTGAGACTGCGCACATACGTCGCACTCAAGTGATGCCAGTCGTGGTAGACGGTGATGTTCCCGACCACAGCAGGGCAGGTCGTGTCGTTGCACATCCCGTCCGTCAGGTCGAGCGGCAAGACGTTCGGGTGGTCCGCCACGATGTCGAGTGTGGGGTTTGTCGGTGCGAAGGAGGCGGAACGTGCGGTGTCGCAGTTGTCGCTGTCGCGGGTGTTGGCCAGGCAATCCGGGGTGTTGATCGGTCCGTCGGCGTTGTGGGGCCACGAGCTGTCGCGTATCCCGAGGATGGGGATGTTCGCCTGGGCGAACTGGTCGAAGATCGGCAGGTAGTCGCCTGGCACCCAGTCGCCGGGCCCGTCGTCGCGCGGCCGGGTTGTGTTGGTGAACAGTGCATCCGGCTTGTCGGCGATGATCTGTGGGACCACTTTCTGCACCCAGTCATAACACTGCGGATAGGGAACTCCGCGTTGTTTCGGCACCAGCTCGGTGGACAGCGGACAGCCCATCTTCAGATAGGTCTTCACCTTGAAGTGGTTCTGTTTGCCGATGATGTCGAGCGCCGTGATCCAGTATTCCGCGTGCGAGCCACCTGCCAGCGCAATCGTCTTGGTGGCCAACGGATCGCCGTACACCCCGACATGCACCCCGGTGTCGTCGAAGTCGCTGATGTGGCCATTGAACGAGGTCACCGGCAGGTCGTTGACGACCTGTAGTGCAGATGGCTGGGGGTCGACGTGGGGAACCGGGGCGTTGTCGAGGAGCGCCCGGGCGCCGGGATAGACACGGGGATCGAGCTTGGTGGTGTCCACCGTCATGTGGGTCACGTGGTAGTCCCAGGCCTTGAAACCGACCGTCATGACCACCGCGCTCACGATCAGCACGCTGGTCACCACGGTGGTGTAGTCCAGGAGTCTGGCTCGCCACGGGTTCACGGTGGCTGCGTGCGTCGGGTGGTGGTGACGCGTCGGGGTGCCCTTGTGCGGCGGATCTTCTTTGTGGATCGACACCGACCGGGGTGCCCGCAGTGGCTCTTCGATGTACCTCTTGGTCAGCCACGCCATTGCGATGGACACCGCGATGAGAACGGTTCCCTCGACGATCGACGCATGGTTCTTGTCACGCCACGTCAGGTAGAAGATCAGCAGCGGCCAGTGCCACAGGTAGAGGGAATACGAGATCGACCCCAGCCACACCATCTGTCGGGCGGACAGTGCGTGATTGACGACCGGTTGTCTCGACTTCGGGCCGTGCTGCAGCGCGGTCGCACCCGACCAGATGATGGCGAGCGTCGACAGCACGGGAACCAGCGCCCACGGTCCGGGATACTGCTCGACACCCACGATCCACCAGCCACAGGTGATGATCAGTCCCAGGGCGGCGACGGCGACGATGTTGCGGATGACGTTGGGAACCCGCCATTTCGGCATCCAGACGGCGAGTAGACCGCCGGCGAGAGGCTCCCACACGCGGGAGATGGTGTCGTAGTAGTTGAACTGCTGGTTGACGTCCATCCGCATGTGCGCCCAGTAGAACGACACGGCGGCCACCCCGAGGAGCGATACGCCGATCAGGATGCGGATGACCGTGGGGTCGGCCAGTTTGCGCACTCCGGCACGCACCAGCACCGTGATGATCCCGGCGACCGCCAGGGCGGTGAGCATGGTCAGCACGAAGAACTGGCCCTGTACCGACATCGACCACAGATGCTGCAGAGGACTGTTCGCCGAACTGGCCGCCGTGTAGTCCTGCGAATTGAACGCCAGATGCCAGTTCTGGTAGTAGAACAGGCTCGCGATGACCTCTTGGCCCGTCGCCCGCCAGCGGGTCTCGGGGAAGATGAGCAACGTACCGAGGCTGATGACAACCAGGATCGCGACCAGCGCGGGCAGCAGTCGCCTGCCGAGTCGGGTCAGTCGTTTGACCGGGTTGATCGTGGGCCAGAGTCCGGCCTGCTCGTTCTGTGCGCTGACGATGACGTGCCGCAGCAGCGAGCCGACGAAGAAGTACCCCGACAGGGTGAGGAACACGTCGACACCGCCGGACACCCGCCCGAACCAGATGTGGAAGCACGCCACCAAGACGATGGCCAGGCCCCGCAGACCGTCGAGGTCGGTACGGTAGCTGGGGACCGTGTCGGCGGGTACCGCCGGTGGCCTCTTCTCAACGCTGGGTGCGGCTGTCAACTGCTCTCTAGTCTCACTTGTCCGGTGGCGCTGAAATCGGTGTCGTCACAGCAGCGGGGTGGGCGGTTCCGGCACGTAATCTACCTGTTGCACCTTAGAATCCCCGGCCTGGAACGCCGCGGCGCGCTCATTAGGGTGGGTAGGTGCCCACATTGCCCGAATCTCAGATCAATCGGCCTCCCATGGCGGAAGAACAGATCACCCGGATCGACTCGGAGATGATCTGGCATCCATACGGGACCATGCCGCATCCGGACCCCGTTCCCCGCGTCGTCCGATCTGCGTCGGGTGTCCGCCTGACCTTCGCGGACGGGACCACGGTCGTCGACGGCATGAGTTCGTGGTGGGCCGCGATCCACGGCTATCGGAACCCGGTGCTCGACGCTGCGGCGCGCGCCCAGCTCGACTCGATGGCGCATGTGATGTTCGGTGGCCTCACCCACGAACCTGCAGCCAGGCTGGCCGAGCTGCTCGTCGAGATAACCCCCGATCCGCTGCAGACCGTGTTCTTCTGCGACTCCGGGTCGGTGTCGGTCGAGGTCGCGGTCAAGATGGCGCTGCAGTACTGGCGGGCCCGGGGCGAAGCCGGCCGCACCCGCCTGCTGACGTGGCGCGGCGGCTACCACGGCGACACCTTCACCCCTATGAGCGTCTGTGACCCGGAAGGCGGGATGCACTCGCTGTGGACCGACGTGCTCACCAGTCAGGTGTTCGCGTCGGCGCCGCCGTCCGAGTTCAGCGTGGAGTACGTCACAGAGCTCGAAGACCTCGTGTCCGAGCATCGCGGTGAACTCGCCGCCGTGATCGTCGAACCGGTGGTCCAAGGTGCCGGCGGGATGCGATTTCACGATCCCCGTTACCTCGGCGAGCTGCGCCGGATGTGCGATGAGCAGGGTGTACTCCTCATCTTCGACGAGATCGCCACGGGGTTCGGCCGGACCGGAGAGTTGTTCGCCGCCGACCACGCCGGGGTGTCTCCGGACATCATGTGCATCGGCAAAGCGCTCACCGGCGGCTATCTGTCCATGGCAGCAGCGTTGTGTACCCGCGACATCGCGGACACGATCTCGCGGTCCGACGTGGGGGTACTGGCACACGGGCCGACATTCATGGCGAACCCGCTCACGTGTGCGGTGGCCGTGGCATCCACCGAGCTGCTACTCGCGTCCGGGTGGCGCGATCGGGTCGCCCACATCGCCGATCGACTACGGGAAGGACTCGGCCCACTCGCAGACCTCCCTGGCGTCCGTGACGTCCGGGTGCAGGGTGCCATCGGGGTGGTGCAACTCGACCACCCCGTCGACATGGCTGTGGCGACGGACGCCTCGGTGTCGGCGGGGGTGTGGCTGCGGCCGTTCCGCGACAACATCTACACGATGCCTCCGTATGTGTGTACCGACGACGACCTCGACGTTCTGATCGGTGGGGTGTCGGCTGCGGTCCGTGCCTGTACGGCTCAACCCTCGCCCGCCGCAGCCGAAGCGTTATGAGACTCTGTTCGTCAGTGAAACCACTTGCCCCGACCGACAGAAACACCGATTCGGACAGCGCCCTGGACTGGCTGGCCGAGGCTGCCGACGTCCGTGAAGTCGCCGGGCTGCACCGCACCTTGGTGCCGCGCGTGGCGGACAACGCGCTGATCAATCTGGCGTCCAACGACTATCTCGGGCTCTCCTGCGATCCCAGGGTCCTGGCCGGCGCGCACGCCGCGCTCGACACCTGGGGTGCGGGCTCCACATCGTCGCGGCTGGTCACCGGCACCACCGCCCTGCACGAGGCGCTGGAGCGGGATCTGGCCGAGTTCCTCGGTTACCCGGCGGCGCTGGTCTTCTCGTCCGGATATCTCGGCAACGTCGGGGCGGTGGCCGCTCTGATGGGCCGCGGAGACGTGATCATCAGCGACGGTGGCGCCCACGCATCGCTGATCGATGGCTGCCGGCTCTCGCGCGCACGAGTGGTGGTGGTCGATCGTGGCGACCACGAGGCCGTCAGGCGCGAGCTCGCCGAACGCAGCGAACAGCGGGCCATGATCGTCACCGATTCGGTCTACTCGATCGACGGTCAGATCGCGCCGGTTGCCGAGTTGTACGCCGCCGCCCGCGAGCACGGAGCAACCCTGCTGGTGGACGAGGCGCACGCGTTGGGCGTGCGTGGCTCCGGCGGGCGCGGCGTGCTGGACGAGGCGGGTCTGGCCGGCGCCCCTGATCTGGTGACCACCACAGTGCTCTCGAAATCCCTTGGCGCACAGGGGGGAGTGGTGCTCGGTACAGAGGCGGTCCGCGACCACCTCATCGACCGGGCCCGTAGCTTCATCTTCGACACCGGGCTGGCGCCGGCCGCGGCGGGAGCCGCCCAGGCCGCCCTCGCGGTGCTGCGCGACGAACCGGGTCTGTCCGAACGGGTTCGGGCGAACGCGGCACTGCTGGCGCACTTGTGTGGCGGCGAACCGCCAGAGGCCGCCGTCGTCTCGATCATCGTGGGCGATCCCGCTCAGGCTCTGCTGGCGGCGCAACGGTGTCGCGAACAGGGTGTGCTGGTCGGGTGTTTCCGGCCGCCGTCGGTACCGCCTGGAACTTCTCGCCTGCGTCTCACCGTGCGCGCCGATCTCACCGACGACGACATCCGCACGGTGGCCGGTGTAGTGACCGCCGTGCTGAACGGCTCTGATCCGTGAATCTGGTCATCACCGGTACGTCCACCGAAGTGGGCAAGACCATCACCACTGCGGCCCTCGCTGCGGCGGTGATGGCCCGTGGCCTCCACGTCGCCGTGTGCAAACCAGCCCAGACCGGGGTCGGTCCGGACGATCCCGGTGACATCGACGAAGTGGTACGTCTCGCGGGGGTCCGGACAACGGCGGAAGGTGCCCGTTTCCGCGATCCACTGGCCCCCGAGCGTGCGGCCCGTAACGAAGGCGCCCAGCCGGTGCTGTTGTCCGACGTCGTCGCGGCAGTGGACGGTCTGGCCGGGTCCGATCTTGTCCTCGTCGAGGGCGCCGGCGGCGTACTGGTCCGGCTGGCTCCCGACCTGACCATTCTCGATGTCGCCGATGCCATCGGCGCGCGTGTGCTCGTGGTCGCTGCGCCCGGACTGGGCAGTCTGAACCACACCGAACTCACCGTCCGGGCGATCACCGGGGCGGGACTCGAGTGCGCGGGGGTCGTGATCGGGTCCTGGCCCGTCGATCCAGATCTTGCCGAACGATGCAATCTCGAGGACTTGCCGCAGGTCACCGGCGTGCCTATCGTCGGGAAAGTGCCCGCCGGGGCGGGCACCTTAGACCGTCAGGCCTTCGTGTCGCAGGCAGTTGGATGGTTCGATCGTGAGTGGCTGACCGCCATGTGTCCCACCCCAAACTGAGCGCCCACGGTGATAGGGCACACTGAGACCGCAATATTCATGACAAGAGGGAGGCCCCACGTGACCCAGGCACCAGTACGCACAGACATTCTGGACGTCGCGCGCGAGCAGGTGTTGGAACGCGGTGAAGGGCTCACTCAAGAGCAGACACTGCAGATCCTGCAGCTGCCCGACGACAAACTGACCGATCTTCTTCAGCTCGCGCACGACGTGCGGATGAAGCACTGCGGGCCAGAGGTCGAGGTCGAGGGCATCATCTCCCTCAAGACCGGCGGTTGCCCCGAAGATTGCCATTTCTGCTCGCAGTCCGGCTTGTTCGCATCACCGGTGCGCAGTGCGTGGATCGACATCCCGGCTCTGGTCGAGGCCGCCAAGCAGACTGCCAAGTCCGGTGCCACCGAGTTCTGCATCGTGGCGGCGGTACGCGGTCCCGACAAGCGGCTGATGGCTCAGGTTGCTGCCGGCATCGAAGCGATCCGCGCCGAGGTCGACATCCAGATCGCCTGCAGCCTGGGCATGTTGACCCAGGAACAGGTCGACGAGCTCAAGGCCATGGGCGTGCATCGCTACAACCACAACCTCGAGACCGCGCGCTCGCATTTCCCGAACGTCGTCACCACCCATAGCTGGGAAGAGCGTTTCGGCACCCTGAAGATGATCCGCGAAGCCGGTATGGAGGTCTGCTGCGGCGGCATCCTCGGCATGGGCGAGACGCTGGAACAGCGAGCCGAGTTCGCCGCGGATCTGGCTGCCCTCGATCCCGACGAGGTTCCGCTCAACTTCCTCAACCCGCGTCCGGGTACCCCGTTCGGGGACCTCGACGTGTTGCCGGCTGCCGAAGCCCTCAAAGCCGTGGCCGCCTTCCGTCTGGCACTGCCTCGCACCATCCTGCGGTTCGCCGGTGGCCGGGAGATCACCCTCGGTGACCTCGGCGCAAAGCAGGGCATCCTCGGCGGGATCAACGCGGTCATCGTCGGTAACTACCTGACCACCCTCGGCCGTCCGGCCGAGACCGATCTGGATCTGCTCGAAGAGCTGCAGATGCCGATCAAGGCCCTCAACGACTCAATCTGACAGTTCGCATCTCAAGGAACGCTCCGACGATGACCGACATCCCCGCGCCGCTGGCCACGCCTCTCACCTTCGGGGTGTACACGGGCGTGCGGTTGGAGCTCGAGCACCCGGACTCGGTGCCCAAGGCCGCGCAGTTGGGCCTGGAACCGCCGCGATACTGCGGCCAGTGTGGGCGCCGGATGGTCGTTCAGGTCCGTCCTGACGGATGGTCGGCGCGCTGCTCACGACACGGCACGGTCGACTCGGTGGAGCTGGCGCAGCGTTGACCGGTCCGCGCCGGGCGTTGTCGCCTCCTGCATCGGCGGCCGCGCTGGTCGTGGCGGGGATTGTGTTGGTCGCGATCGCATGGGGAGTGGTCTGGGGCCTGCTCACCCCGGGCATCGACGGCCGGGTGATCGAATCGGGCCGGGCGGTTGCCATCGGTGACGCCGGCACCGAGTTCTCCGCCCTGGCGGTCTTCTTCTGTGTGGCACTGGCCGCCGGTGTGGTGCTTGCCGTGGTGCTCTGGGTCTCTCCGTCGCTCCGTGGTCCGTTGGGCGTGGTGGTGTTGACCGTGTCGACGATCACGGCCGGTGTCGGGGCGGTATGGGTGGGCGATGCCATTGCGCGTCTGCGCTTTTCGGGTCGAGATGGGGTGGCGGTAGGGCAGGAGTTCACTCAGCCGCCCAGCCTGCGTATCGTCGGCGCCCAGCTCGACATCTCCGGCGGAGTCGGATTCTCGTGGGCGCTACTGGTGATCGCGCCTCTGACCGCGCTGGTCACCATCATCTTGCTGGTCGCTCTTGAACGCGGCGAACCCCGCGAGTCGACGACCGACGAGGGTGCCCCCGCCGAAGCGAGTGCGTCGCACCGATAGTGACGTCCTGCACAGGCACTTGCGCAGAAACAGTTGTAGTTTCACAATAGTTTCGTGACCAAACCATCCGAGGATCTCAGCCGCAATCGCAAGGTGGCGATTCTCGCGACCTGCTGTCTCAGCCTGCTGATCGTCTCGATGGACGCGACCATCGTCAACGTCGCGATCCCGTCGATCAGGAGTGACTTCGAAGCCACGCCCACCGAATTGCAGTGGGTGATCGATGTCTACACGCTGGTGTTGGCCAGTTTGCTGATGCTCGCCGGAACCACCGCAGACCGATTCGGGCGGCGGCGGGTGTTCCAGATCGGCCTGACGTTGTTCGCTCTGGGCTCGCTTCTGTGCAGCCTGGCACCCAATGTCGAGGTCCTCATCGCCGCCAGATTCCTCCAGGCGGTGGGCGGTTCGATGCTCAACCCGGTGGCCATGTCCATCATCACCCAGACGTTCTCCGGCCGGGTCGAACGTGCTCGGGCGGTCGGCGTCTGGGGTGCGGTGGTCGGGGTCTCGATGGCGCTCGGCCCGATCGTGGGCGGCGTGCTCATCGATCTGTTCAGTTGGCAGTCGGTGTTCCTGATCAACCTCCCGATCTGCCTGATCGCGGTGATCGCCACCATTGTTGTTGTGCCCGAATCGAAGTCGCAACGCGTTCGCGGACTCGACCCCATCGGACAAGGCCTGGCAATCGTGTTCATGGCTGGTGTTGTCATCGGGTTGATCGAAGGACCCGGCATGGGCTGGACCGATTGGCGGACGATCGGGATTTTTGTGGTGGCGATCGTCGCATTCGGCGGTTTCTGCGCCTACGAACTGCGCCGGACCGACCCGTTCATCGAACTACGGTTCTTCCGCAGCATCCCGTTCTCGGCGGCCACCGTCACCGGCATCTGCGCCTTTGCCGCCTATGGCGCGTTCCTGTTCATGATGTCGATCTACCTGCAGGGAATCCGCGGCTACTCCCCGGTGGAGACAGGTCTGATGTTCCTGCCGATCGCGATCGGCACCATCATCTGCTCGCCGTTGTCCGGACGCCTGGTGGGCCGCTATGGAACGCGCCCGTCCCTGGTGTTCGCGGGTGTGATGCTCGCTCTGGCATCGAGCCTGCTCACGCAACTGGGACCGAACACGCCCAACTGGCAGATGCTCATCGTCTTCGGCATGTTCGGGGTCGGTTTCGGAACCGTGAACGCGCCGATCACCACGGCTGCTGTCAGCGGGATGCCGCGCGAACGCGCAGGTGCTGCGTCGGCGATCGCATCGACGAGCCGTCAACTCGGGATCAGCGTGGGGGTGGCACTGTCGGGGACCATCGCCGGATCGGTGATCGCGGCCGGGCCCGAGTCACCGGTGTCCGTCACCGCGATGGCTCCGCTGTGGTGGGTGACGGCGGGACTCGCCCTCACCATCGCGGGACTGGGGATCTTCTCCACCACCGAGGCGTCGGCGCGCACCACGTCGCGGGTTGCCGACCTGTTCGCCGAGTCTGACGAGAAGCCGATCGTCCAGCCGACGCATCACACCCCCGCCGGCGGCAGGAGCCGGTGATGGGGGATCAGCGTGACGAGGTGTGGCGCACGATGACAACGCTGGTGCACAGCAACCGCGAGACGTGGCGCCGCGCGGTGATCGACCAAACGGGGTTGCCGTTCAGTCGATTCCGGATGCTGAGCCGGCTCGACGGGGGTCCACTCACCATGAAACAGCTGGCGTCGGCGGCCACGGTGGACGCACCTGCCGCCACGGTGGCCGTGACAGAGCTGGAGCAGCGGGGACTGGTGGACCGTCGAACGGACCCGGCCAACCGGCGTAGCAAGGTGGTGTCGCTGACCGAGGCGGGGCGGGAGATGCTCGATGCGGCACGAGCGGTCGAGGATCCGGCGCCCCTGCCTTTCGACGCGCTCAGCGACGACGAGGTGGTTTCCCTCGCGGTTCTCCTGGCCAAACTGGCCGAACACACGCGGACCGGGTGAGCGCCTCCGCGGCGGATCAGGGCGGCGGGCGAAGCGTCGCGAACTCGTCGGTGATGCGCAGTTGTTTGTCGGCAAAACGGTAGAGCGCCGGCGGCCGCCCACCCGATGGGCCGGTCCGTCCGACTGTTCCTGTTGCGGTGATCACGCCGCGGCGGGACAAGATGCGCAGCAGATTGGTCGAGTCCACCGGGTAGCCGAGGGCAGCGCAGTAGATGTCGCTCAGTGCCGACATCGAGAACTCGGCGGGCGCGAGTGCGAACGCGATGTTCGTGTACGACAACTTCGCAGCCAGTCTCGACCCTGCCCGTTCGACGATCTGGCTGTGGTCGAAACTGATCTCCGGCAGTTGCGAGACCGGGTGCCACCGGGTGTCGGGTGGCAGATTCGGCTGTGAGTCGGACGGCACCATACCGAGATATGAGGACGCGATGACACGCGGTCCGGGCATCCGTTTGGGGTCGGAGAAGACCGACAGTTGCTCGAGGTGGGCGACTTCGCGCACGTCGACCTTCTCGGCCAACTGCCGAAGCGCCGAGGTCTTGAGGTCCTCGTCGGCTCGAAGGCCGCCGCCGGGCAGCGACCACGATCCGGCCTGCGGGTCGAACGCCCGCTGCCACAGCAAGACCGAGAGCTGGGGAGCGTCGGAGTCGCCCGATTCGCGCACCTGGAACACAGCGCAGAGCACTTCATGAAAGACGCTCGGCGCGGGCATGGCTGCGAGTGTAGTGGGTGAGCGGTGCCCTGTTTGACCATGTCGAGGGGGTCGCGGATGCGGCCTTTCGATGGCCCGCGGCGGGCGAGTGCTACGATCGGGTCGAGGTTTTCGATCTACAGTCGAAAACCCCAGCCCAGGTATCCCAGGCCGGCCACCGTAGGTCGGCGCCACGAACAGGAGGTGGTTGGACATGACCACCACGGAACTCCCGATCGGCTCTACCGCACCTCTCTACACCGGAGTCGACCCCACGCCCGAATGGTTCGCCGAGATCAAGCGCCTGGCCAAGGCGCGCAACGCGACCTTGCTGGCTCACAACTATCAGTTACCTGCCATCCAGGACGTCGCCGACCACGTGGGCGACTCCCTTGCGCTGTCGCGCATTGCGGCCGAGGCCGAGACCGACGAGATCATCTTCTGCGGCGTGCACTTCATGGCGGAGACGGCCAAGATCCTCAGCCCCGACAAGCGGGTGCTCATCCCGGACGAGCGGGCCGGATGTTCGCTCGCGGACTCCATCACCGCCGAGGACCTGCGGGCCTGGAAGGCCGACTATCCGGATGCGGTGGTCGTCTCCTACGTCAACACGACGGCAGAGGTGAAGGGTCTCACCGACATCTGCTGTACGTCGTCGAACGCCGTCGATGTGGTCAATTCCATCGACCCCGACCGTGAGGTGCTCTTCCTCCCCGACCAGTTCCTGGGAGCCCACGTCAAGCGGGTGACCGGCCGCACGAACATGCAGATCTGGGCCGGCGAGTGCCACGTGCACGCCGGTATCAACGGTGATGAGCTGACGGAGAAGTCTCGGACCCACCCGGACGCCGAGTTGTACGTGCACCCCGAATGTGGTTGCGCCACTTCGGCTCTCTACCTCGCGGGCGAGGGCTTCGTGCCGGCAGACAAGGTCAAGATCCTCTCCACCGGTGGGATGCTCGACGCCGCCCGCGCCACCGGCGCAACACAGGTGCTGGTGGCCACCGAGGTCGGCATGCTTCACCAGCTGCGCAAGGCTGCCCCGGACGTCGATTTCCAGGCGGTCAACGACCGCGCGTCCTGCCCGTACATGAAGATGATCACCCCGGCCGCTCTGCTGCGTTGCCTCACGGAGGGCAAGGACGAGGTGCACGTCGACGCCGCCACGTCCGAGCGCGCCCGGCTGAGCGTGCAGCGAATGATCGAGATCGGCAATCCGGGGTCGGGGGAGTGACGGCGGGCAACCCTGCCGGCACCGCTGAGGTCGCGGCACTGATCGCGACCGCACTGGACGAGGATCTGCGCTACGGACCCGACGTCACCACGGCCGCAACGGTTCCCGAGGGAGCAGTTGCGACCGCGGCCCTCGGGAGCCGGCAATCCGGTGTACTGGCCGGCCTCGATGTTGCACTACAGGTGTTCGATGCGGTGATCGGCAGCGGCGCGTACGAGGTGCTCGACCGCCTCGAGGACGGCGCGGTGGTCGAACCGGGCACGGTCGTCGCGACGTTGCGAGGCCCGGTCGGTGGACTGCTTGTCGCCGAACGCACTGCGTTGAACCTTCTGTGTCACCTGTCGGGGATCGCCACCGCCACCGCGCAGTGGGTCGCCGAACTCGATGGCACTGGCGCCAAGGTCCGTGATTCTCGAAAGACGTTGCCCGGCATGCGATCGCTCCAGAAATACGCGGTGCGGTGTGGCGGGGGAGAGAACCACCGGATGGGATTGGGCGACGCTGCACTGATCAAGGACAACCACGTGGCCGCGGCGGGTTCTGTCACGGCCGCGTTGCAGGCGGTGCGTGCCGCGTCGCCAGACCTGCCGTGTGAGGTCGAGGTGGACTCGCTCGAACAGCTCGACGAGGCACTGCTGCTGGAGGCGGAGCTGGTTCTGCTGGACAACTTCCCGTTGTGGCAGACCCAGATGGCGGTGCAGCGCAGGAACTCGCGATCGCCGAAGACCAAACTCGAGTCCTCGGGTGGTCTGAGTCTTGATGTCGCCGAGGACTACGCCCGAACCGGTGTCGACTTCCTCGCTGTCGGAGCGTTGACCCACTCGGTCATCGCGCTCGACCTCGGATTCGATTGGGTCGGCGACTAGTCCTCCGCAGGGGTGGGCTCGTCGGCCCGAGTTTCCGACCAGGGGCCGGGGACATATGCGTCTGTACGATTGAATACGGCGCTCGACGCCATTCATTCGCACCACCCACCCATCCCCTGGAGGTAGAACACGTGCCGACCGTCAATGCCTACGCCGCGATGTCCGCGACGGAAGAGCTGGTCCCCACCACCATCGATACTCGTGAGGTGGGTCCGCACGATGTTCGCATCGCGGTTGCGTACGCCGGCATCTGTCACTCGGACATCCACACCGCTCGCAATGAGTGGGGGCACACCACATACCCCGTGATCCCCGGCCACGAGATCGCCGGAACGGTCTCCGAGATCGGTGCCGAGGTGACCAAGTACCAGGTCGGCGACCGAGTGGGGGTCGGTTGCTTCGTCGACTCGTGCCGCGAGTGTGAGGCCTGCATTCTCGGGCAGGAGCAGTACTGCACGCGAGGGATGGTCGGTACCTACAACGCCACCGGCCGCGACGGCAAACCCACCACCGGCGGATACGCACAAGAAGTGGTGGTCGATGCCAACTACGTGCTCCGGATCCCGGACTCCCTGGGACTCGACGTGGCAGCTCCGCTGTTGTGCGCCGGCATCACCACCTACTCGCCTCTGCGGCATTGGGGTGCGGGGCCGGGCAAACGGGTCGCGATCATCGGTCTCGGGGGACTGGGTCACATGGGCGTCAAGATCGCTGCGGCCATGGGCGCCGAGGTGAGTGTGATCTCGCAATCCCTCAAGAAGATGGAAGACGGATTGCGGCTCGGCGCGCAGCACTATTACGCCACCGACGACCCGGCAACCTTCAAGCAGCTGCGCGGAAAGTTCGATCTCATCATCAACACGGTGTCGGTCAACTTCGACATCAACAAGTACATGGGCATGCTCGCGCTGAACGGCACGCTGGTGGAACTCGGGCTGCCGGAGAAGCCGATCTCGGTCCGGGCGATGTCCTTGACCGCGAACCGGCGTTCGCTGGCCGGCTCGATGATCGGCGGCATCGCCGAGACCCAGGAGATGCTGGACTTCTGCGCCGAGCACGATCTGGGTTCGGAGATCGAGGTCATTCCCGCACAGCAGATCAACGAGGCCTACGAGCGGGTGATTGCTTCCGACGTCCGCTACCGGTTTGTCATCGACAACTCGACGCTGTGAACCCGCCGGTCGTCATCTGAACGTCTGACGCGCTTGTCTCCGGTCCCGCGATCTGCGATCGGGAACAAGCGCGCCGAGCAGGAAGTTGACGATCGAGATGATCACCGACCCCCACACCGCGGTCCAGAACCCGTCGATGCTGAGCCCGAACTCGGTGGAGTCGGTGATCCACGCGGTCAGCAGCAGCATCAAAGCGTTGATGACCAGCGTGAACAAGCCGAGTGTGAGGATCAGCAGGGGGATCGACAGCAGTTTCACCACCGGCTTGATCGCGGTGTTCACCACGGTGAACACCAGGGCGATGAACAGGACGATCAGGACCTGTGCGGACGTGTCGCGGCCGTCGGTGGCGATGGAGATGCCGGTGACGAGCGCCGCGGCCATCCAGATCGCGATGGCGTTGATCAGCAGGCGGACGACGAAGACCATGTGCTGATCCTAGGGCCGCCGGTGAAAACGGCTGGCCGCACCGCATATCCTTGAACTCGGATCCATAGCGCACTGTGGATCGCCGACCCACCCGTCAGGAGTATTCGCCGATGCTTGCCCGCACCGACCTACGCGGTGCCCGTGCCACCACTGCTCAACTGCGCCGGGCGATGCCGCGCGGCGCGACCGACGTCGACGCAGTCCTCGGACAGGTCAAGCCGGTGATCGACGCGATCCGCGACCGCGGGGCCGAGGCCGCCCTGGAGTACGGAAAAAAGTTCGACGGCGTCGCACCCGACACCGTGCGGGTCCCGGCCGAGTTGATCGACCAGGCCCTGGCCGACATCGACTCGAACGTCCGCGCCGCACTCACCGAGTCCATCGACCGGGCTCGGAAGGTGCACGCCGACCAGCGCCGCACCGATGTGACAACTGAGGTCAGTCCAGGCGGAACGGTGACCGAGCGCTGGATCCCCGTGAGCCGTGTGGGTCTGTACGTGCCCGGCGGCAACGCCGTCTACCCGTCCAGCGTCGTGATGAACGTGGTGCCAGCCCAGGAAGCCGGCGTCGACACCCTGGTGGTCAGTTCCCCGCCTCAAGCACAGTTCGGCGGCAGGCCACACCCGACCATCTTGGCGGCGTGCGCGCTGCTCGGGGTCACCGAGGTGTGGGCGGTGGGCGGCGCGCAGGCGGTGGCACTGCTCACCTACGGCGGCACCGACACCGATGGCGCCGACCTCGATCCGGTCGACCTCATCACCGGCCCCGGCAACATCTACGTCACCGCCGCAAAACGGTTGTGCCGCAGCGTTGTCGGGATCGACTCGGAGGCAGGCCCCACCGAGATCGCGATCCTCGCGGACGATTCGGCGAACCCGGTCAATGTGGCCGCCGATCTCATCAGTCAGGCCGAGCACGATGTGATGGCGGCGTCTGTCCTGGTCACCGACAGCACGGCTTTGGCCGATGCCGTGGAGGCCGAGCTCGACGTACAGATCGAGCGCACCACACACAGCGAACGGGTACGCACCGCGCTGGGCGGATCGCAGTCAGGTGTGATCCTCGTCGACGACATCGAGCAGGGACTGCGGGTGGTCAATGCCTACGCGGCCGAGCACCTCGAGATCCAGACCCGCGACGCCAAGGGTGTTGCGGCGCAGGTGCACAGCGCCGGCGCCATCTTCGTCGGCGACTTCTCGCCGGTCAGTCTGGGTGACTACTGCGCGGGTTCCAATCACGTGCTGCCCACATCGGGGTCGGCTCGGTACAGTTCGGGACTGTCGGTACAGACATTCCTGCGTGGCGTCCACGTCATCGACTACGACGAAGCCGCTCTCAAAGAGGTCTCCGGGCATGTGCAGACACTTGCGCGTGCCGAGGATCTTCCCGCCCACGGCGAAGCTGTCCGCCTGCGGTTCGCCGGCGCGGTGGACAGTACCGGCGGCGAGCAGCGGTGAGCGCTCCTAGCAGCCGCATCGGGTTGGACGACCTTCCGCTCCGCGAGTCGCTGAGGGGCCAATCACCCTATGGCGCACCGCAACTGGAAGTCCCATATCGGCTGAACACCAACGAGAACCCGCACCCACCGTCGCAGGCGCTGGTCGACGACCTGGCAGAGTCGGTGCGTGCTGCGGCAAGTCAGTTGCACCGCTATCCCGATCGCGACGCCGTTGCCCTGCGTACGGATCTGGCCGCATACCTCACCACCCGGACCGGCATTCGGCTCGGTGTCGAGAACTTGTGGGCAGCAAACGGATCCAATGAAGTGTTGCAGCAGTTGTTGCAGGCCTTCGGCGGGCCCGGACGAACGGCACTTGGATTCGTGCCCTCGTACTCGATGCATCCGATCATCTCCACGGGTATCGACACCACCTGGATCGAGGCCAAGCGCAGCGCCGATTTCTCGTTCGACCTCGACGTGGCACTGGCCGCGATCGAGGAACTGCGGCCCGACGTGGTGTTCCTGACGTCGCCGAACAATCCGACGGGTGGCTCGATACCGCTGGAAGAGATGCGGGCAGTCGCAGCGGCGGCGCCCGGCATCGTCATCGTCGACGAGGCCTATGCGGAGTTCTCTGCGGCACCGAGCGCTGTGGCGCTGATCGAGGAGTTCCCGGCCACGGTTGTTGTCAGCCGAACCATGAGCAAGGCGTTCGCGTTCGCCGGAGGACGGCTCGGTTACCTGGCCGCCGACCCGGCAATGATCGACGCCCTGCTGCTGGTCCGTCTGCCGTATCACCTCTCGGTGATCACGCAGGCCGCCGCGCGCGCGGCACTGCGGCACGCCGACGACACCCTCGCGGGAGTCTCGGCCATCGTCGCCGAGCGCGAACGGGTCACCGCGGGACTGACCGACCTCGGCTTCCACGTGGTGGACTCCGACGCCAACTTCATCCTGTTCGGCGACTTCGCCGACGCCACAGCCAGCTGGCAGCACTACCTGGACGGCGGTGTGCTGATCCGGGACATGCACATCGCCGGGCATCTGCGTGCGACCATCGGCCTGCCCGCCGAGAACGACGCACTGCTGGCACGCAGTGCCGAACTGGCCGGCTCCGACCTCGTAGGAGGACAACAACAATGACAACCCAGGCTCGCGTCGCTCGGATCGAGCGCACCACCCGCGAATCAGCCATCACCGTCGAGATCAACCTCGACGGCACCGGCAACACCGAGATCTCCACGGGGGTGGCGTTCTACGACCACATGCTCACCGCGTTCGGGGCACACGGCAGTTTTGACCTGACCGTCGCGGCGAAGGGCGACGTGGAGATCGAGGCGCATCACACCGTCGAGGACACCGCGATCGTGCTCGGCCAGGCGATTCGACAGGCGCTGGGTGACAAGTCGGGTATCCGTCGCTTCGGCGACGCATGGATCCCCATGGACGAGACGCTCGCGCAGGCGATCGTCGACGTCTCGGGCCGGCCCTACTGCGTGTTCACCGGAGAACCCGACCACCTTCTCACCAGCACGATCGGTGGCAACCCGGGTGTGCCGTACCACACGGTGATCAACAAGCACGTGTTCGAATCCCTGGCGATGAACGCCCAGATCGCACTGCATGTCCGCACGCTGTACGGTCGCGACCCCCACCACATCACCGAGGCGCAGTTCAAGGCAGTGGCACGCGCTCTGCGGGCGGCGGTGGAGCCAGACCCGCGGGTGAGCGGGGTTCCCTCGACGAAAGGTGCGCTGTGAGCAACACCGGAAGCGGCACCGAAGGCCGCACAGTCGCCATCCTCGACTACGGATCGGGCAATCTACGCTCGGCGCAGCGAGCGCTCGAGCGCACCGGTGCCGACGTCACCGTCACCTCGGACGCACACGCGGCCCTGGAGGCCGACGGACTCGTCGTGCCCGGTGTCGGAGCCTTCGCGACATGCATGGAAGGGCTGCGCGAGATCAAGGGCGACCGCATCATCGATGACCGGCTCGCCGGCGGTCGCCCGGTACTGGGCATATGCGTCGGGATGCAAATCCTGTTCGAACGGGGCGTCGAGTTCGGTGTCGAGGCCGACGGGTGCGGGCAGTGGCCGGGCACGGTCAGCGCGCTCCCGGCTCCGGTGCTCCCGCACATGGGCTGGAATACCGTTGAGGCGGAGCCGGATTCGGTCCTCTTCGAGGGTATGCCTCCGGAGGAGCGGTTCTATTTTGTGCACTCGTATGCGGCCCAGACATGGGAACTGCACTCCGAGGGACATTTCAAACCCGCCAAGCTCACGTGGTCCGAACACGGTGGTCGATTTCTCGCCGCCGTCGAGAACGGGCCACTGAGTGCGACCCAGTTCCACCCGGAGAAGTCCGGTGACGCCGGAGCCCGGCTCCTGCGCAACTGGGTGCGGTCGTTGAAGTGAGCTCGACCTGCCCGACCGCGATCACACGCGGACGGCGATGAGCCCGGCGCGCCAGTTCTCTTTTGCCCGGCTCGCCGTGTTCGCACTCGGCGCCGGCACGGCGGTTCTGGTGCTCTCGGTGCCCGTGGTGATCTGGTTGGCGCAGGTCGCGCCGCTGGCCGCCCTCGTCGTCGCGCTGCTGGCACTGGTGGTCGCGGTGGCGGCGATGGGTATTGTGGCCAACCGGATGGTTGACCGGGCAGCCCATGCCGATGACGCCGAGATCGACCCGAAGAACACCGAAAGGGATTGACACACAGCATGAGCTCACGACTTGAACTGCTTCCGGCGGTCGACGTGGCCGATGGCCAGGCGGTGCGGCTGGTGCAGGGCGCCGCAGGCAGCGAGACGTCCTACGGTTCTCCGCGAGAGGCCGCATTGACGTGGCAGCGCGACGGTGCCGAGTGGGTGCATCTGGTGGACCTCGACGCGGCGTTCGGCCGGGGCAGCAACCGCGAGTTGCTGGCCGAGGTGATCGGTGAGCTGGACGTGAAGGTCGAACTGTCGGGCGGCATCCGCGACGACGATTCCCTCAAGGCGGCGCTCGCCACCGGCTGCGCGCGGGTGAACCTCGGCACCGCTGCGCTGGAGAACCCAGAGTGGTGCTCGCGCGCGATCGCCGAACACGGCGACCGGATCGCGGTAGGCCTGGACGTCCAGTTCGTCGACGGCTCGTACCGCTTGCGTGGACGGGGATGGGTGTCCGACGGCGGCGACCTGTGGGAGGTTCTGACCCGGCTCGAGCGCGACGGCTGTAGCCGCTACGTCGTCACCGACGTGACCAAGGACGGCACCCTCACCGGGCCCAATCTCGAACTGCTGCGCGAGGTCACCTCGAAGACCGATGCCCCCGTCGTCGCCTCAGGTGGGGTGTCGACTCTCGACGACCTCGTGGCGATCGCCGGCCTGGTCGAGGGTGGCGTCGAAGGCGCCATCGTGGGCAAGGCACTGTATGCCGGGCGGTTCACCCTGGTGGAGGCGCTCGCGGCGGTGTCGTCATGAACGTCGAACCCGCATGACCGCCACCGACGTCCCCGGTTTCCCGGCCGACCTCGATCCGAACCGTCTGCTCGCCACCGCGGCCGACGTGCTCGACTCGGTCACCGCCCGCTTTCGTGATGGTCTGGGTGCACCCAGCGCGATCACCAAGGGCCACACCGACTTTGCCACCGAGTTCGATCTGGAGCTGGAACGGATCATCTCGGCCGAACTGCAGGAGCGCACCGGGATCGGTGTGCACGGTGAGGAGTACGGCGGCCCCGACCTCACCGAAGGCACCGTCTGGGTGGTCGATCCGATCGACGGCACGTTCAACTACTCGGCCGGGGTGCCGGTGGCCGGGATCCTGCTGGCGCTGCTGCACAACGGACTGCCGGTGCTGGGACTCACCTGGCTCCCGCTCTCGGATCTGAAGTACGCCGGGTTCGTGGGTGGCGGACTCACCTGCAACGGCAAGCTGCTCGATCCGCTGCCGACCCTGCGGCTCGACGAAGCGATGCTGGCCTTCGGTGCCTTCAACCTCGACAGCCGCGGACGCTACCCCGGGTCGTTCCGGGTGGAGTTGCTCGGCGAGCTCAGCAGACGGACTGCCCGACTGCGTCTGTTCGGCAGCACCGGCTTCGACCTGGCCCTGACCGCCGGTGGCCAGATCAACGGCGCGATCAGCTTCGGCCACCACGCCTGGGACAACGCGGCGGGCGCCGCGCTGGTGCTCGCTGCGGGTGGTCAGATCAGCGACCTCGCGGGCGAACCGTGGACGGTCAACTCACCGTCCATCCTGGCCGCTGGGCCAGGGGTGCACGGCGAACTGGTCGAGCTCATCTCGCAGCTCGGCGATCCACGTGCGTTCGAGGTTCCGAAGGAGAAATACCGATGACGGTCGCCGTACGGGTCATCCCGTGTCTGGACGTCGATGCCGGCCGTGTGGTCAAAGGGGTCAACTTCCAGAACTTGCGCGACGCCGGCGACCCTGTGGAACTGGCCGCGGCATACGACGCGGACGGGGCCGACGAGCTCACCTTCCTCGACGTCACCGCCTCCAGTGGAAACCGCGGCACCATGCTCGATGTGGTCAAGCGCACCGCCGATCAGGTGTTCATCCCGCTCACCGTGGGCGGTGGGGTCCGCACGGTCGCCGACGTGGACCGACTGCTGCGGGCCGGTGCGGACAAGGTCGGTGTGAACACCGCCGCCATCGCCAACCCCGATGTGCTCGGCGAGATGAGCCGGCACTTCGGATCGCAGTGCATCGTGTTGTCCGTCGACGCCCGCACTGTGCCCGACGGCGAGTCACCGACCCCATCGGGTTGGGAGGTCACCACCCACGGAGGCCGTAAGGGCACCGGCATCGACGCGGTCGAATGGGCCAGACGCGGCCAGGACCTCGGGGTCGGGGAGATCCTGCTGAACTCGATGGACGCGGACGGCACCAAGAACGGTTTCGATCTCGACATGATCACCGCTGTCCGGGCCGCGGTCCAGGTCCCGGTGATCGCCAGTGGCGGAGCGGGCGCGCTGGAACATTTTGTCCCTGCGGTGCGTTGCGGGGCAGACGCGGTGCTGGCCGCCTCGGTGTTCCATTTCGGCCAGCTCACCATCGGTCAGGTCAAGGACGCGATGCGGGCCGAGTCCATCCCGGTTCGCTAGCGCGCGGCCCGTTTCAACCCCAGGAGTTCCCATGTCGCTCGACCCGGAGACAGCCGGCAAGCTCAAGCGCAATGCCGACGGTCTGATCTGCGCGGTGGTGCAAGAAGCCGGGACCGGCGATGTGCTGATGGTCGCGTGGATGGATGACGACGCCCTCGAACGAACATTGACCACCCGTGAGGCCACGTACTTCTCCAGATCACGCGGCACCCAGTGGATCAAGGGCGCCACGAGTGGCCACACCCAGAAGGTTCTCGAGGTGCGCCTGGACTGTGACGGCGACACCGTGCTGCTCACGGTCGAGCAGACCGGCGGGGCATGCCACACCGGCGACCACAGTTGTTTCGACGCGGATGTTCTCTTCACCTCCATCTCGTGAGCAGCTCCCGTCAGAACCCACAGCGACCGCACAATTCCAGCGACGCAGAACCCAGCGAAACAGTGAGGCCGACATGCCGTTGATCCAGATCTCTCAGACCCCAGGACTCAGCGACCGGGTCAAGCGCGAGACCATCGCCGCGGTCACCGAGGCCTACGCCCGCGCAACAGGGAAGAACCCTGATTCCGTGTGGGTCACGATCACCGAGGTACCACGCACGCAGTGGGGTGTCGGTGGGGAACCGCTCGGTCAATAGCGGCGGCCGACCGGGACAAAGTCCGTTGATGAAATGATGGTCGGGATGCCGAACAAGACCACAGCCGCCGCACCCGCCGGGGGATTCTCAGACACCACCACGCTGGCCGAGTTCCTCGACCTCGCCGCCGACCATCGGGTGGTCCCGGTGACCCGCAAGGTTCTCGCCGACGCGGAGACCCCGCTGTCGACGTACCACAAACTGGCCGGTGACCGGCCCGGGACCTTCTTGCTGGAGTCGGCGGAGAACGGGCGCTCGTGGTCGCGATGGTCGTTCATCGGGGCGGGTTCACCGTCTGCGTTGACCTCCGTGGACGGTGAGGCGACGTGGTGGGGGACCAGGCCGGCCGGCGCGCCGTCAGGCGGCGACCCACTTGCCGCACTCGCCGAGGCGTTGAAGATCCTGGCGACGGACCGGCTGCCCGGATTGCCTCCGTTGACCGGCGGGTTCGTCGGGTTCCTGGCGTACGACGCCGTTCGGCGGCTCGAGCGTCTGCCCGACACCACCGAGAACGATCTGCACCTGCCCGAGATGCTGATGATGCTCGCCACCGACATCGCAGCAGTCGACCACCACGAGGGCACCATCACGCTGATCGCCAACGCGGTCAACTGGGACGGCACCGCCGAACGCGCCGAGCTCGCCTACGCCGATGCGCTCGCCCGGCTCGACACGATGACGGAGGCGCTCGCCGCTCCGGCGCCCTCGACGGTGTCCACCTATCGGCCGGTCGAGCCCGAGTTCACTGCTCAGCGCACCCGGGAGGAGTACGGCACCATCGTCACCAGCCTCGTGTCGGAGATCGAGGCCGGCGAGGCATTCCAGGTTGTACCGTCCATGCGTTTCGAGATGCAGACCGACGCCGAGCCGATCGACGTGTACCGGGTGCTGCGCACCACGAACCCCAGCCCGTACATGTACCTCCTGCGCATCCCCGGCATCGGACGCGCGGACTTCACGATCGTCGGATCCAGCCCGGAAGCGCTTGTGACCGTCAAGGATTCGGTGGCAACCACTCATCCGATCGCGGGTACCCGCTGGCGTGGGGACACCGAGGCGGACGACCTGCTGCTCGAGAAGGATCTGCTGGCGGACGAGAAGGAGAACTCCGAGCACCTGATGCTCGTGGATCTGGGACGCAACGATCTCGGCCGCGTGTGTGAACCGGGCACCGTGCAGGTCAGCGACTACCGGCACATCGAGCGGTACAGCCATGTCATGCACTTGGTGTCCACGGTGTCGGGCCACCTGCGTGATGACAGCACCGCGCTCGACGCGGTGAACGCGTGCTTCCCGGCGGGGACCCTGACCGGAGCACCCAAGGTGCGCGCGATGGAACTGATCGACGAGCACGAGAAGACGCGGCGAGGTCTGTACGGGGGTGTGGTCGGTTACCTCGACTTCGCCGGCGATGCGGACACCGCCATCGCGATCCGTACCGCGGTGATGACCGAGGGCCGGGCCTACGTGCAGGCCGGAGGAGGCGTGGTGGCCGACAGCCAGGCTGACTACGAATACAACGAGGCCAGCAACAAGGCGCGAGGTGTCCTCAAGGCCATCGCCGCCGCCGAGACGATGTCACGAGTGGGTGGCGACCGATGACCGAACCCGGCGATACGACGAACCCCGGCGAACTGCCGTCCGGTGAGGCGGTGGCCGGCCGTCGCGGCGGTGGACGTGGCCGGCGGCTCGGCGTGATCGCCGTTCTGCTCGGAGTGGCGGCGGTTGCGTTCTGGGCCGCCTCACGCATGACGTGGGCCGAACTGATCGCCGCAGACGGCATGGCGCCGCCCCGCACGTTCACGGTCAAAGGCTCGGACTGGACGCTGCTGTTGACCCCGCTCGCGATCGTCCTGCTGGCCGGGATCGCTGCGGCCGCCTCCCTGCGTGGGTGGGCGCTGCGAATCGCCGCCGTCATCGTCGCGGCCATTGCCGTGCTCGGGATCCTGCCCGCGATCACCCTTCTCACCGGCGATGACCACACGACCTACGCCGCGAAGGTGATTGACATGCCGGCGCGGTATCAGCCGCTCGAGGTCGACACCTCGGTGCTGCCAGGCATTGTCGTGCTTCTCGGTGCGCTGGCAGCAGTGCTCGGGGCCGTGGTCATGCTGCAGACGGCCGCCCTGGATGCCCCCATGTCGTCGAAGTACAAATCGCCTGCGGCACGCCGGGCCGAGCTCGAGGAGCAGGTGTTCGCCAAGCGTGAGGCCGACAAGAAGTCGGGGCGGATCTCCGGCTCGAACGACCCCCGGGAGGGCGGGCGCACCTCGTCCACCGAGGCGGCCGGGGACGGTGCGCCGAACAACGAACGCATGCTTTGGGACGCCCTCGACACAGGCGATGATCCGACCGTCGGTCCGTCCGATCGGCAACCGTGACGCGTCTCACGTACCGGCCTGGTACCCCGAATCCGAACGGTATGGCAGCGCAGCTACCCTTTGTGTACGGAAATCACGAGCAGCTGTGGCCGTTAGCGTGTTGCGCGCAACCTCGCCAGTAGCGTGAGAAAGGGGTTGATCATGAGCACGCAAACCGTCCTTGACTCGATACTTGCCGGGGTGAAAGCAGACGTCGCCGCACGTGAGTCCGTGATCGACTTCGCGTCCATCAAGGCCGCCTCGGCCAAAGCGCCGGAACCCAAGGACGCCCAAGCCGCGTTGCGGGAACCCGGCATCGGTGTCATCGCCGAGGTGAAGCGGGCCAGCCCGTCCAAGGGCGATCTGGCCGACATCATCGATCCGGCCGCACTGGCCACCGCTTACGAGTCCGGCGGAGCCCGGATCATCAGTGTGCTCACCGAGGAACGGAAGTTCCGCGGTTCGCTCGCTGACCTCGACGCGGTTCGCGCCGCGGTACAGGTGCCCGTCCTCCGCAAAGACTTCATCGTGGGGCCCTATCAGATCCACGAGGCGCGGGCTCATGGCGCCGACGTCATCCTGCTCATCGTCGCCGCGCTCGAACAGAACGTCCTGGCGTCGCTGCTCGACCGCACCGAGTCGCTCGGGATGACCGCGCTGGTAGAGGTCCATACCGAAGAAGAAGCCGACCGGGCCCTACAGGCCGGTGCGTCGGTGGTGGGCGTCAACGCCCGCAATCTCAAAACCCTCGAAGTCGACCGGGACAGCTTTGCGCGCATCGCTCCCGGCCTGCCCACCGAGGTCATCCGGATCGCCGAGTCCGGAGTACGCGGCACCGCCGACCTGCTGGCCTACGCCGGCGCCGGCGCGGATGCCGTGCTGGTCGGGGAGGGGCTGGTCACCTCAGGTGACCCGCGCGCCGCGGTATCCGAACTGGTGACCGCCGGAACCCACCCGTCCTGTCCCAAACCAGTCCGTTAGGCCTTCGCCGCAACATGACGTCTTCGTCCTCATCTGCTTCACCGTCCCAGTCGTTCTCGGATCTGCCCCCGGCCAGTGCCGGGCTCGCCTCCCGGACGTCGTTCGAACCGGATCGCGGCGGGCACTTCGGTGTCTACGGCGGACGGCACGTCCCCGAGGCCCTGATGGCCGTCATCGAGGAAGTGACCGCCGCCTACGAGAAGGTGCGTTCGGATGACGAGTTCCTCGGGGAGCTCGACCGGCTCCAGCGCGACTACACCGGTCGCCCCTCACCGATGTACGAAGCCCGGCGTCTCTCCGAGCTCGCGGGCGGTGCACGTATCTTCCTCAAACGAGAAGACCTGAACCACACGGGTTCTCACAAGATCAACAACGTGCTCGGTCAGGCGTTGCTCGCAAAGAAGATGGGCAAGAACCGCATCATCGCCGAAACCGGTGCCGGCCAACACGGTGTGGCCACCGCGACCGCCTGCGCGATGTTGGGCCAGGAATGCATCATCTACATGGGTCGCGTCGACACCGAACGCCAAGCGCTCAACGTCGCCCGGATGCGACTGCTCGGTGCGTCGGTCGTTGCGGTCGAAACCGGCTCGGCGACTTTGAAAGACGCCATCAACGAGGCGATGCGTGACTGGGTGACCAACGCCCACGACACGTACTACTGCTTCGGTACTGCGGCCGGTCCACACCCGTTCCCGATGATGGTCCGAGACCTCCAACGAGTGGTCGGGCTCGAGGCGCGCCAGCAGATCCAGCAAGCGGCGGGTCGACTGCCCGACGCGGTCGTCGCCTGCGTCGGCGGCGGGTCGAACGCGATCGGCATCTTCCACCCGTTCCTCGAGGACACCGACGTTAGGCTGATCGGCTACGAGGCTGCCGGTGACGGCGTCGACACCGGCAGCCACGCGGCAACGTTCACCGGCGGAACCCCGGGCGCCTTCCAGGGCGCGTACTCCTACCTCCTGCAGGACAGCGACGGTCAGACCACCGAGTCGCACTCCATCTCGGCCGGACTGGACTACCCCGGAGTCGGACCCGAGCACGCACACCTCAAGGACATCGGCCGGGCCGAATACCGGCCGATCACCGATACAGAGGCGATGGACGCACTGGCGCTTCTGAGTCGCAAGGAGGGCATCATCCCGGCGATCGAATCGGCGCACGCCGTCGCCGGTGCCCTCAAACTCGGCCAGGAACTCGGTCCCGACTCGATCATCGTGGTCAACCTGTCCGGACGTGGTGACAAAGACGTCGACACCGCCGCCAAGTGGTTCGGACTCTTCGAAGTGGATGGTCATGTCTGAATCCCCGACGGCCGACTCCCGGCTCGGCCCCCTGTTCGCCCGTTGCCGCGAGGAGAAGCGCAGCGCGCTGATCGGGTACCTGCCGGTGGGCTACCCGGATCTTCCGGGGTCGCTGGACGCGATGCGCACCATGGTCGACGCCGGCTGCGACATCATCGAGGTCGGGGTCCCGTACTCCGACCCGGTCATGGACGGACCGACGATCCAGGACGCGGCAGATCAGGCACTGCGCTCGGGTGTGCGCGTCCGGGACGTGTTCGCCGCGGTCGAGGCGATCTCCGACGCGGGTGGCAGCGCAGTGGTGATGACCTACTGGAACCCCGTTCTCCAATACGGGGTCGACGCGTTTGCGCGTGACCTCGCCGGCGCCGGCGGCCTGGGCTTGATCACCCCCAACCTGATCCCCGAGGAAGCAGACAACTGGATCGCTGCGTCCCACGAGCACCATCTCGACCGCATCTTCTTGGTGGCACCGTCGTCCACCGAGGAGCGGTTGGCCATGACACTCGAGGCCAGCAGCGGCTTCGTCTACGCGGCCTCCACGATGGGCGTCACCGGCGCCCGCGACAGCGTCTCCACCATGGCCCCGGAACTGTGTGCCCGCATCCGTCTGCACTCGGACATCCCGATCGGGGTCGGACTGGGTGTACGCAGCAAGGCGCAGGCCACCGAGATCGCCGGTTACGCCGACGGCGTGATCGTCGGATCCGCTCTGGTGAGCGCGGTGGCCGAGGGCGGCGACGCGCTTCGCGCACTGACTGCCGAACTCGCCGAGGGCGTCCGGGCGACGTACGCCGGGCAAGACCCGGTGTCGACCGAGGTCCCTTCGTGACCACTGAGCTGCTGGCGTACATCCCCAGCCCGTCGCAGGGGGTCTGGCATCTCGGCCCCTTCCCGCTGAGGGCCTACGCGCTCTGCATCATCGTCGGCATCGTCGTCGCGATCTGGTGGGGCAACCGACGCTGGATGGCGCGGGGCGGCCGTGATGGCGAAGTGCTGGACGTGGCCATCTGGGCGGTGCCGTTCGGTCTGATCGGTGGCCGCATCTACCACGTGATTACCGACTGGAACACGTACATCGGCGACGGTGCGAAAGAGCCGGTCGACGCCTTCAAGATCTGGGACGGCGGACTGGGTATCTGGGGCGCCGTGGCATTCGGCGCTCTCGGCGCGTGGATCGGGGCCCGCCGCGCCGGGATCAAGCTTCCGCCCTTCGGCGATGCCATCGCTCCACCGATCTTGCTCGCCCAGGCCATCGGTCGGCTGGGCAACTGGTTCAACCAGGAACTCTATGGAGACCGGACCGATCTGCCCTGGGGTCTGAAGATCTACGAGAGGTCGGATTCCTCGGGCTTCACCAGCCCCAACCTCATCGACGGCAAGTCCACCGGCGAGGTCTACGCGATCGTGCAGCCCACGTTCCTCTACGAGCTGCTGTGGAACCTGCTGATCGTGGCTGCACTGATCATCATCGACCGTCGGTTCCGGATCGGCCACGGGCGGCTGTTCGCGCTCTATGTGGCCGGCTACTGCGTCGGACGCTTTGTCATCGAAACCCTCCGGACAGACCCGGCCACCATGCTGTGGGACATCAGGATCAACCTGTTCACCTCGGCGCTGGTGTTCGTCTGCGCTGCCCTGTATGTGGTCATCGCGCCCAAGGGCCGGGAGACGCCGCACGACATCTATCACCCAGGTGCGGCCCCCGAGGCCGGACCCACCGAGCACCCCGTCGACGGGTACGTCGAAGACGAACGCGAACCTGCGACGGTTGCTGCTGCCGGCACCGCGAAGACTTCCGACGACGGTGCGACCCGAACACAGCGCGTCGATCTCGACAAGCCAGCCGAGTCGACCGGGCCGGCTGCCGGGCTCGAGTCCGACGCGCCGTCGACGACGACCGCGGAGGCAACACCGGACGAGGCCACACCGGTCGAGACCGCACCCGATGCGAATGCACCGGCTGAGACCGGCTCGGCCGAGTCGGCGGATGCCGCGGATACCGAGACGGTGGACAAGCCTGCGTCTGCAGGAGCCACCGCAGCAACGACCACCGAGCAGGAAACCTCGGCGACGGACAAGTCCGAGCCCGAGACGAAGAACGCGGAGACAGCCGAACCCGGCGATTCGGCAACCGAGACAGAACTGCCTCCGCCGCCCCCGGACGATCTGCCCCCAGACCCCGACATCGAGACCACCGGGGACCCGAAGCTCGACAAGGCCGCGAAACCCTATCGGAAGCCCAAGCCAGACACCGCAACCGGGGCCGACGAGAGCCCCAGCTGACCCGGTCTTTCCTCCACCTTTGCTGCTAACATCGGAACTTACGCCACTGTGAAGTTCGCAGCGTCGTGTTCACCCCACGGGCCAGAGACGTCCTGAGGATTGCTGGCTGGTTCCCTCGCGAGGCGGGGGCTAGGCGTGGAGGTCGGATTTGCTGTTCTCTCAGCTCCCCGAAGCCCAGGGTCTGTACGACCCGGACAACGAAGTCGATTCCTGTGGTGTGGCGATGGTCGCCGACATCCACGGACGGCGTTCCCATTCGATCGTCGCCGACGGCCTTCTTGCCCTCGAGAACCTCGATCACCGCGGCGCGGCTGGAGCTCAGACCAACAGCGGTGACGGCGCGGGCATTCTGATGCAGGTTCCCCACGCCTTTTTACGTGAGGTGGTCGAGTTCGACCTGCCTCCGGCAAACCTCAACGGCGAGAACACTTTTGCTGCGGGAATCTGTTTTCTTCCTGCCGATCCGGGCGCCCGACGACGTGCGATCACCCGGGTGGAGGACATCGCCGCCGAGGAGAACCTCAGAATCCTCGGCTGGCGTGACCTGCCCGTCGAGGTGGATGAAGCCGACATCGGTGAGACGGCGCGGGGTTGCATGCCGTTCATGAGTCAGTTGTTCGTCAGCGGACCACTCGACGACGACGGCATCGCACCGTCGGGGCTGGAGCTCGACCGGCTCGTGTACCCGCTGCGTAAACGCGCGGAGCGGGTCACACCGGACCTCGAGACCGACGGCAGCGGATTGTATTTCGCCTCGCTGTCCAGTCGCACCATCGTCTACAAGGGCATGCTGACCACCAAACAGTTGCCGCTCTACTACCCGGATCTGCGCGATGAGCGGGCCGAGAGTGCCATCGCGATCGTGCACTCGCGGTTCTCCACCAACACCTTCCCGTCCTGGCCCCTGGCGCACCCGTTCCGGTTTGTCGCCCACAACGGGGAGATCAACACCGTTCGGGGCAACCGGAATCGCATGCGGGCCCGCGAAGCGCTTCTGGACACCGACCTGATCCCTGGCGACCTCAAGCGGCTGTTCCCGATCTGCACCCCGGATGCCTCCGACTCCGCGTCGCTCGACGAGGTGTTGGAGCTACTGCACCTCGGTGGTCGCAGCGTGCCGCACTGCGTGATGATGATGGTGCCCGAGGCCTGGGAGAACGTGCCCGACATGGATCCTCGGCGCCGCGCGTTCTGCCAGTTCCACGCCTCGATGATGGAGGCATGGGACGGTCCGGCCTGCGTCACCTTCACCGACGGCACGATGGTCGGTGCTGTGCTCGACCGCAACGGACTGCGGCCCGGGCGCTGGTGGCAGACCCGCGACGGACGGGTGGTCCTTGCCTCCGAAGCGGGCGTACTCGACATCCCCACCGACGACATCGTCGCCAAGGGCCGTCTCGAGCCGGGCAAGATGTTCCTGATCGACACCGCGGAGGGCCGGCGGATCACCGATGAGGAGATCAAGGGCCAGCTGATCGGTGAACAGCCGTACGAGGAGTGGCTGCACGCCGGACTGCTCGAACTGGCCAGGCTCCCGGAGCGTCCCCGGTTCCTGCCGACCCACGAAAGTGTGGTCCGCAGGCAGGTGTCGTTCGGGTACACCGAAGAAGACCTGCGTGTACTGATAACCCCGATGGCTGCCTCCGGGTACGAGGCGCTGGGCTCGATGGGCACCGACACCCCGATCGCCGTGCTCTCACAGCGTTCGCGTCTGCTCTACGACTACTTCGTGGAACTGTTCGCCCAGGTCACCAATCCACCGCTGGACGCGATCCGCGAGGAGATCGTGACCTCCATGGCTCGGGTGATGGGTCCCGAGCAGAATCTGCTGCACCCGAGTGCGGCGTCGTGCCGGCAGATCCTGCTGCCCTGGCCGGTGTTGAACAACGATGAGCTGGCCAAGATCGTGCACATCAACGACGACGGCAATCATCGGGGCCTGGCTGCCAAGGTGCTGCGCTCGCACTACCCGGTCGCCGAAGGGGGACCGGGTCTGGAACGCGCGCTCGAAGAACTGCGCAGGCGGGCCAGTGAGGCGATCGCGAACGGCTATTCGACGCTGGTGATCAGTGACCGCGAGGCCGACCGGGACAATGCGCCGATCCCGTCGTTGCTCGCGACGTCTGCCGTGCACCACCATCTGATCCGCACGAAAGAACGCACTCGGGTCGGTCTTGTCGTCGAGACCGGTGATGCGCGCGAGGTGCATCACGTCGCGCTGCTCATCGGCTTCGGAGCCGCAGCAGTGAACCCGTATCTGGCATTCGAGACCATCGAAGACCTTGTCCGCGAAGGCGAACTCACCGGCGTCACCCCGTCGAAGGCGGTCCGCAACTACTTGCAGGGACTGGGCAAGGGTGTGCTCAAGGTCATGAGCAAAATGGGCATCTCGACCGTCGGAAGTTACACGGCTGCACAGTGTTTTGAAGCCGTAGGACTCTCCGGCGACCTGGTGAAGGAGTACTTCACCCGTACGGTGTCGCGCATTGGCGGGGTCGGACTGGACGAACTGGCCGAGGAGGTCCGGATCCGTCACCACCGGGCTTACCCGCCCAACCCCACCGAGCAGGTCTACCGCCGGCTCGAGGTCGGTGGCGAATATCAGTACCGCCGTGAAGGTGAGCTGCACCTGTTCAGCCCGGAGACGGTGTTCTTGTTGCAGCACGCCAGCAAGTCCGGCCGAACCGACGTCTACCGCAAATACACCGACGAGGTGAACCGGCTCTCCCGCGAGGGCGGCACCTTGCGTGGGCTGTTCGAGTTCGACACCGAGGGTCGCGAACCGATCCCACTCGACGAGGTCGAATCGGTCGAGTCGATCATGACGCGGTTCAACACCGGCGCGATGAGCTACGGGTCGATCTCGGCCGAGGCACACGAGACGATCGCCATCGCCATGAACAGCATCGGTGGACGGTCGAACTCGGGTGAGGGCGGTGAGGACACCGATCGGCTCTACGACCCCACGCGCCGGAGCGCGGTGAAGCAGGTGGCCTCGGGGCGCTTCGGTGTCACCAGCGACTACCTCGTCAACGCGACCGACATCCAGATCAAGATGGCGCAGGGTGCCAAACCGGGTGAGGGTGGGCAACTGCCCGCCTACAAGGTGTACCCGTGGATCGCCAAGACACGGCATTCCACGCCGGGCGTCGCGCTCATCTCGCCGCCCCCGCACCACGACATCTATTCGATCGAGGATCTGGCCCAGCTGATCCACGACCTTAAGAACGCAAACCCGCAGGCGCGCATCCACGTGAAGCTCGTCAGCGCGATGGGTGTGGGTACGGTCGCGACCGGTGTGTCCAAGGCCCACGCCGACGTGGTGCTCATCTCCGGCCACGACGGCGGGACGGGTGCGTCCCCGCTGACCTCGCTCAAACACGCGGGCACGCCGTGGGAGATCGGTCTCGCCGATGCCCAACAGACGTTGATGCTCAACGGTTTACGCGATCGGATCACCGTCCAGTGCGATGGGGCGCTACGCACCGGCCGGGACGTCATGGTCGCGGCCTTGCTCGGGGCCGAGGAGTTCGGATTCTCCACCGCCCCGCTGATCGTGGCCGGCTGCATCATGATGCGGGTCTGCCATCTCGACACCTGCCCTGTGGGTGTGGCGACACAGAATCCCAAGTTGCGAGCCCGGTTCACGGGCAAGGCCGAGCACATCGTGAACTTCTTCAAGTTCGTCGCCGAGGATGTCCGCGAACATCTCGCGATGCTCGGATTCCGGACCCTCGATGAAGCGATCGGACGTTCCGATGCGCTCCACACCGCCCCCGGGGTTGCGCACTGGAAGTCGAAGGGGATCGACCTGTCGCCGATCTTCCACACGGCCGACACCGACTCGCCGAGGCGGCGGACCCGCGAGCAGTACCACGCCCTCGACAAGGCGCTGGACCAGACCTTGATCCAGCTGGCGGAGGGAGCGCTCGAAGATGCGCACCCGGTGACCCTCGACCTGCCCGTTCGCAACGTCAACCGGACGGTCGGAACCCTGCTGGGGTCTGAGGTGACGCGACGGTATGGCGCAGATGGTCTGGCCGAAGACACCATCACGGTGTCGTTGACGGGGTCTGCCGGCCAATCGCTGGGGGCGTTTCTCCCGCCGGGTATCACGCTGAACCTCACCGGCGACGCCAACGACTACGTCGGAAAAGGTCTGTGCGGCGGAAAGATCATCGTCCGGCCGCATCCCGACGCCCTTTTCATCGCCGAAGACCAGGTCATCGCCGGCAACACCATCCTGTACGGGGCCACCAGCGGCCAGGTCTATCTGCGCGGCCGAGTCGGCGAACGGTTCTCGGTGCGCAACTCCGGCGCCACCGCGGTGGTCGAAGGCGTCGGCGACCACGCCTGTGAGTACATGACGGGTGGGCGGGTGCTGATCCTCGGACCCACCGGTCGCAATCTCGCGGCGGGGATGTCCGGTGGCATCGCGTACGTCTACCGACTCGATCCGGGCATGGTGAACCAGGCGATGGTGGCGCTGCAGAATCCGGACCCCGACGACCTGCTCTTCCTGCACGAACACATCAGCAGACACGTCGAGCTCACGGGATCGGCGGTGGGCGCGTCGATGCTCGCTGACTGGCCTCGGCGAAGCCGCAAGTTCACCAAGGTGATGCCCACCGACTACCAGCGGGTGCTCGACGCCGCCCGGATGGCCGAAGCGGAAGGACGCGACGTGGAAGCTGCGATCATGGAGGCGGCTCGTGGCTGATCCGCGCGGATTCCTGGAGGTCGGCAAGACCGAGGCCCCGACCCGGCCGGTGTACGAACGGGTCAACGATTGGCGTGAGGTCTACGTCGACAAAGACCCCGACAAGGAGAACCAGCACGTCTCCGAGCAGGCCCGCAGGTGCATGGACTGCGGAATCCCGTTCTGCCACTCCGGATCTGCGGGCTGCCCGCTGGGCAACCTGATCCCCGAATGGAACGACCTGGTGCGCCGTGGCAGGTGGGATGCGGCCAGTGACCGCCTGCACGCCACCAACAACTTCCCCGAGTTCACCGGCAAGCTCTGCCCGGCGCCCTGCGAGGCGGCCTGCGTGCTGTCCATCTCGCACGCCACCACCGGCGGCAGCGTCACCATCAAGCGCATCGAGAAGACGATTGCCGAAGAGGCGTGGCGGGAGGGACTCGTCGTCCCGCAGACCTCGGCGACACTGTCCGGCAAATCGGTCGCGGTCGTCGGATCAGGTCCCGCTGGTCTGGCGGCCGCGCAACAGCTCACCCGAGCAGGTCACGCGGTGACCGTCTACGAGCGAGACGACCGTATCGGCGGTCTGCTCCGGTACGGCATCCCCGAGTACAAGATGCAGAAGTCGGACATCGACCGGCGGATCGCCCAGATGAAGGGGGAGGGCACCGAGTTCGTCACCGAGTGCAACGTCGGAGAAGACCTGACCGTCGCCGAGCTCCGCGACCGTCACGACGCCGTCGTCCTCGCTGTCGGCGCGCTCAAGGCCCGCGACAACCCCGAGGTCCCCGGACGTGAGCTGGGCGGTGTCCACCTCGCCATGGAGCATCTGGTGCCCGCCAATCGCGAGTGTGAGGGCGACGGCGCGTCACCGATCTCCGCCCACGGCAAACATGTGGTGATCATCGGCGGCGGCGACACCGGAGCCGACTGCCTGGGTACCGCCCACCGGCAGGGCGCTGCGTCGGTCACCCAGCTCGACTACAACCCCGAGTTGCCACCGGAACGGGACGAGAGTCTCTCACCCTGGCCGACATGGCCGTTGATCTTGCGCGACTCCGCCGCGCACGTCGAGGGTGGCGAGCGTAGATATCAGGTTGCGGTGCAACGTTTCCTTGGCGATGACAACGGCAACGTCACCGCGATGGTGCTGGCCGAGGTCACCGTCGAACGCGACGACAACGGCAGACGAAATGTCGTGCCGGTGGGGGATGAGTTCGAAATGCCCTGCGAATTGGCACTTTTCGCGATCGGGTTCGAGGGTGTTGAACGCACCACGTTGCTGACCGACCTCGAGTTGGCCCCCAACGGCCGCGGCGCGCTGTCCTGTGGGAGCGACTGGCAGACCGACACGCCCGGGGTGTTCGTCTGTGGCGATGCCCACCGCGGGGCGTCGCTGGTGGTGTGGGCGATCGCCGAGGGGCGGGCGGCGGCGCGTGGTGTGGATGAGTTCCTGATGGGCGAATCGGATTTGCCCTCACCGGTTCATCCCGCGGCGCTTCCGCTCTCGGTTCGCTGACGACGGACTGCCGCGGCGGCACCCACGACGAGGCCAAAGGCGGAGTTCGACGTAATTTCACGTGACGTCTTGGGTGCTTACGTGGAGGAGATCGCCGTCGCGGACTAGGCTCGGCGGAGTGAATCGACGTACCAAAATCGTGTGCACCCTGGGTCCTGCAACTGCAACCGACGAGCGCGTGCGTGAGTTGGTAGAGAGTGGCATGGATGTGGCCCGGCTGAACTTCAGCCACGGCAAACACGAAGACCACCGAGAAATGTACAACCGCGTGCGCAAGGCCTCCGACACCACGGGGCATGCGGTGGGCATCCTCGCCGACCTGCAGGGCCCGAAGATCCGGCTGGGAACGTTCGCCGACGGACCGGTGCAGTGGCCCGCGGGCAAGCAGGTCCGCATCACCGTCGATGACTGCGAAGGCACCGCCGAACGCGTGTCGACCACCTACAAGCAACTCGCTGTCGACGCCCGCCCCGGCGACCGACTGCTCGTCGACGACGGCAAGGTGGGGCTGACCGTCACCGACATCGACCAGAACGACGTCATCTGCACGGTCACCGAAGGCGGACCCGTCAGCAACAACAAAGGCGTCTCCCTCCCAGGGATGAACGTCTCGGTGCCCGCGATGTCCGACAAGGACGAAGCCGACCTCGAGTTCGCCCTGAAGCTCGGCGTCGACCTGATCGCCCTGTCCTTCGTCCGTTCGCCGGCCGACATCGAACTGGTCCACACCATCATGGATCGCGTGGGCCGCCGGGTCCCCGTCATCGCGAAGCTCGAAAAGCCCGAGGCCATCGACAACCTCGAAGCCGTCATCCTGGCATTCGACGCAGTGATGGTCGCCCGCGGTGACCTCGGCGTCGAGCTGCCCCTCGAAGAGGTCCCACTGGTGCAGAAACGGGCCATCCAGATGGCCCGCGAGAACGCCAAACCGGTGATCGTCGCGACGCAGATGCTCGAGTCGATGATCGAGAACTCGCGACCCACCCGCGCCGAGGCGTCAGACGTGGCCAACGCTGTACTCGACGGCGCCGACGCCGTCATGCTCTCCGGGGAGACCTCGGTCGGCAAGTACGTCATGGAAACCGTCCAGACCATGGCCCGCATCGTGAAGGCAGTGGAAAGCGGACCCCGCGACGTCCCGCCGCTCTCACACGTCCCGCGCACCAAACGCGGCATCATCTCCTACGCAGCCCGCGACATCGGCGAACGCCTCGACGCAAAAGCCCTCGTCGCGTTCACCCAGTCCGGCGACACGGTCCGCAGGCTCGCGCGCCTGCACACCCGACTGCCGCTGCTCGCGTTCACCCCGCTGCCCGAGGTACGCAGCCAACTCGCAATGAGCTGGGGCACAGAGACATTCATCGTCCCGCGCGTCGAATCCACCGACGCCATGATCCGTCAGGTGGACCAAGCGCTCCTGGAAATCGGGCGCCTCAAAGTCGGTGACCAGGTGGTCATCGTCGCCGGAGCCCCTCCCGGCACCGTCGGCACCACCAACCTGATCCATGTGCACAGGATCGGTGAAGACGACCACTAATATTTGCTCGCTCCGCTCGCTTTGTCGGTGTGGCCGTCATCGCGCGTTCTTCCCTCCTCTTCACATCGCTGGCGCTCGTTCATCGTCAGTCCAGAACGCGCGTGGCCACACCTCCCAGGTTCGCTTTGGTCGCTTGCGCTCCCTCGCTCGGCCACACCTCCCGGGTCGAATCGGTCGCTGTGCCCCCTCGCAACTAATGAGTGAGCGAGCGAAGCGAGTGATTGTCGCGGGTGGCCCCGCGTGCTCTGGACAGAGGAGCGAGGGAGCGCAGCGACTGAGTCGACGAAGGAAGAGCGCGTGACCCGGGCCACCAGCCCGCGAGCGGAGCGAGCCAAACCAGCACAGCGCGCGACTTGAGGCCGGTCGCCCCGCGAGCGGAGCGAGCCATCAGACACAGCTCAGCTAGCATTCGTCCTGTGACTGATGCCCCCGGCTCGACGTCCGACCTGAACAAACTGCTGGCGCTCTTCGATCTGGAGGAACGCGAGACCGACGTCTTCATCGGCGTCCACCCCGCTCAGGTGGGGCCGCGCACGTTCGGCGGTCAGCTACTCGGGCAAGGTGTGGTGGCTGCCGGGCGCAGTGTTCCGCGGCCCACGCCCGTGCATGCGCTGCACGCGCATTTCATCCGTGGCGGGGACGTGACCAAACCGCTGGAATACCACGTCACCCGTCTGCGAGACGGGAAGCCGTTCGCCAATCGCTTGGTCACCGCACTGCAGGGCGGCGAAGAAGTCCTGTCCATGCTGGTCGCCTTCCAGGACAACAAGGCCGGCCTGGAGCATTCGGTTCAGATCCCCGAGGTGCCGTACCCCGAGGACCTGCCCACCCTCGGTGAGCACTTCAAGGGGTTCGAAGAGCGCATCGCCATGTTCGTGAATGCGTTGCATCCCATCGACATTCGCTTCGCCAACGACCCCACGTGGAAAGTGCGCGAGTCGGGCGACACCCTGGAACACAACCGGGTGTGGATGCGTACCGACGGCCAGATGCCCGACGACCCGCTCCTGCACATCGCTGCGCTCTGCTACGCCTCGGACACCACAGTGCTCGATTCGATCCTGACAACGCACGGGTTGTCCTGGGGGATCGACCGGTTGTTCGCCGCCACCGTCAATCATTCGATGTGGTTCCACCGCGAGTTCCGGTTTGATGACTGGTTGCTCTACGCAAGTGAATCGCCGGTCGCGGCCGGCTCGCGAGGGCTGGCTTCGGGACGGTTCTTCACCCGCGAGGGATTGCTGGCGACGACCGTGGTCCAAGAAGCGCTCATCAAGTACTTCCCGCCACGCGGCTGACCCGACGCGCCGATGAGGCAGACTTGAATCATGTATCCCGCGCAGCAGACGCCGCAGTACTGGCTGGCGCCCGGACCTGATCTGCCGCCCCGCACCTGGCAACGGCGCACTCGCACACCGATCATCATCGTCAGTGCCGTCGTCGGTGTTGTGCTCGCCGTCATCGCGCTCGGTGCCATGGCCTGGGGTGTGCAAGGCCGCGACTTCACCGCCGAAGGCGAAGTTGTCCTCACCGGCGGCCAATATGCCGTGTCATCCGCTGACATCTGCGGTGGCACAGGCGAATTCGAAGACCTCAAGGTCGGTGCTCGAGTCCGCATCCTCGACGAGGAGCTCACCATTCTGGAAGAGGGCACACTCGGCGCACCTGAACTCTTCGACAACCGATGCCGCCTCGGATTCGCGGTCACCGGGGTACCGGAGGGCCGCGGCCGCTACGTCGTCGAGATCGGGACAACCGTCCGGCACGAGGCGAGCGAAGGCGTGCTCGAACGCGGCATCACGTTCGAGTTCTGAGCGAAGGCTCAGAGTTCGCGGTCCACGAACTCCGGGGTTGTGCGCTTCATGCCCGCTTTACGGGCAATGGAGTGGTTCTTGCCGCGCAGCAGCCGCAGTTGCAGCACCTGCTCCACCGGGAACGAGAACCGGGGAGAGCGCGACCAGGTCTTCTCGAGCAGCGTCTTCGTGGACGCCACCGAATCGGGGGAGCGGGACGCGATCTTCTCGATCAAGGCCATTGCCTCGGCCATCGGATCCTCGGCGACGCCGGTGACGAGCCCGATCTCCTTGGCATGGTCGGCAGAGAACATCTCGCCGGTCATGGTCAGTCGCTTGGCGATGTCGATGGTGGTGAGCTGGGCCAACGCGGCCGATGCCGACATGTCGGGGATCAATCCCCACTTGGCCTCCAAGACGGAGAAGTCGGCGTCAGGCGTGGCGAACCGGAAGTCGGCTCCCATCGCAATCTGCAGCCCGCCGCCGTAGCAATGGCCATGCACCACCGCGATGACGGGGACGGGAACCCGTCGCCACTCCCATGCGGGGTCCTGAAAACCGTTGGAGCCCTTCAGAAGGTTTGGGATGAAGTTCCGGTAGATGCTCTTCTCTTTGCCCTGGAGGCTGGCGAAATCAAGTCCGGCACTGAAAGATTTGCCCGCGCCGCTGATGATGACGGCGCGCAGGGTGCGGTCCTTGGCCGCCTGCCGGGCTGCTCTGGTGAGTCCGGCGAGCAACGGCAAGGTGAGTCCGTTGTGCTTGTCGGGCCGGTTGAGCTGCACATGCGCGATGGGACCGAATGGCGTCTTCTCCACCCGGTAGGTCACCGAATCGTCAGCCGCGGGGCGTGTCTCAGGGTCCGCGGCAATTGCGAGAGATGCGGGTCGCGAGGTGGCATCGGTCGAGGACATTCGGATCTCCTTCGGTGCGTATTCGCTTCGAGGGTACGCCCGAGACCCTGACCCGATTGACCGGCATCAACCCCTCCGGGGCTGTCGGTGGTGGGCGGACTCACACTGTCGCGGCGCCGTGACCTGCGTCGTCGTCGGGTCCCGAACTCGTATCGCGCT
This sequence comes from Williamsia sp. R60, assembly GCF_054063855.1. Classification (NCBI taxonomy): domain Bacteria; kingdom Bacillati; phylum Actinomycetota; class Actinomycetes; order Mycobacteriales; family Nocardiaceae; genus Williamsia; species Williamsia sp. R60. The sequence continues at coordinate 1,485,649 of NZ_JBSSGR010000001.1, forward strand.
CGTCGAGAATGAAAAAGGCGAGGGTGACGGCAAGAAAGCCGGCGGGCAGCCAGGCGGCGTGCACACCCAGCCACTCCGTCGCGAACGCGCCGACCGCAGCGCCCAGGAAGAACGAGCCGATGACTTTGGAGTAGACGGCAAGCGCGCGCTTGGACGTCTCGGATCCGGTGGTGAGGACGCCGTACGCGGACTCGACGGTGTGCATCAAGTTCCCGGTGGTCGCGACCACCATGTAGTTGAGATCGCCGATCGAGCGGAACAGCTCGATCTGCATCGCGGCCATGAAAGAGATCGGCACCGTGACGTACATGTGGGGGACTGTCTCGGGAACGAATCCGATGGCGGCCAACGACAGGGCTTGGACGCCCATCGTCCATCGGATTGGATGGGTCACCACCGAGTCGAGGCGTCCGGTCTTGATGTGGGTCGACAGGGTGACACCCAGCAAAAACGCGACGATCGGCCAAATCCGCGCCACCGCGTCGGCGTAGTGCTGTTCGGACAGGTTGATGAAGAAGAAGATGACGTTCCCCGTCTGCACATTGGCGAACACGCCGCCGCGAACAAGGAATGTGTACGAGTCCAGGAAGCCACTGGCGCAAGTAACTAGCAAAGCGAATCGCAGCGTTGTCGTCGTGGTCGTCGGCATGGTTCTCCCGCCCGGAATCTCCTGTCCGAGGTGATGTTACGGCCGAGGTGCGCCCTCCGGGTGCCAAGCGGCGCGGGCAGTCTGTCTGGGGTGTTGCGTCGTGGTCGCCATATTGCAGGTGGGTGTCGGCTGTCCGATTTGTCGGGTCATCGGCGAATCGCCTTCGGGAGCGGCGCGGCAGCGCTAGATTCTGATCACAGCCGTGTTCATGATGCGTCGCGACCAACCGCCGGGAGAACTGATGAGCGAGAACACCACCGACGTCGTCTTTCACCACGCTTCGGGAGTCGCCGTGCACACCACGGCCGAAGCGTTTCAGCAGACCGCCAAGATGCACCCCGATCGTGTCGCGTTGCGCACTCCGGGCGGGATCCAGGAGATCACCTGGCGTGAGTACGCTCAGCGTGTCGAGGCAATCGCACGAGGCCTCGTGCGTCTCGGTGTCACACGTGGCGACACCGTCGGCCTGATGTTGACCAATCGCCCCGAATTCCACCTCGTCGACACCGCCATCGTTCACCTGGGAGCGATCCCGTTCTCGGTGTACAACACCAGCGCACCCGAGCAGCTCGAGTACCTGTTCACCGATGCCGCCAACAAGATCGTGATCACCGAGCAGGTGTTCATGCCCGCCATCAAACAGTCCGGCGTGGCGCTCGAGCACATCATCACCGTCGACGGCCCGGCCGAAGGTGCCATCGAACTCAAAGACGTGGAAGCCCGGGGCGACGAAGAGTTCGATTTCGAAGCTTCCTGGCGCGCAGTGGAATCCGATGACCTGGTCACGTTGATCTACACCTCGGGAACCACGGGACCTCCGAAGGGCGTGGAGATCACGCACAGCAACGTGATCTCCGCCGCGGAATCGGTGGCCGACGAACTGCAGTTCGGATTCGACGACCGGATCATCTCCTACCTGCCGGCCGCACACATTGCCGATCGGGTGTCATCTCACGGTGCCAGCCAGATGCGCGGAATCCAGATCACCTCGGTGGCCGATCCGCGAGAATTCGCTTCAGCGCTGCCCGATGTACGGCCGACCGTCTTCTTCGGGGTTCCCCGTGTGTGGCAGAAGGTGAAGGCCGGCATCGAAGGCAAGCTTGCCGAAGAGACGAGCCCGCTGAAGAAGAAGCTTGCGGGATGGGCGCTCGACGTGGGCCGGCGCGCAGCCAAGGCCGACTTGGCGGGCACTCCGAGGGGCAAGACCCTCGCTGCACAGCACCGCGTGGCAGACACCCTCGTGCTGTCGAAAGTCCGTGCGGCGCTTGGACTCGACGAACTGAAGGTGGCCATCTCGGGTGCGGCGTCCATTCCGGCCGAGGTCATCGAGTTCTTCGTCGGGATCGGCATTCCCGTCATAGAGGTGTGGGGTCTGTCCGAGACGACCGGAGCTGCGACGAAGACGACCACGGACAATCTGAAGGTCGGCACGGTCGGCAAACCCGTGGACGGTGTGGAGATCAAACTGGCCGACGACGGCGAAGTGCTGGTGCGAGCTCCGATGGTCATGCGCGGTTACCGCAACAAGCCGGAGAAGACGGCAGAGGCGATTGATGCCGACGGGTGGTTCGCCACCGGCGATGTGGGCAAGATCGACGACGAGGGAAACCTGACAATCGTCGACCGCAAGAAGGAACTCATCATCAATGAGTCCGGCAAGAACATGGCGCCGAGCACAATCGAGAACGCGGTGAAGGCGTCCTCGTCGCTGATCAGCCAGGTGGTCGCGATCGGCGACAACAAGCCGTACATCAGCGCCTTGGTGGTCCTTGATCCCGACGTCGCGACGTCGCGTGCAAAAGCTCTGGGTATCCCCGAGGCGCAGATCGCGGATCTTGCCGAGAACCCCGAGATCATCGAAGAGGTCACGCTGGCAGTGAAGGCAGGCAACTCGAAGTTGTCGCGGGTGGAGCAGGTCAAACGGTTCGCGATCGTGCCATCGGCCTGGGATCCGGGCGGCGACGAACTGACTCCGACGATGAAATTGCGGCGCAAGCCGATTGCCGGCAAGTATGCCGACACGATCGTCGATCTCTTCTCGAACCCGCCGGGTGCCGGAGTCATCGACCTCGGGTGACCGCGCGCGGTCTCATCGCGCAGGCGATGATGGTGCAGTGACTGCAGCAGTGATCTTCGACATGGACGGTGTGCTCATCGATTCCGAGCCCATCTGGGAACAGGTGCGCCGGGATGTGGTGGCCGAACACGGCGGTCGGTGGCTTGACGAGGCACAGACCGCACTGATGGGCATGAGCACTCCGGAGTGGGCGAAGTACCTGAGTGAGGACCTCGGTGTGGGCAAGCCGCCGAATGAGGTCGCGCAGATCGTGATCGACAAGATGGTCGAGCGGTATGAGGACCATCTCCCGGTGTTACCGGGCGCCGATGACGCAGTGCGACGGTGTGCCGGGCGGTGGCCATTGGGGCTGGCCAGCTCATCGCCCCGGCAACTCATCGATGCTGTCCTGCGGTCGGCGGGATGGACCGACCTTTTTGCGGTGACCGTGTCGACCGAGGAGCTCAGCAGGGGTAAACCCGCGCCCGACGTCTACCTCTCGGCGGCACGGGCGTTGGGGTTCGAGCCCGCAGAGTGTGTTGCGGTGGAGGATTCGTCCAACGGTATGCGGTCCGCGACCGCCGCCGGACTGGTGCTCATCGCTGCACCCCGGCCGGAATACCCGCCGGCCCCGGAAGCCATCGCAGGGGCAGCTGTTGTGCTCGACGATCTCGACGGGCTCGAGGATCGCGTCGCGGCACTCGCTTGAACGCGCGCACGGGCGTCTCGATCCCGCCGGCAGCCACTGTGATGTAGTTGAGGCGCGCGATTGGGTACCCGTCTGAGGTCAGACTTTTCCATCCGAACAGACGAATCCATTGATACGGGAGGCAGCGATGAGCGATTCACACCCGAACGAGCAGCCTGGCAGCACCGATGAGCCGAGCAAGACGGTCGATGATCTGGAAGAGAAGATCAGTCAAGAACATGCTGACTCGGGCAAAGCCGGGCCGTCCATCAACGACAGCGACCCCGGGGACAGTGCCGATTCGGATTCGAGCGGGTCGGATCCCAGTGGTGACACCAGCACCGCGCAGGGGTCGGCTACCGGCGAACCACCGGACTGACAATCCGGAAAACCCGCCCGATCATTCACGATTCGGCGTCGCGTCGACGATCGGACGGGTTTTGCTCACGGCGTCACAACAAGGCCGGAGCCAGACGACGCCACTGCTCCCTTGGGTACACCTTGGGGTCGGTGTCGAGTACCTGCACACAGACGTGGTCGGCACCGGCGGCGAGGTGCTCCTGCACCCGGCCGGCGATGGCGGCTTCGTCGCCCCACGCGATGATGGCGTCGAACAACCGGTCGCTGACCGATGTCAGATCGTCTTCGGTGAAACCCGAGCGCAGCAGGTTGTTCGCGTAGTTCGGCAGCCCGAGGTAATTACGCAGCCACTCGGTTCCGATCGAGCGGGCGTGGTCGGCGTCCGTGGTCAGGATGGCGGTCTGCTCGGGGAGCAGTAGAGGGCCGGTGCCCAGGGATTCGCGCGCCCGGGCGGTGAAGTCGGGTGTGACCAGGTACGGGTGTGATCCGTTCGCGCGAGTTGCGGACAAGTGCAACATCTTTGGTCCCAGCGCGGCGAGGACGCGGGCGTCGACGGGGACTGGCTGTTCGGTCGCGTCCAGAGCCTCGAGGTACGCCTTGGTTGCAGCCAACGGCTTCTTGTATCGGCCCGGGTCGCCCGCGTCGATGAGTGGAGCGTGACTCACGCCGATTCCGAGCAACAAGCGCTCTCCGTGCGCAGAGACCAGGGACTGGTATTTCGCGGCGACGTCCACCGGTTCGTGCATCCACAGGTTGAGGATGCCCGTTGCGACGACGGCTTTGCTCGTGGCTCCGAGGAGGTTCTCCACGGCGTCGAACAGCGGACCTCCGACGTCAGGGATCCACAGTGCGGTGTATCCCAGGTCCTCCAGTTCGGCGGCAGCTTCTGCGGATTCGGCTGCATCGCCATAGCGCAACTGCGAACTCCAAACGCCTACACCTGCAAGTTGCATGGTCATCTCCTCGGTGACGCACCAGGGCGCCGTCGGCGCTCATGAGCGCGTGATGTGATTCGAGATCTGCTGTCCACGATGCTAGTCGATCGCTTGATCGGCGCGACCGGTCACGGTGGAGTATTGTTCGAGCGCTCGCGAGTACACGGCGTCATGCATCGCCGAAATGCGCTGCCGCTCAGTTTCTCTCGAGGCTCTGCTGGCTGCCGGTGTGCTGTCGCGTTCGGCGTGTGTGGCCCTCAAGGCCTCGGTCAGGCTGTTGGGATCGAATCTGTTCAATCCGAAACCGTATGTTCGACATGGCTTTTGATCGGCGAAGTAGCCGCAGTCCGGAGCGATCACCGCGGTCCCCAGGTCGTAGCACGCTTCCAGCCATCCCGAATGTGTTCCGAATCGGTAGGGGAGCACACTGACATCGATTTCGATCAGGTACTGCCAGAGTTCGTTGTCGTCGAACCGGTCGTGAATCCTGAGGTCCACATTGTGCTCGGTTGCGTAGTCGGTGATGATCGCGGCGAGGTCGGCCGTTCGTTGGTCGACACCAGGATCGAGGACATGGGCGTCGAGATCCACCCGCACTCGGGCGTTCGGTAGATCGGCCGCGGTTGTCACGACAGTGTCCAGTATCGCAAGCGGGTCGAGGTTGGCCCGAAGGCTCTTCGCGTGGATGCCGATGACGAACTCGGGCCTGTCCTCACGAGGCCGGCCGATCAAGGGGAGAGGGGCCACGTGCGGATGGGGAATGACAGTGGCGTCGACCCCCCAGCGCCGAGAGATTTCGCTGGCTGCCCCGGTGGTGAGTGTGATGACTTCGTCGGCTCCGGGCACCAGCACTCCCAGCTGTTCCAAGTGCTGCGTGTTGTCCGAGAAGTGGGGGTTGTGCAGGTCGTGGGCGGTGAACACCAGAGGTTTGTCGTGATGGTGCAGCACATCGATGATCTCTCGGAGAAGATCGACGGGGATCGCGTCGAATCCGAAGTGAAGGTGCATCAGATCGAAGTCGTTGATGTGACCGCGTAACCAGGCGGGTTCGAGCCACCGCGGTGGCCACCACGGATCGTTGCTGTCGGCGCCTTCGGGCACCGGATCGGAGAGCCGGGTCACCCGGGAATCGCCGGCGTCGAGATGGGTGACGTACCGGTGTCCCGTGGGGACCGAGGCAATGGTGATCAAGTCGATGATTCCTCCATGGGCATTTCGGATACCCGGGGTGTGGCCACCCCGGCCCGGCTGTTCGAGAGGAGATGCGTCCTGACATCAAAGTACTATCGCGGCGCCCGTCCAAAATGCGGGGTCAAGCGGCGGTGAGCAGAAGGGATGAGGTGGACGGACGTACCCGGCACTACGGCGAGTTCTATGGTGTCGCCGACAACGAGACAATCGACGATCGGCAAATTCTGGTCGTGTGGGGCAACTGTCAGGCCGAAGCGATGAGGGTCGTTCTGTCGGGATCACCTGATCTTGCGTACCGCACGATCCGGGTGCCGCCGGTGCACGAACTCGAGGCCTCCGACATCCCGCAGGTCGAATCGCTCATCCGCGAGGCTGCGGTCATCGTTTCGCAGCCGGTGCGCGGCGGATATCGCGGGCTGCCGATCGGCAGTCCGGACCTTGCCGACATGGCGCCGTCGGCGAAGCGCATCGCATGGCCGGTGATCCGCTACGGTGGGCTGTTCCCGTTCCAGGTCATCGTTCGGCATCCTGCGAGCCCCGCTGCGGTTCCGCCCGGCGTTCCGTATCACGACCTGAGAACCATTTTTGCGGCACGGGACGGACGAAAGTCGTTCGACGACTGGGATGTACATGTCGCACGCGAGAACATTAGCGAAGCAGCCCGATGGAGTGTCGAGCAGTTGGCGGCCCGTGAGAGCCGACATTGCGACGTCACCGTCTCCGATGTGCTGCTCGGACTCGGAGCGGACGCCGCACACACCATCAATCACCCGGGCAACAAGGTGCTTCTCGCCCTTGCCGGCCGTATCTTGGGTGAGCTCGGAGCATCTGTGCCCGAGGCACCCGCGCGAGAGCTGCTGGGCAATACTCGAGCGCCGCTGGAACAGCGGGTGATCGACGCTCTGGGCCTCGATGCCGCCGCGCAGCTTTCGTGGCGTGTGGATGGAGAATCGCTGAGCGAAGAAGACGTCCACGAACGACAAATTCGTTGGTACATCGATAATCCTGCATACATCGACGCAGCTCTCGACCGCTACCGTGAACTCATCTCGATTCTGGGCTTGTCATGAGAGGAGCGATCGGGCACCTCGCCGTTGGACCTCAGACGCATGGGGTTGTTCGCTATGCGCACTCGGTGTTCGAGGCAGCGGTGGCAGTAGGCGCCGACCATCGGCTCCACCACGTGCACGGTCCAGTGGCCGAGTTTCGAGAAATCCTCGAGGACTGCGCGCTTGTCCATCTTCACGTCACCGATCGCCTGTTCGGACGGACGCCGTCCGAAGCACGAAGCGGTGTTTTGTCAATCATCGAGAGCTTGCGGCGGCCCGTGTCGGTCACCCTGCACGACCTTCCGCAGCCTTCCGACGGCGCGGCCATGCCTGCTCGTGTCGAGTTCTATCGGGCTGTCGCGCGAGTTGCATCGGGCGTGATCGTGTCGAGCCGCCACGAAGCGGACCTGTTTGCAGAGTTCATCGATGCTGCGATGATGGTCGAGGTGGTACCGCTCATGATCGACGATGTCCGTGCCGAAAAGCGCTCTGGAACAAGGGAACTGACGGTAGGCGTCTTGGGATTTCTTTACCCGGGTAAAGGTCATATGGAAACGTTGCAGGCGATGGCGGGACTCGATCCATCGGTCGCCTTCGTTGCCCTCGGGGGTCCGTCCGCCGGCCACGAGAACCTCGCCGACGAATTGGGCAAGGTTGCCGCAGACATGGGGCGGCGTTGTGAGGTCACCGGGTTCTTGTCCGATGCCGAACTGCGACGACGGTCTGCCGAGATCACCGTGCCGGTGGCCTACCACCGGCACATGTCTGCGTCGGGTTCCATCAACGCCTGGATCTCAGCGGGCCGACGGCCGTTGGTACCGCACACCGCCTACACCGAGGAGCTGACAACACGGTCTCCCGGCGTGGTCACCGTCCACCCCAATGACAATGATTCGCTGCGCATTGCGATCGAGGATGGCTTGGCAGATCCGGACGCCACCTGGATCGATGCCTCGACGGTGCCATCCCCGACGCCGGCGGACGTGGCAACGACGTACGAGCGGCTACTGCGGCGGTGGAGTGCGTGAGCGCCATTCCTCTCGACGACGGACGGATGATCCTGCCCGACAACCGGTGGGACCTCGTCGAGTATTCGTCGGATACGCCGTTGGTGAGTGTTGTCATCCCTTACTACAACCAGCAACGTCAGCTGAACCTCGTGCTGAAAGCGTTGACGGCACAAACATATCCACTAGATCGGTTAGAGGTGGTGATCGCCGACGATGGGTCCGCGCAGGCACCCGATGTCGGCGAGTGGGCCTCGACGCTGTCGGTGACAGTGGTCAGCCAGGAGGACAAAGGGTTTCGTGCCGCGGCGGCTCGCAATCTCGGCGCGTCGACATCCAAGGGATCGATCTTGTGCTTCCTTGATGCTGATACGGTGCCCGCCCCCGACTACATCCGCCGCGCCGTCCGATTGCCCGCGGCGGCCCCGGACACCGTCGTCGTCGGAAGGCGTAAGCACGCGGACCTGTCGCGGGTGGATGCGGGATCGGTAAGCGAGTGGTTGACGGACAACGCGCACACCGGACAAGGGCACGCCCACGAACCGCAATGGTTGGTGGACGGGTACGAACGGACCCGGAACCTGCTGACGCCCGGCTGGGACGGGTACAAGTACATGCTCAGTGCTGTGATGACATGCAGCCGTGAACTGTTCGAAACCATCGGAGGTTTTGACGAGTCGTTTGTGCAGTACGGGGGAGAGGACTGGGAACTGGCGAACCGGGCCTTCATGATGGGTGCCGTATTTGCGCATGAACCGGCAGCGCTCGCCTGGCACGACGGACCCGACTGGGCGGAGCGCCCGGTGACGGACCGAGCGGCGGAGAAGAACGCCGAAGCACTGGCCCTGGCGCGGTTGCTCACCGATCCTGCAGCCAGAGCCACCGGTCTGCAGTACCTGATTCCGGACGTGGCCGTCTTGGTCTCGACTGATGGACATACTGCGCCGTCGTTGTTGCACACGGTGTCCAGCGTGCTCAGGGGCGTCGACGCTGCGGTGTGGTTGACCGGACTCGACGCCGGCGCTCTGTTGCGCGAACTGGGTATTCATGACTCCCGTGTCCGTCTCGGCGAGCCGAACCCGAAGGTGCTGTCGCGGTGCCGGTTCGTCGTCGAGGTGACCGGCCGCGTCGTCTTCTCCGCCGACAGCATCGCTTGCCTCACTGCCGGGGTGGCGCCGGGTGCGGCCGGACAGGTGGATGTCGAATTCGGTTCGGGGTCCTCGGCGTCGGTGACGACGTGGTCGTCGCGTGCGCTGCAGAGGTCACGACGATGGTCGGAAGAAGCAGGAGTGACCACCGAGGAGCTGATCGAGATGTTGTTCGGAGTCCGACGCGTCGAGTCCGGAAGTGTCGGAATCGTTGTCGCCGAAGAAGACCCGTTGTTGAGTTGGTAGCGCAGCGGTCAGGGTAGCAAGATCACCTTGCCTGCGGCGTGACCGTCTTGCAGGTATCGGTGGGCGTCCGCTGCGTGGTCGAGCGGGTAGGTCCGGTCGATCTCGACCCGCAGGCTGCCGTCGCCGGCCAACCGCGCGAGGTCGGCGCGGGCGGCGTCACGAATGGCGGTACCGGGGTCAGCCCCTGGCCCGTTGCCGAGGAGTCTGATCCCGGTCCCTTCAGTCTTGCCGAAGCCCGCGATGGTCGCGATCCGGCTTTGATCCGAGACCAACTCGAGGGATACCGCTATTGCTTCGTCTGTGCCCACGGTGTCGATGGCGGCGTCGACGCCCTCCGGTGCGAGGGAACGGACGCGGTCAGCCAGGCCCGAACCGTAAACGACAGGCACAGCACCCAATTCGGTCAGAACACCGTGCCTGCGGTGGCTCGCGGTGGCGATCACCCTGGACCCACGCAGCACTGCCAGTTGCCCGGCGCTGAGCCCAACCCCACCTGCACCGCCGTGGATCAACAAGGTCTCGCCCGCCACAGGGTGAACGGTCTCGAGCAGATGAACTGCTGTCGCACCGACGAGCATCAGACCCGCCGCTTGTTCGAACGAGATCGCGACGGGCTTGGTCACCACATTGGAGGCCGACGTCAGCACCTGCTCTGCATAGCCACCTTTGACCCGGAAGGCGATCACCTCGTCGCCGACGGACAGTGGACCTGAGATGCCCGCGGAATCGGGTCCGACGGCGGCGATCACACCCGACACCTCCATGCCCAAATGCAAAGGAAGCTTGCTCGGGTCGGTACCGAAGCCGCCGCTGTAGAGCTTGAGGTCGACGGGGTTGACGCCTGCCGCTTTGACGTCGATCAGTACTTCTCCCGGCCCTGGGTTACCAAGGTCGAGATCTTTGACCTGGAGGACTTCCGGACCGCCATACGCACTCGCGACTACTGCCTTTGCCATGACCGCAATCGTAGATCCATGATCCAGGTCCGCAAGCGACAACCGTTGGCTCACCGAAAGAGTTCGCGCCGCCGTGTTGTCCTCGAAGGTTGCATTGATGCGGGCACCGGGGCGTGGGCCGGCGGTATGGGCGCGTGGACCGAGAGTTGATACATCGACGTCGTGGGTGTACGCCAGGCCGGTCGGCTGTGGGAACCGTTGCAAGGCTGCGTCATCGCCGATTGACAGTGCCGGGGGCCGGCAATGGGACGCCCCATCGGGCCAGGTCCACCAACACGGTGTGAAGGAACGCAATTTGGGATTGGGCCCGCCGGCAGGGCCACAACCTCAGGAGGGTTTCGGTTCTGGCGCATTATTATTTGTGGCGAGTCGATGATTGCCGTGCCCGGTCCACGGCGCCGCTGCTTGTTGTGGACGTCGGCCGGCCGTCAGGCTAGGGCGAGGAAAAGCTTCTCCAGTTCGGCTTCGGTTAAGGGCGCCTGGTCGCCGTCGGCGCCGTTGATGCATTGGCGCATTCCTGACGCAACGATTTTGAAGCCGGCACGGTCGAGAGCGCGGGACACTGCGGCGAGTTGGGTGACGACGTCTTTGCAGTCGCGGCCTGCTTCGATCATCGCTATCACCCCGGAGAGTTGTCCCTGCGCCCGGCGGAGTCGGTTCAGTACAGCCGCCATTGATTCTTCGTCACCGGTCACGAGTCATGCCTCTCTGTTTGTCTAACACGTACCACGGTACCCCAGGGGGTATAGGCACGCGATGTAATCGTGGTTGACCCGTTGATACCCCCGGGGGTACCTTCGGGCTAGCGTGAATACCCCAGGGGGTATCCAGTCGATATCTGGAGAGAAGGTTTGTTGCCATGTCCGACATCTCGACCACCGATCAGCCGTCCAGTTCGCCACCGAGGTCAGCGCCTGGGGTGCTGGGCCGGTGGGGTGCGGCGATGGCCGGTCGATCGCGCTGGGTCTTCGGCGTCTGGTTGCTGGTCCTAGTTGGTTTGGGAGCGGCCGCGCCGTCAGTGTTTTCCTCCTTGGCCGGTGCCGGCTGGCAGGCCAACGGGTCAGAGTCGGTGCAGGTGCGCGAGCTGGCGCAGCAGCATTTCGGCGGGAACTCGTCGGCTGCGGTGCAGGTCGTCATCCACTCGGACCGCGACACCGTCGACAACCCGGTGATGCAAGAAACAATCGCCAATGCCACCGCGGTGTTTGCTGGTGACTCCCGATTCGCGGCGGTGGTGCCCCCACAACCGGAGATGACGATCAGCCCGGATCAGCACACCGGCATCCTGATCGCTGGCGCAAACGCTAACACCGACGACATGGTTCGGGCTGTCGACGAGGTCAAGG